>MKUZ01000012.1 GCA_001899065.1 Devosia sp. 66-22 | reverse complement strand
AGGGCGCGTCCTGATCGACTATGTGCCGGAAAGCGAAGACCTGCCGGATGAAATTCGGGCATTGATTGAGGTCGATGGCGACACGATCACCGATTTGCACGTCTGGCAGGTCGGGCCGGGGCATCACGCAGCGATAGTGTCTATCGCCTCCGCTGCGCCGAAGCCGTTGGCCGCCTACAAAGCCAAGCTGGCGGGGATTCATGACCTCTCGCACATCACCGTAGAACTCGTGGGGGCCTAGTCGAACACAGGAAGCGTCGAGAAATCGACGCTTCCTCCTAATTAGGCTCCAACCCCCTGCCGCGTTCCAGCCCTCGCCCCTGCCCTTGCTGCACGACGCGGCCACGCCCTTTTGACAGGGCCTCGCGTCGGCCTGCGCTATATCCCCGCCACCGTTCTTTCATGGCGTCCTTGGCCTCGGCCTGATCGCGTTTCAGCTCGTCGCAGGCGACCATGAAACGATGACGGGCCTGCGTGTTTTTGTCCGCCAGTTCCTCGTTGAGATCCGCGATGCGCTCGGCAAACCCCTTGCGGATCTGCGTGGCAAATTTCTTGGCCTCCATGTCGTGTTTTCTCTGTACGATGGCCGCGCGTTCCTCGGCGGAAAACGCCGCGACGAACCCGCCCAATAGATCACCATCGAGAGCGCGATCGCGCATGACGGCCGCGGCATGCCAGATGCGCCCGATCGCGGATTTTTCCCCGCGGTCGAAGTCCTGCTTCTCGCTGCGCTGACGCATGAAAAGGGCCTGCCATTTTCGGGTGTTGGCGTCCTTCATCTCATCGAGCTGCAATTTCGAGTGCTGCTTGTGGTCCTGAAAGATCGCGTCCTTCTCGGCGCGATAACTGGCTTTCAGGGACGCCCATTCACCATCGTGCTGCTCATGCATCTGGCGATTTTCGGCGGTGAGGTCGCGGGCCTTGTCGGCCTGCTGCCGTTTCTTGAAATCGTCGCGCCGGTCCGTGGTTTCGGTCAGCTCCTGCTCGTAGACGTTGCGGGGTTTTCGCGTGGCGTCCACCTGTTCGCCCTGCGCCCGCTTATTGGCGTTCTCGAGTCGCCCCTCGGTGACGACAAGGCCATGATCGCGCTCGAACTGGCCCGCCCATTTCGACATTTTTTTCTGCATGTTCGACAGCACGGCGGCTTTGCCGTCCGGCTGCTTCGACGCTGCGGAAAGGCCCGTTTCAGGGTCGATTAGGTTGACCATCACATGGATATGTCGATGGGCGGTGTCACGGTGGGCGACGGCAAGGGCTTGGTATTTCTCAAGCCCAAATGCCTTGAGCGCACTGGTCACGGCGGCCCGCTGCATTTCCTCGCTCGGCTCATCCTTCGGGTTAAAGTTGAGCGAGAAATGATAGGCCGTGTTTTTCGCGGCCCTCCCCTTTTTGATGCCCGCCGCTTCCTTCAACTGGTCGGCACTCATGGCGGTCGAGGCCATGAGCCGCCAAGCCAGATCGGGGTCGGCGTCGTCCAGATTGAAGGACTGTGCCCAGCCGACGCGCTCGGCTGTGGCGGCGCGGCCAGCATCATGGAGAAGATACGCGGCAAGTCCCTTGAAGGACTTACCCGTGGTGATTTCGACCGGGTTCATCGCGGCTGAGCCTGTCAACGTGACGGCGAATGTCGGTGAGGAGCTGGGGGAGAAAGAACGCTTCGGAGCGGCCCGCATTCATGTGGTGGGCAATCTGATTCAGATTGACGCCGAGCCGGAGCAACGCGGTCGCCAGCAATGCGCGGCTGCGTTGATCGCCGGCGGACGCCGGAAGCGGCACGCCGAGGGCACGCCGGCGCACGAACTCGGACATGGTGAGGCCAGTGGCTCGCACCCGTGTTTCGAGTTCCGCGCGCTCCGCCTCCGTCAGCATGACGGTGGTCGGAACGTCGCGCAAATCAGCGGGGGATTTCTTTGGCCGTCCCACGGTCGCCGCGCTCCTGCAAGGGGGTTTTCAGGGGGACTATTCCCCTCTGAACCAGACTGCGTAAGCAGGTATTTATGTAAATAAATACACATCTGGCTACCCTTAGACAACCAGTTTAGCCGCTGCCCATTAAAGGGTCATTAACCGCACTCTATCCACCTCGCCAACCCTTAAGCCACAGCAAGGAAATCCAGCCCCAAACCCTCGTCAAAGGTCGCTGCACTCCCCTCCTCCGCTTTCGCTTCGGCCTATCGGTGACAAGGGTTCAGGACTGAATTTTCGGGTATGGAAGGGCCTAACGGGAAAGACCGTCCGGCCCTCCCCGGACCCAAAAATGGACCCTCTCATGATCGGCGCGGTGCTGCTTTTCGTACTTGGCCTGCTCGTGCTGGGCGTCGTCCCGATGCCGGATTGGGCAACGTCGTTTCTAGCGTCGGACTTTTGGGGGAGCTGGGGCGAACTCTCCGACCATTACGGGATCGGGCGAGCATTTCAGGATGCCCGCCCATGGATCGGCTGGGCCATGATCCTGCTGGCCGTCTGGTCGCTGCGCCGCGTTCTGCTGTGGCCGCTCCGTCATGCCTACTGGATACGCCGCGTTTTCGGCGGTCGCATTTTTGGCGATGCTCGATGGGCGCGGCCTCGTGATCTGAAACAAGAGGCCATGCTTCAGCAGGGCGGCTTGTTTCTAGGCAGTCTTCGGGGACGCGATTTTTTCCATAACGGCGAGGGGCACTTGCTGACCATCGGCGGCGTAGGCGGCGGAAAGTCCTCCGGACTCGTCGTCCCTACCCTGATTTCACTCACTGAGGGCTCGGTGATCGTCACTGACCCCTCTGGCGAGCTGGCGGCTATGACGGCCCGCCGCCGCGCCGAGATCGGCCCTGTGGTCTTCCTGAACCCATTTGCCGAAATCTTCTCCGCCGATACCGGCCTGCATTTTGAGGATTCCGGCTTCAATCCGTTCTCGACGCTCGATCCGAAAAGCTCGGTGTTCTTTTCCCAGTGCTCGGCTTTTGCCCGCCTCCTGATGGTCAACGACCGGCGCGAAAGCGGCTCCTACTTCAACGATGAAGGGGCGGAATTTCTCTATCTGATGATAGCGTCGATCAAGCTCTACGATGATGCCGATCTGCACAATCTGCCCTTCCTGTTCAGCGTCGTGCGGGACTCCCCGAAGAACATTCAGCAACGCCTCCAATGGATCATGGACGAGGGCCACCCCGCGATTAGGGACGATGCGCAGCGGTATTTCAGCATGATCGAGGATGCCAAGCCGCAATGGACCGGCGTGTCATCAAAGGCGGCTCTCGCCACAAAACGCTATGCACCGACAACCCCGCTCGGTGTCCACACCGAGAAGAACGGCTTCGACGCTGCCCGACTGAAAACCGAAAACGTCACAGTCTACATTCTGGTGCCGTCCTCGATGCTGGCCGACGCATTGCCCTGGCTCAATATGCTGACGGGTGTTTTTGGCGCGGCCATCGGCAAGCCAGGTCCACGCTCGCCCGTCACGATGCTGATCGACGAGGCTCCAGCCCTTGGATACCTCCCCGATCTGCGCGGCCACATGGCGCAATTCCGCAAAGTCGGCCTGCGCGTCTGGCTGTTCACCCAGACCTATGCCGCCATGGCGGGTCAAGAGCTGTACGGCGACACCGGCATGAAAGAAATCATGGGGCTGGTGACGATCAAACAGTTCTTCGCGGTCGAGGAACCCGAAGTGCAAAAGATGGTGTCCGAGCTGTGCGGCATGCGCTCGATGTCGAACCCTTCAAGCACGGGATCGACCGGCGACGTGGGGCAACCATTGATCCGGCCCGACGAAGTGCGCGGCCTGAGAAAGTGGAGCCAGATAATAATTCGCGGCGGTTTGCACTTCCCAATCAAGGCAAAATTGGTGCCTTATTTCAGTCGCCCAGAGTGGCGGGCGCAGGTCGATGCAAACCCCTATCGGAAGTAAGCAATGCTCGAATGGTTCAAGGAAATATTCCCCGTTGAAGCCTTTGGCCCGCTGATCGGCGGGGTGCTTCTATGGTTCGGCCTGAATTTTATATTCCTCGCGCCAAGTGTCATCGTTCCGCGCCTCGCTGAACGCTATTACGCGCCCGCCTGCGTTGCCACGGTGACGGCTGGCCGCGCCAGTTTCATCAAAACGGTTCAAGAGGATGAAGCTGCCTATAAGGCAAAGCTCACCGATTGGATCGCGGAACAAACGGCGGAATCCAAGCGGCAAGTCGGTGGCTTACTCGGCCAGATTTTCGGGAACTATGGACAAGAGGGGCGCGACCTAATGAACGCCTACGGCGACCAGTTTGCTGATTTCAGCAACAAGGTCGGCGGGCAGGCCATGGGACCGTTGCAGCTCAAGGCTCAAGAGGCCCTGACCGAGTGGCAGGGCAAGAAACAGTCCGAGATTGCGGCCATGCGGGCGCAACAGAAATATGCCGATCCGGCTAGCTTCTGCGGGTGCAATATCTCTGCTGCCATGTCGAACAATGTCGATCTGGCCCTCTACACGTCCAGCCTTCGCATGTTCAAACCCAAGGGCGTAATCGACCTCGAAAATGGCCGTGTCTTTGAAGCCGAGTGCGGCACGGCGCCGGTGGTGTGACGATGGCAAAAAAGACCTATTTCAAAGACGGGTTTCTGGAAGTCACCAGTGAGTTCGTGAAGGCCCGCACCCGCTCGATTCAGCTCTCGACGCTCGAAAGCGTCCATGTCAGCCGTAGGCTATTCCTCGGCACCCTCGCCCTCTGCGGCGGCATGATCCTGTTCGGAATCCTGTTCGGTGATCTGCTCTATGTCCACGAAATCGCTTTTCTAGTGATCGTCGGTGCGGGCCTGCTCTGGCTGGCGTGGAATTTCGGCACCTTCACGATCTATTCCAAGCTCACCGGCTCCAAAGGCTGGGCGGTGACATGGTGGATCAAGCCCCTGCATCAGATGCGGGCCGCTGTCGAAACCGCACTAGAGGATCAGGCTGCATCGAAACGCCGCTCCAAAAAAGGCGGGGCGGTCAATCATGACGGCGATGATGATGAGGAAGACGACGACGATTAAAACCGGATAGAAACCGCGTCCGCCGCTCGAACCAGTGGCGCGGCTGCCGATCTTCCTGCGGTCGATCTATCCAGCTTTAGGGTGTTGGCGCGGCGTACCGCTGCACGGCGATTTCATCGGCATGCTGGCGCATGTTCTCGGTGTCGTAACCGGCCTGCATCTTCAAAAGCAGGTCCATCTTGACCCCGAATGCCTTCTCGATCCGCAACGCCATTTCGGGCGATAAGGCGGCTTTCTCGTTCACGAGGTCCGATAGGGTCGCGCGGCGCACGCCCAGCACCTCGGCCCCCTTGGAAACCGATAGGCCCAGCTCGTCTAAAATTTCCTCGCGGATGAAGGCCCCAACGTGGGGCGTCTTCATGCCAATGCGTTCAATAACTTCGTTCATCAGTGATAATCCTCCAAATCTAGGTTGGAAATTTCGCCGTCCTCGATCTCGAAAGTGATGCGCCAGTTGCCGGAAACGGAAACGCTCCACGTCCCGGCGCGGTCACCCACCAGCTGGTGGATTCTCCACCCGGGCGGGCCGCTCACCTCGTCTATGCTGGCCGCATAGCGCAGGGCCGTTAGGATGTTCTGCGCCCGCTTGACCTGATCGGGCCGGATACCTTTGGCATCGCCATTTTCGATAAGAGCTTTCAGCCCTTTATGCCGTGTCGTGCGAATTTTCATTGAGTGAAGTGTACGGCCAAACCGTACAAAAGTCAAGGTTTTTTGCGCCGGATTTTCGACTTGGCTTCCTCGAAGACAAAACGGCCTCTCCGCCCCTCAAATCTTCCCAGCCTGTTCCCTGTTCGATGCGGGCCGCAGGCCGCCTCGAACCCGCGCGAAGCGCGGCCTACTGATGTTCCCCGTCCCGATAGGCAAAGCGCACCAGATAAGCCCCGCGCCGTCACCGGCAAGGCCGGGGAACCCCTGCAAGGGGTTGACGGCATTAGCGGGGTGATCTGGTAAGCTTGGTGGGTCGGACGAAACGAAAAAGACCGATCCGCGAAGCGGATTCCGCAACTCTTCCTCTAAACTAAAAACTTAGCTTGGGATTCAGTCCGCTCGGCGGACTCACGCTCTTTCCTAAGAGACATGGCCTTGCCGAGGCGGGCCAAACTGGCGGCCAGCTCGTCGTCCTCCACCACAAAGAGCGGCAATTCCTCCGGCGTCAGGCTGGCTTGATGAGCATCGAGTGCGGCCCGCCGCGCCGCCTGCGCATGGCTGAAATCATCCGGCGCGGGAGCTACCCCAGCCAGCCGCCCTAGGAGCTGCAGGGCCTTCCTCGGCAGCGACATGCGGTAGGCGTTACTGGTCTGCTGCACCTGCGGCCCGCTCTGGTTGCCGGTGGGAACATACCGGCGCAACCAGTCAAGGAATCCGTGGGTCCGCAACGCCTTCAAGGCCCGCACAATCGCGTCCCGCGACCGTTTGAGCTTGCCCATCAGGTATTCAATGGAAGGGTCGAGGCGACCGCTGCGGAAATGCACGAGGTTGGCCATCAGGTCCAAAATCTCGATGGCCACTCCACCAAGCGGCCCGTTGCGCTCCCCTGCCCTTTTGCCCGCCAGCTCGTACTTGCGGGCGGCCAGAACGATCTGCCGCACCTCCTGCCGGTTGGTGGATCGCCAGAAAACCGCCTCACAGCGTCCAGCAAAGCGGGAATGCCTGCGGACGGGTGTTCGGTCGCGGGAATGGGCGAAAGCCTCTCCTGCATCGCCTGTGGGCAAAAGGGATGGGGTGTAAGTCGGCATAGTCTGTCCTTTCAGTCGGTTGACCGTCAGGGCGTGGGGCTTCGCGCGGCCTCGATGCCAAAACGCGGGCAAAGCAAGGCCGTGGCAAGAAATAGGTCTTGCAATTCTCCGGCGATTTTGGGAAACTCGTGCCTACCACAGCATTTGAGTTTCTCGGCCTCGCCGAATATGAAGCCCGCCCTTACCGGCGGGTTTTGTGTTTCTGGGCCTAAGCCCTCCTTCGGTCGTCACCCCCAGAGCTGGGGGAATTTCGTGCAATGGTGCCGGAGTCGCGGCTAACCATCAAGAAATCTTGAGGAACGCGGCCAGCTAAGGCGCAATTCCTAAAGTCATAAATTCATAAATGGGCGCGACCTCGGGCCTTAAAAAGCAGGTCGAACGCCTCTTGCATGAGGTCCTTTTTGGTCACGCCTTCCTCCGCCGCTAGAACGGCAAGGGCGCGGCCATAGCCTACCGGAAGATTTGCAGCGACAAGGCTGTTCCCCTCGGTAATCAGTCGCTTGCCATTACCGGCTTTCTGGGTGGCCGTGGTGACAGGCTGCAAATGGGTGTCGTCGTCAAACGCCCCTTGCAGACTTGGCTTTTGCTGTGGCTTTGCCATGTGCTTTCCCATGTAAGTGTTTATGAATGTAGGAGTATAACTCTGTGACCTCGGCGGCAGCTTTGCCTGTCGGCTCGTACTCCTGAACCGTCTGGCCGTCCTGCTGCGCTCGGGCATATGCCTTGCGTTGATGGATTTCGACCGGGGCAAGCTCCGCCCCCAATCCGGCAATGAGCTGACGCGCCTGATCGACCTCGGCCCCGATTGGGGGGCAGAACGTCAATACGACGGACAACCGTTTGTTGATGCTCTGCATCAGGGCCACGGTGGAGCGCATCGAGCGGATATCGAGAATATCGGTCTTGGTAGGGATTAGGACAAAGTCGGCATGGTTGGCAGCTGTGATCGCCGCGCCCTGAACCGGGGGGCAATCCAATATCACTAGATCGGCCTCGGCATTCCGCGCCCGCTCAAGGTCGCGCTCTAGCAAGGCCATTTTCACGTCGCGGATAACAGGCGTTACAACACCGCGCTTCTCACGTAGCCCGCCCCAAAATGCCGCGCTCGCTTGGTCGTCCAGATCGAACAGGGCGACACGTTGCCCGGCCAGCTCGGCGGCAACTGCCAAAGAGGTGGCAACGGTGGTTTTACCGACGCCGCCTTTTTGGGAAATGATCGCTAGAATCTTCATGGGCTTTATGAGTGTAGGAATTGGTGAATTTATAGTTAATTCATCGTGCGGGGAGTCGGGCAGGGGGTCAAGTAATGACCTGTGCTGCGCCGCACCAATCCGAGGCTCCATTACTGGCCTTTGGAAATAAAGAAACCGCGACCGCGAGAGTCAGGCGGTTTTGACTTTCCGACTTCTTGGAGAGTTCTTCAAAAATGGTTCCATAATGTGCGTTATCCGCTTAGCACTATGGAAATTTAGCTCTCGCGCGAGACGCGCTTGCATCTATCTCTCCCCCTAATATAGGATACCCCCCTATAGTAGGATGAGCTATGTCGCACACCATCAAAGAAAAATCGAAGCTGCTGGCCCGCGTTCGACGCATCAAGGGGCAGGTGGATGCCGTTGAACGGGCCTTAGAGGCAGAGCTGGGGTGCAGCGATGTGTTGCAGCTCGTCGCCTCGGTGCGAGGCGCGGTCAACGGCCTGACCGTCGAGCTGATCGAAGACCATATCGTCCATCATGTGGTCGATCCCCATCATGAGCCAGATGCAGACCGCGCAAAGGGCGCGGCTGATCTGATTGAAGTCGTCCGTACCTACCTCAAATAGAGGTGGCCGAGCGCATACCCCGAAAGCAACGCTATGTCTGACCAGCCTTTTACCGCACGGCACGACCATATTTTTCTGGGCGAAAACCATGATCGCAATGCGCGGCGAACGTGGTTTGTGATCGCCCTGACCGCCTCGATGATGGTGGTCGAAATCGTGGCAGGCTCGATTTACGGCTCCATGGCTCTGGTGGCCGATGGTTGGCATATGTCAACCCATGCCGCCGCGATGCTCATCAGCGCACTGGCCTATCTTTACGCGCGAAAGCACGCCCGCAATCCGCGTTTCACTTTCGGGACGGGGAAGCTGGGCGACCTCGCAGCCTTTGCCAGTGCGGTCGTACTGGCCCTCGTCGCGCTGTTGATCGGCTGGGAAAGCTTCCTACGTTTTTACAGCCCCGTGCATATCAATTTTACCCAAGCCATTATGGTGGCCTGCATCGGCCTCGGGGTGAATCTTGTAAGTGCATGGCTCCTGCGGGATGACCACTCTCATCACCATGGGCACGATCATCACCACGACCACGATCATCACCATCCTCATCCCCATGGCGGCCATGAGGGCGGAAAAGACAACAATTTACGCGCCGCCTACCTGCACGTTCTGGCCGATGCGTTGACTTCGGTGCTGGCAATCGCGGCCCTGCTGCTCGGTAGCTTCTATGGGTGGTTGTGGCTCGATCCGGCTATGGGTGTCGTTGGGGCTTTGGTCATTGCCCGATGGTCTTGGGGCCTCGTCCGCGATGCAGGGCGCGTCCTGATCGACTATGTGCCGGAAAGCGAAGACCTGCCGGATGAAATT
>MKUZ01000011.1 GCA_001899065.1 Devosia sp. 66-22 | reverse complement strand
GTGACGCTTCAGTACAAGACGCCGCGCCATCTGGTGACGGCGACCTACCGGATTGATTTTCAGGTTTACCAGGGGGACCGGTTCATTCTGCTGGGTCCGTCGGGGTGCGGGAAGTCGACGCTTTTGAAGGCGGTGGGCGGCTACATGACGCCGACCGAGGGCGAGATGCGGCTGAAGGGCAATCTGATCCGCTCGCCGGGTCCCGACCGCATGATGGTGTTCCAGGAGTTCGACCAGCTGTTGCCGTGGAAGACGGTGCGGCAGAACGTCATGTTCCCGCTGCAATGCACCCACCGGCTGTCGGCGAGCGAGGCCGAGGAGCGGGCGATGCACTACATCTCCAAGGTCAATCTGGAGAAGTTCGCCGACAGCTATCCGCATATGCTGTCGGGCGGCATGAAGCAGCGGGTGGCGATCGCCCGCGGCATGGCGATGGAGCCGGACATTCTGTTGATGGATGAGCCGTTCGCCGCGCTCGACGCGCTGACCCGGCGCAAGATGCAGGACGAACTGATGATGCTGTGGGACGAGACCCGCTTCACCGTGCTGTTCGTCACCCACTCGATCCCCGAGGCGATCAAGATCGGCACCCGCATCCTGCTGCTGTCGCCGCATCCGGGCCAGGTCAAGGCCGAGCTCAATGGCGGGCTGCAGGGCGAGGAGGCGGTCGAGCTGGAGCGGCGGATCCAGACCATGCTGTTCGCCGACACCATCGAGGAGGCGGAGAATGTCTAAACCCTCATCTCTGACGATGGTGCGGATCGAGGAGGCGCCGGTGCGCGCCGAGTTCGTGCGCGACGCCGAGGCCACCGCGCGGCTGCCGGTGGTGGTGGAGAAGCCGCTGCCGTTCTTGTTCCGGCTCTACAGCAAGAGCTGGCTGCGCAAGGCGATGATCCTGGTGGTGCTGGCGCTGGTGTGGGAGGCCTATGGCCGCTACCTCAACAACGACCTGTTGTTCCCGACCTTCAGCGCCACGGTGAGCGCGTTCGTCACCGACATCGTGAGCGGGGTGCTGCCGGCGCGGGCGTGGTCCTCGATCAAGGTGCTGCTGATGGGCTATGGCTGCGGCATCGCGCTGGCCTCGGTGTTGACCGGGCTTGCGATCATGTCGCGGATCGGCACCGACTTCCTGGAGACGCTGACCTCGATGTTCAACCCGCTGCCGGCGATCGCGCTGCTGCCGCTGGCGTTGATCTGGTTCGGGCTCGGCAACGGCTCCTTGGTGTTCGTGCTGGTGCATTCGGTGACCTGGGCGATCGCGCTCAACACCCATTCGGGGTTCCTGTCGGTGTCGAGCACGCTGAAGATGGTGGGGCGCAATTACGGCCTGTCCGGCTTCGACTACATCCGCAAGATCCTGATCCCGGCGGCGTTCCCGAGCATCCTGACCGGCCTGAAGATCGGCTGGGCGTTCGCCTGGCGCACCCTGATCGCGGCCGAGCTGGTGTTCGGCGTCTCCTCCGGCTCGGGCGGCCTTGGCTGGTTCATCTTCGAGAACAAGAACAGCCTCGACATCCCGCATGTGTTCGCCGGCCTGCTCACTGTCATCATCATCGGCCTCGTGGTCGAGAACCTCCTGTTCCGCGCCATCGAAAACCACACCATCGGAAAATGGGGAATGCAGTCGT
>MKUZ01000010.1 GCA_001899065.1 Devosia sp. 66-22 | reverse complement strand
ACTGCAGATGGCGGCTCTCGGATGAGGCCGCCGAGCGGGGCTCCGGCCCCGCTTCTTTCGATTGGTCCTGCACGAGACGAGTCCGCCAAGGCTCATTTGGTCCCGTCTCGGTTGCTCAAACTACAAACTACTGCTGCGAATCGCCGAACAACGGACATTCGCGTGCTAGCGCCACCCCGACAAAAGGGGGCGGATTGCCGATTGGCGGCTCCGCGCCAATCTATTCCAAAGCACAGATAGGAGAAACTCAGTTGGACGCGCCGCCGGCAGATCATCGTAGGTTCGCTTGAGCCGCTTGCCAACGTCAAGGCGCGTCCGGTGCTTCATCGTAACGTGCTCAGGACTGCGTGGGCTTCTGCAACCGCTCCGCAACCCGGCGAGCTATCTGGGCGGGCGCCTCGTCTGGGATCGGAAACACCGAACTCACGTTGATCTCACCCAAGACGTAGGTGTCGGCCCCATCGGGGCCAGGAGTACCGAGCATGAGGTCCGCGTCCCAGATCATCGGGAGCTCGTCGCGGGTGATTTTCAGCGAGGAGAGCAACTGCGGGGTCCACTCGTTTTCCATCAGCCGGCGCAGACGCTGGAAGCGTTCGTCGCTGTTGGAGCTGTAGAGTCGGGGGCCGGCTTCCGCCCGGGCGATTGGATCTTCGACCAAGGCCTTGACCTTCTGATGACCGAAGCCGGCGCAGCGATCCCCCGCCATGTAGCAGCGCACCACGCCCTCACTCAGGCGTGCCTGGAAAGGCTGATCGACCACGCTACCGTCCTCAAAGTAGTGGGCACACCGATTCAGGAACTCATCGAGCGTGAGGTTCTCTGACGTGTCTTTGGTCGCATCGAGCACGCGGACGCCATTACCTACCACCCTTTCGACTCTCCAGACGCCCTGGCCGCCATTGCCACGGTTGCGCTTGATTACCCGCGGACCGGCAGCCAGCCGCTCGGGCAATTGAGTTCGCATCTCCTCGGCCGTTCGATAGAGGGCCGTGTCGCACCCCCAGCTCATGGTGCGGGTATGATAGAGGATCTCCTTGGTCCCCATCTTGAGGATGACGTCGGGATGGGCACTCACCCAGACGCCGCGCTCCGCGACGTCGCGGAGCATCGTGTCGAGGCGGGCGCGGCTGTGCCCCTCGTGTATCGGGTTGACCCAGACGAGAACACCATCGAGCGTCTCCAGCTCGGCCCGCACGGCATCAACAACATCATCCTCGTAGACCACGGGCATGGCTTGGATGCCGACATCGGCAAGCGCAGCAAACACAGCCTTGAATCGGCTGGTTTGTGGGGTAGCCCCACGGCGCTCCACTTCATCGCCGCGCCAAAGTACGGCGATCCGTCCCAACTGCGCTGTCGTCCCGAGCATTGAAAGTCCTTTCTCGACGGCTCACGGCCTTTGAAAAGGGGAACCCGAACTAGCGACCAGGTCGAACCGAACCTTGCGTCGGCACGCGGCCGACGATCCGCTCTGAATAATCTCGCGTCCACGCTTTCATCCTTCCTGCCTACGGTCTACGATTTCCTGGCCGGGAAGTGCTCCCGGACATAGTCCATGAACGCCCGGACTCGAGGCGCCGGACCATGTGATCTACGAGGTCAACACCGTTTCGACCTAGTTGTACTCGCTGTCCAAGTATGTCGGCGAGAAGCTCGCCGAGCAGTTCGCCAAGTGGGACCCGCGGACCAAGATCGTCGGGCTCAGGGTCTCCAACGTGCAGGAGCCGCAGGACTACGAGAACTTCGAGCGCTACCAGAAGGACGCGCGCGGACGGCATTTCAACCTCTGGACCTATATCGACGCGCGACGCCGCGCAGGCCATTCGACTCTCGCTCGAGGTCAAGCTCAAGGGCGCGCATGTGTTCGGCATCACCAACTCGAACTCGCTGATGATGCGCGGCAACGACGAGCTGCTCGACAAGGTCTTCCCCGGGACCAAGCGCAAGCGGCCGCTCAAGCCGCACGAGTCGTTGATCTCGATCGAGAAGGCGAAGGAAGTGCTGGGCTACCGGCGCGCTACGATTGGAAGGGGAACAAGGCCCCGGCGCCGGCAAAGTCGGCGGCAACGAAACTGAAGCGGGCACCGGGCAAAGAGGGCTAGCGCCCTTGGACGTCGACGCGCTCGTTGTGGAGACGGTCGCGGCGGTGCAGGCGCTGCCGGTCACGAGTGCGGCGCCGATGCGGGCAGTGCGCGTGGCGCTGTCCAGGATGCTCAGGCGCGCCGCGCCGGCCGACTTGATCGCAGCCGCGCTCGGGCTCAAGGACCACGGGCTCGATTGGATGGGCTGGGAGCTCGTCTACCGCACAAAACGACGCTCCGGTCGCTGGATATCGCGACCGTCGAGGCGCTGGGGCGGGACCTGGGGTCGTGGCAGCAGACCGATGCGTTCGGGATGATCGTCGTCGGCCCCGCCTGGTTGTACGGCTGCATCGCCGATGCGAGTGTGAGGCGCTGGGCGAAGAGCGAAGACCTCTGGTGGCGGCGCGCCGCGTTGGTACCGACGACCGGGCTCAACAACAAATCGCGCGGCGGGCGCGGCGACGCGGCACGGACGCTCGCGATCGTCGAAATGCTGATCGACGACCGCGAAGATATGATCGTCAAGGCCGTGAGCTGGGCGCTGAGGATGCTTGCGCCATGGAACCGGCGGCCGTGCGTTCCTTCACGGAGACGCATGGCGACCGTATCGCCGCCTGTGCGAAGCGCGAGGTCCGGAACAAGCTCGAGACGGGGTACGAGAACCCCAGGACTCCGGTACGCCGGAGCGTCAGCGTCAGGTGATACTCACCCAGGTCATGGGCTCGCCACGTTCTATCGAGTCGATGGGGTTGGTGAAGCCGTGGCGGGCGAAGGGCAGCGCGCGGAAAGCAACGCAGGTGCTCCCCATGCGCGCAAGGACGTCGCCATGGGCGTGCCAGACATTGTAGTCGGTAGATCGCAAGGCCTCGTAGTAGACGTCGAGCCCACGCGACCAGTCCTGGGTGCGCGTCTTCGACAGCTCGGCGTACGCCGCTGGCAGTACGCCCGGCCCGAGGTGCTCGTCGAGCAGCGTCCGCATCACGGCCCGGATATCGGCCCTGATCCGCTGGTCCGCAAAGATGAGTGCGGTCGCTTCCTCGGTGGAGAGCTTCCGCGACTGATACTCCTTCTTGCGGTCCGCAGGTGGGACGAAGCGCAACAGCCGCTCGTCCTCGTCGGGATATGACATTGTCGCATAGTAGGTCGAGCGCTGCCCGGAAGCTGTCTCGAAAGTCAGGCCGATGTGCTCGCCAACCTCGTACTTGAAGTGTTCGAGAAAACCGCCCTTCGTCTGTTGAACCGAGACCTCGACCAAATCGGTCAGCGGCAGGAAAACGGCACCGCGCTTTTGCATGCTGAACCAACGATACGACCAATAGGTCGCATACAGGAGGTTCTCGTCGACCTTGCCCGTGCCGCTTTCGATCGCGTCGAAAACAGCCTCGACTGCATCGCTGATGTCTTCGGGCGGTTCCCCTGCCCACGGTGGTGCCGTCATCGCCTGGAAGTCGATTCCAAGCATCTGGGCTTTGATAACCTTGCCGATGGAATCGTCCCAGAAGTCTTTCTTGATGTTCTTGACCACCCCTTTGACCGTGTTCGGTACGAAGATGACGCCGGCCACGTAGGAGAAGATGCGCCCCTTCGTGGCGCCGCCGTAGAGCGGTGCCGGCAGGGGTTTCGGCCAGAGCATTCGATTGCCCGCCGAGCGAAACATGTCCTTGCCGTCATAAAGGCTTGGAAGGCCGGACAAGCTGCTGCCGGACATGAGGATTTCGCGCAGGCCGGGCGAGACGATTGCCGGATTGCGCGGCAAGGGAAACGAGAGAAGTTGCTTGACCTCGACCACGATACCCCCAGCCCCGGACGAGGAGACGATAGTGGCACCCGGGCAACCGGAAGAAAAGGCGGCAGTGCGATGCGAAGCGCGGGTCCCAGGTCCGACTCCTCGAAGGGCGGCGAGGACGACGCCCGTCGGGGTTGCACCGCGCCCGCGTCTCGGACATGGTTCGCGCGCCGCGATTTATCCTGCAATCCCGGGGGTCCCATGCGTCAGCTGCTCCTTGTCATCGTTGTTTCGTGCCTCGTTGCCGTCCTCACACTCGGCGTGGCGCTCGCGCAGACCCCGGACGAACCGGAGCGCATCGACTACCTGACATTTGCGCAAGGCGCGGTGCCGCTGTCGCTCGGCGGCGAGGGCGCCACCATGGGCGCAAGCTTCGAGCACGCGGTGGAGAGCATCGATGGCGACCCCGGCGGCTTCGTCGTTGTGACCAAAGGCAAGGGCACGGACGAGGGCGACGGAGTTCGTCTACGAACTGCCTGCCCTGACGACGTTCGACCGCTTCGCCGTGCCGGAGGTCCTCGAGACGCCGAGCCCGAGCCAAACGTTCACGCGCGTGGTTGAGGTCTATGGCTCAGTGGCCGGCCCGGGCGCCGGATACGAGCTCCTGGCCTCCGCCACCCTCGCCACGCACGCGGGCAAGGGCGAGGTCACCGAGCTCACCCCGGCCCGTTCGATGGCGGTGAAGTGGGTGAAGCTCCGGCTCGTCGGCGGCATCGACTTGCCAAACGGTCAGGGCTTCCTCGAATTCAGCGAGATCATCGGCAACGGCACCCAGGAGCCGGCCCCGCTGTCGGGCGGCTTCACCGGCGTATGGAAAAAGGGCGCGAACGTCATCCAGCTCTCGCAGGAGGGCGCCGTGGTGTCGGGGTGCTACTACCCCAACGGCGACCTCAACGGGACGGTGACCGGCACCATCCTGCGGGCAACTGGGATCGACCGGTCGGACGGGACGGAGAGTCTTTTCATTCTATCGGTTACGCCGGAAGGCGGCCTGCGTGGCGTGCTGTCGGCCAACGGCGCGCCGTTTCGCCTGCTCGCCACGCCGGTCGCGCCGGCGGGCACCGATCCGGGCTGCGGCGCCGTCGAAGTGAAGCTCGGCTGCGGCTCGGTGATCCACGGCATCAACTTCGACTACGATTCGGCGATTATCCGCCCGGACGCAGAGCCGGTTCTGGCGGCGCTCCATGACGGCCTCCGCGGCGATGGCAGCGCTTCGATCGTCATCGAGGGCCATACGTCGAGCGAGGGATCGGACGCCTACAATCAGGTCCTCTCGGAGCGGCGCGCGCAGTCGGTCGTCGACGATCTCGCACGGCGCGGTATTGACGCGTCACGGCTGAGGGCCGCCGGCGCCGGCGAGAGCCGGCCGATCGCCAGCAACGCCGATGAAAACGGCCGCGCCATGAACCGGCGGGTGGCGGTCGTTTGCAGCTAGCTGTGACCTCGCCCGATCCGCTTGCCGAGATCATCTTCGATGGCGCATGCGGCTCGGGCAAGCGGGCAGCAAGACAGCGGTGCCCGCGTGACAGCACCAACTGACTGGCTTGCGGCCTTCCCAATTCGGCCGGCCACGGAGGCCGTTGAGGCCGTGCGGCAGGGCTGTGCGGAGTTGGCCGCCCGACCTCGCCCCGATTTCAATCCGAAGACCAAGGAGAGCGCTCTCACCAAGCGGCTCAAGATCTATGTCGAGAATTACGTCGCGCGGGAACGTGGATTGCTGGGCATGTGGGCGGCCGAAGACATTATTGGCGATATCGACCACACTCCTCGCTGGGCAATCTCACGCCCCTCGAATTCGCCACACGGCTGGCACTGGAAAAGCAGGCCGCATAGGGCCAAATATCCTGACCTGCCTCCCGCAAATCGGACCATTCTGAGCTGGAATTTTCCACTTATGGTCCCCTGGCCGGGAACAGGAGAGTTCCATGAAGACGTCGAAGTTCACTGAGGGTCAGATCGCCTTTGTGCTCAAGCAGGCTGAGGACGGCACGCCGGTTGCAGAGGTGTGCCGCAAGGCCGGCATTGCCGAAGCCACGTTCTACAACTGGCGCAAGCGCTATGCCGGTCTGATGCCCTCGGAGGTGAAGCGGCTGCGCCAGCTCGAGGAAGAGAACGCCAAGCTCAAGCGTATCGTGGCGGACCTCAGCCTGGACAAGGCGATGCTGCAGGATGTGCTGTCAAAAATGTATGACCTGCCCCGCCCGGGCAAGGATCGATTTCGTTCTGACGACGGCAGTCCGCCTAAATGTATCCGGCCTCTCGCGAGTGGACCGCTGTTGCGGCCAGGCCATGATGAGATCCGCGCGCAGGGTTCTCAGATAAACGGTTCGTGCAGGAGCACGCTTTTTTGCACAGAGCTTACGATGCGCCGATCGACTGTTTCGTCATCACGTTCCCGAGCCTCGCTTTCCGTTGACCAGCGCCCTTAGGCGACGACCGGATCGTGCCGCTCGTAGATAACGCCCGGCCTGGTGATGATAGCCCATGCCATCCGCGTGATCTTGGCTGCAAGGGCCACCGTCACCTTGTTGACGTGCATCCTGCTTTGCAGCGCATCGAGCCAATGGCCGATCCGATCCCGTGTCCGGTTAAGGTGGGTGACGCAGGATCGGGCCCCGTGCACCAGTAGCTTCCTGACGTAGCGGTTGCCTCGCTTGCTGATCCCCAGCAAGGTGGTCTTGCCTCCGGTGGAGTGTTCTCTCGGTGTCAGACCGAGCCACGCCGCCAGCTCGCGGGCGCGCCGGAACTGGTGGCCATCACCAACTGCAGCGAGCAGTGCCGTTGCGGCCAACGGCCCGATGCCTGGTATGGTCATGAGCCGCCTAGCCTTGTCTTCACGGTCGGCCAATGCCTCGATCTGCCGCGTCACCGAAGCGATGCGCTGATCAACCCGCTCGACGTCTTCGAAGAGCTCGCTCAGCATCACCCGCATAGCGGGCGTCAGATCGTTGGTATCGTCCGCGAGGACACGGGGCAGATCGGAGCGGAAGACGCCGGTGCCCTGCCGGATCGCTACGCCATACTCGAGGCAGAATGCGCGCGCCTGGTTGATCAGGCGTGTACGGCTTCTGACCAGTTGGTCCCTGATCCGGTGCAAGGCCTGCAGATCGATCTGCTCTGTCGTTCGGACTTGGGTGAAGCGCATCGTGGGCCGCGTCACCGCCTCGGCGATCGCCTCGGCATCGATGGTGTCGTTCTTCTGCGACTTCACGAAGGGCTTGACGAACTGCGCCGGCGCGATCCGGACCGTGTGGCCCATCGCCTGAAGCTTGCGCGCCAGCCACTGCGATCCAGGGCATGCTTCCATACCCACCAGACTCGGTAACGCGCGGGTAAAGAACGCTAGCACCGTGTCGCGCCGGAACTTGACGCGCTGGACGACGGCGCCTCGCTCATCGAGCCCGACGACGTGAAACAGGTTCTTGCCGAGATCGACGCCATAGACTGCCGCCGCCCGAGGTGCATTGCGATGCATGGTTGGTCTCCTTCTTCCTATCGCACTCACAGCCTGCGCCGGAGGGCGGGGCTGGTCATCCCATTAGACGAGAAAGGACCGGCGAAGGGCCGGGTCCGTAATCCCCAAAGGAGCATCTCCATGGAAATCAAGCTGATCGATCCGCGCGCGCGCGTCGATAATCCAGACAAGGCCCGGCGGACCAATTCCAGCCCGCAGTCTGACGCGCTGCTGCTGGCCACCATCCGGGCCGTCGGCATCGTTCAGCCGCCTGTCGTGGCCCCGCAGGCCGATGGCGGCAATGGCTTTGTCATCCAGCATGGTCATCGCCGCGTGAAGCAGGCGATCGCCGCAGGGCTTGAGGAAATCGCCATCATCGTCGACGAGGCCGCAGCCGACGGTGGCGCGATGCGCTCGATGGTCGAGAACACCGCGCGCGAAAATCTCAACCCTGTCGATCAGTGGCGCGCCATCGAGCGGCTCGTCGCGCTGGGCTGGACCGAGGAAGCAATCGCGGTCGCGCTCGCCCTACCGGTTCGGCAGATCAAGAAGCTCCGGCTGCTTGCCAACGTGCTGCCGGTCATGCTGGACCATATGGCCAAGGGCGACATGCCCGACGAGCGGCAGCTGCGCACAATCGCCGGCGCTTCGCTGGAGGAGCAGAAGGAGGTCTGGAAGGCGCATAAGCCGACCAAGGGCGACCCGCAGGTTGATTGGTGGCGCGTTGCGCAGGGTCTGGCCAAGACACGCATGTATGCGCGCGATGCCAGCTTCGGCGACGACCTCGCTCAGGCCTATGGTATTGCCTGGGTCGAGGACCTCTTCGCACCGGCCGACCAGGACAGCCGCTACACCACCGACGTCGAGGCCTTCCTCGGTGCCCAGCAGGAGTGGATGACGCAGAACTTGCCCAAGAAAGGCGTCATCGCCGAGGTCAGCAATTACGGCGAGGTCAAGCTCCCGCCCAAGGCTGAGCGTGTCTATGGCACGCCCAAGAGGTCCGACCACACCGCGATGTATCTCGATCCCGAGGGCAAGGTGAAGACGGTCCACTTCCGCATGCCGGAGGCCAAGAAGAAGGCCAAGGGCTCGGCAGGGAGTGGTGGCGATGACGAGGCGATTGTCGTCTCCAAGTCCCGTCCTGATGTCACCCGCAAGGGCATCGAGATGATCGGCGACCTGCGCACCGACGCGCTGCACGAGGCGCTGTCACGCGCGCCGATCGAGGACGAGACGCTGCTCGCGCTGCTCGTTCTCGCCTTTGCCGGCCAGAACGTGCGCGTCGATTCTGGCGCCGGCGGGGAGCATGGGTATGGGCGCCGTATGCCCCGTCATGCCGCCGCGCTGTTCGATGCCGAGGGCAGGTTCGCTTTCGACACCGACACGCTGCGCATTGCCGCGCGTGGTGCGCTGATCGACGTGCTCTCCTGCCGCGAGGGCATGAGAAAGTCGGGCATCGTGGCGCTCGTGGCCGGTGCGGCGATCGGCGCCGACAGCTTCCTCTCCAATATGGGCACGGAAGACTTCCTCTCCTGTCTGTCGCGCCCGGCGCTCGAAGGCTCGTGCGTCGACACGCCGGTGCTGCCGCGTGCGCGGGTCAAGGACACCCGTGCCGCGCTCGTCGAGCACTTCAGGGAGGGGCACTTCGTTCATCCGTCGGCGCTGTTCGCTCCGGATGCGGCCGGCCTCGCCGCGTGGCTCACGACGAACGTCGTGCCGGAGGAGGAGGACGACGGCACCCCTACCGAGCAGGACGAGCTCGACGGCGATGTGCCGGTGGAGCCGGCCCACGACTTCGTCGACGAAGACGAACTCTCGGAAGGCTATCGCGAGGCCGCCGAGTAAACCGCACCTGTTTCGATCGCCACTGCCGCCGCCGGGTTCGCCCGGCGGCGGCTTTGTTTCCACCCTCAGCATTTGGAGGACAATATGTCCGCTCACACGATTTTTGAGCGCGCGCCCTTTGGCGCGATTGTCGCCTGGACCGACGGAGCGCCGCGTCCGCCGGAGCGGCATAGCAGGAAGCTCGACGCCTGGAAGACCAACAACAGCCAAGGGCGTCTCATCCGCAAACAGGGCCGAAGCGACATTGGCATGCTCGACCCGCATGCGAGCTTCACCCTGCATGAGGCGGACTATGGCGCCGACGGCATCATTGCCATCCGCGTCCATCGCACCTTCGGACTCAATACCCGGCTCACTTCCACCATTGTCGAGCGTCCGGCGGCTGGTTCGGTGCGCGTCTTCGCGCGAGCCGGCCATGATGCCGAGCTCGTTCATCTGGCGCCGCATCGTGCTGATGCTGAGCAGTGGCTGTCGGAGCACGGTTATCCCAGTGCCGTGCTTGAGGAGGTTTCGGCCGACGAAGCCGCGACCCATGCGGCTGAAGGGAGGGCCACGGCATGAGCCCGATCCAGGCTTCGGCTCCGCCGGAATCCCCGGTCATGGCCGGGGCCGTGTTCGGCCGCAGTGCCGAGGGCATGCCGGTCGCGCTTGTGGGCGAGAATGCCTACGCCATGGTGCCAGCAGCCCAGGGCAAGCGCTATCTGGCCAGCGGCTGGCGCATTGCGAGGCCGATGGCGGAATGGACCCGCGCCGACTTCTGCGGCCATGGCTCTCGCTGACGAGGCCGCTTTTCGCGCGAAAGTGCTGGAGCTGGCCCAGCACCAGGAGGAGCGGCGTCAGCTCGGCCGTCGCGATATTCCGGGTGGCGCGCATACACCTTGGGGATTGTCACAGGGCGGCACGGTCTATGCCGAGGGTGTTACCTCGCACTCGACCGCCGGTCACGGCGGTTTCAAGCTGTCGGCCGAGCGCAACCGCCGGGTGCATCCGACGTTCCGTGCTGCCGGCGGATGGTACGAAGAGGATGAGTGCTGGGCGATCGTCGCTTTTACCTTGCCGCACCTCTTCACTGCGTTCGAGCGCCGCCATGCCGAGCGGACCGTCAAGGACTCGTGGCCCGACGCATGGGAAACGATCTTCGGGACCATCCTCGGTCCAGGTGAGTCCCGCACGAAGGACCAGCGAGCCTTCGAGAACGAGCACGCCACCGATTGGATCGTCGTTTCAGCGATCACGTCCGACCAGCAAAAGGGGTTCGTCGAGTGTATCGCGACACCGGGCGGCAAGCGCGGCGGCACCGAGGAGCGGCGCTTCCTCGTCCCGACCGACGAATACCACGTCCGCCGGATCGGCTTCGTCATCGATCCCGATCGACATTCCGTCTATGACGGTCCGTCGAGCTTCGTCGGCTGGCAGGGCAGGGGGTCGCCATGACCCTCGCCCCTCAGCTGCGCCGCGAGCTCTCCCGCATGGAGGAAGCCCGCCGGCAAACCCAGCGGCAACTGGACCTGATCGACCGGCAGATCACCCGGCGCATGGCCGCGCTGATCCCCGGCCTGCTTCCCCGACGCTGTGTCTATCGCCGGGGCAGGGCGCCCGATCCCCACGCTTTCCTCGCGACCTATCGCGCGGAGCTTGCGGCCCTGGCCGTCGAGCGCCAGCCGGAAATCGACGCCCTGTCGCGCAAGCTGGCACGGCAGGAGCAGGCGATTGCCAGGTTCGTCGAGTGTCACGGCAAAGCCGCCGCGATGGACGAGCGGAGATAGCGGTGCCGCCGAAGTTGCGACAGGCCGGCGTGGCCGGTGACCTTGCCGGCATCGGGGCAGGGTAGAACCATGGTGGTGATCGTGGTTGTGGCGGCGCAACCTGTCCGGGCCGAGGACTGACAGATGGTGATGACCGCCTGTCCTGCTGTTCCCACGTCGATATTGAGG
>MKUZ01000009.1 GCA_001899065.1 Devosia sp. 66-22 | reverse complement strand
TTCGCGGCCAGCCGCTTGGGCGCCTTGTAGCGCCAGGCGTTCTCGATGCGCAGCGCCAGTTCCTCGTCGCCGATCTGGTCGAGCCGCACCATCAGCGCCGGCCAGCCCTCGAAATGTGGGGTCTGGAAGTAAATGTCGGGCGCCATTTCCATCAGCATCTCCTTCACCTCGAGCGGGCAATGGAGAACCATGATGCCGGCGGTCTTGATGCTGACGAAGGGCCGGTCGTGCACCCTCAGCGCCGGCTGGCCGAAGCTCGTGCCCACCGCGATGTCCTCGAGCTTGAGCTTCCTCGCGAGCCGGACCAGCCGGTCGAGCGACTTGTCCGCGCTGCTCTTGGCTGGCATGTGCCGTTCCTCCGCTCTTGAGTCTGGCGCATATGGGCTCGATTGGCTACACCGCGCATGACTCGAGCCCGGATCGCGGATGACCGACAGCCCCGACATCGCTGACAGCGTGGCGCCCGGCGTTGATCCCGACGCCCTGCGCGACGCCGACGACCACCTCAACCCGCACTGGGTCGAGCGCCTGCGCGCCAAGCTCGCCGAAGACGACACCGCTGCCGTCGCCGAGCTGACCGAGCCGCTGCATGCCGCCGACATGGGCGACCTGCTGGAGGCCCTGGACGCCGAAGAGCGCGTCCGGCTCGTCACCATCCTTGGCGACAAGTTCGACTTCTCGGCGCTGACCGAAGTCGACGACACGGTGCGCTCCGAGATCATCGATGAGCTGCCCACCGCCGATGTGGCGCGCGGTGTTGCCGAACTCGACAGCGACGACGCCGTCCACATTCTCGAGGACATCGACATCCCCGAGCGCGAGGAAATCCTCGCCCAGATGCCGGCCTTCGAGCGGCTGAGCCTCAAGCGGTCGCTCGACTTCCCGGAGGATTCGGCCGGCCGTCTGATGCAGACGGACTTCATCGCCATCCCGCCTTACTGGTCGGTAGGCCAGACCATCGACTATCTGCGCGGCGAAAAGGACCTGCCCGACGAGTTCTTCCAGATTTACGTCGTGGACGCGGCCTACAATCTCCAGGGCATCATCCCGCTCGACAAGTTCCTGCGCTCCAAGCGCGACGTGCGCATTGGCGACCTGATGAATGCCGATGTGATCGAGGTGCTGGCGACCGAAGACCAGGAAGAAGCGGCGCGCGATTTCGAGCGCTACGATCTGGTCGAGGTGGCGGTTGTCGACGAGAGCCGCCGGCTCGTCGGCGTGCTCACCATCGACGACATCGTCGACGTCATCCACGAGGAGGCGACCGAGGATATGCAGCTCCTCGCCGGCGTCGGCGACGAGGAGCTTTCCGACGGCGTCGCGTCGACGGTGCGCGGGCGTGCCACCTGGCTGGTCGTCAACCTCGTCACTGCCATGCTCGCCTCCTTCATCATCGGCCTGTTCGACGCCACCATCGAGGAGATGGTTGCCCTGGCCGCGCTCATGCCCATCGTTGCCTCGATGGGCGGCAATGCCGCAACGCAGACCATGACCGTCACCGTTCGCGCCCTCGCGATGCGCGAGCTCGACAGCTACAAGATCCGCCGCCTCATCCTGCGCGAAATGGCCGTCGGCGTTCTCAACGGCCTGATCTTCGCCATGCTGCTGGGCCTCCTCACCTGGCTGCGCTTCTTCAATCCCGGGCTCGGCGTCGTCATCGCGCTGGCCATGATCGTCAACATGATCGCCGCCGGCACCGCCGGCATTCTCATTCCGCTCACCCTCAACCGCTTCAAGGTCGATCCCGCGGTGGCCTCCTCGGTGTTCGTCACCACCGTCACCGACGTCGTGGGCTTCTTCGGCTTCCTCGGCCTTGCCGCCTTGTCGATGCGCGTCTTCGGAATGGCGTCGTGACTGGTACGACGTTCCAGCCATGATCCACATGATCAAGCTCTGCGTCGGCGTCGCCACGCTCGAGGAACTCGAATCCTACCGCGAGGAGCGTGCCCATTGGTGGGGTGCCGACTACGGCGAGAACGTCCATGTCCATCGCACCCGCACCATGCCCAGGCGCCGCGCCGAGATGGAGGGGCAGGCCTCGATCTACTGGGTCATCTCGGGCGTCATCCGCTGCCGCCAGCTCATCCTGCGCCTTGCGGAGGCCGTGGATTCCGAGGGGCTCGCCTGCTGCGACATCATCATGGCGCCCGACCTGGTCCGCGTCAGCCCGCGCCCGAAATCGCCGTTTCAGGGCTGGCGCTATTTCGATCCCAAGGACGTCCCGCCTGACCTCGGGAAGGACGGCTCCGCCGAAGAGGGCGACCCGGAACTGGCACTGGAACTGTCGAAGCTGGGGCTGATTTAGGCGGGCCGCGTCGGGATGGGCGGCGGGGTGCTCCGACAGCTTCGCACGCCGATGAGTGTTGACCGCAGCGATGGGTCGCGAACGGACGAATCCCTCGGCCCCCCGCCCGTCAAGTCAAATACCCCCGCTGCCGCCCGTCCGCGCGCGGTTGTGACCAAACTGCCTCTTGAACCAAATCACGATTTCGCCGCAGGGTCCGCGGGGGGACATGGAGGCCGTCCTTGGGGCGTACGGGCACGCATGTCATAGTCATCGGCAATGAGAAGGGCGGGTCGGGCAAGTCCACGACCGGCTTCCACCTTGCCATCTACCTGCTCTATCAGGGCTACAAGGTTGCCTCGATCGACGTCGACTCCCGCCAGCAGACTTTCACCACCTACGTGAAGAATCGGCGGAACTGGGCGCAGCAGCGAGACCTCAAGCTGCCGCACACCACCCATTTCCACCTGCCGATCCCCAAGTCCGACTCCATCAAGGAGAACCAGAAGCTCGAATTCGACCTGTTCCGGCAGGCGGTGGTCGAGGTCGAGGGTGTCGCCGACTTCCTCGTCGTCGATACGCCGGGCTTCGACACGCATCTGACGCGCCTTGCTCATTCGCTTGCCGACACCCTCATCACGCCGCTCAACGACAGCCTCATCGATCTCGACGTGATGGCGCACGTCGACCCCGTCACCGGCGACCCCCGCGAGATGAGCCACTATGCGCGACTGGTGCAGCGCGCCCGCACCGAGCGCCTCGCCATCGACGGCCGCACCATCGACTGGATCCTCGTGCGCAACCGCATCTCGATGCTTTCGTCGCGCTCGATGCGGCTCGTCCAGTCGGCCATCGAGAAGATCGCCGTGCGCCTCGGCTGCCGTGTCGCCGAGGGCATCGCCGAGCGCGTCATCTTCCGCTCGCTGTTCCCCATGGGCCTAACCGTCTTCGACCCGCTCGACGAGGAGTTGCTCGGCGGCCTGCCGTCGATGTCGCACCTCAGCGCCCGTCAGGAATATCGGCAGTTGCTCGACGCGCTGCGCCTCCCCATCAGCGAGCGCGCCGCGGCCCGCAACGCCGCGATGGCCGCCTTCGCGGAAGGGCAGGGCAATGTCGGCCAGTTCGAGCACATGGCCACCTCGAGCTAGGACGGCTTGGGCGAACTGCGGCAGGTACCTTTCGACTTCGTTAAAGACCTGACGGGTACAGTTCCCCGACTCCGCCACAGGTTCGCCTCTTGCAGCTCGACAGCTACACCATCTTGATCGCGTGCTGCGGTTTGCTCGTCATCTTTGGCGCCGCCTATGTCGTGTTGTGGGCCTATGACCGTCGCTCTCACTGGTTGCTCTGGTGGGGCCTGCCGCTGGTCTTCAACGGGGTGGCACTGACCCTTTACGCGCGTGCCGGCTGGCAGACCGACTTTGTCTCGATCGCTTTCGGCAATGGCGCCCGCATCTTTGCGCTCGGCTGTATGTGGTACGCCGTGCGGCTCTTCGCGGGCCGCCGCCCGCCGTGGGGCGCCATCAGCGCCCTCAGCCTGCTATGGGTCGCCCTCTGCCTGTACCCTCCCTTCCTGGGCAGCATGGAGGCGCGCATCGTCGGCGTCTCGGTGCTAAATGCCGTGATCTGCGCGCTGACGGCGCGGGAACTGTGGATCGATCGCGGCGATGGCCTGCACTCGCGCCTGCCGCTCGCCGGAGCGTTCGCTGCCTACGGCGTGCTGATGCTCGTTCGTATCGCGATGGTCCCGTTCGCGCCGTTTCCCTTCGGCGCCGGGCCGCTCGATCCGACCTGGCTCGCTGTCTACTCCTGGCTCGTTGTCGGGCTTGCCATCTTCGCCACGGTGTTCTTCCTCGCCATGACCATGGAGCGCCGGGAGGCCGAGCAGCGCAGCTTCGCCCTCTCCGATCCGCTGACCGGCCTGCTCAACCGCCGCGCCTTCGGCGACTTTGCGCAGCGCATGGCGCGCCGGCGCAGCGGGCTGCCCGATCCGATGGCCCTGCTGGTGCTCGATCTCGACCATTTCAAGCTGATCAACGACCGGCACGGCCACGAGGTCGGCGACCGCATGCTCAGGGCGTTCGCGGACGCCGCCGAAGACAGCGTGCGGCCGACCGATCAATTGTTCCGCATGGGGGGCGAGGAGTTTTGCTTCGTGCTGCCCGGCACCACCATCGACGATGCCATCCTCATCGCCGAGCGCGTCCGCCGCGCCTTCGAGTCCGTGGTAATTGAGACCGGTCAGGAGTCGGCGTCGACCACCGTCAGCATCGGCATCGCCGCGACGTCGTTCGCCGTCGATGTACCGATCCTGCTGGCTGCTGCCGACGCGGCCGTCTATGAGGCCAAGGCCCGCGGCCGCAACAGGGTGATCGTCGCCGAGCCGTCGACGCTGCTGCGCAGCCAGGACGATACCATCCCGCTGCGCCGCCGCGCCTGATCCCTAGTCGAGAGTCGGAAGCATGACGCGCACGGCGCGCTGGCCGCCGGGCATGAACACGTCGAGATCAACCTCGACGCGCGGCAGGATCATCCGCCGCGTCCGCGCCGACAAGGTCAGCACCACGCCCAGCAGGTCCGACACCCGCGGCTTGGCCGGCTTGCGCTGGCTGAGATGGGTGATGATGTCGTTGACGGCGCGCCGGTTGGCCCCAGCGTTGCTGGCGATCACCCGCGACTGGCCGATGAAGCGGGCCAGCTCGCTCAGACTAGACGTTTCGCTCATCTGGGCTACTCCATACACACGCCACAAACTCGCATCCTCTGTTCGGCTACCTCGTCGTGCCTTCCATCAGGACTGCATCGCGAGGCAGCTCATCTTGGCTTGCTTGAGCTGCTTGCACATATCGTTGGCCGCGTCCTTGCCGGAGAAACCGCCGAAGCGGGCGCGGTAGAACGTCTGGCCGTCTTTCTCGAAGCGCTGCACGAACGCCGAGAAACCCGTCAGCGAGCCGACCTTGCCGGTCGCATCGCCGAGGAGGGCATTGGCGCCGTTCTCGCTGGGCGCGGCGCCGATCTGGACGATCCAGCCGGCGACGGGTGTCGAGAGCAGGGCGGAGGGCATCGCCTGCGCCTGGGCCGGGATATCGGCCACCTGCTGCACGCTGCCCGAGGTCATGAGGTCCACCGGCTCGCCATCGTCGCCGATCCCCACGGGCGGCACGATCGGCGCGGAGGCGCGGGTGACGCCCAGCGGCGCCGGCGGTGCGCCGAGATAGGCGTCGGTGAAGGCGCCGCCCACTTCGCCCAGCGTCGTGCGTTCGGTCGGCGCGGCCTGCTCCACCGCCACGATCGCGTCGGGCATGCCCAGGTCGACCGGACGGCCGACAGGCTCGGGCGCGATCGAGGCGACGGTCACCGTCGCGTCGACATCGCCCACACCGATCTGCGGGTTGGCCGGCGCCTCCATCATCAGCGCCGTGTCGACGCTGCGGAAGCTGGGCATGGGCATGGGCACCGGAATGGACGCGACCTGCACCGTGGCGCCGCTCGATGAGTTGCTACCCAGGCGGCCGGGCTCGGGGATCATCGCGACCTCGAGATAGGAGCCTGACCGTGCCTTAGGGAGATACTTGCTGACCAGTTCGCGCACCTTGGCGTCGCGCGAGGAGCCCTTGTTGAAGCCGAAGCCGATCACCACGATGTGCCTGCCGTCGGTCCGCGCGGCGGTCATCAGATTGTAGCCCGAGCTATTGATGTAGCCCGTCTTGATGCCGTCGATGCCGTTCTTGCCCAGCAGATTGTTGTGGTTGCCGTAAGTGCGCTTGCCGTAGCTGAAGCTCTTGGTCTGGAAGTACTTGTAGTAGTCCGGAAAGTGCTCGTAGATCGCGGCGGCGAGGATCGCCTGGTCGCGCACCGTCGTCACCTGGCGGCTGTCGGGCAGACCCGAGGCGTTGGCGTAGGTGGTCTTCTTCATCCCAAGCGCCTTGGCTGTCGAGGTCATGCGCTTGGCGAAGGCCGATTCCGACCCCGAAATGTACTCGGCGATGACGCGCGCCATGTCGTTGGCGCTCAGCGTCACCAGTGCCTTGATGGCGTTCTCGACGGTGATCGTCGAGCCGGCCTTGAGCCCGAGCTTGGTGGGCACGGCCGAGGCGGCGTGCTTGCTCACCTTCATCTTGGTGCTGAGCTTGACCTTGCCCGACGACAGTTCCTGGAACAGGACATAAAGCGTCATCACCTTGGTGACGCTTGCGGGATACCGATATTCGTCGGCGTCGCTCTCGTAGAGCACCTTGCCCGATTTGGCGTCCACCACGATGCCCGCATAGGCGCGGGGCACACTTGCGGCCTGCGCAGCCATTGGCGCGACAAGGACGACGGAAAGGACAACTGCTGCTGCGATGCGCCATAGGGTGAGGCGCGAGAAACTCAAGACCCGTTGGGAAGCCAACCCCGGTACTCCAAACAATCGGGGCCGTTCTGGCCCTTGGCGACTCACAGGCGGTGCGTTTGGCGCCGCCACCACGGAACCGACGCGGCTTCCCCCTTCGGCGCGCGACATGACCCGTGGTTGGGGCACAATAGGGGCGGCGCCTTACCATTCCGTAAAATGTCGGGACAATTGCGCAGATCGCGCAAACCCTTGCAGCGCGGGCGTTTGCGGGCCTCGCAACGTCGTGCGCGGCAACCCCTTAACAGTCGCAGAGTTTTGCCTACATAATGGCTTCACCATGCTGCGTCGTTTCGATCGTTCACTGACTAGACCCGATCATCCGACCCGGACCGGAAACGGTTCGGGCCCGCAGCCGAAGGCAGCCAAGGACAGTGATCGAGAGGGCGGCGGCGGGTCCAAGACCGGCACCGACACGATCGTCCGTCCCAAGACCAAACCCAGGACGCAGAAACCGAACCTCTATCGGGTGCTGCTTCTCAACGACGACTACACGCCCATGGAATTTGTCGTCCTGATCCTCCAGGACGTCTTCAACAAGACGCGCGAAGAGGCGACGCGCATCATGTACCACGTTCACCAGAAGGGGGTCGGTGAATGTGGCGTCTATCCATACGAGGTGGCTGAAACCAAGGTCACCCGCGTCATGGACACGGCACGCAAGAACCAGCATCCGCTGCAATGCGTGATGGAAAAGCAATAGGAACCACCACATGCCTTCTTTCTCCCGCGGACTGGAAAAGGCCCTGCATCAGGCGATGAACCTCGCCCGTGAGCGCGCACATGAGTTCGCGACGCTCGAGCACCTCCTGCTGGCCCTTACCGACGACCGCGACACCATCGCCGTGCTCAACGGCTGCGACGTGGACATCGAGGCGCTCAAGGGCGATCTCGAGGACTTCATCAACGAGGAGCTCGACAGCCTTGTCGTGCCCAACGGCCAGGACGCGCGTCCCACGGCCGCTTTCCAGCGCGTGATCCAGCGCGCCGTTATTCACGTTCAGTCCTCGGGCAAGGAAGAGGTCACCGGCGCCAATGTGCTGGTCGCCATCTTCGCCGAGCGCGAGAGCCACGCCGCCTATTTCCTCGAGCAGCAGGACATGTCCCGCCTCGACGCGGTGAACTTCATTTCCCACGGCATCACCAAGTCCGGCCCCAATGAGAGCCGCCCGGTGCGCGGCACCGAGGACGGCGCCAGTGCCGGCCATGGCGAGGAGGGCGGCCAGCGTCAGGGCAACCAGTCCTCGGCGCTCGCCGATTTCTGCGTCAACCTCAACGAGAAGGCCAAGAACGGCAAGATCGACCCGCTGATCGGCCGCGATCCGGAGTTGCGCCGCACCATCCAGGTGCTGTGCCGCCGCTCCAAGAACAACCCGATCTATGTGGGCGACGCCGGCGTCGGCAAGACCGCCATCGCTGAGGGCCTCGCCCGCAAGATCGTCGAAGGCACCGTGCCCGAAGTGCTGCGCGGCGCCACCATCTACGCGCTCGACATGGGCTCGCTGCTCGCCGGCACCCGCTATCGCGGCGACTTCGAGGAGCGGCTCAAGGCCGTCATGAAGGAGCTCGAAAAGCACCCGGACGCGATCCTGTTCATCGACGAGATCCACACCGTGATCGGCGCCGGCGCCACCTCGGGCGGCGCGCTCGATGCGTCCAACCTGCTCAAGCCGGCTCTGGCTTCGGGCAACATGCGCTGCATCGGCTCGACCACCTACAAGGAGTACCGCCAGTTCTTCGAGAAGGACCGGGCGCTGGTCCGCCGCTTCCAGAAGATCGACGTCGCCGAGCCCACGATCCCCGACGCGATCGAGATCGTGAAGGGCCTGCGGCCCTATTTCGAGGACTACCACAAGCTCAAATACACCGATGACGCCCTCAAGGCCGCCGTCGAGCTTTCGGCCCGCTACATCAACGACCGCAAGCTGCCCGACAAGGCGATCGACGTGATCGACGAGACGGGCGCGAGCCAGATGCTGCTCGTCGAAAGTGAGCGCAAGGCGCTGATCGATGTCGAGGATATCGAGCAGACGATAGCCACCATGGCGCGCATTCCGCCCAAATCGGTCAGCAAGTCCGACACCGAAATGCTGGCAAGCCTCGAGGCCAATCTCAAGCGCGTTGTGTTCGGCCAGGACGCAGCGATCAGCGCGCTCGCCTCGGCCATCAAGCTGGCGCGGGCCGGGCTGCGAGAACCCGAAAAGCCGATCGGCTCGTACCTGTTCACCGGCCCCACCGGCGTCGGCAAGACCGAAGTGGCCAAGCAGCTTGCCGACACGCTCGGTGTCGAGCTGCTGCGCTTCGACATGTCCGAATATATGGAGCGCCACACCGTCAGCCGGCTGATCGGTGCGCCCCCCGGTTATGTCGGCTTCGACCAGGGCGGCCTGCTGACCGACGGCGTCGACCAGCATCCGCATTGCGTCGTGCTGCTCGACGAGATCGAGAAGGCCCATCCGGACCTGTTCAACATCCTGTTGCAGGTGATGGATCACGGCAAGCTCACCGACCACAACGGCAAGTCCGTCGACTTCCGGAACGTCATTCTGATCATGACGTCCAACGTCGGCGCGATGGAGCTGCAGAAATCGCCCATCGGCTTCGGCCGGAAGCGCGAGGCCGGTGACGACGAGGAAGCGATCAACCGGATGTTCACGCCGGAGTTCCGCAACCGCCTCGACGCGATCATCTCCTTCGGTCCGCTGCCGCCTGCCGTTGTGCGGCAGGTGGTCGAAAAGTTCGTCCTCCAGCTCGAGGGTCAGCTCGCCGAGCGCGGTGTGACGATCAACCTCACGCCCGAAGCGGCCGAATGGCTGGCCGTGCGCGGCTATGACGAGCGCATGGGCGCCCGCCCGCTGGGTCGCGTCATCCAGGAGCACGTCAAGAAGCCGCTCGCCGACCAGGTGCTGTTCGGCGAATTGGTCAACGGCGGCACGGTGACGGTGGCGGTCGTGGGCGTCGGCCCCGACGCCAAGCTCGAGCTGATCGCGGCGCCGCCGCGGCCCGCCAAGCCCAAGGCCATTCCCGGCCCGAAGGCGGCGGCCAAGAAGCCGAAGGCGGAAGAGAAGAACTGAGTTCGACGTGGTCGATCAACTAGGGCCGGGAGCGATCCCGGCCCTTCTTGTTTCTCGCAGTCGCACCTCGCTCCCGGGAAGGGCTGGTTACCCCCTCCGTACCGCCACATGTGCCGCGGCCACAGCGTCCTCGAGCGTCGGCGCAAACGTCATCGTCTGCGCTCCCGCGCCGTGCCGTTCGAGCATGCGCTGCGTGGCCGGCGTCGCGCCCGACGCGAAGGTCAGCACGCCATGCCGCGCCGCTTTGTGCGCCACAGCCGCAATCGTGTTGGCCGCGGTGGAGTCGATGAACGGCACCGCCGAGAAGTCGATGATGAACGCCTTGTGGCGGTCGGCGATGCGGTCGAGCACCGCGCCCACCATCGCCGCCGCCCCGAAGAAGAACGCGCCGGTGATGCGGTACACGGCCACGTCGGGATCGGTGGCGGTCGCCGCGTCGTAGGGACGGCCCGGCACGTCGGCGCTGTCGCCGGGCACGGGCGGCACATGCATCTCCACATCCGCCGACTGCGCCATGCGGTGGAGGAACAGCAGTGTGCCCAGCGCGAAGCCGACAACGATCGCCTCCGTCAGTCCCACCAGCACCGTCAGCCCGAAGGTGAGGATCAGCACCACCGCATCGCCCACCGAGGTCCGCACCAGCGTCACGAAGGCGTGCTTTTCGGCCATGTTCCAGGCGACCACCGCCAGCACGCCGGCAAGGCTCGCCAGCGGGATGTAGCTGGCGAGCGGCGCCGCCACGAGCATGAACAGCACGATGAACGCCGAGTGGAACATGCCGGCCAGCGGACTGTGCGCCCCCGAGCGAACGTTGGTCGCGGTGCGCGCCACGGTGCCCGTTGCGGTGATCCCGCCGAACAGCGCCGAGCCGATATTGGCGATGCCCTGGCCGACCAGTTCCATGTTCGAGCGGTGCCGTCGCCCGGTCATGCCGTCGGCGACCATCGCCGACAGCAGCGACTCGATCGCGCCGAGCAGGGCGAAGGCCACCGCGTCCGGGATCACCGCCTGGATCTTGGCCAGCGAGATGTCGGGCAGCGACGGCGCGGGCAGGGTGCTCGGAATGCCGCCGAAGCGCGTGCCGATGGTCTCGACCGGCAGCCCCAACAGCCAGACCGCAACGGCCCCCAGCACCACCGCAACGAGGATGCCCGGCACCTGCGGCGCCCAGCGCCTGAAGGCGACGATTACGAGGATGGAGGCCGCGCTGATGCCGACCGCCGCCGGGTTGATGGTCGGCAGACTCGCGGCGAGCACCTGCAGCTTGCCGGCGATTTCGGCGGGGTCTTCGGGGATCGTGAGGCCCAGCAGGTCGCGGATCTGGCCGATGAACAGGATCACCGCGATGCCGGAAATGAATCCCACCGTAACGGGATAGGGGATGAACTTGATGTAGCTGCCGAGCCGGAATGCGCCCATCGCCAGGAGCAGCAGTCCCGCCATGATGGTCGCGAGCAGCAGCCCGTCGAGGCCGTGCCGCGCGACGGTCGAAGCGACGAGCACGGTGAAGGCAGCGGCAGGGCCGCCGATCTGGAAGCGGCTGCCGCCCAGGGCCGAGATCAGGAAGCCGCCGATGGCCGCCGTGAACAGCCCGCGTTCGGGCGTGACGCCGGAGGCGATGGCAATCGCCATCGACAGCGGCAGGGCGACGATCGCCACCGTGAGACCGGCGAACAGGTCGGCCCTCAGATCGCTCAGGCCATAGCCTTCGCGCAGCACGGTGATGAGTTTGGGAGTGAACAGCTCGGCGGCGCTGGGGGCGCGGGCGAGGCTTTTGGTCGGCGGACTGGTCAGGGACATCGGCGCTAGAGCTCGTGGGTCAGCGCGGCGATCATCGTCGAGCGGTGGTCGTCGGAGGCTAGGAATCCTGTCTGGGGGGAGGGGTTGTGAAGCGCACGCCGCGGCCGCCGCCATCGCTGCGGGCATTGTCGCCGATCAGGTCCACTCCGGCCCGGTTGAGGGCCTCGATGACCTTGGTCAGCGTCTCGACCGTGCCGCGGACAACGCCGTCGCTGGCTTCCATCCGCTGGATCGTGGGCAACGACACATCGGCAAGCGCCGCCAGCGCCTTCTGGTCGATTCCCAGAAGCGCCCGCGCCGCCCGTAATTGTCCCGATGTCATCATGTTAGGGCTCGGCTCGCATCGATCATGCGCTCGGAGTGCATAGTGATGCGTGGAACATCACGATTACTGGATAGCACATGTGCCCGGCGAGCGCAACGACGAGGTCGGCATGCGAAAGCCCCGGAACGGCAAAACCGTCCGGATCTTGGATGGGCGCCGCGTCCTCGGAAGCGGCGGGGGCGGGACTTTCGTCCCCGGTGGCGGTCGTCCGCCAAAAAGCAGAGGTGGGACTATCGCCCCGCCCCGCGCGAACCGATTTCGAATGAAGGGCACCGCTTGAGCGTGCAGTATTCCCTTCACCCCGAGTCAGGACGGCCCTGCCTCGACCGGACCCCCTCCGCGATGCGCCGTTCGCATCTCGCGCCGGAGAGGTGAGGGGCATTATGCGCCTCCCCGAACCAGCGTGCGTAACTTTCTGCGCCCAGCCCGATTCCAGCAGGCAGCAGAGAGCGATAGGCCGCTTTCTTCAGAGAAAATTGTGCCTAGAGGGCGGCGGCAATCGCGGTGGCGATGTCCCTGAGTTCCGCCTCGTCCGCCTTGCCGCCGCCATGCTGTCCGAGCTCGACGCCGTCATAGACGGGGATCAGGTGGAAATGCAGGTGAAACACCGTCTGCCCGGCGGGCGCCTCGTTGAACTGCGCGAGCCGGATGCCGTCCGCTCCGGTTGCCGCTTTCACCGCCCGCGCGAGCCTGGGCAGATATGCCGCCGCCGTCGCCAACGCGTCGGCATCCGCATCGAGCAGGTTCCGTGACGCGGCCTTCGGGATTACCAGCGTGTGCCCCCTGGACTGCGGGAAAATGTCCATCATCACGAGGACCGTGTCGTCCTCGAACACTTTCACGCTCGGGACTTCGCCGCGCAGGATTCTGGCGAAGATGTTGCTGTCGTCATAGGTCGTCACGGCGCGGCTCCAAGCTCGTAGGTGTCACTGTCGCGCGGCCCGGCGCTGCCGTAGTCGGCGATCGTTTCCTCGATCACGTCGACGGCGCGATTGGTCCCGTCCTCGAGCCGCATCTTCTCGGCCACCGCTTCGGCAGCGCGCGCATAGGCGGGCGTGTTGGACAGATCGTCCAGCGCCGTCGCGAGGATCTGTGGCGTCAGCTTCTTGAGCCGCACCGGCTGCGGTCCGCAGCCGAGCTCGTAGATCAGCTTGCCCCAATAGGGCTGGTCGAAGAACTGAGGCACCGCAAAGGTCGGCCGCCCGGCTTCGAGCCCCGTCTGCGTCGTTCCGGCGCCGCCGTGATGCACGACGGCTTTCACATGCTTGAACAGTTCGGTGTGCGGCGCCCGGTCGACGACATAGACGCTCTTGGGCAGGTCCTCGGCCTTCACGCCGCCCCAGCCCTTGCCGATCACGGCGCGGCCGCCCCATTGGGTGATCGCCTTGGTGATGATTTCGGTGTTGCGCTGCGCGCCCCAGGGCATCGAGCCGAAGCCGAGGTAGACCGGCGTGTCGCCTGTGCTCAGGAACGCTTCGAAGTCCGCATCGGGTGCCCAGCCGGCGCCGTCGTCGAGCCGCCAGAACCCGGTGATGATATTGTTGGGCGCCCAGTCGCCGGGGGCCGGCGAGACCGTGGGCGAATAGGCATGCAGGATCGGCAGCATTTCGCCGCGGCCGTTCCGCGCGAAACCGCCGCGATTACGCGTCTTGAGCCCGAACAGGCGCCGCCGCAGCCGGTCCCGCGGCAGGTCGTAGAACATCTGGTGCCAGCGCTGCACCTGATAGCTGAGCTTGTTGACCACCGGGTCGATCCCCGGCACCTCGCCGAACGGCTCGCGGTTGAACCGGTACATCAACGGGCTGAGCGGGTTCACTTCATACTGGAAATACGGGAACTCCGCCGTCGGATTGAGTGGCTGGAACGCCACCATCAGCGCCGGAATGCGCAGCGCCTCGGCCATGTCGATGCAGAAGGTCGTCGTCTGCGCAAAGATCAGCGCGTCGGCGCCCTGCGCAGCGTCCCAGGTGCGGCGCGCCGCCTCCTTGAGCATCTTCTGCCCCTCGCGCAGCAGGTTCGGCGCGTAGAGGAGCTTGCTGAGGGCCGCCGCGTCGTCCATCTGCGTGCGCTTCATCAGCTCGCGCATGTCCGTGCCGAGGCCGCGGAACTCGACGCCATAGGACGTGACGAACCCCTCGAAATCGTCGGTCGCGCAGATGATGGGGCGGAAGCCGCGCTTTTTGAGCGTGACGGCCAGCGCCACGTGCGGCTGCACGTCGCCATGGGTGCCCAGCACCGAGGTGACGACCGTCTTGGTCATCCGGTCGGTCTCCGGGTCGCGATGGCGCTGGGCGTACTCATGGGGATCAGAACGTACCGCAAGCCCCTTAGGTGGGCCCTCGGCAGCGAAAAACTACCTCTCCGGGACAGAGTCAACTGCGAGCGCGTTGACCGCCGGTTTCTGCCGCACGAAGCGGAAGTAGTTCCAGAAGGCGAGCGTCGTGAGCGTCACCGGCACGTAGTGGAAGCCGCGCCGGATGAAAAACAGCGCGATTCCGGCCGCCATGTCCGCCGACATCGGGCCCGGCCCCATCGCCGAGGTGAAAGAGGAGGGCACGATATGGCGATAGAGCACGTCGGCGCTGCGGTAGTACCCCAGCGCCTGCTGCGCGAAGGCGCGCTTGGACCCGGCATAGTCCTTGAGCTCGGGCAGCCCCATGTCGCCGTGGAACTCGGCTTCGGAGCCGAGCGCCCACACTTCGGGCGGGGTGAGCCGTTGCCGGCCCGTCTCGATGAACAGGTCGATCAGGTCGACGAAAGTGCGGTGGTTGGCGTCCCAGCATCCATCGGACTTTGCCCCATGCGACAGGACCAGCACGTCGGCGCGCTCGAGCTTTTCCCGCAGGCCATCGTAATCGCCGGCCGTGAAGTCGACGCCGTGCTTGGCCGTTTCGACGATGCCGCCCAGTTTCTCGAGCCGCGCCTTCATCGCCCCGCCAAAGGCGCCGCCCGCCCCCGTGATCAGGAACCGCCGCCCGTCGATCTGCGTCGCCGTGCCGAACAGCAGATCGAACACATTGGCGAACGAGGAGAAGAAGTTGTTGGGATTGATGTGGTGCATCGCGTGGTAGCTCTGGTTCACCCAGAGCAGCCCCTGCTGGCCGCTGAGCCGGTCCATCGCCATGTGGTTGTAGTCCATGCCTTCCTCGCGGATCGTCTGGATCAGCATCCAGGTCCGCATCAGCGCCACGACCGCGATCGGCGGCCACGGGAAGACGAAGAGGAAGGCCAGCGTTCCCGCCAGCGAAGTCAGGTACTCGGGCAGCACGTGGTAGATCAGGTTCTGGCGCACCAGCTCGGGATGCACCCGCATCTTCCGGTCGAGGAACGCGTGGTGGACCCAGTGCCAGCGCGAAAAAGTCCTGAGCAGCGGATGTTTGGACCGCCCCCAGCGATGCAGCAGCCAGTGCAGGGCGTCGAACAGCAGCGTGGACACGATGAACACGACCGCCCCCTGGATCACCCAGGTTACGCCCGTCACCACTATCGTCCAGAGTCCGTCCATCCTGATCCATTCCTGCGGAGAGCGGGGCGGGGCAGGTTGCCCGCATCTGCTAACTGGTCTATCCGCTCGGGCACGTCCGCCGCAGAGGCCCTGAGATGAAGCTAGCTTTCGTGATCCCCGCTTATAACGAGGAAGCCCTGATCGGCAAATGCGTCGAATCCGTGCTCGCCGAGGTCAAGCGCAGCGGCCGGGACGTCGATGTGGTGGTGGTCAATAACAACTCGACCGACCGCACGCGCGAGATCGCTGCGTCCTTCGCCGGCGCCCGCGTCGTCGACGAACCGCAGAAGGGCCTCGTCTCTGCCCGCGACGGCGGCTTCCGCGCCACCACGGCCGAGCTCGTCGCCAATATCGACGGCGACACGATCGTCCCGCCCGGCTGGATCGACACGGTGTTCGAGGAGTTCGACAAGGACCCCAGGCTGGTCTGCCTCTCCGGTCCTTACGTCTATTACGACCTCAACCAGGGCCAGCGCGCTCTGGTGGGCATGTTCTACGGCCTCACCACGCTGATCTACTGGCTCAACCGCTACGTGCTGCGCGTCGGCTCGGTGGTGCAGGGCGGCAATTTCGTCCTCAAGCGCGACGCCTGGATCAGGGCCGGCGGCTTCAACCGCGAGATCAAGTTCTATGGCGAGGACACCGACGTCGCCGTCCGCCTCGCCAAGCAGGGCAATGTGAAGTTCACGCACCGGCTGAAGATGAAGACCTCGGGGCGCCGCCTCGCGGAGGAGGGGATCATCCGCACCGGGCTCACCTACACGCTCAACTTCTTCTGGGTCACCTTCGCCGGCAAGCCCGCGACCCACGAGCACACCGACATCCGCCCCGGCGGCCGCTAGCTGCCCTTCTTGAACGGCGTGTAGGCGCCGAGGGCGTCCTGCTCGCGGGTCACGGCGGCGCGCTCCTGGCGCAGGAAGCGCGCGATCGCCTCGCGCAGCCCGGCATGCCCGATCCAGTGCACCGAATGCGTCGTCGCCGGCTCATAGCCGCGCGCCAGCTTGTGCTCGCCCTGCGCCCCCGCCTCGACCGTCGTCAGCCGGTGCTCGATCGCGTAGTCGATCGCCTGATAGTAGCAGAGCTCGAAATGGAGGAACGGGACGTTCCCCGTGGCGCCCCAGTAGCGGCCATAGAGCGTGTCCTTGCCCAGCATGCTGAGCGTGCCGGCGACCGGTGTCGTCCCGTCATAGGCGAACATCAGCACGATGCGGTCGGCCATTGCCGCCGACAGCAGCGAGAAGAATTTGCGGTTGAGATAGGGCCGCCCCCATTTGCGGCTGCCGGTGTCTTCGTAGAACGCGAAGAACGCGTCCCATACCGCCTCGGTGAGGTCGCTGCCCGTCAGCCAGCGGATGTCGAGACCCTCAACAGCGTCGCGCCGCTCCCGCCGCGTCACCTTGCGGTGCCGCGACGACATCGTGTCGAGATAGGCGTCGAACGAGCCGAAGCCATGATTGTGCCAGTGGTACTGCGTGTCGGTCCGCCGCAGCCAGCCGCTGCGCTCGGCGAGAGCGGCCTCGGCTTCCGGCACGAAGGTCGCATGCACCGAAGAGATGCCGCGCTCGTCGGCGTAGCGCGCCGCGGTGGCCAGCAGCGCCTCATCGAGACCGGGCTCGCCGCCCGTCAGCAGCTTGGGGCCGGTCACCGGTGTGAACGGCACCGCACATTGCAGCTTGGGATAGTACCGGCCGCCCGCCTGCTCGAAGGCGTTGGCCCAACCATGGTCGAAAACGTACTCCCCCTGCGAGTGCGCCTTCTCGTACATCGGCAGCAGGCCCACGATCTGGCCGCCGCGACCGAGCACGATGTGCCGCGGAGTCCAGCCGGTACGGCGCGTGGCGCAGCCGGACGCCTCGAGCGCCAGGAAGAAGGCGTGGTCGAGGAACGGATTGGCGTGGCTGTCCGTCGCTGCGGCGAGCCGGTTCCAGGCCGCAGCGTCGATCTTGGCTGTGGCGTCGACGACCTCCGCTGTGAGGCCTTCGGCCACTACGGAAGGAACCCCTCGAACACGATCTGGTCCGACGCCCGCAGCGCGGCGCGCGCCGCCTGCTCGGAGGTGATCGTCCACGACGTCACCTCCATGCCCCGGGCATGCAGGAACCGCACCATCGGCAAATAGAGGCTCAGGTTGCGGCACGAGATGAAACTGAACCGCGTCCACGGCCAGTGCAGCAGGTGCCGCAGCACGAATTTGCGCCACCACGGAATGTGGTTGTCCCAGCCCGGCTCGTCATAGGCATAGGTGATGATGCCCAGCGGCGCCGTGACGCCAGCCTCGCGCAGGGCGGCGAGGAGGCGCGGATCGAAGGACTCGATCGTGTAGGGTCCGCGATAGCCCTTGAGCGCCGTAGCGACTTCCGTCGCGAGCCGCACGGTCCGCGCGGCATCCGCCTGCTGCTTCAGCTCGATCTGAAGCTGTGCCCGGCCCGCGATCTGCTCCAGGAATTCGGTGAAGCGCTGCGGCGTCTCGTTCGCGGCGCTGTCGGTTAGAACGAGAGTCTGGACCTCCGCGATGGGCATCGCGTCCGAGCGCCCCGTCGCACTCGTCAGCCGTTCGAAATCGTCGTCGTGAAAGATGAAGGGAACACCGTCGCTCGACAGCTGCACGTCGCACTCGATGGCGTAGCCCTTCGCGATCGCCGCCTCGAAGGCGGCGCGCGAGTTCTCGATGATGCCATTGGCCCGGTCGTGCAATCCGCGATGCGCGATCGGGCGCTCGAACAATCGGATCATTCGACTTCGACGACAGCCTCGATTTCGACCGCGGCACCAAGGGGCAGGGCAGCCACGCCGAACGCGGCGCGCGCATGCTTGCCCTTGTCTCCGAGCACGCCGACCAGAAGATTGGACGCGCCGTTCGCCACCAGATGATGTTCGGTGAATTCCGGCGTCGAGCTGACCAGCACGGTGAGTTTGAGCACCCGCTTGATCGAGGTGAGCTCGATCCCGCCCGTATAGACGAGCTCGCTCAGAATCTTGACGGCGCACAATTCGGCGGCATTGCCGCCCTGGACGACGTTCATGTTGTCGCCCAGCTTGCCCTCGACGACACCCTGCTCGTTGGCAGAGATCTGGCCGCTGACATAGGCGATGTTGCCCGACCGGACGACCGGCACATAGCTCGCCACCGGCGGCTTGGGACGGACAAGTTCATAGCCATATTCGCGCAGCTTTTCGTTCGGGGTGCTCATTTCGTCTTACCTTCTTCGATTTCGGCGTCACTTGGCCGTGACTTACGGCGTCCATATAGCTTGCCACGGATGACGGCGTCGCGTCCAAACCGCGTCCTTACGCTATCCATCGCACGTTCCGCCGCGGCCCGGCGGGCAATATCGGGCTCGATCAGGTCCGTCGGATCGCGCCCATCGGCCTCCGTGAGCCCCGAAATGCCAATGCCGATGAGGCGGAAGGCGGTTCCGTCGATCTCGCGGGCGAGAAGCTGCGATCCGGCCTCGAAAAGCACGCTCGAAAGCTGAGTGGGCGTCATCAGGTGACGCGCCCGGGTCCTGAGGCGAAAGCCCGCCGATTTGAGCTTGAGCGTTACCGTGTCGCCCACGATGCCCTTGGCCTTGATGCGATCGGAGAGCCGCTCCGACAGCGCCAGCAGCTCGGTCGACAGCTCCTCGAAGCTCGACAGGTCGGTGTTGAACGTGGTCTCCGCCGACACCGTCTTCATCTCGCCGTCGGATGAGACGGCCCGGGCATCCTCGCCGCGCGCCAGGCGGGCGAGGCGTGCGCCGCTCTCGCCGTAGCGCTTCATGAGATCCTCAGGCACCGCCCGCTGCAACTGGCCGATGGTCTCGTAGCCGTCCTTGCGCAGGGTTTCGGAGAACACCTTGCCGACGCCATAGATCAGGGTGACGGGCTTGTCGGCGAGGAAGCCCAGCGTCTCCGTCCGGCCGATGACGGCGAAACCGCGCGGCTTGTCGAGGTCGGAGGCGATCTTGGCGAGGAACTTGTTGTGGCTGAGGCCGATCGAGACCGTCACCCCGACCTGCTCCTCGACCTCCCGGGCAAATCTCGACAGGACCTCCGCCGGTGTCGCCTTGTGCATGGCGGCGGTGCCGCCGAGGTCGAGGAAGGCCTCGTCGATCGAGAGCGGTTCGACCAGCGGCGTCAGCCGATCCATCATCGCGCGGATCTCGCGGCTGACGGAGACGTATTTGGCCATGTTGGGCGGGATGATCACGGCGTCGGGGCAGAGCTTGCGCGCCGTGAACATCGGCATGGCCGAGCGCACGCCGGACTGCCGGGCGATGTAGCAGCAGGTCGACACCACGCCGCGATGGCCGCCGCCGATGATCAGCGGCTTGTCGCGCAGGCTCGGATCGTCGCGCTTCTCGATCGAGGCGTAGAACGCATCGCAGTCGATATGCGCGATGCTGAGGGCGAACAGTTCCTCATGTCCGATCAGCCGTGGCGAGCCGCAGGACGGGCAGCGCGCGGGGCGGCTCTCCGCTCGGACGGACCATCCGCATTTCCGGCAGAGGACACCGAGCGCCGGCACGACTCACCCGGCCGGATTGTGCTTGGCCCAGACCCGCATGATGGTCTCCGGCTTGAGCGAACTGGACTGGCAGATGGCGAGCAGCAGCGCCTCGCTCTGGACCACGTAGTCCAGCAGCCCCAGGGCAAAGGAGCGGGTGCCGACCGCGGCCCGGAGGCGGTCGGCGCTGAGCCCGGCAATGCTCATGAAATCAGCGAGTTGCTCGGGGTCCTGCGCAAGGTGGTTGAGGCAGATATCGGCCAGCTCTTCGAGGGTCGGCAGCGTCGCCTTGAGGGCCAATTGGTACGGTCCATTACGTGTTTCGTAAGCGATTGATGTTACCCGAGCGCTGGGGCAGAACACAGTGCCCACCAGCGCGGCACAGGATTCTATGCCCAAGACAGTGATGATCGTCGAAGACAACGAGCTCAACATGAAGCTCTTCAACGATCTGCTCGAATCCCGCGGCTATTCGATCATCCAGACGCGCAACGGCATGGAGGCGATCGGGCTGGCCCGCGCCCATCATCCCGACCTCATCCTGATGGACATCCAGCTCCCGGAAGTTTCGGGGCTGGTGGTCACCAAATGGCTCAAGGAAGACGACGATCTGCAGTCGATTCCGGTGATCGCGGTGACGGCCTTCGCCATGAAGGGCGACGAGGAGCGGATCCTGCAGGGCGGCTGCGAGGGCTACATCTCCAAACCCATCTCGGTGCCTCACTTTTTGGAAACGATTGCCCGCTACATTGGGCCGGCCAACTAGGGGTCTCTGACCCCACTCCCTGGTAAGTTCTGCGTCGAAGGGGCGGCCGGTCTTTGACAGCTCGCGTGCTGATCGTTGACGACATTCCCACGAATGTCCGCCTGCTGGAGGCACGCCTGACGGCGGAGTATTTCGACGTCACCACAGCGCCCTCCGGCCAGCGCGCCCTCGAGATCATCGCCGAGCAGCAGATCGACATCGTGCTGCTCGACGTGATGATGCCCGAGATGGACGGCTTCGAGGTTTGCGAGCGGCTCAAGGGCGATTCCCGCACCGCTCACATTCCCGTGGTGATGATCACCGCGCTCGACCAGCCCTCGGACCGCGTGAAGGGCCTGCGCTCCGGCGCCGACGATTTCCTCACCAAACCGGTGGACGACGTGCAGCTCATGGCGCGCGTCAAGAGCCTGGTGCGCCTCAAGGCGCTGACCGACGAGCTGCGCGCCCGCGCCCAGACCGGCCAGGAGATCGCTATCGAGGACGCGATGCGGGCGATGGATGCCGCCAATTCGGAAGGCGGCCGCATTCTGCTCGTCGACAACGATACGCGCAGCGCCGAGCGCGTCGCCGGTTACCTCGCGCCGGCGCACAAGGTCGATGTGCTGGCCAACCCCGCCGACGCGGTCATGAAGGTGGCGGACGGCGAGTACGAGCTCGCCATCGTCAGCATGTCGCTGGGCGACTTCGACCCGCTGCGCGTCTGCTCGCAGATGCGCACGCTCGAGCAGACAAGGGCGCTGCCCATCCTGCTCATCGCCGAGGACACCGATCGGCCGCGCGTCGTGCGTGGGCTCGACCTGGGCGTCAACGATTTCATCATGCGGCCGGTGGAGCGCAACGAGCTCTCGGCCCGCGTGCGCACCCAGATCCGGCGGCATCGCTATGCTTCCGAGCTGCGCCACAGCGTGACGCAGACGCTGGCGCTCGCGGTGACCGACGAGCTCACCGGGCTCTACAACCGCCGCTACTTCGACCGGCACCTGTCGCTGATGCTGGAGAAGGCGCGCGAGCAGGACCGCGACATGGCGGTGATGCTGATCGACATGGATTTCTTCAAGGCGGTCAACGACAACCACGGCCACGACATCGGCGATGCGGTGCTCAAGGAGTTCGCGCAGCGCCTCCGCCGCAACATCCGCGGCGTCGATCTCGCCTGCCGCTTCGGCGGCGAGGAGTTCGTCGTGCTCATGCCCGACACCGACTTCCGGCAGGCGCAGGGCGTCGCCGAGCGCGTCCGCATGGCCGTGGCCGAGCGCGGTTTCGAGACGCCGGAGCTGCGGCCGCTGACGGTGACCTGTTCGGTCGGGGTGGCGCTCAACGAGCACCAGACCGATACGCCCGAGATGATCCTCAAGCGCGCCGACGTCGCGCTTTATCGCGCCAAGCGCGAGGGGCGGAACCGCGTCGTCTTCGACGCCGCCTAGGCATTTGAATCAAATGCGGTTCCGGTAAGGTTACCCTTTCACTAACGTCTTCGGCATTTGTTGAAACTGCGGCGGGAGCCGGTAAGGGTGCGGGCAACGAGATGAGCACGTCTCATCCGCAACTCCCTACGGTTCACCTCAGGTCCGCCGCAACTCCTGAAGTCCGTAGGGCGGCTGGTCCGGAGTGCTGTGAGCCTCTTCGGCACCTCCTCCGGACCGGCCACTCTTTCTCCCATGCGCGAATCCAGGCGAGCAACCACGCTCGCCGCCCGACCGAGTCGCGTACGCCTCGACGCGCAGGCAACCTGAGCACGCGGGGGATGGCGCGGTGGGACGCCCAAAAAAGCAAAAGCCCCGCTTGCGCAGGGCTTTCTCAAACCTGGCTGGAGGCCGATCTTACTTGATCTTGGCTTCCTTGAACTCGACGTGCTTGCGCACGACCGGATCGTACTTCTTGAAGCTGAGCTTCTCGGTCTGGGTGCGCGAGTTCTTCTTGGTGACGTAGTAGAAGCCGGTGTCGGCAGTCGACACGAGCTTGATCTTGATCGAGGCGGCTTTTGCCATGGTGGTGTCCTTGGGAAGAGGCCGCCCGGGGGCAGGGCCCTGAAATTTGCGCGCAAACTACGGATTTGGGCCCGGATGTCAAGCCGAGCCGGGCGCCTCAGGGATATGAGGCGAGTCCGGGGTCTTCGCCGCGGCTCTTGGGGTCGAATCCATACATCTTGTTGGCCCATTGCAGCCCGACGACCGCGCCCTTGATCGAGGGCAGGGTGATGAGCGGCAGGATGATCGCCGCGGGCACCATCGTCACCACGTAGATCCAGGGCGCAACGTCCTGGTACGCCATCTCCAGATGCAGCATCAGGCCGACGATGACGTGGCCGACGAGGACGATGGAGAGATAGGGCGGGAAGTCGTCGGCGCGGTGGTGGTGCAGCTCTTCGCCGCACACGTCGCACGTCTCGGCGACCTTGAGATAGGCGCGGAACAGATGCCCCTTGCCGCAGTGCGGGCAACGCAGCTTCATGCCGTTCCAGACGGCCTTTCCAACTGAACGCTTGGGGGTATCGGTGGTCATCTCGACGGGCATCGGGCCTATCTCCTTCGGCCCTTGGGACCGTACGAACGAGATGGGCGTTTTGATCCGCGTTTGACAGATGACGGTTTGACGCGGGTTCCCTCGCTGAGGAGCTCGAAGCGCAGCGCGCCGGCGACCGGCGCCGCCTCGAGCAGCCGGACCTTGACCGTGTCGCCGATGCGGAACGCCTCGCCGGTACGGTCGCCGACCAGCGCCTGCATCTCCTCGACATGGCGGTAATAGTCCTGCCCGATGGTGGAGGCGGGGATGAAGCCGTCGGCGCCGGTTTCGAGCAGCCGCACGAACAGGCCCGAGCGCGTCGCGCCCGAAACGCGGCCCATGAACTCGGCGCCGATCTTGGTGGCGAGGAACTGCGCCAGCAGCCGGTCCGAGGTCTCGCGCTCGGCCAGCATGGCGCGCCGCTCGGTCTGCGAGATGTGCTGGGCGATTGTGGGGAGCTTGGCGATCTCGCCGTCGGTGAGCCCGTCCTTGCCCAGATCGAGCGCCGCGATCAGCGCGCGGTGGACGATGAGATCGGCATAGCGGCGGATCGGCGAGGTGAAGTGGGCGTAACGGTCGAGGTTGAGGCCGAAATGGCCGTAATTCTCGTGCGCATACTCGGCCTGCGCCTGCGAGCGCAGCACCATCTCGCTGACCTGCTCGATCTTGTTGTCCTGCCGCGCCTTGGCGAGGATGCGGTTGAAGTCGACCGGCCGCACCGCCTCGGCCTTGCCGAAGCTCAGGTCGAGCGAGGTGAGGAACTCGCGCAGCGCCGTCAGCTTCTCGCGGCTGGGCGTGTCGTGAACGCGGTAGAGCAGGGCCGTCTTGCGCTTTTCGAGCGTCTCGGCGGCCGCCACATTGGCCGCGATCATCATCTCCTCGATGAGCCGCATCGCCTCGAGCCGTTCGGGCACGTGGATGTCGGCGACCATGCCGGACTTGTCGAGGATGATCTTGCGCTCGGGCAGGTCGAGATCGAGCGGCCCGCGTTTGTCGCGCGCCCTGGCCATGGTGCGGTAGGCCGCCCAGAGCGGATTGAGGATCGGCCCCAGCAGCGGCGCGGTTTTGTCGTCCGGCCGGCCGTCGATGGCCGCCTGCGCCTGCTGGTAGCTGAGCTTGGCGGCCGAGCGGAACACGATCCGGTGGAAGCTGTGCGACTTCTTGCGACCCTCGGCATCGATCACCATGCGCACCGCGATCGAGGGGCGGTTCACGCCCTCCTTGAGCGAGCACAGATCGTTGGAGATGCGCTCGGGCAGCATCGGCACGACGCGGTCGGGGAAGTACACCGAATTGCCGCGCAGATACGCCTCGCGGTCGAGCGCCGTTCCAGGACGCACATAGGCGGCGACATCGGCGATGGCGACGATGACGATATGCCCCCCGGCATTCTTCGGATCGGTGTCGGGCTCGGCATGGACCGCGTCGTCATGGTCCTTGGCGTCGGGCGGATCGATGGTGATGAGCGGGATATGCCGCCAGTCCTCGCGGCCCTTGAGCGAGACCTCCCCGGCGTCCTCGGCTTCGCGCAGCACGGCGGCAGGGAAGCGATAGGGGATTTCGAGGTTGTGGATCGCGATCATCGAGATCGCGCCCTCGGACTTCGGGTTGCCGATCACCGCGACGACCTTGGCCTTCTGGATCATCAGCCGGCCGGAGAACTTCACGCTGACTTCGACGAGGTCGCCGTCGCGCGCCTCGCCCAGATCGCCGCCGTCGATGCGCATTTCCTTCTGCTTGCGGTCGACGGGAATGAGGCGGGCGCCGTCCTCGTCGATGCGCACGATGCCGATCTGGCCGCGCCGCGGCTTATCGAGGATCTTCATCGGCTTGGCGGTGTAGACCGGCAGCGGCCCGTCGCCGGCATCGATGCGGGCGAGGATGCGGTCGCCCGGCGCGGGAGCGACGCGGGCGGTCCTGGTCACGAGCACGGCGACGCGCGGCTTCTCGCCCTCGGCCTCGTCCCAGGTCGAGGGATAGGCGTGGAGATTGTCGGGATCGGCGTCGCCGGGGATGTCGAGCGCGGTGACCTGCGGCAGCGTCGCGGTGCGGCGGATCTGCTTGCGGGAGCGCGCGAGAAACCCCTCGCCCTCCATCTCCTTGAGGAGAACCTTGAAGGGCGTGCGCATGTCGCCGTGAATGCCGAAATGCTTGGCGAGGTCGCGCTTGCCGTCGAGCTCGGGATGCTCGGTCATGGCCGCGACGATGTCCTCGCGGGAGGGAAGCGTCCCGACCTGAAAGGCGCGGGACGGCTTGGGTTTGGTCTTGGTTCTAGCTTTTGGCGCTTTGGCCATTTCTGTCTTTCTTAAGCGGATTCCTCCGCCTTCTTTTTCGTCTTCGGTGCGGCCTTGGCTCCGGCTTTCTTGGCGGGTGCCTTCTCGGCCGCGGGTTTCTTTGCAGCCGCCTTTTTCGCCGGCGCCTTCTTGGCGGCGGCCTTGCGGGCGGGCTTCTTGCCGCCGGTCTTGGCGGCGCGCTCGGCGATCAGTTCGAGCGCCTGCTCGAGCGTCACATCGGCGGGCTGGACGGTCTTGGGCAGGGTCGCATTGACCTTGCCCTGGTTCACATAGGGGCCGTAGCGGCCATCGCGGACCGAGATCGTGCCGTCGGCATGCTCGAAGGTCTTGATCGCGGCGATCGGCGTGGCATTGCGGCCGAAGCGGCCGCCGCCCGCCTTCTTCTGTGCGAGGAGATCGACCGCGCGGTTGAGCCCGACGGTGAACACTTCCTCGACATCGGGAAGATTGGCGTAGGTGCCGTCATGCAGGATGAACGGCCCGTAGCGGCCAATTCCCGCGCTGATCGGCTTCCCCGTTTCCGGGTGAAGGCCGACCGCGCGGGGCAGCGCCAGCAGCTGAAGCGCTCGCTCGAGCGTCAGGCTATCGGGAGACCAGCCTTTTGGCAGGGAGGATCGCTTCGGTTCGGTGCCGTCGCCGAGTTGCAGATATGGGCCGAAACGTCCCGACTTCAAGAGCACCTCGAGACCGCTCTCGGGATCGGTGCCGAGGATGCCGTCGCCGGGCGCGGCGGTCTCGGCGCCGCCGGTGGCGGCATCCGAAAGCTGCATGGTGTAGCGGCACTCGGGATAGTTGGAGCAGCCGATGAAGGCGCCGAACTTGCCCAGCTTGAGCGACAGCTCGCCGGTACCGCAATTGGGGCAGCGGCGCGGATCGGAGCCGTCGGCCTTGGCCGGGAAGATGTGGTCCTTGAGGCTGTCATTGAGCGCGTCGAGGACTTCCGACACGCGCAGATCCTTGATCTCGTCGGTCTGGCGGGTGAAGTCGTTCCAGAAGTCGCGTAGAACGTCCTTCCAGCGCAGGTCGCCGGCGGAAATCTCGTCGAGTTTTTCCTCGAGCCCGGCGGTGAAGCCGTACTCAACGAGCTTCTTGAAGAAGTTCTCGAGGAAGGCCGTGACGATGCGGCCGCGATCCTCGGGCACGATGGCGCGCTTTTCGAGCCGGATGTAATTGCGGTCCTGCAGCACCGAGACTGTCGCCGCGTAGGTCGAGGGACGGCCGATGCCGATCTCTTCCATCTTCTTGATGAGGCTGGCCTCGGTGTAGCGCGGCGGCGGCTGGGTGAAGTGCTGTTCGATCAGCGCTTCCTCGAGCCTGGGCGTATCGCCGATGGCGAGGGCGGGCAGCTCGCGATCGTCTTCGTCCTGGTCGTCGGCGTCGCGGTCTTCCTTGGCGGCCACGCCGTAGACGGCGAGGAAGCCGGCGAAGGTGACGACCGAGCCGACCGCGCGCAGATTGATGCCACGGCCGGGCGCATTGACGGCGATGTCGGCGGTGGTGCGCTCGATCTCGGCGGGACGCATCTGGCTAGCAAGCGTGCGGCGCCAGATCAGGCCGTAGAGCTTCTTCTGGTCCGCATCGCCAATGCTGTCGGGGTGGCGGAACATGTCGGTGGGGCGGATGGCCTCGTGCGCTTCCTGCGCGTTCTTGGCCTTGTTGGCGTAGATGCGCGGCGTCGGCGGGAGGTAGGCGGAGCCGAAATTCTTGTCGATGGCGCTGCGCGCGGCGGCGATCGCCTCGGGCGCCATGTCGATGCCGTCGGTTCGCATATAGGTGATGGCGCCGTCTTCATAGAGGCGCTGCGCGAGCTGCATGGTGCGGCTGGGCGAAAAGCCGAGGCGCGAGCTCGCATCCTGCTGCAGCGACGAGGTGGTGAACGGCGCATAGGGGTTGCGTTTGGTCGGCTTCTTGTCGACCGACAGCACCTCGAAGCGGCCCGCCTCGATGGCAGCCTTGAGCACTTCGGCCTCGGCGCCGGTCTTGACGTCGAGCTTGTCGGTGACCTTGCCGTCGACCGAATAGAGGCGGGCGTCGAAGCTCTTGCCCTTCTCGCTGAGCTTTGCGGCGACCGACCAGTACTCGACCGCCCGGAACTTCTCGATCTCGGCTTCGCGGTCGCACACGAGGCGCAGCGTCACCGACTGCACGCGGCCGGCCGAGCGCGAGCCGGGCAGCTTGCGCCACAGAATCGGCGAGAGCGTGAAGCCCACGAGGTAGTCGAGGGCGCGCCGGGCGAGGTAGGCATCGACCAGCGGCACGTCGATGTCGCGCGGGTTCTGCATCGCCTCGGTGATCGCCGATTTGGTGATGGCGTTGAACACGACGCGGCTGACCGGCTTGTCCTTGACCAGCTTCTTGGACTTGAGGATGTCGAGCACGTGCCAGGAGATGGCCTCGCCCTCGCGATCAGGGTCGGTGGCGAGGATCAGCTCGTCCGCATTCTTGAGCGCGTCGCCGATATCGGCGAGTCGCTTGCGCGACGCGGTATCGACTTCCCACGACATGGCGAAGTCGTCGTCGGGCAGCACCGAGCCATCCTTGGGCGGCAGGTCGCGCACATGGCCATAGCTGGCAATGACCTCGTAGTCCTTGCCCAGATAGGTGCCGATCTTCTTAGCTTTGGTCGGGCTCTCGACGACGACCAGTTTCATGCGCAACGCTTTCGGAGGGTCTTCAAAACGCGGCGCAAAATGGGGAAGGGAACCCGCCCTGTCAACCAGCCGGCATCGCCGCAATTTGCCTTCCCCTTTAGGGGAAGAGAATTGTGACTCACGGTTTGAGCGCCACCAACTGGCCGCTCGACCATTCGAGGCGACCGGCAAGATCGAGCTCGAGCAGCAGCGTCTGGATCACCGCGACGCTGAGCCCGGTGGCGGCGATGAGCGCATCGACGGAGGTCGGCGTGACGCTCAGCGCCTCGAGCAGACGCTCACGGTCGCCCTCGGTGGGATCGCTGTCATCGAACGGCATGTCGGGCGCCCAGTCGGGCTCGAGCAGGACACTGCGCGTCGGATCGAGATTGCCGAGCGCCTCGACGATATCGGCGGCGCCGGTGACCAGCCGCGCCCCCTGCTGGATGAGGTGATTGCCACCTTCGGAACGCTGATCCAGAGGCGAGCCGGGTACCGCGAAGACCTCGCGATTCTGCTCGAGAGCGAGGCGCGCGGTAATGAGCGAGCCCGAGCGCTTGGCCGCCTCGACCACGACAACGCCGAGCGAAGTCCCCGAGACGAGGCGGTTGCGGCGTGGAAAATCCTGCGCGCGGGGCTGCCAGCCGAGCGGCATCTCTGACAGCAGCATGCCGCCATGCTCGACGATCCGGCGCGACAGCGGGATGTTCTCGTCGGGGTAGATCTGGTCCATGCCGCCGGCGAGCACGGCCAGCGTGCCGGTCGCCAGCGAAGCGGTGTGGGCGGCGGCGTCGATGCCACGGGCGAGGCCCGACACGATGGTGAAGCCCTGCTCGCCCAGATCGCGGGCGAGCATCTCGGTCATCCGCTTGCCCGCCGCCGAGGCATTGCGCGCGCCGACGATGGCGACTGTGCGCTTGAGGTCGAGCCGTTCGCCGCCGATGACCGACAGCAGCGGCGGGGCAGGCGAGATGTGCGCGAGGAGCGGCGGGTAATCGGGATCGCCGGAGGCGACGAGACGGCCGCCGAGCTTGTGGAGGGCCGCGATCTCGTCCTCGGCTTCGCCGACGGACGGCACTGCCGCGCCGACGCCGACCCGGCGCGCGAGACCTGGGAGCGCATCGATCGCAGCTTCGGCGGAGCCGGTGCGGTTGATGAGCTGGCGGAACGTCTGCGGCCCGACATTGGGCGTGCGGATGAGCCGCAGCCACGCGATCCTTTGCGACGGACTGAGCTGGCTGCCCGCCGCTTTGTTCATCAGGAGGGCTCGGCGCTCTTGGACTGCCCGATCTTGGGCTCCGTGCCGGCCATCAGCCGGGCGATGTTGGCGCTGTGGCGGACGATCAGCAGGATCGACAGCAGCGCGACAACGAGGGCGAAGACGATGCCCTCGGGGGCCCAGCCCATCAGGAACGCGACATAGGCAAAGATCGGCGCGGTGACGGCTGCGGTGATGGCCGACAGCGACGAGATCTTCTGGGTGAAGGCGATGAGCAGCCAGACCGCGCAGAAGATCAGCCCGACGGGCCAGGCGAGCGCGAGGAGCACGCCGATCATGGTGGCGACACCCTTGCCGCCCTTGAAGCCGAGCCAGACGGGATAGCAGTGGCCGATGAACGCCGCGACCGCCGCGACATAGGTCGCGTAGAGGGTCGTCGTGGGGTCGACTGGAAACAGCGACGGCAGGACCGTACGCGCCAGGGCAACTGCGGCGAAGCCCTTGGCGGCGTCGAGCAGCAGCGTCATCGCCGCGAGCTCGCGGCGGCCCGTGCGCAGCACGTTGGTGGCGCCGATGCTGCCCGAGCCGATCTTGCGCACATCGCCGACGCCGGCGGCGCGCGTGATGATCAGGCCAAACGGGATCGACCCCAGCAGGTAGCCGACAACGGCCGCGATGACGTAGTTGATCATGTGCGCCCCTCCCGCGTCGCAGCATGGCCGAACACGGAACGGCCCGCAACGAATGTGTGCATGACGGCGCCCTGCATGCGTGCGCCTTCGAAGGCGGTGTTGCGCGAGCGCGAAACGATGTCGGCCTCGGCGACGAGCCAGGGGAAGTCCGGGTCGAAGACGATGAGGTCGGCGGGTGCGCCGACGGCGAGGCGGCCCGCGGCGAGCCCGAGGATCTCGGCGGGGCGCTGGGTCATGGCGCGGAGGATTGTCATCAGCGGCACGTCGCCGGAATGGACGAGGCGGAGCGCGGCGGCGAGCAGCGTCTCGAGGCCGATGGCGCCCTCGGAGGCTTCGGCGAAGGGCTGGCGCTTCACCTCGGTGTCCTGCGGATCGTGCGCCGAATGGACGACGTCGATGGCGCCGGATTTCAGGCCCTCGATCATCGCCTGCCGGTCGTCTTCCGAGCGCAGTGGCGGGGAGAGCTTGAAGTAGGTACGGTAGGGCGCGACGTCATTCTCGTTGAGGGCAAGATTGTTGATCGAGATGCCCGCGCTGATGGCGCCCCGCGACTTGGCGGCACGCACAAGCTCGACCGAACCGGCTGTCGAAAGCTGCGCGGCGTGGTAGCGCGCGCCGGTCGCGATCGCGAGCTGCAGGTCGCGGGCGAGGGGGATGGTCTCGGCCACGAGCGGAATGCCCTTGAGGCCGGAGATCGTGGCCAGCGTCCCGTCATTCATCACGCCGTCACCGACCAGCGAGGCGTCGGCGGCGTGGTGCAGGATCGGGAGATCGAAATTGGCGGCATAGGTCATCGCCGCCTTCATCAGGCCGGCCGACTGGATGGAGCAACGCCCGTCGCTGAGACAGCCGGCTCCGGCTTCCTTGAGCAGGCCGAACTCGGTGATCTCCTCGCCGCGCAGGCCTTTGGTGATGGCGGCGGCGGGGACGACATTCACCTTGGCGGTGGCCCCGGCCCGGCGCACGATGAAGTCGACGATCGCGCCGTCGTCGACGACCGGCAGCGTGTCGGGCATCAGCACGAAAGTGGTGACGCCGCCGGCGGCGGCAGCGTCCGCCGCGGTGGCGAGCGTTTCGCGGTACTCGTGGCCGGGCTCGCCGGTGAACACACGCATGTCGATGAGGCCGGGCGCGACGACCATGCCGCGGGCCTCGATGACATCGGCGCCGTCCGGGATGCCCGCCGGAGCGCCAGCGACGACGTCCTTGACGACGCCGTCGGCAAGATGGACGGCCCCGCGCTGGTCGGTGCCGGTCGCCGGATCGACGATGCGGGCATTCCTGATGACGACGGGCTTGCTCATTGGGCCACCTGCTCGGGATCGGCGAGCAGCGCGTCGAGCACCGCCATGCGGACGGCGACGCCCATTTCGACTTGATGCGTGATGACCGAGCGTGGTCCGTCGGCGATGGCCGGGTCGATCTCGACACCGCGGTTCATCGGGCCGGGATGCATGACGATGGCGTCGGGCTTGGCGAGGCTCAGCTTGTCGGCGTCGAGGCCGTAGAAGCGGTAATATTCGCGCACCGAGGGGATCAGCCGGCCGGCGGCACGCTCGTGCTGCAGTCGCAGCATCATCACGACGTCGGCGCCGGCAAGGCCCTCGCGCATGTCGGTGAACACTTCGGTCGCCAGCGCTTCGATGCCGCGCGGCAGGAGCGTGCGCGGCGCGACCACGCGGGTGCGGACCTGCAGCATGCCCAGCAGCAGCAGGTTGGAGCGGGCGACGCGGGAATTGGCGATATCGCCGCAGATGGCGACCGTGAGCCCGGCGAGCCGGCCCTTGTGCTGGCGGATGGTCAGCGCATCGAGCAGCGCCTGCGTGGGGTGCTCATGTGCGCCGTCGCCGGCATTGATCACCGAGCAGCCGACCTTCTGGCTCAGCAGTTCCACCGCGCCCGCCGCGCCATGCCGCACGACGATGACGTCGGGCCGCATTGCGTTGAGCGTCGCGGCGGTATCGATCAGCGTCTCGCCCTTGGTGACCGACGAGGTCCTGACCGACATGTTGGTGACCTGCGCCCCCAGCCGCTTGCCGGCGATCTCGAAGCTCGACTGGGTGCGGGTGGAGGGCTCGAAGAACAGGTTGATCTGCGTCTTGCCGGACAACGTTGGCAGGATCTTCCGCGGCTGCCGCGAGATCGGGATCATCGCCTCGGCACGGTCGATAAGATCGAGCGTTTCGTACTGATTGAGCTGGGAAATACCGAGGAGATTGCGGTGGGGGAAAGGCCGTCTCAAGCCGGTATCCGTCGGACCGCTCATGGTACTCCGTCCTCGATGCGGCCGGGGTCTAGCCCAGCGAGCGCCGAGGGGCAAGCCGGATCAGGGAGTTATCCTTAGCCGGTCAAGGAAACCCTGGAGGATGTAGGAGGCGGCGAGCTTGTCGACGACCTCGGCGCGGCGCTCGCGGCGGGTGTCGGCTTCGATCAGCATCCGGGTGACGGCGGACGTGCTGAGCCGCTCGTCCCAGAACAGGATCGGCAGGGGCGTCTTCTGCGCCAGATTGCGGGCAAACGCCCGGGTGGACTGCACGCGCGGCCCCTCGGAACCATCCATGTTGAGCGGCAGGCCGAGGACGAGGGCGACGGCGGCGTTCTCGCTGATCAGTTCGAGCAGGCGCGCGGCATCGGCGGTAAAGTTGGTGCGGGCGATCGTCTCGAGCGGCGTCGCCGTATAGCGCAGGCCGTCGGACACCGCGACGCCGATGGTCTTTGTACCGAGGTCGAGGCCGAGAAGTTTGCCGGTGGGGGGCAGGGCGTCGATGCCGTTGGCGTCCGTCATGCGACTTCGCTACCTGTCGGGAGCAAGCGAGGCAAGGAATCGATGAAACTCACCTGGTTCGGCGGGACGGCGCTGCGGGTTTATGTTGGCGGGGAGATCGTGGTGATCGACGCCGAGACGGCGCCTGCTGTCGTAGACCGGGGGGAACTGCTGGCGGGAGCGGACCGTGTGCTCGCCTTCGGCGACGCGATCGCGGTGATCGACCCAACCGCTTGGCGTCCCGAGCCGGTAGGACGGGCAATCGACGAGCCGCTAGCCACGGACGTGTTTCGGATCGGCGACAGCGCGCTGTTGCTGGCTGCCGCCGCAGAGCCGCCGTTAGTGCTGCTTGGACCGGGAGAACTGCCGCGCTTCGGGCGTTGGGCGGACGGCGGCGTCATCGTCCTGCTGTCGGCGAGAGAGGCGCTGGTAGCCGAGGTCACGGCGATGCTCGATGTCGCGCGGCCGCGCCTGGTCGCCCTCGCGGTGGATGAGCAGACGCTGGACCTGGTCATCGAGGAGATCGCCGAGCACCTCGGCGGCGCCGGCCTCGTGTCGATGGAGCCGGGACTGGCACTGGAAGTTTGATGGCGCTCATCAGGCAATTTCGTTGGAAACGGCGGCGGGCCGTTGCTATGAGGCGCTGGAACAGGAGCTTTCGCATGTCCGTCGACGCCGCCACCGTCAAGCGCATCGGCCGCCTCGCCCGTATCCGGGTGGAGGAGAACGAGGTCGAGAAATATCAGGGCGAGATCAACGCGATCCTGGGCTTCGTCGAGCAACTGGACGAGGTCGACGTGACTGGGGTCGAACCGATGACCTCGGTGACGCCGATGCAGTTGCGCCGCCGCGACGATGTGGTGACGGATGGCGGCTACCCCGAAAAGGTGGTCGCGAATGCGCCGCTGACCGAGGACAATTTCTTCATGGTTCCCAAGGTCATCGAGTAGCGATGGGTGTCGCGATCGCGATCGAGACGCCGCTCCAGGACGATGTCCGGGACCTGGTGGCCGAGCTCAATGCCTATCTGCGACCGTTGTCGCCGCCGCAATTCCAGTTCCAGATGACGGTCGAGCAGATGGCGGACGCGAAAACCACGCTGTTCGTCGCCCGCGACGCGACCGGTCGGGCGGTGGGGATGGGCGCGCTCAAGCTCGAGACGGCGGGGCTCGCAGAGGTCAAGCGGATGTTCACCCGGCCGGAGGTGCGCGGGCAGCGGGTCGGATCGGCGCTTCTCGCGGCGGTGGAAGCGCTGGCGCGGCAGAAGGGCGTCACAGAGCTCAAGCTCGAAACCGGCGTCGGCGAGGGCTTCGTGCCGGCGCACCGGGTTTATGAACGCGGCGGGTTCACGCCCTGCGGCGCCTTCCTCGACTACCCCGACAGCGGCCATTCGGCGTTCTTTGCCAAGCGGCTGCGCTAGGTGCCAATTGTGATTGTTGTTGCGATGTTGCGATAATCGCAACACGCCGCTACGACAGGGCCAAACCGTCCATCCGAGCCCCACACCTTGACTGACCTGACCAAGCTGACGCTTGCCGCCGCCCGCAAAGGGCTCGCCGACAAGGCCTTTTCCGCCACCGAACTGACCGGCGCCTATTTGTCGGCGATCGACGCGGCCAACCCCAAGCTCAATGCATATGTGGCCATAACGCGCGAAAAGGCGCTGGAAGACGCGGCTGTTTCCGACAAAAGACTGGCCAATGGCGGGGCTGGACCGCTCGAGGGGATTCCGCTCGGCATCAAGGATCTGTTCGGCACGCAGGGCGTCCACACCCAGGCGGCGAGCCACATCCTCGACGGCTTCAAGCCCGAATACGAGTCGACCGTGACGGCCAATCTGTGGCGTGACGGCGCGGTGATGCTGGGCAAGCTGAACATGGACGAGTTCGCCATGGGCTCGTCCAACGAGACCTCCTATTACGGCCCGGTGGTGAACCCCTGGCGCTCGAACGGCTCGAACGCCCAGCTCGTGCCGGGCGGCTCGTCGGGCGGCTCGGCCGCCGCGGTGAGCGCGTGGCTCTGCGCCGCGGCGACCGCGACCGATACCGGCGGCTCGATCCGCCAGCCGGCGGCGTTCACCGGCACCGTGGGCATCAAGCCGACCTATGGCCGCTGCTCGCGCTGGGGCGTGGTGGCGTTCGCTTCCTCGCTCGACCAGGCCGGGCCGATCGCCCGTACCGTCGAGGACGCGGCGATCATGCTGACCTCGATGTCGGGCTTCGATGCCAAGGACTCGACCAGCGTCGACCTCGCGGTGCCGGACTTCGCCGCAGCGGTCGAGCGCGGCGTCAAGGGCCTCACCATCGGCATTCCGCGCGAATACCGGATGGACGGCATGCCCGACGAGATCGAGGCGCTGTGGAAGCAGGGCATCGACTGGATGGTGGCCGAAGGCGCCACCATCAAGGACATCTCGCTGCCGCACACCAAATATGCGCTGCCCGCCTATTACATCGTGGCCCCGGCCGAAGCCTCGTCCAACCTCGCGCGCTATGACGGCGTGAAGTACGGCCTGCGCGTCACCGGCAAGGACATCACCGACATGTACGAGCTGACCCGCGCCAAGGGGTTTGGCGCGGAAGTCCGCCGGCGCCTGATGATCGGTACCTATGTGCTGTCGGCCGGCTATTACGATGCGTACTATGTGCGGGCGCAGAAGGTCCGCACGCTGATCAAGCGCGACTTCGAACTGGCCTTCGCCGACGGCGTCGACGCCATCCTGACGCCGGCGACGCCGAGCGCGGCCTTCGGCGTGGGCGACGAGGACATGAGCGCCGATCCGGTCAAGATGTACCTCAACGACATCTTTACGGTGACCGTGAACATGGCGGGCCTGCCGGGCATCGCGGTGCCCGCCGGCAAGGACGCCGCCGGCCTGCCGCTCGGCCTGCAGCTGATCGGCAAGCCGTTCGACGAGGAAACGCTGTTCGCCGCCGGCCGCGTCATCGAGCGCTCCGCCGCCATCGATTTCTCTCCGGCCAAGTGGTGGTGAGCATGGCCGAGGACATCTTTTCGACCGCCGACTATCGCGACGTCCCCAAGGACATGGCCAAGCCGCTGCAGGCCCTGTGGTGGATCCGGAAGGGCGAGTTCCGCGTCGGCCCCGAATGGGAGGAGGCGCATATCATCGTCCAGGCGATGGAAGGCGTCCCAGAATTCGACTGGGTGCACGCGCTGCTGCACTGGATCGAAGCCGACATGGGCAACGCCGACTACTGGTACCGCCGCGCCGGCAAGAAGCGCTCGGCCCCCAACGTCAAGGCGGAATGGGAAGTGATGGCGCAGGCGCTGTCAGGGGTGACCAAGCACTAAGCTGGTAGCGCGGTCGATTGCGCGGCGCTCGTCAGCCCACCACTGCCCGCGTCATCGCCGTGTAGTCGCCGAACAGATAATCCGGCGCGTGGCGCTCCAGCGCTTTGCGGGAGTTGTAGCCGAAGGTGGTGACGCCTACCGCCACGCCGGCCTGGCGGGCAGCGTCGATGTCGCGGATTTCGTCGCCGATGGCGATGGCGTTGGCGGGGGATTGGCGGAGGGCGCGGAGGACGGCGCCGAACTTCTGCGCCTTGCCCCAGAGCGAGGAACCGCAGGCGTAGCGGTCGATGAGGCCGGCCGCGTCGCCCAGCACGTGGCGGACATTGGCTTCGGCATTGGAGCTGACGAGGGCGAGCTTGACGCCCGCGTCGTGCAGGGCGAACAGCATGTCGGAGGCCCCGGCGAAGAGGCGGATGTCGTGCATGCCCTCGGCGAACAGCTTGTGCATGTAGAGCGTGATCGCCGGGAGCTTCAGCATCGGCACGCCCAGATGGTTGAGCGCCTCGCGGCTCGACAGTTCGCGCAGGGCTTCGATCTCGGCGGGGTCGACCCGGTTGAGATGGAAATGATCCGCCGTCTGGTCCAGCGAGGCGATGAACCAGGGGAAGCTGTCGGCCAGCGTGCCGTCGAAATCGAAGATGGCGAGCGAGTAGTTCGGCATGGGGGGCGTGTGTGACGCCTCGCGCCGGCGCCGTCAATGGACGGTAGCGGGTCCCGCAGCCCCGTGGGGATTTGTCTGCGAGACCCACTGCTTCTCAACGACGCCAGCGCCGGCCGGTTGCTTTGCTCAGCGATTGTCGAACTCCGAGCGCACGAGTTCCAGTCCCCGCCGCGTGATGCGGTAGGGCGCGCCGCCCTGCGAGGCGATGGCCTTCTTGCGCTTGAGCTTCTTGAACAGCAGCATCTCCACCATGGGGATGCGCCAGCCGTCGCGATTGTAGAGTTCGAGGGCCTCGATGCGACCCTTGCTGTCCTTGAGCGGTACGATGACGCCGCCCTGCGCGAGCATATGCAGCACGCGCTGTTCCTGCCTGGAAATGTCCAATTGTGTGACCCGGGATACGGATATGCCTGAGCAGCCGCCCGCATCACGCTGGACGGCGCTTCGTTCCCAGAAGCCTCACCCCACAAAAGGTGAGGCTTCAGCAGGTCTCAACAATGCTAGACATGGTTCGTACTCCGGCGGGCCGCACCATCGGCGCGACCGCTGAACGGTGTCGTCAATAGCGCGATGCAGCCGGCCCGTCTAGGCCGGCGGGAGCGCTTCGGGCGCCGGCTCGCCGAGGTCGCCGGGGAGCGACTTGATGTACTGGTAAAGCGAGCGCGCCTCGACATCGGTGAAGGCGTGGACGTTGTACCAGGGCATCGGCGGGGCGGTCTCGAACGTATCGGAGAAGGTCACCCAGTCGTCCTCGCTCATGTCCTTGACGGTGAGCCTGAGGTTCTTGGCGAAGGTGGTGCCCCACGGGCCCTGATAGCCCATCGGATTGCCCTTGAGCGCGACGTTGGGGTCGACCTGGCCGCCGCTCTCATTGTAGCCGACCGTGTGGCAGTCGTGGCAGCCGCCGATGACGGCAAGATGCGCACCATAGTCGACCGAGGCGTCCTGTGCGGCCGCGCCGGCAGCCGACAGCGCAAAGCCCGCGGCGGCGATGGCCAGATGACGTATCATGATAAATCCCCTCAACAAATCATGATGTTAGCGATGACGCGTGAGCCTACTCCCACCGCGGTGACGCGAACAAGACAGCATGCGGTTGAAATCGACGGCCATGCCGTGCAAACCAGAAGGCGACCATCCCGCCAGCGCATGAGCAGACCAGTGACCAAAGCCCCCGCCGATTGCACGACCAAGGAAGACGTGCGAGCCGAACTCGACCGCATCGACCAGGCGCTGCTGACCCTGTTCGCGGAGCGGCATCGCTATGTGACGCGCATGGCCGAGATCAAGACCGACCCGCACGAGGCGTACGACCCCACGCGCATCAATGCGATCCTGACCAAGCAGCGGGCGCGGGCCGAGCAGCTGGGTCTCGACGAAGATCAGGCAGAGTTGATCTGGAAGACGCTCATCGACTGGAACGTCAATTACGAGAAGGGTATCATCGTCGCCCGACGCGGCACGAAGCACCCCTCCTGATGTCCCTCAACCTCCTCATCCGCAAAGCGATTCCCAGCGAGATCGAAACGCTGGCCGATATCGCCTTCGTGGCGTGGGAGCGCGACCTGTTGCCATTTCTCCACGGCCCGGCGGCGTCGCGCGAGGCGGAGCGCAACCGGCTGAGCGCGGCCGTGCGCGATGGCCTCGACCGGATCATCGTGGCACAGGTCAACGATGTGTCGGTGGGCTGGTGCCAGCGGGCGCGGGGACGGGCCTATATCCCGTTCCTGTTCGTGACGCCGCTGCTGCAGAACCAGGGCGTCGGCTCGGCGCTGCTGCGCCGCATGGAGTCGCTGCTCGAGCTCGAGGGCGCCGACCGCATCCAGCTCGACACGCTCGCCGACAATGTGCGGGCGGTCAATTTCTACCAGCATCAGGGCTACCAGATCCTGGCGCTCAAGACCGAAGGCGCGCCCGGGCGCGAGACGCAGATGAGCGTGAGGCTCGAAAAGCGGCTCGATCCGTGGCATGGGCCTATCGACGATATCTCGTAACGGACCGAAATGACCCTCATCGACACGCGTACGCCCAACCCCAAGAGCTTCATCAAGGGCCAGACGGGCGATTGGGAAGTGATCATCGGCATGGAGGTGCACGCGCAGGTGACCTCCGAGAGCAAGCTGTTTTCGGGCAGCTCGACCGAGTTCGGCCGGCCGGCCAATTCCAATGTGAGCTTCGTCGATGCGGCGATGCCGGGGATGCTGCCCGTGATCAATGAAGAGTGCGTGCGCCAGGCCGTGCGCACCGGCCTCGGGCTCAAGGCGGCGATCAACAAGCGCTCCATCTTCGACCGCAAGAACTACTTCTATCCGGACCTGCCGCAGGGCTACCAGATCAGCCAGTACAAGGACCCCATCGTCGGCGAGGGCAAGGTGCTGCTCGACATGCCCGAGGGGCAGATCGAGATCGGCATCGAGCGCCTGCATCTCGAGCAGGACGCCGGCAAGTCGATCCACGACCAGCATCCCAATATGAGCTTTGTCGACCTCAACCGGTCGGGCGTGGCGCTGATGGAAATCGTCAGCAAGCCCGACCTGCGCTCGTCGGAGGAGGCCAAGGAGTACCTCGGCAAGCTGCGCACGATCCTGCGCTACCTGGGCACCTGCGACGGCAACATGGAACAGGGTTCCATGCGGGCCGACGTTAACGTTTCGGTAAGGCGTCCGGGCGGCGAGTTCGGCACGCGCTGCGAGATCAAGAACGTCAATTCAATCCGCTTCGCCGGGCAGGCCATCGAGTACGAGGCGCGGCGCCAGATCGACATTCTGGAGGATGGTGGCACCATCGACCAGGAGACGCGGCTGTTCGATCCCAAGAACGGCGAGACGCGCTCGATGCGCTCCAAGGAAGAGGCGCACGACTACCGCTATTTCCCCGATCCGGACCTCCTGCCGCTCGAGTTCGACGACGCGTTCATCGCCGAGCTGGCGCAGCACCTGCCGGAGTTGCCCGACGAGAAGAAGGCGCGGTTCGTCAAGGAGTACGGCGTCACCGCCTATGATGCGATGGTGCTGACGCTCGAGCGCGAGACGGCGGACTATTACGAGGCGGCGGTGAAGTTCGGCGACGTCAAGCGCGACGGCAAGGCCGTGGCCAACTGGATCAGCGGCGACATCGCCGCCTACGCCAACAGCCAGGGGCTGAGCGCGTGGGAAACCCACATCAAGCCGGGGCAGGTGGCGGGGATCGTCGACCTGGTGGCGGCCGGCACGATTTCGGGCAAGATCGCCAAGGACCTGCTGCAGATCATCATCGCCGAGGAACCCGAGGGCGAGCCGGCGGCGATCGTCGAGCGGCGCGGCATGAAACAGGTCACCGATCTGGGGGCGATCGAGAAGGTCGTCGACGAGATCATCGCCGCCAATCCCGACCAGGTCGCCAAGGTGCTGGCCAAGCCCACGCTGATCGGCTGGTTCGTCGGCCAGGCGATGAAGGCCTCGGGCGGCAAGGCCAACCCGCAGGCGCTCAACGAGATCCTCAAGAAGAAGCTGGGGCTCGAGTGATGGTCCGATCCGCACCGGAGCCGAAGGCGATCAAGGAGCGGGTCGAGGCCGCGCGCGAGGCGAGCAGCGGTGGGCCGTTCGTGATCGGCGGCTTCGCCGTCAGGACGGCGATGCTGGTCGCGGTGATCGCGCTGATGGTCACCGCCGTGGCGCTGATCGTCTACGGCGTCATCGACACCTGGCGATTCCTGGCCGCTCTGTTCGACCGCCAGTATGTCATGGAGCGCGATGAAGCCCTGCTGCACGCCATTGTCATCGTCGACCTGTTCCTCCTCGCAACAGTCGTGCAGGTTGTTTCGCTGGGGCTCTATCAGCTCTATTTCCGCCAGGATCTGAAGTTGCCCAGATGGCTCAAGATCGGCGACCTGGACGACCTCAAGTCCAAGCTGGTCGGGGTCTGCATCACGGTGATGGCGGTGTTCTTCCTGGGCAAGGCGATCATCTGGGACAGTGGCATCGATATTCTCTATCTCGGCGGCGCGGTGGCTATGGTGATCGTGGCGCTGACCTACTTCCTCAGCCGGATCGAGCATCACCGGGAGTAGCCATGGCCAAGGGCTATTGGGTCGTGCATCTGGAGGTGACGGACGCCGACACTTACGGCATGTACCGGGAGTTCGTTCTACCCTTTCTTGCGGCCAGTGGCGGCCGGTTCGTCATCAGCGGCGGCGAGCAGTCGGTGGTCGAGGGCAGCGTGCGGCCGCGCATGGTCGTGGTCGAGTTCCCAAGTCTTGCCGATGCGCGGCGGGTCTATCATTCGGCTGAGTACCAACACGGGATGCAGGAGCGGCTGGCGTCGAGCAGCGCCGATTTCGCGATCGTCGAGGGCCTGGAGGACTGACCGATGGCGTCGATGAGCGTGAGCCTGCGCAACGTGCCGGGAACGCGGGCCGCGATGGGCTGGGCCGGCGGGCACACATTGGTGATCGACCGGCCGGAGGGCCGGGCCGGCGGCATGGGGCTTGGCTTCAATGGCGGCCAGATGATCGCCCTCGCGATCGGCGGCTGCTTCTGCAACGATCTGCGCTATGTGGCCGACGCGATGGGCGTCGAGCTCGAGACGATCGAAGTGGACGTTGCGATCGAGCTCGAGGGTAAGCCTCTGCTGGTGACGGCGGCGACGATGCGCGTGCAGGCAACGGCCGGCGAGGGCGTCGATGTGGCCGAGGTGATCCGCCGTGCCGAGGCAGACTCGACCGTCAGCAACTCGGTGCGGGCCGGATTCCCGGTGCGCGTTGTCGCGATCTAGCGCGAAAGACACAGCGTCCTTTGGGTTTGCCCGCCGACGCTAAGGTCTTGCTAACCCTCCCGCCACGCCCGGTCACCCGCTGCATAAACCGGAGTTTATGCCCGTAGCCCACCGCGCCTATGGCGCCGGGCGCAAACTCCCGGTCGATTGAGGACGCTGCACGCATGGGTGCCGATCGGGTCGGCCGGCGGACGAACCCGCGCGGCCTGACCAATGACGGAGAAGACCAATGATGTTTCGGAGCCTGGGAGCGGTCGCGGCACTGCTCATGACCACATCGCTCGCGCAGGCGGCGTTCGACCCCAACGCCGTCGCGACGCAGTTGCAGAGCGAGGGGTACACCCGCATCGAGATCAAGATCGGGCAGAACATCGCCAAGGTCGAAGCGATCAAGGGCGGCACCAAGATCGAGGTCACCTACGATATCGCCTCGGGCGAGGTGATCGAGACGGAGACGGAAGCGGTCGATGGCGACGACGACACCCGGCCCGGCGTGGTGGTGCGCGAAGACCGCGACGATGACGACGACAATGACGATCGCGACGACGACGATGATCAGGATGACGACGATGATGATCAGGACGACGATCGTGACGACGACAACGATGATGACGACAACGATGACGATGACGACAACGATGATGACGACGGCGACGACTGATCGCTGAGTGACCGCATATCGGGGAGCGTCGCCTTGCGCTACGCTCCCCGGGCAGGACCACGGAGAGGATTTTCCAGCCGATATGAACCGCCGCCGCTTTCTTCTCGCCGCGACCGCCTTCACCCTGCTGTCCACGACGGCGGCGCGCGCGGACTATGTCGAGGACATCGTCGAGCAGCTCGAGAAGGAAGGCTATGGCGGGATCGAGGTGACGCGAACGCTTCTGGGGCGCGTGCGGATCCTCGCCAGCAAGGACGGGCTGCAGCGGGAGCTGGTGTGCAATCCGCGCACCGGCGAAATCCTGCGCGACGTCCTGATTGCGGCCAATGGCAAGACGCAGGCGCCGGCGTCGCCGGTGGGCGGGAACGGCGATCGCAACGACGATCGGGGCGGCGACGACGATAGTGATGATGACGACGACGACAGTTCGGGAGGCGGCGGTTCGGGCGGTGACGACGATGACGATAGCGGGGACGGCGAGGACGACGACGAGTCCGGCGGCGACGACAGCGACGACGACTAGGCGCGCCGTCGCATGAGGCGTGTCTGGGTCATTGTCGTGATCGTTGTCGTGCAGGTGCTGAGCGCGTTCTTTTTCGTCTCGGACATCCTCTCCTCCTATGTCGGCTTCTGGACCGAGCCGCTGTCGTGGGAGGTGCGCGAGCTGCTGGAACTGGCGGCCGCCGGCGGGCTGGCGATCGGCGTTGGCTTCGGTGGCCTCGCACTGTGGCGTGCGCATCGCGACCGGGCGAGGGCGGAGGAGCGGCTGCGAGTCGCCTCGGGTGCCTTCATGGAGCTGCTGAACGAGCGCTTCACCCAATGGGGACTGACGCGGGCCGAGGCGGACGTGGCGCTGTTCGCCATCAAGGGGCAGTCGACAGCCGAGATCGCGGCGTTGCGCGGGACCTCGGAAGGCACGGTGAAGGCGCAGACCAACGCGATCTATCGCAAGGCCGGCGTGACCGGCCGGCCGCAATTGCTGTCGCTGTTCATCGACGAGCTGATTGGCGAGGACAATATCGTACGGGCAAAGCTCGTGACGGGCGCCGAGCCGGCGCCGCTGCTGCCATCGCCGCCACCGGTCGAGGAGGAGCCGGCCCCGGCCTCTAGGCGGGCTTAGGTTTAGGCATCCAGCGCTTGACCAGGCGGCCATCGATGAACACGAGGCCGAGGAAGATCACGACGATGCCGATGATGTGGACCGGCAGGAAGCGCTCGTGCAGCACGAGGACACCCAGGAGGATCGCCGAAATCGGGGTGATGAAGGTGTTGAGCGACAGGTTCGTCGCGCCGACCTTGGGCAACAGCCAATAGACCAGCAGGAAGCTGAAGCTGGTCGAGAACACGCCGATGCCGAACAGGGCGCCCCAGGTTTCGATGCGGGTAATGGCCGGAATATCGAGGGCGAACCCGCTTGCGGAACCGGTGAACACGCCGGCGATCATCGGCCAGAGCAGCGCGATCGGGATCGACACCAGCGCCGCGCCGGTGAGCGACGCGGACGCGGTGACCGCCGAGTCGACGTTCTTGAAGCGGCGCGCATAGTTGAGCGTGAGCGCGTAGCAGCAGGTGGCGGCGAGCGCGGCGAGGAGGCCGACGACCTGCGCCGAAGCCCCTTCGCCCAGCGATGGCGAGGCGAGGATGATGGCACCGAGGAAACCGACGAGGACGCCAATCACCTTGTTCCAGGTGGCTTTCTCGCCGCCCGGCCAGAGCTGGCTGACGATGACAGTCGTCATCGGCGTCATGCCGTTGATGACGCCCACGATCGAGCTCGCGACGGTCATTTCGGCATAGGGAAAGAGGGCGAAGGGGATGGCGTAGTTGAGGATGCCGAGCACGAGGAACTGCGGGTAGAGACTCCAGTCGCGCGGCAGCGGCTTGCGCGTGCCAAGGAAGAAGATCCAGCAGATGACGGCGCCGATGGTGACGCGACCCGCCGACACCCAGAGCGGGCTGATCTCGCGGATCAGGATGGCGTTGAACAGGAATGAACAGCCCCAGACGGCGCCGAGAAGGATAATCAGCGCCCAGTATCGCAATGGCATCTCAGCTATCTCCTAGACGTCGACCTTGAAGGTCAGCGTCGCGGGGTCTGCCGGCTTGCCGCGCAGGCCCCAGTTGTCGAATGGCACGTCGTGGACCACGACCTTGAGGTCGCCTTCCGCGAATCCGAAGGCGCCCAGTTCGCGCTGCAGCGCCCCATAGAGCCGGCCTTTGGCCTCGCGCGAGCGACCGGTGAACATAGCGATTTCGAGCACCGAATAGCACGCGCCGCGGCCGGGCGGGGCGAAGAAGCTGCCCTGCGGGTATTCGTGGATGCGAATGTCGCGGTCCTGCGCGGGAATGCGGATGCCCTCGACCAGCGCGCGCTGGATGGCGGCCGCCAGATCGGCATGCCGGCCGGCAATCCAGCCGGCGGAAGTTTCAAAACGGGTCGAAGGCATGGGTGGTCTCCAGGGCGGCGAACATGGCGCAGCGTGGGAGTCGCGTCGAACCGATTTTGACGATGGGAACCATCAAATCCGGTGATGCCCTTGCGCAGGCCAGCCATTTGCGTTAGTACTTACGCAAATACTGACGGAGAGGGCGATGGACTTCTTTTCCGACGTTGGACTGCTTGCGATCGGCAGCCGCCTCAGGCTTCTCAGCGACCGGCTCTATGACGTTGCCGACGCGACCTATCGTGACCATGGCGTGCCGCTCCAGGCGCGATGGTTTCCGGTGCTGCGCCTGCTGCACGACAAAGGGCCGCTGCCCGTCGGCGAGATTGCGCAGGCGGTCGGCCAGACGCATTCGGCGATCAGCCAACTGGCGACCAAGCTGGTGCAGCGCGGCATGCTCGAGGCTTCGGCCGACGCGGCGGACGGACGGATGCGGCGCCTGTCGCTGACGCCGCAGGCGGTGACAGCGCTACGCGAGGCCAAGCCGCTCTGGCACGCTATCCGCGAGGAGCTCGCAGCGCGCTTCCGCGCGGCCGGCATCGACGCCTGGGCCGTCCTGGATGAGTTTTCGAAGATACTCGATGGGTCGCTCGGGGATGCGGTGCGCGAGCGCGCGAAAAACGGAAAGGCGGGCGGCGTGCGCGTCGTGCCCTTCCGCCCCGAACTGCGCGCGCATTTCCATCGCCTCAACGCCGACTGGCTGCGCCGCTATTTCTACCTCGAGGAAGTCGACCACCGCGTGCTGAGCAATCCGGAGCAGGAGATACTTGCGGGCGGGGGAGCCATCTTCTTTGCCGAGGCAGGCGGCGCGGTGGTGGGCACCTGCGCGCTGCTGCAGGCGGCCGACGGCGAGTACGAACTGACCAAGATGGCGGTCGATCCGGCGGCGCAGGGACTGGGGATCGGGCGCGTATTGATCGAGGCGGCGCTGGCCGAGTTCGAGCGGCGCGGGGGCCGCAAGCTCTTCCTTGAAACCAACACCAAACTGGCGACCGCGATCCGGCTCTATGAAAGCGTCGGCTTCGAGCACCGGAAACTGCCCGGAGCGCAGTCGCATTACCAGCGCGCGGACGTCTACATGGTCTGGCGCGGGCGAATGGCGACGTGATGTGCTAGCGTCGGCGCTTGCGATTGTGGAGCGCTCGAATGGGCCGGCTGATCGTCAGCAACTTCATCACTATCGACGGGCTCTATAGCGGGCCCAATGACGACATGGCCGCGCTGTTCGCGTACCAGAATCCTGACTATGCGCGCGACGACAGCTTCGACCACTACAATGTCGAACTGCTCCGAGCGGCGGGCTACCTGCTGCTGAGCCACACGGGGTTTCTCGGCAACAGGGACTACTGGACCGGCGTGCGCGGCAATCCGTCGTTCTCCGCGATCCGGCAGGAGTTCGCCGAACTGATCGCGGAGCGGCCAAAGCTCGTGATCTCCGACAGGCTGACGCCGGCCGCGACGGCGCCGTGGACGAACACGACGATCCTCGGCCGCGCCGAGGCAGCGCGCGAGATCGGACGGCTGAAGCGCGAGGGCAGGGGCGACATTCTCGTGATCCTCGGCCGGCCGTTGTGGCAGGACCTCATGGCGCATGGACTGGTGGACGAACTGCATTTGACGGTCTTCCCGCTGATCGGCGGCGAGGGCACGCCGATGTTCGAGACACGGCCGGCTGTGCCCCTCAAGCTGGTGCGGACGCGGACCTGGCCCGGGTCGGGCAACGTCCTGACGGTCTACGAACCCGGCGTCCGGGTGTGATGGCGGACAAGCTCGTCAATTTGTTCTGGTCCGCCGCCGGCGTGTTCCCCGGCGAAACGGAGGTGAGCCCGTTCGATTTCGCCGCGCGCGTGCAGTCGGCGGCGCGCACCGGCTTTGCCGGCATCAGCTTCTGGCACGCCGACCTCGCGGCGATCTGCGCGACACGCAGTCTCGGCGAGGTGCGGCGCATTCTCGACGACAACGGCATCGTGGCCTGCGAGGTCGCCTTCATCGAGGACTGGTATGTCGATGGCGAGCGGCGCGCCGCGTCGGACGAGCGGCGGCGCTGGCTGCTGGAGGCAGCACAGGCGCTGGGTGCACCGCATGTGAAGGCGGGCGACCGGCGCAATACGCCGGGAGAGTCGGTACGGCTGGCCGACGAGTTCGCGCGGCTCTGCGCCGATGCCGCGCGCCACGGCCTGCGCGTCGGCTACGAATTCATGCGCGCTTCGTTCGTGCACCGGCTGGACGCGTGCCTCGCCATGGTCGGCGACACGCCCAATGGTGGACTGATCGTCGACATCGCCCATACCAATGCGATCGGTATTGCTAACGCGGAGATTGCGGCGCTGCCAGCCGACCGGATCGTCAGCGTCGAGCTGAGCGACAATGTGCGCGGTCCCAAGGGTTACGACGTCACGGCGCGCCGCTTCTGCGGCGAGGGCGAGCTCGATGTTGCCGGCTTCGTCACTGCGGCGCGCGCCGCCGGCTATCGCGGCCCCTGGGCCGTGGAAGTCGTCAACCGTGCGCTGCGCGGCTGGACGCTCGACCGGTTGAACGAAACAGGATTCCAGACGACGCTGCCCTATGTGAGCTAGCGCGAAAACCAGCGCTCGAGAGCGTCGGCAAGACCGTCCGTCTCGTTGCCATCCGCGGACCAGGCGATACAGCCATCGGGTCGGATCAGCAGCGAGCGCGGGGCGTCGAGGGCGAGGCAGCGAAGGCGGGCGGTACCGGCCGCCAGCGCAGCGACGCGGCCGTCGGAAGTGGCATCGAGGAGAATGCCGGCGCCATCGGCCATCTGGCTGTACAACGATGTTCCAGCGCCGAGGGGACGATCGGCGGCAAGACTGCCCACCTCCGCCCGGTCGGAGTCGAGATCGTAGCGCATGGCAAGGCCGCTCATCATCCCGTCGACCCGGTCGTTGACGTCATCGAGCTGCATCAGGGTGGCGAACACCTCGCGCAGGGCGTTCGACCGGTCGTCCGTCCGCATCAGCGCGACCTGTGCCAGCGTGTTGGCGAGGACGGCTTCGGCCACGGGCCGGCGCTCGGCGGTGTAGCTGTCGAGGAAGCCTGCCGATTTGTCGCCGCGGATCACGGCGGCGAGCTTCCAGCCCAGATTGGCGGCGTCGGCGAGGCCGAGGCTCAATCCCTGGCCACCCAGCGGCGAATGCACATGCGCGGCGTCGCCGGCGACAAGGACGCGGTCGCGGCGGTAGGTGTCGGCGAGGCGCGTGACGTCCGACCAGCGGTTCGCCTCCTCGATCGCGGTGACGCGGACATCGGCGCCGCTGATCCGCCGCAGGGCACCCTCGATCTCGTCGCGCGTGACCGGCGCCTCGCGATCGGCCGGAGGACCACTGAAGTCGTGCAGCCCGAGGCGGCGCGGCCGCGGTCCGTTGATGACGACGCCGCCGGGCAGGCGGGACACGCCGCGCGGCAGGCGCTCGGGGTGATCGAGATCGAGGATGGCCTGGTACATTGTGAGGCTCGGCGGAGCTCCCGAGAAGCCGAAGCCGGCGAGCTTGCGGACGGTGCTGCGCCCGCCGTCGCAGCCGACGAGCCAGGAGCAGGTGAGGCGATCCGGTCCGGCGACGGACGTCCAGCCAACCGTGACGTCGGTATCGCGCTGCTCGAGGTCGGTGACCGCGCAGCCGCGCCGGATCTCGATGCCGAGCGCTGACGCGCGCTCGATGAGAACGGCCTCGATAGCGGGCTGGTCGACCCAGTACATGCGCCGCTCGGGCTCGGCATTGGAGCGAAGCGGAAGGAGGGCGAAATGGCCCCGCGATCTGATCAGCCGCGCCCGCATCTCGGCGCCCGCCTGTCCCATCGCTGCGAAGCTGCGGGCTTCGGCCTCCGTCAGCGCCGGGCCCATGCCGCGGCGCTGCAGCGCCTCGGCGCCAACGGGTCCGATCGAGGGCGCCTTGATCGCGCGGTCTGGTGCGGCGAGCCGTTCGAGGACGAGCACATCGGCGCCACCCAGCTTGAGTTCGATCGCCAGCAGCAGCCCGACGGGGCCGGCGCCGACGATCGCAACGTCTATTTGCGTGTTCATCGGACGCTTCATAGCCGATGCGCTAGTCGAAGCGCAGCACCATCATGTGCTCGTCGAGATAGCGGCCATCGACGAGCAGGCTGCGCGGCTCGATGCCGTAGCTGACGAAGCCCAGATGCTCGTAGAGGCGGAGCGCGGGGGCGTTGTCGGTGACGACGCACAGATGCACCTGCTCGACCTGCGTCCGGGCGAAGGCGAGGACGTCGGCGATCAGGGCGCGGGCCACGCCGTGGCCGCGGGCTTCGGGCCTGACATAGACGCCCCAGATGTTGCCGCGATGGGCGACCTTGGTGGCATCCAGACGGTGGAAGCCGGCAGTGCCGACGAGCGCGCCGCCAAGCCAGGCTCCGGCGATGTAGTTGCGCGTGACGGTGCTCTCGAACTCGGCGAGATCGCGGGTGCACTCGGCCTCGTAGCTCGAACCGAAGGCGGTCGGGGCATCCTGCAGGGCCTCGAGCCGGATCGCCCGATAGGCTGCGGCATCGGCCGCCCCGAGGCGGCGGATGAGCGGCGCCGTGCCTGCGAGCGATGCGGCCACCATTGCGAGGGCGCGGGGGTAGAGCTTGTGCTCTTCAACCAGAACGCGGGCCCCCAGGATGTCGGGCGTATCCCCGGCGAGGATGGCAACGGATGCCTGCGCGATCGTGGGGCCTTCGTCCATGCCGGGGGTGACGAAGTGGACGGTGCAGCCGTGCTCGACAGAGCCGTCGGCGAGCGCCTGCTCGTGCGTGTGAAGGCCCTTGTGCCGGGGCAGCAGCGAGGGGTGGATGTTGATGAGGCGGCCCGCCCAGCGGGTGCAGAATTCGGGCGACAGCACGCGCATGAAGCCGGCGAGGGCGACGATGTCGGCCTGCCAGCCCTCGAGGATGGCCGTCATCGCCGCCTCGAACGCGGCCTTGCTGGCGTAGTCCCGGTGCGCCAGGGCGGCCGTGGCGATGCCGTCGGCGGCAGCGATAGCGAGGCCCCGGGCGCCGGGATCGTTCGAAAAGACGCCAGCGATCTCAGCCGGATAGTCCCCGGCCTTCGCGGCGGCGATCAGCGCGCTCATGTTCGAGCCGCGGCCGGAAATGAGGATGGCGACGCGCTGCCTCGCGGTCACAGCGCCAGCTTGCCTTCGAACGTCACCGGCTCGGCGCCCGCTTCGGTGATGCGGCCGATGATGGCGGGCTTTTCGCCCTGCTCGTAGAGGTGGGAGACCAGTTGCTCGGCCTCGCGCGCATCGAGCACGCAGATCATGCCGACGCCGCAGTTGAACGTGCGCAGCATTTCGCGCTCGCCCATGCCACCGACCCGGGCCAGCCAGCCGAACACTTTCGGCACCTGCACGGCATTGAGGTCGATATGCGCCGAAACGTTCTCTGGCAGGGCGCGCGGAATGTTGTCGATGAAGCCGCCGCCGGTGATGTGCGCCAGCGCCTTGAGGCCGATGCCGGCCTTGAGCGCCGACAGGATCGGCTTCACATAGATGCGGGTGGGGGTGAGCAGCGCCCCCGAGAGCGTACGGGCTTCGTCGAACGGCGCCGGCAGGTACCAGTCGACGCCGGAGATGTCGACGATCTTGCGGACCAGCGAGTATCCGTTGGAATGGACGCCGGACGAGCCGATGGCGACGATCGCGTCGCCCGGCCTCACGTCGGGGCGGGGCAGGAGGGTGCCACGCTCGGCGGCGCCGACGGCAAAGCCTGCGAGGTCGTAGTCGTTGCCGTGATACATGCCCGGCATTTCGGCCGTCTCGCCGCCGATGAGGGCGCAGCCGGAGATGCGGCAACCTTCGGCAATCCCCTCCACGATGGCCTTGCCGACCTCGACGTCGAGCTTGCCGGTGGCGAAATAGTCGAGGAAGAACAGCGGCTCGGCACCCTGGACGACGATGTCGTTGACGCACATGGCGACGAGATCGATGCCGATGGTCGAGTGGCTGCCGGTGTCGATGGCGATCTTGAGCTTGGTGCCGACACCGTCATTGGCGGCGACCAGCACCGGATCGATGAAGCCGGCCGCCTTGAGGTCGAACAGGCCGCCGAAGCCGCCGATTTCGGCGTCGGCGCCGGGACGGCGGGTCGAGCGGACGGCGGGCTTGATGGCGTCCACCAGCGCATTGCCGGCGTCGATGTCGACACCCGCATGCTTGTAGCTGAGCCCGTTTGATGGCAGGTTCGATGCGTCGGACATGGGGCGCTCTGTGCCGGCTCTGGGAGGGGCGAAAACTGAGGCGCTGATAGCCGCTCAACTGGGGCGACGCAAGGGTACGACGGGGCATGACACTCAGAACTCAGGTGCTTGTCTGGGTCGGCTTCACCGTCGCCGTGATTCTCGCCGTCTGGCTGCTCCGCCCCATCCTGCTGCCGTTCGTGGTTGGCAGTGCGCTCGCCTACATCCTCAACCCGCTCGTCAACCTGATCCAGCGCCTTCCGGTGATCGGGCGCGGCTGGTCGACCTTCATCGCGATGCTGATCGTGATCGCGCTGATCGTGGGTGTGTTCTTTCTCGTGACCCCGCTCATCGTCACCCAAATCGTGGGGCTGGCCCGGGATGTACCGGGCTATGTCGGCGACCTGCAGGCACTGATCCGCCGACTGGCGCCGCAGTTCACCGAGTGGCTCGGACCCGAGCGCGCGGCGCAGCTCGAAGCGAGCCTGACCCAGTTCATCGGCACCGGCGTCGAATTCATCGGCAACCTGACCGCGCAGATTCTCCAGAGCGGCCTCACGGTGCTCAATACGCTCGGCTTCCTCCTGATCACGCCGGTCGTGACGTTCTATCTGCTGCTCGATTGGGAGGGCATGATCAAGGGCGTCGACGATCTGCTGCCGCGAGAGCACAGGCGCGAAATCAGACAGGTACTTGATCAGATCGACCGCTCGATGGCCGGCGTTGTTCGCGGCCAGGGCTCGGTGATCCTGGTGCTGTGCGTCTACTATTCGATGGCCCTCAGCCTGACCGGGCTCAATTTCGGCCTGGTGATCGGGTTGATCACAGGGCTGTTCAGCTTCATTCCATTCGCTGGATTCCTCACCGGTTTCATCCTGTCGATGGGCATTGCGCTGGTGCAGTTTTCGCCCAACTGGTGGTTCGTCCTGATCGTTTTCGCCGTCTACATGGTCGGCCAGTTCCTCGAAGGGAATGTGCTGTATCCGCGGCTCGTGGGGCAGAGCATCAACATCAACCCGGTGTGGCTGATGTTCGCGCTGTTCGCATTCTCGTTCCTCTTCGGCTTCGTGGGCCTGCTGCTCGCGGTGCCGCTGGCGGCGATCACCGCGACGCTGACCCGCTATGCCATCAAGCGCTACAAGGAGAGTGCGCTCTATCACGGTGAGCGGCCGCAGAAGCTGGCGACGGGGGAACCCGAGCTGGCCCTGAGCATGCCCGCCGTGGCGCCCGAGCCACCGGTTGCCGCGGAGGCGGCGCCGGACGTGGCGCCGCGGCGCCGCAAAAGGTTGACGCCGACAAAATGAGCCCGACCGGTACCGGTACCTCGCAGCTGCCCTTCGACTATGGGCACGAGCCGTCGCATCTCGAAGACGACTTCATCGAGGGCGAGGGCAACCGGCTGGCGCTGGCCCATATCCGGGCCTTTCCCAGTTGGCCGGGACCGCTGACGCTGATCGAAGGGCCGGCAAAATCCGGCAAGTCGCATCTGGCCCGCATCTGGGCGAAGCGGGCAGGGGCCCGGATGGCCGAGCCGGGCGAGCTGGAGGACCTGTCGCGCCGCGGCGGCACGGCGCCGTTGGCGGTCGAGGATGTTGAGCGGAGCGGTTACGGCGAGGATGCGTTGTTCCATCTGCTGAACCAGTCCATGCGGGATGGCCGAGCCGTGCTGATGACGAGCCGGGAGCCGATTGCCAACTGGCCCTACCAGACCGATGATCTCAAGTCGCGGGCGAGACTCGCGGCGCGGTTCACGGTGGCCCTGAGCGATGACATCCAGTTGTCACAGATGTTCGTGAAGCTGTTCGGCGACCGGCAGGTTGCGGTCGATCCGAAAATCGTCAGCTATCTCGTGGCAAGGATGGAGCGCTCGCCGGAAGAGGCAGTGGCGCTGGCGGAGCTTGTCGACCGCATTGCCCTCAGCCGGGGCACGGCCATCACGCGCTCGGTGGCCGCCGCGGCACTGGCCGAACGCGGTGTGAGCGACGACGAACTGGATCTGGAAGGCGGCGACGATGAATGAGATGACCGAAATCCTGCCCGAGGAGGCCGCCTCGCCCGACATCGAGGCGCTGCGCCAGAGCCCGGCCCGGTTCGTCAATCGCGAGGTGAGCTGGCTGCAGTTCAACATGCGCGTGCTGGAGGAGGCGGGCAACAAGAACCATCCGCTGCTCGAGCGCATGCGCTTCGTGTCGATTTCGGCCAACAATCTCGACGAGTTCTTCATGGTGCGCGTCGCCGGCCTCAAGGGCCAGCTGCGTGCCGGATTGCAGAAGCAGAGCGCCGACGGCCTGACGCCGGCCGAGCAGCTCGACGAGATCGCGACGCTCGCGCAGCACCTCCAGCTCGAGCAGCAGGACCACTGGCAGACGCTGCGCGAGGAGCTGCACGAGGCCGGCGTCGTCATCCATGAAGCCAACGACCTCACCCCGGACCAGGTGAAATACCTGCAGCGGCTGTTCCGCGAGGAAATCTTCCCGGTCCTGACGCCGATCGCCGTCGACCCGGCGCATCCGTTCCCGTTCATCCCCAATCTGGGCTTCACGCTGGCCTTCGAGCTGACGCGGCCGGGCTCCGTGACGGCGCTGACGGCGCTGGTGCGCGTGCCATCCAACCTCGACCGCTTCATCACCCTGCCGGCGGGACTGACGGCCGAGGGGCGGATCGAGGTCGTGACCATCGACACGCTGATCAACCTGTTCCTGCACAAGATGTTTCCCGGCTACGAAGTGGCCGGTTCGGGCGCCTTCCGGATCATCCGCGACAGCGAAATCGAAATCGACGACGAAGCGGCCGACCTCGTGGTCGAATTCGAATCCGCGCTCCGGCAACGCCGCCGCGGCCTGGTGATCCGGCTCGAGATCGAAAAGAAGATGCCGCGCGCCCTGCGGCGGCAAATCTCGGAGCGGCTGGGCGCCACGCCGGCCGATACGTTCGAGGTCGAAGGCTTTCTCGGCCTCGCCGATGCCAGCAAGATCTGCGAGATCGACCGGCCGGACCTGAAGTTCCAGCCGTACATACCGCGTTATCCAGAACGCGTCCGCGACTACAATGGCGATTTGTTCGCCGCCATCAAGGCCAAGGATCTCCTCGTCCACCACCCGTTCGAGAGCTTCGACGTCGTGGCGCAGTTCCTCGGTCAAGCGGCGCGCGACCCCGACGTGGTGGCGATCAAGCAGACGCTCTATCGGACCTCGCGCGACAGCCCGATCGTGAAGGCACTCGTCTACGCCGCCGAGCAGGGCAAGTCGGTCACGGCGCTGGTCGAGCTCAAGGCGCGCTTCGACGAGGAAGCGAACATCCGCTGGGCCCGCGACCTCGAACGCGCCGGGGCGCAGGTGGTTTTCGGCTTCATCGAGCTCAAGACGCACGCCAAGATGAGCCAGGTGGTGCGGCGCGAGAGCGGCAAGCTGGTCAGCTACTGCCACCTCGGCACGGGCAACTATCATCCGATCACGGCCAAGATATACACCGACCTCAGCTACTTCACGACGGACCCGTCGATCACGCGCGACGTGGCGCGGGTGTTCAACTTCATAACAGGATATGCGCGACCGACCGAGCTCGAGGCCGTCGCGGTCTCTCCGGTCAATCTGCGCTCGACGCTGCTCGACCATATCGCCCGCGAGGTCCGCTTCGCGGAACGCGGCGAGCCGGCGACGATCTGGCTCAAGATGAACGCCCTGGTCGATCCAGAAATCATCGACGCGCTTTACGACGCGAGCCAGAAGGGCGTGAAGATCGAGCTGATCGTGCGCGGCATCTGCTGCCTGCGGCCCGGAATACCGGGCTTTTCGGACAATATCCGGGTGAAGTCGGTGGTCGGCCGCTTCCTCGAGCATTCGCGCATCTTCTGCTTCGGCAATGGCGAACAGATGCCCTCGCGGCGGGCCAAGGTGTATATGTCGTCGGCCGACATCATGCAGCGCAACCTGGACTGGCGTGTCGAAGTGATGGTTCCCATCCTCAACAAGACCGTGCATAGGCAGATCCTCGACCGCATGCTGGTGGCCTATCTCAAGGACAACACGCAGAGCTGGGAGGTACTGCCGGACGGCAGTTCGCATCGCCGGCCACTGGAGGAGGGCGAAGAGCCCTACAGTGCCCACAACTACTTCATGACCAATGCGAGCCTGTCCGGCCGCGGCAGCGCCCTGCAGCGCGACAACGAAGAGAACGACGATTGAACCAATTCTGGGGTCTCGACGCGGACCCGACGGCGCAAGGGCGCATCAAGGGCGCCCGGCCCGTCGCTGTGCTCGATATCGGCTCCAACTCGGTGCGTCTCGTCGTCTATGAGCGGCTCGCACGCTCGCTGACGCTGCTCTACAACGAGAAGTCGTCCTGCGCCCTGGGGCGCGGGCTCGCCCAGACCGGGCGGCTCGCCTACGAGAACATCGACCGGGCACTGACGGCGATCCAGCGCTTCGCGCTGGTGGCGCAGCTGATGAAGGCCGGGGAAGTCTACATCCTCGCCACCTCGGCGGTCCGGGATGCGAGCAATTCCAAGGCCTTCGTCGATGCGGTTGAAGCGACGATGAACGCCAAGGTGGAAGTGCTGAGCGGCGCTGCCGAGGCGCATTTCGCTGCGCTCGGCGTCGTTGCGGGGATCCCCGACTTCACCGGCATCGTGGGCGATCTGGGCGGCGGCAGCCTCGAGCTGTCCTCGATTGTGGACGGCGTCGATGCGGTCGGCGAGACCCATGAGCTGGGCGTCATCCGCATGCAGGACGATGCCGGCCGTTCAGTGGCGCGGGCGCGCGAAATCGCGCGGGAGCGGCTCGCCAGGTCCGAACTCCTGAGCTGCAAACCCGGCGGGCAGTTCTGCGCCATCGGCGGCACCTGGCGCTCGATGGCCAAGATGCATCAGGTGCTGCGGAACTATCCGCTGCACATGGTGCAGCACTATGTGACCAAGGCCGGCGACCTGGCGAAACTGTGCGACGAGATCGTCGACGCCGCCACGGCCGGCAAGGCCTATCCGGGCAGCGACCACACAAGCTCGTCGCGGCGCGACCTGGTGCCGTTCGGCGCCGCCGTGCTCGGCGAAGTGCTGCGCGCCGGCAAATTCGACAGCGTGCTGTTCTCGGCACAGGGGGTCCGCGAGGGATATCTGTACGGCCTGTTGCCGCCCGAGGAGCGGGCGCTCGATCCACTGCTGCAGGGCGCCGAAGAAATCTCGATCCTGCGCTCGCGCTCACCTGCCCATGCCGAAGACCTGATCAGGTTCACCGCCGGGTTCCTTGACGCCATCCAGGTCAAGGAGACGGCCGCCGAGGAACGGCTGCGCAAGGTCGCCTGCTATCTGAGCGACATCGGCTGGCGCGGGCATCCCGACTATCGCGGAGAGCAGAGCGTCGACATGGTCGCCTATGGCGCTCTCGCCGGCGTCGACCATCCCGGCCGCGCTTTCCTCGCGGAGGCGCTGGCGGTCCGCTATATGGGCCTCAAGCACAAATCGATCAGTCACGAACTGATGGAGCTGGCCGGCCCGGCCGCCAACATGAAGGCCCGGCTTCTCGGCGCGACCTTCCGCGTGGCCTATCCGATGTCGGCGGCCATGCCGGGCGTGCTGCAGCGCACGCATTTCTCGCTCGAGGGCAGTCGGCTGCGGCTGCATTTGCCCGAGGACCTCGCCTTCCTCGCGGGCGAACACCTCGCCGGCCGGCTCGACCAACTGGCCGGCGTCGCGGGCATCAAGAGTTCGGAAGTCGTGGCGAAGTAGTCAACGCTCGATCGGAAACTCGATGATGCCCTTGCGGGTGGCGGCGAGGGCGATCTTGCCGTGCTTGAGCGCCAGCGCCTTCTCGCCGAAGAGCTTGCGGCGCCAGCCGCGGAGGGCCGGGACGTCGGCTTCGTCGTCGAGTACCAGCGCATCGATGTCGTCGGAGGTTGCGAGGATGCGCGCGGCGACGCCGTGCTCTTCGCTGACCGCCTTGAGCAGGACGCGAACCAGATCGCCGACGGCGCCTTTGGGCGAAGGGCCGCGGTAACGCTCGGGAGCGGGCGGCAATTCGTTCTTGGGCAGCGCCTCGACCTCCTTGATGAGGGCGACCAGTTCCTGCGCGGCGGACGAGCGCCCATAGCCGCGCTGCACGGCGCGCAGCTTGTCGAACGCTTCGGGAGTCTGCGGCCGCTGCATGGCGAGCTCGATCAGCGCGTCGTCCTTGAGGATGCGGCTGCGCGGCTGGTCGGTGTCCTGCGCGCGGCGCTCGCGCCAGGCGGCGATGACCTTGAGCGCAGCGAGGTCGCGCGGGCGCGACAGCTTGGACTTGAAGCGCTCCCAGGCGTTCTCGGGCCTGACGACATAGGTGTCGATCGAGCGCAGCACCTGCAGCTCGTCCTCGACCCAGTCCCAGCGATGGGTCTCGGTGACCTGCGCGCGCAGCTTGACGTAGATATCGCGCAAATGGGTGACGTCGGCGAGGGCGTAGAGCCGCTGCTTTTCGGTGAGCGGCCGGTGCGACCAGTCGGTAAAGCGCGAGGATTTATCGAGGTCGACCCCGGTGACGGAGCGGACGAGGTTGTCGTAGCTGACGCTGTCGCCAAAACCGCACACAGAGGCCGCGACCTGGGTGTCGAAGATGTTCTGCGGCACCACGCCGGACAGCTTGACGAAGATTTCGATGTCCTGCCGGGCGGCGTGGAAGACCTTCACCACATGCTTGTTGGCGAGGAGCTCGAAGAATGGCTGGAGGCTCAGGCCATCGGCGAGCGGATCGACGAGGATCGCTTCATCGGGCGTTGCGGCCTGCAACAGGCACAGCTTCGGCCAGTAGGTGGTTTCGCGGAGGAATTCGGTGTCGACGGTGATGAAATCGAATTTGGTGGCACGCGCGCAGTAGGCAGCCAGCGCGTCGGTCGAGGTCACAAGCTCCATAATCGTCCAGTCTCGGTCTAGGCGCCCCGGGACACCAGGGCTTTGAAGTGTCGCTCTTATCAGGGGTTTATGCGCCGCTCCAGCGGCGAATCGGACAGGGTTACCGCGCCCGGCGGCCGGAATCTTGACAATCCGGGCCTCGCATGCGCTTGTCCGGCGCCATTTTGGCCCGACTCCAACCCTCAAAAGAGACCCGAAAATGCACCGTTATCGTTCCCACACATGCGCCGCTCTGACTACGGCGGACGTGGGCAATAATGTGCGCCTTTCGGGCTGGGTGCACCGCGTTCGCGACCATGGCGGCCTGCTGTTCATCGACCTGCGCGACCATTACGGCATGACGCAGCTGGTGATCGATCCCGATTCCGCCGCGTTCAAGCTGGCCGAAACCGTGCGCTCCGAGTGGGTGATCCGGGTCGATGGCGAGGTCAAGAAGCGCACGCCCGAGACGATCAACGCCAAGCAGGCGACCGGCGAGATCGAGGTGTTCATCCGCGAGCTCGAAGTGCTGGGCGAAGCCAAGGAGCTGCCGCTGCCGGTGTTCGGCGAGCCGGACTATCCCGAGGATATCCGACTGCGCTACCGCTTCCTCGACCTCCGCCGCGAGACGCTGCACGCCAATATCGTCAAGCGCACCAAGGTGATCTCCTCGATGCGCCGGCGCATGGGCGATGCCGGCTTTGCCGAATATTCGACGCCGATCCTGACGGCCTCGTCGCCCGAGGGCGCGCGCGACTTCCTCGTGCCCAGCCGCATCCATCCCGGCACGTTCTTCGCGCTGCCGCAGGCGCCGCAGCAGTACAAGCAATTGCTGATGGTCGCCGGCTTCGACCGCTACTTCCAGATCGCGCCGTGCTTCCGCGATGAGGATCCGCGCGCCGACCGGCTGCCGGGCGAGTTCTACCAGCTCGATCTCGAGATGAGCTTCGTCACGCAGGAAGACATCTGGAACACGGTGCAGCCGGTGATGACGGCGGTGTTCGAGGAGTTCGCCGAGGGGAAGCCCGTCACCAAGGAGTGGCCGCGCATCCCCTACCAGACGGCGATCCGCAAATACGGCTCGGACAAGCCCGACCTGCGCAACCCGATCGAGATGCAGGCGGTCACCGCGCATTTCGCCGGCTCCGGCTTCAAGGTGTTCGCCGGCCAGATTGCCGCCGACGACAAGACCGAAGTGTGGGCCGTGCCGGGCAAGACCGGCGGCAGCCGCGCCTTCTGCGACCGCATCAATGGCTGGGCCCAGAGCGAGGGCCAGCCGGGCCTCGCCTACATCTTCTGGCGCAAGGAGGGCGAGGTGCTCGAGGGCGCGGGTCCAGTGGCCAAGAACATCGGACCGGAGCGCACCGAGGCGATCCGTACGCAGCTTGGGCTGGGCGAGGGCGACGCGGTGTTCTTCGTGCTGGGCCGGCCCGACAAGATGTACCGCTTTGCCGGCGAGGCGCGCACCAAGGTGGGCACCGAACTCAACCTCGTCGACAAGGACCGCTTCGAGCTCTGCTGGATCGTCGACTTCCCGTTCTACGAGTGGAGCGAGGAAGAAAAGAAGGTCGACTTCGCGCACAACCCGTTCTCGATGCCGCAGGGCGGGCTCGCGGCGCTGCAGTCGCAGGATCCGCTGACCATCAAGGCGTTTCAGTACGACGCGGTGTGCAACGGTTTCGAGATCGCATCGGGCTCGATCCGTAACCAGGAACCCGAGACCATGGTCGCGGCGTTCGAGCTCACCGGCAAGAGCCGGGACGAGGTCGAGGAACAGTTCGGCGGCCTCTACCGCGCCTTCCAGTACGGCGCCCCGCCGCATGGCGGCGCGGCGTTCGGCATCGACCGCGTGGTGATGCTGCTGTGCGGTGCCGAGAACCTCCGGGAGATCACGCTGTTCCCGATGAACCAGCAGGCACAGGACCTGCTGATGGGCGCGCCGAGTGCGGCAAGCAGCAAGCAGTTGCGCGAGCTGCACCTCCGGCTCAATGTCCAGGATAAATGAAGCCACTCCGCTACGTCAGATTTGTCGTAGCGGAGCGCTCTCCGCAGACTGGGCATCGACTAGGTCTGTTCAACGGTATCGACAATGTACGCGGGCACTTCAGCGCCGAGCAGGATGCGCGATATCAGTCGATTTATGACTGGTTCGCCAAGAACCTTCCGGCACCGACACGGTTTACTAGGAGCAAGTATCCACGCGCTGCCGATGTCGCGTTGAGCTGGTTCAAGGACGACGCCGAGGAGTTCATCTCCGGCATGAGGGAGATCGCTGCAATCCTTGCTTCCCACGGCGTCGACACGGAGATGCTCAAGACGGAGCGTCCTGGCTACATAGTGTACGAGGACGAGCACCAGGTCGTGGCGACGCCGTTCGCCGATACGCCAACATAGGACATGGTTAACAGTCATTAACGATGCCTTAAGGCGGCCCGACTAACCCTAGGTGCACAAGGGGGAGTCGGGCTCGGGCGTGGCATCGCGGTACTCGCACATATTGACGCTGATCGCGGCTATCCTGGCGTTCGTGCCGGTGATGGGCGTCGACTGGCTGCTCGACAATTACGTGCGCGTGCGCGAGCGCGTGCAGCTCCAGTCGTCGCTGGAGGCGATCAGCGAGCGCATTGAGACGGGCGCCTATGACGGCATCGCGTCGCTGCGCAAGATCCTGGCCGACAGCCCGTCGCTGTGCACGCCGACCTTCATCGCCAATGTCCACCAGGAGATCCAGCGCAGCCTCTATCTCAAGCAGGTGGTGGTCGAAAATGCCGATGGCGTGCAGTATTGCGACGCCTTCGGCATGCAGGTTTCGTACTCGCCGCTGTCGGAGAGCCTTGCGATCCCGGGGCATACCGAAACCCTTGCCGTAGGGGCGCTGGCGGGGCTCGAAACGCCGGTGCTCAAGGTGACGCAGGCATTCGGCAGCACGCGGCTGGTCTCGGCCATCGTCCCGATCATTTCGGCGAACCGATCGGGCCTGCTCAGCCGCTTCAAGCCTACCGCGATGGTCCGCATCACGCTGACCAACGGCACGCCGGTGCTGGTGGCAGGCGATACCTCGGCATTCGACCGCGGCGAGACCGACTTCATCGCCTCGTCGGTATTTGCCGGCGAACTGCCGATCCGCATCGAGGCGGCGGTGCCGTTCGCCATGGTGCGGGCCGACTACACCGACCTCGACGTGAGCTTCACGATCATCGCCTGCATCATGAGCGGCGCTTTCCTGGTGCTGGCGCTGCAATATGTGCGGCGCTCCAAGCTGCCGGCTTTCGACCTCGAGCGGGCGATCGCGGCGGGCGAGCTCAAGCCGTATTACCAGCCGGTGATCAACCTCAAGACGGGCAAGCTCGCGGGCTGCGAGATGCTGTGCCGCTGGGAGAAGCGCAACGGCGACGTGGTGATGCCGGGGCAGTTCATCGAATATGCCGAGATCACCGGGCTCGCCATTCCCATGACCCTGGGCCTGATGCAGCAGGTACGCAACGATCTCGCCGACCTCTGCCTCGAAATGCCGGACATGAAGGTGTCCATCAACCTGTTCGAGGGGCACTTTCGCGACACGACGATCGTGGAGGACGTGCAGGCGATCTTCGGCGGCTCGACCGTGTCGTTCCGCCAGCTCGTCTTCGAAATCACCGAGCGGACGCCGATCGGCAATTCGGCGAGCGCCCATACGGTGATTGCCGGTTTCCACGCGCTGGGCGTCCGGCTGGCGATGGACGATGTGGGCACTGGCCACTCGAACCTGGCCTACATGCAGACGCTGGGGGTCGACGTGATCAAGATCGACCGGGTGTTCGTCGACATGATCAAATCGGACACCCAGGCGGTGTCCGTGCTCGACGGCCTGATCGCCATGTGCCGCGACCTCGGCACCGAAATCGTCGCGGAGGGCGTCGAGACCGAAGCGCAGGCGCTGTACCTGCGCTCGCGCGGCGTGGTGATGGCGCAGGGCTTCCTGTTCGCTCCGGCGCTCAAGGTGGGAGCGTTCAAGGAGCTGGCGCGGGCTCTCAATGGCGGTCCGCGAGCCATTCCGCTGGCGGCGGCAGCGGCCGAATCCGCAATTACCGCGGACGCGGCGGCCTGAGCCGGGGCCGCTTCGACTTATTCCCTGTTCTGCCGTGCTTCCCAAGCCTACGATTTGGTGGCACCAAGCGGGGAGTCTACGAGGGATAGCAATGTCGTCCGACGTCAACGAGCAGCTGCGGGCGCGCCGCGAGGCGGCGCTGCATTTTCACGAGTTCCCCAAGCCCGGCAAGCTCGAGATCCAGCCCACCAAGCCGCTCGGCAACCAGCGCGACCTGGCACTGGCCTATTCGCCGGGCGTCGCGGCCCCCTGCGAGGTGATCGCAGAGAATCCCGACGCGGTGACCAGGTACACCTCCCGCGGCAACCTCGTGGGCGTGATCTCGAACGGCACGGCGGTGCTCGGCCTCGGCGCGATCGGCGCGCTGGCGTCAAAGCCGGTGATGGAAGGCAAGGCCGTCCTGTTCAAGAAGTTCGCCGGCATCGATGTCTTCGATATCGAGATCGAGGAACGCGACCCCAAGAAGTTCATCGAAGTCGTGGCGCCGCTCTGGCCGACCTTCGGCGGCATCAATCTCGAGGACATTAAGGCGCCCGAGTGCTTCGAGATCGAGGAGGGCCTGCGGGCCCGCATGCCGATCCCGGTGTTCCACGACGACCAGCACGGCACGGCGATCATCGTGGGCGCCGCCGTGCTCAACGGGCTCGAGCTCAGCGGCAAGAAGATCGAGGACGTGAAAATCTGTGCGAGCGGGGCAGGGGCGGCGGCGATCGCCTGCCTCAACATCCTGCTCGCGCTTGGCGCCAGGCTCGAGAACGTCTGGGTGGCCGACAAGGACGGGCTGCTGACCTACAAGCGCAACGACGTCAACGACAAATGGCGCGGCAAGTTCTGCCGGCACGACAGCGAGGCGGCCACGCTCGCCGAAGTGTTCAACGGCGCCGACATCTTCCTGGGACTCTCCGCCGCGGGCGCACTGAAGCCCGAGATGCTCAAGCGCATGGCGCCCAACCCGCTGGTGCTGGCGCTCGCCAACCCGACTCCCGAGATCATGCCGGAAGAGGCCAAGGCCGTGCGGCCTGACGCGATGGTGTGCACCGGACGCTCGGACTACCCCAACCAGGTGAACAACGTTCTATGCTTCCCCTTCATCTTCCGCGGGGCGCTCGACGTGGGCGCGACGCAGATCAATGAAGAGATGAAGCTGGCGGCGGCGCAGGCGATCGCAAAGCTGGCGCACGACCCGGGGCTTGAAGTTTCGCCGACGGGCCAGCCGACGGTCTACGGCCCCGAGCACATCATTCCCAATCCCTTCGACCAGCGGCTGATCCTGCGCATCGCGCCGGCGGTCGCCAAGGCGGCGATGGATACGGGTGTCGCCAAGCGGCCGATCGCCGACTGGGCCGCCTACCAGGACAGCCTCAATCGCTTCGTGTTCCGCTCCGGCCTCGTGATGAAGCCGATCATCGACCGGGCACAGAGCGGCAGCAAGCGGGTGGCCTTCGCCGATGGCGAGGACGAGCGCGTGCTGCGCGCCGCCCAGGTGCTGATCGAGGAGCGGATGGCGAGGCCAATCCTGATCGGACGCCCCCAGGTGATCGAGAGCCGGCTGCGACGCTTCGGCCTGACGCTCGATCTCGAGCGCGACGTCGAGATCGTGAACCCAGAGGACGACCCGCGCTACCGGGACTATGTAACCCTGTTCCATTCGCTGGTCGGCCGTTCGGGCGTGACGCCGGAAACCGCCCGCACCATCGTTCGCACCAATACCACCACGATCGCGGCCCTGGCGGTGAAGCGCGGCGATGCCGATGCGATGATCTGCGGCCTCCAGGGACGCTACATCAAGCATGTGCGCGACATCCGCTCGGTGCTGGGTATGCAGGACGGGGTCAAGGACGTCTCCGCGCTCAGCATGCTGATCATGCAACGCGGCGCGTTCTTCCTCACCGACACCTACGTCAACATCGACCCCACGGCCGATGAACTCGTGGCCATTGCGCTGCAGGCCCGCAGCCATCTGCGGCGCTTCAACATCGAGGCGAAGGCCGCGTTGCTGAGCTACTCGAACTTCGGCTCGCGCGACGGTGACACGGCGTTCAAGATGCGCGAGGTCTACCGCAAGCTCAAGATCGTCGCGCCCGACCTGATCGTCGAGGGCGAAATGCAGGGCGACCTGGCGCTCAACCAGGAGCTGCGCGAGCGCTATATCCCCGAGACGGTGCTCAAGGGCGAGGCGAACCTGCTGATCTTCCCCAATCTCGAAGCGGCCAACCTGTCCATGACGCTGCTCAAGGAGATGACGAGCGCGCTGGCCGTCGGGCCGATCCTGATGGGCCCGCGCGCGCCCGCCCACATCCTTGCCCCCTCGACGACGAGCCGCGGAATCGTCAACATGGCGGCGATAGCCGCGAGCGACGCCATTTCGCTGGAAACTGAAGCATGATCCGCCACACCGTCATCTTTACCCTCAAGCACGCGCATGGCTCGCTGCAGGAAAAGGCGTTCCTGCGCGACGCCAGGATCGCGCTCGAGGGGATTCCGGGTGTGGGCAAGTTCGAACAGTTGCGGCAGGTGAGCCGCAAGAACGATTATCGCTTCGGCTTCTCGATGGAGTTCGCGGACCAGAAGGCCTACGACGCCTACGACAAGCACCCCAAGCACGTGAACTTCGTGCAGGATCGCTGGAACCGCGAAGTCGAGAGATTCCTCGAAATCGACTACGAGCCGCTGTGAGCGATCCGACCGCCGAGGACGCGTGCCGGCTGACCGCCGCGGCCCTGGCTACGGCGGCGATCGGTGCGCGCCGGTTCACGACGGGGCTGCAGCACTTCGTTTACGAGGTCACGCTCGCCGACGGCCGGACCACGGTGATCCGCATGACGCGGCCGGCCGAGAGGGCGGTAGCGCGCAACGCGCTGCGGCTGTCGCGGCAGTTGCGGCCCCTCGGCGTGCCGCTGCCGGAAGTGCTGGCAGCCGACGTGGAGGCGGAGATGCCCTGGATGCTGCTCACGCGGCTGCCGGGGGTCGATCTGTGGGAAGTGGTCGGCTCGCTCCCCGATGCGAGCCTCCGCGCCATCGCCGGGGGCGTGGCCGCGGCGCAGACTATCGCCGGAAGCACGCCATCGGCGGGACGCTACGGCTTTGCGCCGTCGCCGGAAGCGGCACCGTTCGCGAGCTGGGCCGAAGTGATGGTGGCCGATCTGGATCGATCGCGCCAGCGGATCGCCGCCGCTGGTCTGTTCGACCTGCGTGAGGTCGAGCGGCTCGACGGCATCCGGATGAAGCTGGCACGCGATTTCGACGCGCTGCCGGCGACGCCCTTCCTCCACGACACGACGACCAAGAACGTGATCGTGTCCGACGCCGGAACCCTCTCGGGGATCGTGGACGTCGACGACCTGTGCTTCGGCGATCCGCGCTTCGTGGCGGCGCTGATCACCGTCGCGCTGCGCGCCAACGGGCTGCGCGAGGACTATGCGACCTATCTGATGGCCGCGGCGGGCTGGGCGGATGACCATGTCTTCCGCTTCTACGTCGCCGCCTTCCTGCTCGACTTCATGAGCGAGCACGGTCAGCGCTTCAACGGCAATGAGCGGCCGTCGTCGCCCGAGGCGCGCAACAAGCTCCTCGGGCTCTACCGACAGGCGCTCGCCGACCTCTGAACCCTACTGGAACGCCGTCTCCGCGAACGAGCGCAGCTTGCGGCTGTGGAGCTTTTCGGGGGGCTGGTCGCGGAGGATTTCCATCGAGCGCAGGCCGATCAGCAGATGCCGGTTGACCTGCGTGCGGTAGAAGTCCGAGGCCATGCCCGGGAGCTTGAGCTCGCCGTGGAGCGGCTTGTCGGAGACGCACAGCAACGTGCCGTAGGGGACGCGGAAGCGGAAGCCATTGGCCGCGATTGTTGCCGACTCCATGTCGAGCGCGACGGCGCGCGACTGCGAGAGTCGGCGAGTGATCTCGGCCTGGTCGCGCAGTTCCCAGTTGCGGTTGTCGAAGGTGGCGACGGTTCCCGTGCGCATGATGCGCTTGGTCTCGATGCCCTCCATATGTGTAATCTCGGCCACGGCCTGCTCGAGCGCCACCTGCACTTCGGCGAGGGCAGGGATGGGAACGGTGACCGGCACGTCGGCATCGAGCACATGGTCTTCGCGCAGATAGGCGTGGGCGAGGACGTAGTCACCCAGCTCCTGCGAATTGCGCAGGCCCGCGCAGTGCCCCAGCATGATCCATGCATGCGGACGCAGCACGGCGATGTGGTCGGTGATGGTCTTGGCGTTCGACGGCCCGACCCCGATGTTGACGAAGGTGATGCCGCGCGCGCCGCTCATCCGCAGGTGATAGGCCGGCATCTGCGGGGCGCGCTTCGCCGGGGTGCCGATGGTCCCGCCGCCGAGGCGCGAGTTGGCCGTGATGAAGTTGCCCGGCTCGATGAAGGCATCGTAGTCGGGGTGGCCGTCGGCCATGTACTGCTTGGACAGCCGGCAGAACTCATCGATGTAGAAGCCGTAATTCGTGAAGATCACGAAGTTCTGGAAGTGCTCCGCATCTGTGCCGGTGTAGTGGCTGAGGCGCGCCAGCGAATAGTCGACGCGCGGCGCGGTGAAATGCGCCAGCGGATAGGGACCGCCGGGCGGCGGTACGAAGGTGCCGTTGGCGATCTCGTCGTCGGTGTCCTGGAGGTCGGGCACGTCGAACAGGTCGCGCAACGGGATGGGGAGGGCGTTGATGGCCTCGCCGTCGATGCGCTCATTGGCGGAGAGTGCGAAATGCAGCGGAATGCGCGTCGCGCTCTCGCCGACGTCGATGGTGCCGCCGTGGTTGCGCAAGATCACCGAGAACTGCTGCACGAGGTAGTCCTTGAACAGGTCCGGCGCGGTGATGGTGGTGCGGTAGACGCCCGGCGTGTGGAGGTAGCCATAAGCCAGCGTGGAATCGGTCTTGCCGTAGCTGCGCGAAGTCACCTGGACTTCGGGATAAAAGGCGCGCACGCGGCCCTTGGGCACAATACCCTTGCTGAGCCCGATCAGGTGATCGCGGATGAAGGCGGTGTTGCGCTCATAGAGCTCGGCAACATAGGCCCAGGCGCCCTCGGGGCTCTGGAAGGCCTTTTGCGGGGCAGGGGGTGGGGAAAGGATGTCCATTCGGATCTCGTTGCATTGCCGGCACGAAAGCGCGGCGTTGCCGTGGTGTCTTAGGGATTTTGGTCGGCGGGGGCAATCCGCCTAACAAATCGTCCATGAACATCACCAATCGGTGAACCCCCCTTTTTTTGCCGGACAGGCGGTCCATCTATTCGGTGTTCGCTGGATTTCTGCAAACGACCCATGCACCGGTGAACCGCGAGGCGCCCGCCGCTGCCCCCAAGCCCTCAACAGTGCGGCGGGTGTCTCCCCAAGGGCCACAGTTCTGGAAACGGGACTGTGGCCCCTTTCATTTGTACGATTCCGGCGCGGTGGCTGCCCGCATCGCGTTGCGGACGAGCTGCTCCAGCACGGTCAGATCGACCTGGTCGAGGCGCTTCACATAGAGGCAGCCCTTGCCCATGCGATGCTTCCCAAGCCTGGCGAGGAGGGCGTCGCGCTCGTCAACATCGTCATGCGCCGACAGATAGATCGACAAATCGGCCTTGCGCGGCGAGAACGCGGCCAACGGGCTGTCGCCCTCGCGACCCGACGCGTATTTGTAGTGATACTCGCCGAACCCCACGATGCCGTACGCCCACAATCGGGGCTTCTGGCCGGTGATGCGGGTCATCATCTCGACCAGCGTCTTGCTCTCGGCGCGTCGCCTGGGATCGTCGAGCGCGGTCAGAAACTCGCCGACCGACGTCTCAGCAGGCTTGAACTTGGCTTCGGCCATGATTTGCCTCCCTGTCCGGGCATGATGCTAGCGGCCGCATCGGCAGTTGCAATCGACATCACGGCGAGTACAACATCGGCGATTGACGATGGATGGGAGGAGCCCAGCCATCACCTCAGCCAAGTGGAATCCAACAATGCCGTCTATGTATGCCGCCTCCGTCGGGGTCTTCACCCGCCAGCTCACCAACCTTCTCGCCCAGCTGGAGAAGGCCGAGGCCATGGCCACCGAACGCAAGTTCAAGGTCGAAACGCTGGTCAACCAGAGATTGATCTGGGACATGGCACCGCTCAGCTTCCAGATCCAGAACGCCACCGATCACGCCAAGGGCGCCGCCGCCCGGCTCAGCGGGCGCGAAGTTCCCTCCTGGCCCGATGACGAGAAGACGTATGGCGACCTGAAGGCCCGCGTGAAGAAGGCGCTCGACTACCTCGCGACCTTCAAGCCGGAGGATGTCGACGGCAGCGAGGACAAGGTGATCGCGCTGAAGCGGAACGGCGAGGATTACACCCTCAGCGGGCAGGATTATCTGCTCGGCCGGGCGCAGCAGAACTTCTGGTTCCACGTCACGACGGCGTACAACATCCTGCGTGCCAATGGCGTGCCGATCGGCAAGTCCGACTACACGAAGTAACGCTCACGAGTAGCGTTCCTCGCTCCACGGGTCGCCGCGGTTGTGATAGCCGCGGACCTCCCAGAAGCCGGGATGGTCACGGGTCGCGAACTCGATCCGCCGGAGCCACTTTGCGCTCTTCCAGAAATAGAGGTGCGGCACGACGAGCCGCACCGGCCCGCCGTGCTCGAGGGGCAGGGGCTGTCCCTCCCAGCTATGCGCAAGGATTGCCTCGGGCGAGGTAAAATCCTCGAACGTGAGATTGGTCGTGTAGCCGTCATTGCTGGTGAGCAGCACATGCGTGGCGTCGGCCGTCGGCTGCACCGCCTCCGTCAGATCCTGCGTGGTGACGCCATCCCAGTGGTTGTCGTAGCGCGACCAGCTCGTGACGCAGTGGATGTCGCTCAGCTTGCGCGTCTGCGGCGCCGAGGTGAAATCGTGCCAGGTCCAGGTGGTCGGATGCTCGACGGCGCCGGCGATGTCGAGCCGCCAGTTCTCACGCGCGACATCGGGCGTCTGCCCCAGATCGAGGACGGGCCAGTTCCTGACCAGATGCTGGCCCGGCGGCAGGCGCGTATCCTCCGGGCGCGACGTGCTGCCGGTGAGAAACCTGCCGAGCTCCGCCCAGCGCGACTTGGTCCGGGTGAGCTTTGAATCTTCGGGCGTATCGGGCACGGGCGACCTCCGCTGCGGACGAGGTGGGTCGGACTCACAGCGTTGTCAATGCACGTTTCGCCGCCCCGCGCATTGTACAGCGCGAGGTTGCTCACCATGTGCAATGCGACCAACACGGAGGTTGCTATGCTGAGCCGCGAAGATCGCAATGCCATTGACGGCCTGTTCGACCGGCTGCATGAGGCCGAGCGCCGCGGCGGACCGCGCGATGCGGAGGCCGAGGCCTATATCCGCCAGAAGATGGCCGGCCAGCCAGGCGCCGCCTACTACCTGGCACAGACCGTCGTCGTGCAGCAGGAGGCCCTCAGGGAGGCTGAGCGCCGCATGGAAGAGCTCGAGCGCGGCAGCCGCCAGATCGAGCAGCGCCGCGGTCCATGGGATCGCGAGCCGAGCTACGACGATCGCCGCCAGCAGGCCGGCGGGTTCGGTGGCGGCGGCTTCCTCGCCGGTGCCGCGCAGACAGCGCTCGGCGTTGCCGGCGGCATGATGCTGGGCAGCCTGATCGGCTCGATCTTCTCGAGCGGCGCGGCAAACGCCAGCGAGTTCGACAGGTCGGCCGGCGACGCTTCGACCGAGGGCAGCGACCCCGGTGCGGATGCGGGCACGGACGATGCCGGCGGCTTCGACGGTGGCGGGTTCGACGGCGGTGGCTTCGACATGGGCGGCGACTTCTAGGTCGCCGTTCTACATCTCGCCGGTTCAGCGCTTCTCGTAGAAGGAGTTTCCACCCGCATTCAGCACATAGTGCATGTTGGTGTAGGGGAAACTGTAGCCCTGCGTGTGGAAGAACTTGGCGCCCTGGACGCCCGGATGGCGTGCGCCCGCCAGGACCTGCTCAGCGACCTGACGCGCGAGGGCGAGGCTCCTGCCTTCTTTCATCGGCTTGTAGAGGACGCCAGGCGCAAACTGGTTCCTCTGCCCCACGACACCGCACACGCTGTTGGGGAATTTTGGGTCATGCATGCGGTTCATCACAACCGTGCCGACGGCCAGCATCCCCTCGGCACTCGAGCGGTTGGATTCGAAGTACATGACACGTGTCATGCATTCGGTGGGACTGAGGAACGAGAAGGGGGATAGCGCACAGCCGCCGAGCAGGGACGTGCCCGCGACGACGGCGGCAAGGGCCAGGGCACGAAACACGCATCACTCCGAACGCAATACTAGCGTTTCAACAATGAGCGATGCGGGTTAAGAAGCTGTTAGGTACGCCGCCGCCCCAGCAGGAGGCTCGCCAGAAGCGCGACGCCGACAACGCCCATGATGACCGGAAGGGGGTCGGCCCGCACCGCGCGACTCGCTCGCGCCGCCTGATGGGCGGCCACCTTTGCGACGGCCTTGCCCTCCTGGCGCAGTTATTCGGCGGCCTCGTGCAGCCGGGGCTCTGCGATGGCTCTCGCCTGCTCGGCGAACTGCGTCAGGTGATCCTGCGCGAGCTCGCGCGTTTCGAGCGCGCCAGCGGTCATCGCCTTGGCCACGCGGCGGGCATCACGTTCATCGATACGTTCGAGCCAGGACATGGGTTCAACCTCCGGTTGAGCAGGTAACGGCGGAAATCCGCGTGCAAGTTCCGCCCCTTGCGTGACGGCCAAGGGTTCCCATATGCCGAAATGAAGGAGACCGACCGCATGAATGCAGCCGACGCCCGACTCGACCGCCAGTTCGAGCGCATTTCCCGCCAGGTGCCCGCGACGCGGGGCTTTCTTGACTGGGTGCGCAAGCCGCGGCTGCATCTCGTGCGCATTCCGCTGGCGATCCTGCTGGTGCTGGGCGGCGTCTTCAGCTTCCTGCCGGTGCTGGGCATCTGGATGCTGCCGCTTGGCTTGCTGGTCCTTGCCGTCGACATCCCGCCGCTGCGCCGCCCGGTGGGCGACGCGATCGTGCGCCTGCAGCGCTTCATCTCCACCACGCGGCGGCGGTGGCGCGCGCGGTTCGGCCGGCAGTAGATCGCGCTACTTGGTGGCGCCGATATTGACCATCCAGGCGATCCCGAACCTGTCGGTGAGCATGCCGAAGCTGTCGCCCCACGGGGCCTTCGCGAGCGGCAGGGTGATGCTCGCGCCGTCCTTGAGCTTGTCCCAATAGCCGGTGAGGGCAGCCTCGTCGTCGCCCGAAAGGGAGACGGTGATGTTGCCGGCGCCCTTGTATCCCATCTCCGGCGGTGTATCGGCGCCCATCAGCTTGAAGCCGCTGGGGCTCTCGAGGAACGCGTGCATGATGAGATTTTCGGAGCCCGGATGGTCCGACGACTGGCCGAACTCACCAAACGTGTTCATCGACAGCTCGCCGCCGAAGACGGATTTGTAGAATTCCATCGCCTCGCGGGCGTTGTTCCGGAAGTTGAGGTAGGGGTTGAGGGTCTGGGCCATGACATTCCTCCATGTCGGGAACGGAACCCTAGCACTCGATTGTGGCAGCGCCTCAACCGCCCTCGCGCACCGTGACGACATCGAGCGTGCCGGCCGGAAGGGGCCGCAGCAGTTCCTCCTGCGGCTTGCTCAGGAACAGCCAGTGCGCCCAGTCTTCTGGCGTCAGCACGCAGACCTGCCGGTCGTGATAGGGCTCGATATCGGGGCCGGGGGCCGTCGTGAGCATGGTGAAGCTCAGCTGGCCCGCATCGTCCTCGCTCCATAGCCCCGCAATCCCCATGACTGGCGCTCCCTTGAGGCTGAAGCGGTGCTTGGCCTTGGGGTATTTGGTTCCGGTGAACTCGAAGAAGCCCGAGAGCACGATCACGCAGCGTCGCGAGTCGGCGAAGCTGCGCTTGTCGGACTTAAAGTTGAACACCGGACCAGCTTTCGGCCGGGCCGGCGGCCAGCCGAAGCGCATGAGGACCAGCTCGACGCCGTTGCCCGCGGGCCGGAGGACGGGCCCGAGATCGCCGATGCGGACTTCGCCCGAAGTGTCGAGCGCGTCCTCACCGGCGGACGCGGCCAACTCCAGCGCTTCGATCGCCTGGCGATACTGCGCGTGACTGACCTGCTGCTCGTAGGCATTGCACATGCCGCGACACTAGCCGGATTGCCGCACGATGCCTATCGCATCCAGCGGGCGCGCCGGAATTGCCGGCGCGCCTCCGTGATGTTGCGGCGAGCCGGTTAGGCGGCCTGCAGGGTGCCGCCCTCGGGTTCCTGCTTCTTGGGCGGCGGGAAGGCGAGCGCCATGGCTGCCGCGGCGAGGCCGATGACAGCGGACGACACGTAGAGCCAGTGATAGCTGCCATAGGTGTCGAAGATCCAGCCGCCGGCGATCGGCCCGAGCGCCATACCGAAGCTCGACACCATCGTCGCCGCGCCCAGCACCGTGCCCATGATGCGCTGGCCGAAATAGTCGCGCGCCAGCACCGAATAGAGCGGCATTACACCACCATAGACGAGGCCAAGAACCACGGCCATGATGTAGAAATGCTGCAGCTCGGACACGTAGATATAGGCATAGATGCCGACGGCCTGCAGCGCGAGGCCGCCTACGATGACCCGGCGCGGTCCGAAACGGTCGGAGAGGAGGCCGAACACGATACGGCCGAACAGGCCCGCCACACCCTCGACGCCATAGACGCTGGCGGCGGCAAGCGGAGCGATGCCGCAGAAGGCGGCGTAGGCGACCGTGTTGAAGATCGGGCCGGAATGGGCGCCGCAGCAGAAGAAGAACGTCGCGGCAAGCACGATGAATTGCGGCGTGCGCAGCGCCGAGAGCGCCGTGCCGAGCGGCGTCTTCGCCGGCGCCGCGGCGGCCGCGTCGGGCGTCGCTGGAACTGCCGGCGCGTCGTCGACGATCGCGGGACGGCGGACCAGGAGGCTCGCGGGCACGAGGACCAGCAGCGCGCCGATGGCGATGAACAGCATCGCCGAGCGCCAGCCGAAGGATTCGGTGAGGATGACGGCGAGGGGCGTGAGCACCATTGGCGCCACACCGCCGCCCACCGATACGAGTGCCACGGCGAGGCCGCGGTTCTTGTCGAACCAGCCCACAGTGGTCGAAATTAGCGGGGCGAAGAACGCGCTGCCTGCGGCGCCGACAAGGCCGCCATAGGCGATCTGGAACACGAGGAGGTTGGGCGCCTGGCTCGCGATGACGAGGCCGCCGCCGAGCAGGACCGAGGCGATGACGAGTACTGGGCGGGCCCCGATGCGATCGCTGATGGCGCCCCAGAGGAAGCCGGCGATACCCATGGTGATGAAGCCGATGGTCATGGCGCCCGCGATGCCGGCGCGCGCCCAGCCGGTGTCGTCGGCCATCGGGGTCTGGTAGACGGGCAGGGCGAACAGGGCGCCCATGGCCACGCAGGTGATCACCGCGCCGGCGGCGACGACGACCCACCCGTAGTGAAAGCCGCTTTGCGAGTTCATATGAAGTTCCTCCGGGACAACTCTGCCGTCTCAACGAATGGCAGGCGAGCAATTCGACACGCTGGGCGAAAGATTCGTGCGGGCCAACCGCTTGTAAACTGCAATCGGTTACCGATGTCCATACCGCTTGTAAAGTGCAAGCGGTTAGAAAGGAGCTGCTGTGGAGATCAGGTCGGGATGCCCCATCAACCTGTCGGTGGAGGTGCTGGGCGATCGCTGGAGCCTTGTGGTGCTGCGCGACATGATGTTCGGCAATTTCCGCACCTATCGCGAGCTGCACGGCAACTCGCTGGAAGGGATCGCGACCAACATCCTCGCGGCGCGGCTGCGGCACCTCGAGGCGCAAGGCTTCATCAGCGCCGCTGCGGACCCGTCGCACAAGCAGCGCACGATCTACAGCCTGACCGAGAAGGCGATTGCGCTGGTGCCGGTGATGGTGGCGCTGGGGAGCTGGGGCGTACGCTACCAGCCGGCCGAACCCACTTTCGCCGCGCGCTCGATCGCGCTCGAACGGGGCGGGGCGGCGATGGCGGAGGCGTTCATGGCGGAGCTGCGCCACCTGCATCTGGGGGCGCCAGCGCCGGCGCGCTCCGTGCTGGCCGAACTCAACGCGGCCTACGAGACAGCGGTGGCGGAAAGAGGCTGACTCGCGTCTGCACTCCCGGCTCCTCCCGCCATGCGGCCAAACCCGACCGGCCGCCAGTATAAGGGCTGCCGGTGATACGGGGATAAGTTTGACGGCGGAGGGCCGGATCGGTGAGCCGGCGGAACGGCTTGCGCGGGACGGCTCAGACGAAATGGCGCCCCCGGAGAAGCGAAGGGCCCCGTAGGGCCCTTCAAAGGTCGGCGATCGAGCGGGAGCTCAGAGCGCCTTGAGGTTGGCGGCGGACACCTTGCCGTCGCGGCCGGTCTGCAGCTCGTAGCTGACCTTCTGGCCCTCGTTGAGGGTCGACAGGCCCGAGCGCTCGACGGCGGAGATATGGACGAACGCGTCCTTGCCGCCATCATCGGGAGCGATGAAGCCGTAGCCCTTGGTGGAGTTGAAGAATTTGACGGTGCCTTCGGTCATTTAATGGATCCTTGAGAGAGGCAATTTCCGGCGGCGACATGCCGTCGGCGACGTTCGGGTCTTTCTCAGGAGATCACGGACCGGGCGTACCGGACCGTCAGCAGCAGGAGACGGTAGCGAAGCGTATGCGGGGGGATATGCGGGTTTACGACGAAAAATGCAAGATGAACGGCGCGAGATGACGCGCGCGGGCCGTCCGGCTAGAACGCTGCCATGATTTTGGTCGATGCCGATGCCTGCCCGGTCAAGGACGAAGTGTTGCGCGTGGCCGAGCGGCACGGGGTGCGCGTGACGCTCGTCGCCAATCGCGGGCTACGGCCCTCGCGCGACCCGATGGTGGCGCATGTGCTGGTGCCGCAGGGCGCCGACGCCGCCGACGACTGGATCGTCGAGCATGCGGGTGCCGGCGACATCGTTATCACCTCGGACATCCCGCTGGCCGGCCGGGCGCTGAAGCAGGGCGCCACGGTGCTCGGGCCGACCGGGCGGCCGTTCACCGAAAGCTCGATCGGCATGGCGCTCGCGATGCGCGAGCTCAACCAGCACCTGCGCGAGACCGGCGAGAGCCGCGGACTCAATGCCGGGTTCACGGCGAAGGACCGCAGCATGTTCCTCCAGGCGCTGGACGAGGCGGTCGTGAAGGCGGGGCGCCTCGCCCCGCGGTGACGTCCCTGCGCAGGCAGGGACTCCTTTGTCCGCAGGCGCAAAGGGGTGGGATGGGTCCCCAGCCTTCGCTGGGAAGTCCAGGGGAGGGGCCGGTGAGCATTCCGGACACCCTGAGAGCTCACAGCTTGCCGAAGGCGACGCCCTGCCAGCGCCAGCCATTGGCGAGAACAGCGTCCTGGAGCGGGGTTTTGATTTCGCCGGTGGCGAAGCGGTATTCGTAGATGACGCCGGGCGAGAAATCCTCGCGGAAGCCGATGGCGGTGCCAAAGCTCATCTCGACCTTCTGGCCGCGGAACGCTTCGGCGCTGAGCGCGAGGGTGGGGACGCCCGCGCGCCATTCGACGGTCCAGTCCTGGTCGACGGCGCGGACCTCGCCCTTGGCCGCGTCGAGCTTCATGAGGATCTTGAACACCTTTGTCAGCGACGCCTTGGCGAAGATCTCGACCCAGCGCGCCTCGACGATCTTCCATTCGGCGACGAGGTCGACGCCCTCGGGGGCGCCGTCGCGGACCTGCCAGGGTGCGCTGTCGCGGTTGAGCCCGAGGAGGGCCGCGCGCAGCGTCGCGGGCGGCTGCCGGGCGATGCCCGCGGCGGGGGATTTGCTACCGGTGATGAAGTCGAAGAGGCCCATGCGAAAACTCCGTTTCAGGTCGCGCGGTAGGACGTCGGCAGTAGGCGGAATCTTGGGCGAGCGGAAGCCCTGACCGGGCTCGACCGGTCGCTCGGGTGGAGGGCTCTTTTCCCCTGGAGGAAGAGAGCGGCGAGGCGGGACCAGTGGTCCAGCCGGTTAGTCCGGCGAGAATGGGGACCATCGGTCCCGCCTCGCGACCCGGGAGCTTGTGTCGGGGCATCGTGCCGGCCGGCCAACTTGACTGCGGCGCGCGGAGCCGTTCTGGACGCCGCGGGCGACGATCCGCCCGAAGCGTCCGCGAGCGGCGCCGACCATGGCCCCGCCCGGCTCCGGACCCTGGGTGCAGGATACTCACCCACGGCTCCGACGATGTCCCCGCCTGATGTGGAGCGACCCCCACACCACCCGGTCCCCGCGCGCCGGCTGCTCGTTTGCAACCACGCTCTCCAGCGCGCTGGTGACGCCACAATACACCCGCCGCACAGCCCGGGGATAACTTTCCGCCCTCAGCGCGAATTCACGCGCCGCGACAACCGGTTACGATGAGAAATGAGCTTGAGATTAAGCAGCGTCGAGACGAACAGATCGCCCGGCCGGCGCGTGCTGTCCGGCGGCAGCAGCCCGCCCCCGAGCACCGCCTCGGCCTCGCTCAGCGTCCGCCGCGCCGCGCCGGCAAAGGCCGCCGGCAACAGCGCCCGCCGATCCGGCAGATCGAGCGCCTCGAGCAGATCGAGCAACCGCAGCGCGATGCGCTTCACGCGGCGCTGGTGGGCGTTGGAGGGAAGGGGAGGATAAGTGGCGAGTGCGTAGCCAGAATGAAATGGCAGCCCGTGAAGCTCTCGAATGTACTTCGAAGCAGGTCGACGTACTTTGTCTGCCACTCAGGGTGAAGGCTGATCTCGGGTTCATCAATGAAGACTAGGCTACCGTTCTCTATGACGGAAGCCAGCCCCAAGAAGCCAGTGACGATGCCCAGTTCCCCGGAGCTCGCTAAACGCAGATCGAGAAAGGCACCATCAACCTCGCGCTCTACCTCAACTGCCTGCATCCGAATGATGTCGGCGCGGCGCAAGACTTGAAGGCGACGGAAGAAGTCGCGATCATCGGACTCTCCCGCGAAGTCGGCGCGCAGGTCGATCGCTCGACCGTTGTATCTGCTTAGCACATCGCGTCCCACGGCGCGTAGGTCGTCCAAGCTTCTTGGGTCCCTCTCCAGAAGTCGTATTACCGAGAGTGAGTATCCCGTGCGTCGCTCACCAAGTATTTGGTCAAGCGGCTCTCCGTTCACGATACGCTCAAGGCGCGCGCGTGCGATGGGCGAGTACTCATAGCGCACTACGATACGCGGATGATACCCTAAGAAGCGGAACACTTCGGCGACACGCGTACGTCTTACTGCGTCAGATTCTGAGGCTTCAAATAGCACCTCAAGTGCACGAAAAAGCGCTGCTGTGGGCGAGGCTCGCCCTGTTCGGTCCCGTAGGCCAAGATAGGAATAGCGTTCGACCTGTTCAGCTTCTCGGGGAACGCCAGCAGATCTAAGCGCCCGTGAGGCACGAAACTTGTCGAACGGCGTAGTAGTTAGGGCGATGACTCGGGTCGGAAGGGCTAGGTCCCCCAGATCGCACCGCTTTCCATCCTTCCTGGCTAGAAGACGGAAGTTCCCATCTACTTCGATTTCGTAGACAGAGTCGTCGACTACGTACTCGCATCGAGACACCAGAATGTCGTCGGAGCGTCGGCGCCCAGCCTTTCGGTCCGCCGCCTCAAATAAGTCTGCTAGGCCTGCAAGAAGGCGGCTCTTCCCGACACCATTCTTGCCAATCACGACAGTCGTCCAAGACGCAACTGTCGCCTTTCGCTCCTTCCGCCCAAAGCTAACCTTGAGATCCAAAATCGGACCTACTGATGAAGTGGCTAGGATGCTACGACGCTCGAAACTCCCGGACGCTCGCAATAGCCTAAAATAGCGCGACATTAGCTAGTCCCCCATCAGTAACGATATTGGGAATCTTGCCGTTGTCTAGCTGCTCTGATGAGTGAAATGCGAAGGCGGCCATGCGGCCGCTTTCTGGCGTTCAGTCTCGAATCCAGGTCTCACTAACTACATCCCGTCGTCGTCCCGCAATCCTCGCACACCATGCAGTGCCCGCTGACCTTCATGCGCATCGAGTTGCAGTTGCTGCACTGGTCGCCCGTATAGCCCTTCATCTGGGCTTCCTGCCGCAGCGCCTTGATGTCGAGGCTGGGGGGCGGGGAGGGGATGGGGTCGAGTTCACCGGCGTTGAACGCCACGGGAGCAGGGTCCACCTTCAAAGCCGTTGACGACTTCAGCGCTGTAACGGTGTTCGACTGGATGGCGGCGACCGGGTTGAAGGCCTGGGCGGTGGGGCCGCCCGAGACGAGCATGAGGTTCTGGTCCTTGACCTTGCCGCGCGTCATGCCGCGCGACACCAGCGACTGCGCCGGGGTGCGGATCGGCGCATCTTCGGCGACGCCCTTGCCGAGCGCCGTGTTGGACGCGTCGGGCGAGACATGGGCGAGATCCTCGCGGTCGAGATAGGACACGGCGAGCTCGCGGAACACGTAGTCGAGGATGCTCGTCGCGTTCTTGATGCGGTCGTTGCCCATCACCATTCCCGCCGGTTCGAACCGCGTGAAGGTGAAGGCCTCCACATATTCGTCGAGCGGCACGCCATACTGCAGGCCGAGCGAAATCGCGATGGCGAAATTGTTCATCATGGCGCGGAAGGCGGCGCCTTCCTTGTGCATGTCGATGAAGATTTCGCCCAGCCGGCCGTCGTCATATTCGCCGGTGCGCACATAGACCTTGTGGCCGCCCACGATCGCCTTCTGGGTGTAGCCCTTGCGGCGCGAGGGGAGTTTTTCGCGGTCGTGGATGGCGACGATCTTCTCGACGATCTTTTCGACCACCTGCGGCACGCGCGCCGCCTGGTTGGCGGCGAGCAGCGTCTCGACCGCGTCGTCGTCCTCGTCGTCCTCGTCGGCGATGAGCGAGGCGTTAAGCGGCTGGCTGAGCTTCGAGCCGTCGCGGTAGAGCGCGTTGGCCTTGAGGGCGAGGCGCCAGCTCAGCATGTAGGCACTCTTGCAGTCCTCGACCGTCGCCTCATTGGGCATGTTGATGGTCTTGGAAATGGCGCCCGAGATGAAGGGCTGCGCGGCGGCCATCATCAGGATGTGGCTGTCGACGCTGAGATAGCGCTTGCCGATCTTGCCGCAGGGATTGGCGCAGTCGAACACCGGCAGGTGCTCGGCCTTGAGGCCGGGCGCGCCCTCGAGGGTCATGGCGCCGCACACATGCAGGTTCGCCGCCTCGATGTCCTTCTTGCTGAACCCCAGGTGCGCCAGCAGGTCGAACGACATGTCGCTCAGCTGCTCGGCGGTGACGCCGAGCGACTTGAGGAAGTCGGCACCCAGCGTCCACTGGTTGAACACGAATTTGATGTCGAAGGCCGAGGCCATGCCCTTGTTGAGGGCCTCGATCTTGTCGTCGGTAAAGCCCTTGGTGCGCAGCGTCGCCGGATTGACGCCCGGCGCCTGGTTGAGATTGCCGTGGCCCACGGCATAGGCCTCGATCTCGGCGATCTGCGATTCCGAATAGCCCAGGGTGCGCAGGGCCGGGGGCACGGCACGGTTGATGATCTTGAAGTAGCCGCCGCCGGCGAGCTTCTTGAACTTGACCAGCGCGAAATCGGGCTCGATGCCGGTGGTGTCGCAATCCATCACGAGGCCGATGGTGCCCGTGGGGGCGATCACCGAGACCTGCGCATTGCGGTAGCCGTGCTGCTCGCCGAGCGCCAGGGCTTCGTCCCAGATGGTGCGGGCGCGGTGGCTGAGCGGCGCGTCCTTGAGCGAGGCGTGGTCGAGCGGCACGGGGTTGATCGACAGGCCCTCATAGCCCTCGGCCTTGCCGTGCGCGGCGGTGCGGTGGTTGCGCATGACGCGCAGCATGTGCGGGGCGTTGCGCTCATAGTCCTGGAAGGCGCCGAGCTCGCCGGCCATTTCGGCCGAGGTCTTGTAGGACGTGCCGGTCATGAGCGCCGTGATGGCGCCGGCGATGGCGCGGCCCTCGGCCGAGTCATAGGGGATGCCCGAGGTCATCAGCAGGCCGCCGATATTGGCGTAGCCGATGCCCAGCGTGCGGTAGACGAAGCTGCGCTCGGCGATGGCCTTGGAGGGGAACTGCGCCATCATCACCGAGATTTCGAGGACGACGGTCCACAGCCGGCAGGTGTGCTCGAAGGCGGCGACGTCGAAGCTGCTGTCGGCGTTGCGATAGGGCAGCAGGTTCACCGAGGCGAGGTTGCACGCAGTGTCGTCGAGGAACATGTATTCCGAGCACGGGTTCGAGGCGACGATCTCGCCGGCCTCGGGGCTCGTGTGCCACTCATTGATGGTGGTGTGGAAATGGATGCCGGGGTCGGCCGAGGCCCAGGCGGCATAGCCGATCGATTCCCACAGATCCTGGGCCTTGAGCGTCTTGGTGATCTTGCCCGAGGTGCGGCCCTTGAGCTGCCAGTCGCCGTCGGCCTCGACGGCATTGAGGAAGCCGTCGGTGACGCGCACGGTGTTGTTCGAGTTCTGCCCGGCGACGGTCAGATAGGCCTCGCTGTCCCAGTCGGTGTCGTAGATGGGGAATTCGAGGTCGGTGTAGCCCTGGCGCGCGAACTGGATGACGCGGCCGACATAGTTCTCGGGCACGAGCGCCTTCTTGGCGTCCTTGACGGCGCGCTTGAGGGCCGGGTTCTTGTTGGGGTCGAAGCAGTCGTCGCCCGACCCCTCGCAGTTCACGGCGGCCTTCATGATCAGCTTCAGATGCTTGCTGACGACCTTGGAGCCGGTGACGAGCGCGGCGACCTTCTGCTCTTCCTTCACCTTCCAGTCGATGTACGCCTCGATATCGGGATGGTCGATGTCGACCACCACCATCTTGGCGGCGCGGCGGGTGGTGCCGCCCGACTTGATGGCGCCCGCGGCGCGGTCGCCGATCTTGAGGAAGCTCATCAGGCCCGACGACTTGCCGCCGCCCGACAGGCGCTCGCCTTCACCGCGCAGGCGCGAGAAATTGGAGCCGGTGCCCGAGCCGTATTTGAACAGTCGCGCCTCGCGCACCCACAGGTCCATGATGCCGCCCTCGTTGACGAGGTCGTCATTGACCGACTGGATGAAGCAGGCATGCGGCTGCGGGTGCTCGTACGAGCTCTTGGACTGGACGAGTTTCTTGGTGAAGGGGTCGACGTAGAAATGGCCCTGGCCGGGGCCGTCAATGCCATAGGCCCAGTGCAGGCCCGTGTTGAACCATTGCGGCGAATTGGGCGCGACCTTCTGCGTCGCCAGCATGAAGCACAGCTCGTCGAAGAAGGCGCGGGCGTCCGCCTCGGTGTTGAAGTACTTGCCCTTCCAGCCCCAATAGGTCCAGGTGCCGGCAAGCCGGTCGAAAACCTGGCGGCTGTCGGTTTCCGAGCCGTAGCGCTCGCCCTCGGGCAGCGCCTTGAGGGCCTTCTCGTCGGGGACCGAGCGCCACAGCCAGGAGGGAACGTCGTTCTCCTCGACCTTCTTGAGGATCTTGGCGACGCCGGCCTTGCGGAAATACTTCTGCGCCAGGATGTCGGCGGCCACCTGCGACCACGTCGTGGGCACGTGCATGTTCTCGAGCTTGAACACGACCGAGCCGTCCGGATTGCGGATCTCGCTGGTCGCCGCGCGGAATTCGATGCCCGCATAGGCGCCCTTGTTGGCTTCGGTGTACCGACGTTCGATGTGCATAGTCCAAAAGTCCCCAAATGGTGCGGACACAAGTGGTCCGCTGCTGCGGTCGCAGCAGTTCCGCCAGAATGTTCAACGCAGTACTCGGGCCAGCCATCGCCACGGCTGAACCCATCGCCCCGTGCCCCGAAACTCGTTCGGTCTGATGCCGAACTCCGCCGCCGGGGACTTGTCGGTGCCGCCCGCCAAAGAGCGGCCGTCACAGCGTCGAAAAATCTGGTCCGATTCAGAAAACCCGTCAACGGGCGAAACTGACGAAAGGGGCCATAGCTTGTGTTTGGCAGGGCCTCTTTCGCTAGATTTAGTATAGAGATTGTGAATAGCGGGGACAACCAGCAGGACCGGAATCGACGTTCACAAAACGTCGAATCGCGAGCAATCGGCCGCGCCGAAAGCTCCAGAAATGAGGCGGGAATCCACGCTAAGCCCGCCCGGAATCGAAAGAGTTTTATCGGTTCGCGCGAGGCCCGAGGAGGGCGCCGGGATACACTCCCGGCGCAGTCGATTTCGGACGAATCCTGTCAAGGGCAGAATTTTGGCGCGGCTGGGGAAAGCGTCTGCGGCTCGTCACCATGGGCGGGCGCTCCCCGCGCTTGCCGCCGCCCCGCAACCGTATAGGGTCGCGGCGGGGAGACGGCGGGCATGAATATCCTTCTGCGTATTGTGACGGGCCTTGTGGCCGTGGGTGTCGTGGCGGTTGCGGGCGCGGTGGCCTACCTCGTCGTCGCGCCGCCCGAGCTGCTGCGGGTGGCGACGGGCTATGCGGCCAAGACCGTGTGCTCCAACGTGTTCATCGCCGGGCGCGACCCCGACGAGGTGCTGGCGGTGGACGTGCAGGCACCGGGTCATCCGGTACTCAAATTCGTGCGCCAGAGCGTCGATATGTCGGCGGGAACGGTGACGGCGCGGATGCTGGGACTGTTCGCCACCAGCATCGCCATCCACCGCAACGGACTCGGCTGCGCCAGTGTGCCCGACGGCAATGTCGCCGCCGCGCAGGCGGTGCAGCTGGCGCAAGCCCCTCAGATCGCGCCGCCCGGCGATGCCGTATGGCCGATGGGCGGGCGGGTCGAGATGATGGCGACGCCCACGCTGGCCGACATCATGGGCAATGCTGCGCTGACCGGACCGGGGATGCGCGCCGTGGTGGTGGTCAAGGGCGGCGAGATCATCGCCGAGGCCTATAGCGAGGGCTTCACCGCGGACACGCCGCTTCTGGGCTGGTCGATGACCAAGACCGCCAACGCCGCGCTGATCGGGCGGCTTTCGGCGGCCGGCCTGATCGGCCTCGACGACGCCGCGCTGCGGCCGGAATGGACCGATGCCCGCAGGGACATCACGCTGCGCGACCTGCTCGGCATGGAGAGCGGCCTCGCCTTCAACGAGGACTATGGCGACGTGTCGGACGTCAACCGCATGCTCTTCCTCGAGCCCGACATGGCGCGCTTTGCCGCCGCCCAGCCGCAGGCGGAGGCCGTCGGCGCGCAGTTCACCTATTCGAGCGGCACGGCGACGCTGCTCGCCCGCATCTGGATGGACCGGATCGGCGACCCCGTTGCGGCGCTCGCCTATCCACGCGGCGCGCTGTTCGACCCGCTGGGGATGACCAGCGCCGAACTGGAGGCGGATGCGTCGGGGACGCTGGTGGGCAGCTCCTACATGTATGCCACCGCCCGCGACTGGGCGCGCTTCGGCCTGTTCCTGCTGCAGGACGGGGTGTGGAACGGCACCCGCCTGCTGCCGCCGGGCTGGGTGGCGGCGATGAATGCCAGCAACGGCCTGCCGGGCAATTACTCCCAGATGCAGAGCTGGCTGCAGGGCCCCAATGACGAGGACGCCGCCGAAGGCGTGCCGGAGGACGCGTTCTGGCTGATCGGTCATGACGGGCAGACGGTCGCCATCGTGCCCTCCGAGGAGCTGGTGGTGGTGCGGCTCGGGCTGACGCCGAGCGATCAGGGCTACCGGCCCGAGCGGCTGGTCAAGGCGCTCACCGACGCCACCTAGCGGCCGTTCAGGCTGGGCTCAGGCCCGCCGCGGCAGGGTCGACCAAGACGGGGCGCTTGACGGGCGTCTCAGACTTGGGGAGCGTCTGGAGCTCGATGGGACCAATGTTCGCCAAGCGGCTGATCGCCGGCCTGCTGCTCGCTACTGCGCTGTCGGCGCCGGGCGCGCTCGCGCAGGACAAGTTGCGCGGCGTGGCGCTGGTGATCGGCCAGAGCGACTACGCGATGCTGGGCGACCTGCCCAATCCCCGGCAGGATGCGCGCGCGCTCGACGATCTCCTCAACGATCTCGGCTTCGATGTGAGCCGGGTGCTCGACGGCGATGCCGACGAGCTGCGCGAGGAGATCGCCGACTTCATTACCGACGCGGCCGACGCCGATGTGGCGCTGGTCTACTATTCCGGCCACGGCGTGGAGCTCGCGGGGCGCAATTTTCTGCTGCCGGTCGACACCGACCTGACGTCGCCGCAAAGCGCGGGCGCGAGCCTGATCGCGGTGGACGAGATGCTGGACCAGCTGGCGCGGACGGTGCCGGTCACCATCGTGCTGCTCGACGCGTGCCGCACCGACGCGTTCCCCGCCGGCCAGGTGATCGCGCTGCCCGGCAGCGCCGTGCCGGTGGCGGTCGATGGGCCGGGGCTCGAGGCGATGCGCGGGCCGACACCGATCGCACGGCCCGGCGTGCCGGCGGACGGGCTGGGCATGGTCATCGGCTTTGCCGCGAGCCCGGGGCAGGCGGCGCTCGATGGTGCGCCGGGCGGCAACTCGCCCTATGCGGCGGCGCTGCTCAAGCATCTGCGCGCCGGCGGCTACGAGTTCGGCGACCTGATGACGCTGGTGGGCGAGGAGGTCTATCTCGAGACCGATGCGCGGCAATTGCCGTGGGTGAACGCGTCGCTGCGCCGCTTCCTGACCTTTGGTGCGGCGCCCGAAGTGGACGGCACAGATGATGCGCTGATCCGCGACGGCCGGCGCAGCCTGCTGCTGACGGTGGCGGCGACGCCGCCCACCACGCGGGCGCTGGTCGAGGCCGCGGCCGCCGAACAGGGCGTGCCGCTCGAGGCGCTCTACGGCATGCTCAAGGTGCTGGGCATCGACGCGGCGGCTGGGGACTCGCTTGAAACGCAGCTCCGGCAGGGGGCCGAGCAGCTCAAGACCATCCTCGCGCAGCGCCCCGTGGTGGCGCGCACCGACGAGGAACTGATCCGCCTCGCCGACCTGGCGCTGCGGGCCGAGGAGGAGGGCGCGATCGACGTCGCGCTGAGATTCCGCGAACAGGCGGCGGCGCGTGCCGACGAACTGGCGCAGGACGTGGACCGTGACGAGGCGCTGGTGCGGCAGAACCGGCTCGAGATCGCCGCGACCTATGTCGACTACGCCAACACGGCCTCGCTGAACTTCGATTTCGCCGGAGCCGCCGCGCGTTATCGCGACGCCTTTGCGCAGGTGGAGAAATGGGACGCCGGGCTCGCCATCGACTACCTGCAATGGCACGCCGATGCGCTCTATTATGAGGGCTATTATGCCGGCACGCTGCAGCCGCTGCGCGCCGCCGTGGCCGCCTATGAGGAGGCGTTGACGCTCGCGCCGCGCGACGAGCGGCTCGAGCAATGGGGCGCGCTGCAGAACAATATGGGCCTCGCCTACACGGCGCTGGGCGACTGGGGCGGCGACGTTGCCGACCTGGCGCGGGCCGAGGCGGCGTTCCAGAACGTCCTTACAGTGTGGTCGCGGACGGACGAGCCGGCGCAATGGGCGGTGGCGCAGGGGAACCTCGCCGGCGTGCAGTCCAAGCTGGGGCAGCGCTACCTCGATATCGGCCGGCTGACGCAGTCGGCGGACGGCTACGAAGCGGCGCTGGCCGCGACCGATCCGGCCGATGCGGTGACTTATGCGCGGGCCGAGACCAATTTCGGCACCAGCGTGATGCTGCTCGCCACCGAGACCGGCGATTTCGGGCGCATCGACGCAGCGGTCGCGGCGTTCCGCCATGCGCTGACCGTCTTCGACGTGGCAACGCAGCCGGCCGAATGGACCATCACGCAGAACAGCCTCGGCTCGGCGCTCAAGCTGCTGGGCGAGGCGGACGACGATCCTCGCCTGCTCACCGAGGCGGTGGAGGCGTTCAAGGCCGTGCTCGACGCGCCGGGCACGGACCGTTCGACCTTCGACTGGGGCGCAACGCAGAACAATCTGGGCAACACGCTCGTCTCGCTGGGGCGCGCCACCGGCGAGCCGGGCTACATCGAGGACGCCATCGCGGCGCACGAAATCTCGCTCCGCACCATCTCGCGCGAGGCGGCGCCGCTCGCCTGGGCCAACGTGCAGAACAGCATCGGCTCGGCCTTCCATGCGCTCGCCAATGTCGGCGGCGACCAGACGCTCAAGCGCGACGCGGCGGCGGCTTACCGCCTGGCACTGACCGAGCGCACGCGGGAGCGCGCGCCGCTGCTGTGGGCCGACACGCAGCAGAACCTCGGCAATTCGCTGCGCGACATCGGCATGATGCTGCCCGACACCCAGGCGCTCGGCGAGGCGGCCGAGGCTTATCTGGCGGCGCTCGACGTCTACACGCCCGAGGTCGATGCCTATGAATGGGCGCTGCTCACCCGCAATCTGGGCTGGGTGGTGTCGGGCATCGCCCGCATCGAGGTGGATGCCGAGCTTGCCGCCGCGGGCGTCGAGGATATCCGGGCGTCGCTGACTTACTGGTCGAGGGACGACACGTCCGGCGATTGGGCTGTGGCCAAGATAAACCTCGCCATCGCGCTCAGCGTGCTCGGTATCCTCGAGGGGGACGCCGGCCCGGTGCGCGACGCGCTGGCCGAACTGGACGAGGCCGGGGAGACATACATCGCGACCGGGAACGCGGATGCGGACTATGTCGCGGGACTGCGGGGGCAGCTCGAGAGCTTCATCGCCACGATCGAAGCGGAGGAGATGCCATGACCGGGCTCAGGCTTTTGCTGGCGCTGCTGCTGGCCGGCGTCGCAACCTCCGTGCTGGCGCAGGAGCCGCTGCGCGGGGTGGCGCTGGTGATCGGCGAGACCGATTACGCGCAGCTCGCGGACCTCGGCAATCCTGAACGCGATGCGCGGGCGATGGATGAGCTGCTGGGCGATCTCGGCTTCGATGTGAGCCGGGTGCTGGACGGCGATGCCGACGAGCTGCGTGAGGAGATCGCCGAGTTCGTCGAGGACGCGGCCGATGCCGATGTGGCGCTCGTCTACTATTCCGGCCACGGCGTGGAGCTGGGCGGGCAGAACTACCTCGTGCCCACCGATACGGATCTGACGACGCCCGCCAGCGCCGGGCAGAGTCTCGTTCCAGTCGATGCGCTGCTGGCGGAGCTGGCAAAGACCGTACCGGTCACCATCGTGCTGCTCGATGCCTGCCGTACCGATGCGTTTCCGGCGGGGCAGGTGATCGAACTGCCCGGCGGCGCGGCGCTGCCGGTGGGCGGCCCCGGCCTCGAAGCGGTGAAGGGACCAACGCCCGTCGGCCGCGCCGACGTGCCGGCCGACAGCCTCGGCATGGTGATTGGCTTTGCCGCGAGCCCCGGACAGCCGGCCCTCGACGGCGATCCGGGCGGCAATTCGCCCTACGCCGCGGCGCTGGTGAAGCACTTTGCCGCGGGCGGTTATTCGCTCGCGGACCTGATGACGATGGTCAGCGAGGAGGTCTACCTCAAGACCCGCGCGCAGCAACTGCCCTGGGTGAACTCGTCGCTGCGCCGCGTGCTGCAGTTCGGCACGCCGGTGGAGGAAGCGGGCGGCGACGCGGCGCAGATCCGCGACGGACGCCGCCAATTGCTGCTGACCATCGCCAGTGCGCCCGAAGCAACGCGCCGCTATGTCGAAGCGGTCGCGAGCACCGAGGGGGTGCCGCTCGACGCGCTTTACGGCATGCTCAAGGTGCTGGGCGTCGACGCGGCCGATCCGGCCCAGCTCGAGGCGCAGCTCAAGGCCGGGGCCGAACGGCTGAAGACGCTGATGGAGAGCCGGACCGGCGCAACGATCTCCGATGTCGAGCTCAAGCGGCTGTCGGACCTTGCCGACGAGGCCGAAGCCGAAGGCGCCATCGACGTTGCGCTCGGCTTCCGCGAGCAGGCGAGCGCGCGGGCCGATGCGCTGGAGCTGACGGTTGACGAGAACGAGGCGAACCTGCGGGCAGACCGGCTGCAGATCGGCGCGACCTATGCCGAGCACGCGATCACTGCGGAACTCAATTTCGACTATGCGCGCTCGGCCGAGATGTGGCGCAAGGCCATCGGGCAGGTCGAGGGCTGGGACGAGACGCTGACCGCCGGTTACAGCAACAATCTGGGCGTCGTGCTGATGGAGCGCGGCGAACACGAGACGGGCACGGCCACGCTCGAAGAGTCCGCACAGGCCCTCGAAGCCTCGCTGGCGGTGTTCGAGACCAGCGACCCGGTCAACTGGGCGCGGGCGCAGAGCAATCTGGGCAATGTGCTGCACAAGCTGGGCGACCGCGAGAATGATCCCTCGCGTTACCTGCAGGCGGCTGAGGCGCATCGCGCGGCGCTCGAAATCCTGACGCGCGAGACGCGGCCGGCCGACTGGGCGACGGCACAGATGAATTTGGGCAATGCGCTGGCGCGGATCGGTGAGCACGAACAGGGCACGGAAACGCTCGAAGCGGCGATCGAGGCGTTCCGCCTGGCGCTCGAAATCCGCACCCGCGCCGCCGCGCCCCTCGACTGGGCGGCGGCAAATGACAACCTCGGCAGCGCGCTCTCCTCCCTGGCGGCTCGGACGGGCGATCCGGACCTGTTCGCCGAGGGCGTCGCCGCGTTCCGCAATACGCTCGAAGTCCGCAGCCGGGAGGCCGCGCCGCTGCCCTGGGCCCTCACGCAGCGCAATCTGGGGCTGGCGCTCAAGACTTACGGCGTGATGACGGGCGACCTCGGGCTGCTGCGGGAGGGGGCGGCTGCCTATCGGGCCGCGCTCGATGTCTTCACACCGGAATCGTCGCCGGACAATTTCGCCCAGACGAGCGCGATCCTGGGATTTGCGCTGATGGAAATTGCGCAGCTCGATCCCACCCGCGAAGGGCTCGAGGAAGCCCGGCAGCGCTTCGCGGACGCCAATGCGGTCTACGGCCCGCTCAGCGCCGACGACGATGCCTATTTCCGCGGCCGGATCGCCGAGATCGACACGCTGCTGGGCAACTAGACGGGCCCTAGCCCCGCCACAGTTCAGGTGCTAAGGGCAGGGGAACTGGACTTCAAGGATTCCGGCACGAATGGCATATGGCGGCTTCAAGGACTTCCTCATCGAGATCTTCGCCTGGTGGCGGGGAAATACGTGGGGAACGCGGCTCTGGGTGGCGACGCAGGGCGTGTTCGTGGGCTGCGACGAGTTCGGCAACCGCTACTACCGCTCCAAGACGCCCAACGGGCCGCACGGCATGGAACGGCGGATGGTGCTGTTCAATGTCGGCTACGCCGACCCCACCTCGATCCCGCCCGGCTGGTACGGCTGGATGCACTACCGGACCAACGAGGTCCCGGCCGCCTACACGCCGCGCGACTGGGAACAGCCGCATCAGCCGAACTACACCGGGACGGTGCTGGCCTATCGGCCGGACGGCAGCCTGCTCAACAAGGGCGAGCGCCCGCGCGTTACCGGCGACTACGACGCCTGGTCGCCCGAATAACCGGGGTCGTCGCATGCGCGCCCTAGCGCCCCTGCTCGCGGCCCTGTGGCTGGCGACGCCCGCGGCGGCCGAGACGCTGTCCAACCCCATCGCGGCGTTCTCCGGGCTCGACAAGATCACCGGCCGCATCACCAGTTTCGACGTCTATATCGACGAGACGGTGCAGTTCGGCGCGCTGCAGCTGACGCCGCGCGTCTGCTACACGCGGCCGCCCACCGAGACGCAGCGCACCAGCGTGTTCCTCGAGGTCGACCAGGTGTCGCTCAAGGGCGGCAGCCAGCGCATCTTTACCGGCTGGATGTTCGCCGACAGCCCGGCGCTCAACGCCATCGACCATCCGGTCTACGATATCTGGCTGGTCGACTGTAAGCAGCAGTCCGACACCCCGCCGCCGGACCAGAACACCGCCGCCGCTTCGGCCGCCGAGCAGCCGGCGCAGTAGCGCCCGCCGCTAGAAGCGCCCGCCGACCCCGAGGCTGACCGACTGGGACCGCAGCCCCGCGCTGTCGCCATTGAGCTGGGCTTCGCCGGTGACCTTCCAGTTGTCGCTCGCAAGGGTGAAGCCGCCCGTGAGCGCGCCGAACACGTTGTCGAACACCACGGCGCCATCGGCGGCGCTGCCCAGCCGGACGCCGAGAGACGGCGTCAGGGTGAGGCCGTTGCCCAACTCGAAGGCACGCGAAATGGTGGTCCCGGCGCTGATGCGCAGGGTCTCGACGGTCACGGCGCCGATGACGACGGAGGCACCGCCGCCGGTGACCGTGTAGGCGTCGGACGTTTCGCTGGCGGCGGCCACCGACACGTCGGGCCGGAGCTGGAACTCGCCGAGGTCGATGTCCCCCCTCAGGCTCGAATTGAGCATCCAGCGGGTGGTGGCGAAGCTGCCCGAGAAATCGGCGCCGAACAGCTCGGCATGCGCATCGTTCCAGGAGCGGCCGACGAGGAAGCTCGCGTCGAAGAACAGGCCATCCGCCAGCTCCGCCGAGATGTAGGGGCCGACCAATGCACCGCGCCCGACGACGTCACCGGCACTGGTCGTGTCGGTCATGTAGTCGAGATAGAGCGCCACGCCCGCCAGGAGGGATTCGCTGACCAGATAGTCGGCGCCCATGCCGATGAGCGCGAACTGGCCGCCCGCGCCCGGCCGCTGATGCAGTGCCAGTGTGCCGTCGATCCAGAAGCCGAACGGCGCGTCCGCGACCTCGCCCAGAGCGAGGCTCTCCGCGGCGCTGCCCGCGCCGGTGAGCGAGCGGCTGCTCATGGCGAAGTTGAGCTCGGGTGTCTCGGCGGAGCCGCCGAAGCTGGCGCCGGTGCCCTGGCCGCCCTGGAGCCCAGGGGGCTTGATGTTGGAGGAGAGGAGCTTGCCGCGCACACCCACGAAGTCTTCAGTGAGCTTGTTGAACACCGCCTCGACGGCCGCCGTGTCGACCAGCACCTGCTGCGTGAGGACAGCGGAGCTACTGCCCACGAAGTTCGTGTCGCCGCCATAGACGGCGGTGATGGCGTGCTCGCCAAGCGTCAGGTCGGGCGTGGCGAGGCTGGCGTGGCCGGCGCTGAGCGTTGCGGTACCAATGGCCGCCGCGCCGTCATAGAAGGTGACGCTGCCGGTGGGCGTGCCGGACGTGCTGGCGACGGTGACGCTGAAGGTCACCGAGGTGCCGATCACACTCGGATTGACCGAGGAGGCGAGGGTGATGCCGCTGGGCGCGGGGGAGGTGGTCTGGACGATGCCGGCCGAGCTGCTGATCGCGAAGCGGTCGTCGCCGCCATAGCTGGCGGTGAGATTGTGGTCGCCGGTGCCCAGCGCGTCGGTTGCAAAGGTCGCCGTGCTGCCCGAGAGGGCGACCGTGCCGAGGACGGTTCCGCCGTCGTAGAAGGTGACGGTGCCGGTGGGCGTTCCGCCGCCACTGCCGGCCACCGTCGCCGTCAGGGTGACGGTTTCGCCGAAGACAACGGGATTGGGCGAGGTCGCCAGCGTCGTGGTGGTGTCGTGCTTGTGCACGGTCACCGTCTGCGCCGACGAGGTCGAGTCCTGGAACTGGCCGAAGAGGCCGGTATAGATGGCAACGAGGTCGTGCGCTCCGGCCGCGAGGGTGGAGGTCGTCAGGGTCGCGGTGCCCGTCGGGGAGACGTTCACCGTCGCGAGGGGAACCCAGCCGGTGTCGTAGAACGTCACGGTGCCTGAGTTGACCGGGCCGCCCGATGTCGGGGTGACCGTGGCCGAGAGGGTCACCGTATCGCCGACGAGCGGATCGGACGGCGTCGCCGACAGCGCGGTGGCGGTCGCGGGGCCGACCACATAGGCCGAAATCCGCGAGCTGTCGTTCTCGGAATTGTTGTCGGTGCTCGTCTGTGTGGCCCACGTCGTGGCCGCGAGTTCGGTGCCGATCGGGGCGGCCCCGACGACCGTCACGTCGACGGTGAAGGACGCCGTGGCACCGGCCGGCATGGTTGCGATGGTGCAGTTGCTGCCGGCGCAGCTCCAGCCGCCTGGAGTGGGAGACGCTTCCGATCGTGCTGCCGATCCGGGGCGTCGATCACGAGGTTGAACGAGACGCCGCTCGCATCGGCGGGGCCGGCATTGACCAGCTCGGCGGTGAAGGTTCCGGTGTGGCCCGCCTCGATGCCCGAGGGCCCGGAGACGCTGACGCCCAGGTCCGCGATTGCGGCGCCGTTGACGAGCGCGAAGGCCGAGGCTTCGTTGCCCTCGTCGGTCGATGGGTCGTATGTGGTGCCCGTCACGAAGGCCTTGATGCCGGGGAAGGCGCCGAGGCTGGCGGCCATCGACACGTCGGTGACGAGGGTGATGACGGTGCTTTCGCCGTCGCCAAGCGCCATCGTGCATTGCAGCGTGCCCAGGGTGCAGGTCGCGCCCGGTCCCGAAAGGCTCGTCGCCGTGAGATCGGACGTCACCAACTGGTTCGTCAGCGTCGCCACCGTGGCGTCGGGGCCGCCATTGATGACGGTGATGGAGAAGGTCAGCGTGTCGCCGCGATCGACGCTGTAGGCGCTCTGGTCGGCGATCACCACCGAGAGGTCCGCCTCCTGCGCGAAGGCGGCAGTCGGCAGAGCGCCGGCGAACAGCAGGAGCAGCGCGAAAAGCGGGCGGACGAACCTAGACATCACTGAGATCCCAAGAAGCACGCGGGACCATTCAAGTCCGCTTTCGGCATCAAAAACAGGGCTCTAGGGCGCTGTAAAGGTTTTCTTCACAGCTTGGGCGCGGTGCCGCCGCATCTGCGCCATGTTTCCCACAGCGCCGGGCTTGACGCGTGTCCGGCCTTCATATTTAACGTACGTGTTATTTAACGATGGTGCGAAATTCCATGCAAGCCGATCCGCTGACGGCGACATTTGCGGCGCTCGCCGATCCGACGCGGCGGGCGATCCTGGAGCGGCTGTCGACCGGGGAAGCGACGGTGCTCGAGCTGGCCGAGCCGTTCGCCATCAGCCTGCCGGCGATTTCGCGGCACCTCAAGGTGCTCGAGAAGGCGGGGCTGATCAGCCGCGGACGCGACGCGCAATGGCGGCCATGCCGGATCGAGACGGCGGCGCTCGAACAGCTCGACGGCTGGGTCGGTGCCTATCGCAGGCTCTGGCAGGGCAAGTTCGACCGCATGGACGCCTATCTCGCGCAGATCCAGAAAGGGAAGCCCAATGGCCCTCGCCAGTAAGGTCGAGCGGCGCGTCGAGGACGAGGTGCTGCTGCTCAGCCGCAGCTTCGATGCGCCACCGGCACTGGTGTTCCGCCTGTGGGCGGAGCCCGAGCATCGCGTCCGCTGGTGGGGCCCGAGCGGCATGGGCCCGACGCGTTGCGAGGTCGACTTCCGGGTCGGCGGGGTCTGGCGCGTGACGATGGCGCGCGCGGACGGTTTCGAGCACCCGGTGCATGGCGTGTTCACCGAGATCGATGAACCGCGCCGGCTCTGCTTCACCTACATCAACGATTTCGACGGCCTCCGGATGCTGGTCGAGATGGACTTCGAGGCCGAAGGCGAGGGAACGCGCATGCATTTCCGGCAGGCGCCCTTCCTTTCGGTCGGCGAGCGCGATGGCCACGGCTATGGCTGGACCAGCACGCTCAGCATCCTCGCGAGCTACGTGTGCAAGGTGCGCGACGCGGGAGGCGTCGTTGTGGGTCAACCAAGACAACCGGGAGATTACTGATGCTGACACTGCCCAGGATCGTCGAGCGCCAGGCGACGCACTACGCTGCGGTCGCCGCCGAGGTGCGCATTCCCTTCGGTGACGCGATCGGCCCACGCATGGACGCGGCGGCGGGATATCTCGACGGCGCCGGCGTCAAGGATTTCGGTCCGGCGCTGTTCAAATACGACGTCATCGACATGCCGCGGCTCGAAATGCAGTTCGGCTTCGTGACGCCCGCGCCGGTCGCCGGCAATGACAGCGTGAAGCCGGGCGTGCTGCCGGCGGGCAAGTACGTCACTGTCACCTATGTGGGACCCTATGAGGACCTCGAACAGGCGACGGCGGTGGTGATCGGCTGGGCGCGGCTGGTCGGAGTGGAGTGGGATTCCACCGGGGGACCGGATGGCGAACGCTTCGCGTCGCGCTTCGAGATCTACAATAACGGCCCGATGGACGAGCCCGATCCGAACAAATTCGAAACCGAAATCTGGATCAAGGCGAAGGGCTGAACCATGCTGCTCGAGGGGAAGACGGCCATCGTCTATGGCGGCAGCGGCGCGGTCGGCGGCGCCGTCGCCCGGGCTTTCGCGCGCGAAGGCGCCCGCGTGTTCATCGCGGCACGGCGCGTCGAGCCGCTGGAGGCGGTCGCGCGCGATATCCGCGACGCCGGCGGCAGGGTCGAGGTGGCGCCGGTCGATGCGAGCGACAGGGACGCGGTGGCGGCGCACCTTGCCGGCATCGTCAAGGAAGCGGGGCCGGTCAAGGTGATGTTCAACGGCGTCGAATGGGGCGACACGCAGGGCCAGCACGTTGCCGACATGGACCTCGAACGCTTCATCCGCCCGGTGCGCAACGGGCTGACGACATGGTTCCACACCGGCACGGCGCTGGCCTGCCACATGGCCGAGACGGGCGGCGGCGCGATCGTCGGGATCACCGCCAATGCCGGCCGGCAGGCCTTCCCCCATACCGGCGGGTTCGGTGTCGCCTGCGCCGCGGTGGAGCATTTCCTGCGCATGCTGGCGGTCGAGAACGGCCCCAAAGGCGTCCGGGTCAACTGGGTGCGCTCGCCGGGCTCGCCCGATGCCCCGGGCGTGCGCGAAGCGTGGCAGTTGCGCGCCGACGAGTGGAAGATGACGTTCGACGAGGTCCACGCGCTGTTCGCCAAGGACACGCCGCTGCGCTACATCACGCCGCTGGCGCAGGTCGCCAATGCCGCCGTGATGCTGGCCTCGGACTATACGGCGGGCATGACGGCGACGATGGCGAACGCCACGGGCGGGGCGCAGGTCGACTGAGGCGCGCTCAGGCGTCGAGCGGCTTGCCGATCAGCTCGGACGGCCGCGCTTCGAGCTGGAGCTGGTCATAGGTGCATTGGCGCGGCGCCTTGTCCGGCCGCCAGCGGTGGAGCCCGGTGCCGTGGCGGAAGCGGCCGCCGGTGATGTGGTCATAGGTGACCTCGACCACCAGTTCGTGCCGCAGCGGCTCGTAGGTGCTCGTCCGCTCGGTGGACCAGCGGCTCGGCCCGCCGGGCGCGTTGCCGGTGAAGCCGTCGCCGCGCAGCGCCTCGAGCCGTGCGGTCAGCGCCTGCTTGTCCTCGTGGCCGAGGGCCGAGGTGAAGCCGACATGGTCGAGCGCGCCGGTATTATTGTAGAGACCGAGGAGCAGGGAGCCGACGACCGGCTTGCCGGTGGCGTAGCGGAACCCGCCGACGACACAGTCGGCCGAGCGGATATTCTTGACCTTGAGCATGGCGCGTTCGCCGGGCCGGTAGGCGTCGCCGATCCGCTTGGCCACGACGCCATCGAGCGCGCCATTGGTGGCGTCGAGCCAGCGCCGGGCCATCGCCGGGTCCGTGGTGACGGGAGACAGCCGCAGGATGGGCGAGGGGTGCCGGGCGAAGAACAGTTCGAGCAGCTTGCGGCGGGCCGAGAGCGCCATGCCGGTGACGGTCTCGCCGTCGAGCTCGACCGCATCGAACAGGATCAGCAGCGCCGGGGTCTGCGCGGCGAGCTTGCGGATGCGGCTCTCCGCCGGATGCAGCCGCTGCTGGATGGCGTCGAAGTCGAGGCTGTCGCCGACCGGTACGGCCAGTTCGCCATCGAGGATGAAGTCGGCGTCGAGCCCGCCGAGCGCCGCGACGATTTCGGGGAAGTAGCGGTGGAGGACCTTGCCGGACTTGGCAAAGAGCTGGACGTCACTCCCGCGCTTGACCGCGATGCAGCGGAAGCCGTCCCATTTGGGCTCGAACTGCCACCCGCCCTCGGTGGGCAGGGCATCGACGAGGAGCGCCTCCATGGGCTCGATCGGGGATCTGGGCTCGGTGTCGGACATGGTGGGAATAACGCCCACAGGTGAGCAGGGTTGTCACGTGGGTGCTACGGCAGGGAGATGTGCTCGGTTCAAGCGGCCGCCCGGCTAGCGCTCGATCGCCCGCCAGTCGGCCTTGTGGCCGAGCGCGTCGGCCAGGCGGAGCTCGTAGTCTTCGCGCGGGATTTCGATGCCGCCGAAGGTCTTGAGGTGGTCGGTGACGAACTGGGTGTCGAGCAGGCGGTAATTGCCGGCGCGGAGACGGGCGATCAGGTGCGCCATGGCGATCTTGGAGCAATCGGTTTTGCGGTGGAACATGGACTCGCCGAAGAACACGGCGCCGATCGAGACGCCATAAAGGCCGCCCACCAGGTCCGGGCCGTCCCAGACCTCGACCGTGTGGACATAGCCGCGGCGGAAGAGCTCGCCATACTGTCGGCGGATCGCGGCGTTGATCCAGGTGGTGTCGCGGTCGGTGCCCGAAGTGGCGCAGCCCTCGATCGTGGCGTCGAAATCGGTATCGACGCGGACGGAGTAGGGGTGGGTGCGCAGGGTTTTGCGCAGGCTGCGCGAGATGTGGGCGGCCTCGAGCGGAATGATGCCGCGCATCTGCGGGGAGACCCAGAACAGGTCGTCGGACTGCGCATCCTCGGCCATGGGGAAGATGCCCGCCTGGTAGGCCCGCAGGATCAGTTCGGGGGTCAGTTCGACCGCAAAAGGGTCGGTTTTTCGCGACATGAGGCGCTCAAAGTGCCCGAGAAGTGATGCTGGCGCGACATCATGTATTGCCAGCGTTCATATTTTATCGCCTAAGAAGGCGCCGTTTTGAACCCGAAGCTACCGCGAGTCCGCCCGCTGATGTCCGTTCCCGTCATCCAGACCGAAAAAGCCAATCTCGAGCTGATGAGCGGCAAGTCAATGCTGCACATTCTCAAGGACGTCAGCCTGCAGGTGAACAGCGGCGAAGTGACAGCGGTGGTGGGACCCTCGGGCAGTGGCAAGACTTCGCTGCTGATGATCCTGGGCGGCCTCGAACGGGCGACCAGCGGCAAGGTCGTGGTGGGCGGGCAGGACATTTCGACCGCCAACGAGGATCAACTGGCGATCTTCCGCCGCCAGAACCTAGGCATCCTGTTCCAGAACTTCCATCTCATTCCCTCCATGACCGCGCTCGAGAACGTCGCGCTGGCGCTCGAAATCGCTGAAACCGGCCTCAGCTATGCCGACATCCGCAAGCGCGCCGCCGAGGCGCTGACCGAAGTGGGGCTGGGCGACCGCACCACCCATCTGCCCAGCGCCCTGTCGGGCGGCGAGCAGCAGCGCGTCGGCCTCGCCCGCGCGATCGTGACCAGCCCCAAGCTGATGCTGGCCGACGAGCCCACCGGCAACCTCGACCAGGATACCGGCGCCAAGGTCATCGACCTGATGTTCAATCTCGCCCGCAAGAAGGGCACGGCGATCCTGCTGATCACGCACGATCCCAACCTCGCCAAGAAGGCCGACCGTATGCTGACCATGAACAAGGGCCAGCTCACGGAAGCCACCAAGGTCGCAATCCCCGCATGAACGCGCTCGGCAACTGGATGCGGGTCGCCATCGTCGACCTGCGCGGCGATCTCCGCCGTTTCGGCATTCTCCTCGCCTGCCTTGCGCTCGGCGTCGGCACCATTGCCGGCGTGAGCTCGGTGGGTGCGGCGCTGCAGGACGCGATCCTGCGCAACGCCAACACGCTGATGGGCGGCGATCTGCAGGCGGTCCGCGCCGACCGCCGCGCCGATGCGGGCGAACTGGCCTATCTGCAGTCGCTCGGCACGGTGTCCGAGACGATCAGCTCCAACGCCCGCGCCGACGCCGTGGACGACAGCGGCAATACGGTGTTCCTCGATATCTATGCCGTCGACAACAACTACCCGCTCTACGGCAATGTGGTCAGCCCGCAGCTCGAAACGGGCGCCAAGCCGGCCGATCTGCTGAAGCCGGTGGACGGCGTCTATGGCGCCATCGTCGACCCGGTGATCCTCGACCGCCTCGGCATCGATCTGGGCGGGCGCTTCCGCGTCAACCAGACCGAGTTCGAGGTCCGCGGCCTGCTCGGGTCGCTCCCCAACGGGGCGCTGCGCGGCTTCCACCTGGGCCTGACGGCGGTGATGTCGATCGAGGCGCAGCAGTCCAACCCCAATACCCGCGCCCCGCTGCCGGGGCTGCTGACGCAGTTCGGCTACAAGATCAAGCTCAACGAGGGCGATTACCGCACGCAGCAGCCGGCCGTGACCGCGCATTTCGCCGGCGATCCGCAGTGGAAGGTGCAGTCGCCCTATGACGCGGCAGGCGACCTGTCGCGGCTCTACGATCTGTTCGTGCGCTTCCTGCTGATCGTGGGCCTCAGCGCCCTCCTGGTGGGCGGCATCGGCATCTCCAACGCCGTCAGCGCCTATATCGGCGAGCGCCAGAAGGCGATCGCGACGCTGCGCAGCCTGGGCGCCACCGGTTCGCGCATCATGGTGCATTTCTTCACCCAGATCGGCCTGCTCTCGCTGGTGGGCATCGTCATCGGGCTGGTGATCGGCGCGGGCCTGACGGCCGCGGCGCTGCCGGTGCTGGGCCGCATCCTCGCGGTCGAGCTGCCGCCCTCGGTGCATTTCCCGTCTTTGGCGACGGCGCTCGGCTTCGGCGTGCTGGCGGCCTTCGCGTTCTCCTACCTGCCGCTTGTCAACGCGCGCAAGATGAAGCCGGCGATGCTGTTCCGCACCGTGGGCACCAGCGTCCAGGGCCTGCGCGCACGCGAATATATCGAGTTCGGCGTGCTGGTGCCGCTGATCGTGGCGGGGCTGTTGATCTTCGGGCTCGCCTACATCACGACCAAGGATTTTGGCCTCGTCTTCTGGTACGCGATCGGCGTGATCGTGGCGTTCCTGCTGCTCCGCTTCGCCGGTGTGGCGCTGCAATGGGTGCTGCGCATCCTGCCGCCGATGCCGAGCGCGACGCTGCGCAACGCCTTCCGCGGCATCCACCGCCCCGGCTCGCCGGCGCCGCTGGTGATCATGTCGCTCGGTCTCGGCCTCGCCATGCTGCTGGTGATCGTGATCCTCACTGCCAATGTGCGCAACCAGCTCACCGGCCAGGTGCTCAAGGACGCGCCGACATTCGTTGCCACCGATCTGTTCGACGACGAAGTGGTGACCCTGGGCGAGTTCCTCGACAGCACCGGCTATGTCACCAGCTACCAGCACTCGCCGATGATCAAGGCCGCCGTGACCAAGATCAAGGGCGTGCCGTCGGAGCAACTGCGCGGCAACAAGAATCTCGGCGGCGAGACGCAGTACTTCATCGGGGCGCAGGAAATCCTGATGACGTGGAGCGACGTCATGCCGGACAATTCCACCGTCACCGCGGGTGAATGGTGGCCGGCCGACTACGACGGCCCGGCGCTGGTTTCGCTCAAGGACGACATTGCCGACAATCTCGGGATCAAGCCGGGCGACACGATCGAACTGTCGCTGTTCGGCGAGTCGATCGAGGTAACGGTGGCCAATCTGCGCGACTTCCAGTTCCAGAGCGGCCTCAACTTCATGGTGACGGCGACGCCTGGCACCTTCGCCGACTTCCCGGGCACCAACCTGGCAACCATCAAGGCCGAGGAAGGCCACGAGAAGGACCTCGAACGGGCCCTCGCGCGCCAGTACCAGGACGTGACCTTCATCCCGGTGGGCGAAGCGCTCAACCAGGCGGCCGATATCCTCGGCCAGCTCTCGGTGGCGGTGAACATCGTGGGCGGCCTCGCCGTCATCAACGGCCTGCTGGTGCTCGCCGGCACCATGGCCGCCGGCCGCAAGCAGCGCGAATCCGACGCGGTGGTGAACAAGGTGCTGGGCGCGACGCGCGGCAATGTCGTGCGCGTGTTCGCGCTCGAATACGCGCTGCTGGGCACGTTCGCGGCGGCGCTCGCCACGGTGGTGGGCATCGCCGGCGCCTATGCGATCATCAAGCTCGCGGGCATGGACGTCGGCTTCGGCGTCGACCCGGTGCTGATCCTTGGCGTGCTGGCGGGTTCGGTGGTGCTGACGATCGTGACGGGCGCGGCGACGACGTGGAGCGCGCTGTCGACGCGGCCGGCCCAGTATCTGCGGGCGCTGGGGTAGGCATCCTTCGAGGCTCGCTGTGCTCGCACCTCAGGATGAGGGGCGTCGCGGTCGTGGCGAGTTACTCCGGCGAGCGTGGTGGCGTTCTCTGGACGGACAGGCGTCGCGAGAGCGCAGGTAGCGCGTCTGCACGGTCGCCGATCAGGGCTTCCTTCTTCCGGCGGCTCCAGCCTTTGATCTGGCGCTCGCGATTGAAGGCGGCGATGAGCGTCTCGCACGCCTCTGCATAGACCAGTTCGAGAGGACGACGGGCAGAGGTGTATCCGGGGAACACGCCGTCAACGTGCTCCTGAAAGCGCTGCTCGACGCGCTTGCGCGTGTTGCCGACGTAGTATGAGCCGTCGGCGCATCGAATGATGTAGACCCAAGCGCCCATGAAGATGCCCCAAGAAGGGATCGTAGGCGATCGGCCGGCGGCCTGTCCACCGGCGCCCCTCAGCCTGAGGTGCGAGCGCAGCGAGCCTCGAAGGCCTAGTGCTTCATCCCCAGATACTTCTCCAGCCAGTGGATGTCGTAATTGCCCGCGAGGATTTCGGGTTCCTTGATGAGGCGCTGGAACAAGGGGAGGGTGGTCTTGACGCCGTCGACGACGAACTCGTCCACGGCGCGGCGGAGGCGCATCAGGCACTCTTCGCGGGTGCGGCCGTAGACGATCAGCTTGCCGATCAGGCTGTCGTAGTAAGGCGGGATCGAATAGCCGGCGTAGACGGCTGAATCGATGCGGACGCCGACGCCGCCCGCGGGGTGGTAGAAGCTGATCTTGCCGGGGGACGGCGTGAAGGTCTGCGGGTCCTCGGCGTTGATGCGCACCTCTATGGCGTGGCCGGTGAAGGTGATGTTCTTCTGCTCGAGGCTGAGCTTTTCGCCCGAGGCGACACGGATCTGCTCGTAGACGAGATCGACGCCGGTGATGCGTTCGGTGACCGGATGCTCCACCTGCAGGCGCGTGTTCATCTCGATGAAGTAGAACTCGCCGTTCTCGTAGAGGAACTCGATGGTGCCGGCGCCGGAATATTTGAGCTTGCGCATGGCGGCGGCGCAGATCTCGCCGATCTTGGCGCGCTGGTCGGCGGGGACGGTGGGGGCGTTGGCTTCTTCCCACACCTTCTGGTGGCGGCGCTGCAGCGAGCAGTCGCGGGTGCCCAGATGCACCGCATTGCCCTGGCCGTCGCCCATCACCTGGACTTCGATGTGGCGCGGCTTGCCCAGGTACTTCTCCATATAGACGGAGTCGTTGCCGAAGGCGGCCTTGGCCTCGGAGCGGGCGGTGGACCAGGCGAGGAGGACGTCGGCCTCGGTGTGGGCCACCTTCATGCCGCGTCCGCCGCCACCGGCGGTGGCCTTGATGAGCACGGGGTAGCCGATCTCGGCGGCAGTCGCCTTGGCCTCGGCCTCGGTGGCGACTTCGCCCTTGGAGCCCGGCACCACGGGAATGCCCAGCTCCACGGCGGTCTGCTTGGCCGTGATCTTGTCGCCCATGATCGAGATGTGGTGCTCGGACGGGCCGATGAAGGTGATCTTGTGCTCGCTCAGGATGCGGGCAAAGCGCGCATTCTCGCTGAGGAAGCCATAGCCCGGATGTACGGCGTCGGCGCCGGTGATCTCGCAGGCGGCGAGGATCGAGGGGACGTTGAGGTAGGAGTCCTTGGCGGGCGGCGGGCCGATGCACACGCTCTCGTCGGCGAGGCGCACATGCATGGCGTTGCGGTCGGCGGTGGAATAGACCGCGACCGTCGAGATGCCCAGTTCCTTGCAGGCGCGCAGCACGCGGAGCGCGATCTCGCCCCGGTTTGCGATCAGGACCTTGTTGAACATCTTATTCGATGACCGCGAGCGGCTGGCCGTATTCGACCGGCGCGGCATCGTCGACCAGGATACGGGTGACGACGCCCGATTTGTGCGCCGGAATCTGGTTCATCGTCTTCATCGCCTCGATGATGAGGACGGTCTGGCCCTCCGAGACGCGGGTGCCGATGGCGGCGAAAGCGGGCTTGCCCGGTTCGGGCGAGAGATAGGCGGTACCGACCATGGGCGAGGTCAGCGTGCCCGGATTGGAGGCGAGGTCGTCGGCGGGCGCGCCGGCCCTCGCGGCGGCGCCGGCAGGCGCGGTGGGCGCCGGAGCGGCATGCGCCACCGGCGGCGGCGCGGCTGGAACCATCACCTGCTGGACGCCGGTGGAGGCGTAGCTGCGCGTGACGCGGACGCGGAGATCTTCACGCTCGATCTCGATCTCGGCCAGGTTCTGCTCGTTGAGGAGCTTGGCGATGGCTTCGATCAGGGCCTGATCGGCCGGGGCGTCCTTGGGCATCTACTTGCCTCCTTGGGCAATTGTTCTTGTTCTTGCCGGGCGGCGGCTCAGGCGCCCAGCCGCTCGGCCAGGGCCTCGAGGGCCAGTCTATATCCTGCTGCGCCGAGGCCGCAAATCACCCCGACGGCGACCGCAGAAACAAAGGAATGATGGCGAAATTCCTCCCGCGCATGGATGTTGCTGAGATGAACTTCGATGGTGGGGATGGCGACGGCGCTGATCGCGTCGCGAATGGCGACCGAGGTATGCGAATAGCCGCCGGGATTGATGACGATCCCGTCCTTCTTGCCGTAAGCGGCTTGAATCCATTCGCAAAGTTCGCCTTCGCGGTTGCTCTGCCGGCACTCGACGGCGAGCCCGAGCCTTTTGCCCTCGGCAACGCACATCTTCTCGATGTCGGCCAGGGTCTGCGAGCCGTAGGTCTGGGGCTCGCGGATTCCCAGCATGTTGAGGTTGGGGCCGTTGAGGACGAGAACGCGCTTGGGCATGGTCCCGCCTGTTTGCACCGGGCGGCGCCTCCCGCGCAAGACTCAGGCCCCAAAATGCACGGAAAACGGCGGGTTCAGCCGGCCGGCGTGTCGCACACCGTCGAGCCGCAGGCGCGCATATTGGCGATCTTGCCGCGCAGCGCGTCGAGCCCCACCGCGCCCGGGATCAGCTCGTCGCCGATGATGTAGGTGGGAGTGCCCGAGATATTGAGCGCGTCGGCGAGCTTGTAGCTCTTTTGCAGCGTGTCGTTGATGCGCGGACTGTTCATGTCGATCATCATGGTGACGCGGTTGCCGCCGATCGCCTCGGCGGCGGTGAGCGCGGCCCCGGCGTCGACCTGGCCACGGGTGGCGAACAGCTTCTGGTGGAAGGCCCAGTAGTCGAGCCCGGCATCCTCGGCGACGAGGACGGCCACCTTGGCGGCGTCGATCGAGCCTTCCGACAGGATCGGGAACTCCTTGAGCACGACCTTGAGACCAGGGTCCTCGGCCATGAGCGTTGCGAGATCGGGCAGGGCGCTGCGGCAGTAGCCGCAATTGTAGTCGAACATCTCGACCAGCGTGACGTCGCCATCCGGGTTGCCGAGGATGACGTTGCCGGCATCGTCGTAGATCGCCGCATGGTTGGCGGCAATCAGCTCGGCCTGCGCCTTGCGCTGCGCGGACTTCTTGGCCACCGCGAGCTTGGCCGACATGCGATCGAGGATCGCCGGATCGCTCATCAGATAGTCCTCGACCAGCGCGGTAACCTCAGTGCGGTCGAGCTCGGGCGGCGCGGTGCCGGCTTTGTCGGCCGCGATCATCTCGCCGATGATGCCGCGCACATCGGTGTCGCTGAGCGGCGCCGGGCCGCGATCGATCAGGGACACGCCAAGTCCGCCGGCGAGGATGCCGACCAGGAGGACGAGGCCAAAGCTCAGGCGGGACATGCGGGCTCCGGGAAACAGGGCAGGTGAGACGCTAACACCATAGACGCTATGCACACTCCCGGGCCGCGGATCAAATTCTGTTGAGAGATCGGGGCCCGGACGGTAGGCGGAAGCACCCATCGCGGAACAAGACGGCAAAGTAATGAACGAGACGACGGGGCTGCAGCCCTTTTACGCGATGGAGATCAACGCCCTGGCGCGCGGCCTGGAGGCGGAAGGACGGTCGGTCTGCCATCTCGAGGTGGGCGAACCGGACGCGCCGCCGGCGCCGCGGGTGCGCGACGCGGTGCGGGATGTCCTCGAACGTGCGCAAAAGTACACGCATTTCGCCGGCCTGCCGGCGCTGCGGGAAGGACTCGCCCGCTACTATGCCGAGCAGCACAAGGTGGCGGTCGCGCCCGACAGCATCGTGGTGACGATGGGCTCGTCGTCGGGCTTCATCCTCGGCTTCCACGGCGCCTTCGGCCCCGGCGCGACGATCGCCGTGACGCGGCCGGGTTACCCGGCCTATGTCAACGGGCTGGTCGGCATGGGCTTCCGCACGGTCGAGATTCCGCTGAGCGCCGCCAATGGCTGGCGCCTGAGCGCGGCGGAGATCGAAGCGGCCCATGCCCGCACGCCGTTCGACGGGCTGCTGCTCGCCTCGCCGGCAAATCCCACGGGGGCGGCGCTGTCGCGTCCGCAACTGGCGGAGATCGTCGCCACCTGCGCGCGGCTCGGCGTGCGGTTCATCTCCGACGAAATCTACCACGGGCTCGACTATCGCGGGCCCTCGGTCAGTGCGCTCGAGCTCGGCCGGGACGCGATCGTCATCAACAGCTTCAGCAAATACTACTGCATGACCGGCTGGCGCATCGGCTGGATGGTGGTGCCGGACGACCTGCTGCGCCGCACACAGATCCTGCAGCAGAACCTGTTCATCTCGGCGCCGACGCTGAGCCAGGTGGCCGCCATCGCGGCCCTGGACGAGCGCGACTATTACGAAGCGCAGAAGGCCCATTATGCGGAGAACCGCCTGCTGCTCGGACAGGGGCTGCGGGCGCTCGGCCTCGATGCGGCCGAGGGCGACGGCGCGTTCTACACCTATGCCGATGTCGGCCGCTTCACCAACGACTCGCTGCGCTTCTGCCGCGACCTGCTGCAGCAGGCGGGTGTTGCCGCAACGCCAGGCGTCGACTTCGACCGCACCAATGGCGGCCGCTTCGTGCGCTTCTCCTATGCCGGCAGCCGCGCGACGATCGAGCAGGCGCTGGAGCGCATGGCGGGCTTCCTCAGGCGTTAGCTCGGGCTGAACACGCGCAGGCGGTGGCCGTCGGGGTCGGCGGCGGTGAAGGTCAGGCCGAAATCGGCTTGGGTGACCGGCTGCAGCATGCGGATGCCGGCCGCTTTCCAGTCCTCGAAGCGCTGCCGGACGACGTCGCCGGTCGCCTCGGTGAAGGAGAGCTCGGCGCCGCCGGGGAGCGTCGCGCGCGGCTCGACCTCGTTGCGGTTCCACAGGCCGAGCGTCCAGCCGCCGGGCAGGCTGAACATGGTGAAGTCGGTCGCGCTTTTCGGTTCGACCACGGGGGGAACCCCGAGCAGGCGGCTGTAGAACGCCGCGCTGCGCCTGGTGTCGGCGACATAGAGCAGGACCCAATTGAGGGCAGGAGGGGACATGGCGGGCTCCAGGGTTGTGGAGCCTCATGCCTAAGCGGCCCCGGCGTCAGTTCCTGGCAGCAGTGTCGGTGCCCCAGCGCTCGCGCCATTCCTTCATCAGCGCGTGCCGCCGCTTGGGGGAACGCTCGCCGGTGGCGGCCAGCGCGGCGATGCGGTCGATGCGGAAATGGCGGAAATCCTGGCGCAGCTCGCACCAGGCGCCCACCGTCTTGTGCTGCTCGAAAAAGCCGATGACGAACGGCCAGATGACGCGCTCGGTCTCCTTGCCGGCATCGTCGCGATAGGCGATGCGGATCTTGTGCTCCTTGCGGATGGCGTCGCGCAGCAGCGACGGATCGACCGATGTCGGCAATTGCCGCGACGGCACGACATAGAGCGAGCCGCTGTCGAGCTCCTGCCGGAGGTCGGGCGGCAGCACCGCCGCGATCTTGGTGAGGGCATTGCCGGCGGCCTTGCTGAGCCGCTGGTCATCGCGCTGCTTGCCCACCCAGCCGGCGCCCAGGATCAGCGCTTCGAGCTCATCGATCGAGAACATCAGCGGCGGCAGCATGAAGCCCGGTCGCAGCACATAGCCCAGACCCGGCTCGCCCTCGATCTCGGCGCCCTGGCCCTGCAGCGTCGCGATATCGCGATAAAGCGTGCGCAGCGAAATGTTGAGGTCGGCGGCCAGCGTCGAGCCGGCCACCGGCGCGCGGTGGCGGCGCAGAATCTGCAGCAGTTCGAGCAGGCGTTCGGTGCGCGACACGGCGGCGGATTATGATCGCGCGGCGGGGAAGGGCAAGAGCGGCGATGCCCGGACCGCGACGGCTACCGCAGGGCGCGCGGCACGGCTATGGAAGGGACATGAAACCCGGTACCGGCATCCTGCAGCTTCGCTACGCGCTCATGGGCGTCGTCGCCGCGCTCCTCGTCGCCTTCGGGCTGATTGCGGACGAAGTGGGCGAGGGCGATACGCTCGATTTCGACAAGGCCGTGCTCGCCGCGCTGCGCGAACCGGGCGACATGCAGAACCCGATCGGCCCGCCCTGGCTCGAGGAAGCGGCGCGGGACATCACGGCGCTGGGCGGCGTGGCGTTCCTGACGCTGCTCGTCACCCTCATCGTGATCCATTTCGTGCTGCGCGGGAAATGGCGGACCGGAGCGTTCCTCGCCTTCGTGGTGATCACCGGGACGCTGATCAGCAACGCGCTCAAGGCGTTCTTCGACCGGCCGCGGCCGGACCTGACCGGCATCGTGCACGTGGCCACGGCGAGCTTTCCGAGCGGGCACGCCACCGTGTCGGCGGTGGCCTATCTGACGCTGGGCGTGGTGCTGGCGCGGGCGAGCAGCCGGCACCGGATGAAGGTGTTCTACCTGCTGGCCGCGATCTTCCTGACCGGCATTGTGGGGCTCAGCCGCCTCTATCTGGGCGTCCACTATCCGACCGATGTTGCGGCCGGCTGGGCGCTCGGCGGCGCCTGGGCGATCCTGTGCGCCCTCGCGACGGCACCCGAGCGGCGCGACAGCCCGATCGAGCGCGACAAGGCCGAGCACCCCGGCCAATAGGAGGGCCCGACGCTAGCCGGGCTGCCCGCGTTCCGCGGTGTAGACGATCGTCAGCCGGCCGGCGGTGGCAAGGGCCGGATCCAACGGCGTGCAACTGCCGCGGAAACCCTTGCCCTCCTTGTTCTTGAGGACCCAGCCCTCCTTGACGAAGGTGCAGGCGCGGGCGCTTGCACTGACCTCCGGGTAAGCAAAGCTCAGCCCGAGCATCTGCTTGCCGTCAGCCGGATTGGTGTACTCTTCATAGGTCTCGAGCCGTGCCACTGCGCTGTCCTTTTCGTCCGCCATGGCGAAGGCGGCGAAGGCCTCGGGCGGGAGGCCGATTGCAAAAGCGATCTCGGTTGTCGCCGCGTGGCGCACGGCGAGGGCTTCGGTGTCCGCGTCGAGCTCATGTTCGCGCGCGAGGTAGAGGCAGAGCGCCCCGAGCGTCCCACCATTGAGCTGCCAGCGTTCGTTGACCTTGCCGTTCGTGCTTGCCGCGAAGGCGGCGAAGGCGCGTCGCGTCCCGTTGCCCAACTGCCCGTCGACGGGACCGGCGTCAAAGCCCACCGTGTTGAGCGCGGCCTGAACGCACGAGGTCTTCTCCTCGTCCGAAAGGGCGACGGGCGCCGGCTCGACGGGCTTGGCCGGTTGGGCCATGGCGATGTCGAAAGTGTAGGCGCCATCGGATTGGATCGGCGCGTCGATACAGGCCTCCGACCCGGGAAGCTCGGCCCAGGTCCCGGTACGATCCAGAACACACCAGCGTCCGAGCTTGCCTGCGACAACACTGTCCTCGACCCGCACGATATAGGTCGGCTGGTCGCCCTGCATGACGACCTGATTGGTGGTCTGGCTGAACAACTGCGCGCCATCCGAGCCGTGGCCGCTGATCGTCAGCATCAGGTTCACCGGAGCGGGCACAACGAACTCGAGGTTGGCCGCGGATGCTATCGGCGCGAACACTGCACCCGCCGTTGCCAGCCCCACCATCAGAACGGATTTCATCAAGCTCCTCCCCCCACAAAAGACCGAGGGCGGCTCGCGGCCGCCCTCCTGTATCTGCATGTCTGCCTAGTTTCCGAAGAAGCCCCGCTGCCACCAGCCGGCCTTCTTGGGCTTGGCCTCTTCGGCGGGCGCCGCGGAGGTGGAGCTGACGACGATCCCTTCGGGCGGCAGTTCCTTCCTCGGGCGGCGCGCCGGTTCTTCGGCGGCGACAGGCTCCGGGATCGGCTCGGGCTCGGCCACGGCGATCGCTTCGGCCGCGGCGACGGCCTCCTCCTCGGTGGGCGGCGCGGCCTTGGCGCGGCGGCCGCGGCCCTTGGGGCGAACGGCGTCGCCTTCGGCCTCGGCGGCCACGGCATCCTGCGCCTCGCCATCCGCGTCGGCCGACTTGCGGCTGCGGCGGGCCCGGCGCGGCTTTTCCTCGACCGCGGGCGCTTCGGCCGGAGCTTCGGCAGCCACGACGCTGATCGGCGCGTCGACGCCGGCCTCGTCGGCGATGGCGTCCTGGGCCAGAACCGCCGCGGCGACCCGCTCGGCTCCATCCTCGCTCATCGCCGCCTCGCCGGCAGCCTCGACCGGGGCGTCGCTGACCGCCTCGCCATTCTCACGACGGTTGCGGCGGCCACCGCGGCGGCCACGACGGCGGCGGCGGCGCTCGCCATCCTCGCCACGCGCGGCCTCGCCAGCGGCGCGACCCTCGTCGCCTTCATCCTCGGCTTCGGCATCGTCGCCGGTCGGCCCCTCGCTGCCTTCGGCAAGCTGCGGCTGCGCCTGCGGGCGGTCGCGGCGATCGTCACGATCGCGGTCGCGGCCGCCACGGCGGCGGCGCCGGCGGCCACGGCCACCGCGCTCGCTCTCGTCGGAGCGGGTCTCGCGGCTGCCGGTGTCCTCGGCCTCGTCTTCTTCCTCGTCCTCGATCACCGCATCATCGTCGATGTCGTCGATGGCGGCGGTGTCGACGCGGACATGGGAGGGCGGCGGCAGGTCGCCGCTCGAGATGCGGGCCTCGCCCTTCTCGATGGTGAAATGCTGCGGCCCGACATGATCGTCGGCCACGATGGTGATCGACAGTCCGTGCTTGTGCTCGAGCGTGGCGAGGGTGCCGCGCTTGGTGTTGAGGATGTAGAGCGCGACGTCGACCGGTACGCGCACATTGATCGACTGGCCGGGGCGCTTGAGGACGTGGTCCTCGACATTGCGCATGACCATGAGCGCCACGGATTCGACCGAGCGCACGAGGCCGGTGCCGTTGCAGGTCGGGCATTTGTGCGTCGAGCTTTCGACCACGCCGAAGCGGATGCGCTGGCGGCTCATTTCCATCAGGCCGAAATGGCTGATGCGGCCGACCTGGATGCGCGCGCGGTCGTTCTTGAGCGCGTCCTTGAGCTTGCGTTCGACCGCCCGGTTGGAGCGGTTCTCGATCATGTCGATGAAGTCGATCACGATGAGGCCGGCAAGGTCGCGCAGGCGAAGCTGCCGCGCCACTTCCTCGGCGGCTTCGAGGTTGGTCTGGAGGGCGGTGTCCTCGATATTGTGCTCCTTGGTGGAGCGGCCCGAGTTCACGTCGATCGAGACCAGGGCTTCGGTCGGGTTGATGACCAGATAGCCGCCCGAGGGCAGGGTCACCTGCGGCGAGAACATCTGGTCGAGCTGGCCCTCGACATTGTACTTGGAGAACAGCGGCTGATCGTCCTTGTAGAGCTGCACGTTCTTGGCGTGGCTCGGCATGATCATCCGCATGAAGTCCTTGGCTTCGCGGTGGGCATCCTCGCCCGCGACCCACAGCTCGTCGATGTCCTTGGAATAGAGGTCGCGGATAGTACGCTTGATCAGCGAGCCTTCCTCGTAGACCAGGCACGGCGCGGTGGATTTGAGGGTGAGAGTGCGCACGCTCTCCCACAGCCGCTGCAGATATTCGAAGTCGCGCTTGACCTCGGCCTTGGTGCGCGAGGCGCCGGCGGTGCGCAGGATGATGCCCTGGCCCTGCGGCACTTCGAGATCGCCCACGATGTCCTTGAGCCGCTTGCGGTCGGCGGCGTTGGTGATCTTGCGCGAGATGCCGCCGCCACGGGCGGTATTGGGCATGAGCACCGAATAGCGGCCGGCGAGCGACAGATAGGTGGTGAGGGCGGCGCCCTTGTTGCCGCGCTCCTCCTTGACGACCTGCACCAGCATGACCTGCCGGCGCTTGATCACTTCCTGGATCTTGTAGGCGTGGCGGCGCGGCGCGCGCTGCCGGCGCTCGCGGCTCTCTTCGAGCACGTCGGCGCTGCCGCCCAGGGACTCGACCGGCTCGTTGTTGGCCGGGGCCTCTTCGATGTGGCCGAGCTCGGGCGCGGGCGCCTCATCGTCTTCCTCGGCGGCGTGCGCTTCGGCGACCTCGGCTTCGCTGGGCTCGTCGCGCGGGCCTTCGGCCGGCTCGTCGCCATGCGACTGCAATTCGGGAGCGACCGACTGCGGATCCTCGCCGGCTTCGGCCTCGGAGGGGGCGGCGGCATCCTGCTCGGCGACTTCGGCGCCTTCGGTGGCGAGTTCGGCCACGCTCTGCCGGGCCGGCGCGGCGGCGGGGGAACTGCGCCGCTCGTCGTCGTGCTCGTCGTCTTCCTCGTCCTCGGCCTCTTCTTCGGCGCGCATCAGCGCCTCGCGGTCGGCGACGGGGATCTGGTAGTAGTCGGGATGGATTTCGCTGAAGGCGAGGAAGCCGTGGCGGTTGCCGCCATACTCGACGAACGCCGCCTGGAGAGAGGGTTCTACCCGCGTGACCTTGGCGAGGTAGATGTTGCCGCGTAGCTGGCGGCGGCTCTGCGATTCAAAGTCGAACTCTTCGAGCTTGTTACCGTTGCTGACAACGATCCGCGTTTCTTCCGGGTGGGTGCCATCCACCAACATGCGCTTGGTAGCCATATACAAATGCTCCGGGCCGTCGCGCGCCAACACTTTGGACCCGGCGAGCCGGGCTCCTCAATGCAGCGCCATGCGCGGCCAATGGGTTGAGTGAGAGTGCGCCAGAGGCGCATCGGGGCGATGCGAGGCGGTCAACCGGCGGGCGAGCAATGACAAATGCGCAAGACAACTGGTGCTTTGCGTCAGGCTTTGTCGACCCTGTGGTCATCCGACCTCTTCCTAGATGGCGGCCGTGACCGGCGCGCCGCTCGGCCCGGAAAACGGGGCCGAAAACTCGTCGAGGCGGTGAAATGTGCCGCATCCGAGACTCGCAAGAATCCGCGCAAGTCCCTCTGTCTTCGTCATTTCCGGGAACGGCCAAGCCGATCTTCCACCGGGCGAGAAGACAGTCCGCCTCGCTCATGCGTGTATGACCGTTGCGCCGGATTGGCAACCGAAAACTCCGGAAGTAACGAAACCATAGGGTTAAGCCGGTAGTCGCAGACCCGGTCGTCTGCGGCATTCCGAGGTCGGGCGCCGCAGAATCGCCTAAAGACTGAGGTCTCTTGGCTTCAGCCTATCTGGGGAGCGCCAGCTACTTGTTCAATTCGATGGTGTCCGCGCGGGGCCTCCGCGGAGCACTTGCTGTTGTTTTTGCGCTCTTTTCCGTCGGGCTGACCGGGTACTCCGCGTTGGCCCAGGACGATTTGCCGTCGGTCGAGGCGGCCCGCGTCAGCACGACTCCGGACCGTGCGCGCCTGATCCTCGACCTGTCGGCCGTCACCGAATACGCCGTCGCCTCCATCGCCGACCCCAACCGCATTGTCGTCGACGTGCGCGCCGGGAGCGTGCCCACGATCGCCACCCAGCCCGTCGCCGGGCAGGGGATCGTCGCGAGCTTCACCACCACCATTGCCGGCGACGACCGGGTGCGGGTGGAGCTGACGCTGACAACGCCCTCGATCGTGCAGCAGGCCTACCTGCTCGACGCAGTTGCCGACCAGCCGGCGCGGCTGGTGGTCGACCTCGTGACCACGACGCCCGAGGATTTCGCGGCGCGTGCCGCCGCCGACCTCGCCAATTCGATCGACCGCGTGGTGCCCGATGCGGTGGCATCGGCCGAGCCGGTCGCCCCGTCCTCCGAGCCGTCGCCGGCGCCGAGCAGCGAGGCGGTGGCGGAAGCCCCCGCGGCAGCGCCGGTCACCGAGGTGCCGGCAAGCAGCCGGCCGCTGATCGTGCTCGATCCGGGCCATGGCGGCGTCGACAATGGCGCGAGCTCGCCCTCGGGCATCCATGAAAAGGACATTACGCTCGCCTTCGCCCTGCAGCTGCGCGACCTGCTGGTCGCCTCGGGCAAGTTCGACGTAGCGCTGACCCGCGACGACGACACCTACCTCACGCTCAATGAGCGGGTGGATCTGGCGCGCCAGAACAAGGCGGACCTGCTCATCAGTCTCCATGCCGACACCTTCCAGGAAGCCGACATCCGGGGCGCCAGCATCTATACGCGCGACGAGCGGGCGGCCGACATCCTCGACAAGGTGCTGAGCGCCGGCGAGACGCGCGCCGACGTGGTCGCCGGCTATGCGCCGTCCGACGCCCAGCCGGCGGTCGTCGACATCCTGGTCGAGCTGATGCGCCGGCAGGTGCGGCAGCAGGCCTATCTCGCCGCCGGCGATATCGTGAAGGCCATGGAGCCGTCGGTGACGCTGCGGCGCTTTCCGGTGCGACAGGCCGATTTCTTCGTGCTGCAGGCGCCCGATATTCCCTCCATGCTCATCGAACTGGGCTTCATGAGCAACGCGGCCGACATCAAGAACCTCGAGAGCCAGCAATGGCGCGACAAAGTGGTGACGGCGGTGGCGAGCGGCGTCGAGGGCTATTTCGAGGCGGTCCGGGCCGCCCAATAGTGGCATTGCGGCAACGCCGGGCGGGCCAGCGGCGCGTCCGGGAGCCGCCGCGGCCGGTTCCTGTCCATATTTCCGCCCTTGTCTGCTATGATTCACAGGGTGTTCGGCGCGTCCACGGCGCCGGTGGCGATTCTCCGGTTAGGTGTAGATGTTCCGACTTCTAGGCTGGCTGTTCGGCTTCGGCGTGTTCTGCGCAATCGCTGGGGTGGCAGTGGGTATCGTGTACCTCAACCAGGTGTCGGCCAGCCTGCCGGACTATACCGTCCTCAAGGACTACCAGCCGCCCGTGACGACGCGCGTCCATGCCGCCGACGGCATCCTGCTCGCCGAATACGCCCATGAGCGCCGGCTGTTCCAGCCCATCGAGACGATCCCGCCCAAGCTGTTGCAGGCCTTCCTCGCGGCGGAAGACAAGGATTTCTACAGCCACAAGGGCATCGCCATCGACGGCGTGATCCGCGCGCTGCGCGACAACGTGATGGCGCGTATCGACGGGAACAACGCCATCCAGGGCGGCGGCTCGACCATCACCCAGCAGGTGGCCAAGAACTTCCTGCTGACCTCGGAGCAGACCTGGGACCGCAAGATCCAGGAAGCGATCCTGTCGCTGCGCATCGAGAGCACATTCTCCAAGGACAAGATCCTCGAGCTCTACGTCAACGAGATATTCCTCGGCCTCAACTCCTATGGCGTGGCGGCGGCGGCGCTCAACTATTTCGACAAGGCGCTCTATCAGCTCTCGCTGAGCGAGATGGCCTACATTGCGGGGCTGCCCAAGGGGCCCAACAACTACCATCCGTTCCGCCATCCGCAGGCCGCCATCGAGCGCCGCAACTACGTGCTCGATCGCATGGCCGAGGATGGCTACATCACCGCCGAGGAGCGCGACACCGCCAAGGCGGAATCGCTCAACGTCGTGCCGCGCCAGTCCGGCAGCCAGCTCTTTTCGGCCGAGTACTTCACCGAGGAAGTGCGCCGCCAGCTCAATACGCTCTATGGCGAGGACCAGCTCTATGGTGGCGGCCTCAGCGTGCGCACCACGCTCGAGCCCAAGCTGCAGGAGTACGCCCGCCGCTCGCTGATGGACGGGCTGATCGAATACGACCAGAACCACGGCTTCCGCGGTCCCGTCGCGAGCGTCGACATCGCCGGCGACTGGGGCCCGGCCATCGCCGCCGTCAAGCCGCTGCGCGACGTGCCGGAATGGACGCTCGCCGTGGTGCTCGAGATGGACGCCAACGAGGCACGCATCGGGCTTCGGCCGGAAACCGATATCGAGGGCAAGCTCGTCGCCGACCGTCCGGTGGGGACGCTCGCCGGCCCCGACGTCAAATGGGTGAGCAAGAAGCTCAGCGACATCCTCAAGGTCGGCGACGTGATCTACGTCTCACCGGTTGCCGACAAGCCGGGCAGCTATACCTTGCAGCAGGTGCCGGAGATCGAGGGCGCGCTCGTTGCCATGGACCCGCGCACCGGGCGCGTGCTGGCGATGGTGGGCGGCTTCTCCTACGCCGAATCCGAATTCAACCGCGCCACGCAGGCGCTGCGCCAGCCGGGCTCCTCGTTCAAGCCGATCGTCTACTCAGCGGCGCTCGACAATGGCTATACGCCTGCGTCCGTGGTGCTCGACGCGCCCATCGAAGTGGTCAACACCGACGGCTCGGTATGGCGGCCGGAGAACTATGCGCAGACCTTCTATGGCCCGCAGACGCTGCGCAAGGGCATCGAGAATTCGCGCAACGTCATGACCGTGCGCCTGGCGCAGGATCTGGGCATGCCGCTGGTGACCGAATACGCCAAGATGTTCGGCATCTACGACAAGCTCAACCCGGTGCTCGCCATGGCACTGGGCGCGGGCGAGACGACCGACATGCGCATGACCGCCGCCTACGCCACCATCGCCAATGGCGGCCGCAAGATCGTCCCGACGCTGATCGACCGCATCCAGGACCGCTATGGCAAGACCATCTACCGCCATGACGACCGCATCTGCGACGGCTGCGCGGCGGCGGACTGGGAGCATCAGCAGGAGCCGCTGATCATCGACAATCGCGAGCAGGTGCTCGACCCGATGACGGCCTACCAGATCACCTCGATGATGGAAGGCGTTGTCTCGCGCGGCACCGGCACCTTCGCCAAGCGCCTCGGCCGGCCGGTTGCGGGCAAGACGGGCACCTCCAACGACTACAAGGACGCCTGGTTCATCGGCTTCACGCCCGAACTCGCGGTGGGGGTCTATGTCGGCTTCGACCAGCCCAAGAGCATGGGCAACGCGGCGACCGGCGGCGAAATGGCCGTGCCGATCTTCACCTCGTTCGTCGAGAAGGCGCTCAAGGGCAAGCCGCCTACGCCGTTCAACATGCCCGGCGGCATGACGCAGATCTGGATCGACCCGGCGACGGGGGTGAAGGCCAATGCCGGCGCCACCGCCATTGCGGAAGCGTTCAAGCCGGGCACCGGCCCCAACCTCATCACCTCGGTGATCGGCGTCGACTCGGCCGCGTTCCAGCGCCTCGAGGACCAGAATGGCGGTGGCGGCTTCGGCCTCGGCGACGGCGTGATGGGCCGGCTCGATGACGAACCGCAGGAAGACGATGGCGGCGGCAACTTCCTGTTCGGCCGCGGCGGTCTGTTCTGAGCTTCGTCGCCTATCCCGATCCGCGCCTGAGCATAGCGGCCGTCCCGCGCGCCGGCGTCGATGACGCGCTGCGCGCGGTCGGCGACAAGCTGCTGGCGGCGGCCAGGGACGCGAAAGCCTACGGCCTTGCGGCTGCCCATCTCGGCGAGGCGGCGCCCGTGGTGGTGGTCAGCGACGATCCCGCGGGTGGGGATTATCGGTTGCTGTTCAATCCGATGGTGACGTCGGTCGCCGCCGAGACCGAGGCGGGCGAGGAGGGCTCGGTGTCGCTGCCGGGCGTGCGCGTCTCGATCGAGCGGCCGGTCTGGGCCGAGGTCAGCTACATGGACGCCACCGGCGAGCCGCGGACGGCCCGGTTCGAGCACTTTGCCGCCCGCGTCGCGCTGCACGAGATCGAGCAGATGAACGGCGTGTTCTTCCTCGGCAAGCTCTCGCGGCTCAAGCGCGACATGGTGCTCAAGAAGGCGCGGAAACTGTCGGGTTGATCCCCGGGGCCGGCTCAACTACATGGGCGGCACGTGATTTGAGAGTGGCCCATGCGCGCAGAAATCCAGAAAAGCGTCGACGAAATCGAGCAGGTGCTGAACCTGCTGAGGAGGCATCTTTGACTGGGATACAGCAGAAGCCCGCCTCGAAGACCTGAACAACCGCACCGAATCTCCCGACTTCTGGAGTGATCCCGAGAAGGCGCGCGATATCATGCGCCAGCGCGACGAGCTCGACGTGCAGGTCAAGGCGGTCCGCGATTTCTCGCAGCAGGTCAAAGACAATATCGAGCTGATCGAACTGGGCGAGGCCGAGGGCGACGCCGATATCGTCAAGGAAGCCGAGACGGCGATCGAAGAGCTGGTCGAAACCGCCCGCCGCGTGCAGATCGAAACCCTGCTCAACGGCGAAGCCGACCACAATGACTGCTATCTCGAAATCCATGCCGGAGCCGGCGGCACCGAGAGCCAGGACTGGGCTTCGATGCTGCTGCGCATGTACACGCGCTGGGCGGAGCGCCGCGGCTTCCGGACCGAAACGCTGGAACTGCATCCGGGCGAAGAAGCCGGCATCAAGTCGGCGACCATCCAGATCAAGGGCCACAATGCCTATGGCTGGCTGAAGACGGAGGCGGGCGTGCACCGGCTGGTGCGCATTTCGCCCTATGACAGCGCCGCACGCCGCCATACGAGCTTCTCGTCGGCCTGGGTCTATCCGGTGGTGGACGACACCATCAACATCGAGATCAACGAGTCCGACCTCAAGGTCGACACCTACCGTTCGTCCGGTGCGGGCGGCCAGCACGTCAACACCACGGATTCGGCGATCCGCATCACGCATCTGCCCTCGGGCATTATCGTCGCCTGCCAGCAGGAGCGCAGCCAACACAAGAACCGGGCAACGGCCATGGCGATGCTGAAATCGCGGCTCTACGAACAGGAGCTCGAAAAACGGGAGGCCGCGGCCAATGCCGAGGCCGCCTCCAAGACCGAAATCGGCTGGGGCCACCAGATCCGCAGCTACGTGTTGCAGCCCTACCAGATGGTCAAGGACCTCAGGACCAATTTCGAGACGTCCAACACCGGCGCGGTGCTCGACGGCGACCTCGACGACTTCATGGAAGCCTCGCTCGCATCCCGCGTCCAGGGCTACGCCGACAAGGCGGAGTAAGAAAAAGGCCGGCAGCGAAAACTGCCGGCCAAAGCCCTCATTCGGAACCCGAATATCGGCTCAAGTAGGTTCACCGCTCGCGCGGTGTGAAACGAACCTGACTAACGACCCCACTATGCGGTGGCGTCCGCGCCGGGACATGATGCAGATGAACTATTCGGAAACCTCATTTAATCGAGGTGTCTGACATCAGCCGGCGAGGATCTCGGCGAGGGCGCGCCCGGCATTGAGATAGCGCGCCGGGTCCACGGCGCTGTCGCTGCGGCGAACCTCGAAATGCAGATGCGGACCGGTGGAGCGGCCGGTCGAGCCGACCTTGGCGATGGGCGTGCCGGTCGAGACCTTCTGCCCCTCCTTGGCGAGGAAGGAGCTGAGGTGGCCGTAACGGGTCACGAGGCCATTGCCATGGGTCACTTCCACGACATTGCCATAGCCCGACATCTGGCCGACATAGGTCACGACGCCAGCGCCGGCGCTCAGCACCTTGGTGCCCTGCGGCGCCGCATAGTCGATACCCGAATGGAAGGCGAGGCGGCCGGTGAAGGGGTCCTTGCGGTTGCCGAAGGTCGAGCTGGTGCGCGTCGCGGTGACCAGCGGCTTGTGCACCGGCGCCAGATCGGCGGCGCCGCGGGCGGCCTTGTAGCGCTCGAGCGCGGCGGCGACGACATTGGCGTCATCGATGAGCGTCGACGATTCCGGACCGTCCATGGCGGGGAGGAGGGGACCGCCGACGGCATCGAGGCTGGGCAGCTTGGGCTTGATGCCGATACCCGCCAGTGTGCTGACGATCTCGTCGGTGCGCGAGGTCGCGGCGTCCCCAAGCGTCGCGAGCGCGATGCGCGACTCGTTCATCATGCGGTCGATGCTGGTCGCAGCGGCCTCGATCTGCGCCCCCGTATCGCCGGTGGCGGTGAGCGAGCCGACGAGGAGGGGATCGGCCGGGGGCGTGGCCGTCTGGGCGACGGCAGCCTCGATTCCCAGCTCCGCGGCGCGGTCGGCGAGCTGCTTCACATATTGATGCTGCTCCATCAGCAGCTCCTGCGTCTGCGCCAGATCCTGGAGCTGCAGGTTGATGTCGCCCGCCTGCACGTAGTGCCGCGACTGCAGCCGGTCGACTTCGAGGCGGAGCTGCGAAATGCGGTCCTCATAGGCGGTGAGGATCGCGTCGTTCTGCCCGACGAACAGGCGCGAGATGTCGGGGGCCATCAGCAGCCCCACAAGGGTCAGGACGTTGGTGGCGAGGAGGGCGGCGAAGCCGCCGTAAAGGAAGCCGGGCCGGACCGACAGGCGGGAAGGGGCCTTGGCGACCGTTTGCTGTGGTTTTGCAAACGGCTTGGACGGAACGCTCTTACGCAACGCCAGGAACTCCCGACTCTCAACACTGGTCGGAAATCATGGTCTGTTAGGGTTAATGGAGCGCCAAAAAAGGCCTAACCAAGGCTTAACGCGCGTCGGCCAGGTGAGCCTTTGCGGCATCGAGAACCGCCTGCGCGTGGCCCTTGATGCGGCGCCCATGGAAGACGCCGGCGATCTTGCCCTTGGCATCCACGAGATAGGTCACGCGGATTGTGCCCATGTACTCGCGGCCCCACAGCTTCTTTTGCTGCCACACATCATAGGCCTTGTTCGCCTTGAGCTCGGTGTCGGCCAAAAGGGGGTGCGCAAATTTGTTCTTCGCGGCAAATTTCTTATGGCTGTCAACGTCCTGCGGGGAGATGCCGACCACCTCGACACCCAGCTCGCGGAACGCCGGAGCGAGGGCGGAGAACTCCCGATTCTCGATTTCGCACCCTTCCGTCCCGTCTTCGCAGTAGAACTCGACGACCACGGGTTTGCCGCGATGGGCACTCAGCTTGAAGCTGCCGCCGCGGTCGTCGGGGAGGGTGAAGTCGGGTGCACGCTGGCCGATCTCGAGCATTGCAAAGCCTCGTCCAAAGCCGCGAACTGCGACTTTTCAGGGTGTTAGTGCCATATTGCAGCCGGTATCATCGGGCAAGACAATGTCATTGGCGCATTGATTCCCGGGGGCACTTGGGATCGCTGCCGAGACTCTTTGCGGATCCGAATTGAAGCCAACGCCGCCTCCAGGACAGACGGTCCGCAAGCGCTCTGTCGCCCGCACCCTCAGCCTCGCCGCCGCATGGCTTTTCGGCATTCCGCTCACGCTGGCGGCGGCGCTCTATGTGGTGCTGCTCATCCACCCCATCCCGCTGCCCTTCATCTCGACCCAGGTGCGCAACCTGGTCATCGCCTCGATGCCGCCCGGCACGCAGCTCGAACTGGGCGAGATGGCGCTGGCGCTCGAGGGGTATGCCTGGCCGGTGATCCAGTTCAGCCCGGTGACTTTCCGCGACACCGCCAATGGCGGCCGGGTCGAGATGGACGCGCTCGAGGTGGGATTTTCGCCATTCCGGGCGGTGATCGGCCAGCCCGGCGCGACGGTCACGGTCGTCGGGCCGCATATCCAGATCAACCAGGATCTGTTCGGGCCGCGCCTCGCCGAATTCGACATCGAACCGGGGACCAATGGCGGCCCCGATACGGTGCGCGTCATCGAGGGCACCAAGGCCTTCCCGAGCGCCGGCTTCAGCCAGGACGGCATCGAAGTCACCGGCGAGATGAACGAGCTGACGCATGTGCGCTCCGACAACGACTGGATCGTGCTCAACCTCGAGGCCGCACAGGCCGGCATCGCCGGCGTCATCCAGCAGGCCGAGATGGGGCGCTTCTCGCGCCTCGTCATCAAGGACGCCACCGTCGATATGAACGACGCGGTGTACGCGACGCTGCGCACCTTCACCGACATCAATCTCGACATTGCGCCGACGCCGAACGGGCGGGCGGTCGAGGGCAATTTCTCCGCCAATTACGCCGGCACGGTGATGCAGGGCATCTTCGAGCGGCTGATCGACGATGCCGGCGATGCGCGGCTCAAGGTGTCGCTCAACAATTTCGACCTCTCGGCCTTCGCCCCCATCATCAACGACGGCGCCTCGGTGGGCGGCATCGTCGGCCCGGCGGCCGTGTCGCTGAACGTGGCGTTCGATCCCCAGTCGGGCAAGATCAAGGGCGGCTCCTTCAACGCCGACATGACCGGCACCGACCTGCGCATGAACGGCGAGTACTACCCCATCGCCAGCAACATCATGGAGATCGACTGGCAGCCCGACACCGGCACCTTCACCATGAAGGAAGCGACGATGAACGTCGGCGGCGCGACGTTTAAGCTGGGTGGGGTGTTCGTCCTGGGTTACGACGAGCTCTACGGCCCCACGGTCGCCATCTCGTTGAGCGGCCGCGATATCGAGGTGCCCGATGCAGGCACCGGCGAGGTCGCGCGCATCTTCGACACGCTGAGCTTCAACGGCTGGTCCGCGCCGCTCTACGGCGCCGTCGGCATCGACCAGATGATCCTGGCGCGGGCCGATGGCGCGCGCCTCGAGAGCCGGGGCCGCATCGACATGGTGCGCAAGGGCGTCGGCATCGACATGAGCCTCGCCGGCACCGGGATCACCGCCGACGACATCAAGCGCATCTGGCCGCCCATGCAGGAGGGCGGCGAAGCGCGAGAATGGTTCCTCAAGAACGTGCTCGCCGGCAAGCTCGATACGCTGACGGCCAAGATCGCCTTCCCGGTCGGGACACTGCCGGCGAATGGCGACTTCACGGCGATGCCACAGAACGCCGTGTTCCTCGAAATGACCATCGACGGCGTGCGGGTGAATGCGCTCGAGGGCATGCCGCCCATCGCCATCGAGGGCAAGACGCGCCTGCAGATGCTGGACTCCCAGATCACCATGGCGGCCGATGGCGGCGTGCTGCAGACGCCCAACGGCAATATCTCGGTCGCCAATGCGGCGCTGGTGATGTCGTCGGAAACGCCCGGCGAGAGCATCGTCGAGCTGTCCGGCGACGTGACCGGTGGCATTCCGGCGATCGCCTCGCTTGCCAAGCAGTTCCAGCCCGATGCCCTCGGGCGGCAGAGCATGCCGATCGACCTCAACACGCTGACGGGCGACCTCAGCGTGCGCCTGCTGGCGACGACCTTCCTCGACGGTACCGGCGCGACCACGCAGCAGAGCTTCTCGATCAACGGCAACGTCCAGGACTTTGGCACTTCCGCCCCGATCCAGGGCCACACCCTGAGCAACGGCCAGCTCTCCTTCATGGCCACGCAGGCGGGCTTCCGCGTCGGTGGTTCGGCCGAACTCGACGGCATGGGCGCCGACGTGGTGATCGAGGGCGACCTCACGACCGGCGCAGCCACCCCGCCGATGACCATCCAGGCGGTCGCCAATCTCGACGATCTCTCCAAGCTCGGCTTTGATGTGAGCGAGTTCGGCAAGGGCAAGGTGTCCGTCACCGCCAAGCCGCAGGCCGATGGCGCGATCGACATCACCGCCGACCTCAAGGCGGCCTCGCTGACCATCAAGGACCTCGGGATCAGCAAGCAGGCAGGGCAGGCGGGCCTGGTCAAGGCGACGATCCGGCAGCAGGGCGACCTCACCGACATCACCAATCTCGACCTCGGCTTCGGCTCGGTGAAGCTCAAGGGCAGCCTGCAGATCGACGCCAAGAAGGGCCTGCAATCGGCCGAGTTCAGCAGCTTCGCGCTGAACGAGGGCGACGCGGCGCAATTGTCGCTGACGCCGATCAAGGATGGCTATGCCGTGCGCATCCGCGGCGACCAACTCGACCTGAAGCCGATCCTCACCCGCTCCTTCAACCTCACCTCGGGCGCCGGCGGCGTCCAGGCAACGAGCTTCACCCAGACCATTGCGCTCGACGTCGAACTCAAGCGCGCGCTGGGCATGTACAAGACCAACGCCTTCAACCTGAACCTCGACCTCGCGTTGCGCGGCACCGACCTGCGCAATGTCAGCCTGCAGACCCAGATCGGCAACGCCGGACAGGTGTCGGTCGCGACCAACACCATCGAGGGCGGGCGGGCGATGACCGTCGTCTTCAACGATCTTGGCTCGGTGCTGCGCTTTGTGGGGGTCTATCCGCAGCTCCAGGGCGGCGCCGGCAGCTTCGTGTTCAACCAGAACACCGAGACCAAGGTCGACACAGGCGTCGTCAGCATCAAGAGTTTCGCCATCGTCGACGAGAAGAACCTCGAAGCGCTGGTGGAGGGACATCCGGATTCGCGCCGGATGATGCGCGGCGGGAACACGATGGTGTTCGACAGTGCGACGACGCAGTTCATCCGCCGCAAGGACCGCATCCAGATCGTCGACGCCAAGGTCGCGGGCGACAGCATTGGCGGCACGGGCGAAGGCTTCATCTATACCGACAGCAAGCAGTACGACATTGTGGGCACGTTCGTGCCGATGTTCGGGATCAACAACGCCTTCGGGAAGCTCTTCGGCGGCGGCGACAACGGCATGTGGGGCATCACGTTCGCGGTGCGCGGGCCGCTCGACAAGCCGGATTTCAAGGTCAATCCGCTGTCGCTCCTCGCTCCGGGCGCCTTCCGCAGCCTGTTCGAGTACCGCGCCAAGGAAGCTCCGCGCGTCGACTGACGGTATGAACAAGTCATACCGCGTGCTATGGTGAGCGAAAGGAGTTCGCCATGCCCAAGGTCGTCAAACGCACATTCAGCCTGACGGAAGAGCAGGCCAAGTTCATCGACAGCATGGTCGAGCGTGGAGACTATGCCTCGGGAAGCGAGGTGGTGCGGGAGAGCGTGCGGAAGATGCGCGAGGACGACGCCATCATCGAGAAGTGGCTCGTCGAGGAGGTCCTTCCGACCATCGAGGAGATGGAAGCGCATCCGGAACGGCTCGTGCCGCTCGATGAGGCATTCGATCGAATCGAAGCGAAAATCCGCTCCAGAACACGAGCGGCAGAGTGACCAAGCGCGCCGTCCTTCTGGCGCCGCGAGCCGAAGCCGATCTCGATCGGATCGCGCTTTGGATCGCAGAGCAGGGCGCCCCGATGACCGCCCTGGAGTATGTCGGTCGCATCCGCCGCTTTCTGGCCAGCCTGGACGAGTTCCCCGAGCGTGGCCGCGACTACGGAGCGTTCAGGACCGGCCTGCGGATCGTGAGCTTCGAGCGACGCGTCGTTATCGCCATAGTGGTTCGCGCCAGTCGAGTCGAAGTCCAGCGCGTGTTCAGTGGCGGGCAGGACTGGAGGCGCGCAATGCGCCTCCATGAGGATGATTAAGCCGCGCGCAACAGCGCGTGCTTCTTCTTGCCCGACGACAGCTTGATCACCCCTTCGGGGAGGAGGTGGGCTTCGCTGAGCGTCGCGCGATCGTCGGTCACCGGCTCGTCGTTGACGCGGATGGCGCCGCCTTGGATGGCGCGGCGCGCTTCGCCGTTCGAGCCGGCGAGACCGGCGGTCACCAGCGCCGAGAGCAGCCCGATGCCGGCCTTGAGCTCCACCCGGGAGAGCTCGAAGGTCGGCAGCGACAGGTCGATGGCGCCCTGCTCGAAGGTCGCGGCGGCCGTTGCGGCGGCCTTGTCGGCGGCGTCGCGGCCGTGGACGATGGCGGTGACCTCGGTGGCGAGCACCTTCTTGGCATCGTTGAGCTCATTGCCCTGCAGCACCGCGAGCCGTGCGATCTCGTCGAGGGGCAGGCGGGTGAAGATCTTGAGCCACTTGCCGACGTCGGCGTCCTCGGTATTCCGGAAATACTGCCAGAAGTCGTAGGGGCTGAAGAGGTCGCCATTGAGCCAAACGGCGCCGGAGGCCGACTTGCCCATCTTCTCGCCGGAGGATTTGGTCAGGAGCGGCGTGGTCAGCGCGTAGAGTTGCGGGCCTTCCATGCGATGGCTGAGGTCGACGCCATTGATGATGTTGCCCCATTGGTCCGAGCCGCCCATCTGCAGCACGCAGCCATAGCGGCGGTTGAGCTCGACGAAGTCGTAGCCCTGCATGATCATGTAGTTGAACTCGAGGAAGCTCAGCGACTGCTCGCGGTCGAGGCGCAGCTTCACCGAGTCGAAGCTCAGCATCCGGTTGACCGAAAAGAAGCGGCCCACGTCGCGCAGGAACTCGACATATTTGAGCTCGAGCAGCCACTCGGCATTGTTGACCATGATGGCCGGGTTGGCGCCGTCATAGCGGAGGATCCGGCCGTAGACGCGCTTGATGCTCTCGATATTGCTGGCGATCTGCTCGACCGTGAGCAGCTTGCGCTGGTCGTCGCGGAAGCTCGGATCGCCCACCATCGAGGTGCCGCCGCCCATCAGGCTGATCGCCTTGTGGCCGGTTTCCTGCAGCCAGTAGAGCATCGTCACCGTGATCAGATTGCCGATGTGGATGCTGGTGGCCGTAGCATCGTAGCCGACATAGCCGGTGATCGGCCCCTTGGCGGCGAGCGCATCGAGCCCGTCGGGGTCGGAAATCTGGTGGATGAAGCCCCGCTGATCGAGGACATTGAGGAAGTCGGATTTGAATCTGGCGGCCATGGCATGCGCCCTTTGGTTCGACCGGCTCGTCATGCGGGCGACGCGGCCCGCATGGGGATCCCGTCCCGAGCCTTCCGAGGACGAGATCCGGGGCGTGTGGCTAGCGCCCCTTGCCCGCCGCGATGTCCGCGCGGCGGCGGTCGAGATATTCGGCGCAGCGGTCGGTCAGCTCGTCGATCTTGTTCTCGAAGAAGTGGTTGGCGCCCTCGACGACCTGCTGCTCGATGGTGATGCCCTTCTGCGTCTTGAGCTTATCAACCAGCTTCTGCACCGAAGTGGGCGGCGCCACGCGGTCCTTGTCGCCGTGAATGATCAGGCCCGAGGAGGGGCAGGGGGCGAGGAAGGAGAAATCGTAGAGATTTTCGGGCGGGGCGACGGAGATGAAGCCTTCGACCTCGGGGCGGCGCATCAGCAGCTGCATGCCGATCCAGGCGCCGAAGGAGAAGCCGGCGATCCAGCAGCCGCGCGACTCGCGGTTGAGCGACTGCAGCCAGTCGAGCGCCGAAGCCGCGTCCGACAATTCGCCGATGCCGTGATCGAACAGGCCCTGCGACCGGCCCACGCCGCGCGAATTGAAACGGAGCACCGAAAAGCCGCGTTTCGCGAACATATAGAAGAGGTTGTAGACGATCTGGTTGTTCATCGTACCGCCGAATTCGGGGTGCGGATGAAGCACGATCGCGATGGGCGCATTGGGGTTGCTGCCCGGCTGGTAACGGCCTTCGAGGCGGCCTTCCGGCCCGTTGAAGATGACTTCTGGCATATCTCGTTTCCGTTGGCCGGGAGGCGAGCCGTAGCTCCGCCCGGTGCCGGGTGTCCGGCTTGACGAAGGGGTTGCCGCTCCCTAAAACAAGCCTCGAAAAGTCAGATTAGAATTATTCGAAACTGACTTCGCGAGTGGCAGGCGGGCTCCAAAGTGCCCGCTGGCCGGGTTCGGCGAGCGCTCCTTCTACAGAAAGCGCTCTCGGAAATTCAAGAAGTTTGACACGGGGAGGGCGCGGCGGAAGCGCCTGAGACCATTCGGATGAGTGCCGGCACCACATATCTCGACCACAATGCTTCGGCGCCGCTGCTGCCCGAAGCGCGCGAGGCTGTGCTCAAGGCATTGGAACTGACCGGGAATCCGTCGTCCGTGCACGCCCATGGCCGGGCCTTGCGGAGCCTCGTGGACGAGGCGCGGACGCGGGTCGCAAAGCTCGCCGGCGCCACCCGCGAGCAGGTGGTGTTCACCGGCTCCGCCACCGAGGCGATTACCCAGGCCATCGTCGGCGGCGCGAAAGCGCTGGGATTCGAAGGGATCGTGATCTCGGCGGGCGAGCACGCCGCGGTGAGCAAGGCGGCGGAAGCCACCGGGCTGCCCGTGACGATCGCCGGACTCGACGAGAATGGCGTGATCCGGGTCGAGGAGATCGCCGCGGCCATGGCGCGGGCGGATGCGTTCGGCGCCAGGCTGCTGGTTGCCGTGCACCTGGTCAACAACGAGACCGGCGTGATCCAGCCGATCGACCGCATCGAAGTGCTGGTCGGGACCTCGCCGCACTTCCTGTTTGTCGATGCCGTTCAAGCACTTGGCAAGCTCGAACTGGACTTCGCCGGGCGCGCTCCCGACATGATGGCGGTGAGCGCGCACAAGATCGGCGGACCGCAGGGCATCGGCGCCCTGCTGCTGAAGGGACACGCCGACCAGGTGCGCCTGATCCCCGGCGGCGGGCAGGAGACGGGACGGCGCGGCGGCACCGAAGCGGTGGCGCTGATCGCCGGCTTCGGCGCAGCGGCGCAGGTGTTTCCGGCGCGCTATTTCGAGGCAAACCCCGGCGAGATCCTCGAAACGGCGGTACAAAGATTGCGGAGTTTGGCACCAGCGACGGTGGTGTTCGGCGAAACGGCGGAGCGGATCGGCAACACGCTCGACTTCGCCATCCCCGGGCTCAAGAACTCCGTCGCCATGATGGGCCTCGACCTCAGGGGCATTTCGGTGTCGTCGGGGTCGGCCTGCTCGTCGGGCAAGGTGGGCCCGAGCCATGTGCTCAGGGCCATGGGCGTGCCGGCCGAACTGGGTGAATGCGCCATGCGTTTGAGCGTGGGCTGGAATTCGACGATGGCGGATATCGACGCCTTCATCGAGGGACTAACTGAGGTGCTCAACCGGCACCGCGAACGCCGCGCAACGGCGGCTTAGGACGAGACTGATGGCCGAGACGGACTACAAGCAAGCCATTCCGACACTCAAGGACGAGATCGAACACGACACCGTGGAGAAGGTGCTCGCGCTCGATGTCGACAAGTACAAGTACGGCTTCGAAACCCAGATCGAGTCCGAGAAGGCCCCCAAGGGCCTCAACGAGGACACGATCCGCTTCATCTCGGCCAAGAAGGCCGAGCCGGAGTGGATGCTGGAGTGGCGGCTCGACGCCTATCGCCGCTGGCTGACCATGGACGAGCCGACCTGGGCCCGCGTCCACTATCCCAAGATCGACTTCCAGGACATGTACTACTACGCGGCGCCCAAGAATGCGGGCCGCCCGAAGTCGCTCGACGAAGTCGATCCGGCGCTGCTCGAGATGTACGAGAAGCTCGGCGTGCCGCTCAAGGAGCGCGAGCTGCTGGCCGGCATCGAGCAGCCCAAGGTGGCGGTCGACGCCGTCATCGACTCCGTGTCGGTGGCGACGACCTTCCGCGACGAGCTCAACAAGATGGGCATCATCTTCTGCTCGATCAGCGAGGCGATCCGCGAGTACCCGGACCTCGTCAAGCAGTATCTGGGCTCGGTGGTGCCGCCCTCCGACAACTACTATGCGACGCTCAATTCGGCGGTCTTCACCGATGGCTCGTTCTGCTACATCCCGCCGGGCGTCCGCTGCCCGATGGAGCTCAGCACCTATTTCCGCATCAACGAGGCCAAGACCGGCCAGTTCGAACGCACGCTGCTGATCGCCGACGAAGGCAGCTATGTGAGCTACCTCGAAGGCTGCACTGCGCCGGCCCGCAACGAACACCAGCTTCATGCGGCGGTGGTCGAGCTCGTGGCCATGAAGGACGCCGAGATCAAGTACTCGACGGTCCAGAACTGGTTCCCGGGCGACAAGGACGGCAAGGGCGGCGTCTACAATTTCGTCACCAAGCGCGGCGACTGCCGCGGCGACAATTCCAAGATCAGCTGGACGCAGGTCGAGACCGGTTCGGCCATCACCTGGAAGTACCCCAGCTGCATCCTGCGCGGCGACAACAGCCGCGGCGAGTTCTACTCGATCGCCATTTCCAACGGCTACCAGCAGGTCGACAGCGGCACCAAGATGGTGCATTTGGGCAAGAACACCACGAGCCGGATCATCTCGAAGGGCATCGCGGCGGGCTTCTCGGACAACACCTATCGCGGCCAGGTGTCCTCGCATGCCAGGGCCAAGGGCGCGCGCAACTTCACCCAGTGCGACAGCCTGCTGATCGGCGACAAATGCGGCGCCCACACCGTGCCCTATATCGAGAGCCGCAATGCCTCGACGGTGTTCGAGCACGAGGCCACGACGTCCAAGATTTCGGACGACCAGATGTTCTACGCCCAGCAGCGCGGGCTGAGCGAGGAAGAAGCTGTGGCGTTGATCGTCAACGGTTTCGTCCGCGACGTGCTGCAGCACCTGCCCATGGAGTTCATGGTCGAGACGCAGAAGCTGATTTCGATTTCTCTCGAAGGCTCGGTTGGCTGATGGCGACGATCGACGTCATCGCCGCCCACAGTCACTCGTCCCGACATCGGGACGAGATCGCTCGCAGTGATATCGTCGGTTGCTTCTACTGCCTCGACACCTACCCGCCATCCGAGGTCGTGGAATGGCTGGACAACGAAGGCACGGCGCTTTGCCCGCGTTGCGGCATCGACAGCGTGATCGGCGGCGCCTCCGGACTGCCGGCAACGGATCCGGCGTTCCTCAGCGCAATGCACGATCACTGGTTTGCTCAGAGTCCTCAGCTATGACCAATCGCCGCGACATCCTCAACGTTGCCGATATCCCGACCCGGACGTTCCATTCCGGGCCGCGGTTCGAGGCTGCGCTGGGCGATATCGATGGCGCGCTGGGGACGACGCAGATTGGAGCGACGCTCCATATCGTGCCGGCAGGCAAGACCGCGTGGCCGTATCATCGCCACCACGGCAATGACGAACTGTTCTACGTGCTGGCCGGCGAGGGAACCTATCGCGTCGGCGAGCGGCGGCTGCCGGTCAAGGCGGGCGATCTGATCGGCGCACCGGCCGGCGGCGAGGCGCACCAGATCATCAATACGAGCAAAGGCGAGCTGCGCTACATCGCCTTCGCCAATCACGGCCGGGCGGATTTGGTCGAATATCCCGACAGCGGGCAGGTCAGCGTGGCTATTGCCCAAGGCAATGATCGCGAGCCGATGTCGGTGTTCGAGGTGCGGGGCAGGGTAACCCCGACGACCTATTGGGACGGCGAGGACATGGAGGGCACATCCAATGGCTGAGACCGAATACTGGTTCGCGCGCCGGTTCCCGGTCGGCCATCCGCGCAATGCGATGGCGCCGATCAACGCGCAGGGCTACGCAGTCGTCCGGCAGTTCGTCGCCTGGATGACCGGCGGCGCCATCGTTGCCGTCCTCCTGACGCTGCTCGGCTTCTGGCTGTCGCTGCCCGCCCTCTATGCCGTGGGCGGCATCGCCTTCATCGCCAGCGCCGTTTATGGCGCATGGCGGCTGATCTCGACCGCGCAGGGCCGCGGCGACCACAACCACACGGTCGACGACTACAAGGCGGGGCGTGTGCCGTGACGTCACCGGTGGTCAATATCAACGATCTGACGCTCGCGCGCTGGGAGCGCGGCACGCTCTATGGCGGCGCCGATGCGCGGCTCGGACCGATGATCGGCGTGCGCGACCTGGGTATCTCCTATTCCGAAGTGCCGCCCGGCAAATCTGGATGCCCGTTCCATAACCACCATGTTGAGGATGAGATGTTCATCGTCCTCGAAGGCGAAGGCATCTACCGGTTCGGGGCGCAGACCTACCCGATCCGGGCTGGCAGCGTGCTCGGTGCGCCCGCGGGCGGGCAGGAGACGGCGCACCAGATCATCAATACCGGCACGGTGCCGCTGCGCTACTACGCCATCTCGACCATGTCGATCACCGATGTCTGCGAGTACCCGGATTCAGGCAAGTTCGGCGTCTTCAGCCGCTCGAGCCGCAATCCTTACGACAAGTCCACGATCCGCCACCTCCAGCATCTCGACCATCAGGGCGTCGACTACTGGGACGGCGAACCAGGTTCCGAAGAAGGCAAGACGAAATGACAAGACCTATGCTCGAAATCCGCAACCTCCACGCGCGGATCGAGGAGCGCGAAATCCTCAAGGGCGTGAACCTCGTGGTTCCGGCCGGCGAAGTGCATGCCGTGATGGGCCGCAACGGCTCGGGCAAGTCGACGCTGAGCTACGTGCTCGCGGGCAAGGAAGACTATGAGGTGACCGAGGGCGAAGTGCTGCTCGACGGCGTCAACATCCTCGAGATGGAGCCTTCCGAGCGCGCCGCGGCGGGCCTGTTCCTCGCGTTCCAGTATCCCATCGAGATTCCGGGCGTTGCCACCATGACCTTCCTCAAGGCGGCCATGAACGCGCAGCGTAAGGCGCGCGGCGAAGGTGAGCTGTCGACGCCCGACTTCATGCGCGCCGTCAAGGATGCCGGCCGCGACCTCCATATCGATCAGGACATGCTCAAGCGCGCCCTCAATGTGGGCTTCTCGGGCGGCGAGAAGAAGCGCGCCGAGATCCTGCAGATGGCGCTGCTCAAGCCCAAGATGTGCGTGCTCGACGAGACCGATTCCGGCCTCGACATCGACGCGCTGAAGGTCGTGTCGGACGGCGTCAACGCGCTGCGCGGCCCCGATCGCGCCATGCTCGTCATCACCCATTACCAGCGCCTGCTCAACCACATCGTGCCCGACGTGGTGCATGTGTTCTCGGATGGCCGCGTGGTCGAGAGCGGCGACAAGGATCTGGCGCTGCAGCTCGAGGCGAAGGGCTACGCCGGCTTCGACGGAGCGACGGCGTGAGCATCCACACTCCGGTGAGAATTGGCCCCGCCGAGGCCAAGCTGATCGAACAGCTGGGCAGCGTCGGCGCGACCGCCGCGGCGGAGCGGCTGAGCGTGATCGGCCTGCCCACGCGCAAGGTCGAGAACTACCACTACACGGACTTGAAGCTGCTGCTGCGCGCCGTGCCGGAGCTGGCCGGCGCCGAGAAAGCGATGAGCGAGCCGGCGCTGCGCATCCCTGGTGCGCACCGCATCCCGATGACCAATGGCGTCGCCGACATCGACGGCAACGAGCCGGCGGGCGTGGTGGCGACCACGGTCAAGGGCAGCGCGCTCAGCGAGCGCGACGATCTGCTGGTGCGGCTCAATGCGGCGCTCGCCGCCGAGACGCTGAAGCTCGAGATCTCGGGCGAGCAGGCGACGGTGCTGCATATCGACCGCCGCACCGAGGGCGATGCAGCGCACATGAACGACAGCGTGCATGTGTTCCTCGCCGATGGCGGCAAGGCGACGGTGATCGAGACCTTCTCGGGCACCGACGAGACGCACCTGTCCAACCATGCGAGCTACGTCGCGGTGGGGAAGGGCGCCGAGCTCACCCATATCCTGCTCGATTTGTCGCCGGCCCGCGCTACCAATTTCGCGGTGGCCGAGTATCACGTTGCGGCCAATGCCCGGATCAGGACCATTACCATCCATGTGAGCTCGGTGCTCAGCCGCACCAACCTCTATGCCCGCTTCGAGGGCGAGGGCGCGCATGGCGATTTCACCGGGCTCAACCTCGTGACCGAGGGGCAGCACTCCGACATTACGCTGGAGCTGCGCCATGCGGTGCCCAAGTGTTCGAGCAAGCCGCTCTACAAGCAGATCGCGCGCGGCCGGTCCGTCGGCGCGTTCCAGGGCAAGATCATCGTCGAGCGCGACGCGCAGAAGACCGACGCCAAGCTGATGATGCAGGGCCTGATGCTGTCGGACGACGCGCAGATCCTCAGCAAGCCCGAGCTCGAGATCTTCGCCGACGACGTGGTGTGCGGGCACGGCTCGACCGTGGGCGCGCTCGATGAGGACTCGCTGTTCTACCTGATGAGCCGCGGCATCCCCAAAGCCGTGGCCGAGAGCATGCTGGTGCGCGGCTTCCTCGAGGAGGTGCTTGACCCCATCGAGAACGAAGCCCTGCACGAAGCGCTCGAAGGCGTCGTGGAGAAGTGGCTGCTGGCGTGACATTCAACCTCGACACCATCCGCGGCGACTTCCCGATCCTCGAAGAGAAGATCTTCGGACACCGGCTGGTCTATCTCGACAGCGGCGCGTCGGCGCAGAAGCCGAACGCCGTTCTTGACAAGATGGACTGGGCGCACCGCCACGCCTACGCCAATGTCCATCGCGGCCTCCACACGCTCGCCAACCGCGCCACCGAGGCCTATGAAAACGGCCGCAGGAAGGTGCAGCATTTTCTCAATGCCGCGCGGCCCGAGGAGATCATCTTCACGCGCTCGGCGACCGAAGCGATCAACCTCGTGGCGTCGTCCTTTGCCGGACCACGGATCGGGGAGGGCGACGAGATCGTCCTCACGATCATGGAGCACCATTCCAACATCGTGCCGTGGCACTTCCACCGCGAGCGCAGGGGCGCCGTGCTCAAGTGGATCGACGTCGGCGACGACGGCGCGCTCGACATGCAGGCGTTCGAGGCCGCCATCGGGCCGCGGACGAAGATGGTCGCCGTCACGCACATGTCGAACGTGCTGGGCACGGTGAACCCGATCGCGCGGATCATCGAGATCGCGCATGCCAGGGGCGTCCCCGTGCTGATCGACGGCTCGCAGGGGGCCGTGCACGAGACGGTGGACGTCCAGGCGCTCGGCGCCGATTTCTACGTCTTCACCGGCCACAAGCTCTACGGCCCTACCGGCATCGGCGTGCTTTACGGGAAGTACGACCTGCTGGCGGCGATGCAGCCCTACCAGGGCGGCGGCGAGATGATCGATACGGTGAGCCTCGATACGGTCACCTATAACGAGCCGCCGCACCGCTTCGAGGCGGGCACGCCGCCCATCGTCCAGGCGATCGGGCTGGGCGCCGCCATCGATTACATCGAAGCTATCGGACGCGACCAGATCGCGGCGCATGAGCGCGACGTGGCCGCCTATGCGGCGGATCGGCTCAAGCGCATCAATTCGCTGCGGCTGATCGGCGATGCGCCGGGCAAGGGCGGGATCTTCTCGTTCGAGCTCAAGGGCGCGCACGCCCACGACGTATCGACGATCCTCGACCGCTACGGCATCGCCATCCGTGCCGGCACGCATTGCGCCATGCCGCTGCTGCAGCGCTTCGGCGTCACCTCTACCTGCCGGGCCTCGCTCGCCCTATATAGCGGGAAGGACGACATCGATGCCCTGGTGGACGGCATCGAAAAAGCACGAGAATTCTTCGCATGACCGACGAACCCGCTGAAATCGCAGTCGACTCCGTGCCCGCTGGCACCCCCGAGGCCGAGCGCACCGAAGGCAATCGCATCGTGCCCAATGTGAGCGGCGGCCTGCCACCCGAAGAGGTAGCGCGGATCACGACCGACCTGATCGGTGCGCTGAAGACCGTTTACGACCCGGAAATCCCGGTCGACATCTACGAGTTGGGGCTGATCTACAAGGTCGACCTCGACGACGACCGCAACCTCACCATCGACATGACGCTGACCGCTCCGGGTTGCCCGGTGGCCGGCGAAATGCCCGGCTGGGTAGAAAATGCCGCGATGGGCGTCGAGGGCATCCAGGGGGTGACCGTCAACATGGTCTACGATCCGCCGTGGGACCAGTCGCGCATGTCCGAGGAAGCGCAGGTTGCGCTGAACTGGTGGTAGGCGTACTATATCGTCAACTTACGATAGAGTCTGCGCGGTTGGATGAGCGAGCCGCCTTCGGATCGCTCGGACAGAGCAACGAAAGAAGCCTGATGCCCCTCAAGATCATGAGCCTCACCGACGCGGCCGCCGAGCGGGTGCGCGAGATCATGGACGACAGCACTACGCCCGTGGTGGGCGTGCGCGTCGGCATCAAGAATGCCGGTTGCGCCGGGCAGTCCTACACGCTCGACTATCTGGCGGCGCCGGTTCCGGGCGACGACCACATCAGTGACAAGGGCGTCGACGTCTATATCGAGCCCAAGGCGACGCTGTTCCTGCTGGGCACGGTGATGGACTTCGAGGAAGACATGCTCAAGTCCGGCTTCACCTTCAAGAACCCCAACCAGACCGGCGAATGCGGCTGCGGCGAGAGCGTGATGCTCAAGCCCGCCGACCTCAAGGCGCTCGCCGAAGCACGCGGCGCGGCGTAAGGCAGCCACCGCCGTGCCGAGGTATGTGATCCTCCTGCGCGGCATCAATGTTGGCGGCAAGAACACCCTCTCGATGGCGGCGCTCAGGCAGGGCCTCAGCGAGCTCGGCTACGCCAACGTCGCGACCTACATCAACAGCGGCAATGTGATCGCGGAGTCGACGAAGGCCGCCAAGACGATCGAGGCCGAGATCGAAGCGGCGCTGCCGCGCCTGTTCAAGCTCGACAGCGAGCTGATCCGCGTGCTGGCGCTGCCGCGCGCGACGTTCAAGACGATGGTCGAGAGCCGGCCCAAGGGGTTCGGCGACACGCCCGCCACCTACCACTCGGACGCGATCTTCCTGATGCGCGGTCTGACGCTGAGGCAGGCCGTCACGGCGTTCGATCCGCGGCACGGCGTCGACACGTTCTGGCCGGGCAAGGGCGTGATCTACCACCAACGGGTCAGCGCGCAGCGCACCAAGAGCAAGCTCGGCAAGATCGTCGCAACGCTGCCCTACAAGTCGATGACCATCCGGAGCTGGCAGACGGTGGAGAAGCTGTTGGCGATGGTCGAGGACTAGCGGGCGCACCCCCGGGAATGCGACGTCACCCCGCCCGGATCAGCGGCAGCGCCAGGTCCTTGCGGAACAGGTAGAGCAGGGCACGAAGCGCTTCGCCGTGCGGGCCGGTGAGGCCGGGGTTGCTGCGCCAGATCGAGCGGGCGTCGTTGTGGGCGTACTCGAGCAGGTGCTTGTGCACGTCGGCCACGGCGAGGTGGTAGCCGGGCATGCCGGACTGCCGGGTGCCCAGCAGGTCGCCCTGACCGCGCAGATCAAGGTCGCGCTCGGCGATGACGAAGCCGTCCTCGGTGTCGCGGATTGTCTCGAGCCGGGCCCTGGCGGTTTCCGACAGCGGCTCCTTGTAGAGCAGCAGGCAGGCCGAGCGCTGCGCGCCGCGCCCGACGCGGCCGCGGAGCTGATGGAGCTGGGCGAGGCCGAAGCGCTCGGCGTGCTCGATGATCATGATGGTGGCGTTGGGAACGTCGACGCCCACTTCGATGACGGTGGTGGCGACGAGGATCTTGACCTCGTTGGCCTTGAAGCGATCCATCACCTCCTGCTTGGCGGCGGCGGACATACGGCCATGGACGAGGGCCACCTGGTCGCCGAATACGTCGCGGAGCGCGGCGTAGCGATCCTCGGCCGAGACGACGTCGAGCACCTCGCTCTCCTCGACCAGCGGCGTGACCCAGAAGGCCTGCGCGCCCTGCTCGATGCGCGCCCTGAGCCGCGCGATAACGCGGTCATATTCGCCGATCGAGAGCACCGCGGTGTCGATCGGCTGCCGGCCGCGCGGCTTGTCGCGCAGCACGCTCACATCCATGTCGCCGAAATGGGTGAGCACGAGCGTGCGCGGGATCGGCGTCGCGGTCATCACGAGGAGGTCAGCATGCCGGCCCTTGTCGGTGAGCGCCAGGCGCTGCGACACGCCGAAGCGGTGCTGTTCGTCGACGACGACGAGGCCCAGATCGGCAAACTCGACGGCCCCCTGGAACAGCGCATGGGTGCCCAGCACGATGTTAACCGCGCCGCTCGCGATGCCCTCGAGCACGGCGCGGCGCTCCGCCGCCGGCTGTTTGCCGGTGAGCAGGGCGACCGTGAGGCCGGCTTTCTCGGCGAGCGGCTGGATGGTGCGCAGGTGCTGCGCTGCGAGCAGTTCGGTGGGCGCCATCAGCGCCGACTGCGCGCCGCCTTCCGCCACGGCCGCCATGGCCATCAGCGCGACGACGGTCTTGCCGGCGCCAACATCGCCTTGCAGCAGGCGCGACATGCGCGTCGGCTTGGCGAGGTCCTCCCGGATGATGGTTATGGCAAGCTGCTGGCTGTCGGTGAGCTCGAACGGTAGGGCGCTCTCCACTCGCCCGGTAATCTCGCCGGTGAAGCTGCGCGAGATGCCCTTGGCGGCCACGAGGGTCGAGCGCACGATCAGGAGCGCGAGCTGGCCGGCGAGATATTCGTCATAGGCGAGGCGCATCCGCGCTGCGCCCCAGAGCTCGCTGTCGGACGGCTCCTTAGGCACGTGCACCTTGGTCATCGCCTCGCGAAAGGTCGGCCAGGGAAACTGCTCGAGGCGCTCGGGCACGATCCATTCGGGCAGTTCGGGCAGCGTCTCGACGGTCGCGCGGACGAGCTTGGTCAGCGCCTTGGTGGTGAGGCCGTGGGTGAGGGGATAGACCGGCTCGACCAATGGCATGGTCTCGAAGTCGGCGACGTCGACGACATAGTCCGGATGGGTGATCTGCTTGACGCCGTTGAAGATGCCCACAGTGCCGGACACGAAGCGCTCCTCGCCCACCGGCAGGAGCTTTTCGATCCAGTTGCCCTGCGCGCGGAAGTAGACGAGCAGGATCTCCCCGGTCTGGTCGTGCGCGAAGACGCGGTGCGGCTGGCTGGCACGGCCGCGCGGCGGGGCGATGTGGCGGTCGATGTGGAGACGCAGGGTCGACGTGTGGCCCGGCGGCGCCATGGCGATGCCGACCATGCGGCGGCGGTCGACGAGGCCGGTAGGCATGTGCATCAGCAGGTCGAGCGCGATCGTGTCGCCCTCGCCGCCGAAGAAGCGGTTGAGCAGCGCGCCGAGCTGCGGCCCCACGCCCTTGATGGAGCGCAGCGAACGGAACAGCGGATCGAGGGCAGGGGGACGCGACAAGGGCTAGAGGCCGGCCGCCTTGCGCAGCGCTTCGTTCATCCGCCCCTGCCAGCCCGGCCCCCCGGCCTTGAACTTGTCGAGCACGTCCGCATCGACCCGCAGGGAGATCGCCTTCTTGGGATTGTCGAGCGGGCGGCGGCCGCGCTTCACCAGAACGCCGTTCTCGTACTGATCCGCCTTCTGAAACCACTCGTCTGTCAATTCGGGCGCATCGTCCGGATCAACCCAGGTACTTTCCGTATCTTTCTTGTTCCCGCTCATTTGCTTTCCTCATCGAAATGATGCGCCGGGCGCTTCCGACAGGTGTCCAGATGATGATGACCATCCGTCCGCTTAGTCGACCAACGACAGTGTTGCGAACTTCGCCATAGTCGAAACGCTCATCGATCCACTCGTAAGTCCGGCCCGCGAACACCGCAGGCACGTCCATGAAATCCAGGCCACGCTCGCGCAAAGTCCGCTCGCGCTTGCCGGGGTCGAATGTGATTTCCATATGCTCCCCCAAACATCGGAAGTCAATTATTGTATATACAATATCTCGGCATTGCCGACGCTCAGCATAAGGCGTAAGCACGTCGCTCACATCCTCCGAGACGACCCGTTCATGGCTCCCCCAAAAGACGCCGGTGAAGACATTGCTATTCGCCGGCGCCGGCTGCGCTACCGCGCCTGGCACCGCGGCACCAAGGAAATGGACCTCGTGCTCGGCCCGTTCGCCGACGCGCATCTCGACGGCTTGGCGGCGCCGGAACTCGACCGGCTCGAAGCCCTTATGGACGAGGAAGACACCGATCTCCTCAAATGGGTGATGGGCCAGGAGCCCGTGCCCGCCGACGCCGATGCCGACCTGCTCGGCCAGATCATCGCCTATCGATTGCAGACTCAATGACCGAACTGACGCGCCCCACCCGAACCATCGTCAACGTGCCCGACGGCATGCAGCCGCTCGTGCTGGCGCGCCTCGTCGAGGAACGCCTGCAGGCCGAACCCGACGCCCGGGTGAGCCTGGTGTTCGTGGCGCGTGACGGGCGGCGCCTGCAACGCATGGACGACGTGCTGCGTGCCATGCTGCCCGGCCACACCATCCTGACGCTGCCGGCCTGGGACTGCCTGCCCTATGACCGCGTGTCGCCCAATGGCGTGACGATCGCGGCGCGCATGACGACGCTGTCGGCCCTCGCCGATGACCGCACGAAGGGCGCCATCGTCCTCACCGCGGTCAATGCGCTGATCCAGAAACTGCCGCCGCTCGATGTTGTCGATGGCATGAGCTTTGCCGCCAAAGCCGGGCAGGTGGTCGACAGCGAGAAGCTGATCAACTGGGCCTCGCTCAACGGCTATCTGCGCGTGCCCACAGTGCGCGAGCAGGGCGAATATGCAGTGCGCGGCGGCCTCGTGGACCTGTTCCCCGCGAGCATGGAGAACCCGCTCCGCTTCGACTTCTTCGGCCGCCAGCTCGAAACGATCCGTACCTTCGACGCCGACACGCAGCGGACCACCGGCAATCTGCCCGCGATTGCTCTCGCGCCGATGAGCGAAGTGCTGCTCAGCGACGAGACGATCAAGCGCTTCCGCGCCCGCTACACCGCGACCTTCGGCGGCAATACGGTGGACGATCCGCTCTATGGCGCGATCAGCGCCGGCCAGCGCTTCCCCGGCCACGAGCACTGGCTCGCCTTCTTCTACGACCATCTCGACCGGCTCGCCGACTATGCCGGCGACGCGCCCTTCGTGTTCGACGACCAGGCGCAGGAGGCGTTTGCCGACCGCCAGGCGCAGGTCAAGGACTACTACGAGGCGCGCGAGGCGGCGCGCACCGACAAGAAACTGGCGACCGCCGGGGCGCCCTATAACCCCGTTCCACCCGAACAGCTCTATGAGGTCGGCGGCCATCCCTTCCGGCTGGGCGAGACCTCGGCGATCCAGCTTTCAACGTTCATGCATCCGGACGAGGCGCGCACCGAGGATGCCGGCGGCCGTCTCGGGCACAATTTCGCGGCGGAGCGCTCGGCGGCGGACACCAATCTGTTCGAGGCGGTCGTCACCCATCTGCGCGGCGCGGGCAGCAAGAAACGGCATTCGGTGATTGCCTGCTGGTCCGACGGCTCGCGCGACCGCATGGCGCAATTGCTGGGCGATCACGGCCTGCGCAATCCGCGCATCGCCGAGAACTGGCAGGATGCCGTCACCACCTCGGCCAACACCACGGCGCTGGTGGTGCTGCCGCTCGAATCCGGTTTCGAGATGGAGGACCTCGTCGTCCTCTCCGAGCAGGATATCCTAGGCGAGCGCCTGCTGCGGCCGCAGCGGCGCAAGAAGGCGTCCGACGCCCTGACCGAGGCGACAAGCCTGTCGCAGGGCGACCTGGTGGTGCATGTCGATCACGGCATCGGCCGCTTCCTCGGCCTCAAGACCATCGAGGCGATGGGCGCGCCGCACGATTGCGTCGAGATCGAATATGCCGGCGACACCAAGCTCTATCTGCCGGTCGAGAACATCGAGCTGCTGAGCCGCTACGGCTCGGACACGGCCGATGTGGTGCTCGACAAGCTGGGCGGCGTGGCGTGGCAGGCCAAGAAGGCCAAGCTCAAGAAGCGCATCCGCGACATGGCGGAGCAGCTGATCAAGATCGCCGCGCAGCGCCTCCTGGTGAAGGCCGACCCGATCGATACCTCGACCGGCGCCTATGAGGAGTTCGCGGCACGCTTCCCCTATGAGGAGACCGAGGATCAGCTCACGGCGATCCACGCGATCTTCGACGATCTCGCCCAGGGCAAGGTGATGGACCGGCTGGTGTGCGGCGATGTCGGCTTCGGCAAGACCGAGGTCGCGCTGCGCGCCGCCTATGCCGTCGCCATGTCGGGAAAGCAGGTGGCCGTGGTGGTGCCGACGACACTGCTCAGCCGCCAGCATTTCCGCACCTTCAAGGAGCGTTTCGCCGGGCTGCCGGTAAACGTGGCGCAGGCCTCGCGGCTGGTGAGCAGCGCCGAGCTCAAGGAGGCCAAGGACGGGGTTGCGAGCGGCAAGATCGACATCGTGGTGGGCACGCATGCGCTGCTCAGCAAGTCGATCGAGTTCAAGAACCTCGGCCTGCTCATCATCGACGAGGAGCAGCATTTCGGCGTGGCGCACAAGGAGCGGCTCAAGGAGCTGCGCGGCAACATCCATGTGCTGACGCTCACCGCAACGCCGATCCCGCGGACGCTGCAGCTTGCGCTGACCGGGGTGCGCGACCTGAGCCTCCTCGCGACGCCGCCGGTCGACCGCCTCGCCATCCGCACCTTCATCTCGCCCTTCGACCCCATTTCGATCCGCGAGGCGCTGCTGCGCGAGAAGTACCGTGGTGGGCAGGCCTTCTACGTCGTGCCGCGCATCAAGGATCAGCCCGATATCGCCGAGTTCCTGCGCGAGCAGGTGCCCGAGATCAGCTTCGTCGTCGCCAACGGCCAGATGCCGGCCGGCGAGCTCGACGACATCATGAACAATTTCTACGACGGCAAGTTCGACGTGCTGCTGGCGACAACGATCGTCGAGAGCGGCCTCGATATCCCCAACGCCAATACGCTCGTCGTGCATCACGCCGACCATTTCGGCCTCGCCCAGCTCTACCAGATCCGCGGCCGCATCGGCCGCTCCAAGCAGCGTGCTTATGCGCTGTTCACCGTGCCGCCGCAGCGCAAGCTCACCGATACGGCGGAGCGCCGGCTGGGCGTGCTGCAGTCGCTCGAGAGCCTCGGCGCCGGTTTCCAGCTCGCGAGCCACGACCTCGACATCCGCGGCGCGGGCAATCTGCTGGGCGAGGAACAGTCGGGCCACATCAAGGAAGTGGGCTTCGAGCTCTACCAGGCGATGCTGGAGGAGGCCGTGGCCAACCTCAAGGACGGCACGATGCTGGACGACGAGGATGATGGCGGCGGCGAGTGGAGCCCGCAGATCTCGCTGGGCATGCCGGTGATGATCCCCGAGCACTATGTGCCGGACCTGCAGGTGCGCATGCAGCTCTACCGACAGCTCGGCGAGCTCAAGGACGCACGCGAGATCGATGCGGCCGGCGCCGAGCTGATCGACCGCTTCGGCCCGCTGCCCGACGAGGTCGAGGCGCTGCTCAAGGTGATTCTGGTCAAAGCGCTGTGCCGCGCGGCGAACGTCGAGAAGGTGGAGGCCGGCCCCAAAGGCGCCGTGGTCACGCTGCGCCACAACGAGTTTCCCAACCCCGCCGGGCTGGTCAAGATGGTGTCCGATCCCGGCATGGCGGCGCGGCTGCGGCCGGACCAGAAGCTTGCCTTTGCGCGCGACTGGCCCAATGCCGGCTCGCGGCTCAAGGGCACGGCGGCAATCCTCAACCGGATGGCCAAGCTGGCCGATGCCACCGTCTAGGCGCCCCAATTCGCCCGTCGACCGTCAAATTCATGCCGGGAATCTGGTGCAGGTTTCGAGCCTAGACAGCAGCGCGGGCGATCGCGCATGCAGTGGGGCAACAGCAGGCCGGAGAAAGCTTTGGAAACCCATGCTGGCCATGTTATTGCCCGAATTCGTCCATTGAAGGACAAGCCACTGCAAGGCGGCCGCAAGAGCCGCACGATCGCTCGGGAACCCCAAGGAATATCGATGAATCTCAAATCGCTTCTTGCCGCCGGCCTGACGTTTGCCGCGCTCGCGCTCCCGCTGGGCGCCGTTGCGCAGGACGCCGCCGCCCCGAGCGCGGCCACCGACCAGGTCCTGTCGCCGTCCGGAACCGCCGGGACGCCCGCGGCCGCCACGCCCGACCAGAACTGGCTCAAGATCTGCGATCCCCTCGAAGACGGCAAGCGCGCCTGCATCATGCGCCAGGTCGTCGTGACCCAGAACAACCAGTTCCTCGGCTCCTTCCTGCTGCGCGACGATCCGGGCCAGGAAAGCCGCCTGCTCGCCGTTGCGGCGGTGCCGCTCGGGGTCCTGCTGCCGTTCGGCGTGACCTGGCAGATCGACGGCGGCAAGCCGGTCCGCGTGCCCTACATGCTGTGCGATCCGCAGTCCTGCGCCACCCAGCTCGTGATCAACGAGGCTTACGTGAACAGCCTCAAGAAGGGCGGCAAGCTCACGCTGACCGCCAAGAACCGCAAGAACGAAGACCTCACGATCACCATCAACCTCGCCGGCTTCACGGCGGTCTATGATGGCGAAGCGGCGCTGACCTTCGACGAATTCTCCAAGAATGCGTCGGGTGAGGCCGCCCTGGAGAAGATCCTGCAGGATCGCGCCGAAGCAGCGCGGCAGAAGCTGTCGAGCGAAGAGCCGGCGCCCGCGCAGTAAGCGGGACAGACCGAGAGTTCGAAGGGCGCCCCATCGGGCGCCCTTTTTCGTTTCAGCGCACGCCCATGCCGACGTCGAACGCGCTCCGGCGCAGCGGCGGCACCAGCCTGAGTGCCCACAGGCCCGTTGCCCGGGCCGCCTGCGCCGGCAGGAAGTCGGCCAGCAGCGAGCGGAACAGCGCGTCGACGACCGTGCCGGTGCGCATCAGGTCGCCGGCGCGGCGGCGGGCATAGTCGTCGCTGAGGGTAAGGGCGAAGCCGGGCGCGGCAAGGTCGGTTGCGGCGAGCGAGGCGGCAAGGTCGGCCACGTCGCGCAGTCCCAGATTGAGCCCCTGCGCGCCGATGGGCGGGAAGGCATGAGCGGACTCGCCCACCAGCACCACGCCGTCCTTGCCGGCAATATCGACGGTGAGCGTCGAGAGCAAGAACATATGCGCCGGCGTCAGCAGCTCGACGGCGCCGAACAGCCGCTGCGACTTCTCGCGGAACAGCGCGGCCAGGTGCTCCTTGCCGCCCTCCTGCGCCGCCTTGAGCGTGTCGCGCTCATCGATCCACACCAGATTGGCGCGGTTGCCGCCGGCGGGGACCAGCGTGAACGGGCCGTTCTCATAGTGGAACTCGATGGAGGTGCCGCCGATCGGGCGCTCGAGCCCGAGATCGCAGACCAGCGCCGCCTGGGTGAAACCGTGCTCGCGCGCCCGGAAACCGGCGCTCTCGCGGACGCGCGACTTCTTGCCGTCGGCGCCGACCACGAGATCGGTCCGCAACGTCTCGCCGGTCCCCAGCGTCAGCGTCGCGCCATCGGGATCGAGGGCGAGGTCGTCGAGCGTCGTCTCGATGGTCGAGAGGTTGGGAAGGCCGGCGCGGGCCGCCTCGAAGGCTTCCGCCAGCCTGACATTGGCGAAGTTCCAGCCGAACGCCGGCTGGCCGATCTCGGCGCTGTCGAACAGCGTTTCCGGCGCCCGGATGAGGCGGCGGGTGGCATCGATGATGCGGATATTTGTCAGCGGATGGCCAATGGCGGCGGGATCGGGGACCAGCCCGGCCGACTGCAGATAGGCCACCGAGGGCAGCATCAGCGCCGAGGTGCGCCGGTCCGGCGGCCCCTTGGGCACGAGGTGGACCGTCTCGAGCCCGGCCTTGGCGACGGCAACCGCCGCGGCCAGCCCGGCGAGCCCCCCGCCGACGACGACCGCGCGGCTCATCGGGCCAGTGCGAGGCGCTTGTCGCGCCCGCTCGGGATGATGAACGAGCCGCCATAGGAGCCGACGAACAGCGCCAGCAGATAGACCGGCAGGTATTGCGGCCAGAAGGCGATCAGCGAGATGGCCGGGCCCGGGCAGATGCCCGACATGCCCCAGCCGATGCCGAACAGCGCAGCGCCGATGACCAGCGGCCGGTCGATCCGGTTGAACTCGGGCTCGTGAAACTGCACGTCGAGCAGCGGCTTGCCGCGCGCCCGGCCGATCCGGACGGCGATGAACATGACGATCAGCGCCGAGCCCATGACGAAGGCGAGGCTGGGGTCCCAGCCGCCGCTGGGGATGGCGGTGAAATCGAGGAAATGCAGCACCTTCTGCGGGTCGACCATCTGCGAGACGTAGAGGCCGAAACCGAACAGCAGGCCGGCAACGGCGGCAACCGCGAGATAGGGCAGGTTGAGATCGCGGCTCATCAGACAATTCCCGTGATGGTGACGGTGAGGATGGCGACGACGAAGAACACGCCGACCGCAACCAGCGACCGCAGGCTGAGCCGGGCCAGCCCGCACACCCCGTGGCCCGAGGTGCAGCCATTGCCGATCTTGGTGCCGAAGCCGGTGAGCAGGCCCGAGACCGCGATCCAGACCGGCGCGCCGGCGGTGAACCAACTCGGCGGCGCGGCCAGTTGCGGCGCATTGCCCAGCGCCGGGAACAGCAGCGCCGCGAGGAAGGCACCCGCAACGAGCGCGACGAGGAAGACGAGACGCCACACGACCGTGCGGGCCGGGGGCAGCAACTGCCCGAAGATGCCGGAGATGCCGGCGATGCGGCCATTGCCCAGCCAGAGCAGGGCGGCCGACAGGCCGATCAGTGCACCACCGATACTGGCCGAGATGGGAGAGAAATGGTCCATCCGGAAGACTCCAAGGGATTTGCTTGAAGTCTAGCACCCGCTCCAACCCGCAACCAGCGGACGGCAAAGGCATTTATTCCGCGACGCGTGGTCGCGGAGCAATCAGGATGTGCGGATTTCGCGTGTCCTGACACTTCCAACCAAAGGGCCGGCCACCTAGATTGCCACACCTATCGATTAGCGGGAGCTTTGAATGATCGAACTGTTGTCCGACCCGGCGGTATGGGCGGCCTTCGCGACCCTCACTGTGATGGAGATCGTGCTTGGCATCGACAACATCGTCTTCATCTCGGTGCTGGTGGCACGGCTGCCCAAGGAGCAGGCCGATCGCGCCCGCCGGCTCGGCCTCGCCCTGGCGCTGATCTTCCGTATCGCGCTGCTGCTCGTCATCTCCTGGGTGATCGGCCTCGACGGCCATCTGTTCGAGCTCTTCGGCCATTCCTACTCGTGGAAGGACCTGATCCTGCTCGGCGGTGGTCTGTTCCTCATCTACAAGGCGACGCACGAGATGCACGCCGAGATCGAGGAGCCGCACGAGGACAACCTCAAGAGCACAGCCAAGGCGGCGTTCTCGGCGATCATCGCGCAGATCATCGTCATCGACATGGTGTTCTCGATCGACTCGATCATCACCGCCGTCGGCATGGCGCAGCATGTCGAGGTGATGATCGCGGCCGTGATCGTGGCGGTCGGCGTGATGTTCGTCGCGTCCGGCCCGATCGCCGGCTTCGTCGCGCGGCACCCCACCACCAAGATGCTGGCGCTCGCCTTCCTGCTGCTGATCGGCGTGTCGCTGGTCGCCGACGGCATGGGCTTCCACATCGAGAAGGGCTACATCTACGCCGCGATGGGCTTCTCGGTGCTGGTGGAGGCCGTCAACATCTTCGCCAAGCAGCGCAAGCTGCGCCAGGGCGGGGCCAAGCAGCATACGACGGCCGGCAGCGTGGTGCGCGAGGAAGTCGCCTCGCACAAGCCGCTCGCCGCCGCAGCAACTCCGGCTCCCGCCACCACCGCACCGGCAACGCCGGCCAGGCCTCGGGCCAAGAACGCGGCAACCCGGTCGCAGTCACGGCCCAAATCGGCGCCGCGGAAGAAGTCGTGAGCCGGGTCGTCGTCGTCCACGAAACGGGCGGGCCGGAGGTTCTCCGGCTCGAGGAGCGGCCGACCCCGACGCCCAGGGCCGGCGAAGTGGTGGTCCGCAACGAGGCGGTCGGCCTCAACTTCATCGACGTCTACCAGCGGACCGGCCTCTACAAGATGCCGCTGCCGATGACGCCGGGGGGGGAGGGGGCAGGCGTCGTCATCGCCGTGGGCGCGGGCGTCACCGGGCTGAGCGAAGGCGACCGCGTCCTCTATGCCGGCGACGGAGCCTATGCCGACGAGGTGGCAGTCAATGCCGCCCGGGTGACGGCGCTGCCCCGATCGGTTCCGACCGATCTTGCGGCGACGCTCGTGACCAAGGGCACGACGGCGCAATATCTGCTGTTCGACACCTGGGCGGTCAAGCCCGGCGACACCATCCTCGTTCACGCCGCATCGGGCGGCACCGGCACGCTCCTCGTCCAATGGGGCGCGGCGCTCGGCGCCACGGTCATCGCGCTCGCCGGCTCCGACGACAAGGTGGCCCGCGCCCGGGCCAATGGCGCCGCCCACGCCTTCAACTCGCGCGAGGAGGGCTGGCCCGCCCGGGTCCGCGAGGCGACCGGCGGCCGTGGCGTCGACGTGGTCTATGACGGGGTCGGCCAGGCGACATTCGAGGGCTCGCTCGACACCCTCCGCCCGCGTGGCTTGATGGTCAGCTTCGGCAATGCCTCGGGGCCGGTCACCGGCGTCGCGCTCAGCATGCTGCAGTCCCGCGGCTCGCTCTATCTGACCCGACCCACCGGAGGCTCCTATGTGGGGAGCAGGGAATTGTTCCAGCGCTCGATCGGGGCGGTGCTCGAGGCGCTCGAAACGGGCAAAATCCGCCCCACCATCGACCAGCGCTTCGGCCTCGCCGACGTGCAGCAGGCCCACCGGGCGCTCGAGGCGCGACAAACCACTGGAGCAACGGTGCTCACGCCCTAAGCCGTGGTTGCCCGTCCCAAAGATAGCTGCCATGGTTCGCCGTACCGGGTGACTAGAACGTCGCCCTAGCTGCCGGGTATGGCCTGTAAATCCTGTCAAATGCTGGGAAATACTGCGCGCCGGCCCGAGAAGAAAGAGCAAGTTGGAACACAATAACAGCGCAATTGTCCCGCCGGAAGGACGGCGAATCGTAGTCGTTGCGGGCATGCACCGCAGTGGAACGTCGCTTTGCGCAAGATTACTCGGCGCGCTCGGCGTGGACATTGCCGACGATGTCGGTGTCGGTCCGGGCAATGAAGAGGGGCACTGGGAGCGCTGGGAGCTCGTTGATCTTCACAACCAGCTCCTGGCCGCGCTGAACAGGGCAAATGGCGAAATCGCCGAGTACGCGCCGCTGCACGATCTGGCGTTTCCGCCGGCCTGGTGGGCGAGGCCGGAAATCAAGGCAATCCGTTCACGGATCGAGGGTTTTCTCGACAGCCGGATGCCGGCCGACGAGCTGTTCGGTTTCAAGGATCCACGCGTCACGCGCCTGCTCCCATTGTGGAGTCAGATCCTCGAGCGGAAGCAGCTGGCCCCCAGATATGTCCTGTGCGTCCGCAACCCGGCCGAGGTCGCGGCCTCGCTGTGGAAGCGCGATCGCATACCGCATGCCGCCGGCGCCTACCGCTGGATGCTCTGCAATTGCGACTTCATCTCCAACGCTCCGGACGACCATCTGGTGGTGAGCTACGACGACTGGTTCGAGGCACCCGAGCGCGCCGCCGAGCGGCTGGCGGCCTTCGTGGGGGTCGAGCTGCCGCGCAATTCCGCCGCGCTTGCGGACATCCTGAGGTCGATCAACAGCGACCGGCGCCACAACATCTCGTCCGATCCCTCGCAGGATGACCAGATCGGCCGTCTGTACGCCCTGCTGCGCAGCGGCGAGGCCTATGCGCACAAGCGGGAAGAGGCGAAGGCGATCGCCGACGGCTTCTCCGGCTTCGCCCGACTCGTGCCGTTCGAGGACGCGCTGGACGCGCTACAGAGCAAGAACCGGATCACGGCCGAGCAGGCCGAGCACATCTCGCGGCTGGACGCGACGGTAGCCGAACGCGACCGGGCCATTGCCCAGTTGAAGCAGCGGCTCGACGCCGAGAGCGCCGACGGCCTCAACCTGCGGCACCTGCTCCAGCAGCAGACGGCCGCCGCCAATGAAAGCCTCGAGAGGATCGAGAAGCAGGCGGCCAGGAACGTCCTCCTGCACGTGGCCAATGCCCGCGGCTTTCGCCCCAATGGCTGGCTCAGGTCGGTGCGTGACTACACCCGGATCCGCGGAAGCAGGCTGTTCCAGAGCAATTGGTATGCCGAGCGCTATCCGGAATCGCCGCGCGGCGGGCGGCGGCGGCTGTGGCACTTCCTCAACCGCGGATGGCTGCTGGGGAACAATCCCAACTGGCTGTTTGATACCGCCTGGTACCTGTCGCAATATCCCGATGTGCTGCGGTCGGGTGTCAACCCAGTCATTCACTACCTGACCACCGGTGCGGCCGAGGGGCGCGACCCCGGACCCAAATTCGACACCGCGAAATACCTCGCGGCCAATCCCGAGGCACGCGCCGGCGGCCTGACCCCTCTGGGCCACCATCTGGCCGCCGTGACGCGCCGCAAGGCTGTGTAGGAAAGCTGGCGGGCAGGGAGGGATTCGAACCCCCGGAAGGCTTGCACCTTCGCCGGTTTTCAAGACCGGAGCAATCAACCGCTCTGCCACCTGCCCGACACTGCGCCTTTAGCCGCTACCGGACCTGCCGTCCAGCCGCGCCGGAAATCAGTCGCGCGCCCTGCCGCCCTTCGCTAAGTAACGGGCATGAGCGATGTGCTTTTCGTGCATAACAATTTCCCCGCCCAGTTCGGGTTCATTGCGCAGAAGCTGCATGCCGACGGGCATCGGGTCGCGGCGATTTCCTCGGAGACCGGCCGGGCGTTCGACGGACTGACGCTGGTCAAATGGGGCGCGCGGCGCGGCACCACCGAGGGCATCCTGCCGGTGGCGGTGCGCGCGGAAGCCGACCTGATCCGTGGCGGAGCGGCGGCGCAGGCGGCCCTCAGGCTCAAGGCGGACGGCTGGGACCCGGCGCTGATCGTGGGGCATCCCGGCTGGGGCGAGACGATCTATATGCGCGAAATCTTCCCGGCCGCGCGGCAGATCGCCTATGCCGAATACTACTATCGCAGCCGCGGCGGCGACGTCGGTTTCGATCCCGAATTCAGCCCGCCGCGCGAGCGCGATCCGCACGAACTCTATGCCAAGAATGCCGGCATGGCGATGGCGCTCGCCGAGGCGGACGCGATCGTGGCGCCGACGCCGTTCCAGGCCTCGGTGCTGCCCGAGATGTTCCGGCAGCGCACGCATATCATCCACGAGGGCGTCGATACGGCGGTGGTAAAACGTCATCCCAGTCCGCGGCTCACCATGGGCGGCGGCAAGGTGATCGACGGGTCGCGTCCACTGATCACGCTGATCAACCGTCGCTTCGAGCCGTTGCGCGGCTTCCACATCTTCACGCGCGCCCTGCCCAGGCTGCTGGCCGAGGTGCCCGACGCCGACGTGATCATCATCGGCGCCGACGAGGAGGGCGGCTATGGCAAGCCGGCCGACAAGGGAACGACGTGGGGGCAGAAGCTGTTCGCCGAAGTCGCCGACCGCGTCGACCGCAGCCGCATCCACTTCGTGGGGCGCGTGCAGCATGCGCTGATGATCGAGGTGCTGTCGCTGTCGAGCGCGCATGTCTACTACACCTATCCGTTCGTGATGAGCTGGTCGCTGCTCGAGGCGATGGCCACCGAATGCCTGGTGCTGGGTTCCGACACACCGCCGGTCCGCGACGCGATCACGCCGGGCGTCGACGGCATCCTCAACGACTTCTTCGACGTCGACGCCCTCGCCGACGCCATGATCGAGGCCTGCCGCAACCCGCGGAAATTCGACGGCATGCGTAAGGCCGCGCGCGAAACGGTCATCCGGCGCTACGACCGCGCGACGATCTGTCAGCCGGCCTGGAGCGCACTGGTCGAGCCGATGCTGGAGCGGCGCTGATGGCGGCTATCCTGCCCCTCGGCGACGCCGCCGTGCTCGTCCGCTTCGGCGACAGCCTGTCCGACGCGGCCAACCGGCAGGCGATCGCCTTTGCCGCGCAGCTCGATGCCGATGTGCCCGAGGGTGTCGAGGAGATCGCGCCGGGCCTCGTCTCGGTGCTGCTGCGCACGCGGCCGGGCACCGACTTCTGGCGGCTCTCGGGCGAATTGCGGCTGCGCCTGCAGGACGCGCCGGTGGAAGTGGCCGGGAACAGCTGGAGCATCCCGGTGGTCTTCGACGGTGAGGACCTCATGGAGGTCTGCGACCGGCTGAAGCTCGCCCCGGGCGCCTTTGTCGTCCGGCACAACGACACGCCGCTGCGGGTGCTGGCCACGGGCTTTGCCCCCGGCTTCGTCTATTGCGGCTTCCATAGCCCCGCGCTGGTCGTGCCGCGGCGCGAGCAGGTACGGCCGATGGTCCCGGCAGGGACGGTGCTGTTCGCGGCCGGCCAGACCGCGATTACCGCGACACCGATCCGCACCGGCTGGCACGTGATCGGACGAACGATATTCCAGAACTTCGATCCGGACGAAACGCCGCCGACAGCCTTTTCGCCCGGCGACACCGTCGAGTTCACGGTGGCGATGTGACTGTCATCACCATCCTTCGCGCCGGGCCGCTGGCGACGCTGCAGGACGCCGGCCGCTTCGGCATGCTGCGCCATGGCGTCAGCGCCTCGGGGCCGATGGATCGCGGCGCGTTTGCCCGCGCCGGTGCGGCGCTGCCGCGGGCCGGCGCCACCGGCATCGAGTTTACGCAGGGGCTGGCGTTCGAGACTGACGGGCCGCTGACCATCGCGACGCCCGATGTCCGCGTGCTCGGAGCCGGCGAACGGGTCGATCTGCCGCCCGCCGCGGGCAATTACGGCTATGTCCGGTTCGACCGCGAGATCGACATTGCGCCCGTGCTGGGCAGCCGCTCGACCAACGTCACGGTGGGGCTCGGCGGCTACGAGGGCAGGGCGCTCAGGGCAGGTGACAGGATCGGCTTCGGCGAGGAGGGCTCGCCGCCGGTGCCCGCCGTGCTCGCAGGCGGCGAGGGGCCGCTTCGCGTCGTCTGGGGCCTCCATGCCGACCTGTTCGAGCCCGATCTGCGCGCGCGGTTCGAGACCGCGACGTTCCGCGTGACCACCAGCCTCGACCGCATGGGCGTGCGGCTCGAGGACCCGGACGGACTGTTCCGCGACCAGGCGCGGCTCAACCTCGTCTCCGATGCGATCGTTCCGGGCGACATCCAGATCCTCGGCGACGGCACGCCCATCGTGCTGATGCGCGACCACCAGCCGACCGGCGGCTACCCGCGCATCGCCACCATCGTCAGCGCCGATCTCGACCGCTTCGCCCAGATGCGGCCGGGCACGGCGGTCAGCTTCCTGCCGGTGCGGCCGTGAGCTGGCTCGACCTCAATGCCGATCTGGGCGAGGGCGTCGGCGACGATGCGGCGATGCTCGGCATCGTGTCGTCGGCCAATGTCGCCTGTGGCGGCCACGCCGGCGACGCCGACACCATGCGCGCGACGGTCCGGGCCGCCAGGGAACGGGGCGTCATCGTCGGCGCCCATCCCGGCTTTGCCGACCGCGAGAATTTCGGCCGTCGGCGTCTGCTGCTGCCGCCCGAGGAGCTCGATGCCAGCATCCGCGCCCAGGTCCGCACGCTGGTCGAGATCGCCGAGGAAGAGGGCTGGCCCGTCCGCTACGTGAAGCTGCACGGCGCCCTCGCCAACATGGCGGCCGAGGAGCCCGCGGTGATGGCCCTGTGCCTCGCGGCGATCGAGGGGCTGGTGCAGGACATGGCGGTGCTGGCGATCGACAATTCCATGCAGGTCGAGGTCGCCGAAGCGCTCGGCTATCGCACCATTCGCGAGGCCTATGCCGACCGCGCCTACCAGCCCGGCGGCCTGCTGGTGCCCCGGCAGATGCCCGGCGCCGTGCTGCACGACGTGACGGACATCGCGGCGCGCGCCGTGCGGCTGGCGGCCGCGGGCGAGATCGTCGCCGCCGAAGGCAGCATCGTGCACACCGGCGCACGGTCGCTGTGCATCCATGGCGACACGCCCGATGCGGTGGGCATTGCGCGCGCCGTGCGGGACGCCCTTGCGTCCGATGGGGTTGAGATACGCGCCGCGCTGTGAAATAGGGCCGCCAGACGAGCGAGGTGACCCATGACTGCCCAGATCATCGACGGAAAATCCTATGCCGAAGGGCTGCGCGGCCGCATCGCCGGCCATGTTGCCCGGCTCAAGGCCGAACACGGCATCACCCCCGGCCTCGCCGTCGTCATCGTCGGGCACGACCCGGCGAGCCAGATCTATGTGAGCAACAAGGCCCGGCAGACCGTCGAGGTCGGCATGTACTCGGAAAAGTACGAGCTGCCCGACACCGCGCCGGAGGCCGAGGTACTGGCCCTGATCGAAAAGCTCAATGCCGACCCGAAGATCCACGGCATCCTCGTCCAGCTCCCGCTGCCCCGGCAGGTCGACCCCAACAAGGTGATCGCCACCATCTCGCCCGACAAGGACGTCGACTGCTTCACCCCCGCCAGCGTCGGCAAGGTGCAGATCGGCCTGCCCGGGCCGGTGGCCTGCACGCCGCTGGGCTGCCTGATGCTGCTGCGCGATTTCGTCGGCGACCTCGCCGGCAAGCACGCCGTCATCGTCGGACGCTCGAACCTCGTGGGCAAGCCGATGGCGCAGCTCCTCCTGCGCGAGAACTGCACCGTCACCGTCGCCCATTCCCGCACCGTCGACCTGCCCGGCGTGGTGCGCGGGGCCGACATCGTCGTCGCCGCGGTCGGCCGGCCGCTGATGATCAAGGGCGACTGGATCAAGCCGGGCGCGGCGGTGATCGATGTGGGCATCAACCGCATAGCGGCGCCCGAGAAGGGCGAGGGCAAGACACGCACCGTCGGCGATGTCGACTTCGCCGCGGCCAAGGACGTTGCCGGCTGGATCACGCCGGTGCCGGGCGGTGTCGGGCCGATGACAATTGCCTGCCTCCTCGCCAACACGGTCACCACCGCCAGCCTCATCAACGGCCTCGCGCCCCCGAGCGACCTCACACCGTAAGCGGTTCTAAACGGATGGTCGGCTAAGAACTGCAGACGGCGGTCCAGAAGGGACCGCGCTGGGGTATCTGGGCCGTGTCAAAGGCCGCGTTCGATCTGAGTCAAAGCCAGGGCGATGCCGTCCTCGCACTGCTGGAGCGCGCCCGCGTTCCGCCGCTGCCCGCCTTCTACCGGCTGTTCTTCGACTATGTGGCCGGGGCCAAAGGGCTCATGGCCGAACGTGTCGGCACGGTGCTGACCGATGGCAAGGGGGCCGTGGGCAAACGGCTCTACACCGAATTCATCGCGCCCTACGAAAACAGCGAGGCGCTCGACCAGGCTCTTGGCCAGATGCTGTCGCGGCTCGCCACGCTCGATCGGCTGCTCGTTGAGCGCAGCGAAGCGTCGGCCCGCCATTCGCGCTCGCTGGCCGAAGCGGGCGGCCATTTCGGCGCCGAACGGCTGGACGCCGGCCTGCTGCGCGAATGGGTGCAACGGCTCGAGGTCAGTCACAAGCTCGTGCTGCGCGCCAATATGGCACTCGCCGGCGAACTGGCCGAGGCGCATCGCGAGCTGGCGGTGACCAAGGCGGAGATCGGCCGCTCGCGCGAAAGCACGCTGCGCGACCCGCTCACCGGCATCGCCAACCGCGCCGGCCTCGACCTGGCGCTGAACCGGCTGATGGCCCAGTCGCCCGAACACCCGCTCAGTGTCGCGCTGCTCGACATCGACCACTTCAAAACCCTCAATGATGGCTACGGCCATCCCGTCGGCGACCAGGTGCTGCGCATCGTCAGCCACGCCTTGCTGGCCTCGGCGCGCGCCAGCGACATCGTCGGGCGCACCGGCGGCGACGAGTTCGTGGTGGTGCTGGCTGGAACGGCGCTCGCCGCCGCGTACGACGCGGCCGACGGTATGCGGCAGGCCGTGGCGGCCGCCGACCTCGCCAGCGCCATGGGAACCGATATCCTGGGCGGCGTCACGGCTTCGATCGGTGTCGCCGAGCTCGAACCCGGCGAGTCTATCGCGCACCTGCTCGATCGTGCCGACCGCTGCCTCTACCGCGCCAAGCAAAGCGGCCGGAACCGCGTCGCCAGTCTCGCCGTGGCGGCCGACGCCGCTTAGATCACCCGGCTCAGATGGAAGCTGCGCGCCACCGTGTGGTCGCGCAGGCCGAAGGCGGGAACGACGCCCTTCTCGAGCCGGTCGATAACAGGCTTGGCGTCGACTAGCTCGGACGCATCGACGACCACCGACAGCACCGGATTGCTGCCCGGCTCGCGCGAGCGCTGCAGCAGGTCGAACAGCAGCGCGCGGATATCGCCGCGCGCCGCGCAGGCGACGCATTCGCTGCCCGGCGCATGCTCATGCAGCGCCGGCTCGAGATGGATGCGCGCCGCGCCGGGCTCGGCGAATGGCAGCGCCGCCGTCCTGGTCACCACCGTCACCGGGATCGACGAGCTGGCGCTGTCGAAGGGCGTGCTCACGACGTCGCCTTCTCGCTGACCGGCGTGTAGTTGAGGATCGGGCCCAGCCAGCGCTCGACCTCGCGCACGGCCATGCCCTTGCGCCTGGAATAGTCTTCCACCTGGTCGCGTTCCACCTTGGCCACGCCGAAATAGTAAGCGTCGGGATGGCTGAGATAGAGCCCGCTCACCGATGAGCCGGGCCACATCGCGTAGCCCTCGGTGAGCTCGACGCCGATGCGCTGCCTGGCATTGAGCAGCCGGAAGAGCGTGGTCTTTTCGGTGTGGTCCGGCTGCGCCGGATAGCCGGGAGCAGGGCGGATGCCGCGATACTTCTCCTGGATCAGATCGTCGGGCGAGGCGTTCTCGTCGGGCGCATAGCCCCAGAACTCCTTGCGCACGCGCTCATGCATGGCCTCCGCGAACGCCTCGGCGAAGCGGTCGGCGAGCGCCTTGATGACAATGGCGGAATAGTCGTCGTTCTTGCGCTCGAAGCGGTCGGCGATGAGCTGCTCCTCGAGCCCGGCGGTGACGACGAAGCCGCCGACGTAGTCGGGCGTCCCGACCGGCGCGACGAAATCGGCGAGCGCCAGGTTCGGCTTCTCCTTCTGCTTGCTCAGCTGCTGGCGCAGCGTGAACAGCATTGCGAGCTCCTCGTTGCGCGCTTCGTCGGTGAACAGCCGGATGTCGTCGCCCACCGTGTTGGCGGGCCAGAAGCCGATCACCGCCTTGGGGCGGAACCAGTTCTTCTGCAGCACCTCGCGCAGCATCGCCTGCGCGTCGTCCCAGAGCTGCCGGGCCGCCGGTCCCTGCTCCTCGCTGTCGAGGATGGCGGGATAGCGTCCCTTCATTTCCCAGGCCTGGAAGAACGGCGTCCAGTCGATGTAGCGCGCCAGCTCGTTGAGGTCGTAGCTCTCGAACACCTTGGTGCCGAGGAAGCTCGGCCGCGGCGGCGTGTAATTCGCCCAGTCGGTCTTGAAGCTGTTCTCGCGCGCCGCCGCGAGCGGCAGGCGCTGCTTTTCGAGCTCGGCTTCGGCGTGGCGCTTGGCGACTTTCTCGTACTCGGCCTTGATGTCGGCGACATAGGCCGGACGCTGTTCCTTGCTGAGCAGCGCCGACACCACGCCGACCGCGCGGCTCGCATCGTTGACGTGCACGGTCGGACCGCTGTGATACTGCGGATGGATCTTCACCGCCGTGTGGACGCGCGAGGTCGTCGCGCCGCCGATCAGGAGCGGAATGTCGAAGCCCTCGCGCTCCATCTCGGAGGCGACGTGCACCATCTCGTCGAGCGAGGGTGTGATGAGGCCCGAGAGCCCGATCACGTCGACCTTCTCGGCTCGCGCCGTGTCGAGAATCTTCTGCGTCGGCACCATCACTCCAAGGTCGATGATCTCGTAATTGTTGCAGCTCAGGACCACGCCGACGATGTTCTTGCCGATATCGTGCACGTCGCCCTTGACCGTCGCCATCAGGATCTTGCCGGCCGCGCGGAACTCGCCGCCCTCGCCGCCGGCGGCCTTCTCTTCCTCCATATAGGGCAGGAGGTGGGCCACGGCCTGCTTCATCACGCGCGCCGACTTGACGACCTGCGGCAGGAACATCTTGCCCGAGCCGAACAGGTCGCCCACGACGCTCATGCCCGCCATCAGCGGGCCTTCGATGACGTCGAGCGGACGCTTCGCCGCGAGGCGCGCCGTCTCGGTGTCCTCATCGATGAATTCGGTGATGCCATTGACCAGCGCATGGCTGATGCGCTCGGCCACGGGCTTTGTCCGCCAGGTGAGGTCCTTGGCCTTGGTCTCGGTCGCCGCGCCGCCCTTGTAGCGCTCGGCCAGCTCGAGCAGCCGCTCGGTCGCGTCCTCGCGCCGGTTGAGGATCACGTCCTCGCACGTCTCGCGCAGCGTCGGCTCGATCGACTCGTAGACGGCGAGCTGGCCGGCATTGACGATGCCCATGTCCATGCCCGCCTGGATGGCGTGGTAGAGGAACACCGCGTGCATCGCCTCGCGCACCGGCTCGTTGCCGCGGAACGAAAAGCTGAGGTTCGACACGCCGCCCGAGATGTGGACGTGGGGCAGGGTCTTGCGGATCGTCCGCGTCGCCTCGATGAAGTCGACGCCGTAATTGCGATGCTCCTCGATACCGGTCGCGACCGCAAAGATGTTGGGGTCGAAGACGATGTCCTCGGGCGGGAAGCCGACCTCTTCGGTCAACAGCTTGTAGGCCCGCGTACAGATCTCGACCTTGCGCGCCTCGGTGTCGGCCTGGCCCTGCTCGTCGAACGCCATCACGACCACCGCGGCGCCATAGGCGCGCACCAGCCGGGCGGTCTCGAGGAATTTCTCGACGCCCTCCTTCATGGAGATCGAATTGACCAGCGGCTTGCCCTGGACGCACTTGAGGCCCGCCTCGATCACCTCGAACTTGGAGCTGTCGATCATCAGTGGCACGCGCGCGATATCGGGCTCGGCCGCGAGCAGGTTGAGGAACTCGACCATCACCTTGACGGAGTCGATCAGGCCCTCGTCCATGTTGACGTCGATCACCTGCGCGCCGTTCTGCACCTGGTCGCGCGCGACCTCGAGCGCGGCGGGATAGTCGCCGGCGGTGATGAGCTTGCGGAAGCGCGCGGAGCCGGTGACGTTGGTGCGCTCGCCTACGTTCACGAACGGGATTTCAGGCGTCAGCGTGAAGGGCTCGAGGCCCGACAGCCGAAGCTGCGTCGGCACCGTGGGGATCTTCCGCGGCTTGTGGCGCGCTGCCATCTCGGCGAAGGCGCGGATGTGGTCGGGCGTGGTGCCGCAGCAGCCGCCCACGATGTTGACCAGTCCTTCGCGCGCAAACGTCTCGATCTGCCGCGCCATGAATTCGGGGCTCTCGTCATAGCCGCCGAACTCGTTGGGCAGGCCCGCATTGGGGTAGGCCATGATGAGCGTATCGGCGACGTCGCTGAGTTCGGCGACGTGCGGGCGCATGGCGTTGGCGCCCAGCGCGCAGTTGAGCCCGATGGTGAAGGGCGAGGCGTGCCGCACCGAGTACCAGAAGGCGCTCGGCGTCTGGCCGCTCAGTGTACGGCCGGAAAGGTCGGTGATCGTCCCCGAGATCATGATCGGCAGCTCGAAGCCGCGCTGTTCGAAGATGCGCTGCGCCGCGAAGATGCCGGCCTTGGTGTTGAGCGTGTCGGTGATCGTCTCGAACAGCAGCGTGTCGGCGCCGCCATCGATCAGGCCGTTGATCGCCTCGGTGTAGCTCTCGGCGATCTGGTCGAAGGTGACGTTGCGGTGGCCGGGATTGTTGACGTCCGTCGACATCGACGCCGTCTTGTTGAGCGGGCCGAGCGCACCGGCGACGAACCGGCGCTTGCCGTCCCTTTCAAAGGCGATCTGCGCCGCTTCGCGCGCCAGCCGCGCGCCCGCGACGTTCATCTCATAGGCGAGCGCCTCCATGCCGTAATCGGCCATCACGATCGAGGTGGCCGAGAAGGTATTGGTCTCGCAGATGTCGGCGCCGGCGAGGAAATACTGCAGGTGGATGTCGCGGATCGCGTCGGGCCGGGTCAGCACCAGCAGGTCATTGTTGCCGCGCACGTCGCGGTGCCAGTCCTTGAACCGCTCGCCGCGATAGCCGACTTCGTCCAGCTTGAGCTGCTGGATCATCGTCCCCATCGCCCCGTCGAGCACCAGAATGCGCTCCTGGGCGGCCGCGGTCAGGGTGGCGCGGGCATCGGAATGGGGGGGCAGGGTCTTCATTGGGGAATCCTCTCGCGGACTGGGCCGCGCCGATCATCTAGGACTGGGGATATAAAGATATCTTTATATGATTGCCAGAGCCCGGGCAAGCAACGGTGTTTTGCGCTATCCGTTTGGCAGGAAACGCTTCTCCAAGGTGCCCGATGACTCCTTTCCTTCTCGTTCCCGGCCTCAACTGCGATGCGCGGGTCTATGCCGGCGTCGCGCAGGCCCTCTGGCCGTTCGGGCCGGTGACGATCGCCAGCCATCAGGCCGGCGACCGGATGGAAGCGATCGCCAAAGCGATCCTCGCCGACGCGCCGCCCAGATTCGCGTTGATCGGCTTTTCAATGGGCGGATACATCTGTTTCGAGATTCTCCGCCAGGCGTCCGAGCGGGTCCTCAAGCTCGGGCTGCTCGACACCACCGCCCGCCCCGACAGCGAAGAGGCGACCGCCAACCGCCGCCGCATGGTCGCGCTGGCCAACAAGGGCAGGTTCATCGAGGCCATAGAACTGACCTTTCCGAAGTCCGTGCACGAAGATAATGCGAGCAGTTCCGACCTGTATGCACTCCATCGCGGCATGGCCGAGGCCAACGGCCCAGCGATCTACGAGCAGCAGCAGGAAGCGATCATCCACCGTTCGGACTCACGTCCCCTGCTCGGCTCGATCAAGGTTCCGACGCTGGTGGTGGTCGGGGAGGGCGACCAGATCACGCCGCCCGATGCCGCCCGCGAGATGCATGAGGCCATCGCCGGCAGCAGGCTCCTCGTCGTTCCGAGGGCGGGGCACCTCGCGCTGCTGGAGCAGCCCGAACCGGTGCACGCGGCGCTCAGGGAGTGGGCCGTAGCCTGACTTCACAATTCGCCTCAAATTAACCCGGTCGCAACCACGATCCGGGAGTGTGCGGCACCGACCAGGCGGGCGGCGTTAGTATGCCCGCGACTTCCGGCCGAGGTGCGCATTGAGTTCTGTAGCCCGCTTCTGGCGCCTTGCTGCGCTGATGCTGTTGATTGCCCCTGTCCTTGCGGCCTGCGGCACGTCCGTCGGCACCTCGGGCGTCAAGCGCTCGGCCTTCACCGAGAAAGAGTTCGGCGTCAAAGCCTCGCCGCGCGTCACCAAGACAAAGTACCCGCCGCGCGGTGGCGGGCGGGTGATGCCCACCAAGCCTTACACCGTGCGCAACGTGACCTATCAGCCGGTTGCCGGCCCCGGCTATGTCGAGCGCGGCAAGGCGTCGTGGTACGGTCAGGACTTCCACGGTCGCCGCACTGCCAATGGCGAAATCTTCGGTGCCTACTATCTGACGGCGGCCAGCCCCGTGCTGCCGATCCCCAGCTATGCGCGCGTCACCAATCTCGAGAACGGCCGCTCGGTGATGGTGCGCATCAACGACCGCGGGCCCTACATGTCGGGCCGCATCATCGATTTGAGCTACCAGGCGGCGGAAGCGCTGGGCTATCGCGCCAAGGGCAGCGCCAGCGTCGAGGTCCGCTATGTCGGCCCGGCGCCGCTCAACACCGACGACAACAAGATGCTCATGGCCTCGCTCAACCGCGAGACCCGTATCGAGCAGCAGGGCCAGACGACGATGATCGCCATGGCCGACACGCCGCACGCGCCGGTGCCGCGTTCCGGCCCGACCTCGCGCGATCCGCTGTCGGGCGGCCTCATCGGCGACATCATCAATATGTTCGGCTATGCCGAAGCGGACCAGTCGGTGAACGGCGCCATCGCCGCCGCCGAGGCTATGGCGGTGAGCGATCCGGCGCTCGCCGAATGGCGGGACTCGGTCGATGCCGACGCGCTCAAGGTTCGCGCCGTGCTCGGCATCTTCAATGACCCCGTACGGGCCGTCACCGTGGCCGAATCCTTTGCCATGCTGGGCGCCGTCGACGAGGAAACGCTCGATCTGGGCGGCAATCCGGCCACACGATTGACATTGACCCATCTTAAGCCCGGTGTCGCACGCGCCGATGTGGTGTCGCTGGCGCGGCAACTTGGCCTTTCCGAGCCAGTTATCTGATACTCGCTAGACGCGCCTCGCCCGGGCGCGGGGACATGGTTGGATGATGCGGTTTCTGGCACTCATGTTGCTGGCCTGCCTGGCGGCGTTCGTTGCGCCCGCTTCCGCGCAGGAATTTGAAACCAAGGCCAAGTTCGGCGTGCTGATGGACTACGAGTCCGGCACGATCCTGCTCAACAAGAATGCCGACGAGCGGCTCGAGCCGGCCAGCATGGCCAAGCTGATGACGCTGGCGGTGGTGTTCACCTACATCCAGCAGGGCAAGCTCTCCCTCGACGACGAGTTCTTCATCTCCGAGAATGCCTGGCGCACCGGCGGCGCGGCCTCGGGCGGCTCGACCATGTTCGCCGAGCTCAACTCGCAGATCAGGGTCGAGGATCTCATCAGATCCGTGATCATCCAGTCGGGCAATGACGCCGCGATCGCGCTCGCCGAGGGGATCGGCGGCACCGAGCAGACCTTCTCGCGCATCGCCAACCAGCTCGCCAAGCAGATCGGGCTCAACAGCTCGCATTTCGTCAATTCCACCGGCCTGCCGGACCCCGACCAGTATTCGACCGCGCGCGATCTCGCGACGCTCGCCCGCTACCTGATCCAGACCTTCCCCGAATTCTACGCCATCTTCGCGGAGCCCGAATTCACCTGGAACAAGATCCGCCAGCTCAACCGCAATTCGCTGCTCGAAACCGGCATCGGCGTGGACGGCCTCAAGACCGGCCATACCGAGGCCTCGGGCTATGGCGAGGTGATCTCGGCACCCAATGACGGCCGCCGCTTGATCGCCGTGATCCACGGGCTCGAAACGATGCGCGAACGCACCGAGGAGGGCCGCAAGCTCATTACCTGGGGTATGCGCGGCTTCGAGCTGCTGCCGGTCTATGCAAAGGACCAGGTGGTGGCCTATGCCAACGTCTATGGCGGCAAGGAACCCAATGTGGGGCTCGTGGGCAAGGACAGGATCGATCTCTTCCTGCCCAAGGGGGCGGAGAACTGTCCGGTGGCGACCGTGACCTACAAGGGACCGTTGCGCCCGCCGGTGCTGCAGGGTCAGCAGGTGGGCAAGCTCAACATCTTCTGCGCCGATGTGCTGGTGCAGGAGACGCCGCTCTATGCGACCGCCACGGTCGAGGACGGCGATCTGTTCCGCAAATCCGCCGACGCCGCCAAGCACCTGCTGCTGGGCTGGCTTCCCTGATGCTCGACCGCTCGCCGCCCAGCCACGGCCGCTTCATCACCTTCGAGGGCGGGGAGGGCGTCGGCAAATCGACCCAGGTCAAGCGCCTCGTCGCAGCCCTGGGCGACCAGTCGATCGAGGCCGTGCGCACCCGCGAGCCGGGCGGCACGCCCAAGGCCGAAGCGATCCGCGCTTTCATCCTGCAGGGCCGCTCGGAGGCCTGGGGGCCGGGTGCCGAAGCGGTGCTGTTCGCCGCCGCCCGCTACGATCATGTGAGCCAGCTCATCGCCCCCAATCTCGACGGCGGCCGCTGGGTGATCTCCGATCGATTCTCGGACTCGACCCGCGCCTATCAGGGCCTGACCGGCGGCGTCGATGTGCGGCTCATCGATGCCCTCGAAGTGCTGGCGCTCAATGGCCACAAGCCCGATCTCACCATCGTGCTCGACATGGACCCGGAAACCGCGTTCCGCCGCGTGCTCGAGCGCGAGCGCGAGGCGATGCTGGCCGAGACCGGCGACCGCTTCGAGAAGGAAGACCTTGAGTGGCACAAGCGGCTGCGCGACGCCTTCCTCGCCATCGCGCGCAACAATGCCGACCGCTGCGTCATCATTCCGGCCAACCAGACGGAAGACGCCCTCGCCGACGAAATCTGGGATGTGATGACCCGCCGCTTCCCCGAGCTGCAGTACGAGCACACGGCGTGAGCGACGACGAAATTCGCGAGCCCGACCAGCTCGAGGGCGTGCCATTGCCCGAGCGCCGCGGCCACGTCGTGGGCCACGAGGCGGCGCGCGCCAGCATCATGGCGGCGCTCGACGCGGCACGGCTCCCCAGTGGCATCATGCTCCATGGGCCCCGCGGCATCGGCAAGGCGACGCTCGCCTTCGACATTGCCCGCCAGGTGTTCGCCCGCACCGGCGACGAGAGCCCGGACCATGTCGCCGCGCAGGTGGCGGCGGGCGCCTATCCGAACCTGCGCGTGCTGCGCAAGGCGCCACGCGAGACGGGGAAGGGCTTCTATACCGCCATCCGCGTCGAGGAAGTCCGCGGCCTGATCGAGGAAAGCCGGATGACGCGCGGCCGCGCCGGCTTCCGCATCGTCATCGTCGACGCCATCGACGACTGCAATCCGTCCTCGGCCAATGCCCTGCTCAAGATTCTCGAGGAGCCGCCGCCGGAGACGCTGTTCCTGCTCGTCTCGCACCGGCCCGGCGGGCTGCTGCCCACCATCAAGTCGCGCTGCCACGCCGTGGCGCTGCGCCCGCTGGGCGACGACGATGTCCGCCGCATCGTGCCGGAGGCGACGGACGCCGCCATCGAGCTCGCCGCCGGCATCCCGCGCCGCGCCTTCGAGGCGTTGGCGATGGGGGAAGACAAGGGCCTCAACGCCCTCCAGGGCTGGCTGCGCGCGCCCGGCAGCGGCGCGGCATCGGTCTATCTTGGCGTCGCCGACGTGCTGGCGGCCGAAAAGGACGGCACCGCCTATGCCTTCGGCCGGCAGATGCTGCTCGACTGGATCGCGGGCGAAGCCCGCAACGCCGCCCAATCGGGCGCCAGGCCGCGGCTTGCCTCGGCTGGTGAGCTATGGGAGAAGGCCAACGCCCTGTTCGCCGACGCCGAGGAATACAATCTCGACGCCCGGCAGACGCTGATCTCGCTGTTCGACGCGATCAGGCGGCACGCCCAGACCCATCTCCTACCAGCCGAAGCCCGATGACCCGGAACGCCTACTACGTCACCACCGCGATCGCCTATCCCAATGGAGAGCCCCATATCGGGCACGCCTATGAGATGGTCGCCACCGATGCCATCGCCCGCTGGCGCAGGCTCGAGGGCCGCGAGGTGTTCTTCCTCACCGGCACCGACGAACACGGCCTCAAGATGGTGCAGACGGCGCAGCGCGAGGGGCTGAGCACGCGCGAGCTCGCCGACCGCAATTCGCAGCGCTTCCGCGACCTCGCCGCCGCGCTCGACATCTCCAATGACGACTTCATCCGCACCACCGAGGAGCGGCATTTCAGGTCGAGTCAGGAAATCTGGAACCGCATGGCGGCCGCCAACAATGGCGACATCTACCAGTCGACCTACAAGGGCTGGTACTCGGTCCGCGACGAGGCCTATTTCGACGCCGACGAGTTGACCGACGGTGAGGGCGGCAAGAAGCTCGCGCCCTCGGGCGCCGAAGTGAAATGGGTGGAGGAAGACAGCTATTTCTTCCGTCTCTCGGCTTACCAGGACCGGTTGCTGAAGCTCTACGAGGAGCAGCCCGATTTCATCGCGCCTGCCGAACGGCGCAACGAGATCATCTCCTTCGTCAAGCGCGGCCTGCAGGACGTGTCGATTTCGAGAACGACGTTCGACTGGGGCATCCCGGTCCCGAACGCGCCGGGCCATGTGATGTATGTGTGGGTCGATGCGCTCACCAACTACATCACCGGCGTCGGCTTCCCCGACGACAAGAGCGAGCAGTTCAAGACGTTCTGGCCGGCCGACCTGCACGTCATCGGCAAGGACATCATCCGCTTCCACACCGTCTATTGGCCGGCGTTCCTGATGAGCGCGGGCCTGCCGGTGCAGAAGCGCGTCTTCGCGCACGGCTTCCTGACGTCCGAGGGCAAGAAGATGTCGAAGTCGCTCGGCAACGTCGTCGATCCCTTCGCCGTCGTCGACGAGTTCGGCGCCGATCCCGTCCGCTACTACTTCCTGCGCGAAATCTCGTGGGGGCAGGACGGCGACTGGGGTCGCGAGAAGTTCGTCAACCGCAGCAATGCCGACCTCGCCAACAATTTCGGCAACCTGGCGCAGCGCTCGCTGTCGATGATCGCCAAGAACTTTGGCGGCCAGATGCCGCCGCGCCAGCTCGGTTCGGGCGAGGACAACAAGGTGATCGCCGAGACCATCCTCGCCATCGAGCGCATGACGGTCGCCATGGCCACCGAGCAGTTGCACGAGGCGGCGGCCGAGCTTGTCGCCGCGCTCAGCGCCGCCAACCTCTATTTCGCCGAACAGGCGCCGTGGGGGAAGAAGGACGACATGGCGCGCATGGGGGCGATCCTCGCCACCACGGCCGACATCGTGCGCCGCGCCGCCATCGCCGCGCAGCCCTTCGTGCCGACCGCGGCCGACAAGATGCTCGACCTCCTCGCCGTGCCGGCGGACCAGCGGCAGCTCGAACACGCCCTCGACCCGGACCTCTTCATCGCGCCGCAGACGCAACTGCCACCGCCCGAGCCGGTGTTCAGGAAGTTCGAGCAGGCCAAGGCCGGCTGACGTGATCGTCGACTCCCATTGCCATCTCGACTTCCCCGAGCTCGCGGCGGATCGCGCCGGGGTCATTGCGCGGGCGAAGGCCAATGGCGTCGAGCGCATGGTCACCATCTCGACCCGCGTCAGGCGCTTCGGCGAGGTCGCGGCGATCGCCGACGAGAACCCCGAGATCTGGTGCAGTGTCGGTACGCACCCGCACAATGCGCATGAGGAGCCAGAGGTAACGACCGCCGACCTGGTGCGCCTCGCCGGGCATCCGCGCTGCGTCGCCATCGGCGAGGCCGGCCTCGACTACCACTATCCGGGCGACTACCCGGCACAGACCCTGGGCTTCCGCCTCCACATCGCGGCGGCGCGCGAGACCGGCCTGCCCCTCGTCATCCATGCCCGCGAAGCCGACGACGATATCGCCGCGATCCTCGAGGACGAAACGGGGCAGGGGGGCGCCTTCCCGTTCGTGCTGCACTGCTTTTCGTCGGGCCTCGAACTCGCCCGCCGCGGCCTGGCGCTGGGCGGCTACATCTCGTTCTCGGGCATCCTGACCTTCAAGAATGCCGCGACCATCCAGCAAGCGGCGACGATGGCGCCCGCCGACCGCATCCTGGTCGAAACCGACGCGCCATACCTCGCGCCGATCCCATATCGCGGCAAGCCGAACGAGCCGGGCTACGTCCGGCACACGGCCGAAAAGCTCGCCGAGCTGCGCGGTGTCTCGCTGGCCGAAATCGGCGACACGACGACCGACAATTTCTTCCGGCTGTTCAGCAAGGCGAAGCGCTGATGGCCGCCGCCACGCAGATCGTCGCCACGATCATGGGCTGCGGCTCATCGGGCGGCGTGCCGCGTATCGGCGGCAATTGGGGCGTCTGCGATCCGGCCGAACCCAAAAACCGCCGCAGCCGCTGCTCGCTGCTGATCGAGGGGCGGACCGGCGACAGCCCGCCGACGCGCATCGTCGTCGACACCGGCTGCGACCTGCGTGAGCAGCTCCTGGCCCATGAAGTCGATCGCGTCGAGGCCGTGCTCTACACGCACGAGCACGCCGACCACACGCATGGCATCGACGATCTGCGCGTGCTGGCGCTCAACAACCGCAGGCGCGTCGACGTCTATTTCAGCCACGAAGCCGCGCAGCGCATCGTGCCGAGCTTTTCGTACTGCTTCACCGCGCCGCCCGGCAGCGGCTATCCGCCCATCCTCAACCAGAACCTGATCGCGGCGGGCCAGCCCCTGGTGGTCAGCGGGCCCGGCGGCGACATCGAGATTCTGCCGTTCAGACAGGACCATGGCGACATCTTCTCACTCGGATTCCGGGTCGGAAGCTTCGCCTATTCCTGCGACCTGAGCGGCATCCCGGCGGTCTCCGACGCCGCCGTGTCGGGCCTCGACGTCTGGGTGCTCGATGCGCTGCGCCCGGCGCCGCATCCGAGCCATCTGAGCCTCAGCGAGGCCCTCCAGCACGTCGAGCGCTATGCGCCGCGCCAGGCCGTGCTCACCAATCTTCACATCGATCTCGACTACGCCCAGACCGACGCCATCACGCCGCCGAACGTCCGGCCGGCCTTTGACGGCCTGCAGATCGATGTGAGCGCCGGCACCATCATCAGCCCGAGGTAACGCCATGCCGTTCGACTCCATCGCCACCGGCATCGCGCCCAGTTCCGCGCCGATCAGCGACGCCAATCGTGCCGGCAACCATGTGTGGCTCGTGGCCATCGCCGAGGACCCAAAGACCGGCGAGATCGTCCAGGGCGGCATCGAGGACCAGACGCGCCAGACGCTCAACAATCTCGATCAGGCGGTGCGCGCTGCGGGCGGCACGCTGCGCGACATCGTCGACCTGCGCGTGTTTCTGATCGAGCGCGCCGACGCCAGGGGCATGAACAAGGTCTACGCCGAGTTCTTCACGACCAAGCCGTACCCGGTGCGCGCCACGGTCGTGGTCAAGGAGCTGCTGGCCGACGGCCTCAGGATCGAGATCACGGCAACGGCCGTGCTGGCACCGGCCTGACATTTGGATCAAATGCCGGCAATTCCAGCCGGTCCGATCCATCCGATAGTTCCATAATATATCTTATGCGAATCGCAGGGATACCGAAATGACCGCCGACGCGACGCCTATCCAGCCCTCCCGCGACATCTCCCGCCTGCTCGAAATCATGGCCGCGCTGCGCAATCCCGACGGCGGCTGCCCGTGGGATCTCGCGCAGGACTACATGTCGATCCGCAACTACACGATCGAGGAAGCCTACGAGGTCGCCGACGCCATCGAGCGGCAGGACTTCGACGATCTGCGCGACGAACTCGGCGATCTGCTGCTGCAGCCCGTGTTCCACGCCCAGATGGCGACCGAGGACGGCCGGTTCGATTTCGGCGATGTCGTCCAGGCGATCACCGAGAAGCTGATCCGCCGTCATCCGCATGTGTTCGGCGAACAGGCCGCGCGTGACGCCGGCGGCGCCAAGGCGCGCTGGGACGACGTCAAGGAGGACGAGCGCAAGGCCAAAGCCAGCAAGCGCGACGGCGAGGCCTCGGTGCTCGATGACGTGCCCATGGTGCTCCCGTCCCTCGCCCGCGCCGAAAAGCTCACCAAGCGCGCCGCCAAGGTCGGCTTCGACTGGCCCGACGTGCCCGCGGTGCTGGCCAAGGTCACCGAGGAGCTGGACGAGCTCCAGGCGGCCGCGACCAACAGGCAGCGCCATGAGGAGATGGGCGATCTGCTGTTCGCCGTCGCCAATCTGGCGCGGCACCTGCACATCGACCCCGAAGCGGCGCTGCGCGACGCCAACGCCAAGTTCACCCGCCGCTTCCACTATGTCGAGGATCGCGCGAAAGCGGACGGCGTCGCCATGGCAGATGCCGGCCTCGAACGGCTCGACGGCTACTGGAACGAGATCCGCGCCGCGGACAAGGCGAGCTAAGCCGCCTCGATCCGTCCGGCGAAGCGCTGCACGAGGCTGTCGCGGTGGCGCGGTTCGACGCGCACTTCGTAGGTCTGACCCTCCTCGTCCGGCTCGTCCTTGCCGATGATCTCGGCGTGGCCGTAGAGCCAGCCCACGTCGGCGCCGTTGGTGTGCGGAATGCGCACGCGATAGAGCTTGCTCTTGAGCCCCAGCGTCGTCTCGACCGCCGCGAGCAGCGTGTCGACGCCCTCGCCCGTCTGCGCCGAGACCGGCACTGTGGCCGCGACCTGCCCAGCCGCATGCAGCGTCTGCAGCACGTCGCGGTGCTCGAGCAGATCGACCTTGTTCCAGACCTCGATGATCGGCGTCTTCTCGGCCGAAACGCCGAGCTCGGTGAGCACTTTGAGCACGTCCGACGCCTGCGCGGCGCTATCGGGATTGGCGACGTCGCGCACATGGAGGATCACGTCGGCGCCGGTAACCTCCTCGAGCGTCGCCCGGAACGCCGCGACAAGCGTCGTGGGCAGCTCCGACACGAAGCCGACCGTGTCCGACAGCATCACCTGCCGGCCATGCGGCAGCTCGAGCTTGCGCAGCGTCGTGTCGAGCGTCGCAAAGAGCAGGTTCTCGGCAAAAACCCCTGCCCCGGTCAGCCGGTTGAACAGGCTCGACTTGCCGGCATTGGTGTAGCCCACGAGCGCCACGATCGGGATCTGCACCGCCTCGCGGCCGCTGCGCTGCTGCGTGCGGGTCTTCTTGACCTTTTCGAGCCGTTCCTCGAGCAGCTTGACGCGCTCCTCGATCAGGCGGCGGTCGGTTTCGATCTGGGTTTCGCCCGGACCACCGAGGAAGCCGAAGCCGCCGCGCTGGCGCTCGAGGTGGGTCCAGCTCCGCACCAGCCGGCTGCGCTGATAGTTGAGGTGCGCCAGCTCGACCTGCAGCACGCCTTCGCGCGTTGCGGCGCGCTCGCCGAAAATCTCGAGGATCAGCGCCGTCCGGTCCAGCACCTTGGCGCCGGTTTCCGTCTCGAGGTTGCGCTGCTGCACCGGCGCGAGCGCGGCATCGACGAGCAGCAGCTCGATCTTGCCGTCCTTGACCTTCTGCTTGAGCTCATCGACATGGCCGCCCCCGATGAAGGTCGCGGGCTTGACCTCGCGCACCTTGACGATCTCGGAGAACACCATCTCGACGCGGATCGCATTGGCGAGCCCCTCGAACTCGGCCTGGCGCGCCTCGATCGAGTGCGACGTCACCCTGCCCCGGACGTCGGGCACAATAAGGCCCACCCGCGTCGGGGCCGGGCGGGTGTCGACAAACGGCTGAGGGCCGCCGGAGCGGTCCTCGTCATCCATGAAATCGGTCATGCCGTGTACTTAATCGTCCACGTGCTCGGGATCAAACAGCTGGATCGGCGCACCGGGCATGATGGTCGAGATCGCGTGCTTGTAGACCAGTTGCGACTGAGCATCGCGGCGCAGCAGCAAGCAGAAATTGTCGAACCAGGTAATGACGCCCTGCAACTTGACGCCGTTCACGAGGAATATCGTGACCGGGACCTTCTGCTTGCGAACGTGATTGAGAAACGCATCCTGTAGATTTTGTGCCTTTTCGCCGGGCATTTGTGGCCTCTTGTCAAATTCGGCGGTCTTGTCTGCCGCCAAGACTTACCATCCGGCAGACCTGATCTGTCCGCCGGTCGGTTTATCTGGTCCGCCCCTCCCCACGATCGGCACTATGCCATGCCGGGTTCTACCTGCCTAGCAGAACCATCTCAGAGGCCGAGAGACTTGATCTTGCGGTGCAGCGCGCTGCGCTCCATGCCCACGAACTCCGCGGTCTTGGAGATGTTGCCGCCGAACCGCTCGATCTGCGCCATCAGATACTGCCGCTCGAACACTTCGCGCGCCTCGCGCAGCGGCAGGCTCATCAGATGCGCGGACTCATCGGTGTCGCCCACCGTCGGCAGCACCTCGCCGATGTCGGACGGCAGCATCTGCGCCGTGATGAGACCATTCTCGGGCTGGCTGTCCTTGATCAGGATCAGCAGCCGCTCGATCGAATTGCGCAGCTGCCGGGCATTGCCCGGCCAGTCCTGCGCCTGCAGCACGGCGATCGCATCGGAGCCGATGGTGAGGCTCTTGAGGTTGTGCATGCGCGCGATCTGGTCGAGGAACAGATCGACCAGCGCCGGCACGTCCTCGCGCCGCTCCTTGAGCGGGGTGAGCTGCAGCGGCACGATCGACAGCCGGTGGAACAAATCGGAGCGGAACGCCTGCTCCTCGATGAGCTGCGCCACATTCTGCGAACTGCCCGCGATGATGCGCACGTCGATCGGCACCGCCACCGTGCCGCCCACGCGGTTGAACTTGTTCTCGACCAGGATGCGCAGCAGCGCCCCCTGCGCCGCCGCTGGCAGCGCCGCGACTTCGCTCAGATAGAGCGTGCCGCCATGCGCCCGCTCCAGCGCGCCCACTTCGGTGCGCACCGTGCCGGTCTTTTCGCGCGTCTCGCGGCCGAACAGCACCATCTGTACTTCGTCGGTCGAATAGAGCGAGCAGTTGATTTCGACGAAGGGCGCCTCGGCGCGCGGGCTGTGCTGGTGCACGAGCCGCGCCGCGAGCCCCTTCCCCGACCCCGACGGGCCGGAGATGAAGATGCGCGAATTGGTCGGCGCCGATTTCTCGATCACCCCGCGCGCCGCCTGCAGCACACCCGACACGCCAACCATCTCGCCGCCCTGCGAATTGGCCTTGCCGCGCAGCTCCTCGACCTCGCTCTTGAGCCGCGTCGCCTCCATGGCGCGCTGCGTGATCAGCAGCAGCCGGTCGATCTTGAACGGCTTTTCGATGTAGTCGTAGGCGCCGCGCCGGATCGCCGACACGGCGGTTTCGACATTGCCGTGGCCCGAGATCATGACCACCGGCATTTCCGGATGCTGGGTCTGGAACACATCGAGCAGCTGCAGCCCGTCGAGCCGCGAGCCCTGCATCCAGATGTCGAGGAACACCAGGCTCGGCCGCCGCCGCGCAATCTCGTTGAGGGCGGAATCGGCGTCGTGCGCCTGCCGCGTCTCATACCCTTCGTCTTCGAGGATGCCCGCGATCAGGTCACGGATATCGTCCTCGTCGTCCACGATCAGAATGTCACGCGCCATACTACGTCTTCTCCACCGCCAGCACGGGCGGCTCCTCTCGGCCTTCGGGCTGGAGCTCTGACGCAGCCTCGCCTTCGGCTCTCTCGTTGGACGGTTCCGCCGGCTCGTTGGGAGAATTGAGCGGCAGGGTGAAGGTGAAGCAGGCGCCAACGCGCCCCGCCTCGTCGGGTTCGGCGTCGATCAGGTCGACCGTACCGCCATGCTGTTCGATGATCCGGGCGACAATGGCAAGCCCCAGTCCGGTGCCTTTTTCGCGCGTGGTCACATAGGGTTCGAGCAGGCGCTGCCGGTTTTCCTTCGGCCAGCCCTTGCCGTTGTCGGAGATCGACAGGCGCGCCTTGTCGCCCTCGGGGTGCACGTTGACCGTGATCAGCGGGTCCTTGATCGCCTCGATGCCGGCCCCCTCGATGGCCTCGGTGGCGTTCTTGATCAGGTTGGTCAGCACCTGCGAGATCAGCCGCTGGTCGAAATAGGCGGTCAGCGGCGCCTCGGGCAGCTCCATCTTGATCTGGAGGTCTGGCAGCCGCACGCTTTCGAGGAACACCGAATTGCGCACTGTCTCGGTCAGGTCGCCCAGCACCGGCTTGGCTTCCGGCATCCGCGCGAAAGACGAGAACTCGTCCACCATGCGCCCGATATCGCCCACCTGCCTCAGGATCGTGTTGATCGATTTGTCGAAGACCTCGAAATCGTCCTCGAGCTTTTTGGCGTAGCGGCGGCGCAGGCGCTCGGCCGAAAGCTGGATCGGCGTCAGCGGGTTCTTGATCTCATGCGCGATGCGGCGCGCCACATCGGCCCAGGCGCCGGTGCGCTGCGCCGACAGCAGATCGGTGATGTCGTCGAGCGTGATCACATAGCCCTTGGACTCGGCCATCGTGCCTTCGCGCGTCAGCTGCACCTGGTAGGTCCGGTAGTCCGGCCCCGAGCCGATCTCGATCTGGTCGCGGATCTGGCCGCGCCGCGACGATTTCGCCCGGTCGACGATCTGGGCCAGCGCCGGCACGACTTCGCCCAGTTGCTGGCCGACCACCGACAGCTCGTCATGCCCCAGCATTTCCGAGGCGCGCGCGTTGAACAGCGTGATCGCCCCGAACGCGTCGAGGCCGATGATGCCGGCCGACACGCCCTCCACCACCGCCTCGGTGAACTGCCGGCGCTTCTCGTTGGTCTCGTTGGCCTGGACCAGCGCCACGTGCTGGGTCTTGAGCTGGCGCGTCATGGTGTTGAAGCGGTTGCTCAGATCGCGCAGATCGCCCCTGCCCGGCAGCACCGGCACCTGCACGTCGAGGTCGCCGTTCGATACGCGGTTGGAAGCGATCATCAGATTGCGGATCGGGTCGACGAAGCGGTTGGCGAGCGCGATCCCCACCCACAGCGCCGCCAGCAGCAGCACCAGGGCGAGGCCCAGATACATGATCGTGAAGGTGATCTGGAACACCAGCCGGTTGGATTCGTACTGGCGGTACTCGGTGACGTTGTCGTCGGTGAGCCGCATGAATTCGAGCACTTCGGCGTTCACCGGCCGCGCCACGAACAGATAGGTATCGTCATAGCCGCGCAGCTTCTGGATGGCGCCTACGAGTTGGGTGTCGCCCGGCGAAATCAGCGTCGGCACGCCCTCGGTGACATGCGGGATGAGGCCGTCGGGAAGCTGCGGCGACACGTTCTGCGCGTTGATCTGGGCCCGCATCAGCGTATCGCCGTCGCTCGACACCAGCGTCGCAAAGGGCAGCGAGCGCGTCACGGCGAGCGCCGTGAGGATGCGCTGATACTGCACGCGGTCGGTCTCGAACGTCGCCCGCGCCTGCTCGAGCTCGCCCGCGGTCCAGATGATGTCGTCGCGCAGCACCTGCGCGTGCTCGAGCATGTAGGAGCGCGCCACGAGCCGCGATGCTTCCACCATGGTCTTGGTGCGCTCGGAGAACCACTGGTCGAGGCCCTGGTTGAGCGAGATGGTCGCAACGATCGCCACGATGATCGCCGGCACCGCCGCGGCCGCCGCGAACATCGCCACCATGCGCAGTTGCAGCCCCGAGCCGGCCTGCCGCAGGAAGCGCGACTGGAGCAGCAGCATCGCCTCGGTGACGACCAGCGCGATCACGAGGAGCACCAGCAGGCCGTTGGCGATCCAGATGATCGTCCATACCTCCGGCGTCGGCTCGATATTGGTCGTCCCCGTCATGATCAGGAACGAGCCCGACGCCACCAGCACCGACAGCACCACGATGATGAGGCCGACCGCGCGCAGCGCCTTGCGGCCGCGCTCGGTGAACAGAGAATTGGTGGGAGCTGGCGGCGCTGCGTCCTGCTCGGCCGGGAAGCCAGTGCTGGCCAGTGCTGTGTCGCTCATGTCACAGACCGTTTCCCGGAATGCCGCAAAGTGGAGGTAAGGTGACCCAATCGAGCCGACCCTTCAAGACAATTGTTGCCGAAATGTGACACTACCCTGTCCGGGCGGCTTGAACCTGTTGGGATTGTGCGCATTCTAGGCAGATGTCGCGAGCCTTCGTCTCAGAACCCGGCGCCTCCACCCTCGTCCGTGCCACCGAAGAATCGGCGCGCAACACGGCCGACGTCTACCGCACCATCGAGCCCGATTTCGACTTCGAGGTCCGCCAAGGCCGCAACGGCTGGATGATCGCGCGGCTGAAGAAGGACGGAACGTTCGACTCATGGGTCGAGGAGTAGTCGCGGAGCCCATCCCCCATCGGGCCGCGAAAGCCGGGACGGGGCTTCGCCCGGCCATGACGGACCGAGGAGTTTGCGCAAACTCCCAGCTTTCGCGGGCTGCCGGAAGGTGGATGCCCTACCCGCCCCGCCGGCTGTGCTTGACGATCTCGATCGAATGCGCGCGGATTTTCTTGCGCAGCGTATTGCGGTTGAGCCCCAATAGCTCCGACGCCTTGATCTGGTTGCCGCCGCAGGCATTGAGCACCATGGCGATCAGCGGTGCTTCCACCTTGTCGAGCACGCGCTGGTAGAGCCCGGCCGGCGGCAGCTTGGGTTCGTGCTCGCGCAGCAATTGCGCCACATGCGTTTCGACCGCCGACGACACGTCCATCGGATCGGACGCGACCGGCACCGACTGCCGGTCGGCGATGTTGAGCTCGGTCTGCACGATCTCGCGCGAGATGCTCTCATCGGCATAGAGCGCGCTCAGTCGCCGCACGAGGTTCTCGAGCTCGCGCACATTGCCCGGCCATGCATAGGCCTGCATCAGCTTGATCGCGTCGGGCGAGATGGTCTTGACCGGCTCGCCCTCGCGCTGCGCCGCGCGCAGGAAATGGTTAACCAGATCGGTGATGTCGTCGGTGCGCTCGCGCAGCGGCGGCAGTCGGATTGGAACGACGTTCAGGCGATAATAGAGATCCTCGCGGAACAGGCCCTGCCGGATCATCTGGCCGAGGTCGCGATGCGTGGCGGCGACGATGCGCACGTTCGACTTGATCGGCGTGCGCCCGCCCACCATCGTGTACTCGCCCTCCTGCAGCACGCGCAGCAGCCGCGTCTGGGCGTCCATGGGCATGTCGCCGATCTCGTCGAGGAACAGCGTTCCACCTTCGGCCTGCTCGAAGCGGCCCGACGACCGCGACGTGGCGCCGGTGAAGGCGCCCTTCTCGTGTCCGAACAGTTCGGCCTCGATCAGATCGCGCGGGATCGCCGCCATGTTGATGGCGACGAACGGCCCGTTCCGGCGCCGGCCGAAATCGTGCAGCGCGCGCGCCACCAGTTCCTTGCCGGTGCCGCTCTCGCCGGTGATGGTCACCGTCAGGTCGGTCTGCATCAGCCGCGCCAGCGCGCGGTAGATGTCCTGCATCGCGGCCGACCGGCCGACCAGCGGCATCGTCTCGCCTGGCTCGTCGGCCTTCTTGCTGTCCTTGCCCGGCTTTCTCGCATCGGCGAGCGCCCGCGCCACCACCGAGAGCACTTCGGTGATGTCGAACGGCTTGGGCAGGTACTCATACGCCCCCACCTCATTGGCGCGGATCGCCGTCATGAAGGTGTTCTGCGCGCTCATCACCACGATGGGCAGGTCGGGCCGGAGCTTCTTGATCTTGGGCATGATCTCGAAGGCATTGCCGTCCGGCATCATCACGTCGGTGATCAGCAGGTCGCCCTCGCCGCGGCTCGCCCAGTTCCACATGGTCGACAGATTGCCCGTCGGGCGCACCTCGTAGCCGGCGCGCGACAGCGCCTGGTTGAGCACCATGCGGATGGCCGCGTCGTCATCGGCGAGCAGGATCGTATGGCTCATTGGACAGCGCCCCCGGACGTCTCTTCAGGCATCTCTAAACCTCTCGCGACCGGCAGCAGCACGCGGAAGCGCGTGCGGCCCGGACGGCTGTCGTGGTCGATCACGCCACCGTGGTCGCCGACAATCTTGGCTACCAATGCAAGTCCCAGGCCACTTCCATTGGCTTTGGTCGTCACGAACGGATCGAACAGGATCGGCAGGAGGTCGGCCGGTACGCCCGGCCCGTTGTCCTCGATGACGATCTCGAGCGGCAGCGAGATACGCTGCGCCACGCCCTGCACCGCGATGCGGATGCCTGGGCGGAAGGCCGTCGAGATGCGGATTTCGCCTTTCGGTGTCCGTTCAAGGGCTTCCGCGGCATTCTTCACCAGATTGAGGAAGACCTGGATGAGCTGGTCGCGGTTGCCATAGACCGGCGGCAGCGACGGATCGTAGTCCTCCGAGAAGGTGATGTTCCGCGCCACGCCGTTCTTGGCGAGCAGCTTAACCCGGTCGAGCACGACGTGGATGTTGATCGCCTCGCGCTCGATCGGCCGGTCGTCGCCGAACACTTCGACGCGGTCGATCAGGTCGACGATCCGGTCCACCTCCTCGCGCACGAGCCGGGCTAGCGGCAGCTCGTCCGCCGTCACCGACTGTTCGAGGAGCTGCGCCGCGCCCCGGATGCCCGACAGCGGGTTCTTGATCTCATGGGCGAGCATCGAGGCGAGGCCGGTCACCGAGCGCGCCGCGCCGCGGCTGACCAGCTGCCGGTCGATCTTGTCGGCCATCGTACGCTCCTGGAAAAGCAGCGCCACGCGCGCATCGAAGTCGGAGATGGGGCTGGCGAACACGTCCACGATCCTGTCGTCCGCCGCGTCGCCGAACCGCGCCGACCCGACGCGGACGCGATACTCGGTCATCGGCGCGCGTCGCTCCGCCACCGACTGCGCCAGCGCCACGATGGGCGAGCCGAAGGCGATCAGATCGTCGAGCCGCTGCCGGCTCAGCACGCTGGTCGAGGCGCCGAAGAAGGTCTCGGCCGCATAGTTCACGAAGACAATCTTGCGGTCCTCGTCGATCACGATCACCGGCTGCGGCAGGGCCTGCAGCACGGCTGTGCTGAGCCCCGGCGCGACGAGCTCATTCATGCCGCCTCCTGCCGCTCACCGGAGAAGATTGATTCAATCAGGCCAATGACTTCTGCTGGAGTCTGCGACTCGAGCATCATCCTACGCGTCGCCTTCGATACCGGCAGGTTTGAGGCTTCGAGGTACCAGTCGAGATGCTTGCGCGCCGCCCGCACGCCGACCTCGACGCCGTACTCGCCCAGCACGCCTTCATAGTGCTCGACAACGATCGCGGTGAGTTCCGCTCCGGTCGGCGCATCGTCCGCATCCTCGCCCACGAGCCCCGCCGCGACCTGGCCGACCACCCAGGGCTGCCCTTGCGCCCCGCGCCCGATCATCACCGCCGCGGCGCCCGACAGTTCCAGCGCTTCGCGCGCCCTCGCAAGATCGGTGATGTCGCCATTGACCACCACCGGCACCGCCACCGCCTCGACCACCGCCCGCACCGGCGCCCAGCGCGCGCTGCCCTTGTAGAACTGCTGCCGCGTCCGTCCGTGCACGGTGACCATCTGCGCCCCGGCCGCGACGGCGCGCCGCGCGATCTCCGGTGCGTTGAGGCTGTCGTCGTCCCAGCCGAGCCGCATCTTGACGGTCACCGGACGCGACGTCGCCCCGACCACGGCCTCGACAAGCGACTGCGCCAGATCGGGCACCCGCATCAGCGCCGAGCCGGCATAGCCGTTGGTCACCCGCTTGGCCGGACAGCCGAAATTGATGTCGACGATGTCGGCGCCCGCATCCTCGGCGATCCGCGCCGCTTCCGCCATCCAGCCCGCCTCGCAGCCGGCGAGCTGCACCATGTGCGGCAGTCCCGGCGATGCCGCCATCTTGCGCACCATGTCGCGATGGCCCGTGGTCAGCGCGCCGCTGGCGATCATCTCCGAGACCACCAGCCCGGCGCCATAGCGGGCGGCGAGCCGACGCATCGGCCGGTCGGTGATGCCGGCCATCGGCGCGAGAAACGCCCGCTTGCCGATCATCTGCCCGCCGATGCTTAAGCCGCAGGCATCACCACGCACGCATTGCTCCACTTTTACGCAGTTCCCGGAAGTGCGCGAACAATAGTCAAAATCTCCCGCAGCACAACTGGTGACCGTCGGCTTGCCGGGGCGATTCATCGACGATACAGCGTTCCCATGCCTGACCAAAAAACCATCGCCGTCATCATCGTCGCCGCCGGAATCGGCGAGCGCATGGGCGGCGGCCCCAAGCAGTACCGGCCCCTCGCCGGCACCCCCGTCCTCGCCCGCACCATCGCCGCCTTCACCGCCCGCCCCGACGTGACCTGGGTGCTGCCGGTCCTCAATCCCTCCCACACCGACCTCTATGCCGCGCTGAATCTCAACGGCTCCAAGCTCTTGCCTGCCGTCGGCGGTGCTCCGACGCGGCAGGGCTCGGTCCTGGCCGGCCTCGAAGCCCTTGCCCCGCACCGGCCCGATCTCGTCCTGATCCAGGATGCGGCCCGGCCGCTGATCGACGACGACACCATTTCGGGCGTGCTCGCAGCGCTGGGCGAGGCCGCCCTGCCCGTCCTGCCGGTCACCGACACGATCAAGCGGTCCTCCGACGGACGTCTTGCCGAAGGCACCGAGGACCGTCGCACCCTGTTCGCCGCGCAGACGCCGCAGGGCTTCGCCTACCCGGCCATCCTCGACGCCCATCGCCGCGCCGCGAGCGAACCCACCGAGTTCACCGATGACGCGGCGATTGCCGAATGGGCAGGCATCCCCGTGACCCTCACCAAGGGCTCGCCGCGCAACATCAAGCTCACGCACCCCGAGGATTTCGAGCGCGCCGAGCGTTTGCTGGGAGGCAGACCCATGGAAACCCGTACCGGCACCGGCTACGACGTCCACCCGTTCGAGCCCGGCGACGCCGTCTGGCTTGGCGGCGTCCGCATTCCGCATACCGCCAGGCTCAAGGGGCACTCCGACGCCGACGCGGCGCTCCATGCCCTCACCGATGCCCTCTATGGCGCGCTCGGCGAAGGCGATATCGGCACGTTCTTTCCACCCTCCGATCCGCATTGGAAAGGAGCGGCCTCGAGCGTGTTCCTCGAGCACGCCGCCCGCCTTGTCGCGGCCCGCGGCGGCCGGATCGTCAATCTCGACATCACCATCGTCAGCGAAGCGCCCAAGATCTCGCCGCACGTGCCCACCATGAAGGCGGTGATCGCCGAGACATGCGGCATCTCCCCCGCCCGCGTCGCCATCAAGGCAACCACGTCCGAAAAGCTTGGCTTTGTCGGCCGGGGCGAGGGCCTGACCTCGCTTGCCACGGCCACGGTCGAACTGCCGCGCGGAGACGACTGATGTTCCACACCTCGATCATCCGCCTTGCCGAAACGGTCAACCACACCCTCATCGGCCGCCGGCAGATGATCGTCACCGCCGAAAGCTGCACCGGCGGGCTGATCGCCGGCGCGCTGACCGACGTCCCCGGCTCCTCGGACGCTGTGTTCGGCGGCTACGTCACCTACGCCAATGAGGCCAAGGCCGGCATGATCGGCGTCGACCGCGACCTGATCCGCGCGCACGGCGCTGTGTCGGAGCAGGTCGCCCGCGCCATGGCCGAGGGCGCGCTCAAAACCAGTGGCGCGGCCATCGCCATTGCCGTCACCGGCATTGCCGGCCCCGGCGGCGGCACCGAGGGCAAGCCGGTGGGCCTCGTGCACTTCGCCTACGCCGATGCGAGCAAGACCATCCACGTCGAAAAGCGCTTCGGCGACCTCGGCCGCCAGGTCGTCCGTGAAGAAACGGTCAAGACAGCGCTCGGCCTCGTGCTCGACGGCCTCGGTGTCGCCCGGCCCTAGACGCCGAAGCGCCGGTCGGCCTCGGTGACGAAGGCGTCGATGATTTCTTCCTGCTTGGCGGCGAAGGCCGGTTCGGCGACGGCAGCGATCAGCGGGTTCGAAATCTTGAAGTCGATGTCAAAGCGCACCCGCGTGCCCTCGCCCTCGGGCTCGAACGACCATTTGCTGTCGAGATAGGCGAACGGGCCATCCATCGCTTTGGCGGTGATCGTGCGGGCTTTCGGGTCGGCCTCGACCCGGCTGGTATAGGCCTGCGTCACCGGCCCGAACCGGATCGTCATGCGTGCGAAGCGAACGTCGCCGGTTGCGCCGCGGTCCCGCGTCACGTCCATCCCGCTCACATTGGGCAGGAAGCGCGGATAGTCCTCGAGATCGCCCACCAGCCCGAACATGCGCTCGGGCAGGTGCGGCACATGCCGTTCGAAGAACAGGTCAGGCATGGCGCGCGAGCCGGGCCGCCTTGAGTGCGGCGAAGTCCTCTCCGGCGTGGTGCGACGAGCGGGTCAGCGGGCTCGACGAGACGAGCAGGAAGCCCTTGGTCCGGGCCACCGTGGCGTAGGATTTGAACTCGTCGGGGGTCACGAAGCTGATCACCGGATGGTGCTTGCGCGACGGCTGCAGGTACTGCCCGATGGTGAGGAAATCGACGTCCGCCGAGCGGAGGTCGTCCATCAGCTGCAGGACTTCGTTCCGCCCCTCGCCCAGTCCCACCATGATGCCCGATTTGGTGAACATCGTGGGGTCGAGCTCCTTGACCCGCTGCAGCAGCCGGATCGAGTGGAAGTAGCGGGCGCCCGGCCGGACCTTGAGATAGTTCGACGGCACCGTCTCGAGATTGTGGTTGAACACGTCGGGCTTGGCCGCGACGACCACTTCGAGCGCGCCGTCCTTGCGCAAAAAGTCCGGCGTCAGGATTTCGATCGTGGTCTGCGGCGTCCGCTTGCGGATCGCGCGGATCACCCGGGCGAAATGCTCCGCCCCGCCGTCGGGCAGGTCGTCGCGGTCGACCGAGGTAATCACCACATGGTGCAGACCGAGCTTTTCCACGGCGTTGGCGACGTTTTCGGGCTCGTTGGGATCGAGCGGTGTCGGGATGCCGGTGGCCACGTTGCAGAAGGCGCAGGCGCGGGTGCAGATCTCGCCCATGATCATCATGGTCGCGTGTTTCTTGCTCCAGCACTCGCCGATATTGGGGCAGCCCGCCTCCTCGCACACCGTCACGAGATTGTTCTCGCGCACGATCTGCCGCGTCTCGTTGTAGACGGGCGAGCCCGGCGCCTTCACCCGGATCCAGTCCGGCTTGCGCAGCACCTCCGTGTCGGGCCGGTGGGCCTTCTCGGGATGCCGCATGCGGCCTTCGAGCAGCGTAACCAAGGGAACTCCTTAGCCGGCGATCAGCCGGGCAACGATCACCACGATGATGGCGCCCACCGTGGAGGTGATAATCTGGCTCACCCAGACATTGCGGATGGGCAGGCTGATCTTGAGCGCACTGAACAGATAGCCGCCCACGAACGCGCCGAGCACGCCGCTCACCAGATAGGTCAGCAGCCCGCCGCCACCCACGATCCAGCTCGCCAGCCAGCCCGCAATCAGGCCGATCACGAGGAAAATGATGAGGGCGCGCGTATTGTTGTTGTCCAGGACCCGCCCTCCGTCTGTGTGCTGCCGCTCAGGCATGTTCATGTTTCAAGCCTCTCGATGACCCGGGTGACATATCGAGATGCCGCCCGTCCGGATCAAGCCACCTTCTTGCGGCGCGTGAACAGGGCGACGATGCCGGCAACGATGAGCCCAAAGATGAGGCCAAGAACGCCCCATGTGGTCGTTGCAACACCCACCCCTGTCATCCCGGTCGCCGGCTGGTCGTTGAAGGTGATGGTGGCGGTGCCGGGTGCGATCAGATTGACCACGCCCATCCCCAGCCCGATCAGCAGACAGCCCCCGAAGATGATGATGAACGTCCAGCGTGCCGGTGTCATTGAGGTCCCCTATCTCGCGATGATGCGGGCCACGACGATGACGATGATGGCGCCAATCACCGCCGTCACGAGATCGCTGACCCAGGCATTGCCGATCGGCAGCGTCACGCCCGCGAACTTGAGCACGTAGCCGCCAACCAGCGCGCCCACCACGCCGACGACGAGATTGCGCAGCAGCCCGCCCCCACCCAGAACGAGGCTGGCGATCCAGCCGGCCACGAGGCCGGTGAGCAGGAAGATCAGGAGCGACTGGAGTTCGGGCGACATGGCAGCCTCCGTCAGATGTTGAGCGCGCGACCGTAGGCGTCGAGCACGCTCTCCTTCATCATCTCACTGAGCGTGGGATGCGGGAAGATGGTGTGCATCAGTTCTTCCTCGGTTGTTTCGAGGTTCATGGCCACGACGAACCCCTCGATCAGCTCGGTGACCTCGGCGCCTACCATGTGGGCACCCAGCAGTTCACCGGTCTTGGCATCGAAGATGGTCTTGACCAGCCCCTCGGGCTCGCCCAGGGCGATGGCCTTGCCGTTGCCGATGAAGGGGAAGCGCCCGACCTTGATCTCGCGTCCGGCTTCCTTCGCCCTGGCCTCGGTCAGCCCGACGCTCGCCACCTGCGGCTCGCAATAGGTGCAGCCCGGAATCTTACGCTTGTCGAGGCCGTGCACCTTGAGGCCGGCAATGGTCTCGACCACGATCACCGCCTCGTGCTCGGCCTTGTGCGCCAGCATGGGCGGGCCGGCGACATCGCCGATGGCCCAGACGCTCGGCACGTTGGTGCGGCCATGGTCATCGACCACGATGGCACCGCGGTCGATCTTCACGCCGACCGTATCGAGCCCCAGATTCTCGGTGTTGCACTGCACGCCTACCGCCGAAATCAGCCGGTCGCCGGCGACGGTCTGCTTGGAGCCGTCCTTGAGCTCGACATGCGCGACAATGCCGTCCTTGGTCTTTTCGACCTTGGCGACCTTGGCCTCCGTCATGAACTTGATGCCACGTTTCTCGAACCGCTTCTTCACATGTGCGGCGATCTCCGCGTCCTCGACCGGCAGGATCTGCGGCAACAGCTCGATGATCGTCACGTCCGAGCCCATCGAGCGGTAGAACCAAGCAAACTCCATGCCGATCGCGCCCGAACCCATCACCACCAGCGATTTGGGCATCGCGGCCGGCACCATGGCCTCGAAATAGGTCCAGATCCGGTCGCCGTCGGGCTCGATGCCCGGCAGCACGCGCGGTCGCGCACCGGTGGCGACGATGATGTTCTTGGCCTTGTAGGTCCCTGCCCCCAGCGCCGCCTTGGGCGGCGGCACCTGCGGCTGCATGATCTTCTTCTTGGTCGGCTCGACCTTGATCTCGTTGGGACCGGTCAGCACCGCCTCGCCCCAGATCGTGTCGACCTTGTTCTTCTTCATCAGGAACTGGACGCCGTTGTTCATCTGCGCCGCGATGGCGCGCGAGCGCTTGACCACGCCGTCGAGGTCGACGCCGAACTTTTCGACCGTCAGTCCGTAGTCCTTGGCGTGCGCCATGTGGCCGTAGATCTCGGCCGAGCGCAGCAGCGCCTTGGTGGGGATGCAGCCCCAGTTCGAGCAGATGCCCGCCATGTGCTCGCGCTCGACGATCGCCGTCTTGAGCCCCAGTTGGGCCGCCCGGATGGCCGCAACATAGCCGCCCGGACCGGCGCCGATGATGATGAGATCGTAAGAGTCGGCCATCAGGGCCTCCTAGAGTCCGAGAAGGGATTTGACGACCGGCACGAGCCCCTCGCCGATCGCGCGCGTGTTCGCCGCGTCCAGATGCACGCCGTCATGGGGGTCGGGCCGTGCCACCGTCGAGGCATCAAAGAACGCCGTTCCAAGTTCCTCCGCGCGGCGCTTGTAGTACTTGCCGAAGAGTCGGCTTTCCTCGATCGCCGTCTTCTTGCCGAAAACCTCCATCATCTCGGGATGGATGCTCGTCTCGGTGATGTGTGGCGGCGCCACGATCACGATCGCCGGTGGCGGCAGATTGTCGGTGGCGGCGTGTGCCCGCACCACCTGCACCAGGCGGCGCATGCCGTAGGACGCCTCGAGCGCGGCCCGGCCATGGATCGTCTTGAGATCGTTGGTGCCCAGCATGATCACCACCGCATCGAGCGGATTGTGCGTGGCAAGCAGGGTCGGCAGGATGCGCGAGCCGTTGCGGTCGGCATTGGCATACCAGTCGTCATGCACGGTGGTGCGGCCGCCCAGCCCCTCCGCGATGACTCGCGCCGCGCCGCCGAGTCCGGCTTCGAGGACCGTGGGCCAGCGGTGCTCATAGGCGAGCCGCGGCCCGCCCATCACGGGGTTGGCACCGAAGGTGATGCTGTCGCCAAAGGCAAGAATGGTTTTCATGCGAGCATCATCACAGGAGTTTCGATCAGGGCCTTGAAGGCGGCGAGCAGTTCCGCGCCGAGCGCGCCGTCCACCGCGCGGTGGTCGCAACTCAGCGTCACCGTCATGAACTGGCCCACCTTGATCTCGCCTTTCTCGGCATAGACCCGCTCTTCACCGACGCCGACAGCGAGGATCGTGCCGTGCGGCGGATTGATCACCGCCGCGAAATTGGTGATGCCATACATGCCGAGGTTGGACACCGAGGAGGTGCCGCCCTGGTACTCGGCCGGGCTCAGCTTCTTGCTGCGGGCGCGGCTCGCGAGATCCTTCACCTCGTCCGAAATCTGGCGCAGCGACTTGGTCTCGCACGCCTTGACCACCGGCGTGAACAGCCCGCCCGGCACCGCGACCGCCACGGCCACGTCGGCATGCTTGTGGTAGAGGATCGAGTCCCCAGCCCACGTGGCGTTCGCCGTCGGCACCTTCATCAGGGCCGCCGCCCACGCCTTCATCACGAAGTCGTTGACCGAGAGCTTGTAGGTCGGCTTGCCGTCCTTGAGCGGCGCGGCCGCATTGATCTGCTCGCGCGCCGCCATCAAGGCGTCGATCCGGCAGTCGAGCGTCAGGTAGAAATGCGGGATGGTCTGCTTGGCTTCGGTGAGGCGCGCCGCCACGACCTTGCGCATGCCGTCATTGGGCACGAGTTCGTAGCTGCCCTCCGGATAGAGCGCCAGCACCTGCTGCTTGCTCATGCCGCCTGCGAGTGCGGCGCCGCCCGAGGCGGGGGCAGCGGCTGGAGCGGCCTTGAGCGGCACCTTGCCCGACTTGGCGGCCTCGACGTCCGAGCGCACCACGCGGCCATGCGGCCCCGAGCCATTGATCGCGCCGACGTCGATGCCGGCTTCCCTGGCGAGCCGCTTGGCCAGCGGCGACGCAAACACCCGCGCGCCGTTCGCGCCGGCGGGAGGCTTCGGCGCCGATGCCGTCACCGCGGCGGTCCCGCTCACGGCCGACGCCACTGGCGCCGGAGCCGCCTTCGGCGCCTCCGCTGCTCTTGGCGCTTCCGGCCTGGGTACCTCTGCGGCCTTGGGCGCGGGCGCCGGGGCCGCCTTGGCGTCGGCGGCGCTCTCCCCTTCGGTCAGGAGCACCGCGATCACGGCGTTGACCTTCACATTCTCCGTTCCCTCTGGAACGACGATCTGCCCGATCCTGCCTTCGTCGACCGCCTCGACCTCCATGGTCGCCTTGTCGGTCTCGATCTCGGCGATCACGTCGCCGGAGGAGACGCTGTCACCTTCCTTGACGTGCCATTTGGCGAGCTTGCCCTCTTCCATCGTGGGAGAGAGTGCCGGCATGGTTATGTTGATGCTCATCGCGTCCTCACTCGCCGATGTCTTCGTTCCACAGCGACGGATTCTTCTCGATGAAGTCCGTCATCATGTGCTCGCAACGCGCCTCGTGGTAATCGACAACGTCGACGCCCGCGAGGCTGAGCACATCCTGGAAACCCTTGAAATTCTTGCTCTCGGCCACCACCACGCGGGCGATGCCGAACTGGATGATCGTCCCCGTGCACATCATGCAGGGGCTGAGCGTGGTGTAGCAGGTAACGTCCTTGTAGGTCCGCTGCCGGCCGGCGTTCTGGATCGCGTCCATCTCGCCATGCAGGATCGGGTCACCCTTCTGCACGCGCCGGTTGTGCCCGCGCCCGATGATCTCGCCATTGCGCACCAGCACCGAGCCGATGGGAATGCCGCCCTCGGCCAGCCCCTTCTGCGCCTCGTCATAGGCGGCATCGAGGAATCTGCGGTCCATCTCTGCTTGAGTGGCCACGCGCCTCAGCTCCGATAGGTCACGGCGTTCACCGCCGCGATGACTTCGTCGACATTGGGCAGCGCCAGCTTCTCGAGATTGGCGGCGTACGGCATCGGCACGTCCTTGCCGGTGACACGGGTCGGCGGGGCGTCGAGATAGTCGAACGCTTCGGCGACGACGCGCGCCGTGAGCTCCGCGCCAATGCCGCCCTGCGGCCAGCCTTCCTCGACGGTCACCAGTCGGCCCGTCTTCTTGACGCTCTCGATAACGGTCGCCGAATCCATCGGCCGCAGCGTCCTGAGGTCGATCAGTTCGACATCGACGCCCGCAGCCACGAGCTTCTCGGTCGCCTGCGTCGCGTAGCGCATACCCATCGAGAACGACACGATCGTCACGTCCTTGCCCTGCCGCGCGATACGGGCCTTGCCGATCGGCAGCACGAAGTCGTCGACCTTGGGCACGAGACCCGTCGAGCCGTAGAGAATCTCGTTCTCGAGAAACACCACCGGCGTATTGGTACGGATTGCTGCCTTCAGCAGCCCCTTGGCGTCGGCTGCCGTGAACGGGGCGACGACATAGAGACCGGGCACGTGGCTGTACCAGGCCGAAAAATCCTGGCTGTGTTGCGCCGCAACGCGGGCCGCGGCGCCGTTGGGGCCACGGAACACGATGGGCGCCGTCACCTGCCCGCCCGACATGTAGAGCTGCTTGGCCGCCGAATTGATGATCTGGTCGATCGCCTGCATGGCGAAGTTCCAGGTCATGAACTCGACGATCGGCCTCAGGCCCGCGAACGCCGCGCCGACGCCGATGCCGGCAAAGCCGTGCTCGGTGATGGGCGTGTCCACAACGCGCTGCGGTCCGAACTCCTGCAGCAGGCCCTGTGTCACCTTGTAGGCGCCCTGGTACTCGGCGACTTCCTCGCCCATCACGAAGACGTCCTTGTCGCGGCGCATCTCCTCGGCCATCGCCTCGTTGAGCGCCTGGCGCACGGTCATTTCGACCATCTCGACGCCGGCCGGCAGGTCCGGATCGGCCGCGGCCTCGAACTTGGGCGCAGCGGGTGCCGCCGCCGCGGCGGGCGCGGCATCCGCCGCTTTCTCGGCGGCGACCACCGGCGCTTCAGCCGGCTCGGGAGCGGTCCTGGCCACCGGTGTCGGAGCCGGGGCGCTTTCGCCCTCGCCCAGCACCACGGCGATGGGCGTATTGACCTTCACCCCCTCGGTGCCCTCGGCCACCAGCAGTTCCTTGACCTCGCCGCTGTCGACGCTCTCGACTTCCATCGTCGCCTTGTCGGTCTCGATCTCGGCCAGCACGTCGCCGGGCTTGACCGTATCGCCGACCTTGACCAGCCATTTGGAGAGTTTCCCCTCCTCCATGGTCGGCGACAGCGCGGGCATCAGGATATTGGGCATTGGAGTGTTCTCCGAAAACTAGTTCTGCGCCTGCGCGGCAAGCAAGGTGCCGGCGACCATGGCTATCAGGACGCAGCCGATGAAGGTGAGGAAGGCGCGCTGATAGGCGCGGATGTGGGGATCGGCGTCGGGGCCGAGCGCGGCGCGGATCTTGTCGAACTGCCACCAGCCGACCTGACCGTAGACGCTGAGCTTCTGCCCCTTGGGCGCCAGCGACACGATGCGGAACGCAGACAGCACGGCAATGCCCCAGGCGAAGAAGCCCAGGGCCGCCAGAACTGTCGTGACGATCGTCGCCATCGCCGTTTCCGCCTTACGCCGCGTAGATGTCCGTCCAGAGCTCGCTGGCCGGCGGCTCCGCATCGCTCGTGGCAAAATCCGCCGCTTCCGTGACGATGGCGCGAACCTCGGTCTCGATCTGCTTGAGCGTCTCTTCGGTGCCGAAACGCTTTTCCAGAATGCGGCTCTTGACCTGCTCGATCGGATCGCGCTCGGCCCGCATGGTGGTCACTTCGTCCTTGCTGCGGTACTTCGCCGGGTCGGACATGGAATGGCCACGGTAGCGATAGGTCATCATCTCGAGAATGTACGGGCCACCGCCGCCGCGGATGTGGTCGATGGCGCGCCGTGTCGCGTCATGCACCATCCGCACATCCATGCCGTCGACCTGTTCGCCCTGAATGTTGAAGCTCAGCCCGCGCTTGGAGAAATCCGCCTGTGCCGTCGCCCGCTCGACCGACGTGCCCATGGCGTAGCGGTTGTTCTCGATGATGTAGAGGACCGGCAGGTTCCACAGCTTGGCCATGTTGAACGACTCGTAGACCTGGCCCTGGTTGGCCGCGCCATCGCCGAAATAGGTGATCGCCACGCTGTTCTCGCCGCGATATTTGGCGGCGAAGGCGAGGCCCGTGCCCAGCGATACCTGCGCGCCCACGATGCCGTTGCCGCCATAGAAGCGGTGCTCATTGGAGAACATGTGCATCGAGCCGCCCTTGCCTTTCGACAGGCCGCCCTCGCGCCCGGTGAGTTCGGCCATCACGCCCTTGGGATCGAGCCCCATCACCAGCATGTGCCCGTGGTCGCGATAGCCGGTGATCTGCGCGTCGCCCTTCTGGCTCGCCATGGTGATGCCGGTCACCACCGCTTCCTGGCCGATATAGAGGTGGCAGAAGCCGCCGATCAGCCCCATGCCATACATCTGCCCCGCCTTCTCCTCGAAGCGGCGGATCAGCAGCATGTCGCGGAAGGCCTTGAGCTCGTCTTCCTTGCTGAACTGGGGGGCATTGGGGAGGGAAGCGGATTTTGCGGCTTTCGCCGCGGCAGGCTTGCGCGCCATTATTCTGCTCCGGAGGACCGCAATAGGATGGCATTACGCCACTGCCGGCCAGAATAGCGCAAGCATTTCCTGCCGCACAACGCGCTCATGACACGAGCAACGCCCGCTATCAGTCTATGCCAGCTTCTATTTTTGGCATTGACTGGTTTTCGGTTGACGACATGATTGAACCGGAAAGCAGTTTACCGGTCTGCGGATCGACCATGATCACGAGGTCGCCCACCTGCGCCATCGACAGCAGCGCCCGGGCCCGTTCGGTGAGGATATCAGGATCGAGTTTCTTGGGGTCGAACAGATCGACCTTGTGCCGGTAGGCGTCGATCTCGGCCTGCAGCGCCGCCGACTGCACCTTGAGGTCGACGATATCGGCCTTCATCAGCTTCTGGCTCTCGGTGCCGAAGTTCCCGCCGATCGCGCTCCAGCCCAGATAGCCCTGAAATGCCACGAGGCCCGCCGTAACGAGCAGGCCGCGCCAGATGGATGGACGACGAAGGCGGGTGGACATGCCGGCACCCTACCCCGCCATGGTTGAGCCCCGGTTAAGGCTCGGTCCGGCGCCGTACGAGAATGATGTCGTAGCCGTCGATCTCGCCGGTGCTCAGGCGGAAGGGTTTCAGCTCACCCTCGTGCCGGAAGCCGAAGCGGTCATAGAGCCGCCGCGCGCCGGTGTTCTCGTCCCAGGTGTCGATGTAGACGGCAGGCGCCGCTGCCACTTCGGGCGACCCCAACACCGCTTCGAGGAGCGACGTCCCGATCCCTTGGCCTTGGTGGGCGGCGTCGATGTAGAGCCGGCGAATGTCGACGCCCTCGCGCGCCTCCTCGGGCCCGAACTGGATGTAGCCCACCGGCCGCCCCGCGATCCGCGCCAGCAGCACGCGGTCGCGCGCCAGATACTCCACCCAGCGGACCGCCGACAGCTTCCGGTCGAGATAGTGGGTCAGCTCGTCGGGCGCGAAGCTGTGCCCGAAGGCAGCGACGTAGGTCCGGATCGCGAGGGCCGAGAGCGCATCCGCGTCGTCTACCGACGCTTCGTCGATCTCGACCTCCGCGCCGGCGGTCATCAGTCCGCCAGCGCCTTGAACGCGCCGCGGCCCGCATACTTCGCAGACGATCCCAGCATCTCCTCGATGCGGATAAGCTGGTTGTACTTGGCAATGCGGTCGGAGCGGCTCAGCGAGCCGGTCTTGATCTGGCCCGAGCCACAGGCGACAGCGAGGTCGGCGATGGTCGAATCCTCGGTCTCGCCCGAGCGGTGCGACATCACCGAAGTGTAGGCGGCGCGGTGCGCCATATCGACGGCCTCGAGCGTCTCGGTGAGCGAACCGATCTGGTTGACCTTCACAAGGATCGAGTTGGCGACGCCCATCTTGATGCCCGAACGGAGGCGTTCGGTGTTGGTGACGAACAGATCGTCGCCCACGAGCTGAATCTTGCCGCCCAGCGTCTGCGTGAGCGCCTTCCAGCCGTCCCAGTCGTCTTCGGCCATGCCGTCTTCGATGGTGATGATGGGGAATTTGCTCACCAGCCCTTCGAGGAACTTTACGTTCTCGGCCGAGCTCAGCGACTTGCCCTCGCCCTTCATCTCGTATTTGCCGGCCTTGAAGTACTCGGTCGAGGCGCAGTCGAGGCCCAGATACACGTCCTTGCCCGGCTCGTAGCCGGCCGCCGTGATCGACTTGACGATGTAGTCGAGCGCCATCTCGGCCGACGCCAGGTTCGGCGCGAAGCCGCCCTCGTCGCCCACATTGGTGTTGTGCCCGTCCTTGTGCAGCGCCTTCTTGAGCGTGTGGAACACTTCGGCACCGATCTGCACCGCATGCGCAAAGCTCTCGGCGCCGACCGGCAGGATCATGAATTCCTGCATGTCGATCGGATTGTCGGCATGCGCGCCACCATTGATGATGTTCATCATCGGCACCGGCAGCAGGTGGGCGGTCGGCCCGCCAAGATATTTGTAGAGCGGCAGTTCCGAGCTCTCCGCCGCGGCCTTCGCCACGGCCAGCGACACGCCAAGGATCGCGTTGGCGCCCAGCCGGCCCTTGTTGGGCGTGCCGTCGAGCTCGATCATGGCGCGGTCGACGCTGATCTGGTCGAGCGCGTCGAGGCCTTCGATCTCCGAGTAGATCTCGGTGTTGACGAAGTCGACCGCCTTGGTCACGCCCTTGCCCAGGAACGCCTTGCCGCCGTCGCGCAGTTCCACCGCCTCGTGGGCGCCGGTCGAAGCGCCCGAGGGCACGATGGCGCGGCCGAAGCTGCCATCGTCGAGCACCACGTCCACTTCAACGGTGGGGTTGCCGCGGCTGTCGAAAACCTGGCGGCCGGTGACGTCGATGATGGAAGACATGGGAAAGCGCCTCTGAATCTCGCGGAAATCGCGATCTTCCTAGAACCGTCATGTGACAATCGGAAGGGGGCGCGCGCAATATTTCCGGTTCAGCCGAGCTTTCCGCTCCCGATCAGCCAGGTCACGGCCTCCTCGACCGCCGCAAGGCTCGAATAGCGGGGCCGATATCCGAGCAAAGAGCGCGCTTTGTGGATGGAATGCGCCGGACTTCGGCTGATATGCTCGAGCGTTGCCGCCGCATCCTCGGGCCGCTGCGTCGCCGCCCACTGCTCGAACGGCAGGTAGCTGATCCGCGGCTCGTGCCCAAACCAGCGGAACATCGCCTCGGCATAGCCCCTGAGGTTCAGCGCTTGCGCCGAAACCGCGTTGAACGCCTGCCCGACCGCCGCCTCGCGGCTGGCGATGGCGCGGAACGCGATCTGCGCGACGTCGGCAGCATGCACGTGATGCACCGTCTCGAGCCCGAAATTGGGCAGCGCCAGCTCCTCGCCGCGCCGCATCCGGGCGAACACATCGAGGTTGAAATGCCCCGCCGGATTGAGCGGCGCCCAGCCCGGTCCGACGATGTGGCCCGGCCGGAACACCGTCGCCGGTAGGCCGTCCCTGGCCTCGCCCAGCAGCCAGGCCTCGATCGCCGCTTTCCGCGTGCCGTATTCACCGATCGCGTTGAGCGGATCGTCCTCGGTCGCCGGCACGGCCGGGTTGTGCCCGTAGACCCAGATCGTCCCGCAATGAAGGAAATGCTCCGCTCTGCCGCGCAGCGCATTGGCGAGCTGCTGCGTGCTTTCGAGCGTGAACGAGATCATGTCGACCACGACATCGGCGCCAAGGGCGGCGATCCGCGACCCAAAAGTCCCCGCCGCATCCTCTGCCGTCCGGTCCGCCACAACCGTCTCCACCGCATCCCACGCTGCGTTCGGCGTATAGGGCACCGCCCGCCCGCGGCTCACATTGACGACCTGGTGCCCGGCCCCGACCAGCATGGGAACCAGATACGTCCCCACATGCCCGCTGCCCCCGATGATGACGATCCGCACGCCGCACTCCCCGATGAATCAGCGGCAGGCTAGCTTACCCTGCGGCGGCGTGGCGCGACAAAATGCAGGGCGGCCCGGAGGCCGCCCGATCCCGTCGACTGGCTGGCCGGCTTAGTGCCAGTAGGGCTCGGCTTGTAGTAGTCGTAGCTGCGGTCGCGCATGAAGGTGCCGTCGTCCTTGGTCAGCTCCTTGATCGTGTCGGCAGGCGCCGCCTTGAGCTGGTCCTTGCTGAACGGCACGACATAGGCATCGAGCTCGGGATCGAAGTCGAGGGACGACCAGGGCAGCGGGTGGAACTTCTCGCCCATGCCGAGGAAGCCGCCGAAGCCGACCACCGCGAACATGATGGCGTTATCGGTCTTGTCGAGGATCAGATCCTCCACCTTGCCGATCACCTCGCCCTGGGTGTCCTTGACGTCCGTACCGATCACGCGCGACGCGCGAATGGCCGTCGTATGTCCCGTTGCTGTGGGCATTCTCGTCTCCTTCAATGAGGTTGATGGAAGCGAAACGAGGCACGTCGAGCACGGTTCCGGCGCGGCGGCGTCCGGGGCCGACTGCAAACTTCGTGCCTCGCCCACCCGTATCTCCTCTCACGGGCCCTCACGGCGCTCGCCACGCCGTTCACAACCCCGCCACCGGCGCTGGATTTCCGCGCCGCCCGGCGCGACATAGGACCAACGCAAATCGGGCCGGCTGGCCCAGGGAGATATCGATGAATCTAAGCCGCATCGCCAAGGTGGCCGCAGTCAGCGTGCTGAGCGCCGCAGCTGCCCTCGGCCTCTGGCATTCGACTGTTGGCGCGCAGGAGGAACCCGTCGTGATCCCCCGGCCCGCTATCGACTTCCCGGTTGCAGGGTCCGAAGCCAAGGCGATCTTTGCCGGCGGCTGCTTCTGGGGCGTGCAGGGCGTCTTCCAGCATGTGAAGGGCGTCAAGAACGCCGTATCGGGCTACGCCGGCGGCGAGGCGGACACCGCCCATTACGACATGGTCGGCTCGGGCCAGACCGGCCACGCCGAGGCGGTCGAAATCACCTACGATCCCGCCGTCGTCAGCTACGGCCAATTGCTGCAGATCCTGTTCTCGGTCGCGATGAACCCCACCCAGCTCAATTACCAGGGGCCGGACCACGGCACGCAGTACCGCAACGCCATCTTCTTCCAGTCCGACGAGGAAAAGCAGGTCGCTGCGGCCTACATCGCCCAGCTCGATGCCGCCACGGTCTACCCCGCGCCGATCGTCACCACGCTCGAGCCGCTCGAAGCCTTCTACCCGGCCGAGCAGTACCATCAGGATTTCCTGACCCTGAACCCGACCTGGCCCTATATCGTCATCAACGACCTGCCCAAGGTCGAGGCGCTGCAAAAGCTGTTCCCGGCGGTCTGGCAGAAGGACCCGGTGCTGGTCGGCACGCTCTAGAGGCGAACGCGCTTCTAGAGCAGCTTTTCGATGTCGCCCGCGATATCGGCCGGCGGGAACTTGTCGCCGTACCGCTTCACCGGTCTGCCGTCGCGGTCGATCAGGAACTTGGCGAAGTTCCACTCGACATCGGCATCGCCCGAGCCGGGCGTCTCGCGCTTCAGCCATCTGTAGAGCGGGTCGGCCCCGGCTCCGTTGACCTCGATGCGCTCGAACATGGGGAAAGTCACATTGTAGGTCAGCGAGCAGAACTCGGCGATTTCCGCCGACGTCCCCGGCTCCTGTTCGCCGAACTGGTTGCAGGGGAACCCCAGGATCGCCAGTCCCTGCCTTTCGTACTGCCGGTACAGTGCCTCCAGCCCCTCATATTGCGGCGTGTTCCCGCACTGGCTGGCGACATTGACCACCAGAACCACACGGCCGGCATAGGCCGACAGGGCTTCAGTCGCGCCGCCGAGGCGCGTTTCGTCGAAATCGGAAAGTGAGGTCATCTGGTTCGGATCGTTGAGGAAGGACCCGAACCTTACGGTTCACGCTTGTGCGCGTCGATCATCTTTTCCGCGGCGGACTTCCGGGACTCATCGACGGCCTTCTGCGCCTTGCTGCGCCCGAACTTCGCCCGGTTCTCGGCGGCCGCGGCCTCCTTGTCGGCACGCGCCTTGCTCTTGCGGGCTTTGCTGAGGGAGAGGATGTCGGCCATGCCGCGCTGGCTAGGCCCATCCCCGCAGCCTGTCAAACTCAGCTCTCGACCTCGACCATCACCGACACCGCGCGGTGATCGCTCGTCCCCTCCTCGGCGCTGGCGAAGACGGCGTTGGCGGCGACATGGGCGTCGTGCTCGACCTTGCCCGCCTTGCCCGCAACATCGAGCGGGGCGAGGGCGAATTTGGGCCCGACGACCGATTGCGTGAACATGATGTGGTCGAGCAGGATTTCCGGCGGTCGGTACGGGTCCCAGGCGTCCTGGAAATGCGCGGTCCAGCGGAAGTTGTCGTCGGATTCGATGCCGTAGTCGAACAGCGCATGATTGAAGAAGCGCCGCGAGAAGAAGACGTCGCCCTGCAAATTCGTCAGCAGGTCGTGGAACAGGTAGAGCCGCTCGAAATACTCCTTGCCGATCCCGTCATTGAGATCGCCCAGCATGAAGATGATGGGGTTCTGCTCGTTGCGGAACCGGTTGTCGACATAGAGCCGGACGTCGATCGCCTCCGTCGTCAGCTTGATGCGGGACTCGATGGCCTTCTGTTCGACCTTCTCTACCAGGGCGATCTCCGCCGCGGTTGGGTTGGCCTTCTCCAGCACTGCCGCCGCCTTCTTGTACTCGTTGACGTCCTGGAATTTGGACTTGAGGTGGAGACCGATGAAATCCACGCGCCGTCCCTTGATCTCGCACACGAGAACCTGCGGGTGGCGCCAGTGGAAATGTTCCCTCGCCCGCAATTGCGGGACCGGCGGGTCGCCGGCGGCGTTCCCCAGCTTGGCGACCTCCGTCTTGGTCGAGACCAGCGGCTTGAACCAGGGATGGCGGATCGGCCAGGTCCCCTGCTTGCTGTGGTCGCCCGGCTGGTTGGGCGAAGGGCGGCTCTCATACTCGGTCGCCTCGCGCCACCTGTCGATGGGCAGCAGCGATGGCGACAGGCTCTCGACCAGCGTGCTGCGCACGATGAACCAGATGCCCTGCGCCCCGCGCACGAAGGACGGATCGCCCGCCGGCCGCTTGATCACCGTATAGGCGCCGTTGAGGTCGTGCGCGCAGAACGCCTCGAGCAGCGCGGCCCCGCTCATCGCCGGCCCTTCGAGGATGCACAGGATGTCGGCATCGATCAGTTCGATCTCGCGGGCGATCTGCCGGCGCTGCTTCTTCTGCAGCGCCCTGCCGGCCCCACTGGTGATCTGGGTCGCAATGAGGTCCCGCTTGCGTCCCTGCAGCAGATTGCCGAACCAGCCGATATTCCAGGAGGCGAGCTTGATGAACATGATGCCCTCGTCGCCAATACTTGTCTAAGTATGCGACGAGACTACGCCGGTCACTATTGGTGCGCAACAAGTCCTGCGCAGGCCCGTCCTAGACCAGCCGGCTCTGCTCCATTGCCGCAGCGATGAAGCTGGCAAACAGCGGATGCGGCTCGAACGGCTTGGACTTGAGCTCGGGGTGGAACTGCACGCCGATGAACCACGGATGGTCAGTGCGCTCCACGATCTCGGGCAGCGTCCCGTCCGGCGAGACGCCGGAGAACAGCAGGCCGTTTTTTTCGAGCAGCTTGCGGTATTCCATGTTCACTTCGTAGCGGTGGCGGTGGCGCTCCTCGATCCGCGTCTTGCCGTAGATGTCGGCGACGCGCGAGCCGCGGGTGAGCTGGGCGGGGTAAGCGCCGAGCCGCATCGTGCCCCCGAGGTCGCCTTCCTTGCTGCGGGTTTCCTTGTCGTTGCCCTTCGTCCATTCGGTCATCAGGCCGACGATGGGCTCCTTGGTGGGGCCAAACTCGGTGGAGTTGGCCTTGGCGATGCCCGCCGTGTTCCGTGCCGCCTCGATGCAGGCCATCTGCATGCCAAAGCAGATGCCGAAATACGGCACGTCCTTGGTCCGCGCGAACTTGGCCGCCTGGATCTTGCCCGCCGAGCCGCGTTCGCCGAACCCGCCGGGAACCAGGATGCCGTGGATATGCTCGAGATAGGGCGCGGGGTCCTCGCGCTCGAAGATCTCGCTGTCGATCCAGTTGAGGTTGACCTTGACCTTGTTGGCGATGCCGCCATGGACCAGCGCTTCGCTCAGCGACTTATAGGCGTCCTTGAGCCCCGTATACTTGCCCACGATGGCGATGTTGACCTCGCCCTCGGGATTGTGGAGGCGGCTCGAGACCTCCTCCCACTTGCTGAGGTCGGGCTCCCTGGCGTCGGTGATGCCGAACGCCGCCAGCACTTCGCGGTCCAGCCCTTCCTTGTGATAGGCGAGCGGCACGTCGTAGATCGACGCCACGTCGAGCCCCTGGATCACCGAGCTCTCGCGCACATTGCAGAACAGCGCGAGCTTCCTGCGCTCCGATTGCGGGATCGGGCGGTCGCAGCGGACGAGCAGGATGTCGGGCGAAATGCCGATCGAGCGCAGCGTCGCCACCGAGTGCTGCGTCGGCTTGGTCTTGAGCTCGCCCGCCGAGGGAATGAACGGCATCAGCGTAAGGTGCATGTAGACCGCATGGCCACGCGGCACCTCGTTGCCGAACTGGCGGATTGCCTCGAAGAACGGCAGCCCCTCGATGTCGCCCACCGTGCCGCCGACCTCGACCAGCACGAAGTCGAACTCGTCATTGCCGTCGCGGATGAAGTCCTTGATGGCGTCGGTGACGTGCGGGATCACCTGCACCGTGGCGCCCAGGAACTCGCCTTTGCGCTCCTTGGCGATCAGGTCGGAATAGATCCGGCCCGTCGTGATGTTGTCGCGCTTGTTGGCGTGCCGCCCCGTGAAGCGCTCATAGTGGCCGAGATCGAGATCGGTCTCCGCCCCGTCATCGGTCACGAACACTTCGCCGTGCTGCGTCGGCGACATCGTACCGGGGTCAACATTCAGATAGGGGTCGAGTTTCCTCAGCCGGACCTTGTAGCCACGCGCCTGCAACACAGCGCCGAGCGCTGCGGACGCGAGACCTTTGCCCAATGAGGAAACCACGCCACCGGTGATGAAAACGTACCGAGCCATGGGCCTTCACCTTATGGGCGCGCAACAATGATTCGGAACCCCCGAAGCACTGCGCCCACAGCCTCGGAAGTTCATCAAATTGATCGCGCTCACGCGCCAAAAACGAAGGAGGGGATGTCTCCATCCCCTCCTTCAGGTTTGTATCCGGGGCACCTTAGGGTGCCGGAGCGCTGCTGCTGGCGGCGCTCTCTTGGACCGGCTCGCTGGGAGCCGGGGCGACCGGCAGGGCCAGTCCGGGATCGGTGGTTTCGACCGGGTCGGCCGCGGCCGGCGCGCTCGAAGCGGTATCGGTGGTCGGCGCGGCCTCGGACGAGGCGGCGCTCGGCAGCGGCAGCGTGTCGCCGCCGCCGAGCTGGCTGAGCGCGTCGAGCACGGTCGAGGGCGCTGCCTCACCCGGTTGCGCCGCAGAATCGAGAATGTCGGAGGTGCTGCGATTGAGCTCGGCGAGGATCGTCAGGCCGATCGCCGTCGCAAAGAACAGCGCCGCAAGGATTGCCGTGGTGCGAGTCAACAGGTTCGCCGAACCGCGCACCGTCATCAGACCGCCGGCATTGCCGCCCATCCCCAGGCCGCCGCCTTCCGAGCGCTGCAGCAGGATCACCGCGATCAGCGCGAGCACGATCAGCAGGTAGGCGACGAGGAGGACATTTTCCATTACGGGCGGTCTTTCAATAGATGTCAGCGGCGCGCTGGGCGTGCCGCTGGTCGGCGCGCGTCATATACGCGATTTCCAGCAATTGCCAGCCGCTTGCGCCAATAGTTTGTCCGGTCGGTGCTCTTACGCGGCCGAGATAATGGCGAACAGATCGTCCGCCAGGAGACTGGCGCCGCCCACCAGCCCGCCATTGACGTGTGCGATGGCGAGGATTTCCCGCGCATTGGCCGGCTTCAGCGAGCCGCCATAGAGCAGCCGGATCGTCTCGCCCTTCGCCCCGAACCGCGCAACAAGCTGATCGCGCAGGCTTTTGTGCATCTGCGCGATATCGGCTGACGTCGGCGTCAGCCCCGTGCCAATCGCCCAGACGGGCTCATAGGCGATCACCACGTCGAGTTCGGCCGCCTCCTCGGGCACCGACGCCGCAAGTTGGCGGGACACGACCGCATCGGCCCGCCCCGCCTCACGCTCGGCCAGAGTCTCCCCCACGCAGATGATCGGCGTCAGGCCCGCCGCCAGCACCGCCTGTGCTTTCTGGCGCACCAGCTCGTCCGTCTCGTGATGGTCGGTCCGCCGCTCCGAATGCCCCACGATCACCAGTTGCGCCCCGGCGTCGGCCAGCATCGGCGCGCTCAGGTCGCCCGTATGCGCCCCGGACGCGGCCGGATGGCAGTCCTGCGCACCCACGACGATTCCAGCCGGCGCCGCGATCCGGTTCATCGCCGCGATCAGCGTCGCCGGTGGGCACAGCGCCACCGTGCAGCGCGGCGGCTCGCCCGACGTCAGATGGCTGGCAAGCTTTTCCACCTCGAACAGGCTGACGCGCAGCCCGTTCATTTTCCAGTTGCCGGCGATCAGCGGGGTAATGTTCTGAGCCACTTGGCGGAAATCCTTGCTCTTGCGCGGGAGGGGAGTTTGCCATAACCCCTCTCAACGCAAACGTCACCGCCTGGAACGCCTGAATATGCTGCACTTTATGCGCCGGTTCGCCAATTCTCTGGGCGGCAAGATTCTCGGCGTGGCTCTCGTCATTGCCCTGGGCGCCTTCGGCGTCCCCTCGATCCTGGCGACGCTCGACGCCAACACCATCACCCGCGTGGGTGACGAGGACATCACGGCAGCCGATTTCCAACGGCTCTACCAGCAGAATCTCAACGCCTTCGCCCAGCAGACCGGCCAGCTCCCCACCAACGAGCAGGCGATCCAGTTCGGCATCCCGACCTCCGTCCTCAACCAGCTCACCACCCGCGCCGCCATCAACCAGTTCGCCATCCGCAATGGTATCGGTGTTTCCGATGCCAAGCTGGCCGAACTGGTCCGGCAGGACCCGACCTTCTTCGGCGTGCTGGGCAGCTTCGACCGCTCAATCTACGACCAGACGCTGCGCCAGCAGGGTCTGACCAGCGAGCAGTATTTCGAGACGCAGCGCAAGGCGGCCCGCCGCGAGCAGATCGCCATCGGCCTGTTCGCCGGCAGCCAGATCTCCAAGACCGGGCTGGACCTGCTCAACCGCTACCGCAACGATTTGCGCACGGTCGAGTACTTCACCCTCAATTCGACCAGCCTGCCCGAGATTCCGGTCCCCACGGATGAGGATCTGACGACCTATCTCACCGCGAACCAGACCAATTACCGCACGCTGGAAACCCGCACCGCCGATGTGCTGGTGCTGACGCTCGAGACGCTGTCGGCCCTCCCCGACTACCAACCGGCCGAGGACGAGGTCCGCGCCGAGTATGAGCGAGTCAAGGACAGCCTGACCAAGCTCGAAAAGCGCACCATCAAACAGGTCTCCCTGCCCGATGCCGCCGCCGAGAAGGTCTTCACCGACGCGCAGGCCGCGGGCACCGGCTTCGACGCCGCCCTGGCCGCCTCCGGCCTGACCGCCACCGACATCGGCACCCTGGCTAAATCCCAGGTCAGCGACACCGCCCTCGCCGACGCGGCCTTCGCCCTGCCGGCCGCCGGGAGCTTCACCATCATCGCCGGCATCGGCGGCAAGCGCGTCGTCGCCGTCACCGCGATCGAGGCCGGCGGCACCATCGCCTATGAGGAAGCCAAGGGCGATATCGCCAAGCGCCTCGCCACCGACAAGGCGCGCGCCGCGTATGTCGACATCCAGGACCAGATCGAAGAGCTGCGCGCTGCGTTCCAGCCGCTCAAGCAGATCAGCGAGCGCTACGGTCTGCCGGTCACGACCGTCGCCCTCACCGCCTCGGGCACCGAGCTCTCGGTCGTTCCCGGCCTCGCCGAAGCCGACCGTGCCAAGGCAGCGCAGGCGATCTTTGCCGCCGAAGTGGGCAAACTGAGCGCGACCATCACCTACAATGCCAACAACAACCTCTGGTTCGACCTCAACACTATCGAGGTTGCCCGCGACCAGACGCTGGACGAAGTCCGCGACGCCGTCACCACCGCCTGGACCACCGCCAGGACCGACGAGTTGCTCAAGGCCGAGGTCGACGAGATCGTCGCCGCCCTTGATAGCGGCACCCCGTTCCAGGACGTGGCGACTGAACGTGGCCAGTTTGCCACCATCTCGGCGCCGATGACGCGTGATGGCGACAACACGCCGGTGTTCAATCAGGCCGTGGCGACCAGCATCTTCTCGTCCGGTCCCGACACGCATGGCTGGGCCGTCAATGGCGATGGCGACTACCTGGTCTACCACGTCACCGACGTCACCCCGCCCACTACCGCTCCGGGCCAGGACATCACCGACTTTCTGACCAACGCCACGCGTGACGGTCTCTACGCCGACCTCATCACCGGGCTCACCGACGAGATGTGGCCGCCGAACGCGCGCGGCGGCGCCTATCAGCGCATGCTCACGCTGCTGACCACCACAACGGCACAGTGATGCGATGGCGGACCAGAGCTTCGAGCGCTTCGCCAGGGGTTACGACGCTGGGCGGGCCCAGATCGTCTTCCAGCGCGTCGTCGCCGACCTCGAAACGCCCATCGGCGCCTATCTGAAGCTCTCCGAGGGGCGGCAGAACACGTTCCTCCTCGAAAGCGTGCAGGACGGTGCCACCAAGGGCCGCTACTCGATGATCGGCTTTGATCCCGACATCATCCTCAAGGTCGAGTCCGGCACGGCCAGCATCAATCGCAATGTCCAGGCCGGCGACGGCTTCGCGCCGGTCAGCGAGCCGCCGCTCGATGTGCTGCGCGCGCTCGTCGCCGAGAGCCAGGCCGATATTCCCGAGGGCCTGCCCTCCACCGCGGCGGGCATCTACGGCTATCTCGGCTACGAGATGGTCCGCCTGATGGAGCGCCTGCCCGACCGCCACGGCGCCGGCCTCGGCCTCCCCGACGCGCTGCTGATGCGCCCCACGGTCCTCGCCATTTTCGACACGCTCAAGGACGAGCTCTACCTCACGGCGCCCGTCTATGTGCGCCCCGGCACCACGGCCCGGCAAGCCTGGGAAGGTGCGCGGGCGCGGATCGACGAAGCCATCGGTCGCCTCGGCCGCACCCTGCCCTATGGCGGCGTGCCGGCCGATCTCGACAGGATCGCCGTCACCTCCAACACCAGCGTCGCCCAGTACGACCGCATGGTGCAGGACGCCAAGGAATACATCCGCGCCGGCGACATCTTCCAGGTCGTGCTGAGCCAGCGTTTCGAGGCCGAGTTCTCGCTGCCGCCCACCGCGCTCTACCGCGCGCTGCGCCGCACCAACCCGTCGCCTTATATGTATCTGCTCGACTTTGGCGGCTTCGCCGTCGTCGGCTCGAGCCCCGAAATCCTCGTCAAGGTCGAGAAGGGCCAGGTCACCATCCGTCCCATCGCCGGGACCAGGAAGCGCGGCGCCACGCCGACGCGCGACAAGGAACTGGCCGACGAGCTGCTGAGCGACCCCAAGGAACTCGCCGAGCACCTGATGCTGCTCGACCTCGGCCGCAACGACGTCGGCCGCGTCGCGAGGATCGGGACCGTCAAGGTCACCGACAAGTTCTTCCTCGAATACTATTCCCACGTCATGCACATCGTCTCGAATGTGGTCGGCGAGCTCGATCCGACGAAGGACTTCGTCGATGCTCTCGCCGCCGGCTTCCCGGCCGGCACCGTCTCCGGCGCCCCCAAGGTGCGCGCCATGGAGATCATCGACGAGCTCGAGACCGACCGCCGCGGCATCTATGGCGGCTGCGTGGGCTATTTCGGCGCCGACGGCACGATGGACACCTGCATTGTGCTGCGCACCGCCATCGTCAAGGACGGCAAGGTCTACGTGCAGGCCGGCGCCGGTATCGTCGCCGACAGCAAGCCCGAGCTCGAGCAGCTCGAATGCGAAAACAAGGCCCGCGCCCTTTTCAGCGCCGCGGAAGAGGCGCTACGCTACGCCGGAGAGGCGAGAGTGGGGCAATGATGATCGGAGTTCCCTGTCCTGTCCACGGCGTCATCCCCGCGACAGCGGGGGCCTCCGTTTGGCGATGGCGGGTCTGACCAAGAGAGGTTCCCGCTTTCGCGGGAATGACCCAGTGGTTAGAACCGAACGCAAGCAAGGAACCGCAATGCGTCTGCTCGTCATCGATAATTACGACAGCTTCACCTACAACCTCGTCCACTTCCTCGGCGACCTCGGCGCGCAGAGCCAGGTGGTCCGCAACGACAGGATCACGCTCGACGAGATCGCGGCGCTCGCTCCCGAGGCTATCGTGCTCTCGCCCGGCCCCGCGACGCCCAACGAGGCCGGCATCTGCCTCGCCCTGATCGACCGCTTCAAGGACACGACCCCGATCCTGGGCGTCTGCCTCGGCCACCAGGCCATCGGCCAGGCAATGGGCGGCGACGTCGTCCGCGCGCCGGAGCTGATGCACGGCAAGACCAGCCGCATCAATCACCAGGGCAAGGGCCTGTTCCGCGGCCTCAATTCCGGCTTCGAGGCGACCCGCTACCACTCGCTCACGGTCAGGCCCGAGACGCTGCCGCAGAGCCTCGAGATCACCGCGACCACCGATGACGGCCTCATCATGGGCCTCCAGCACCGGACGCTGCCGCTCCACGGCGTGCAGTTCCACCCCGAAAGCATCGCCAGCGAGAACGGTCACGCCTTGCTCCAGAACTTCCTCAACCTCGCCCGCGACTTCGGGCTCAAGCGGGCCGCGTGATGGACATCAAGCAGGCACTCAACAAGATCGCCGCGCGCCAGGACCTCACCGGCGTCGAAATGCGCGCCGTGATGTCGACCATCATGGCCGGCGAAGCCACCCCCAGCCAGATCGGCGCCTTCCTCATGGGCCTCAGGGTCAAGGGCGAGAGCGTCGGCGAGATCGCTGCCGCCGTGTCGATCCTGCGCGAGAAGATGGTCGCGGTCGAAGCCCCCGACGACGTCATCGACATCGTCGGTACCGGCGGCGACGGCGCCGAAACCCTCAACATCTCGACCGCGACGGCCATCGTCACCGCCGCGGCCGGCGTGCCTGTTGCCAAGCACGGCAACCGCGCGGTCTCGAGCAAGTCGGGCGCATCCGACGTACTGCAGGCGCTCGGCGTCAAGATCGACCTCGGCCCCGAAACCATCAGCCGCTGCATCAGCGAAGCCGGCATCGGCTTCATGTTCGCGCCCGCCCATCACCCGGCCATGAAGCATGTCGGCCCGAGCCGCGCCGAGCTGGGCACGCGCACAATGTTCAACCTGCTCGGCCCGCAGTCCAACCCTGCCAATGCCCGCCGCTATCTGCTCGGCGTCTATTCCAAGCAGTGGGTGGAACCGGTGGCTGCGGCGCTCCTCGCCAACCGCGCCGTCTCGGCCTGGGTCGTCCATGGCGATGGCGGCCTCGATGAACTCTCGACCACCGGCCCCAATCTCGTCGGCTCGATCAAGGGCGGCAATCTCACCTCCTTCGAGGTAAGCCCCGAGGATGCCGGCCTGCCGCGCGCCAGCCTCTCCGACCTCAAGGGCGGCGACCCGGCGTACAATGCCGGCCGCCTCACAGCCCTGCTCGACGGCTCCAGGGACCCGTATCGCGACGTGGTCCTCCTCAACGCCGCCGCCGCCCTCATCGTCGCCGGTCGCGCCGACACCCTCAAGCTGGGCGCCGACCTCGCCGCGCGCGAGATCGACTCCGGCCGCGCCAGGGCGACGCTCGACAAACTCGTGAAGGTCTCGAACGCCTGATGTCCGACATCCTGCAACGCATCGAGGCCTATAAGCGCGAAGAGATTGCCGCCGCAAAGTCGCTGCGGCCGTGGAACGAGGTGGTGGCCGAGGCGCACGACGCGCCCCCCGTCCGCCGCTTCCTCTCGGCCCTCAAGAAGAAGCGCGAGACGGGCGACTATGCGCTCATCGCCGAGGTCAAGAAGGCGAGCCCCTCCAAGGGCCTCATCCGGCCCGACTTCAACCCAGCCGAGATCGCCCGCGCCTATGAGCTGGGCGGCGCCGCCTGCCTTTCGGTCCTCACCGACCGGCCGAGCTTCCAGGGCGCCCCCAACTACCTGATCGAGGCGCGGGCCGCCACGCAGCTTCCGGTGCTGCGCAAGGACTTCATGTTCGAGACCTATCAGGTCGCCGAGGCCCGGGCCTGGGGTGCCGACTGCATCCTCATCATCCTCGCCGCTGTCGGCGACGACACCGCCCGCTATCTGCTCGACGCCGCCGCCGAGTGGCGCATGGATGCGCTCGTCGAGGTGCACGACCAGATCGAGCTCGACCGCGCCCTTGCTCTCGACGCCGAGTTCATCGGCATCAACAACCGTAATCTGCGCACCTTTGAAACCACGCTCCAGACCTCGGTCGACCTCGCGCTGGGTGTCCCCCGCACTGTCCACCTCGTCGCCGAGAGCGGCATCGCCGACTACGCCGACGTCACCCGCCTGCACGATACCTCGGGCATCGGCACCTTCCTCGTCGGCGAAAGCCTGATGCGCCAGCAGGACGTCACCCGCGCCACCCAGCTCCTCCTGTGGGGCGACAAGGGCCGGCCGTGAGCGCAAAACTCACCCATCTCAACGAGCGCGGTGAGGCCCACATCGTCGATATCGGCGCCAAGCCCGTCACCGCCCGCCGCGCCGTCGCCCGTGCCGTGCTCGAAGCCGCGCCGTCCACCATCGAGGCCATTGACGGCGGCACGCTCAAGAAGGGCGACGCCATCGCCGTGGCCCGTATCGCCGGCATCATGGCCGCCAAGAAGACCAGCGACCTCATCCCCCTCTGCCACCCCATCGGCCTCAACAAGGTCGAAGTCGACATCACGGTCGAGGGCGGCAACCTCGTCGTCCTTGCCACCGCCGAAACCAGCGACCGCACCGGCGTCGAGATGGAAGCCATGACCGCCGCTTCGGTCGCCGCGCTCACCCTTTACGACATGGCCAAGGGCATCGACCGCGCCATGCGCATCACCGCCATCGAGCTCATGGAAAAGTCCGGCGGCAAATCTGGAGATTTCCGCCGGTGATCAGTGTCGACGACGCGCTCGATCGCATCTTCACGCGCATCCCCACGCCGCTGCCCGAGACCATACCGCTCGCCCGCGCCCATCGCCGCGTGCTCACTCGCCCGATGATCGCGCAGCATACCCAGCCGCCCTTCGACGCCTCGGCGATGGACGGTTATGCCGTGCGCACCGCCGATGTCGTCCCCGGCCAGCCGCTGTTTCTCGCCGGCACCAGCCAGGCTGGGGCGCGCTTCACCGGCATGATGCAGCGCGGCGAGTGCGTCCGCATTTTCACCGGCGCCCCGCTGCCCATCGGCGCCGACGCCGTCATCATGCAGGAGCAGGCCACCGCCCGCGGCAACCAGGTAAGCTTCGAGAAAGCTCCGCGCCCCGGCCAGTCGATCCGCAGGAAGGGCTTCGACTTCACCGAGGGCAAGGAGTTGCTGCCCGCGGGCGTGCCGCTGACGCCGGCCATGCTCAACCTCGCCGCCTCTGCCAACTATCCCGAGCTCACCGTCGCCAAACGCCCGCGGATCGCCATCCTCGCCACCGGCGACGAGCTCGTCGCTCCCGGCAGCGATATCGGTCCGGACCAGATCGTCGCGTCCAATTCCTACGCCCTCATCCCGCTCCTTGCGCCCTATGCCGAAAAGGTCATCGACCTCGGCATCGTCCCCGACGACAAGCGGCAGCTCGAGAACGCCATTCTGGGCGCCTTCGACTACGGCGTCGAAGTGCTGCTGACCACCGGCGGCGCGAGCGTGGGCGAGCGCGACTATGTGCAGGATGTGCTGCGCGACCTGGGCGTCAATCTCGACTTCTGGAAAGTCCTGATGCGTCCCGGCAAGCCGCTGATGTTCGGCACTCGCGGCAAGACCCTCGTCTTCGGTCTGCCCGGCAACCCCATCTCCGCCTTCGTCACCGCCATGGTCCTGGTGCGCCCCGCGCTCAAGCTCATGACCGGCCACACCGATCCGTTCTGGCCCATGATGGGCGTTCCCCTCGGCGCCGATCTCCCCGCCAACAACGAGCGCCGCCACTACGTGCGCGCCAAGCTCAACCGCAACGACGCCGGCTTCCTCGAGGCGCTCCCCATCGCCGAAACCGACAGCAACCACAGCTCCTCGCTGGCCGAGGCCGACGCCCTCATCGTCCAGCCCGAAGGCAGCCCCCTCATCCCCGCCGGCGAAATCGTCGAAATCATCCCGCTGAACCTGACCGGCTGATCCCTCACCCCGCGACGAGACTCGGCGTATCACTGCGTCCGGGGCATTTCGCCCGTTGGGGGACACAGCATGAAAAGTCTGCCGTTCTACTTCATCGCCGCTTCGGTGATCTTCGCACTCCTGGGCATGGGCTACGGCATGTATATGGCCGGTAGCGAGAACCACCTGCTGGCCGGCGCGCATGCGCACAACAACCTGCTCGGCTGGGTTACGATGGCGATCTACGGGCTCTACTATCGCGCCGTTCCAGCAGCGATCGGTCGCCTCGCGACGGTGCATTTCTGGATCACGCTCGTCGCCAATCTCATCTTCCCCATCGGCATCGCGCTCGCCATCCTTGGCACCACCCCGCTGCTCGCGGCGATCGGCGGCGGCCTCGAAATGCTCGCCATGCTGATCTTCGGCTGGATCGTCCTGCGTAACCGCGCCGGCCTCACGGCCTAATTCCATACGTTAGCGGCCCGGTTGTTGCGGGCCGCTAACGCTTCCTTCACCGGAATGTTGCAGAACATAGCCAGAACGCCTATAGATCGTTCAGCCTTTGTTCCGATTCTCCTGAAGGAGACCGCGATGCTCACGCGCAAGCAGCACGAACTTCTCATGTTCATCCACGAACGCATGAAGGAGAGCGGCATTCCTCCCTCCTTCGACGAGATGAAGGACGCGCTGGACCTGCGCAGCAAATCGGGGATCCACCGGCTGATCACGGCGCTGGAAGAACGCGGTTTCATCCGCCGCCTGCCCAATCGGGCGAGGGCGCTCGAAGTGGTCCGCCTGCCGGACTCGATGAACCCCTCGCTCGGCGGCAAGAAAGCGCGCTTCGAGCCGGCGGTCATCGATGGCAGCCTTGGCCGCGTCTCGACCCCGCCGCGCCGGTCGGCACCCGAAATGCCGGGCATGTCCGAAGCCGGCCGTCCCGTCGCCATCCCGGTCATGGGCCGCATCGCCGCCGGTACCCCGATTTCGGCCATCCAGGATCAGAGCCACACCGTGGTCGTGCCACCTGAAATGCTGGGCGGCGGCGAGCACTTCGCGCTCGAGGTGCGCGGTGACTCGATGATCGAGGCCGGTATCTTCGACGGCGACACCGTCGTCATCAAGCGGCAGGACACGGCCGCCACCGGCGAGATCGTCGTCGCCTTGGTGGACGACGAGGAAGCGACGCTCAAGCGCCTCCGCCGCCGCGGTAATTCGGTCGCCCTCGAGGCCGCCAATCCCGCCTACGAAACCCGCATCTTCCCGCCCGACCGGGTGAAGGTGCAGGGGCGCCTCGTGGGCCTGCTGCGCAAGTACTGACGGGCCGGGTCCCGATCTCATGCCCCCGCCAGTGGCGGGGTTTTGTTTTGGCCCCGCAAAAACCGTTGATCCGGCAAAACATTCCCTGCCTGCGGCGATGCGCGCGGCGCTGTTCTCTTCTGGCCGCTGGCCATCGCGACGCCCGCTGGCTACCAGTGAGGCGCGAGATAAGAACGGGGAGCCCGAACAATGAAACTCGAATCCATCGCCCTCCACCACGGCTACACGCCGGAGGCGACAACTAAGTCGGCCGCGGTGCCGATCTACCAGACCACCTCCTACACCTTCGACAACACCCAGCACGGCGCCGACCTGTTCAACCTCGCGGTCCCCGGCAACATCTACACCCGCATCATGAACCCCACGACCGCGGTGCTCGAAGCCCGCGTCGCGCAGATGGAGGGCGGCATCGCCGGCCTCGCCCTCGCCTCGGGCATGTCGGCCATCACCTACGCCATCCAGACCATCGCCAGCGCCGGCGACAATATCGTCTCGATCAGCCAGCTCTATGGCGGCACCTACAATCTGTTCGTCCACACCTTCCCGCGCCAGGGCATCGAGGTCCGCCTCGCCGACCAGGGCGATTTCGATGCCGTCGACCGGCTCATCGACAAGAACACCAAGGCCGTGTTCTGCGAATCCATCGGCAACCCGGCCGGCAATGTCGTCGACATCCAGCGTCTGGCTGAGATCGCCCACAAGCACGGCGTGCCGCTGATCGTCGACAACACCGTGGCGACGCCCTATCTCTGCCGCCCGATCGAGCTGGGCGCCGACATCGTCGTTCACGCGCTGACCAAATACATCGGCGGCCACGGCAATTCGATCGGCGGCATCATCATCGACAGCGGCAAGTTCGACTGGAAGGCCAACAAGGACCGCTTCCCGCTGCTCAACGAGCCCGACCCGTCCTATCACGGCGTCGTCTACACCGAGGCGCTCGGGCCCGCCGCCTTCATCGGTCGCGCCCGCGTCGTGCCGCTGCGCAACACAGGCGCCGCGCTCTCGCCGCACAGTGCGTTCCTGTTCCTCATGGGCCTCGAAACTCTCGGCCTGCGCATGGAGCGCCATTGCGAGAACGCCGAAAAGCTCGCCGCCTGGCTCGAAAAGCACCCCAAGGTCAGCTGGGTGAACTACGCCGCGCTGCCCGCCAGTAAATACAATGCGACGGCGAAGAAGATCACCGGCGGCAAGGCTTCGGGGATTGTCAGCTTCGGCATCAAGGGCGGCGCCGTCGCCGGTGGCCAGTTCATCGACGCGCTGCAGATGATCTTCCGGCTGGTCAATATCGGCGACGCCAAGTCGCTCGCCTGTCACCCGGCCTCCACCACACACCGCCAGCTTTCCCCCGAGGAGCTGGCGCGCGCCGGCGTCTCCGAGGATCTCGTCCGCATCTCGGTGGGTATCGAGCACATCGACGATATCATCGCCGACGTCGAACAGGCCCTCGCCAAGGTCGCCTGATCCTGCCCGCATGCTCACAGCCCCTCCCCGCCGGGGAGGGGCGCCCGGCCTCCAGCCTGGCTGCGATTGCGGGGGCACCACGCTCACACCGTCCGCTTTTTTGCCCTGTTGCCCTCCCCTCGCGCGCCACGATGCACTAGGGTCGCGCCGCGTTGTGTTGCGGAGTCGCTGGTGACGTCGAAGACAGAGTGGGTGGCCGTCGATTGGGGCACGTCTAACGTGCGCGCCTGGGGCATCGCCGCCGATGGGAGCCACACCTTTTCGAGCCAGTCCGAGCGCGGCATGGGCAAGATCGGCCGCGCCGACTATCCCGCCGTGCTCGCCGAACTGATCGGCGACAATGCCCCGGCAGGGACCGACACCGTCATCTGCGGCATGGCCGGCGCCCGCCAGGGCTGGCTCGAGGCGCCCTATCTCGATACACCCGCCGACCTGACCCGGCTTGCTGGCGGCGCCGTTCGCCCCGAGGGCTCCGGCTTTGCCGCCCGCATTCTTCCCGGCGTCTCCCAGCGCACCGTCGGCCATGAGGACGTGATGCGCGGCGAGGAAACCCAGCTCCTCGGTCTGCTCGCCCTGCGGCCCGGCTTCGAGGGCACGGCGATCCTTCCCGGCACGCACTCCAAATGGGTCGAGATCCGCGACGGCCGGATCGTCCGCTTCTCGACCGCCATGACCGGCGAGCTCTACGAAATCCTGTCGCAGCACTCGGTGCTGCGCCACTCCTTCGCTTCCGGCGCTATCGACGGCCCCGAGATCGAGGACGGCATCGCCGAAGGCATGCGCGCCGGGCTCGACAGTCCTGCCCTTGCCACCTCGCTCGTCTTCCGCACCCGCGCCGCCGCGCTGCTTGCGGGCAAGGGCGCCGACTGGTGCTCGGGTTACCTCTCCGGCCTCCTCGTCGGCGTCGAGATCGGCGGCCATCGCGACTGGCTCGACGGCCCGGGCGTGCCGCTCATCGGCTCGGCCCGTTTCGGCCGACTTTATGGCGCCGCGCTCAAGCTCATCGGCTTCAGTGGCGAGCCGGTCGACGCCTCCGACGCAACCATCGCCGGCCTCATTGCAGCACGGGCGCAAACATGACCGGACACCGCCAGATCATCGCCATCCTCCGCGGGCTCACCCCGCCTGAGGCCATCAATGTGTGCCGCACCCTGTGCGATGCCGGCATCACGCTGATCGAGGTGCCGTTCAATTCGCCCGAGCCGCTCAAGTCGATCGAAGCTGCCGCAAAGGCCCTCGCCGGCCGCGCCCAGATCGGCTGCGGCACCGCGCTCAGCGTCGAGGACGTCGAAAACACCAAGGCTGCCGGCGGCGCCTTCGTCGTGTCGCCCGATACCAATGAGGACGTCATCCGCCGCACGCGCGCGCTTGGAATGGCGTCCTACCCCGGCGTCTTCACGCCCACCGATGCGTTCCGCGCCATCCGCGCCGGCGCCACCGGGCTCAAATTCTTTCCCGCCGAGGTGCTCGGCCCCAAGGGCATTCGCGCCATGAAGGCGGTGCTGCCCAGGGACCTGCCGCTGTTCGCGGTCGGCGGCGCCAGCCCCGACAATTTCCGGGAATATTTCGACGCCGGCTGTGCCGGCTTTGGCCTGGGCAGCTATATCTTCAAGCCGGGGATGGATCTGGGCGAGATCGACCGGCGCGCCCGCGCCGCCGTAGCCGCCTATGACGAAGGACAGGATAGATGACCGATACGGCCGAACTCTTCATCGACAGCCGCTGCGAGCTGGGTGAGGGACCGTTCTGGCATCCGCTGCAGGAGCGCCTGTTCTGGTTCGACATCATCAACAAGACGCTGTACTCGGCCACCGCCGGCGGCATCATGGTCGACCGCTTCACCTTCGATGCGACGGTCACCGCCGCGGGCGTCATCGACAGCGACAATCTTGCCATCGCTTCGGCCGCCGGCCTGTTCAAGCTGACGCTCTCCACCGACACGCGCGAGATTCTGACCCCGCTCGAGCCCGACAGCAGCACGACCCGCACCAATGACGGCCGGGTCAATCCCGCGGGCGGCTTCTGGATCGGCACCATGGGTCTGAACGATCCCGGCAAAGTCGCGGCGGGCGCGCTCTACCAGGTCCGCGGCGGCGTGGTGACCAAGCTGCTCGCCGACCAGCACATTCCCAACAGCACGTGCTTTTCGCCCGACGGGCGCACGGCGTACTACGCCGATACCATCGCGGGTGTCATCCGCAAGGTGGCGATCGACCCCGAGACGGGCCTGCCTTCCGGTCCATGGCAGGTCTTTGTCGACAACGGCGTCATTGCCGGCGAGCCCGATGGCGCCGTCGTCGATGCCGAGGGCTTTGTCTGGAGCGCCCGCTGGATGGGCAATGCCGTCGTCCGCATCGCGCCCGATGGCCGCGTCGACCGCGTGGTCAAGCTGCCCGTGAGCCGCGTCACCTGCCCCGCCTTTGGCGGCAAGAACCTCCGGACGCTCTACGTCACGTCAGCCCGCGAAGGGATGAGTGCGGCCGAGCTGGCGAAAGAAGAGTTGGCCGGCAGCGTCTTTGCCATCGACGTTGACGTTCCCGGCCTCCCCGAACATCTGTTCAGGGCCTGATCCGCCACGGCCGCTCGAGGCTACCGATCGCCGGCCGCATCTCGAACGTCTCTGTAGCGGCGTTCCAGCGCAGCCAGTGGACGCCGTGCGACGCGAGATCGTCGGCATCGATCACGACGCCCGCCGCGCACCAGCCCGGCGCCCGGATGCGCGTCACCACCAGGTCGCGCCCGCATTCCTCCTCAAAGCCCGCGGGATCGGCGACGATCGCATAGCTGAACCCCGCACTGCTCTCCCCGATGCACGCAACGCTGTCGCAGCGTACGGCAGCGGCCGTCGCGATCGGCTCCGCATAGGTCTCGCGCCACACATCGAGCGCAAAGCTCTGCGCCTTGCCGTCCGCCAGCTCCAGTCCCGTAGGGCCGCGCACCGCCATGGCCTGCGTCGTGTCGGCGACCAGCACATCGGGCGGCCGGTCCACCGCCAGCAGCACCACCAGCGGCGCTGCAAGCAGCGGCCCGAGCAGCCGCCACCAGCTGCGCAGGAACGCAAACCACGCGAGCGCCACGACCCCGATCACCAGCGCCAGCGGCGTCAGCAGCGGGCTTGCGCTCAGATGCGCCGACCAGCCCGACACCAGCCGCGCCACATCGAGCATCCGCTCGATCGACCAGCCCATCGCCGCCAGCGCCGGTCCCTCGAGCCCGAACGGCATCGCCAGCACGGCCAACAGCGCCGCGGGCATCATCACGAAACCCACGAGCGGCAGGCTCAGCAGGTTGCCCAGGACTCCCAGCGGCGAGGTCTGCTGGAAATGGTACACCGAAAACAGCAGCGTCGCCGCCCCCGCCACGAGGCTCGAAACGACGATCCCCTTGCCGTACGCCCAGGCATGCGCCGCAAGGCTCGCGTCCCTGAGCCGCTCGCTCCTGAGGCTCTCATACGCCCCGACCAGCGCCACGACCGCGGCAAAGGACAACTGGAAGCTCGGCCGGAACACGCTCGCTGGATCGGTCGCGATCACGACGATTCCGGCGATCGCGACATTGCGCATCGTCAGCGCCCGCCGTCCGAACAGCACGGCGCCGAACACCAGCAGGATCATCAGCGTCGAGCGGAACGCCGCGACGTTCCCGCCCGAGATGGCGAAGTACAGCACCGCCGCGGCGATGCCGGCCGCCGCCGCGACCCGTTTCACCGGCACCCGCGTCGCCAGGCCTTCCCAGCCCGACAGCAGCAACCGCAGCACGGCGAACACACCGCCCGCGACGATCGTCAGGTGCAGGCCCGACACCGACAGCACATGCGCGATGCCCGCCGTCGCCATCGTCTCGCGCGCCCCGTCCGTGACAGCGCTCTGGTCGCCATTGATGATCGCCCGGGCAATGCCGGCCGCCGGCTGCCCCAGTGACGCATCGATGCGGGCCGAAATCCCGCGCCGCACGGCGTCGATCACATGCTCGGGCGTCGCCTCGCTTCCGGCGCGGACGATCGCCGGCGACCGCGTCGTGCTGCCATAGCTGCCGATGCCGTCGAAATAGGCGTGAAACTGCGTGTCGAAGCCGCCCGGATAGATCGGCCCAGGCACCGGCGCGAAGCGGAATGGTCCCTCGATCACGTCGCCCGGCGACAGATCTGGTCCTGCCTTCACCACCAGCCGCGCCCGCCGGATCGGCAGGGCGCGAGCGTCGCCCACCGGCGTGATCGCCGAGACGATCACCCGCTTCTCGCTCAGCGTCTCGGACAGGATCTCGTCGACCCGCGCCTGATAGGTCCCGTAGGCCGGCCGCGCCAGCATCTGAGTCCCCAGCAACGCCCCGTGGAGCGGCAACAGCGAGAAGCCGAACCAGGCCGCGGCAAGGATCACGGTCGCCCGCACCGCGGCAACCGACCGCGCTGCCGCCAGTGCCAGCGCCATGACCACCCAACCGATGGCCAGCAGCGAAACCGCTGGTTCCTGCGGCACGCTGGCAGCCACGACCAATCCGGCGATCGCCGCGAACGGCAGCAGCACGAAGCCGCGCCGCTCCTCGAGCGCCGCGCGCACCGAGTCCGCCAATCCCGTCGATCGTGCCTTCGTCCGGGCCGTTCGCGGTGGCAATATCACCGGGACCGTCGGCTCGGGCGGCGCGCCAGTATGACGCGCGCCGTAAAGGGTCTCCGCCACCGAGCCCCCCTGCCCTTGCGATCCCCATCGACCATGCTACACGGTGGCCGCCTAACCCTCCAAGAGCGCTATGCCCAAGAAAGTCGTCACCCGCTTCGCCCCGTCCCCGACCGGCTACCTGCATATCGGCAGCGCCCGGACCGCCCTGTTCTCCTGGGCTTATGCGCGACATACCGGCGGCGACTTCCTGCTGCGCATCGAGGACACCGACCGCGAGCGCTCCACCGAGGACGCCGTGCAGGCCATCTATGACGGCCTCACCTGGCTCGGCCTCCAGTGGGACGGCGAGCCGACGCTGCAGTTCGGCCGCGCCGCCCGTCACGCAGAAATCGCCAGCGAACTCCTCGCCCGCGGTCAGGCCTACTACTGCTATTGCTCGCCCGAAGAGCTCGCCACCATGCGCGAAGAGGCGCGCGCCGCCGGCAAGCCGCCGCGCTACAACGGCATGTGGCGCGACCGTGATCCCTCCGAGGCGCCGGCCGGCGTCGCCCCCGTCATCCGCATCAAGGCGCCGCTGTCGGGCGAGATCGTCGTCGACGACCACGTCCAGGGCAAGGTCGTGTTCAAGACCGAGAACCTCGACGACTTCATCATCCTGCGCTCCGACGGCACGCCTACCTACATGCTCGCCGTCGTCGTCGACGATCACGACATGGGCGTCACGCACATCATCCGCGGCGACGACCATCTCACCAACGCCGCCCGCCAGATCATCATCTACAACGGCATGGGCTGGGACGTGCCCGAGATGGCGCACATCCCGCTGATCCACGGTCCCGATGGCGCCAAGCTGTCGAAGCGCCATGGTGCGCTCGGCGTCGGCGCCTACCGGCAGATGGGTTACCTGCCCGACGCCATGATCAACTACCTTGCCCGCCTCGGCTGGTCGCATGGCGACGACGAGCTGTTCAGCGTCCAGCAGATGGTCGAGTGGTTCTCGCTCGAGGGCCTCAACAAGGGCGCGGCGCGCTTCGACTTCGTCAAGCTCGAGAACGTCAACGGCCACTACATCCGCGAGGCCCGCCCCGAGGCCCTCTACAAGGTGATGGTCGAAACCGCGCGCGAAGTCGGCCGCGAGGTCGACCACGAAGGCCTGCTCGCCAACCGCGAGACCGCGCTCGCCGCCCTGCCCGAGCTGCAGCCGCGCGCCAAGACCGTGCTCGAGCTCATCGATCTCGCCCAGTTCATCTATGCCGTACGCCCGATCACGGTCGATCCCGCGGCGGCCGAGCATGTGAGCGGCGACGCCCGCGCGCTGCTCGCCGCTGCGCTCGAAGCCCTGCGCGGCCTCAACGACTGGTCGGTGCCCGCCATCGACGCGGCGGTCCGTGCCCTGGCGGAGGTCCACGGCCTCAAGCTCGGCAAGGTCGCCCAGCCGCTGCGCGTGGCGCTGACGGGCCGCACGGTCTCGCCCGGAATCTTCGAGGTGATGGTCCTGATCGGCAAGAAGGAGAGCCTCGCCCGCATCGGCGATCACGCCGCCTGAGACGTCCGCGGATAGGTCAGCGATGTTCACCCATCTGTTGCAGTGATGGGGTAAATCGGCTACCTGATCCGCACTGCATTCCGCCCCATTTCCGGCCCGCGAAAATGAGCTCGCTCAGTCCGCCGGCCCTCAAGGAGAGCACCCTATGTCAGACACCGTCGCGAAACTCACCATCGGCGACAAGACCTTCGAATTTCCGGTCTTGTCAGGCTCCGTTGGACCCGACGTGATCGACATCCGATCTCTCTACGCCAAGACCGGGATGTTCACCTACGATCCCGGCTTCACCTCGACGGCCGCCACCGACAGCACCATCACCTACATCGACGGCGATGCCGGCGAGCTGATGTATCGGGGCTATCCCATCGACCAGCTCGCCGAGAAGTCGAACTTCCTCGAGGTCTGCTACCTGCTGCTCTACGGCGAGCTGCCGACCAAGGCGCAGATGAAGGACTTCGACCATCGCGTCACCACCCACACCATGCTCCACGAGCAGATGCACTTCCTCTATCGCGGCTTCCGCCGCGATGCGCATCCGATGGCGGTGGTGTGCGGCGTCGTCGGCGCCATGGCGGCGTTCTACCACGACTCGACCGACATCAACGATCCGATGCAGCGCGAGATCGCCTCGATCCGCCTCATCGCCAAGATGCCGACCATCGTCGCGATGGCCTACAAATACTCGATCGGCCAGCCCTTCGTTTATCCGCGCAACGACCTCGACTACGCCAGCAACTTCCTGCGCATGTGTTTCTCGGTGCCCGCCGAGGAGTACCAGGTGAACCCCATCGTGGCCCGCGCGATGGATCTGATCTTCACCCTGCATGCCGACCACGAACAGAACGCCTCGACCTCGACGGTCCGCCTCGCCGGCTCGTCCGACGCCAACCCGTTCGCCTGCATCGCCGCCGGCGTTGCCTGCCTCTGGGGGCCGGCGCATGGCGGCGCCAACGAGGCGGCGCTCAACATGCTCAAGCAGATCGGCACGCCCGATCGCATTCCCGAATTCATCGAGAAGGTGAAGGACAAGTCCTCGGGCATCCGCCTCATGGGCTTCGGGCACCGCGTCTACAAGAACTACGATCCGCGCGCCAAGGTGATGCAGGACACCGCCAAGCAGGTGCTCGACCACCTCGGCGTCGAGAACAACCCCCTGCTGCAGGTGGCCAAGGAGCTCGAACGCATCGCGCTCACCGACGAGTATTTCATCTCGCGCAAGCTCTATCCGAACGTCGACTTCTACTCGGGCATCATCCTCGAGGCGATCGGCTTCCCCACCTCGATGTTCACCGCCATCTTCGCCCTCAGCCGCACCGTGGGCTGGATCGCGCAGTGGAAGGAAATGATCGCCGACCCGCAGAAGAAGATCGGCCGCCCCCGCCAGCTCTATCACGGCTCGCCGTCGCGCGATTACGTGCCACTCGCCAAGCGCTGAGGCAGGTTCGCGAGGACGCGGTCCGCCGCATCGACAAGGGGCGCCTCGGGCGCCCCTTTTTCCATGCCGGAGCGAACCCGGGCAAAGCCGGCGCGCTGCCGCTCGACGGCTCCCTCTTCATCGAGCAGCCGCTCGATTTCGTCGACGAACGGCTCCGGCTGCGGGGTCCCGGCGACGAACTCCGCCACCAAATCGTTGCCGTGGAGGATGTTGGGCAGTCCGACAAAGCGCGGCTTGTATTTGTGCCAGCGCTTCATCTGCGCCCGGTCGCCGACATAGGTGATCGCCATCGGCACGCCCGACAGTGCCAGCTCGAGCGTCACGGTGCCGCTCACCGCCGCCGCCACCAGCGACTCCGCGAACGCCTTGCGCTTGGCTTCCGACCCGGTGGTGACGAACACCGGCGTCTTCCACGTCGTCACGGTGCGCAGCACCTCTTCCTCGACGCTCTTGAGCGTCGGCAGCACGAAACCGGTGACGCGCGGATGGTTGCGCAGCGCCCGCGCCACCTGCTCCATCAGCGGCAGATGCCGGCGCAGCTCGCCGGTGCGGCTGCCGGGCAGCAGCAGGATGGGCCCCCGTTCGGGCTCGCTCGGCCTGAACGTCGTGTGCCCCAGCGCCGGATGTCCCACATAGCTCGTAACGGGCCCGCCGAGCTTTCGCATCACGGCGGGCTCGAACGGCAGCACCGCCAGCACCTCGTCGTAAAGCGGCTTCAGCGCCGGCGCCCGCTCGGGCTTCCAGGCCCAGACGCTCGGCGCCACATAGAGCACGATCTTGCCCGCATAGCCGGCCTTGCGGAGCTGTCCTGCGACCGTCTGGCTGAACACCTGCGAGTCGATCAGCACGACCATGTCGGGGCTCAGAGCGAGGATCGCCTGTGACGTCTGCCGCGCCCGCCACAGCAGCAGCGGCAGGCGCTTGATCACGTCCGTCAGGCCCATCACCGACAGGTCGCTCATCGGATAGAGCGATTTGAGCCCCTCGCCTTCAAGCTCCGCCCCGCCGACGCCAGTGAGGGTCACGCGGTGCTGGACGCGCAGCCGCTTGACCAGATCGGCACCGATGCGGTCGCCCGACGGCTCGCCTGCGAGGATGAACAGCCGGATCGGCTCAGCCATGGCGCAGCCCGACGACCGTGATGCCGTGCGCGGCGGCCTCGCTCTCGATCAGCGCCCGCTCGAGCAGCAAGCTTGCTCCTGCTTCGAGCGCAACCACAGAAATCCCTGCTTCGGCGGCGCGGGTGATCGTGTCCACCCCAATCGCCGGCAGGTCGACGAAAGCCGGCTGCTTTGGCTTGCGCGCCTTGGCGAGGACCAGCGGCCCGTGGCGCTCGCCCACCAGCCCCTCGGCCCGCAATTCGGCGACGCGCCGCAGCAGCCCGTCCGTGCCGCCGGCATCCTCGACCGCTATCGGCCGGCTCGCCGACACCACCGCCGACTGCCCCAGGTCGATCGCCCCGATCGCCTTGGCCGTCCGGATCGCCGATGCCGCGACCGGCGCCAGCGCCGCGCTGAGCGGCGGCCCGGCAATGTGACCAGCGGGGGTCAGCAGCTCCGGCGCCACTTCATGGGCGCCGACGAGCTTCCAGCCTTGCGTCTTGCTGTAGAGCAGGATCATGCCGGCAAGTCCGACGTCGCCGAGCCCGCTCGCGAGCTTGCCCGCGAGGCCGAATGCGTCCGCCAGGCCCCGCCGGTCGGTGTCGGTGATGTGGACGCCGCCGGCCAGGACCATGTGGGACGGGCCGAACGCCTTGATCCCCGCCAGCAGTGCTGTCGCGTCGCTCAGCGACTCCCGCAGCACTTGGTCGGCCACGATCCCGGGCCGGCCAACGAGGTCGACCACCTGCAGCACATCGCCCCGGTCGCGGATCGCGCTTGCCACGTGCGGGACGAGGTTGCCTCCTCCCGCCACGAGCGTCACACGCCGGCTCATCAGAGGTCGCTGTGGCCGTTGCGCGGCAGGGTCAGGGGCATGTCCTTGGCCTCGACGATGAACTTCACCACGTCCTGGACGAGTTCGTCCTTGGGGAAGATCGCCGCCGCGTCCTCGACGCGCTCACGCAGGGTGCCTTCGCTTGCAAAGATCATGCGATAGGCGGTGCGCAGATTGTGGATGGCGTCCCGGTCGAAACCGCGTCGCTTGAGACCCACGAGGTTCAGCCCGGAAAGCTCGGCCGGATTGCCCACCGCCGCGCCGTAGGGGATGAGGTGCTTTTCGACCTTGGTCAGGCCGCCCACGAACGCATGGGCACCGATATGGACGAACTGCGTCGCTCCCGAATAGCCGCTCATCACCACATAGTCGTCGACGCGGCAGTGACCGGCAAAAGTGACGTTGTTGGAGAACACGACATTGTTGCCGATGATGCAGTCGTGCCCGATATGCACGCCGATCATGATCCAGCAATTGTTGCCGATCCTGGTGAGCATCCCGCCGCCGGCGGTGCCCGGATTGATCGTCACATGCTCGCGGATCGTCGTGTTCTCGCCGATCTCGAGCGTCGAGGGTTCGCCGGCATATTTGAGGTCCTGGGGCCGGTGGCCGATCGAGGCGAACGGGTAGACCTTGCAGCGCGCGCCGATGCTGGTGCGGCCCACGACCACCACATGCGAGAGCAGCTCGACCTCGTCGCCCAGTTTGGCCTCGGCCCCCACCACGCAGTAGGGACCGATCTTCACGCCCTCGCCGAGCGTCGCGCCATCCTCGATGATGGCCGTCGGGTGAATGGAGTTCGACATCACTCGCCTTCGACCATCACCATTGCGCCGACTTCGGCCTCGGCGATGAGCGTCGAGCCGACCATCGCGCGCGCTTCGTACCAGCCCATGGCGCTGCGCCGGCGGATTTTCTTGATGTGATACTCGATGACGTCGCCGGGCCGCGCCGGCTTGCGGAACTTACACTTGTCGACGGTGACCATGTAGACGATGTGCCGGCCCTTGGTCTGGTCGGCGGCGATCGCGATCGCGCCCGCCGTCTGCGCCATGCCCTCGATGATCAGCACGCCGGGGAACACCGGGTTGCCAGGGAAGTGCCCCTGGAAGATCGGTTCGTTGACCGAGACGTTCTTGATGCCGATCGCGGCGTTGTCGCTGTCCACCTCGATGATCCGGTCGATCATCAGGAACGGATAGCGATGGGGCAGCAATTGCAGGATCCGGTCGATATCGATCGACGTGAGTTCCTTGCTTGCGCTCGGGCTCGGATCAGTTTTCGCGTCCACTCTTGTTCCCTTTGTTCATCATCCGCAGCGTCGCCGTTTCGCGCCGCCAGTCGCGCACGTCCTGCGCTGGATAGCCGCCGACACGCCCGCCCCGCTTTACATCCTTTGTCACGACGGAGCGCGCAAGCACTATCGAGCCGGCCCCGATCGTCAGATGGCCGGTCGTGATCGCGGCGGCCCCGATCATCACCGAATCCTCGAGCACGGTCGACCCCGCCAGCCCGGCCATCCCCGCCAGCAGGCAGTTGCGGCCAATCCGGCAATTGTGGCCGATCTGGACCAGATTATCGATCTTGGTGCCCTCGCCGATCACCGTATCGCCCAGCGCGCCGCGGTCGATCGTCGTATTGGCGCCGATCTCCACCCGGTCCTGCACGATGACCCGGCCAAGCTGCGGAATCTTGCGGTTCGATCGTCCATGGTCGAGCCAGCCAAATCCCTCCGAGCCGAGCCGCGCCCCCGCATGCAGCACCACGCCATTGCCCAGATGCGCGCATTCGATGCTGCAATTGGATCCGATCGTCGCATTGCGGCCGATCGTGACGCCCGCGCCGATCACCGTGTTCGGCCCGATGACCGTCCCGCGCCCGATCTCGACGCCCGGCCCCAGCACGACGCCCGGTCCGATGCGGACGTCGTTCTCGGTGTAGGGCAGCGTGTCGTACGGCCCCAGCAAGGCCATCACGGTGCCGCGCGTATTCTGCGGGTAAAGCTGCTCGATCAGTCCGACAAAGGCCATGTGCGGATCGCGCGCAACGACGCGGACAACTCCCGGGGGAACGTCCTCGGCCAGGTCGCTCGAGACGATCACCACCCCGGCGCCGGTCGCCTGCAGGGCGCTGCGATATTCGGGGTGTGCGGCGAGGGCGACATGCCCCGGCCCCGCCAGGTGCAGCTCCTCGACCCCCTCGATCAGAGGGCCGTCGCCATCGAGCTCGGCAGCCAGTTCGATCGCCGCCAGCAGGCTGCTGAGCGTGCGCACGCCGGCAAATTGATGGAAGCGGGTATCGACCATGACATCAGCAAAGCAAAGGGCCGCGGGGCGAGGCACCGCGGCCCTTGAACTGTTTCACGCCCTCCGGATCAGAGCAAGGTCTGGAGCGTCAGCGCAAACGACGGGCAGTACACGCCGGAGCAGAACGGTTGCGGGGCGTAGGTGTCGGTCGAGTTTCCGGTCAGCGGGATCGCCATATCGCCACGCAGCGGGCCGAACGGCGAGTCCCAGATGATCGACGCACCGGCCGAGCTCTTGATCGGGCTCAGCAGCGACGCCGGATCGGCCGGGCCGAGGCCCTTGCCGGCGATCACGCCGGCATCGGCGAAGATCGCGCCCGACAGGCCGTAGCTTTCAGGCAGCATCGGGATCGGGAAGCTCACCTCGGCCGAGATACCCGCGTAAGCGGTGTAGCCGAGGATTTCGCCGCCCACCGTCTTCGGGCCCATGCCGCCCGGCGTGAAGCCGCGGACGAGCTGGGCGCCGTAGGTGAACGTCTCGAGCGAGCTTACCGCCGTGCCGGAGAAGTTGTTGATGATGCCGCCCTGCGCCTTCAGGCTCGCCACCAGACCCAGGTCCGAGTTGAGCGGCATGAAGTAGCGTGCCTTGGCTTCCGTCTTGAGGAAGTTGTAGTCCCAGCCGACATAGGTCTGCGTCAGCGAGGCGGTCAGGCCCTCGGTCGGCTTCTTGTGATCGTCGAGGTTCTCGTAGGTCAGGCTGTAGCCCACCCACGCCTTGTCGAACACATCGCCGTCGGCGAACACCGCGGAGTCGGCCGGACTGTCGTCATCGACGATGGTGCGGTCGAGGCCGGCGAACACCTGGGCCTTCACGTCGCGGGTGAGCGGCACGCCGAAGCGGAGCTGCCCGCCGGTCGAGGTGCGGCCGTAGACATTGGTCGAGGTCTCGTCCGTGATGCGGTGGTAGAGATCAATACCCGCCGACATCTTGAGGCCCATGAAGTAGGGCTCGGTGAACGAGAAGTCGAACGACTTGCCCGTCTGGCTGGCGCCCACGGCAGCACGCAGATACTGGCCGCGGCCGAGGAAGTTGCGCTCGGTCAGCGACAGCTCGCCCAGGATACCCGACGAGGAGTCGTAGCCGGCGGTGATGCCGTAGTCGCCGGTCGAGGTTTCCTCGACCATGATGTTGAGCACGACCTTGTCGGAGGCGCTGCCCTGCTCGACGCCGAAATTGACGCGCGAGAAATAGCCAAGCCCTTCGATGTTCATCTTGCCCTGCGTGACCAGAGCGCGGTTGAACGGGTCGCCTTCGGCAAAAGGCAGCTCGCGACGGATCACGAAGTCGCGGGTCTTCTCGTTGCCCGTGATGTTAACGCGCTCGACATAGAGCCGCTGGCCCTCGTCGACGAGGTAGGTCACAGAGAAGGTGCCCGCCGCCTGGTCGCGTTCGACGCGCGGACGCACGTCGGCGAACGGATAGCCCAGATTGGTCGCCTCGACCGCCATGTCCTGCGCCGAACGCGCGAGCTCTGCCGCCGAGAAGCGGGTGCCCTCGCGGGTGCGGATCGAACCGGTGAGCCGGTTGGCGTCGAGCCCCGCGATCGAGGTTTCGACCCCGATGGCGCCAAACGCGATCGGATTCCCCTCGAGCACCGTGATGCTGATGAAATAGCCCTGCCGCGCGGAGTCGTACTCGGCCACCGCCGAGGTCACCTGCGCGTCCGGGAAGCCGTGATTGGCGTAGTACTGCCGGATCAGCTCGCGATCCATGTCGAGCTGTTCCTGCGTATAGTTATCGTCACGCAGCAGCCAGCTCAGCCAGCCCGTCTCCTTGGTCCGCATCACGGACTTGAGCTGCCAGGCAGTGACGTTGTTGTTGCCGGTGAAATTGATCGCCGCGATGCCCGCGCGGGTGCCTTCCACGACCTGGAAGACGACGCGCACGCGGCTGTCGGCCACCGGTTCGAGCCGGTAGCTGACCTGCACGGCCGAGAAGCCGACATCCTTGTAGGCGTTGGTGATCGAGGTAACGTCGCGCGCCAGCCCGGCCTCGTCGGCCGTACCGCGATTGACCGTATCGATCATGGCCACGAGGTTGGCGTCCGAGAAGCGGATATTGCCCTCGAACAGCACCGACGCCACGAGTGGGGCGGTCTTCGCCTGGGCAGTGGCGACCCCCAGTAACGATCCGCCTGCCCCCGCAAGCGGCGCCAAGAACATCAGCGCGAGCGCCAACAGTGCACTCCGCACGAGCTTGGTGGGATCGATCATGATTCTATATGCCTCTCAGACGAAAGGCTGGGGAATCGCCATGCACAGCACCCCCAGCTAACTCCACCCGGAAGCATTTACCCGTTTTTTAACCAAGGGCAAGCTGGAAGGGGCCGTTGCGTTAGCGAATGCTTGGTCCCCGTGCATTCATGCAACACCCTGAAAACCAAGGTTAACAAAGGCTTATGAGACTCACCCCTGCCCCATAATGCCGCTGAACAGCCGCGGCAGCGTATTGGGGATCGTATTGGTCACCAGCACCAGGATGAACAGGCTCATGATGGCGGCAAAACCCACCCTGAAACCGATCTCCTGCACCTGCGGGCTGAGTGGCCGTCCGCGCAGCGCCTCGGCGATGTAAAAGACCAGGTGGCCGCCATCGAGCATGGGGATCGGCAGCAGGTTGAACAGGCCGATGCTGAGCGACACGGTGGCGATGAAGAAGATCAGCGCCGTCGGCCCCAGCGAGGCGATCTCGCCCGACGCCTTGGCGATTTCGACCGGCCCGCCCAAATTGCGGAAGTCCCGGCGCTCGGTGAACAGGTCGCCGATGAACGCCACGGTCCGCACCACGATCAGGTTCATGTCCTCGATCGTCATGCTGACGCCCTCGACCGGATCGGGCCGATAGAAGCGGACATCGCCCTCCTCGACGCTGCGGCCCACGCCGATCCGGCCCACGCGGTGGGCATTGCCGAATCTGTCCGTGGTCTCGGCAATCTCGGGGGTGAGCACGAATGTCAGGATTTCGCCCGCCCGGTCGACCACCACGGTCACCGGACGTCCCGGCGACGTCGCGATCAGGCGCTGCACGTCCTCGAACCCGCGCACCTTGAAGCCATCCACCGAGGTGAAGAGGTCGCCCGCCAGCAGACCAGCCTCGGCCGCCACCCCGCCGGCGACAACTTCGCCGATGACCGGCGTGATCGTGTAGCGGCCATAGCCGAGCAGCAGGGCGTAGAGCAGCAGGAAGGTGAACAGGATATTGGCCACCGGCCCCGCGACGACCACCGCCATGCGCTGCCAGACGTTCTTGTTGATGAACATCCGCTGGCGCTCTTCGGGTGGCAGCAACGCCTCCGCTTCCGGATCTGGCATGCTCGCCGCGTTGAGGTCGCCCACGAAGCGGACATAGCCGCCCAGCGGAATCGCCGACAGCCGCCAGCGCGTGCCGTGCTTGTCGTCGAAGCCCCACAGTTCCTTGCCGAAGCCGATCGAGAAGGTCTGGATTGCAACGCCGTTCCAGCGCGCCACCAGGTAGTGTCCCATCTCGTGCACGAAGACGATCACCGTCAGCACCAGGATGAACGCGGGAATGGCGTAGAGGATCGGAAGCTGGAGGAAGGACAGTTTGGACGCTCCTGAGGTAGTCCGGGCGGTCTAGACGGTGATTACGGTCACAGTTGGACGCCGCGCCGGCGCCGCCGGGGTCTTATTGGGTCACCAATAGAGGAAGCCGACCGGCACGTTGCCCAGCCCGCCATGCAGCAGCCCGATCAGCACCAGCAGGATCAGGCCGAACGTCACGCTGTCGAGCCGGTCCATGAAGCCGCCATGGCCGGGAATGATGTCGCCCGAATCCTTGATGCGGAACAGGCGCTTGATGGCGCTCTCGATGAGGTCGCCCACCTGCCCCACAACGCCGATCACGGCCGAGAACACGAGGCCCAGCCACCAGGGCGAGGGCGTAAAGATCGTCCAGTAGATCGTGCCGGCGATGGTCCCGATCAGCCAGCCGCCGACGGCGCCCGAGATCGTCTTGGCGGGCGAAATCATCGGCGCGAGCTTGGGTCCGCCCACGACGCGGCCGACGAAATAGGCCCCGGTATCGTTGGAGGCAATCACGATGCCCAGATACCATCCGGCGATGATGCCCGCCGGCACCGTACCGCGCAGCTCCTGCACCGCGATCAGCACGATGGCAAAGAAAATGATGCCGCCCACGCGCCAGACGATCACCGGGCGCTCCCCCAGGAACGACAGCGCGACCGCGACCGCGGCCACCGCGAGTGTCGCCACCGGTCCGAACGCCGGATAGGCCAGCGACGCGACGGCGAGGAGGAAGCCCAGCACCAGCCCGAGCGGCGCGATGGGCTTGAGCGTCACCATCTGCTCCCATTCGCGGTAGGTGATGGCAAACACGATGGCCGCGAGGATGGCCCAGACGTAACCGCCGAAATAGAGCCCGGTGGCGATGATGGCGACGAGGACAACGGCGGAAACGACGCGGGGCCCCAGGTCTGCCCAGGAGACGGAACGTGGCGGGACGTCGCCTGACGGACCGGGTGCTGTCACCTTATCTGCGCCTCTACCCCGCCATAGCGGCGATCGCGGCCCGAATACTCTTCAAGGACCCGCAGGAAGGCGGCCTCGTTGAAGTCCGGCCAGTTCTCCTCGACGAAGACCAGCTCGGAATAGGCGCTCTGCCAGAGCATGAAATTGGAGATGCGCTGCTCGCCGCTGGTCCGGATGATGATGTCCGGATCCGGCATGCCTGCCGTGTAGAGCGCCCGGCCGATGGTGTCTTCGGTGATGTCCTCGGCCTTCAGCCGGCCGGCTGCGACCAGCCCGGCAATGCGCCGGACCGCGTCGGCGATCTCGGCCTTGCCGCCATAGTTGAACGCCACCTGGAGCTGCAGCCCCGTATTCAGCGCCGTCGTCGCTTCGACCTCGGCGATCAGCCGGCGCAGGCTGTCATCCAGTCCGTCCCGCGACCCGATGATCCGCACCCGCACATTGTTGCGGTGCAGCTTCTCGAGATCAGAGGCGACAAAACGGCGCAACAGCCCGAAAATGAAGCTGATTTCGTCCTTGGGCCGGGTCCAGTTCTCGGACGAGAAGCTGAACACCGTCAGATAATCGACGCCGTAATTGATGCAGTGCTCGACCATCCCGCGCAGCGCCTTGACGCCCGCGACATGCCCCTCGGTCCGCGGTTTGCCGCGCGCCTTCGCCCAGCGGCCATTGCCATCCATGATGACCCCGACATGTGCCGGAATCCTCAGGTCCGGCCGCGAAGCGGCACGCGACTGGATGGCAGGTTCAGTGGACATCGGCGGCCCTCCGGGCCCTGGGCAATTCCATGCAGTCTAGACCTGCATGATTTCCTGTTCCTTAGCGGCAAGCACCTGATCGACCTCGCTGATCGCGTCGTCGGTGGCCTTCTGCACGAGGTCCGACTTGCCGCGGCTGTCGTCCTGGCCGATATGGCCGCCCTTCTCGAGCGTCTTGAGCAGGTCCATGCCGTCGCGGCGGATATGCCGGATCGCCACTTTGGCCTGCTCGGCATAATTATGCGCGACTTTGGTCAGTTCGCGGCGGCGCTCCTCGTTGAGTTCCGGCAGCGGCACGCGGATCGTCGCGCCTTCGGTCGAGGGGTTGAGCCCCAGCCCGGAGTTGCGGATCGCCTTGTCGACGGCGGGCGCCATCGAGCGGTCCCACACCGAAACGTTGAGCAGCCGCGCCTCGGGCACCGTCACGGTCGCCACCTGGTTGAGCGGCATGCGCGTGCCATAGGCCTCCACCATCACCGGTTCGAGCAGGCTCGCGCTGGCGCGGCCCGTCCGCAGCCCCTGCAGTTCGTCGCGCAGCGAGGCGATCGATTTCTGCATGCGGGTCTTCATCTCGTTGAGATCGAATGTCGGCGGCGCGGCCATTGTCGTAACTCCTACTTCTTGTCGATGCCCACGAACGTCGAGCGCGTCTTGCCGCCCAATACGCCCATCAGGCCTTCCTTGTCGTCGAGAGCATAGACCAGTATCGGCAGCCCGTTGTCGCGCGCAAGCGCGAAGGCCGCCGTGTCCATGACTTTGAGGTTGCGCGCAATGACTTCGTCATAGCTGACGGTTTCATAGCGCTTGGCCTTCGGATTCTTCTTGGGGTCCTGGTCGTACACGCCGTCGACTTTGGTCCCCTTGAGCAGCACGTCGCAATCGAGCTCGATCGCCTTGAGCGCCGCGGCGGTGTCGGTGGTGAAGAACGGATTGCCCGTGCCTCCGGCGCACACCACCACGAAGCCGTCGTCCAGCGCCGCCTTGGCCGCGCGCGCCGTAAAACTGTCGGCGACCGACGGCATGGTGAGGGCCGAGAACACCTTGGCCTTCACCCCGCCCCGGGTGATGGCATTGGACAGGGCCAATGAATTGATGACGGTACCGAGCATGCCCATCAAGTCTGCGGTGACCCGGTCCGTTCCCTCGGCGGCGACCGCCATGCCGCGGAAGATGTTGCCCGCGCCGATCACGATGGCGATCTCGGCGCCCGCCTTGGATGCCGCGACGATCTGCTCGGCCATGGCGGTTAGGAACTTGGGCTCGATGCCGAACTGCTGGTCGCCTGCCAGCACTTCGCCGGAGACTTTGAGCAGGATGCGCTTGTAGGGAAGTTTGGCCATCAGCGCCTCGCGGAGGGGGGAACCTGCTACGCGACGAATCCTGCGCAGCGACGGCAGGTTAGATGACATTCGGCCGGGCTGGATACCAGCCCGGCCGTGCATTTTTTGAGGATTTTACGCCTGCGGCTGCTGCGGCACGCCGGAGGTGGCGGCCACTTCGGCGGCGAAGTCGGTCTCGGCCTTCTCGATGCCTTCGCCGAGCGAGTAGCGCACGAACTTGGTCACCTTGATCGGCGCGCCGGCGTCCTTCTCGGCCCTGGCGACGACGTCCTTCACCTTGCTCTCGCCGTCGATGACGAAAGTCTGGGCGAGCAGCGTCGATTCCTCGAAGAACTTGCGCACGCGGCCTTCCACCATCTTGGCGATGACTTCGGCCGGCTTGCCGGTTTCCTTGGCCTGCTCGGTGAAGATCTCGCGCTCCTTGGCAACGAGCGCCGGGTCGATATCGGCTTCCGAAACCGACGCCGGGTTCGTGTTGGCGATGTGCATGGCGATCTGCTTGCCCAAGGCGAGCAGCACGTTCTTGTCACCGGTCGACTCGAGGCCCACGATCACGCCGAGCTTGCCCATGCCGGGCTTGACGGTGTTGTGGACATACGAGCCGATCACGCCGTCCTTGACGTCGATCACCGCCGAACGGCGCAGATTCATGTTCTCGCCGATCTTGGCGATGGCGTCGGTCAGCTCGGCCGCGACCGAGCGGCCGGTGCCGGGGAACGGCATCTCGGCGAGCTTGTCGGTGCTGCCGCCGGCCTCGACGGCAAGCTTGGCAACATTGCCCACGATCGCCTGGAACTGCTCGTTGCGCGCCACGAAATCGGTCTCGGAGTTCACCTCGACGATCGCCGCCTGGGTCCCTTCGACATTGACGCCCACAAGACCTTCTGCCGCGATGCGGCCGGCCTTCTTGGCGGCCTTGGCGAGCCCGCGGGTGCGCAGCCAGTCCACGGCCGCTTCCATGTCCCCGCCGGTCTCCTCGAGAGCCTTCTTACAGTCCATCATCCCGACGCCGGTGGCCTCGCGGAGTTCTTTGACCTGCTGAGCAGTGACTGCCATTTCGATCACCTTTCATGCGACCTGGAATCCAGGCCGCGCCTATTGATTGAAAATGAAGATGCCGTGACGGCCGCTTATTCGGCGGCCTGGATCGCGTCTTCGGCGGGAGCCTCGACGGCGGCGCCAAGGTCGGCACCGCGGCCGGCCGACGAGCGGCCGATACCGTCGATGGCCGCACGCGAGATGAGGCCGCAGTAAAGTTCCAGCGCGCGGGCGGCGTCGTCATTGCCCGGCACCGGGTAGTCGACGGTGTCGGGATCCGAGTTCGAGTCGATGATCGCGATCACCGGAATGCCGAGACGACGGGCTTCCTTGATGGCATTGGCTTCCTTGTTCGTGTCGATCACGAACAGCAGGTTGGGGAGGTTCCCCATGTCCTTGATGCCGCCCAGGTCGCGGTCGAGGCGCTCGCGCTCGCGGTCGAGCAGCAGGCGTTCCTTCTTGGTCAGCCCGCCGGCACCCTCGCCGCCGTCGGCGAGCTTGGATTCCAGTTCGCGGAGGCGAGCGATCGACTGCGAAACCGTCTGCCAGTTGGTCAGCGTGCCGCCCAGCCAGCGCGAATTGACGAAGTACTGAGCCGAGTCACGGGCCGCCTGCGCCACCACCGGCGCCGCCTGGCGCTTGGTGCCCACGAACAGCACGCGGCCGCCATCGGCAACCGTATCCGACACGAGCTGGAGCGCGCGCTGCAGCAGCGGCACGGTCTGGCCGAGGTCGAGGATGTGGATGTCGTTGCGAACGCCGAAAATGTAACGCTCCATCTTCGGGTTCCAGCGGTGCGACTGGTGGCCGAAATGAACGCCTGCTTCGAGCAGTTGACGCATGGAAAAGTCGGGCAATGCCATGAAAGGCTCCTTTACCGGTTTTGCCTCTGCGGAGCGGTCAACGGCAAAAGCCGTCACCGGATGGACCTCGAAAGGGCCGGCTCCACATGTGAATTACGCCCGGGAAATGCTGGACGCGCGGCGCATATAGGAGGATTTGCCCGGCAGCGCAAGGGTTGCGGGCGTCACCGTCCGCCATTCACCCCCGGTTCAACCGCCCCCGCCGATCTTCCGCCCCAACACCGGAGATCGCCATGCACCGCCTCACCCGTCTTACCCTCCTCGCCTGCCTTGCCGCCACTGCGCTGCTGAACGCCCTTCCGGCCGCTGCCGTCGACACCTTCGTCGTCGAGGGCGAGGAGCATTGTGTGGTCAATGTCGCGTCCTGGGACCGTCTCAATGTCCGCGACGAGCCCGTCTCGCGCGGCGATATCGTCGCCCGCTGGCGCTATGGCGAGTGCGGCATCGTCGTGACCGGCGCGCCCGAGGGCAATTGGTATCCGGTCGAGGACGGCCACGATGCCGGCTGGGTCAACGACAAGTTCATCTCGATGGTCTCGCCGGCGCTATACTGCGTCAGCGGCGTCGATGACGACGACGTCCTCAACCTGCGCGCCTATCCCTCCACCGTCTCGCGCATCGTCGCCGAGCTCGATCCCGATCAGTGCGATATCGCCTTCCTGCCCTACGCGGTGGGCAGCTGGCAGAAGGTCCGCGTCGATGGCGACGAGGGCTGGGTGAACCGCAGATATCTCAGCGGCGAGTGACCACTCGCGCCGCGGCTAGTTCAGCCGCACATCCACCACGCCGTCGAACGACTTGATCGCTCCCGCCAGCGCCGGGTTGATCTGCCAGCCCGCGCCGATGTCGATCTCGTAGAGCCGGCGCCCCTGCTCGCGCGCCACCACGAACTTGATCCGGCCATTGCCGCCCGGCTTAAGCTGCTTGTGGATCGGTTCGAGGCACTTGATGTCGTCGGCTTCGATCTCGAGGAATTTCCCGACCTTCTGGGCAGCCTCGTCGAGCGGCTGAACCGACTGGACCCTGATGCTGATCCCGTCGTCCCGCTCGTCGGCATTGACGCCGATGATCACATTGGCGCCCGGCTGCAGCATCGCGCCATAGGCCTGCACCTCCTCGGAAAAGCCGATGACCTCGTAGCTGCCGGTCTGGTCCGACAGTTTCACCACCATCATCGGCGTGCCCTTCTTGGTACGCCGGTCGGACCGGCTGGTGACGGTGCCCGCCAGCTTGCGGGCGCTGCCGCCGCGATCGCGAACCTCGGTCTCGAGCTGCTGATATGTCCACACGCCCATCGCGCCGAACAGGCCGGCATACTCGTCCAGCGGGTGCGCCGAGACGTGAAAGCCGATCGCGGCGCGTTCGCGGTCCAGCCTTTCGACCAGTCCCCAGGGCTCGTAGTTCGTCGTCAGGCGGATCGCCTCGGGCGTCCCGTCGTCGAACAGGCCGCCCTGCCCCGTCGCCCGGTCTTCGTTGAGTCTCTGCGACTGTCCCACCACGTCATCGATGGCGAGGAACGCCTGCTCGCGCTTAGACACCAGGCAGTCGAACGCACCGGCATTGACCAGCGTCTCGAGCGTCCGCTTGTTGATGATGCGGTTGTCCACCCGCGCCGCGAAATCGGCGAGGTCCTTGAACGGCCTGCCGCCCCGCGCCTCGACGATGTGCTCGGCCACCGCCTGCCCCACGCCCTTGATGGCGCCGATGGCGTAGAAGATCTGGCCGTCCCGCGCCGAAAACACCGCGTCCGACGTGTTCACCGAGGGCGGCACCACCGCGATGCCGTGCTTCTTGGCGTCTTCGCGGAACTCGTTGAGCTTGTCGGTATTGGCCATGACATAGGTCATGGAGGCGGCCATGAACTCCTGGAAGAAGTGCGTCTTGAGATACGCCGTCTGGTACGTGATGTAGGCGTAAGGCGCCGAGTGCGACTTGTTGAAGCCGTATTCGGCGAACTTGGCGCAGGCATCGAAGATCGTGTTGGCGAGCGCCTTGCCGATGCCGCTGTGCTTTTCGGCGCCGTCGAGGAAGCGGCTGCGCTGCGCGTCCATCTCGGCCTTGATCTTCTTGCCCATGGCGCGGCGCAGCAGGTCGGCCTCCGCCAGCGTGTAGCCGGCCAGCGACTTGGCCGTCTGCTGCACCTGCTCCTGATAGGTGATCACGCCATAGGTCGGCTCGAGGATCGGCTTGAGCAGCGGATGCAGGTACTCCACCTCCTCGTCGCCGCGCTTGCGCGCGCAATAGGTCGGAATGTTCGCCATCGGACCGGGGCGATAGAGCGCGACGAGCGCGATAAGGTCCTCGAACCGGTCCGGCCGCATGTCGACCAGCGCCCGCCGCATGCCGGGACTTTCCACCTGGAACACGCCGACGACGTCGCCCTTGGTGAGCTTTTCGAAGGTGCGCGCATCGTCGATGGGAATGTCGGTCAGCGCGAATTTGGTGCCGTTGCGGTTGATCATCTTGACCGCCTGGTCCAGCACCGTCAGCGTCGTGAGGCCGAGGAAGTCGAACTTCACCAGCCCCGCCGGCTCCACCCATTTGAGCGAATACTGCGTCACCGGCATATCCGAGCGCGGGTCTCGGTACATCGGCACCAGCTCGGTGAGCGGCCGCTCGCCGATCACGATGCCCGCCGCATGCGTCGAGGCGTGGCGGTAAAGCCCCTCGAGCTTCTGGGCGATCTCGATCAGCGTCGCCACCTGCTCGTCGGTGTCGCGCATCGCCTTGAGCTGCGGCTCGAGGTCGAGCGCCTGCGCCAGCGTCACCGGATTGGCCGGATTGGCCGGGATCATCTTCGAAATACGGTCGACTTGCCCATAGGGCATCTGCAGCACGCGGCCCACGTCGCGCACCACGGCCTTGGCCTGCAGCGTCCCGAAGGTAATGATCTGCGCCACCTGGCTGTCGCCATACTTCTCCTGCACATAGTGGATCACCTCGCCGCGGCGATCCTGGCAGAAGTCGATATCGAAGTCGGGCATCGACACGCGGTCGGGGTTGAGGAAGCGCTCGAACAGCAGGTCGTAGCGCAGCGGATCGAGGTCGGTGATGGTGAGCGCATAGGCCACCAGCGAGCCGGCGCCCGAGCCGCGCCCCGGCCCCACCGGAATATCGTGCGCCTTGGCCCACTGGATGAAGTCGGCCACGATCAGGAAGTAACCCGGATACTTCATCTTGATGATGACGCCGAGCTCGAACTCGAGCCGCTCTTCATACTCGGCGACCGTGTGCCCCTCGGCCATACCGTAACTGTCGAAGCGACGCTTGAGCCCCTCCTGCGCTTCCACCCGCAGCCGCTGCGCCTCCGCCGCCATGCCCTCTTCCGCCGTCTGGTCGGGTGAGGCGGCAAAGCGCGGCAGGATCGGTCCGCGCGTGCGCGGCCGGTAGCTCACGCGCTGCGCGATCTCCACCGTATTGTCGAGCGCTTCGGGCAGGTCCTTGAACAGCTCGCCCATCTCGGCGCGCGTTTTGAAATGATGTTCTGGAGTGAGCTTCCGGCGCTCCGTCTGCGCCACCACCGAGCCCGCCGCGATGGCCAGCAGCGCGTCATGCGCCTCGTAGTCGCCCTTGCCGGCGAAATAGGGCTCGTTCGTCGCCACCAGCGGCACGCCGCGCCGATAGGCATAGTCGATCAGCCGCGCCTCGCTGCCGATCTCGTTCTGCCGGCCATGCCGTTGCAGCTCGATATAGAGCCGGTCGCCGAACAGATGCCGCAGCGCCTCGAGCCGGTTTTCCGCCTGCCCGTCGAGCCCCGCCGCGAAATAGGGATCGATCGCGCCCTCCGGCCCGCCCGACAGGCACATGATGCCGGCCACATTGTCGTGGTCGAGCCACGCCAGCTGCGCCGCCGCCCGGCCCGCTTCGCCTTCGAGATAAGCGCGGCTCACCAGCCGGCTGAGATTGGCGTAGCCCGCCTCATTGCCGGCGATCAGCACGACGCTCGATTTGCCGAACTGCCCGCGGTCGTGATTGCGGTCGTAGATGCGTTCCGACGCCGCCTCGAAATCGAGCGCCAGCTCGGCCCCCAGCAGCGGCTGCACGCCCTTGCCGGCGGCTTTCTCGGAGAATTCGAGCGCGCCGAACAGATTGTTGGTGTCGGCGATCCCCAGCGCCGGCTGCTTGTCGGCCTTGGCCAGGTCGAGCAGCGTGCCCAGTTTCAGCGCTCCCTCCAGGAGGGAGTACTGCGAGTGGATATGCAGGTGAATGAAACCGGGGCCAGCCATTAGATCGTCCTACGCCGGTGGCCCCTGCCGGGCCACCTGACGCGTCTTCAATCCACAGCTCAGACCACGAGTCGGCTGGCCATATCCATCCAGGTGAGCACCCCGCCGGTAAACCCGATCAGCACCACCATCGCCATCGCGTCTTTCACGAAACTCAGCATGTCGACCTCCGTTGTTGCCGTTGTGTTCTTATATGTTCGGTATTTGTTCTCGTCCAGCAACAACCGTGTAACCGTGAATCAGGCGTTAACGCCAACGCCCCCATCCCCGCCTTCCCCGCTCCTTCACACAGGCACGACACATCGGCAGTTAGCGCCAGCCCAAGCCCCACCCACCATGCTCCGCATGGTCCCCCCTCCCCGGAGGGAAGGGATGGGCTCCGTGGCTCCGCATCGAAGTTCAGAGGCTCGATAGCGCCCCAGAGCCCCTCCCTCCCATCGGGGAGGGGGGACCGGCGAAGCCGGTGGGTGGGGGCTCGGCTCTGCGCCGGAAGTGCCAGTGCGGCGGGGACTGGCAAGGACAGACCTGGTTCGAGGGGGCAGATTCAGCCCCAAGCCCCCACCAACCGCGCAGGAGCCCCCCACCCGTGATGTCATCCCCGCGAAGGCGGGGACCCAACTCTCATCCCCCACCGACCTCCTGAGCGCTGGCACAAGCGGACAACTGGCCCCCAAGCCTTCGCGGGGATGCCAATCGGTGACGGAAACCGACCGCAAGTGACCGAAAATTGTCCCCGCAACGCCCTGAGAACCCTGGCCTCTCCGGACTTATTTCTCCCACTTATCCCCGTGACTTCCAGCGATGGTATGATCTCCCCATCGCACCGCAGAGAGCGGGATCATGACGAGTGATCTGCGGCGCGAGGCCGGGTGGTGTGGGAGTCGTTCCACATCAGGCGGTCGCTGCCGGTGCCCGCGGGTGAGTCTATCCTGCACCCGGGGTCCGGCGCCGCCGGCGAGCCACGACAGGCTCTCCGGACTGGAGGAGGGGGTGCGTCGTCACCCGCTGTTCCTCCCGACAGGCGTCGCGCGTCGCGGTCAAGTTGGCCGGGACCGGCAGTGGATCACCTAAGCCCCGGATCGCGAGGCGGGACCAATGGTCCCTTACTTCGCCGGACTAACCGGCTGGACCAACGGTCCCGCCTCGCCGCTCCCTTGCCCGGATGGGCGAGGAGCATCCCCAAACCCGGGAGCCCCGAGGGCGGCCCGGCACACGCGCTCGTCCTGTGCTATGCCGCAGATAACGATGGAGGAATCGATGACCCAGGCCGACAAAGCCCGCGCCTTCCGCGCCCTGCACGACCGCAGCAAGCTGTTTGTGATCCCCAATCCCTGGGACGGGGCAAGCGCCAAGATCCTCGCCTCGCTCGGCTTTGAGGCGCTCACCACCACCAGTGCCGGAACGGCGTTCCAGCTCGGCCGCGTCGATGGCGAAGGGCTCGTCTCGCGCGATGAAACCATCGCCAATGCGCGCCTCGTCGCGGGCGCGACCTCGCTGCCCGTTGCCGGTGACCTCGAGAACGGCTTCGGCCCCTCCCCCGAGGACGCCGCCGAGGCCATTCGCCAGGCCCACGCGGCCGGACTTGTCGGCGGCTCCATCGAGGACGCCACCGGCGACCCGCAAAACCCCATCTACGACTTCACCCTCGCTGTCGAGCGCGTCCACGCCGCCGCCGAGGCGTCCCGCAAGCTGGGCACCGACTTCGTCTTCGTCGCTCGTGCCGAGAACTACCTGCATGGCCGCGCCGACTTCGACGACACGCTCCGGCGCCTCCAGGCCTTCGAGGCGGCCGGCGCCGACGTGCTTTTTGCGCCCGGCCTGCCCGGCCTCGACGCCATCGCCACCGTGTGCCGCGAGGTCGGCAAGCCAGTCAATGTCGTCCAGGGCTTCAAGGGCGGCACGTTCACGCTCGCCGAGCTCGAAGGAGCGGGCGTCCGCCGCGTTTCAGCCGGCGGCTCCTTCGTGCGCGCGGCCCTCACCGGCCTGCGCAACGCCGCGCTCGAAGTCCGCGACGCCGGCACCTTCACCTATGTCGACGGCATCATGACCACCGCGCAGGTCTCGGCCATTCTCCGGGAGCAGCAATGACGATCTACGAGCTGAGGCAGGTCGCGACGCCGGACGACTGGCGGGAAATGCACCGCCTGCGCCGCGACGTGCTGTTCGCGCCCTTCCGCAAGCAGGGCATCGTCTATGATGAAAACCATCCCGACGACCGCCACCCCTGCCATTGCTGCTCCGTGTTGGCGGCCGGCCGGCCGGCATCACCCGTCTCGACATCGAGGGCAGTGTCGCCATCGTCCGCCTCGTCGCCATCGCGCCCGACCTGCAGCGGCAAGGCCATGGCCGCCAGATGAGCCGGCTCGTCGATCGCGAAGCGCGCCGCCGCGGTGTCACCCTGCTTCGTGTCAACGCCGCGCCCGAAGCCGTCGGCTTCTACGAGGCGACAGGCTGGCACCGCCGCGAATGGGATAGCGAGGAACTGAGCGGTATCGCTGCCGACTGCATCCAGATGGAACGGTCGCTCGAGGGCTGAGGAAGTGGTAGCCGCACGCAATCAGTCGTGCTATCGCACCGCCGCCGACGGGGCTTCGCCGCCCGGTTGGCTTAGGCCCGGCCGGAGTTCCACCTCCTGGTCCGGGCCTTTCATTTTCCTCTACAGCGTAAGCGGCTGCACGAGACCATCCTTGAGGGTCACGATGCGGTCCGCTCGGCGCGCGAGATCGTGGTTGTGCGTGGCGATCAGCCCCGCCGCGCCCTCGTCGCGGATCAGCGATTGCAGCGCTCCGAAGACGAGGTCGCTCGTCGCCGGATCGAGGTTGCCCGTCGGCTCGTCAGCGAGGATGACCTTGGGATGGTTTGCCGCCGCCCGCGCAATCGCCACGCGCTGCTGCTCGCCCCCCGACAGCTCCGCCGGGCGGTGCGAGGCGCGGTGCGCGACCCCGAGCAGCTCGAGCAGCTCCATGCTCCGCTTGTTCGCCGCCGCCGGCGCCTTGCCGGCGATCAGTTGCGGTACGGAAACGTTCTCGACGGCCGAGAACTCGGGAAGCAGATGGTGGAACTGGTACACATACCCGATGGTCGACCGCCTGAGCAGCGTGCGCCCGCGCTCGGAGAGCTTTGTCGTGGGCGTGCCGGTGATCTCGATCTCGCCGCCCTGCGGCCGCTCGAGCAGTCCGCACATGTGGAGCAGCGTCGACTTGCCGGCCCCGGACGGCGCGACGATCGCCACCAGTTCGCCGCTCGCCACCGTGAGGTCGGCCGCTTCCAGCACGCGCACCAGCGTCTCGCCCTCGCCGAAATGCCGGTGGACGCCGCTCAGCCTCAGATGTGGCTTACTCATACCGCAGCGCCTCGACCGGGTCGTACTGCGCCGCGCGCCAGGCCGGATAGAGCGTTGCGAGGAAGCTCAGCCCGAGCGCCAGCAGGGCGACCACCGTCACCTCGCTGGCATCGATCTTGGACGGCAGGCTCGACAGGAGGAACACTTCCGGCGGGAAGATTGGGATGTTGGTGAGGCTGGAAATGAAGGCGCGCAGCGGCTCGGCATTCGACGCGACGACAACGCCCAGGATCAGCCCGATCGCCGTGCCCGCAAGCCCGATCGCAAATCCCGTCATGGAGAATATCCGCATGATCGAGCCGCGCGTCGCGCCCATCGTGCGCAGGATCGCGATGTCGCTGGCCTTGTCCTTCACCAGCATGACGAGGCTCGAAATGATGTTGAACGCAGCGACCAGAATGATCATCGACAGGATCGTGAACATCACCACGCGCTCGACCTGCAGCGCCGAGAAGAACGTCTCGTTGCGCTGCTGCCAGTCATAGAGGATCAGCGACCGGTCGACGTCGGTCTGGATGCGGTTGCGGACGACGTTGACGTTGTCGGGGTCGTCGATGAACACCTCGACCGCCGTCGCCTGGTACTGGCGCTCATAGGCGGCGTCGATCTCCTCGTCCGTGGCGTCGGGCGCCGGCTCCGTGAAGCCGGGGCGCAGCACGTCTTCATACATCTTGAAGTAGCTCTGCGCCGCCTGCATCGGCATGTAGACGAAGAAGCTGTCGAACTCGACCATCCCCAGATTGAAGATCACGTTCACCGGGAAGGAGCGGATCTGCGCGGTCTTGCCAAAGGGCGTGTTGGCGCCGTTGGGGTTGATGATGGTGATGGGATCGCCGATCGTCAGTCCGAGCTTTTCGGCGAGACGCTGTCCGATGGCGACGCCCATCGACTGGTCCCACTGGTCCCAGCCACCGAGGATGTTGCCGTTCTTGAGCAGCGTCAGCTTGTCGATCGAGGCCGCCTCGATGCCGCGCACCGACACGCCGGTCGAATCCTGCTGGCCGGAAGCAAGCGCCTGTCCTTCAACGTAAGGGATGGCGAACAGCACGCCGTCGACCGTCTCGAGCTTGATCGCCGTCTGGTCGTAGTCGGTGAACTTGGCGTCGATCGGATAGGCGGTGAAGTGTCCGTTGAGCCCCAGGATCTTGGTCAGCAACTCGGCGCGGAAGCCATTCATCACACTCATCACCACGATCAGCGTGGCAACGCCGATAGCGACGCCGATCAGCGTCAGCCAGGAGATGACCGAGATGAAGGTCTCGCGCCGGCGGGCGCGCAGGTACCGTCCCGCCAGCATCCACTCGAAGCGCGAGAACGGGCCGGCCGTGTCGGCGGAAGCGGCCGTGGTGTCGCTCAAACCTTGTCCCGCCTCTGCGGCTCGACCAGCGAGCGCACCCGCTCGACCGCATCGGCGAGCGGCAGCGTCTCGCGCTCGCCCGTCTTGCGGTGCTTGATCTCGGCCTGCCCCTCCTTGAGCCCGCGCGGCCCGAGGATGATTTGGTACGGGATGCCGATCAGGTCCGCGGTCGCGAACTTCTGCCCCGCCGGCGCGTCGCGATCGTCGTACAGCGCGTCGAGGCCGGCATTGCCGAGTTCCGCGTACAGCTTCTCGCAGGCGGCGTCCGTATCGGCGTCGCCGGCCTTGAGGTTGATCAGCGTCACCTCGAACGGCGCGACGGGGACGGGCCAGACAATGCCGGCATCGTCATGACTGGCTTCGATCACGGCCGGCACGAGTCGCGAGGGACCGATGCCGTAGCTGCCCCCATGCACGGTGATTTCCTTGCCGTCCGGGCCGGTCACGGTCGCCTTCATGGGATCGGAATACTTGGTCCCGAAGTAGAAAATATGGCCGACCTCGATGCCCCGCGCGCTAAGCCGCTTGTCCTCGGGTACGTCGGTCTTGAACTTGGCCTCGTCCAGCATCTCGTCGGTCGCCGCATAGAGCGATGTCCAGTCCTTGAAGATCGCCGACAGATCGCTGCGGAAGTCGGTGTCGATGGGCGGAATGGGCTTGTTGACGAGGTCGGCATGCAGAAACACCGCGCTCTCGCCGGTATCGGCGAGCACGTGGAACTCGTAGCTCATATCGCCGCCGATCGGGCCGCTGTCGGCGCGCATCGGAATACCCACCAGCCCCATGCGGTGGAAGGTACGGAGGTAGGCCACGAACATGCGGTAGAAGGCCTGCGTCGCGCCGTCCTTGTCGAGATCGAAGGAATAGGCGTCCTTCATCAGGAACTCGCGGCTGCGCATGGTCCCAAAGCGCGGCCGGACCTCGTCGCGGAACTTCCACTGGATGTGGTAGAGGTTGAGCGGCAAATCCCTGTAGGACTTCACATAGGTCCGGAAGATGTCGGTGATCATCTCCTCATTGGTCGGACCGTAGAGCATATCGCGCTTGTGCCGGTCTTTGACGCGCAGCATTTCTTCGCCGTAGGCGTCGTAGCGCCCGGACTCGCGCCAGAGGTCCGCCGATTGCAGCGTCGGCATCAGCAACTCGACGGCGCCAGAGCGATCCTGCTCCTGCTCGATGATCTTCTTGACCTTCTCGAGCACCCGGTAGCCCAGCGGCAGCCAGGAGTAGGACCCCGCGGCCTGCTGCTTGATCATGCCCGCACGCAGCATCAGCTTGTGCGAGACGATCTCGGCCTCCTTGGGAGACTCCTTCAGAACGGGCAGGAAGTAGCGGCTGAGACGCATGGAAACTCCTCGGAAAGCCGCACGAATCTGGGCCTTCGGCGGGTGTACTCAAAGCGCATCAGTCAAGCCCTGTCCAGCCTCGGTGGCGCCGCAAAAAGGTCGCAGAATCTAGGTGACAGCCCTAATGCGAGTTGTTACGGTCCCCCGCAATAAATTACAGGCAGCGACCAAGCTGCCGGACGTCGACAACGTCAAGGGAGGAGCGTTGGCCGCCGCGTAACTGCGTGCCTAAGACCAGCGTATTGTCGATCAAACTAATTCGGCAGGGCTCGCGCCCTGCCTTTTCTTTCGGAGGAGAGTAATGGCGACCGCCGCCGACGTCCGAAAGCTGGCCATGAGCCTCGAGGGAACGACCGAACATCCGCATTTCGAGCGGACGGCCTTCAAGGTGCGCCGCATCTACGCCACGCTCGCCGCCGACGGAAAGTCGGTGAACCTCAACCTCACCCCCGAGGAGCAGGAGTTCAAGACGATGCTGGCGCCCGAGGTATTCACACCGATCCCCAATAAATGGGGCACTTCGGGCTGGACGACGGTCGATCTGAAAGCCATCGGCAAGGCCGAGCTCAAGACGGCACTGGAGATGGCCTGGGAGCACGGCCGGGCCAAGAAGGCCTGAGCCCGGACGAACCTAGCTCCAATATTCCTGTAGCCACGGATTCGAGAGCGCCCAGATCAGCAGGGCCGTCATCGGGATCGAGAGCAGAGTGGTGTAGAGCACGCGCTGCCACCAGCGGGGCGCAACGGGTGCGCCCGGCTCGGTGCCAGGCACGATGTCGCCGGTGTCGACCTGGTTGCGGACGCCGAACGGCAGCACGATGAACAGGCAGATCCACCAGACGATGGCGTAGATGGCGATGAAGGTGGCCGGAGCTAACATGGGCCGTTCCTATATGCGGTGGACGAACACCGTCACATTAGGCTTTTTGCCCCACCACGCATTCACCTCGCCGCGAACCGAACGCTGCAGCGCCGCCTCGACGACATCGGGATCGGAGCGGCGCTTGGGCGGGATCGATTTGAGCGTCCCGTTGACGACGTTGCGCACTAGATGGGTCAACGATTCCTCGTCGTCCTCGACTTCGGGCAACCCCTCGATGCTCATGTCCGGGCCCGACACGACCGCGCCGCGGCTGTCGACACAGACGCTGACGACGATGTGCCCGCCAAAGCTCAGGCGCCGGCGTTCCTTGACGCCCGATTCCTCGGGCGTGCAGAGGATATTGCCATCGAGATAAAGCTCGCCCGTCCGCACCTCGCCTGGGAAGTGCAGTACGTCGGGGAAAAGACGGACCATGTCGCCATTGCGCGCGTGGACGACATTGGCGATGCCATGCTGCCGGCCGAGCGCCGCGTGGGCCTCAAGATGTGCCGCCTCGCCATGCACCGGCACGAGCGTCTGCGGCTTCAACCAGTCGTAAAGACGCTTGAGCTCCTCGCGACGCGGGTGGCCGGTGGTGTGAACCAGACCGTCCTGCTGCGTGATGACCTCGATGCCCCGATCAATCAGCAGGTTCTGGATGTCGATGACCTCGCGTTCGTTGCCCGGGATCGCCCAGGACGAGAAGATCACCCGGTCGCCGGCATTGAGGTCGATGGCCGGATGCTCGCCTCGGGCAATGCGGGCAATCGCGGCGCGCGGCTCGCCCTGCGAGCCGGTGCACAGCACAACGATCTTGTTGCGCGGTAGTGTCTTGAACGCGTCCTGGTCGAGGAACGGTGCAACGCCCTCAAGCATGCCCAGTTCGCGCGCGATGGTCGAAATGCGGTGCAGCGCCCTGCCCGACATGACCACCTGGCGGCCCGCCTTCTCAGCGGCACGGGCAATGGAGATGACGCGGCCGACATTGGAGGCGAACGTCGTGAGCGCCACGCGATGCGGCGCGTCGGCGATGAGTGCGGCTAGCGTTGCCGCAACCTCGTCCTCGCTGGGACTGGTGCCATCCTTGAGGGCGTTGGTGCTGTCGCAGACCAGCGCCAGCGGAATGCCCTCGGCACCGAGTTGGCGGAAACGCTTCTCGTCGGTTGGGGCCGCACCGATCGGGCTCGGATCGAGCTTCCAGTCGCCGGTGTGGATCACCCTGCCCGCTTTCGTCGTAATGGCGAGCGCGCAACTTTCGGGAATGGAGTGCGCGACGTTAACCGCCTCGATGGTGAACGGGCCGACGGTGAAGGGCTGGCCGACAACCATCCGACGCAGCGCAACATTGTCGACGATATCGTCGGCCGCGCGCTTGGCCGACAGCATCGCGGCGGTGAAGTCGGTGGCATAGACTGGCCGATCGAAAGCCGGCCACAGGTCGAGCACGGCGCCGTAGTGATCCTCGTGGCTATGCGTGAGGATCAGCGCCAGGACGTCGTCGGCGTTGTCTTCGAGAAAGGTCGGATCGGCCATGATGAGCTCGATCCCCGGCTGCGATGGACCGGCGAACGTCACGCCGCAGTCCACGACGATCCACTTGCGCGCATTGACCGGGCCGAAGCCATAGGCGGCCATGTTCATGCCGATCTCGCCGACCCCGCCGAGCGGAACAAAGACCAGTTCGTCGGGGTGTGGCTGTGGCATCAGGCCCTCGCTGTGGCTGTAACGCCGAAATGGACATCGCCCGCCGTGATGGCGATGCGTGAATTGTCGTTGCCGCGCACGATCAGTCGGCCCGCGTCGTCGATACTCTCGAAAATGCCGCGAATGACATCGCCATCGCGGGCGACGGCAACCTCCGCGCCAATGCCGGCGGCCGAAGCACGCCACAGGCGCAGGATGTCGCCGACATTCTGCCCGTGGTCCCACAGCTCATAGGCGACCACCCACTCCTCGGCGAGCGCGGCGAAGATAGTTTCGGCGGAGACACCGGCCCCCAGGTCGTTGAGCGAGGTGGCGGGATAAGGCAACCCGGAGGGTGCAGATACAATGTTGACGCCGAAGCCGATGACCACCGCATGGCGGCCGTCGGGCAGCTTCTGCGCTTCGAGCAGGATGCCGGCGAGCTTGGCGCCGTCGGCCAGGACGTCATTCGGCCATTTGAGGGCGACACGATTGGCGCCATCGATACCGTGCTTGACGAGGCCGGCCGGGAGCGTGGCCGCGAGCGCCCGGTTGAGCGCCACGCCGGCAACGAAGCCCAGCGTCGCGGCGATGGCGGGATCGCAATCGGGAACGATCATGAGGCTGGCGGCAAGATTGCCCGAGGGCGTTTCCCAGGCGCGACCGCGCCGCCCTCTGCCCGCCGTCTGCCTGAGCGCAGCGTACCAGACCTCCCCGACATCGCCAGACGCGGCTGCGCTGGATGCTTCGGTGCTGGTCGAGCCGATCTCGTCAAAACCGTGAAGCCTGTAGCCGCGGCCACTGGCGATCGGGCCGAGCCAGAAGTTGGCCACTAGAACAGGCTTCCCGCCGCCGCGTGAGCCGCATTGTAGAGCGGCGACGCGACGGTGACGAAGTAGGTGACGATGAGGAAGCCGGCGACCGCCATGACGGCAGTGAGCTCGGCGGGCGCAGCGGCGAACTCGCTCTGCGGTTCGTCGAAATACATGACCTTGACGATGCGCAGGTAGTAGAAGGCGCTCACCGCGCTTGCCAGTACGCCGATGATGGCGAGCGCGAACAGATGCGCATCGATGGCCGCGAGGAACACCTGCCACTTGGCGAAAAACCCGGCGAGCGGCGGCAGGCCGATGAACGAGAACATCACGATGGCGATGATCGCAGCGATGAACGGCCGCTTCTGCGCAAGGCCCGCAAGCTGCGGGATGGTCTCGACGTAGCCGTTCGAGGTGCGCAGCGAGAGAAGCGCGGCAAACATGCAGATGGTCATGGCGACATAGATCGCCATGTAGACTGCAACGCCTTCGACGCCCACCGACGTGCCAGCGCTGAGGCCGACAAGGGCGAAGCCGACATGGCCGATCGACGAGTACGCGAGGAGCCGCTTGAGGTTGTTCTGGCCGATGGCGGCAAAGGCGGCGAGCACCATCGAGGCAATCGACAGGAAGATCACGATCTGCTGCCAGTCATGCGTGACGCCGCCGAACGGGACGGTGACGACACGGATGATGAGCGCCATGGCAGCGACCTTCGGAGCGGCGGCGAAGAACGCGGTGACCGGCGTCGGCGCCCCCTCGTAGACGTCGGGCGTCCACATGTGGAAGGGCACGGCCGAGATCTTGAAGGCAATGCCGGCAATGAGGAAGACCATGCCGAAGATGAGGCCGATGGAGCGCTGCGCGCCGGCGACGGCAGTGACGATCTGGTCGAGCTGCGTCATGCCGGTGAAGCCGTAGATCAGCGACGCGCCGTAGAGCAGCATACCCGAGCTCAGCGCGCCGAGGACGAAGTATTTGAGGCCGGCTTCGGTCGCCTTGCTGTCCTCGCGCTTCATCGCCGCAACAACATAGAGCGCCAACGACTGTAGCTCGAGCCCGACATAGAGGCTCATGAGGTCATTGGCCGAGACCATGACCATCATGCCAAGCGTCGCAAGCAGGACGAGGATCGAATACTCGAACTTGTCGAGCCCCATCGGCTTGGCTGTGGAGGTCGAAAGGACGAGCGCGAAGGCCGAGCCGCCCAGCACGAGGAACTTCATGTAGCGGGCGAAACCGTCGACGATGAACCCGCCATTGAACAGGATGCCCTCGGCCGGCGGCCAGATCGCGACACCGGCGACGGCGATCAGCAGCAGGATGGCGAGGAAGGCGATGCCGGTCGAGCGGTCCTTGGAGAAGATCACGCCGCCCAGGAGCAACACGACGACACCCACCGCGAGCAGCAGCTCGGGATAGGCCGGCGCGAGCGAGGCGAAACTGGAGAGGTCGGAATTCATCAAGTCTCTCCTAGTGCGCCGCGGCGACCAGCGGGCCAGTCGCCCCGATCGCCTTGCCGAAGTTTTCCGCCACGAGGTTCACCGACGCGGCCGTCGCGTCGAGGATGGGGGCGGGCCAGAAGCCGAAGAGGATGGTCAGCACGATGAGCGGCGCGAGCACCGCGATCTCGCGGCGGTCGAGGTCGAGCATGCCCATCAGCGATTCCTTGGTGAGCCCACCGAAGATCACCCGACGGTAGAGCCAGAGCGCATAGGCCGCCGAGAGGATGACGCCGAAGGCGGCAAAGAACGCCACCCAGGTGTTGACCTGGAACGTGCCGATCATGGTGAGGAATTCGCCCACAAAGCCCGACGTTCCCGGCAACCCGACATTGGCCATGGTGAACACCATGAAGGCGAAGGCGTAGCGCGGCATGCGTTCGACGAGGCCGCCAAAGGCCTCGATCTCGCGGGTGTGGAGGCGGTCGTAGATGACGCCCACGCACAGAAACAGGGCGCCCGACACGATGCCGTGCGAGATCATCTGGAACACCGCGCCATGGATACCCATGACGTTGCCCGAAAAGATCCCCATGGTGACAAAGCCCATATGGGCGACGGACGAATAGGCGATTAGCTTCTTGATGTCGGTCTGCACCAGCGCGATGAGCGAGGTGATGATGATCGCCGCGATCGAAAGCGTGAACACGAACGGCGCGAACATCTCGGAGGCGACCGGGAACATTGCGAGCGAGAAGCGGATGAAGCCGTAGCCGCCCAGCTTCAAGAGGATCGCGGCAAGGATCACCGAACCGGCGGTGGGCGCCTCGACGTGCGCCTCGGGCAGCCAGCGGTGGAACGGCCACATCGGCATCTTCACCGCGAACGAGGCGAAGAAGGCAAGCCACAGCCAGGTCTGCGCGGCCGGATCGAACTGGAAGGCAAGGAGCTTGCGGATATCGAGCGTGCCAGCCTGCCAGTACATGTACATGATGGCGAGCAGCATCAGTACCGAGCCGGTGAAGGTGTAGAAGAAGAACTTGTAGGCCGCCTGGATGCGTCGCTTGCCGCCCCAGATGCCGATGATGAGGAACATCGGGATCAGGCTGCCTTCGAAGAAGACGTAGAACATCGCAAGGTCGAGCGCGGTGAACACGCCGATGCAGAGCGTCTCGAGGATGAGGAACACCAGCATGTATTCGCGGACGCGAGTGCTGATCGAGCTCCAGCTCGAGAGGATGCAGGCCGGGATCAGCAACGCCGTGAGCACGACGAACAGGATCGAGACGCCGTCGACGCCCATGCGGTAACCGATGGAGGTACCGATCCAGTCGTAATTCTCGACGAACTGGAAGCCGGCATTGGCGGGATCGAAGCGCGACCACATCCACAGCGAGAGCCCGAAGGTGATGAGCGAGGTCGCAAGCGCGATCCAGCGGGCCAGGGTCTTGGAGTTCTCGTCCTCGCCGCCACCCACGAAGGTGAGCAGCAGCGCGCCGACGAGCGGCAGGAAGGTGACAACCGTCAGGATGTTGTCGGTGAGGAAGGTCATCCGAGCAGCCCCCCGGCGGTGATGGCCCAGGTGAGCAGCGCGGCGATGCCGATCAGCATGACAAAGGCGTAGTGATAGAGGTAGCCCGACTGCAGGCGGACGACGCGTGCGGTGACGTCCTTCACGCGATTGCCGAGGCCTTCAACGATGGTCTGGTCGACGAGCCAGTCATCGAAACCCTTCCACAGCGCGCGGCCGAGCCAGAACGCGGGGCGCACGAAGATGAAGTTGTAGAGCTCGTCGAAGTACCACTTGTTGAGCAGGAACTTGTAGAGCCCGGAATTCGCCGCAGCGAGGCGCGCCGGCGCCGTCTTGTCGACCATGTACATGTACCAGGCGGCGGCGAAGCCGAGGATCATGGCGACGGTCGAGGACGCACGAACCCAGAACGGCACCGAGTGCACCGCTTCCACCAGATGCTCGTCGACGACGAGCGAGCCGGCGAAGAAATGCGCGATGTGCTCGGCGTGACCGATGAACTCCTCATGCCACACGAAACCGGCGAGGATGGCGCCGGCCGCGAGGATGTAGAGCGGCACGAGCATAACATTGGGGCTTTCATGCGCGTTGTCATAGGCCGAGCCGTGTTCGTGACCATGCGCGTCGTGGGCGTGATCGTCGTGGCCATGGGTGGCCGGACGCGGCGTACCGTGGAAGGTCAGGTGGATCAGGCGCCACGAGTAGAAGCTCGTGAACATGGCGGCGATCACCAGCGTCCAGAAGCCGAACGTACCGAGGTTACCGCCGACCGCGTAGGCCGTCTCGATGATCGCATCCTTGGAGAAGAAGCCGGCAAAGCCGATCGGCAATCCCGGAATGCCGACACCGGTGAGCGCCAGCGTGCCGATGAGCATCATCCAGTACGTAATCGGGATCTTCTTGGCGAGCCCGCCCATGTTCCGCATGTCCTGCTCATGGTGCATCGCATGGATGACCGAACCGGCGCCCAGGAACAGCAGCGCCTTGAAGAAGGCGTGGGTGAACAAATGGAAGATGCCGGCCGAGAACATCCCGGCGCCTAGCGCCACGAACATGTAGCCGAGCTGCGAACAGGTCGAATACGCGATGACGCGCTTGATGTCGTTCTGGACGAGACCCACGGTCGCCGCGAAGAAAGCGGTGATGGCGCCGACGACGAAGACGACGTTCATGGCGATGGGCGCTGCCTCAAACATCGGCGACAGGCGCGCGACCATGAAGACGCCGGCGGTGACCATGGTGGCGGCGTGGATGAGGGCGGAGACGGGGGTTGGGCCTTCCATCGCGTCCGGCAACCAGGTGTGGAGCAGGAACTGCGCCGACTTGCCCATGGCGCCCATGAACAGTAGCAGGCAGACAACGGTCATCGCGTCGAGGTCCCAGCTCAGGAACCGCATGGTCTGGCCCGCGACGCCCTCGACATTGTGGAACGCCGTGTCGAAGTCGATCGAACCCAGGATCATAAGCGCGGCGAAGATGCCGAGCGCGAAGCCGAAATCGCCGACACGGTTGACGACGAACGCCTTGATGGCGGCGGCATTTGCCGAGGGCTTCTTGTACCAGAAGCCGATCAGCAGATAGGAGGCGAGACCGACGCCTTCCCAGCCAAAGAACATCTGGAGGAAGTTGTCCGCCGTCACCAGCATGAGCATGGCGAACGTGAACAGCGACAGATAGGCGAAAAAGCGCGCCCGGTGTGGATCATCGGCCATGTAGCCGATCGAATAGACGTGGACGAGGCTCGACACGGTGGTAACGACGACCAGCATGACGGCGGTCAGCGTGTCGACGCGCAGCACCCAGTCGAGCGCCAGCGGGCCGGAGTGGATCCACTCGAGCACGACCACCTTGGTCGCCTCCGCATGCCCTGCCCCCTCGGTCGCCTCGGGCGCGAACCAGTAGCCGACGAAGACGACCCAGCTCAGCACGGCGGCAACGATCAGCAGGCCGGTCGTCACGAACTCGGCGGTACGGTGGCCGATGACGCGTCCGAGCAGCCCAGCGATGAGCGCGCCGATCAGCGGAAAAAAGACGATCGCCTGGATCACGTGGCTCAGCCCTTCAGCGAGTTGACGTCCTCAACCGCGATGGAGCCGCGGTTGCGGTAGAAGATGACGAGGATGGCAAGGCCGATCGCCGCTTCGGCGGCCGCGACCGTGAGGATCAGCAGCGCGAAGACCTGCCCGGCGAGATCGCCCAACTGCGCCGAGAACGCCACGAAGTTGACGTTGACCGCGAGCAGGATGAGCTCGACCGACATCAGGATGATGATGATGTTCTTGCGGTTGAGGAAAATGCCGAACACGCCCAGCGTGAACAGGATCGCCCCGACAGTGAGATAGTGGCCGAGGCCAATGCCGGCTGCTTCAAGCATGCTAGAGCCCCTGCCCCGTTTTGACTTTGACCAGTTCGGTCGCCTCGGTGCGGGTGCGCGTCGACTGCTTGAGCGCATCCTGCCGCTTGACGTTGGGCTTGTGCTGGAGCGTCAGCACGATGGCGCCCACCATGGCGACGAGCAGCACCGCACCGGCGCCCTGGAACAGGAACACGTAGCGCGTGTAGATCACCTGGCCGAGAGCACGGGTGTTGTCGATGGTCTGGTCGATGGGCACTACCGGCGCACCGCTGATCGTTGGCGCCATCAGGTAGCTGCCGCCCACGAGCAGCAGCTCGAGGAACAGTATCCCGCCGATGACCACGCCGATCGGCGCGTATTGCAGCATGCCCGTCCTGAGCGACGCGAAATCGACGTCGAGCATCATCGTCACGAACAGGAACAGCACCGCGACCGCGCCGACATAGACCACGATCAAAATCAGCGCGAGGAACTCGGCGCCGGCCAGCATGAACAGCCCCGCAGCATTCACGAAGGTCAGGATCAGGAAGAGCACCGAGTGCACGGGATTGCGCGAGGCAATGACCATGAAGGCCGACGCCACAACGACGATCGAGAACAGGTAGAAGAAGAACAGAGCAAGGGTCATGTCATCTCACCTGTAAGGGGCATCTTGCGCCATGGAGCGAGCGATTTCGCGCTCCCACCGGTCACCATTGGCAAGGAGACGTTCCTTGCTGAAATAGAGCTCTTCACGCGTCTCGGTCGCGAACTCGAAGTTCGGTCCCTCGACGATCGCATCGACCGGGCAGGCCTCCTGGCACATGCCGCAATAGATGCATTTCACCATATCGATGTCGTACCGCACGGTGCGGCGCGTGCCGTCGTTCTGGCGCGGGCCCGCTTCGATGGTAATGGCCTGCGCGGGGCAGATCGCTTCGCACAGCTTGCAGGCGATGCAGCGTTCTTCGCCGTTCGGGTAGCGACGCAGCGCGTGCTCACCGCGGAAGCGCGGCGAATACGGCATCTTCTCGAACGGATAGTTGATGGTCTTCTTGGGCGCGAAGAAATAGCGCATCGACAGCCAGAAGGCGCCGACGAACTCGCGCAGCAGGAGACCGTTGAGAACGTGACCGATCCGCATCACATGGTCCCCCCGTGCCAACCCCAGCCCGTGTACTGGAGGATGCCCGCAACGACGACCACCATGATCAGCGAGATAGGAAGGAAGGTCTTCCAGCCGATCCGCATGAGCTGGTCATAGCGGTAGCGCGGCACGAATGCCTTCACCATGGCGAACATGAAGAACACCAGGCAGAGCTTGAGGATGAACCAGATGACGCCTGGGATCCAGGTGAACGGTGGCAGGTCGACCGGTGCGGCCCAACCGCCCATGAACAGGATGACAGTCATCGCGCACATGAGCTGGATCGAGATGTACTCGCCCAGCATGAACAGCAAATAGGGCGTCGACGAGTATTCGACCATGAAGCCGGCCACCAGCTCGGACTCGGCTTCGGGGAGGTCGAAGGGCGGCCGGTTCGTCTCGGCGAGGGCCGAGATGAAGAAGATGACGAACATCGGAAAGAGCGGCAGCCAGAACCAGTTGAGGAAGGTCAGCCACGGCACGCCCAGCACATGGGCAAGGCCCATTTCGTACTGCGCATTGACGATGTCGGTGAGGTTCAGGGAGCCCACACAGAGCAGCACGGTGATGATGACGAAGCCGATCGAGACTTCATAGCTCACCATCTGCGCGGCAGAGCGCAGCGCGCCGAGAAAGGCGTATTTCGAGTTGGACGCCCATCCGGCCATGATGATGCCGTAGACGCCCAGCGAGCTGATGGCAAAGATGTAGAGGATGCCCACATTGATGTTGGCGAGAGCCCAGCCCGGGTTGATCGGGATCACGACCCAGGCCGAGAGCGCGAGCACCGACGTCACCAGTGGCGCGATGAAGAAGACGACCTTGTCGGAACTCGCCGGGATCACCGGCTCCTTGAAGACGAATTTCAGGAGGTCGGCGAACGACTGCAGCAGGCCGAAGGGACCCACAACGTTCGGGCCGCGGCGCACCTGGACGGCCGCCCAGATCTTGCGGTCGGCGAGGAGGATGTAGGCGGTGAAGATCAGCAGCGCGAGCAGGAACAGCACGGCTTTGTAGACAAAGCCGACTTCGGTGCCCCATCCCAGGATCGGGATGCCAAGCAGGTAGTTGAGGGCTGCGGCGATGAATTCCATTGCTTACTCCGCCGCCTGCTTGAGGCCAGCCTGCATCTGCGAGCACTCGGCCATGATGGCCGAGGCGCGGGCGATGGGGTTGGTCATGTAGAAGTCGCCGATCGGCGAAGTGAGTTTCGCGCTGTCGGTCTTGATGGCCCGGCCCGCCAGCTCGCGCGTGCCGTCGACGCCGGCCGGCACGATCTGGTCGATCTGCGCCAGATGCGGAAACTCGGCGTACATCGCGGTCCGCAGGGCGCGCAGCGAGTTGAACGGCAGCGGCATGTCAAGCACGGCGCTGAGCGCGCGGAAGATCGCCCAGTCTTCCTTGGCCTCGCCCGGCGGGAACACGGCACGCTCGGCGACCTGCACCCTGCCCTCGGTGTTGACATAGGTGCCCGACTTCTCGGTGTAAGCCGCGGACGGCAGGATCACGTCGGCGCGGTGGGCGCCGGCGTCGCCATGCGTGCCAACATAGACCACGAACGCCTTGCCCATCGCCTTGGTGTCGTACTCATCCGCCCCCAGGAGGAACAGGACCGACAGTTCGTCCTTGCCGGCAAGCTTGATCTGGTCGGCCGAGCACACGCCGCCATTATGCGGCACAAAGCCGATGTCGATGCCGCCGACCCGCGACGCCGCGTTGTGCAGCAGCGCAAAACCATTCCAGCCTTCGGCGACGTCGCCCATCGTCGCGGCTTTGCTCGCGAGCGCGATGACGTCGCGGCCGATCTGCTTGTTCCAGGCGGCACCGTGCGAGACAGCGCCTTCGCCCACGATAACCAGCGGCTTCTTGGCGGCCCTGAGCCTTTCGCCGAAGCCCGCGCCATTGGCGACCTTGGCGAGGACGGAGATGTCGTCGCCCAGATATTCGTAGCCGTAAGTCAGGTCGGCGTGGTCGCCGATGACCGCGATGGGCAGGCCGCGGGCGCGCCAGGCCTTGCGGATACGAGCGTTGAGCACCGGCGCTTCCTTGCGCGGGTTGGAGCCCACGATCAGGATCGCGTCGGCATCCTCGATCCCGGCAATGGTCGGGTTGAAGATGTAGGCCGAGCGCGGCATCGACGGATCGATGCCCGACATCGGCGGGCGGACGTCGGTCATGCCCGAGCCGAGCGCGGTCATCAGCGCCTTGAGTGCGTACATGTCCTCGACGGCAGCAAGATCGCCTGCGATGGCGCCCACCTTGTTGCCCATGCCGGAGGCCTTGATGGCCTTGGCGACGGCAGCGAAGGCTTCTTCCCAGCTCGCCGCCTGCAGCTTGCCGTTCTTGCGCACATAGGGGCGGTCGAGACGTTGCGACTTGAGGCCGTCCCAGACGTGACGGGTCTTGTCGGAGATCCACTCCTCGTTCACCGCGTCGTTAACGCGCGGCAGAATGCGCATGACCTCGCGGCCACGGCTGTCGACGCGGATGTTGGAGCCGACGGCGTCCATGACGTCGATGGACTCGGTCTTATTGAGCTCCCACGGGCGGGCCTGGAAGGCGTAGGGCTTGCTGGTCAGCGCGCCGACGGGGCAGAGGTCGACGACATTGCCCGACAGCTCGCTGGTCAGCGCCTGCTCGAGATAGGTGGTGATCTCGGCATCCTCGCCGCGGCCGATCAGGCCCATCTGCGCGACGCCCGCGACTTCCGTGGTGAAACGAACGCAGCGCGTGCAATGGATGCAGCGGTTCATCGACGTCTTGACGATCGGCCCGAGATATTTGTCCTCGACCGCCCGCTTGTTCTCGGCATAGCGTGACGTGTCGACGCCGTAGGCCATCGCCTGGTCCTGCAAATCGCACTCGCCGCCCTGGTCGCAGATCGGGCAGTCGAGCGGATGGTTGATGAGCAGGAATTCCATCACGCCTTCGCGGGCCTTCTTGACCATCGGCGTGTTGGTGAACATTTCGGGTGGCTCGCCGTTCGGGCCGGGACGGAGGTCCTTGACCGACATGGCGCAGGAGGCCTGCGGCTTGGGCGGCCCGCCCTTCACTTCGACGAGGCACATCCGGCAGTTGCCGGCGACCGACAGGCGCTCGTGGTAGCAGAAGCGCGGAATCTCGGCGCCCGCCGCTTCCGCCGCCTGCATCAGCGTGAAGTAGTCGGGAACCTCGACCAGCTTGCCGTCGACTTTGATATTGGCCATGTCCGCTTACTCCGCCGCAATCGACGGCACGGCGTCGTCATTGTCGGAACGATAGGTGTAGCTGTCGATCCGCTCTTCCATCACGTGGCGGAAGTTCCGGATAAGGCCCTGGATCGGCCACGCAGCGGCGTCGCCGAGGGCGCAGATGGTGTGGCCTTCGACCTGCTTGGTGACCTCGAACAGCATGTCGATCTCGCGCTTCTGGGCGCGCCCCTCGACCATGCGCTCCATGACGCGCATCATCCAGCCGGTGCCTTCGCGGCACGGCGTGCACTGGCCGCAGCTCTCGTGCTTGTAGAAGGCCGAGAGGCGCCAGATGGCGCGGATGATGTCGGTGGACTTGTCCATGACAATGACGGCCGCAGTGCCAAGCGACGAGCCGACTTCCTTTAGGCCATCGAAATCCATCACCGCATTGCGGATCTTCTCGCCGGGCACGCACGGAACCGAGGCGCCACCGGGGATCACGGCGAGCAGATTGTCCCAGCCGCCGCGGATGCCGCCGCAGTGCTTCTCGATCATCTCCTCGAAGGTGATGCCCATAGCTTCTTCGAAGGTCGCCGGCTTGTTCACATGGCCGGACACGCACATCAGCTTGGTGCCGGTATTGTTGGCACGGCCGATGCCCGCGAACCAGGCGCCGCCGCGGCGCAGGATTTCCGGGACGACGGCGATCGATTCCACGTTGTTGACGGTGGTCGGGCAGCCATAAACACCCATCGCTGCCGGGAACGGCGGCTTCAGGCGCGGCTGCCCCTTCTTGCCTTCGAGGCTCTCGAGCAGCGCGGTTTCTTCGCCGCAGATGTAGGCGCCGGCGCCATGGTGGACGATGATGTCGAAGTCCCAGCCATGGATGTTGTCCTTGCCGATCAGCCGGGCGTCGTAGGCCTCCTGCACGGCGTGCTCGAGGTGGTGCCGCTCACGGATGAACTCGCCGCGCACATAGATGATGGCGGTGTGCGCATCCATGGCGCGGCCGGCGAGCAGGCAACCCTCGACAAGATGGTGCGGGTCGTGGCGGAGAATTTCTCGGTCCTTGCACGTGCCGGGCTCGGACTCGTCGGCATTGACGACGAGGTAGTGCGGACGGCCGTCCGACACCTTGGGCATGAACGTCCATTTGAGCGCCGTCGGGAAGCCGGCGCCGCCGCGGCCGCGCAGACCCGATCCCTTGACCTCATTGGTGATCCAGTCACGGCCGCGCTCGATAAACGTCGCGGTGTCCTGCCAACCGCCGCGGGCGCGCGCACCGGCGAGCTTCCAGTCGTGCTGGCCGTAGAGATTGGTGAAGATGCGGTCTTTGTCAGCGAGCATTCTATTTCTTTCCGCCGAGCCGGCCGATGATCGCAAACCAGATGAGGATGCCCACCAGTGCGGCGATAGCGCTGATACCCCATTGCGGGATGGGCAGGTTCAGTGCGCCGGCGCCGAGATAGGCAATGACGAAGACCGGGATCAGGACGACGAGCCCGATAACGATCTCCCGGCCGGTCATGCGACGGCGTTCGGTGGTCATTTCGGATCCTTTCCGAACACCTTGCGGTATTCCTCGACCCCGCCGCGCGCCAGCACTTCGGCCTGCTGCAGCCAGTTGTTGCGGGCAATGCGGCCCTTGAAGCCGGCTTCCGCCTCGACCGCATCGATCTGCTCAGGCGTCAGCGCGGCGACCTGACGGTACGTCGTGATACCGATGGCATTGAGGGTCTGCTCGAGCACCGGACCAACGCCGGCGATAAGCTTGAGGTCATCGGCAGGACCGACCGGCGCGTCGAACAGCCGGCGCGGCGCCTTCTTGGTGGACTTGCCGCCGTCGACCTTGCCGGCAGGGGATTCAGCACCGGTGGCATCCTCGCGCATCGCGCGGTTGGGCTCGCCATTTGCCTTTGCGGCCGCATCGGCCTTGGCGCGCTCGGCTTCAGCCTTGCCTTCCGAGACCTTCGCGTCCGCGGGCGTGCCCTTTACGGCGGGGGCGTTCTCCTCGACCACCTCGCTGCCCTTGCCCTTTGCGGTCGGCGTGGGCGCCGGCGGCGCGGCAGGAGTTGGAGCGGCAGGCGCCGCCGCGGGGGCTGGCGGCGGAGGCGGAGGGAATGCCTTGTAGGTGCGCTCTGCAGTCGGCGCCTCGAGCAGCGTCGTCTGACCACCTTCGGCCGCCGAGGTACGGCGGGCGGCCTGCGTACCGACGGGGATCGACTTGCCATTGCCCGAACGGAACGCCTCGATGATCTCCTCGAAGCGCTCGACCGTGAGGTCTTCGTAAGTGTCGTTGGCGATACCGATCATCGGTGCATTGACGCATGCGCCCATGCATTCGGCTTCTTCCCAGCTCAACGTGCCGTCGGCGGAAACTTCGAGCGGATCGTGGGCAATCTTGTGCTTGCACACTTCGATCAGATCGCCGGCACCGCGCAGCATGCATGGCGTTGTGCCACACACAATGATGTGGGCCTGGCCGCCGACGGGCTTGAGCAGGAACTGGGTGTAGAAGGTCGCGACTTCGAGGACGCGGATGTAGGCCATGCCCAGCATCTTCGCGACGGCTTCGATCGCCGCGCGGGTGACCCAGCCTTCCTGTTCCTGCGCGCGCCACAGGATCGGGATTACCGCCGACTGCTGGCGACCGGCGGGATAGCGGGCGATGACCTTGTTGGCCCAGGCCTGGTTCTCGGACGAGAACGCGAAGGCGGCCGGCTGGATGGCATCATCGGCGAGACGGCGAACAGACATCAGCGGTCAACCTCGCCGAACACGATATCGAGGGAGCCCAGGACGGCGGAGACGTCGGCGAGCATATGGCCGCGGGTCATGAAGTCCATGGCGCTCAGATGCGCAAAGCCCGGCGCACGAATCTTGCAGCGATACGGCTTGTTGGTGCCGTCGGCGACGAGGTAGACGCCGAACTCACCCTTCGGGGCTTCGACGGCGGCATAGACCTCGCCGGCCGGGACCTTGTAGCCCTCGGTGTAGAGCTTGAAGTGATGGATGAGCGCTTCCATCGACTGCTTCATCTCGGCGCGCTTGGGTGGAACGACCTTGCCGTCGGACGACGACACCGGTCCCTGCCCTTCGGCCGACTGCAGCAGCGCCACGCACTGCTTCATGATGCGGATCGACTGGCGCATCTCGTCCATGCGGACGAGGTAACGGTCGTAGCAATCGCCATTCTTGCCAACCGGAATATCGAAATCTAGCCGGTCGTAGCACTCATAAGGCTGCGACTTGCGTAAATCCCAGGCAGCGCCCGACCCGCGGATCATCACACCGGAAAATCCCCACTTCCACGCATCCTCGAGCGACACCACGCCGATGTCAGCGTTGCGCTGCATGAAAATGCGGTTGCCCGTGAGCAGCCCCTCGAGGTCGTCGCAGACCTTGAGGAAGGGATCGCAGAACGCGCCGATGTCCTCGATCAGCTCCGGCGGCAGGTCCTGGTGCACCCCGCCCGGACGGAAATAGGCCGCATGCATGCGGCTGCCCGACGCGCGCTCGTAGAAGATCATCAGCTTCTCGCGCTCGTCGAACCCCCAGAGCGGCGGCGTCAGCGCGCCGACGTCCATGGCCTGCGTAGTGGTGTTGAGGATGTGCGAAAGCAACCGTCCGATCTCGGCATAGAGCACGCGGATCAACTGCCCTCGGAACGGCACCTCGATGCCCAGCAGCCGTTCGACCGCAAGGCAGAAGGCGTGCTCCTGGTTCATCGGCGCGACGTAGTCGAGGCGGTCGAAATACGGCACGGCCTGCAGATAGGTCTTGGTCTCGATCAGCTTCTCGGTGCCGCGGTGCAGCAGTCCGATATGCGGATCGACGCGCTCGACGACTTCGCCGTCGAGCTCGAGCACCAGACGGAGCACACCGTGCGCCGCCGGATGCTGTGGTCCGAAGTTGATGGTGAAGTTTCTGACGTCTGCCTCAGCCATCACTGACTCTTCTTCTCGTCGCCGGGGAGCACGTAATCGGTGCCCTCCCAGGGTGACAAATAGTCGAACTGCCGGAACTCCTGCGCCAGCTTGACCGGCTCGTAGACGACGCGCTTGCGCTCCTCGTCGTAGCGAACCTCCACATAGCCGGTGGTCGGGAAATCCTTGCGCAGCGGATGCCCGTCGAAGCCGTAATCGGTGAGAATGCGGCGCAGGTCCGGATGCCCGGAGAACAGGATGCCGTAGAAGTCGTAGGCCTCGCGCTCGAACCAGTCGGCGCCGGGGAATACTGGGGTGATCGAAGGCACAGGGACCTCGTCGTCAGTATGGACCTTGAGGCGGATGCGCTGGTTCTTGTAGGGGCTCAGCAGGTGGTAGACGACCTCGAAACGCTCTTCGCGCTCGGGATAGTCGACACCGCACACATCAATGAACGACACGAAGCGCAGCTCCGGATCGTCGTGCAGCATCCGCACCGAATCCACGATCGTCTCGCGGTGCACGGTCAGCGTCAACTCGCCATGGGCGATCGCCGATTCCTCGATCCGGTCGCCTAGCAGCGCCCTGGCGCGCTGCTCAAGTGCCTGAAGCGGCGTAAGGCTGGTTACGTCCCCCATATCCCTGCCCTACCGTTCGATCGTGCCGGTGCGGCGAATCTTCTTCTGCAGGAGAAGCAGACCGTAGAGCAGCGCCTCGGCCGTCGGAGGACAGCCGGGCACGTAAATGTCTACGGGAACCACACGGTCGCAGCCGCGCACGACCGAGTAGGAATAGTGGTAGTAGCCGCCGCCATTGGCGCACGACCCCATCGAGACGACATAACGCGGCCCGGGCATCTGGTCGTAGACCTTGCGCAGGGCCGGGGCCATCTTGTTGGTTAGCGTGCCGGCGACGATCATCACGTCGGACTGGCGCGGCGACGCGCGCGGCGCGAGACCGAAGCGCTCGACGTCGTAGCGCGGCATCGACATCTGGATCATCTCGACCGCGCAGCAGGCGAGGCCGAAGGTCATCCACATCAACGAGCCCGTGCGAGCCCAGTTGATCAGCTCGTCGGTAGCAGTGACGAGGAAGCCCTTGTCGGCGAGCTCATTGTTGATCTCCACGAAGTACGGATCGTCGGCACCGATGGGCTTGCCGGTACGCGGGTCCAGGATGCCCTTGGGCTGCGGCGCGATGAGCGTCTCGGTCAATCCCATTCGAGCGCACCTTTCCGCCACTCATAGATGAACCCGACGGTCAGCACGCCGAGGAAGATCATCATCGACCAGAAGCCGAACCAGCCCACATCCTGGAACGCGACGGCCCAGGGGAAGAGGAATGCCACTTCGAGGTCGAAGATGATGAACAGAATCGCCACGAGGTAGAATCGCGCGTCGAACTTCATGCGCGCGTCGTCGAAGGCGTCGAATCCGCACTCATAGGCGGAGACCTTTTCGGGGTCCGGCTTCTTCACGGCGACGATGAACGGAGCGAGGAGGAGCGCCAGACCGATAACGCCGGCAATGCCGATGAAAACCACAATCGGCAGGTAGTTGCTGAGCAGATCGTTCATTCTGCGGCCTATGTTAGGGCCGGCGAGTAACCCGGCCTAAATGCGTGGGCCGGAGGGCAATGAAGGGCCTTCCGGACGGCGCAATTTGATGCACCGGGATTAGCCCACGCCCCGGGGCGATTCAAGGAAAACAAAACCTGACCCGCATATTCAGGTAAGGGTGGCGACACGCCTGTGTCCAACCTGCACCGCAACAAGAAGGGCCCCTCGCGGGGCCCTCAGAGAACTATGTCGTAGGGCTTAGAAGTGGAAGTTAAGCGAGGTGCTCGCGCGCACGGCGTTGAAGCCGTTCAGGCCGATCAGGTACTCGCCCTGCAGGTCGATCGACATCGAATCGGTGACCATGAATTCCACGCCCGCGCCGACCGGCACATAGGCGCTGCCATTCGAGAGCGTCGCGATACCAAGGCTGCCGTAGATGACCGCCGAATCGAGGACCGCACCGGCGCGACCGGTCACGCCAACGTCGAAGTTGCCGCTGGTGAGGTAATAGGCCAGATCGATTTCCGCGCCGAGCAGCAGGTCGCCCGAAACGAAGTTGCCGCCGAGCTCGACGCCCAGGGCCGGGAAGACCACGCCGCCTTCGAGCCACAGGGCACCGGTCAGACCGGCATAGAGGCCATCCCAGTTGGAGACGACCGGGTCGTCGACCGCGGGGGGCTCGATGATGAGATCAGCCGCGGCCGCACCGCCAACCATCAGAATCGAAAGCGCGCCGGCGGCGAAAAGTGTCTTGATCATTCCAAACCCCTGATGTGTCGTTGCCCCTAACTACGACGAAAAAGGCAGGACGCGCCACCGGAATGGCACAATCCTGCCCAGGTTCAGGCAAGTCGGGCCCGGCCCGTTGCTGTGTCGCAACAGTACCGGCGTTGCTCGGCTTAGTTGAGGTGCCAGAGCAGGCCGACAGTGGCCTTGGCCACGGACGGCGTGGCGCCAAAAGCGCCAAGGCCCTGGAGATCGCCGCGCACGCTGAGCTGCTCCGTCATGGCCAGCTCCACACCGCCACCGAAGGCATAGACCGGCGTGCCGTTGAGAACACCGGCACCCAGATCGCCATAGAGCATCGCGTTTTCGGAGACGAAGCCGCCGATGCGGCCGAGCGCGAGGGCGTCATAGGCGGCGTAGCCGCCGCCGTTCCAGTAGGTGTCGCCCTGGAATTCGACGCCGGCGATGATGCCGTCGGTGACGGCGAAATTGGCGCCGACCACGACGCCGAGCGTACCGTAGCCCGTGCCGGTGAAGGCACCGCCGCCGGTGGCGCCGATGTAGAGGCCCTCGAAATCGAACAGCGGGCTTTCGTAGATGGGATCGACCGGCGTGAGCAGGTCAGCCGCCGAAGCAGCAGATGCCGTCAGGACCGCCAGGGCGGCGCCGGCCAGCAGAGTGTGCGCGAGTTTCATTGGAGTCGTCCTTGGAGGTCTTTGCATGAGACTTCCCGGATTTTGCCTGCGCGCGAAATTGCCTGCAATTAGCCGAAAACTTTAATTGTTCCATAGGCCTAACGACTCGTTACCGGCCGCTGAAAAGCGAAGGGGCCCCGCTAATGCGGAGCCCCTGGCCAAGCCCTCTCCCCTTGCGGGGGTGAAAACTCAGAAGTGGAAGTTCAGACCGATCTTGGCAGCGACCGAATTCTGGGCCGCCGAGGTCAGATCCCAGTTGTACTGGAGTTCGCCCTTGATACCGACATTGTCGGCCACGGCGACTTCAGCACCCACGCCGATCGGGACGTAGAAGCTGGTCGGGGTCCGCGAACCGAGACCGGAGTAGGCGTAGATGATGGCGTTGTCGGAGATCAGGCCGCCGACCTTGCCAGTGATCTGACCCGAGAAGTTCGGACCGGTGGCGACGACGCCTTCGATTTCCGCACCGACGAGCAGGCTGTCCATCAGCGCGTTCACGCCGAAGTTCACGCCCAGGCCGAACGCCGCCGGGTTGGTCTGTCCCTGAAGGAACGCACCGATGTACGCACCGTCGAAGGAGAAGCTGTTGTCGATGACCGGCTCTTCGATCGGAACGTCAACGATGAGGTCGGCAGCGGCAGCCGCCGACGAGAACGCGGCGACGGCCGCGGTAGCCAGCAAGGCAAGCTTGAGAGAACGCATTTTGTAGTCCTTCGTAAGTGTACAGTCAGGGAACCGCTTGGGAGGCGCGAGTCCCGATGGCGCCTATGTAACGCGTAAAGGTTGATGGGAGTATTGCCCTCGCCCCCTTTTCGTCACCTCTGTGCCCCATTCGCCACACCCGGCGAACTGGGGTATCCACTTGAAAACACATAGCAAATCACCCGCAAACCGAGCGGCTCCGCGATGTGCTCGAAAATGTGATCGACGCCTCTAGAAATGGAAATTGGCGCCGACCGAAACCTGGTTCTTCGGATTCCCTCCAGTGATCGCGAATCCATGCAGATACTGCCCGCGCAGTGACACTGCGTCGGTTAATGCCAGCTCAACGCCGCCGCCCAGGAGCGCGTCCGTGCCGCCCACCGGACCGATGTCGGTCCCGACGCCACCGGCGGCGTAGAGGATGAGATCTTCGGTCGCCACCACGCCGGCGCGGCCCAGGCCCTGCACGTAGGCGCTGGCCCCTGCCCCGCCGCCCAGTCCCTGGATCGCGACCTCGGCGCCCACGAGGACGAATTCGAAGCGGGCATTGACGCCCAGGTCGACGCCCAGACCCAACTGCATGCCGCCGGCCAGGCTCGTCTGGGCGACGCCATAGACGCCGGCGTAAAAGCCGTTCCAGTCAAAAGCGGTGTCGGTGACGGGCAGCGCATGCTCGGTGGAGAGGGCTACGGCCAGCGGGTCGGCCGCGTGCGCTGCCGCAGGTGCGGCAGCAATCAGCGCTGCGATGGCCAAGCCACGAAGGAGTTTCATCGATATGCCCTTGCCCGACGCTCAGAACGTCACGCGGACCGGATTCGTTCCGGCACGCGATGCAAGATCGGGCTTGAATGTGGGCTGAACGGGTCGCGGAAAAGGCGGGAATGTGGCGATGCCCAAGCTGTGACGCGAGAGCCACAGTCCTGACGCCTGACCTTCATGAAGAGGGGTGGCGCGAGAGACGGGGCTCGAACCCGCGACCTTCGGCGTGACAGGCCGACGCTCTAACCAACTGAGCTACTCCCGCAGCAGCGAAGCAGTGCCCCGCGCAACGTGGCGTCCGTGTAGCGACGCCTCGTGGGCGAGTCAACACGCCAAACGCCGATCCTGTGAGGTAAATTTGGTGGGCGGTGACGGTTTCGAACCGCCGACCCTCTCGGTGTAAACGAGATGCTCTACCGCTGAGCTAACCGCCCATGCGCATCGGGGCGCAGGTGGGCGTGTACCTAGGGGCTCGCCCCTGCCCCGTCAAGCAAACGGCCCCGGCACGAGGTGCGCGGGGCCGCTCGAAATCGAAACGCGTCGACCGATCAGTTGATCGCGTCTTTGAGGCCCTTGCCGGGCTTGAACTTGGCCTGCATGGAGGCCGGGATCTTGATCTCGGCGCCGGTGGCCGGATTGCGGCCGATCGATGCCTTGCGCTTGGAGGTTGAGAAGGTGCCGAAGCCGACGAGCCGGACTTCATCGCCCTTCTTGAGGGACTTGGTGATTGCGTCGAAGACGGCGTCGACGGCTTCGCCGGCCTGCGCCTTGGTGATCCCCGCCCCATCAGCGACGACGCCGATCAGATCGTTCTTGTTCATAGCGTTTCCTCACAGTGAAAAGCCCGCCCTCGCGGCGAACCGAAAACCGCGGACATCCATTTGACGATTCCTCACGAAACGCAAGGAATTCCGGGCGTTTTGCCCGCGTCAGCGCCGCAGGCTCGTTAATGGGGCCTCCAAGGAAGGGGGTCAATCGAAATCACCCGTGCGTGGTGCCGCAACCCCCGGAAATCCGGGGTTTTCCACCAGTTCAAGCGGGCGCGGGAGCGGCCGCGCGGGTCCGCATCGCCAAAATCAGCGGAATCGCCAGCAGGTAGGTGCCGACACCGATGATCCAGATGAGTCCGGGCCACCAATCCTTGATGCCGAAGTAGAAGCCGGCGAAGTAGAGCGGCCCGAAAATCGAGGCGAGCGAGACGATCGAGGCCATCACGCCCTGCAGCTGTCCCTGCTTGTCGGCGTCGGCCTGCCGCGTTGCCAGCGACTGGAAGGCGGGGATGCCGATACCGCCCAGGGCGAACAGCGGCAGCGCGGCGAACACCACCCAGCCCTGCGTTGCAAAGCCCATCAGCAGGAGCCCGGCGCATTCGCAGGCGAGCCCGATTAGAAGGGCGTTCCGCTCGCCGAAGCGTTTCGACGCCGGCCCGGGCAGCACGGCCTGCACGATGGCATGGAAGATGCCGTAGCCGGCCAGCGAGATGCCCACCATAAGGCCGTTCCACTGGAACGCATCGTAGCCATAGAGCGCCCACACGGTGCCGTACATGTTGCCGACGAAGTTGAGGATGAAGAACACCAGCAGCAGCGGCACCAGCCCCTTGAGCGTGAACGCCCAGGCGAGCGGCACCAGCGGGTTGAGCGCCTTGAGGTCGAAGCGCGTGTCGCGCCGGCCCGGCCGGGACTCCGGCAGCATGAACAGAGCGAGGGCGAAGTTGAGGCCATTGAGGACCGCGGCGGCGATGAACGGCGCCCGCACCCACACGTCGCCCAGCAGGCCGCCCAGCACCGGGCCGATGACGAAGCCGATGCCGAACATGGCGTGGAACAGGCCGAAGCGCTGCGCGCGCTGCTCCTCGGGCGTGATGTCGGTGATGTAGGCGGTGGCGACTGCCATGTTGGCGCTGGTGAAGCCGGCGATGGCGCGGCCGAGCACCAGCATCCACAGCTCCGGCGCGAACGCCATGAACAGGTAGTCGACCGCGGCGCCGGCCAGCGAGATCAGGAGCACCGGCCGTCGGCCGAAGCGATCGCTCAGGACGCCGAGGACGGGCGAGAAGATGAACTGGATCGCCGCGTAGAGCGCGAACATCACCCCGACATAGGGGGCGATGTTGGCGACATGGGTCACCTCCTCGAGCAGCTTGGGCAGGATCGGGAAGATCAGGCCGATGCCGATGGAGTCGAGCATGACGGCGGCGAGAATGATGATGAGCGGGCGATTCACGATTGACCTCGGGCGAAGGAACGTGTGGGGCGCGTTTCCTATTCGTTCACGGTGGGGCTGGCAAATGCAAAACGCTGATGGGTGCGATCAATGCCGGTTGCGCCGGCGCGCTTTCAACCGGACGAGCGCACCCGCCGGGCGGCCATGCGGCTCCCGGGTTTGGGGGATGCTCCTTCGCCCTGCGGGCAAGGGAGCGGCGAGGCGGGACCATGGGTCCAGCCGGTTAGTCCGGCGAAGTAAGGGACCTTTGGTCCCGCCTCGCGATCCGGGCGCTCGGACGGTCAGAGGGGAGAGGTGGCTGCCTTGAGTGCTGGCGCGGCGCCGCTCTGGAGGGATGGGGCGACGATCCGCCTATCCGCTCCGCGATGATGGTCGATCATGACCATCACCTGCGCCGGACCCCGGGCCAGGGAATGCCCGCACGATCCGCTCTATCCCGCCGGGTGCGAGGCGACCCCCGCACCACCCGGCCCTGCGCCCCCGCCCGTTCGTCTCGAGTCGCTCGATGAGGACGCAGTGGGAGGGAGTATACGCCCGGTGCCGGGGACCGTGCGTAAGTTGCGCCGAAATCGGGGTGTGAGGCCTGGGAATGCTGGTGACTCCGCGAGTCAAACTGATGGGTTTTTTGCACAGGGTGCGACGCAGTTGCGGGTTGCTGTTCGATCCGCAATGCCGTCCCACCCCGGCTGTCATCCCAGCGAAAGCTCGGACCCATTCATCCGCTGGCGCAAGGTGAGAGCTGGGTCCCAGCTTTCGCTGGGATGACAGCCGGTGGGTGGGCGCGATGGTGCCCGTTGCAGGAGGGTGCGAGCAGTCCCCAGCTGCGCGCTTGCGTCCACCTATCAGTCGTCATCCCCGAGGCTTGACCCGGGGACCCGGCACGCGCCGCATCCGGCTGGGTGGCCGGGTCTTCGCCCGGCCATGACGGGCGGGCGGTGAGGGTTGGTCCCCGCCTGCGCGGGGGCGACAGCCGGTGGGTGGGGCTCGGCCGGCCACCCGCCCTTTATGAATGCCCGTTCCAGATTTCTGTTCTAGTTTTTCGGACTCACACCCTCATTGTCGTCGTCGGTGGGCGGTTCGGGTTCGGAGGAGGGTTCCTGGTTGTGGTCCTCGGGGACACACGGGCCCATGACGTAGGAGGTGGCCTGCTGCGAGGCGCCGGTGTTGCCCAGATAGACCATCTTGCCGTCCACGTCCGGATTGTCCGGCAGGTAGCGCTGCGAGACGCCGACCGTGATCACGTCGGCATAGCCGATCGCCGCCTGCAGTTCCCAGGCACGCTGTCCGACGACTTTGAAGACGATCATGTCGGCCGTGACCTCGACCTTGGCGACGGCCGTCTCGATGCGGTCGTAGGTGTCGTCCTTGTTGTCGACATCGAGGACAAGATCGACATAGTCGAGCTGAGCATAGACCGCATCCAAATGGCTGGCCGGCATGCCGTAGATGAACTCATTCTGCTTGTCGCGGCAGTAGAGCGTGACCGAGCGCTGGGCCGTGGTGTATTCGGCATAGTACGTGCCGCCATACTCGCCAAAGCCCCACTGATCTTCCAGAGCATAGGCAGGCGCCGCGAAGAGCAACAAGGCCGCGGCGGCGGTGATAGACTGACGCTTCATAATCGTCCCCCAAAAACAACAGCACTAGCTAGACAGGGGATCGCGACGCCCGCAAGGCGTTGATGCAAAAAGAAAACGGCGCCCCGGAGGCGCCGTTTTCCGCAATTGTGGCGTCGTCAGTGGGCGACCGAGCCCGCTTCGTCCCCGTCGAGGGAGAGGTCGGGAACGGGGGCAGCCGGCTTGGCTTCCTCGTCATACTTCCACTCTATCGGCTCGGGCTGCCGGACCAGGGCGTGGTTGAGCACCTCGTCCATGCGGCTGACCGGAACGATCTCCATGCCCTTGGTGACGATGTCCGGGATCTCCTTGAGGTCGCGGACATTGTCGATCGGGATGATGACCTTCTTGATGCCGTAGCGCAGCGCCGCCAGCAGCTTCTCCTTGAGGCCGCCGATGGGCAGGACCCTGCCCCGCAGCGTGATCTCGCCGGTCATGGCGACGTCGTGGCGGACCGGAATGCCGGTCATCACCGAGACGATCGCCGTGGCCATGCCGATGCCGGCAGACGGGCCGTCCTTGGGCGTGGCTCCCTCGGGCACGTGGACGTGAATGTCGCGCGTGTCGAACAGCGGCGGCTTGATGCCGAGGTCCACCGCCCGCGAGCGGACATAGCCGTTCGCCGCCGAGATCGACTCCTTCATCACTTCCTTGAGGTTGCCGGTGACGGTCATGCGCCCCTTGCCGTGGGTCATGATGGCTTCGATGGTCAGCGTCTCGCCGCCCACCGACGTCCAGGCCAGCCCCGTGACGGCGCCGATTGACGGCTCGGCGTCCTGCATCTCGGTCCGGAAATAGGCCGGCCCCAGGAACTCCTCGAGCAGCTCGGGCGTGATCGTGATCTTCTTGTCCTTGGACGTGAGGATCTTGCGCACCGATTTGCGCATCAGCTTGCTGATCTCGCGCTTGAGGTTACGCACGCCGGCTTCGCGGGTGTAGTCGCGGACCACCTTCATGAGCATCTCGTCGGGCAGGATGAACTCCCTGTCCGCGAGGCCGTTTTCCTTGGCCGTCTCGGGCAGCAGATGGCGCCGGGCGATCTCGAACTTCTCCTCCTCGGTGTAGCCGGAGAGGCGAATGATCTCCATGCGGTCCATCAGCGGGCCGGGAATGTTGAGCGTGTTCGAGGTCGTCACGAACATCACGTCGCTCAGGTCGTAGTCGACCTCGAGATAGTGGTCGGCAAACGTGTGGTTCTGCTCCGGATCGAGCACTTCGAGCAACGCCGAGGACGGGTCGCCGCGGAAGTCCTGGCCCATCTTGTCGATCTCGTCGAGCAGGAAGAGCGGGTTGGACTTGCCGGCTTTCTTCAGCGACTGGATGACCTTGCCGGGCATGGAGCCGATATAGGTGCGGCGGTGGCCGCGGATCTCGGCTTCGTCGCGTACGCCGCCCAGCGCCATGCGGATGAACTCGCGGCCGGTCGCCTTGGCGATCGACTTGCCGAGCGAGGTCTTGCCGACGCCCGGAGGGCCGACGAGGCAGAGGATCGGCCCCTTGAGCTTGCCGGTGCGGGACTGCACGGCGAGATACTCGACAATCCGCTCCTTGACCTTCTCGAGGCCATAGTGATCGGCGTCGAGCACGTCCTGGGCGTAGTTGAGGTCGCGCTTGACCTTGGACTTCTTGCCCCAAGGGAGCGAAAGCAGCCAGTCGAGATAGTTGCGCACCACCGTGGCTTCGGCCGACATCGGCGACATCGACTTGAGCTTCTTGAGCTCGGCGTCGGCCTTTGTCCGCGCTTCCTTCGACAGCTTGGTCTTCTTGATGCGCTCTTCGAGCTCGGTGAGCTCGTTGGAGCCCTCCTCGCCATCGCCCAGCTCGCGCTGGATCGCCTTCATCTGCTCGTTGAGATAGTACTCGCGCTGCGTCTTCTCCATCTGCCGCTTGACGCGGGAGCGGATGCGCTTTTCGACCTGCAGCACGCCGATCTCGCCCTCCATGAGGCCGAGGATCTTCTGCAGACGCTCCGCGACCGAAACGGTCGAGAGCAGGTCTTCCTTCTCGGTGATCTTGATGACGAGGTGCGAGGCGATCGTGTCGGCGAGCTTTGAAGCGTTCTCGATCTGGTTGACCGCGTTCACGACCTCGGCCGAGATCTTCTTGTTGAGCTTGACGTAGTTCTCGAACTCCGTCTGTGCCGAGCGCGCCAGCGCCTCGACCTCGACGGCATCGCCCTCGGGCTCCTCGAGCACCGTGGCCTGGGCCTCGAAATAGTCCTCGGTCTGGAGATAATGGTCGATCGTTGCGCGGTTGAGCCCTTCGACCAGCACCTTCACGGTGCCGTCGGGGAGCTTGAGGAGCTGCAGCACGGAGGCGATGGTGCCGGTGGCGAAGATGTCGCCGGGCTTGGGATCATCGTCCTGCGCATTCTTCTGGGTGACGACGAGAATGTGCTTGTCGTCGCGCATGACCTCTTCGAGCGCCTTCACGGATTTCTCGCGGCCGACGAAGAGGGGCACGATCATCCCGGGGAAAACCACGATGTCGCGGAGCGGCAGGACCGGATAGACCCGGTCCCGACCGAATTCGGCGCCGTGCGAGGGAGCGTCCGACATGTCTTGTCCTTTCCAGGGCACGTGGGAGGGAGTGGAAGAGTAACGTGCCCAAACAGCAATCAGTTTGACGCCTGCAGCAGGCCGTCCGCCTGATTCTGCTTAGTTAAATAGGGTCGCACAGCCCGGAGACAAGTCAACCTGCGCCCCGATTGGTTCCCGGGAGGCAGGTGTGCATTTGCGGCAACGGTTACCGTTTTGTGACGGCTGGAGGGAGGCTGTCTCGGGGAGAGAGTTCCAAAGCTTCCGGGCGACTGATACGATCCTCGCCATTACTTCAAGGGGGTTGCCGATGATCAATATTTATCAGGTAGATACCGTCAGTGTGCGATTTCACAGCGGGACTGTTCCAAGCATCTCTGTCGACGTTACTGGACTGGCAGCCAGCGTGGGCTGGACCAATGTGACGCTGGTGCCGCTCGAGACGGTCCTGTCGCCCGATGGCGTGCTGGACCTCAACTTCGTGGGCGATCCGCCCACCAAGCTCGTGCCGCCCGGCCTCGCGCCGGCCTCGGCGCATTACTGGACCGATGCCGACGTGCTCTCCATCCGGGCGATCCTGGTTCACGCCCGGACCAACAAGGAGAAGTCGGCGGTGGTGCATATCGATCCCAAGGATTTGATGGCCTACATGAAGCTCGGCTGGGGCGACATCTCGCCTTACGTCCAGGAACTGATCGCCCAGTCGACGGCGCTGCGCGGCGCCGCCGGCGGCTTCGGTCCCGGCATGGGCGGGTTCGGCGGCGGACTGTCCCCGGCGCCGCGTTTCGGCGGCCCGTCGGGGCCCCGCGCGGCGCGGGTCATGCCCACCTACGACCTCGGCGAGGACGGCAAGACCGCCATCTGGCACGAGGAAATCAAGACACTCGCCATCGGCGAGGAAGTGCCGCCGACCTTCTGGCAGTATGGCGCCGAGACCCCGCCCTATCCGTGGGACGTGGAGATCATGGCCAAGGGCACGACCAATCCCTACGCCGACACGGCGGCGGGAGGCATGTTCGGCTACCCCTTCGGCCAGCGCTGATCCATGGCTGACCTGCTGATTGCAGGCGGCGCGGCTGACGGCAATCTGGGCTGGCTCGCTTCGACCGCGAGCCGGCTGGGATATGCCGTCGAGACGCTGCTCGTCGACGCCGACACGCCGCCCGGCTTCGCCTGGGACCTCGCGACGGGCCGGGCGCGGCTCGACGGCCGCCCGCTCGAGGCACGGGCGGCCTTCGTGCGCTACGATGTTTTCCCCCAGCTCAAGGGCGGGACGGCCGGCGCGATCGCCAGCGCCATGGCGTGGTACGCGGCGGTCACGGCCTTCTGCGATGCCGAAGGCGTCTTCACGCTCAACCGCGGCATCTCGCCGATTTCGGCGAGCAAGCCGGCAATGCTGCGCAAGGCCGCCGCGTGCGGACTCGCCATTCCGGCGACGCTGGTCACCAATTCGGAGGCCGACGCGCGGACCTTCGCGACAGGCCCGGGGATCGCCAAGCCGGTGGCGGGCGGCAGCTATGTCGTGTCGCTCGACGAGGCGATCGGCGGCACCAAATGGGAGAGCGGCCGGGCGCCGAGCCCGGCAATCGTGCAGCCAATGCTGGCCTACCCGGAGCGCCGCATCTACCGCGTGGGAACGCAGTTCTTCGTGTTCGACATTGCCTCGCGCACGCTGGATTCCCGCCTCGACGGCGACATGCAGATCACGCCGCTGGGCACCGAGACCCTCGATCCAACGGTGCTGGGCGGTCTCGCGAGACTCACCGACGAGATCGGCTGCGACTTCTGCGCGGTCGACATGAAGACCGACCCGGGTTCGGGGGCGCTGCTCTTTCTCGAACTCAACAGCAGCCCGATGTTCCTGGCCTATGACAAGGCCGCCGGCGGCGCGATGAGCGAGGCGATGGTGCGCTACCTCATCGGCCGCGGGGAACCGGCCTGAGATCAGGCCGCGGGCTTGGGCGGAAGCTGCTGGCCGGGGGTCGAGAGCGAGATCTTGAGCTCGTCCTCGGTCATGTCGGCGGGGACATCGGCAAACAGCGGGGTCGAGAGGTAGCGCTCGCCGGTGTCGGGCAGCATGCACAGGATCGTCGAGCCGGGCGCGGCCTTTTCGGCGACCCTGAGGGCGGCGGCGAAGGTGCCGCCCGAGCTGATGCCGACGAAGATGCCCTCCTTCTGGGCGAGTTGCTGGCTCATCTTGAGGCCGTCCGGCCCGGGAATGAGGAGGATTTCATCGATCAGCTTGGCATCCACCGCATCGCCGAGGATCTTGGGGATGAAATCGGGGCTCCAGCCCTGGAACGGATGCGGTTTCCACGCGGCGTGTCGCCCGGCAGGCGAGCCGTCGTCGCGGCGGGACTGCGGTTCGTGCGAGGTGAGCATCGGCGCGGTTTCCGGCTCGGCGACGACGATCTTCGTCTTGGGCGACTTCTCGCGCAGCACGCCGGCGACGCCCTTGAGCGTGCCGCCGGTACCGAAGCCGGTGACCCAGTAGTCGAGACCCTCGGGGAAATCGCGCACGATTTCCTGCGCGGTGGTCCGAGCATGATAGGCGGGATTGGCGTCGTTCTCGAACTGGCGGGTCATGAACCAGCCATTGGCCGCCGCCAGCTCGCGTGCCTTGTCGACCATGCCCGAGGCGCCCAGCGGCGCCGGCGTGATCACCACCTTGGCGCCGAGGAAGCGCATCAGCTTGCGGCGCTCGACCGAAAAACTCTCCGACATGGTGACGACGAGCGGATAGCCCTTGGCGGCGCACACCATGGCGAGGCCGATGCCGGTATTGCCCGAGGTCGCTTCGACCACGGTCTGGCCGGGCTTGAGCGAACCGTCCTGTTCGGCCGCCTCGATGACGCCGAGCGCCAGACGGTCCTTTACGGAGCTCATCGGGTTGAAGGCTTCGACCTTGACGTAAAGGTTGATGCCCTTCGGAGCGAGCTTGTTGATCTTGACGGCCGGGGTGTTGCCCACCGTGCCCAGGATCGAGTCGAATTTCATCTTGATCTCCGCCGCTTGACGCCCGCCGAGCTTAGCCTACCGGCATGACATTGGCGAGGAAGGTGAGCATGGCGGCATTGAAGATCTCGGGACGCTGCACCGGCGCGAAATGGCTGACGCCCGCAAGGACGTGGAGCGACGCGCCGGGGATGGTGCGCGCCAGATAGGCGGCATGTTCCTGGGTGATGAACTCGTCATGCTCGCCGATGACGGACCAGAACGGAACAGCGAGCCGCGCTAGGTCGGCGGCGGTGTAATTGGGCTGGCTGCGCTGCATCTCGCCGACAGCTTCGAAGGTGGCGTCGAACGCGCCGGGCGTCGGCGACAGGGCGGCAAAATCCTGCTTGTGACGGTTGAGGCAGCGGCCGATCACATCGGTGTAGACGAAGGGCTTTGTCCCGCTCGCGTCGACGTTGCAGGCAAAGAAGAGCACCCCGGCGGAGCGTTCGGGCCGGTTGTCGGCGAGGATCATCGAGGTCACGGCGCCGTCGGACCAGCCCACGAAGGCGGCCCGGTCCACACCCAAGGAGTCGAGGACGGCAAGCGTGTCGTCTGCCATCCGCGCGTAGCTCAGCGGGCGACCGTCACTGGTCGAACGACCCTGCCCACGGCTGTCGATGACGATGGCGCGATAGCCCGCGGCGATGAGGGCGGGCACCTGGAAGCCCCACTGGTTGCCATTGCCCATGCCGCCATGCAGCAGCACCACGGCAGGCCCCTGCCCCATGCTGGCGTACCAGATGCGGGCGCCCATGATGTCGACCGTGCCGCTCCGGTCGGCGGGCGGCAGCGCCGGTGTGCCCTGTGCCTCGAACAGGCGGAGATCGTCGTCGCGGAAGGGCATCAGCGCACAGTCTTCCTGGCCTTGAGCAGGATCGAGGTGTCGGTGTTGGCGATGCCGTCGACCTGGCGGATGGCACGCAGCAGATCGTCGAGATCAGCGATGCTGCCCGCTTCGATTTCGGCGACGACGTCCCAGCGCCCATTGGTGGCGTGGAGCTGGCGTACCTCGGGCATTCCCATCAGACGGCGGGTCACGGCTTCCTCCTGCTTGCCTTCGATCTCGATCATAGTGATCGCGCGGACCCCGGAGGTTTCGACATTGGACTGGAGGACAACGGTGAAGCCCGCAATGATGCCGTCGCGGCGCAGACGCTCGATGCGCGCCGTCGCCGTGGCGCGCGAGATTTCGGCTCGCGCCGCCAGCTTGGCGACAGGCATGCGCGCATCGGTCCGGAGAAGCTGGATGAGCCGCTGGTCGATGTCATCGAGGGCCATTGCACAATTCCATCAATCCGACTGAGCATTGTGCTCAATTTGTCATGCACATCTAGCACTATTCCAACTATCCGTCGACGCCCGACCCGGCGATCCTGAACCTGAGAGGAAGAACGATGAACACTGCCCAGCGCGTCGATCTGTTTGGCGTAGCGACCGATGCCGGCGCCGGCACCCGGGGCGTTGGCATGGGCCCAGAAGCCCTGCGCATCGCCGGGATGCCCGAAATGCTGGCCGAGCTCGACCGCACCTTTGTCGACCATGGCGACATCCGCATTCCCCGCCCGAAGGCCGGCAGGGATGCCTGGGAGATCGCGGCGGCACGCAAGGCCGAAGTGCTGGGACTGGCGGCGGAGACGAGCGCCAAGGCATTCGGGAGCCTCCAGACCGGCGGTATGCCGGTGTTTCTGGGCGGCGACCACAGCCTGTCGATGGGCACCGTGTCGGGCGTGGCGCGGCATGGGGCCAAGGCTGGCAAGGACGTGCACGTGCTCTGGGTCGACGCCCATACCGATTTCAACACGCCAGGGATTTCGCCGTCGGGCAATCTCCACGGCATGCCGCTGGCCCTGCTGTGCGGCGAGGACGAATTCGACGACGCCTTCGGCGGCCCGTGGCGCGGCACCGTCGACCCGCGCAACGTCACCATTTTCGGCGCGCGCTCGATCGACCGCGACGAGCGAAGCCTGCTCACCGACCGTGGCATCGAGGTGGTCGACATGCGCGAGATCGACGAGATGGGCGTGGTGGCCCACATGCGCCAGGTGATCGAACGCGCCGAGGGCGCGCACCTGCATGTGAGCTTCGACGTGGATTCGATGGACCCCTCGATCGCGCCCGGCACCGGCACGCCGGTGCCCGGCGGCCTCACCTACCGCGAGGGGCACCTGATCATGGAGATGCTGCACGACAGCGACCTGGTGGGCTCGCTCGATGTGGTGGAGGTGAACCCCTATCTCGACCGCTCGGGCGAGACCGCACGGCTCGCCGTCGCGCTGATCTCCTCGCTGTTCGGCCGCAAGATCATGGCGCGCGGCAGCGTGTTCGACCAACCCGAAACCGGCGCCACGAGCGCCAAACCCCGCCCACCTGTGAGGGCATGACCCAGGAGACTTGAAATGACCCAGTTCATCGGCGTCGCTGAGATGGCGAAACTGGTCCGGACCATCGGGATCGAGACGTTTCTGTGTGAGCTCGCGGACGAGATCCGCGCCGACTTCATCCGCTGGCCCGAATTCGAGAAGATGGCGCGCATCGCCACGCACTCGGCCGATGGTGTGATCGAACTGATGCCGGCGTCCGACGCCGCGCTCTACGGCTTCAAATACGTCAATGGTCACCCCGGCAACCCGGCACTGGGCAAGCCCACCGTCATGGCGTTCGGCGTGCTTTCGGACGTGGCGACCGGCACCCCCCTGCTGGTGAGCGAAATGACGCTGCTGACCGCGATCCGCACGGCCGCCACATCGGCGATGGCGGCAAAGGCGCTGGCGCGGCCCGACGCAGCCGTGCTCGCGCTGGTGGGCGCCGGCGCCCAGAGCGAGTTCCAGGCGCTGGCAATGAAAGCGCTGCTGGGCATCGAGACGGTGCGCGTGTTCGACCCCGACGCCGACGCTGTCGCCAAATTCATGCGCAACATGGCGGGCGCAGGACTCGAGATCGTCGTCGCCGGCTCGGTGCGCGACGCCGTGCGCGGCGCCGACATCGTGACGGTGGCAACGGCGGTGAAAGGCCGCGCCGCGGTGATCACGCCCGACATGCTCGAGCCCGGCATGCACATCAACGCCATCGGCGGCGACTGCCCGGGCAAGACCGAGCTGCACCCCGACGTGTTGCGGATTGGAACGGTGTTCGTCGAGTATCCGCCGCAGACCCGGATCGAGGGCGACATCCAGCAGATGGAACCGGACTTCCCCGTCACCGAGCTCTGGCAGGTGCTGGCCGGAAGCACGGCCGGGCGCCGCTCGCGCGACGCGATCACCGTGTTCGATAGCGTCGGCTTTGCGGTCGAGGACTTCTCCGCCCTGCGCTATGTGGCGAGCCTGCTCGAAGCGGGAGCACACGAGGTCGACCTCATCCCCGCGGCCGACGATCCCAAGGACCTGTTCGGCGAGGTGCTGGGGCCGCTCAGCGGCGCGCTTCGAACCGCTCGACCGCAGCCGCGAGCTCTTGCTTGAACCGGTCTTTGTCCGCGTCGGCGCGGGCGAGAATCTCCGGCGCGCGCCAGAATTCGAGCACGCGGAAACCGGCGACCGGCGCTTCGACGAAGACGTCGGGCGGATAGTTGGCGATGCCGTTGCGCGCCAGCGTGCGGCTCATGATCTGCGTGGCGCCGAAGCCGATGTCGAAGGCGGTGGGGACCACCCCGCCTTCGGGCGGCTCGTTGACATGGCCGTTGACGTCGATGGCGATAACAATGTCCGCGCCCGCCCTGACGTGATCGACCGGCAGCGGGTTGACCGTACCGCCATCGATATAGAGCCGTTCCTCGATCCGCACGGGCGTGAACAGTCCCGGGATCGCCATGGACGCGGCAATAGCGGCGTGCAATTGCCCATCGGTGAAGGCCCGCTGCTCGCCGCGGAAATAGTCCGTCGATACCGCCGTGAACGCGATCTTGAGCTGCGCGAATTCCGCGGGGAAGGCATCGGGCAGATAGGCCGCCACGACCGCCAGCGGATCGCCCTGAATGCGTGCGCCGAGCTGGCCGCTCGACCACAACCGGCTCATGGTTTCGCCGACTGTGGTGACGCGCGAGACATAGTCGCGCAGGTCGCGCCCGCTCATGCCGCTGGCCCAGCCCGCGCCGATCAGCGCGCCCATCGAGGTGCCGGCAATGCGCGCCGGCGCCAGCCCCATTTCCTCGATGGCCTCGATATAGGCGATGTGGGCAATGCCCCGCGCACCGCCGCTGCCCAACGCCACACCCAGACTTGCCATCATCGTCCCCTCGCCCTCGAACGGGGCGAGATTGGCAGGCCGGCGGGCTCACGCCAAGATGTCAGCCCAGCGCCTTGAGCGCGTTGCCCGAAGGGAAGCCGTCCGCCGTGAGGCCGGCCCGGGACTGGAAGTCCATGAGCGCGGCGCGGGTCTTGGGGCCGATGACGCCGTCGGGCGTCCCCAGATCGTAGCCGCGCTTGCCCAGGCGGGCCTGCAACTCGACCCGCTGCGCCTTGTTGAGGGCGGTGTCGGACGGCCACGCATTGACGAAGCCGGTGCTGCCCAGGATGCGGTCGGCGAGATGGCCGACGGCGAGCGCGTAGCTCGACGAATTGTTGTAGCGCTTGATGACGCCGAAATTGGGCAGCACGGCGAAGACTGGGCCATTGCCGCCCATGGGCATATAGAGGTTCGCCACGTCGTCGCCACGCGGGAAGGCCTTGCCATTGGCGCGTTTGACGCCGATGGCGGACCAGTCGCTCAGTTTGGCTGAAGCGTCGTTCCAGACATTGTTGTAGTTGAAATTGGCCGGCAGCGCGACCTCGTAGCCCCAGGTCTCGCCCGACCGCCAACCGAAGGACTTGAGGTAGTTGGCGGTCGAGGCGAGTGCATCGGGGATTGAGCCCCAGATGTCCTTGTGGCCATCGCCCTTGAAGTCGACAGCGTACTTCATGAAGCTCGACGGCATGAACTGCGGATGGCCCATGGCGCCGGCCCAGGAACCGACCATGTTCCTCGGCGCAACATGGCCGGCCTCGAGGATCTCGAGCGCGGTGATGAGCTCCTGCCCGAAGAAGTCGGCGCGGTAGCCGGCATGCGCGAGCGTAGCGAGGCCATGGACCGTGTTGGTCGACCCCATATAGCCGCCGAAATTGGTTTCGATGCCCCAGATGGCAAGCACAACCTCCGGCTGCACGCCGTAGCGCTCGGAGACGGCCGCTAGAGTCTGCGTCCACTCGGCCCGCATCCCCTGCCCCTGCGCGGCCTTGGCCCCGTCGACGCGCTTGCCGACGTAATCGGCGGCGGTGCTGACGAACTCGGGCTGCTTGCCGGTGAGCTTGAGCACCGAGTTGAGCGGCTTGAAGCCGCCCATGGCCGTCTCGAACGTCTTCCGCGAGACGCCGCGCGACTTCGCGGTCTGCCAGGTGGCATCGACGAAGTCCGACAGCTTGGCGCCGAAGGCGGGACCGATTGCTGCGGAAGCAACGAGCGCGGTGGCGCCCAGGATGAAATGACGACGGGAGGGGGCGACGCGATACATGACGGCCTCGTACTCGATACACAACGCGTGGCGACGCTGAGCCCCATCGGCGCGCCACATCTGGCATTTTGCCCAATCAACTTAAGGTTGCGTTAAGCGCGGCGGGGCAGCGGCCGGACTCGCGCGATCGTGATGGCGGCGGGTCCGGCGCTCAGGCAGCCGGCGTCACAGCGCGGCGGCGCAGATCGCTGGGCGAATGACCACGCGAGCGCAGTACCTGCGTCGCGAAGTATTGGCTCGACCCGAAGCCGAACTCGTAGGCGACATCGGTGATCGACCGCGAGCGGTCGGTGGCGAGCACATCGAGGGCGCACTCGAGTCGCATCTCGCGCAGATAGCGGGCCGGCGTCATGTTGGTGATCTTCTGGAAGTGCTTGGCGAACTGCGTTCTGGAGAGCGCGCATTCGGCGGCCATGCTGTCCAGCGTCCAGTCCTCGGCGAGCGAGGCCCGCAGCCGCTCGACGAAGATGCTGACGGTCCGGTACGAGCTGGTCAGCGAGCGGTCGAGCGTCAGCTCCACCTCGCCCAGCGCATCGCGGACCTCGAGCAGCATACCGCTCAGCGCCAGTCGCAGTGCCGTCTCGCGCCGCTCGAGCGTGGGCGCCTCGACATGCGCCGCGATGCGCTCGAAGGCGTCGATCACCGCACGGTTGCCGCGAAAGATCGCGCTGCCCGATTGCGACAGCAGCCGCGTCAGCTCGGCGAGATCCCCGGGCGTCCAGCCCAGCCAGTCCGGCCACGTCCACGTCTCGTGCGGCCGGCGCACGCCGACATCGAGCAGCAGCCAGACATAACGGCTGGGTCCCACATGCGGCGCGCCGATAGCGTGCAGTTCCCACGGGCGGACCACGAGGATGTCGCCGGCGGTCAGCGTGTGGGTGCGCGCGCCGAAGCGGACGTCGAGGCTGCCGCGCGCCACCACGCCGATCTTGACGCCCTCGTTGCAGTGCTCGCGCAGGCCCCAGCCCTGCGGCCGTGTACTGTCCCAGTAGCCGGTGGAGCAGACCTGGGGCAGCGCGTTGCCGAGGTCCTTGCCCGGATAGCCGCGGCGCGCGAACGCCTCGAGCGCCACCTCGCCGCGGTCCGAAGCCGCCAGCAGATCGAGGCAGTTGCCAGCGTAGAGCAGCGCGCCGGGCCGGCGAAAGACGGCGGGCCGTTCGGCCCGGCGACGGGCATCCAGCGGCATGTTCGATTTCTCCCACTCGGCAAACTCGAACGCGCCGAGCCTGCTCCCGAACGATAGTCGGTGCCATCGAAACGGGCAAGTGTATCCGAGATTACGATGCACAGCCAGATGGTTGGGAGCCTCTCTTCATGCAGATCGGATTTCATACCGATGCGTTCAATTCTGCATACTGGTCGTTCGAGCAGTGCCTGCAATGGGCCGAAGCCAACGATGTCCATTTCATCGAATGCGGCCTGATCGACGGGGTAAGCTGGATCCACGGGCTGGGCTACCAGCCGCATGTGGCGCTCTACGAAGACCCGGCCGTGCTGCGCCGCAAAATGGAGCGCTATGGCGTGTCGTTCAGCCAGGTCGACGCGGCGTTCCCACTGTCGGGCAGCGACGGCCCATTGCGGGGCGTGCCCTATGTGCAGAAGTCGATCGCCTGGGCGGCCCACGCCGGCAGTCCCTGCGTCGACACCACGGATGGCCTCCACATGCCGGCCGGCCTCACCGAGGACGAGTCGCTGGCGCTGATGAAACGCAGCTACGAGCAGATCATCGAGGTCGCCGAAGCCCACAGAATCATCGTCAACATCGAGCCGCACGGCCACTTCACCACGCGGCCCGAGATGATGGCGCACATGCTGGAGTTCGTGCGCAGCGACTATCTGCGCATGAACATGGACACCGGCAACACCTTCATCTCCGGGCGCGACCCGGTCGCCTTCCTGCGCCGCTTCCTCGACAAGGTGAGCCACGTCCACCTCAAGGACGTGTCAAAATCGCTGGCGGCGGCCAAGCTGGGCGGCCAGACGGGCATCGCGGTGAGCGCCTGCAGCCTGGGCGGCGGCGTCAACGCGGGCAGCATCCGCGAATGCCTTAAGCTGCTCAAGGCGGCCGGCTACGCGGGTGTGCTCAGCATCGAATGCGAGGGGGCCGGCGGGCCGATGATCGAGGCGTCGCTGGCCTGGCTCAGGGCCGAACTGGCCGAACTGGCCGAACTCGGCTAGCCCGGGAGCCGAGCGGCTTGGGGCGGAGGAGCGGCCTCCCAAACCTTCCCCCAAAGTGCGAACGCCGGGCTCTCAGCGAGCCCGGCGTTCTGCATTTCGGTCGGTCAAAGGTCCCTTACGCGCTGGCGGCGGGGAGCTCTTCCTTCTTGCGCTCGCTGTAGATGTAGAGTGGGCGCGCGTCCTTGTTGTTCACCACTTCCTCGGAGATCACTACTTCCTCGACGCCTTCGAGCGAGGGGAGATCGAACATGGTATCGAGCAGGATGCCTTCCATGATCGAGCGGAGGCCGCGGGCGCCGGTCTTGCGCTCGATGGCATGCTTGGCGATCGCCTTGAGCGCGTCTTCGTGGAAGGTGAGCTCGGTGTCTTCCATTGCGAACAGCCGCTGGTACTGGCGCACCAGCGCGTTCTTGGGCTCGGTGAGGATCTGGATGAGCGCGGGCTCGTCGAGGTCCTCGAGGGTCGCGATGACCGGCAGGCGGCCGATGAATTCGGGGATGAGGCCGAACTTCACGAGGTCTTCGGGCTGCACGTCCTTGAGCAGATCGCCGACGCGGCGATCGCGCGGGTCCTTGACCACGGCGGAGAAGCCGATGCCCGAACCCTCGCCGCGGGCGGCGATGATCTTTTCGAGGCCGGCGAAGGCGCCGCCGCAGATGAACAGGATGTTGGTCGTGTCCACCTGCAGGAATTCCTGCTGCGGATGCTTGCGGCCGCCCTGCGGGGGCACGGAGGCAACGGTGCCTTCCATGATCTTGAGCAGGGCCTGCTGCACGCCCTCGCCCGACACGTCGCGGGTTATGGACGGGTTGTCCGACTTGCGGCTGATCTTGTCGACTTCGTCGATATAGACGATGCCGCGCTGGGCCTTTTCGACATTGTAGTCGGCGGCCTGGAGCAGCTTGAGGATGATGTTCTCGACGTCCTCGCCGACATAGCCGGCTTCGGTGAGGGTGGTCGCGTCCGCCATCGTGAACGGCACATCGAGGATGCGCGCCAGCGTCTGCGCCAGCAGCGTCTTGCCGGTGCCCGTGGGGCCGACCAGCAGGATGTTGGACTTGGCGAGCTCGACGTCCTGATTCTTGGTGGCGTGCTGCAGCCGCTTGTAGTGGTTGTGCACGGCGACCGAGAGATTCCGCTTGGCGCGCGCCTGGCCGATCACGTAATCGTCCAGCACCTTGAAGATTTCGAGGGGCGTCGGAACGCCCTCGGTCGACTTCACCATCGAGGTTTTGTTTTCCTCGCGGATGATGTCCATGCAGAGTTCGACGCATTCATCGCAGATGAACACAGTCGGACCGGCGATCAACTTGCGAACTTCGTGCTGAGACTTGCCGCAGAACGAGCAATACAGCGTGTTCTTGCTTTCGCCGGTGGAAGATTCTTTGGACATCCGTCACTCCATCGGGGCCACCCGCCCCGCCTACCCGCGCATTCATCAAGGCTAACGCGCGAGACTTAAAGAATATGTTGCCGGGCCGACCTTAGCGAGGGGTCCGGCAGGTCACAATGACAGGAGTGTCACACTCCATAGGCCCTTCTCGGCAACCTTAACGCGCCGAATTTTAGGCAGTCGCGCCTTCGGGAACGGCGCGCTTTTCGAAGATCTGGTCGATGATGCCGAACTCCTTGGCCTCTTCGGGGCTCATGAAGCGGTCGCGTTCGAGAGCATTGTGGACCGTCTCGTAGTCCTTGCCGGTGTGCTTGACGTAGATTTCGTTGAGCCGGCGCTTCAGCTTCTCGGTGAACTGGGCGTGGATCAGGATGTCGGTCGCCTGCCCCTGATAGCCGCCCGAGGGCTGGTGGACCATGACCGACGAATTGGGCAGTGAGCCGCGCATGCCCGCGGCGCCGCCCGCGAGCAAGAGCGAGCCCATCGAGGCCGCCTGCCCGGTGCACAGGGTCGCCACCGGCGGGCGGATGAACTGCATGGTGTCGTAGATCGCCAGGCCCGAGGTCACCACGCCGCCGGGACTGTTGATGTACATGTTGATCTCCTTCTTCGGGTTCTCGGACTCGAGGAAGAGAAGCTGGGCGACGATCAGGGAGGCCATGCCGTCCTCGACCTGCCCGGTCACGAAGATGATGCGCTCCTTGAGGAGGCGCGAATAGATGTCGAAGGCGCGCTCGCCGCGGTTGGTCTGCTCGACCACCGTGGGCACGAGGTAGTTGGTGAAGGTGTCGATAGGATCACGCATGGTCCTGATGCCCCTGAGCTGTGGATTTTGCCGAATCGCCGGCCCGCATGGCCGAGGTGAGACGAGGCCGCGTTAAGGCCCGGTAAAGGCAGAGATAGGCGGGACTGTGGCGTCCAACAAGGCGGGCACAGGGTTGTGGCTAACGCCCGGCCGGGCGCCGCCCAACCCGCTGCGAGCTAGACCCGGAGATAGCCCGGCTGCCGGTGGGCGAAACCATTGGCGAACACGGCGGACGGCGCGAGCGCCGCGAGCTGCTCGTCCGCCACATCCGCTGCCAGCCGGCCGGAACACAGGCCGGCGAACACCCCGGCGATGCCCGCCATGTCGAAGCTGTGGGGCGACAGGCGCAGATGGGTCACGCCGACATCGCGCAGCCGACCCACCTCGCGGCTGAGGTTCAGGTAGCGCCAGGACAGGGTCTGGATGCCGTTGATGGCGAGGAAGTCGTCGCCGTCGACGGTCCTGAGGTCGAGCCCGTCAGGATCGCGCTCGCAGACGAACTGGCAATTGTCCTTCACCCGGCCATGCGCGCGAGCGTGGTAGCAGCGCGCCGACAGGGCCAGCGAGGCGCGACCGAACACCTGGACCTCGGTGGTGATGCCGAGACTCTCGGCCGTGCGCGCCATGACCTCCACCGCAGCGAGCGGCATTTCGGGCGGCAGGCAGACATGGGTGGCGCCGCGACCGGCGAGGAAGCGCAGCACTTCCTCATTGTAGCAGTTGAGCAGTTGGCCGATGCGGAAGGGGCGGCCGGCCAGGCTCTCGAAGGCCGCCGCGTCGTTGACCTCGATCTCGCAGTCGGGCACGCCGCAAGCGTCGCGGACGGCCCGTCGATCGGCGGCAACGGTGACCTCAGAGAGTGTCGACAGGACAACCTTCTTGCCGGCCCGTTCGAGCGCGGTTTGCACCGAGGTCACGTCGAAGAAGGGGATACGCTTGGAGCACACCACCTCGATGCGGTCGAGCATGGGCTGCAGCACGGCCGCAAGGGCCGGCCCGAACGCCTCCAGCGGCCGGGACCGCATCCGTGCCCGAATTCTCTGCATCACCCACGCGCCCCCGCATTGCCCATACGAGGCCTAGCGCCGCGTCGGTGGGGACTCCTTGCGCTGGCGCAAACTGAGAGACACGGAGCCTCGCCAGACTGCTCCGCGCCCGCCTTGACGGCGCCGCACGGGCGCAGCAAAACCTAGCGTGGGGGCTAACTGGGGATTGTCATGAAACGCACCGTATTTGCCGCCGCCGCGGTCATCGCGGCCCTTTGCGCAGCGCCTGCGCTGGCGCAGGACAAACTGGTAACGGCAATGGACCCGCAGAGCATCATCGATGCGCTTACGGCGGCCGGCTACCAGGGCGCCGAACTGAGCAAGACCGACACCGGCCGCAGCTCGATCAAGGTGCAACTCTCGGGATCACCGACCTATATCGACTTCTACGACTGCGCCAACGACATGACGGAATGCTACACGCTGCTTTTCGTCTACGCGATGGACCTGACCGACGGCACGACACTCGAAAAAGCCAATGAGTGGAACGCCAAGGAGATCAGCGGCCGCGTCTCGCTCGACCGCGACCGCGATCCGGCGCTCGACTACACGTTCTCGACCTACCAGGGCGTGTCACAGCAGGTGTTCGAGCAGAACCTCAAGCAGTGGGACCGCAAGGTCGGCGAGGTGAAAGACTTCTTCGACTTCTGACGCCGGCTAGGCAAACTTGACCGGCACGCCCTTCTTGCGGAAATAGGCCTCGAACAACTTGCGGCCAGCCCGGTTGGGCTGGGCGAGCCGCGCGACCTCGAACACCGCTTCCTTCTGTCCCTCGCGCTGCATCGCCGCCTTGAGCGCCGCGATGTGGAGGTCGAGGTCGGCATTGTCGTTCTTGATCGAGGTGTAGATGTTGGCCGTCGCCTCGGCCAGCGTGAGATCGCTCATGGGCGGCTCCACTTAACTGTTCGCCCCGCCCCTCCTAGCGATTTTGCGCGCCGAGGCAAGGCGGCTCTTGCACTGCATTTCATGCCAGGCGCAGATAGGCGCCATGACCGCCTTCAGCATCGACGCCTCCACCCGCCGCGCCACCGCCAAGCCGCGCGACGCCGCTTTCTACCAGAACCCCTACGCCTTCTATGCTGCCCTCCACGATGGCACGCCCACCTTCGTGTGGGAGGATTATGGCCACTGGTGTTTCACTGGCTTCAAGGAGGTGAATGCCCTGCTCCGCGACAAGCGGTTCGGCCGGCAGATCCTGCATGTGGCGAGCCGTGAGGACCTCGGCTGGCCACCACCCAAGGATCACACCGCGGCATTCGACCTGACCGAAAAGTACTCGCTGCTGGCGCTCGAGCCGCCGGCGCATACCCGGCTGCGCACTCTCGTCAACCGCGCCTTCGTGTCGCGCAACGTCGAACAGCTTCGGCCACGCATCGAGAGACTGGCCAATGAGGTGATCGACGGGTTCCAGGCCGATGGCGGCGTGGAACTGATCAAGGCCTTCGCCGCGCCGATCCCGGCGATCGTGATCGCCGAGATGATCGGCCTGCCCGCCGAGATGGCGCCACAGCTGCTCGCCTGGTCCAACCGCATGGTCCAGATGTACATGTTCGGCGTCACGCGTGACACCGAGCTCGACGCCAACCAGGCGTCCGAGGACTTCATGGCCTATCTCCGTGAGGTGATCGCCGAGCGCAAGCGCGCGCCGCGCGAGGACCTCCTCACCCACATGCTGACCTCGGAAGTGGACGGGCAGAAGCTGAACGAGGAGGAGGTCGTCTCGACCGCGATCCTGCTGCTCAATGCCGGACACGAGGCGACGGTGCACACCACCGGCAATGGCGTGAAGACGATCCTCGAGAGCGGGCTCGATTCCGCAGCGCTGTTCGCGGATGACACGCAGACCGCGGCGACGGTGGAGGAATGCCTGCGCTACGACGCGCCGCTCCACATGTTCACGCGCTATGCGCTCAGCGATCTCGACTACGACGGCATGCACTTCAAGCAGGGCGAGGTGATCGGCCTGATGCTGGGCGCGGCCAATCGCGACCCGGTGCGCTTCAAGGATGCCGACCGGTTCGATCCGTTCCGCACCGACGGACAGAATGTCAGCTTCGGCGCCGGCATCCACTTCTGCATCGGCGCCCCGCTGGCGCGCATCGAACTGCAGGTCGCCATGGCGACGCTGTTCCGGCGCCTGCCCGGTCTCAAGCTCGCATCAGAACCGCGTTACAACAATGTGTACCACTTCCACGGGCTGGAGCGGCTGGATGTGAGCTGGTGATCCTTCAAGGCTCGCTGCGCTCGCGCCTCATGACAGGGCGGCGTCGAGGGCGAGCGGGATCAGGTCCGACAGGTCTTCGCTGATCAGGCCCTGCTCTCCAAACTGGTTGGCTGCCTCGGCGTGAATCCAGACGGCGGCGCAGGCGGCGTCGAAGCCCGGCATCTGCTGCGCGAGGAACGATCCGGCAATGCCGGCGAGGATGTCGCCGGAACCGGCGGTGCCGAGGCCGGGCGGGGCATTGGCATTGATCGCGGCCCGACCGTCCAGGGCGGCAATGACGGTGTCGGCTCCCTTGAGGATGACGACGGCGCCGGAGCGGGCAGCGGCGGCGCGGGCGCGGTCGAGCTTCGATCCCTCGAGCGTGCCGAACAGGCGCGCGAACTCGCCTTCATGCGGTGTGAGGATCACGGGACGGTCGGTCCTCGCCTTGATGGCGGTGAACAGCGCATCCGGATCGTCCTTGAACACGGTCATCGCGTCGGCATCGAGAACGGCGGCTGGAGCATGGGCGAGGATCGCGAGCGTGCGCCAGCGCGTAGCATCGGTGACGCCGGCAGCCGGGCCGATGACAACCGCATCGAGCTTGCCCGAGACCAGGTCGCGGAACTCGTCGTCGGTGCCAAGAGGCTTGAGCATGATCGCCGTGACGTGCGCGGCGTGAACGCGCAGGGCGTCCTCGCTGCCCGCGAGGGTGACGGCCCCTGCCCCGGCGCGCAGCGCCGCCGTGGCGCTGAGCCGGGCCGCCCCGGTCTGCAGTGGACCGCCGGAGACGACGACGCAGTGGCCGCGCGCATATTTATGCGCGTCGAGCCCGGGCCGAGGCAGCGACCACAGGGCGGTCGTGTTCTCGAAGACCGCCGGCCCAATCTCATCGAGCACCCGGGGTGCGATGCCGATGTCGGCGACGACGAGCTCGCCGCAATGCTCTCGACCGGGCAGCAGCAGGTGTCCCGGCTTCCTGCGGAAGAAGGTTACGGTGAGATCGGCGCGGACAGCGGTGCCGCGCACCTGTCCAGTGCCGCCGTCGATACCGGATGGAACGTCGATCGCGACAACTGGAACGCCGCTCGCATTGATCTGCGCGATGATGTGCCCCATCTCGCCGGTCACGTCACGGTCGAGACCGGCCCCGAGCAGGGCGTCGACGATGAGGCCGATGTCATCGAGGTCCCCCTCCATGTCGCCCCAGCGAGCGGCGTTGGCAGCAGCGTCACCCTTCAGCTTCGACCGCTCACCGACGAGCCTCGTCTCCACCCGCCAGCCGGCGTCGCGAAGCTGCCGTGCGACGACGAAGCCGTCGCCGCCATTGTTGCCGGGGCCGCAATAGACGATGACCTGCCGCTTGCCGTAGCGGCGCAATATCTCGTCGGTTACCGCTCGGCCCGCCGTCTCCATCAGCGCAGGCAAGGGGACGCCGGACAGTTGGTCGGCGCGGGACATTTCGGCGGGAGCGAGAAGCTCATGCATGGGAGAGTGTAACACGAGGGCGCGGGCGAGTGCTGCCCTCCCTCATGGCCCGCATGAAACGAAAAGGCCGCCCGGAGGCGGCCTTTGGATTGAGCTCGCGCCACCCGATCAATGATCGTGGTGATGCTCCTCGGGGACGGCGTCGCCCTCGTCCTGGATGATGGCGGCCAGTTCTTCGCGGGTCATGGCCTTGTCGGTCTGGGTCGCGAGTTCAGCGACGTAGTCGACGACCTTGTTCTCGAACACCGGAGCGCGGAGGCCGGCGAGAGCCTGCGGGTTCTTGCGGTAGTAGTCGTAGACCTGCTGTTCCTGGCCGGGGAAGCGGCGGACTTCGGCGATGAGCGCCTGCTGGTGCTCGTCCTCGGTCACCTCGACATTGTTCTTGTTGCCGATCTCGGCAACCACCAGCCCGAGGCGCACGCGGCGCTCAGCGATCTTCTGGTACTGGGCGCGGGCTTCCTCTTCGGTCGTGCCCTCGTCCTCGAAGCTCTTGCCGTGATGCTCGACCTCGTGCTTCACGCGCTCCCAGATGGTGTTGAACTCAGCTTCGACGAGCTGCTGCGGCACGTCGAATTTGTGGCCTTCGTCGAGTGCATCAAGGATCTGCCGCTTGATGGCCTGGCGGCTCATCGACGCGAGCGCGGCGGTCATCTGGTCCTTCACCGTCGAGCGCAGGGATTCGAGGCTCTCAAGGCCCAGGCGCTTGGCGAAATCGTCGTTGAGCTCGCCGGCATTGGGAGCATCGATGTGGAGGATGGTTACGTCGAAGACCGCTGCCTTGTTGCGCAGCTCCTCATTCTGGTAGTCGCCCGGGAAGGTCACGCTGACCTGACGGGTCTCTGCCTTCTTCATGCCCACGAGCTGCTCTTCGAAGCCGGGGATGAAGTCGCCCGAGCCGACGATCAGGTGGGCGTGGTCCGACGAGCCGCCCGCGAAGGGCTTGCCATCGATCTTGCCCACAAAGCTCAGGCCGAGATTGTCGCCGGTCTCGACGACGCCGTCTTCGCCCTTGGGCTCGTAGCCGCGGTTCTGGCGGAACACGCGCTGCATTTCCTTGTCGACATCGGCGTCGGCGATCTCAACCACCGGACGGTCGAGCTTGAGGCCATGGAAGTCCATCAGCTCGACAGCCGGCAGGACTTCGTAGGAGACGTCGAAGCTCAGATCGGATTCGCCATCGAGCACCTGGTTGAGGACGCTCTGGTCTTCCGGCAGGTCGACCTTGGGCTGCGCCGCGGCGCGCTCGGAGCGCTCGGTCAGCGCATTCGAGACGGTGGCGTTGATGGCGTCCTGCATCACTTCGGCCATGGCCGATTTGCCATAGACCTTCTTGAGGTAGGTGGTCGGCACCTTGCCGGGCCGGAAGCCCTTGATGTTGGCGCGGTCCTTGAGCTCACCGAGGCGAGCGTCGAGCCGGGTGCTAAGGTCGTTCTTGGGGATGACCACGCTCAGCTTGCGCTTCAGGCCTTCATTGAGGGTTTCGGTGACCTGCATAGAGACATTCCGTTTGTGTTTCGTGGTGCCGAGGCGGACGGGAAACCGGCGAGCTGGTGCGGGTGATAGGACTTGAACCTACACGCCTTGCGGCGACGGAACCTAAAGGTAAAGGGGCTCGAAAACTCAGGCCGCTTTTCCCTGCAATTCCATACCGTTAGCTGCCGTCTCCTGATCTATAGTATCCGCCACTTGGGTGATGTGGCTAGCCACAGTGGCGTGTGGCGCAGCCGGGTTGCTTTGTGGCGTGGGGGAATAGACGCTATTCCGTTGTCCCGCAAGGGCTGCGATGGCCTTCTCCATGGCGCGCTCATCGACGTGGACGTACTTGAGCGTCGTCTCGATGCGGAGGTGGCCGGCGAGCTTCTGGACAACGGCGACGTTCACGTTGTGGTCGTTGACCAGCCGCGAGCAGAACGTGTGGCGCATGGCGTGCGGCACCCACTCGGGGTCGAGGGCGAAGCCTAGCGCCGTCCGCATGCGGCCCCAGCGCCGCTGCAACTCGTCTTGGTCCATGTCAAAGATGGGGGCGTTGGGACCCCTGCCCTCGGCGCGGCGTTCGAGGATGGCCCTCACCCTCGGGGTCGGCGGGATGCGCCGCGTGTTGCCGGCCTTGGTCCCGTTGTCCACGTCCGTAGTCTGCCCCCAGAGGGTGACCACGTAGGTATCCGTTTCCAGGTTGCGTGGCTTGCACGTGAGGGCCTCCGCCTGCCTCCATCCGAGGTCGTAGCTGGTGACGATGTAGTCCTCCAGCTCCATGTCCCCGGTCGCCCGGCACCAGTCGAGCTGAGCCCTTTCCTCGGCCGGCGTGAACACCTTCATGCGCCCCTCGCCCTGCTTGAAAAACGGCACAGATGGGGCCTTCGCCAGCCAGCCGTCCTTGACCGCCTCGTCAAAGGCAAAGCGTACCGTCGAGAGCTTCTTGTTAATGGTGCTCTCGGGGTATCCCTGCTTGCGCAGTTCCTCGACCGCGAGGTCAATGGCGATCTTGTCCACCTTGCCGAGCGGCGTCTCGGGGCCGAGTATCTTGGCCATGTGGCGGGCGTTGGCGCAGGCCGACTTGCCGCCCTTCATGTTGCCCCAGTGGTGCCGGCACTTGTATTCCATGAGGTCGCCCACCGTGGTGGGGCGGAAGCTGTGGCCGAGCGTGTTCGACCCCTCGCCCATGTCGGGCAAGCGGCCAGCTTGTAGCGCCTCGGTGCTGTCCAGCTCCCAGCGCTTCGCCTCGATCTCGGTGGGGAACTGCCGCCTCCACCGACCGGGCTTGATCTTCGAGTAGTAGACCGTGGCCTGAAATGATTGACCACGCTGGACGACTGTCATAGTCCCTCCATCGTTGCGCGTGTGGCGAAATGGTAGACGCAGCAGGTTTAGGTCCTGCCGCCGTAAGGCGTGGGGGTTCAAGTCCCTCCACGCGCACCACCCTAGGGGGTGATTTTAGGGACCTTCACGTTGGCCCCAGGCCCACGCCGACCAGCTTCCTCACCGACCCGAACGACGCTCATTCCGAGGCGGGCATCAATGTCCGCCCCGAGGGAGAAGTTGGGGTCGTAGGTGCGCATGAGCCGTGTCACGAGCACTTGCCCCGTGGTAGTGAGGAAGAGCACGCGGCGGCGCGGCTCGCGCGGGTCAACCTCCGCCGTGACCAATCCCATGCCGGGCTGCCCGAGGCGATGGAAGGTCGAGAGCGCGGCGACATTCCGCGACACGGACGACTGCGAAAGGCCGGTGGCCTTCGACACGTCCCCCATCGTCAGTCCGGGAGAGCCCGCGATGGTGAGCAGAATGTCAGCCTGTTGCATGGGCATTTCGCCCGACAGTTGACGGAACATTCTGATGAGGGCCAGCGCCCTCGTTATCGTTGAGTGGTTTCCGGCAGCAGTCGCAGTCGGCGCAGCACCGCTCCCCAGTCCATCCTTCTTGGTGGCCATGGCTAAATTTCCTATTCGCGGACCTATGCGAGGGTGGAACGGTAGCCGCTTCGTCCAGTGCTCGCAAGGTGTTGGGTGAAGGCTTCCCCCTATCCCGCTCATCAGAGGCCGTGATCTGGACCCGCCAAAGGTAGATGATGAGGTCCTGCGGGTGCCGTTCGAGGCCGAAACCCACGTTGACCGTGAGGGTCTCGACGAAAACGCTGCCGAGATGGAAGGGTAGCCTAAAGTATGAAGTGAACAATCGTTCGACCTTTCGAGCAATCAACGAACCCTCCCGGTCCCAAGGAAGGGTCTGTCCCAGTTCCGCATATCTATGCGATAGCGGATACATCAAGGGTGCGACAAAGGGACCCCTTCGCACGCCTGTAGAATTGTCCCTCGCCTACACCTTCAACCCCCGGCTCCTCTTCCGTGCCGAAGGTTGTATCGTAGGAATTTTGTCCTATCAAGGGGAACGCAAACCTGTCCCCGGTGATGCGGTCCTCGAACAGGACCAGCACCATTCCCTTACGGTGACGCGGCCGGAGCGCCCGGTAGCGGTTGCCGAAGGGGCTCACGAGAGGCCCCCTACGATCAGCGCCGTGACCCCGAGGATGACCCCGGAGGCGAGCGGCGCGGCCAGGGCGATGAAGAATGCCTCGGCACCTTTGCCCTGCGACCACGCGCCGATGCAGAGGCAGAGGACGGCCAGCGACCCGGCCATGATGGACATGACCATCACCCCCTCCCCTCGACCTTCGCCGCCGCTTCCATGTCGCGGAGCTGGTTCCTGATCGCGTCCATCTGGCGGTCGATCTTGCGGACGCTGCCGTTAGTCATGGCGAAGTCGTCGGCCATGAGGGTCACGGCGCGGTCGAGCTGTAGCTCAGCCAGCCGGTCCTTGAGGGCGGTGGTAGAGGGGCGCGCGAAGGTGCTGTCGCCCGCCTCAATGCGGTCGTGCATAGTCGTCTCCAATGTTGGGTGTGTCGCTGCTCATCAGGCCCACGGCGCGACCCGTGGACGACGCCCCCAGCCGGAGCCGGGAGGCGTTTCGCAATGCCGCTCTAGCGGCTGCCTAATCGTGGTTGGGGGGACCACCTACGGGCGGCGTGACCCGCGCCGAGTACTTGACCCGCTGTCGGCGCGCGGGGTGCTCGGCCACCGGCATGGGGCCGCGCTGGTCCACCAGAACACCGTCGATCAGGGCCATGCAGTGGCTCGTGACGTTGACGAGATAGGCGGCACCTTTGACCGTGTGCTGGTCCGCGAACTTGGCGAGCGTCATGCCCTTGTGTGGCAGTTCCTCGACCTTGGCCCCGAGGTGGCGCAGCGCGGCCCGCTGCTCGTACCACCACGTTGTGCCGCGCCACCGGGGCGAGCGCTTGGGGTCGAGGCGGCGCACGGTCTCCCATGCGAGGTCGAAGGGCACGCCCGCGAGAACGGCCACCGCAGTGACCCCGCAATTGGGGCCGTTGTGGTGATCTGAGGGGAGGATTGGGAGGACGATCATGCTGCCATCCACTCCTCTGCCCAGCCGCCCCACTGCTCGGCCATCGCCTTGGCAATGCCGGGGAAGAAGCGGGACCGCTCTTTCCATCGGTCGGGACCGGGCGGCATGAGGTGCACGCGCTGCTCGCGGCCCGCGACCACGTTGGTAGGGATGAGGGGCGGCAGGCCCTTGAGCCACAGGCAGGTGCGCTTGCACTCGCCATGGCCGAACTGCCACGGCTGGATGCTCTGCGCGGGCTCGGCGTAGTTGCGGATACGCGCCTTGGCATGCTTGTGCATCACGGGGTTCTCGACCGCGATACGCTCGATGGGGGCGTTCCAGCACGCGGAGAAAAGCTCCGCGCCTTCGTCCAGTTCGGCCCACATGCTTTCGAGGGTGCGACCCGGAGGCGGCACGTTGAGCCAGCGCACCCCGGAGTTGCAGAGGCGCGTGCACGGCGGGTGGGCGACCATCAACAGGTCCCAGCCGTCATTGAGAATGTCCCGCACGTCACCGACGATGTGGTGATTAGAACGGTCATCCGATGGAAGCAGGTCGCAGGACCATGCGTCGTGGCCCAGTGCGGCAAACTCGCGGCGCACGGTGCCTGAGAACTCGCAGGCGACGAGAACGCGGAGGGACCGGCTCATGCTGCACCGTTCCAGAGGTGCCGCGCGACCATGGCGAGGTCCCCGAGGTAGCGCAGTTCGGCGCGGGCGTCCTCGATCACCTTTTGCAGGCGGCGTCCGCTCACCCCGAGGGCGGCATGCGGGTCGCGGGCTTCGAGTGCCGCGAGGGCGATCTCGGCGCGGTTCTTTGCGCCGTCCGCGATAGAAATTCGATGGTGGATAGATAGGGACATGGGTGTGCCTTTCTCGGGCTTTACGCTTGCTCATCAGGCGTGAGGCGCGACCCCCACGCGACGGCCCCTTGGACCGTTTCGCAATGTTGTTCTAATCGGCGTCGAACGGCACGAAGCATGCCGCGAGGCAGAGCAAGAGGGTGCCGATGACGAGGACGCCAAACGTCACGGTTTCCGCGCTGATGTGCTCCATGGCGTCACGCGGCGCACAGGCGGGAGATACGCTCACGGGCCATGCCCAGCGCTTCGTCCAGCAACTCGTTTGCGACTTCCCCGAGATAGGCGTTGTCGTCGTCCGGGTAGTTGCCCTCAATGCCCCACAGGGCCACCTCATAGCGGTGGACCAGTTTAACGTCCTCGCGCTCAACCGTGAGGCTCACCCCGTAGTAGTGCCACTCATCGGCCAGCCAAGCATCCATGACACGCTTCGCCTTGGCCCAGTGGCGCGCGAGGGTGCGCTTGCTCTTCGGGCCGATGTACCCGGCAGACTGGGGGTCGAGGCTGGGCCAGAAACCGTCCTGCCGCTCATCGGGCCTATCGCCGCAATCGTCGCGGTACAGGGTCGCGGTGACCGTGAACCCGTCCACCTCGCAAGCGATAGCGTCGCCCTCGACCACGTAGCGGCCAAAGCCTTTGGAGAACATTGCTCTATTCCTTTTGGTGCGCTGCTCATCAGGCCCTAGGCGCGACCCATAGGGCGACCATCGGGGACCTTCATGGCCCCCTAGGTTTCGCATGCGATGGTGGATAGATCAGGCCAAACCGGCGAGGCTTGCGGCCATGCGGGCGCGGTCCAGCGGAATGAGGTGGCAACCGGCGCGGATGGTGCCTTCGGGGCTGATGTGGTCCAGCCGGAAGTCGCCTAGCTTGATGGTCTCATCAGGCGTGAACGCCGTGGCCCGCTCGGCGCACCGCTCGGCCAGCCGGAAGACCCCCAGCGCGGCGGTTAGCGGCACCTTGGCCCCGTAGGAGGTTTCCAGCGTGTCGCCCTTGACCCGCACATAGGGCAGAGAGGTGTGGGGCGCGTGGTCTCGCTCACCCTTGACCCATTCCATAGCCTGCTCGGTGCGCTGGGCCTCAACCTCTGCCGCCCGCTTGGCGCGTGCCTCATCAGCCGCGCGGCGTGCCTCACGTTCTGCCGCCTCACGGGCCGCGACATTGGCCCGCACCTCTTCCATGTTCGCGGGCATGGTGGCCACCGGCTTGCCCAGCCCGAAGGCGTCACTGTAGGCATTGGCCATGCCGATGAACCGCTCGGCACGCTCTAGGTGCATCGGGCCATACTTGCGGGCCTTCGTCGCCAAGGTGAACGCCTGTTCCGCCTCTGCTAGCAGGTGGGCGTGGTTCGCGGCGTGCTCATGGTCCCAGCCGTACCCATTGAGCCCGAGGCGCGGCACCGTGAACACTGTCACCCCGTGAGGGATTGCGCGCCTCACCTTGCCCTGATGCTTGGACGTGCTCACCGAGTAGGACGCCGAGTTGAAGAGCACCACGCGGGCACCGCTTGCATCGGGAACGTAACGGGCAATCGGGAAGTGCGACCCGTAGGAGAAAACCACGGTATCCCGATAGTGCATGTTGGGACCGTTCTGCTTGCGCCCAGTCTGGTGCGCCCAGTTGTGGGCAACTTCGTCATGCGTGGCCATTTGCGTGTATCCTATGCGATGGTGGATAGTTTCGGGCATGCGTGCCCCTCATCAGGCCCAGCGCTTCACTGGGCGACTATCCGCCTATCTGCCCCGCCCGGCTAAGCCACGCCTCACGGCGCTTTGCGGGGGATTAGGTCTCTTCACACTGTCAAAGAACTGACCCCGTTTCAGGCGTCCCAGCGAAGGCGTTAGCGTCTTGCTTGGCCACCGTTCTATGCGATGGTGCATAGATCAGTCAACACGGAAAATGCAATTCCGTTGCGTGGCGTGGTTAGTAGAACGCCGCTCACCCCAGCAATCCCCAGGTGTTGAGCCCCACAAAAATAATTGGAGAATGGCCCTTGTGGCGTGCCCGATGTGGCGTGTTTGGGGTGCTGATTTGGGTGGCGCTAGGTGCAAATCAGTGGGGTGATTTGGGTGCTGATTTGGGTGGCCACGTTGCCTGGGCGATTTGCGACACGCTCCCCCGCTCGGGGCCGGTCTAGCACCATGCCAGCGCAAGAGGCGCGACCATGCACCCTAGCCAATCCAGCGCGGCGACGATCAAGCGCCACGTGATGAGGCCCGCGACCATGACGAGACCTGCTAGCCATGTCACTGCCCCGATGGTGGCCCATAGGTTGCGCATGCCCTGCCCCATAGCGTCAGCGTTAGCGTGCCCCGTGAGGGTGGCCATAGGGTGCACCATGCGAGGCGGCGAAAACGAATAGACACCCCAGCTCTCAGGCAAGCAAGCGAGCCGCGTTCATCTTCTGTCACGCCGCTGTAACGGGCCACCTAGACCGCACCACAAGGTGGGCAAATGCTATCAGCATCCGTTGCCACCCCAGCATCCCCTAGGCGTTGCCCCAATGCGGTGGCGTACGGCGTGGCGAGAGGAGGCCCGATGGTGCCCCGAGCCGCCCAGGACGACCCCCACGGGGGGAAACGCGCGGCTTCTCGTTCGATTGTGCCGGCTCGCATTTTTGCGGTAAACAAAGCTGGTCCCCTAGGAGGCCACTTCACTTGCCCGCTCTGTTCCTCTTCTCGGCATTCTTCGTGGTCCCGTTCGGTGCCGGCGTGTTCCTCGGCAACCCATGGGGCTGGCCCGTGGCCGTGCAAGGCATCGGGCTTGGGCTGGTGCTGATCTACGGCCTCACGGCCCTGCTAGTGGCCCTGCGACCATCCCGTTGATGGCCACCGCACTGCTGCTCATCCTGCTCACCGCGCAGGGGGCCGATGGGACCATTGAGGTGGCTGCCCAGACGTTGGGCTTCATGACCCCAGCGGAGTGTGCCACCAAGGTGGAGGAGCTGCGGGGGGAGCATCCCGACTGGACCTACCAGTGCATGCCCTTCGACCAGACGATGCTGGACCTAGCGGGCTCCTCTATGGGACCCACTGAGGGTTGACTTCTTGGAGGAGCGCCAGCTCCGAGAAGAAGTCAGGCGCTACGGGGCTGTGCTGTTGGAAGTGAGCAGCGGGGGTCTCCCTCCCTGCCCACATCGAACACCACGTCAGTCTCACGTCAGGCCCCCTTTATGGGACCACCTAAGAGGCCACTTTCCGAGGCCACCTATAACTATGTCAAACCCAGCCCCTCCTAGGGGGAGGGGTAATCGATTTGGGGGTGGGAAGGGGCCGTCTAGCCCCCTCCCCTGTTCATTCGGCCCAGTTCTGGGCAGCCTCCTCCCGCATGCCGTTGAAGCACGCGAGGTTGATGAATGCCTCCAGCTCTTCGTCCCGGAGCTTCTCCAAGTGCTCTTCGTGGGCCTTGTCCGTGTCGCGAGCCATGCTCTCGGCCCAGTAGCCCACGGCCATGGCCAGAGCGTCCAGGCGGTCGTCGTGGCCTAGCGCGCCCTTGTCACGGGTGATGCGGGCAAGCTGGTACATGAGCTGGCGGGTCGGCTCCTCGCAGGCCGCGTCTGCCTTGATGACCGCCTCGGAGATCACCAACCGGTGCTGGTTCATGATCGGCTCTAAGGTGTCGCAGATGCGGCGCTCCTTCTGGACCGAGTGCTTCACCTCCTCGATTGTCACCGGGTGGACGCGGTTCATCACCGGCTTGAGGAGCTGGGTGAACATGCCGTCACCGAAGTTCGCCTCCACGATCACGTGGTTGACCTTTTCGCGAGCCGCGACGACCGAGAGGGCCTTGAGGGTCGCCTCAGTGTAGCCGTCCACGAAGCCGCCCGAGGCGGTGCAGTAGAGGAACCCGTTGAGGCTCTTCACCACGGCGTAGGCCGTCTCGTCCCTGCCTCGGCCCGATGGGTCGATGACCATGACCGCCCCCGTGAACTCCTCCATTTCCTTCGCGGCCCACATGGCGCGGAAGAAGCGGTCGCCGTTGAGGCCAACCATAGGGAGGTCGAGGTACATGCGGTCGGGGTCGTTGCACCACACGAGCTTGGAGGGGGCCATGCGCGGGTCCACAGAAGTCACGATGAGGTCGCGGAACTTGAGCGGGTAGCGGTCGGCGTCCGACAGCGAGGTGTCGAGCATGAACTGCAAGGCAAAGCCGGAGCGCCCATAGCTCGCCTCGCGCTCGATGAGGTCGAGGTCGTGGAAGCGCAACGGGTCCACTGGGTCGCGGGCCTGCGCGCCACGGACGATCATGTCCACGACGAAGGGCGCAAGCCTCCCGTGATACTTGTCCGGGTTCTCGGGCACGCGCGCCGGCCAAATCCTGATCTCGTAGCCGCGCTCGGGGAGCCGGTTGTAGATGGACATTTCCGTCTGCGGGGTGCCGAGGTAGATCACGCGGCCACCGGGCTTGAGCACGGCGTCGAACTCTTTGATGCGTTCGGCCAGGAGGTCCCGCATGGTGACCGTCATGGCGTTGTTAAGGCTCTCCACGTCATCCGCGATAATCACGTCCGCGCGGGAGCCGGTGAGCTGGCCGGTGATGCCGACCGACTTCACGGAGGGCGACTGGCTCGCGCCTGCCGGCCCCACGTCGAAGGCGATGTTGCTGTCACGCTGGCCCGGTCGTGGGCGCAGGTGTTGCAGCTCGGGCATTTCGTGGATGAGCCGCTTAGTGAACGTTGAGAAGGCGTCCGCGCGGTCCTTGGCGGCGGACACCACCATGATGTTGAGCTGAGGGTTGCGGTAGAGCAGCCAGCAAACGAAGGCGGAGGTGACCCAGCTCTTGCCGACACCTCGGAACGCCTCGATCACGCAGCGCTTCGGCCCCTTCTGGAGGTAGCGCGCGATGTCGTACTGGACGGGGGTGGGCTCGGGCAGATTGAGGTGCTGCCACACGAGCCAGAGGAAGTTGCGGAAGTCGGCCGCAATCGGGTCGCTCACCGTCTCAATGGCGGTGCTCGATAGAAGATCTGATTTGGAGGTCATAGAGGCCCCTAGGGACGCTCAGGACAGCCGCTCTCTTGGCGAATGGGGGATTGCTCCGCCCACCCACTCCAAGGCGCTGTACGGCAGCCCGCTGTGGCCGCGCTGAGGGTTCTGGTTAGTTGGGAAGAGGCGTAGCCTCTGCGTCGTCCTCATCGGCCCCCGAGAAGGGGAGCGCGGCGGTCAGCCGTTGCAGCGGGTTGTTGCCCTTGGGCACGCTGTCAATGCCGTTGTCCTTGAGGAACTGGCGGACCACGTTGAGGTCGGAGGCGGTGGCCTCGCCGCTATTGATGCGGCTGAGGAGTTCCTGCGCGAGCCCCGTATGGAGGTCGTCGAGGAGCTTCTTGAGGTCGGTCATTAGGTCGCTCCGAAGTAGAGGGCCAAACCGGCAATGAGGGTGCCAAGCACCGACACGCCGATGGTGAGCCAGTTGAGGTTCGTCGAGCGGGATGCCTTGAGGGTGGCGACATCGGTCTCAACCGCGCCCAGGCGGTCGTCGAGGCCGTGAATGCGCTTACCCTGCTCCGACTGGATTGCGAGGAAGCCATCGAGCTTCCCCTCCATCCGCCCGACCAAGATCAGGAGTTCGCTTTCGGGGTTCATGCGGAGGTCCAGTGGCGCTCGTCGGCCCAGTCCTGCGGGACGTTGGGGAGAGCATCCTTGAAGGCGTTGTAGACGCGCCGCGCATAGTTGGCGGCATCCTTGACTTCCTGGGGCACAGGCTCGGCCCCATCGGTGGACACCTCGCGTTCCACGTAGTCGGCCAGCCGGGTGCCCTTGAGGGCTGCGCGGAGGCGCTGCACGAGCTGGTCACGGGACGGCGGGGTCCACACGAAGTCGTGGATGGGGATTGCGGGGTCCGAGAACAGTTCGGCTGTGATGCCGTCCGCCATCGGCCACCCGCTCTCGTCCGGGTCCCACGTGTAGGTGAACGTCTCGGGGCCGTGTCCGAGGTCGCCAACGATCTCGAAGTCGATGCGGCGACCGTCTTCAAGTCGATTGCCGGCGACCACGCGATAAACGTCATGGAGTGCCATTAGACGAGCCTTCCAAAGAGTGTGATTGACTGGTCGCCCGAGCCCTCGGTGAGCCTGCCGTAGCAGCGCCACGTCCCGTTCTGGGACGGGCCGAAGGACGAGGGAGCGTCGTCGGAGTTGGTGGGGTAGAGACTGCTGCCTGCCCTGTTCGTTCCAAACGAGGTGGCGCGGGGCGACGACTGATAGGACATGAAGGCGTAGGTGCCGACCGTGCCCTCTTCCATGTAGGCGTGACCCGTAAGGCGCGGCGACAGGAGTTCGGGAGCGAGGACGCCCGCGTTCATGTTGCTGACGTTGCGGAAGAAGGCCGCGCCAACCCCCTCAAGCAGGCTAGAGTTCCCCGCCCCGCTCGCCCACCCCGCTGAGTTGGCGTAGTTTACGCTCGCGCCCGGCAGATTGGCGGGGACCACGTAGCGGCCATCCAACGCGGCCTGGAGGAGGTAGCTCGGCAGCCGCGCGTCAGGCACGGTCCCGGTCGTGAGGTTGCCCGCGTTGTGCGCCCCGATGTTCTGGCGAGCGGTGGTGGGGTTCGCCACGTCCGACAAGTTGGCGCTCTTGTCCATCTTGGTCATCGGGTTGAGCTGGCCGGCGTAGTAGGCCGCAGAGCTGGCCGAGGTGGCGGCGGCAGACGCGGAGTTCGCGGCGGCGGTCTTCGCGGCGTTCGACAGCGCGAGGTTGTCGGCCACGGCCACAGCGGCGGTGTCCACCTGCCCCTTCGACGCGGCGGCGGCGGTTGCGCTCGCGGCAGCATCATCCCGGTGCTGCTGAGCCAACACCCTCGCGGCATCGCCAGCGGCAGCCGAGGCGGCAGCCTGCGTCTTGCTCGTGTTGGCGGAGGTCGCGCTGGTTTGGGCCTGCGACGCATACGAGGAAGCGGCGTTCCGTGCGGCGATGGCTTCGGCCACGTTGCTGTTGACGTTGTTGGTCGTCCAGCCCTTCGTGGCCACGTCATCGTCTGCCACCGGGTCAGCCACGAGGGAGATTCGTCGGTAGCCTGCCGAGTAAGAACCATCGCTGGTAACGCCAAGGGACGCCGAGCCCTGATCGAATGCCTCCTGCGAGAGGAAAAACGACTGGAGCGTCGAGACGTTGAGGTCGGCCTCCACGAGGGTAGAGCCGTCCGAGAAGGTCACAAGGCGCTCAGCGCGCGGCGTAGTGCGGCGCACCTCGACCACCTTGCCATTGGCCGGTGCCGGGGTGACCTGCACGGTGTACGTCCCGACCCACGCAAAGGGCACCTCCGAGCCGTCCACGCGCACCGAAACGTGCGTCTTGGACAGGTACTCGAAAGGGGCCTCGAAGTTGGTCGTGGAGCCGTCACCAAGATACTGGCCGTAGGAAAGAGCCATTGGGGTCTCCAAATGAGAAGACCCCCGCCAGCGGTGAGCTAACGGGGGCCGTGAATGGGGGAATGTGTTGTGGGACTAGGCCACGGCTTCGAGCGCCACCACGCGCGCCTCAAGGGCTTCCTGCCGAACGAGGAGGGCTTGCGACGCGGCGACCAGAACGGGGATGAGCTTCGTGTAGTTGACGCCCCACGGGACATATTCGAGGTATTGCAGGAGTTCGATCACGGGAGCGCTGTTACCCTCCTCGTCAACCGTGTAGACGACCTCGCCCGTATCTGGGTCCAGCTTCTCATCCCACCGCTCCCGCTCCACCCAACCACCAGGCGTCACGGCGTCGGGGTAGACTTGGTAGAGGTCCTGGGCAAACACGCCAATATCGGGGGTATCTGGAAGACCGATGTCCTCCGGTCTCGACGGCGAGGCCAAGCGCTTCCACCGGAAGTTGTGGATTTCGATGAGGCGCAGAATGCCGGTCATTACCTCGTGGCTGACAAGGCCATCGTCCACCTTCTTCTCGCGGTCGGACACGTTGACGAACTGGCACCCGAAGCCGCTGCTGTTGACGTTCGCCACAACACCGTTCGGGTTCCAGAACGACATGTGGAAGTGAGTTCCAGTGGTGTTCGTGGAACTGGCGACAGTGCCAGCGGAGAGGTTAGTACCGAGGGTGGCCCCCGTGCCGCTGAACGTCCCTGCTGAAAGCACACCAGAAACCTTGGGGTGCGTAATCGTCGGGCCACTGTCCCGGACAAAGTTCCCCGAGCCTGTGCTCCCAGCCGCCGCCTGCTTCCCATTGAGGGCAGTCTGCGTGGCGGTCGAGATCGGCTTGCCGAGGTCGGACGTGTTGTCCACGTTGGCGAGGCCAACCTGTGCCTTGGTGACGCCGTGCGGGTTCGATGTGTTGGCCACGTGCGACGAGAGCGAGGAGCTGCTCGCCTTCGCGTCGAGGGCGGCTTGGGTGGCGGTGGAGATTGGCTTGCCGAGGTCCGAGGTGTTGTCCGCGTTCCCGAGCCCTACCTGCGCCTTCGTCACGCCGTGGGGATTGGCGGTGTCGCTAAGGGGGGAGGTGAACGGGGCGACCGCCGCTAGAGCCGCGTCGCGAGCCGCTTGGGTATCGTCGCGGAAAGTGAAGGCTTCGTCCCGCGCCGCCTCGGCACCTGCCATCGCGAGGTTCGCATCGTTCTTCGCGTTGTTCGCCATCGTGACGTAGCCGTCAGCGGTGGACGCGGCGTTCTGGGCATCAGTGGCGAAGCCCTCCGCCGCCATGCGCTCGTCGTGAGCCGTGACGGCCGAGGAGGCTGCTGAGGTTGCCGAGCCCGAGGCGGAAGTCGCTGAGGTGGATGCCTCGGTCGCTTTCGTCTGCGCCGTGTTCTTGGCTGCCGTGGCGGTCGCCGCTGCGGCCTGCGAGGCGTCCCGGTAGGCTGCGCCCTGCGTGAGCTGCTCGGTGAAATCGCTGGCTGCCGTCTGCGCGATAAGCGCGGCTGCCTCTGCGCCCACCCTCGCCTGCTGCGCGAGCAGCCGCTCGGCCTGCAAGCCGTAGGCAGCGTTATTTGCCGCCTCAATGGCCGCTTCAATTGCCGCGACGTGCTCCCCGAGGGTGAACTCGACGAAGCCCTTGGTGGCCGCGTCGGTGTCCAGCTCAGGGGTGTTGAGGTTGCGGATGCGCCGGCCCTCGGCGTCAAAGTCGCCATCGACCCCGAGCGCGATGCCGGAGCCCTGTTGGTCGAACGCTTCCTGCACGAGGAAGAAGGCTTGGAGGCTGTCGGTGTTGAGATCGCTCTCAACCATCGTCGAGCCATCGTGGAAGTTCACGAGCCGAGCACCACTGGGCGTCTCGCGCCGGACCTCCACGACCGTCCCAGTGGGTGGGGCCGGAGTGATCTGGACGGTGTAGGTGCTGACCCACGAGAAGGTCGCGGGGGTGCCATCGACCAGCACCTTGACGTGGGACTTCGAGAGGTACTCGAAGGGCACGTTGAAGTTGGTCGTCGCCCCGTTGCCCGGATAGTGGGCGAAGGAAAGCGCCATTCAGGGCTCCAAAATGAAAAGCCCCCGCCACCAGCGCAGCGAGGCGAGGTGACGAGGGCGGTTGAGTGGTGGGGAGGTGGGCTACTCGGAAGCGCCCGAAATCATCCCGCTGAATAGGTTCGAGAGGCCCATCGCGTTCTGCCAAGGCAGGACCGATGCCGCGTTGCGGTAGTCGTTCTGGCTGCCCTGCCCGGTCACGATGTCGCGCAGGTGCGAGCCAACGCCGAAGACGCGGTTTGTTGATTTCCGCTGAGAACTGACCCGGGATTTCCACCGAGAAGTGACCCGCCTCTAGGTATGTTTGGGGTGCCTCTAGGTATGTTTGGGGT
>MKUZ01000008.1:183120-236746 GCA_001899065.1 Devosia sp. 66-22 | reverse complement strand
GTCAGTTCTCAGTGGCAATCAACACGCGGTTGCCCAAATCCGCCGTAGGGTTCCCCCAGAGGGCGTTGCTAGCGAGCTGCGTATTGCGGCCCTGGAAGAGGCTGTCGTTGCCGAGCATCATCCACGCGCTGTCGATGCCGGGGGAGAGGACGGAGAACCACGAGCTGTTCTGGAGCGATGCCCCCGCGAGCGCGCCGAGGTTGAGCCGGCTCTCAAGGTACTCCTCGCGGTCGGAGCGACCGATGGAGTTGAGGTGCGTCCTCGCGGTGTAGGCCAGCCCGGCGACGAACACCGAGGTGCCCCACTGGACCAGCGTTGTGCTGTCCATGTGGTTGAGGCCCTGCAAGAACTGCTTGCTCCACGCCGCTAGCATGAAGCTGCGGAACTGGAGGACCGTTCTCATCATGGGGCTGCTCATCCACTTCGACATGTTGCCGAGGTCGTTCTCTTGGATGATCGAGCGCGAGAGCCGGAACGCAGCCATTTCGAAGGCAGCCTTGGCTTCAACATCGTCCCACGAATTGAGGCCCATCTGTTGAAGTCGCCGCCCACCCACACCTTTCTTGAACTTGGCGTGGGTGTTGATCTGCGCGGTCACACGGTCAAGCATCGCCTGATCGAGCCCGAGGGCCTGCATGCGGCGCGTGGCCGTCTTCCCTCCCTGCCTTGCGAGGATAGCGAACTTGTTGAAGATCGCCCGCCCCGTGAGGCGCTGGAGGAAGGTGTTGATGGGGGCCATGCCCGAGACTGCGGCGGTGAGCTTCTTGCCCTTCTGGAGAGCGCTGTCCACCTGCTGGAACGCGCGGCTGCCCGTAACGGACCCCGTAAGGTCCCCGAACTCGTCCACGCGGGTCATCGTCGAGTGGCGCACCCAGTCGGTGCCCACCGTCAGCACGTCCTCGACCTCCTCAGCGAAGGCGTCGTCGAGCTTCCCAGTCTTGGCGTTGCGCCACATCGACCGCAGAGACGGCATGTTGTGGAACATCGCGCGGAGCCCGAGCTGGGCCGTGACGCTGGCCAATTCGGAAAGCTGAGCGAAGCCCACCTGGTTCATGACGCGGAGGAAGTTGTAGTCGCGCAGGAGCCGGAGCCCCTGATTGACCGCGCTGCCCTCGTCGAAGTTCTGCCGCCCGATGATGGAGTTGTAGGTGAACTGCAAGCGCTCCGCGTCGAGCGCGAACTGCTTGCCGCCCGTGGCGTCCGAGACCGACCGCACCTCATCAAGCAGCGTACGGAACTCGCCATCGCTGGTGACGCCATCGACCAGATACTCCGGGGTCTCGTCGCCGGCCTTCCACTTCGGGTTCTTCACCCGCACTCGGGCCATGGCCACCCTGCCCGACATCTGCCGGGAGTAAGCGGTCATGAGGAAGTCGGCGTCGTTGACGAAGAGGTCCGAGATCGAGAACGCCTCGTCCGCCGTACCGTCCGAGCGGCGCAACCTTGCGGTGAACGCTTCGTCGAAGATGAGGCGGTGCTTGAGGCGGGGCGACGCCCCGTCCTGCGGCTTGGGCTTGAGCGCCGCGAGGATGGCCGAGACCTCCTCCGGGGCGATGTCCACGTCGCTGAGCATCTTGCCCAGCTCGTCAAGGTCCTCCCCAGAGAACGCCCGCTGGGCATTCATCAGTTCGCCGGCCGAGAGCTGGTGGAGCTTCTTGACGTAGCCGGCAGCGAACTTCTGGGCCACCTCATCGGCCAGCTCGGGGTTCGCCCCCCTCATGGCTTGCGCGACGAACTTCGTGAGGGTCCCGTGACCGAACCGATTGATGGCGTTGAGGACGGCCCCACGGTCGAAGATGCGGGGCACGTAGAACTGGTTCGCCTGGAGGTTCTCAGCGCCCCTCACGGAGCGCCGCACGGTGCCGTCTAGCAGGCCGGGGTCCTGCGCCAGCTCGGCCCACCGCGCCATGATCGACCGGAACTCGGTTCCAGCTTTCATGATCGCGGGGTCGAACTCCAGGGTATCGTCCCGGTTGCGGACGAAGCGCGTCACCTGCTCGGAGAAGTCCGCGAGGGCGGCATCGCGCTGGCCGAACCTCACGCCAGTCCGCTTGGCGTACTCGTTGAACGCCGTGTCGAACCCCTTCCGCCACTTCAACTCGGCGCGGCGGTACATGATCGACTGCCACTCGGAGGCCCCGATAGGGGTAACCCCGTCCGCGTTGCGAGCGCCGTCCTCCACGAGCACGTTGCCGAGCGCGCGAGTGAGCTTGTTGTCGGAGCCCTTGAGGTAGCCCGCGAGGTCGAAGCGGAGACGGCTGGCGAAGGACTTAGGGGCCACCTCATCGGCGTCCCTAACAATGTCCGCAGTGGTGGCGCGGAGGTCCTGCCGAGCGGACACCGCCATGGCACCCGCAGAGTTGTCCGGGGTGAGCGCCGTGCTGTTCTGGAGATCGCGGCCGATCTGCTCGATGCGCCGCGCCTCGCCGGCCGTGGCGGGGTTGCGAACGATGCCGCCAAAGGCACCCCCGAGCACGAGGCCGGCACCCGCCGACCACAGAAGCTCCGAGCTGTCAGCGGTGTAACTGTTGGCGACGCGGAGGCTGTCCGCTGCGACGTTGCCGAGGGCACCCACTACGGCCCCCTCAGCGACCAAGCCAAGGCGACCAAAGCGGGCACCGAGCGCGGCAGGCGCACCGAGGCCACCAGAGGCGATGGAGACGCCGGCAGCAGCGGCCCATGCGAGGGGGTCGGTGAAGCCCGCAGCGAGCCGCAGGGCCACGCCCATGCCCCCCATTGAGTTGAGCCGCTCGGACCCTTCAAGGGACTTGAGGATGCCCGCCTTGATCTGGTCGGCGTGGGCATCGGAGTGGGACGCTGTGAAGCGGTCCCAGTACTGCTCAGGAACGCCCTCGGTGAGCTGCTTCATGCGCTCATCCGACATGCGGAAGTCCGGGTCGGGGGCCAAGTCCTCGCGTCCCTCAAAGAGGAACGCACCGGACCAGCCCTCGGACACGGCATCCTGCACGCCCTGCCAGAGGGATACCTGCGCGGCGTCCTCCGCCTCGGCCCGCTTGAAGGCGGACAGTTCGGCGGTGCTGTAGGGGTCCACGGGGGTGACATCGCTGATGCCCACTGCGTGGCTCGGGTCGTTGACCTGATAGTCGTTGGGTTCGGTCGCCGCGAAGGTGAGTTGCTGCGGCGGGGACAGCCCACTACCCCCAGCGCTAGCGCCGAAGAGCTGGTAGGCTTCCTGCGCGCCGCTGAGGCGACCGGAGTAGTTGTGGCCCGCCGTGGGGTTGTCCCAGGTGAAGCCTTGGGGGCGCTCGAAACCGATGAACGCCGCCGTCGCCTGATCGACCGTGGTGGCCTTCATCAAGCGGTTGAACGCCTTCTGCTCCTTGTTGCGGAGTTCCCAGTCGATGAAGTCCAACTGGGCGTTGAAGTCGTTCGGGTCAGTGCCCGAGGCCGAGGTGCGTGAGAGGTGCGCCGCCCAGCGGTCGGGATGGTGTTGGGCCAAGCCCTTGGCAAGGCCCCCGTCACCCACGGCACTGGGGTCTAGCCCGCTTTCGCCAATGAGGTTGCCGAGGATGCCTGCCGTCTGCGCGGCCGAGTAGCCACGCGACGTGAAGAAGTCCCACGCCTGCTTGGCGCGCGGGTTGCCGGATACGGGCATGGGTGTTCCCTATGTGGTGGTGAGGGAGCACCCGTAGGTGCCCCTATTTGATGAGCCCGATGGGGGCCGTGGGGTCGAAGAACTCAGCGGCTTCGAGATTGCGGGCCGTACGCGCCGCCTCTGCTGCCTCCCTCGCGGGGGCCGCTGCTGCGTCGTCGAGCTTCGCGTTGGTCTCGGCTGCCAGCTTCGCCTTGGTGGCTTCGTCTCGCGCCTGCTTGGCCGTGTAGATCGACTGGAGGGTGAGATCGCGTGCGCCGGCATCCTCGACCGGAAGGCCGTTCTTCTGGATGAGCCGCCACGCGCCATTCCCGTTGCCGAGCGCCTGGACCGTCAGGTCAGACGCCTCAAGCCCCTCGTCAGGGTGCGCCGCCACGTAGTCCTCGATCACGCCTGTGACCGCCGAGGAGAAGTCCGGGGGGATATCGCGGCTGGCCGTGTTGACCCAGTGACCGTTGATGTTGGTGTGGTTCTGCTTGAAGCGCTCGGTGGCCAGCTCAATGGCCTTCGGAGGGTTCACGTCAGAACGGACCAGCATCTTGGCAGTCTTGCTGATGTAGCCAGCGGCGAGGGTTTCGTTCTCGGCGGGTGCTCCCGGAATGATCCAGAAGCCCTGCCGGGTGCTCGCCACCGCGTTGTCGATGTCCTCGAACTTCTGGCGGTAGTACGGGTTGTCGAACTTCGTGGGGTCGCGGGTGACGATGATCGCTTGACGGTAGGCGGCGTCCTCGCCCATGCGCATGTCCTGATGGGCGATGCGGTACGCTTCGAAGAAGTCGAGCGCGTCCTCGTCCAGGTGCTTGCCGAGCATGGCCGGGGCTTTCGCCTGGAGCTGCTCGTAGAGTTCCGCTCCCTGCTTCAACGCCGGGGGCACGTCGCCGCCGTCTCCGAGCGCCCACGCATTGGCAGCCGACAGGCCGGTGGCGAGGGTGTTCTTCCACACCGGGTTTTCTAGTCCGTTGGTGGCGAACATCGAGACCTCCAAGTCGAAAGCCTGCTCGGGTGTGAGCTTCCGCTCAGCGGCGAGGCTCTGGGCCTGCTTGGTGACGTACTCCGCGAGGGCCTTCTTCTGGTCCTCAACGGACACGGCCTTGGTGCCCCCGTTGTCGGTCGGGAGGGTCTGCGGAACGAGGAACGCCACACCGCCCTTGGGGAGCTGCGCGACGTTCTGCTCCAGCAGCTCGGCCTCCGCCTGCCGTGCCGTTGCTACCAGCCGCAGCTTCTCGTCATTCGTCGCCGCCTCGGCCTGCACCCGTTCGATGGCCGACTGGTTCATCGCAAGGATGGAACGGAAGCCGGCCTCGGTGTAGCCGCTGCCCTCGGGGTTCGCCTCGTAGTAGGAGGTGAACTGCGCAACGTCGAGGTTGCCCTCACTGGCCGCGTTCACGTAGTCGGTGCGCCGGGCGAAGTTCGCCGTGGCGTCCAACTCCGCCTTCTTGGTCTTGGCGGTGGTGATGATGCGGGCGGCGTCGGCGGCGAACGTGCGGTTGTCCGCGAGGGTCCCTAGCTGGGTCCCATCGGTGCCTGTGCGGGGCGTCATGAGGATGGCGTTAACGAGGTCGAGCTGCCCCTCAGCCGCGAGCGCCTGCGCCACCGAGACCAACTCGGCGTCCTGCGCCTTGTAGTCCATGTGGAGCATCGTGCGGTTGGCGTCGTAGCGCGACCGGAGGCTGGCCACGATCTGGTCCGGGGGCACACCAGCGGCGAGCTGCTCACGGGCACTGCCAAGGAACGTCTCGTAGACGCCGCCCTTGGTTTCCTCGACGGCCTGCGTGGTGAGGTACTGCTGGTGAGCAGCGCCTCCCTTCGCGTTGAAGTTCTGCATGGCCGCCTGGTACGAGGAGACGAAGAACTTGTTGTCCCCGAACTCGTCGAGGTCGGTCTTCATCTGCTCGGCCACGAACTGGTCGAAGTTGAGGCTGCCCTTATCGACCGCCGTCTCATACTTCGTGGTCAGCTCATTCATCCGCTGGTAGGCGAGGCGCTCGCCATACTGCTTCATGTACGCGGCCTTGAACCACGGATTGTCCAGCTCGGTGAGCGTGCCGTCCCGGAGCGCGGACTGCGACTCCTCGAACGTCATCCCACCGATGCGGCGGTTCGCGCGGTCCTCGGCGTCCTTCCGCTGCTGGGTCGCCTCGGCGGTGAGGAAGCTGTTGAGGTCCGGGCTGATCGTGGCCAGTGCGTTGGCGAGTTGCGCCAGCTCATTGGGTCCCTGTGCGGGGGCCTCGGGGCGGAAGTATTGGTCCACCGGGCGGGCGGCGGGTCGCAGCTCCGGCATGCGGGTGTTCGTGTTGACCTGCACGCGGGGCCTGATGCGGCCCCCGAGGGAGGCGCGGTCGCCGGTGGTCCGGAGGCCGGGTACGGTGTTGGGCATGCGAGCCTCCTAGTTGGTCATGTTGCGGTAGTTGCCGGCAGCGCCGAAGCCCGCGCCCGCGATCTTGAGGCCGGTGGCGAACAGGCTCGGCGGCGTGCCCTTGCGGATGGAGCGGGCGCGGTCGATGGCCTTCGAACGGATGCCGAGGCGCTCCTGCGAGAGCTGCTCTGCGGTCCACTCTTGGTTCTGGTCGAGGCGGTCGCTGATGCGGGCCTCTTGGCCGTAGATATCGCCCAGGAGCGCATCCACGGACAGGCCCGACACGCCGGCCTCGCCCGCCGCGACCTGAGCCGTAGCGGCAGTGGCGCGGGCTTCGCGCGAGACCTCGGCCCTAGTAGCGGCGGTAGCCTCGGCCTCTTGAAGCTGCTGGGTCAGGCTTCCGTTATACTCCTGCCGCGCGTTCCAGTTCGAGAGAACGATGTTCTCCTCGCGGTATTCTTCGTTCTCGTCGTACTCCTGCTGATCTGCCGCGTGCTGCGTTAGCGCGCCCACGGCGGAGATAGCGAAAGAGCCGATGGCGAGTGCCATGGGGTTACACATCGTCGTCTTTCCTTATGCGGACGAACTCGTAGAACGGGAGGCCGTTGATGACCTCCCGTTGCACGAAGCTGAAACCACACCAGCGCAGCCACCGATGGTGTTCGGTGTTGCGGCAGTCGGTGTGGTTCGTGAGAAGCGGATAACTCTTGTGGAACTCCCTCACCCAGCGCGGTGACTGGCGGAGGAAGTCCACTCGGTGCTTCTTGATGGCGTCCGAGCCGAGCGCCCACACGCAGCCCACTTCGGGGCCGGCCGGGTGCGGGCTCACGCCGAACATCACCACCGGCCATTGCTCCTCATCGACCGCCGTCAGGCACACGTCGCCACAGTAGCCTTGGAAGAGCGCGTCGTAGGGGTCGAGCCCCCCGGCTTCCACCTCGGCCACGTCCTCTGCCCGGAGGCAGTATTCGAGGCGAGCGATGTCCCGGAGGACGGTCGGTCGAACAGTGAGCATTAGAGCCTCCGGCTTCGGATGACGTACATGGCCTCCCACTCGGCGCTCAGGAAGGCGCACGGTAGGGGCTTGTCGTTGATGATCTCGATGGTGGTGGTGGTGTTCTGGCCGAGGACACCAAAGGGGTGCTGTCCGCTCTCCAGTGCGGGGACGCCGAGGACGTTGTTGCCGGAGCCGATCACGCGGCCCGAGAACACCGAGCGGAAGGGCTCCCTGCGGCTGGGCGTGACCTCGACCCGGAAGTATCCCGACTTGTCGTAGCTCAGGCTCATCTTGCGGAGCATGATGCGGCCCTCGCCCACCGACATCATCCCACCGCCCGCCGCCTCCTCCTTGATGACCAAGGTGGAGAACCGGTAGCGGAAGGTGTAGCGCCGGCCGATGAGGAAGTTGGTCACGTTGCCCGGAAGGACGAACTGCCCGCTATCCCAGGTGGCCACGATGCGCTGCCCAACCTTGTAGCCGCCAGCGCCGTAGCCGTAGACCTCGTAGTCACCGGGGACGCCCACGGCGTATGGCATGGTCACGCGGGTGACGTTCGCCCCGGCGTCGTAGCTGAGGGTGCACTGCGAGGCCCACACGCGCTCGTCGAGGTTGAACGTGAAGGGGATGCTGGGGTCAGTCCTGCCGGCGTCCACCGACATGACCTCGAAGACCACCTGCCCGCTGCGCTCGATCAGGAGCCAGAGGTCGCTCTCTACGAACTCCGCGCTGAGTACCTTGGTGCCGGCCGCGAACGTCCACTTCGACCACGAGGACTGGAGCTTCTCCAAGTCCTGCCAGAAGTACTTGTAGACGTAGATCGAGCTGGGGTCGGCGGGGCTGAGCGCCACGAGCACGTCCTCATTCGAGGAGGCCGCGAGCTTGGTCACGCCACCCGGCACGTACTTGGGCACGTGGGCGGTGATGTCGGCAGCGTCGTTCGTCTGCGTGTCGCCCTCGACGTAGTACTCCCGGATGGCCGAGTAGCTGCCCCGGTTCACGGTGAAGTAGACGTTGCGCCCTGCCCCCACCGGCTTTGCGGCGAGAGAGCACTGGAACTCGGTCGTCTGCTTGATTGCGGCGGTGTTCGGGGTGAGCAGATCGCCCCCGGTGAGCATGAACTGCGTCTGGTCGGAGAAGAGAAGCAGCGCTTCGTTGAACGGGATGGCGTGCCGGAGCTGGGCCACTTTGGTGTGGCTCGCGGCCACGTCGATAGGGTCACTGTCGAGAAGCTGGGTGACGCTCGACTGGAAGAAGTTGAAGTAGTCCCCTGCCCGCGACAGGACCACGTTCTCTTCCGACACCAGCCCGAGGCGGTTGCGGTGGAAGAACACGTCCGCGATCTTGAAGCCCACGAAGGACGGGAACGGAACAGCGTCGAGGTCGCCCACCTTGCGGTCGGCCCAAGTGGCCTGCTTGAAGGTGAACGTCCCATCGCTCTCGCGGACCAGCACATGGGGCATGAGGGCCGGGTCGAGCCGGTAGCGCTCGCCGCCCTTCAAGGTCTCGACCCACACGCTGGCGTTCGGGTTCGAGGCGTTGGCAGAGTAGCGGACCCAGTAGTCGTCAAACCCCGACGAGGCGTCGCCGGTCACCCGCACCTGGAAGCCGTCGAAGGCCCGCGCGGGAAGGTCGGAGAACCGCTGCACGGCGTCCTTGACGAGCCGCATGGCTTGGTCCCCGAGGCCGTCCGTGTAGGTGACCGTGAAGTCGGCCCCATTGCGGCGCGCGAAGTAGATCGTGGAGCCCGTCCGCCAGCACTCGTAGACGGCGTTGAAGGCGGCGTCGCCCACGAAGGCTCCCGCGAGGTCGGCGGCGATCTTGTTGGTGGCGATGGCCTTGGCGTGCACCGGGTCGTCCCCGTTGGGGGTCGTCAGCGTCTTCGTGTAGCCGTCCACCGTGATGGAGTAGTCGAGCCCGTAGCCGCCCTGCCGAACCCATACGAGGGCTTCGGGACGGCGCGTGGGGGACAGGGTGCCGAGGCTATCGACCACCCGCGTCTTGTTGAGGATGAAGGTGTAGTCGGCCACCGTCACGGCGGTGAAGGCGGTCTCAGGCGAGGCCGCGCCGAGGTAGCCCTTCCCGTTGGGGAACGCCACCGTCTTGGCGGCTCCGGTCAGGTCGAACACCTTGAGGTCGCCGTTGGTGATTACCACCGCGTAGCGCTCGCTCAGGTCTCGATTGATGTTGTGGACGAAGGCGGACCCAAACGGGGTATTGCTCACCTTGGCCACGAACCTCGTGGGGGGACGCTTGCTCAGGCCCCCGACCACCGAACTGAGGCCGTTCTCCTGCAAGTCACACTGCGAGCTAAGGCGCAGCGCGAAAGGCTGCTGAGACACGCCGTTGACGAGGTTGGGGATGGAGGTGGAGACAAGGCTCATCGCAGGGTGCCCTCCACCGGCCCAGTCTGGTTGATGTTGTAGTCCGCGACCTGGGCCTGATCGTCTTCGAGGGTGACGCGGGCCTGCGCCTCATCGAGCTTGGTGAAGCTGTCCAGCTCCGCTGAGCCCACATTGCTAGCCTGGAAGCGGCGGGCGGAGCGCACGGCAATGTACCAGCGCGCGGCCTCGGGCAGCTCCTCAAAGGGCAGCAGGAGGGTGAGGTTCACGAGCACCGAGCGGGGAAACACGTAGCTGCGCCGCTGGCGGTCGTAGAGACGGCTCCCTCGGAGGACCACATCAATGGCACTGTCGCGGCCCGAGCTGTCCACCTTGAGGGTGTTCTTGGGGACCTCGACGAAGCCCTCAGGATAGGTCGGGGCGATGGGGTAATCGACTTCCTCGTTCCAGTGCCACCCTCGGGTCTGGACCTCGCGGGAGACGTTGGAGAGGGTCTGGAGCGCCGTTACAGCGAAGAGGACGCCGCTATCTTCGATGCTGTTGACCGGTGGCTCACCGATGTTGGCGAGGCACAGGTTCACCGCTTCGAGAAGCGTGGTCGGCGTAGTAGCCAGCATGGGTAAGGCTCCGATGACGAAAAAAAGGGGAGAGCCCCGAAGGACCCTCCCCAGTGGGCGGTTGATCCACGCGAAGGTGGATAGATCGTGTTACGGCGAAGTCGTCGCGCTGACCTCGATAGCGCCGGCCGGGCGGAGGATGCCGTGGCCGACCGCGTACTTCGAGATCACGAAGTGGGCCTGACGGCGCGGGTCGTAACCAGCGTCGAGGCCGAGATCGAGCAGCTTCACCGTGCCGATGGCCGACTTCTGCATGGCGAGGCCAGCCACGTTCGAGAAGTCGCCCGCATAGCGGTTCGCCGTGCCGGCGCGGACGGTGCCGTTGGCAATGACCTCGGTCGGGAGGTTGTTGGTCTTTACGACCTCGAAGCCGGCGACACGGTAGACCTTGCCTTCCGAGTAAGCGCCAGCGCCGCCGAAGTCGCGGTTGATGGTCTTCTCGGCCTGCACGAGCTTGTAGTACTGCGTGGGCTTCACGAAGAAGTAGCGGTCCTCTTCGGGAACGTCCTTCTCGTCGAACTTGGCAGCCGCCGCGAACAGGGCCGCAGCGAGGTGGTCGCCATTGCCGAGGAAATCGGCGGAACCCGGCATGCCGGCCGCGTTCTGGTAGATCGTCGAGCCGCCCGGAAGGCCGGTGACGATGTTCGAAGCGCGGGCGGCGAGGACGCCGACCTGGAGCACATGCTGGTCCATGACCTTGGCGAGCTTGCGGCCCTGCTCCGTGGTCGTGATGGAGCGCATGTCATAGTGGTTCTTGGCTTCGTCGATGTTGGCGAAGTAGGCGTCCGAGACCAGGAGGTCGTCGATGTTGATGATCGCCTCGTTCTGGTTCATCGTCTGGCCAAGGATTTCCTTGCCGGGCGTGTGGTAGTAGGCGTCGATCAGGCCAGTGGCCGGGAACGCTGCCGACTTGCCGTGCGAGATCGTGCGGACGAGGTGGCGGTCAGCCATGACGGTCGCCGTCTCGAATGCGGTGATGACCTCGCCCTGATAGACCTTGGCAAAGGTGGCATCGACCGAGCCCGCGCCGTTGATCTGGCCAAGGCGAATGGGAGTTGCGTCAGACATTGGTATTCCTGTGAGGAGCTTGGGAAGTTGATCGGGCTTCCGAGAACTCGCTCGCGCGGCACCACCGAGTTGTCCGCCTCAGCGGGCTTGGGGTCGTGCGTGTCGTTCTGGGTTGACCTTGCGTCACCGCGCATAGGGAGCGCTGGTGTGACTGGCTTCTTCACAGGTAGTCTGTCGTTCTAGTGGTCCGGCCCTACCGGGGGCAGAACTCCTCCCACTTGAGGTTGTGTGCGAATATCTCCTTCTGGGTTTCCTCGGTGTCCTGCTCGGACCATCCGATGGGTTTCGTCCACGCGCACTCCTCGGCCCGGTTAAAGCCGCTGGTAGTCGCGCATCCGCTCACGAAGAGCATCAATGCCAGCATCAGAGACGCGAGCATCAATCTCAGCGGCCTTGTCAGACGCTTGAGCATTGTCTTCCTTCTGCTTGGTTCGGACCTCTTGACGGCCCTCCTCCTTCCAGCGTTCGCGCAGCAGCGCATTGGCCAGCAGGAGGAGGAACTCGAAGGCCCGCAGGATTGCGAGCCAGATGGTCACTTGGCGGCGGGCTTCTTCTGGAGAAGGCCGGCGACCACCGTCAGAGCCTTGTAGACGCCCGCCAGAATGGCGTCGTCCTTGGGGGTGGGGGTGAGCTTCACGATGAGGGCAGCCACCGCGTAGACCGCGAACACGATGTTCACGATCTCCGAGAGGTGAGCCACCACCCAGGTCACGATGTCGGACATGGTGGGTTCCTTGTGGGGAGGTTAGTTGACGTTGGAGCGGCCCAACTTCGCCTGCACCTCGGCGCGGTAGGCCGGGTCCTTGGCGTAGCGCGGGTCGCGCATGGCGGAGGTCACCTGAGCGCGGGACGTGAACACGTCGCCGCCATCCGGCTCACTGCCGCCGCCGAGGAGCTTGGGTTCGGTCCCGCCAGCGGCGGTGAACTTGGCGTGGAGGCCCGCGACCGCGAGCTTGATCTGCCCGACATCGCCGCTGTCCATCACCTTGTCGAAGGAGGCGACCTCGGCGGGCGTCAGGCCACCCTTCCCGGCCCACGCAACCATCGACGTATAGGCTTCCTCGCCGCCGACCGTGGAGAACACGTCAGTGCGGATGCCCGCAGCGATGGCCTCTTGGCCTGCGATGTAGTCGTTGAGGGTCTGCTCGGTGATGCCCTTGGCGACGATGGCCGCGCGGGTCTCGGTCGAGAGGGAGCCGTTCTTGGTGTACTCGGCCACGATAGCGTCGAAGTCGAGGCCAGCCGCCGTGGCAGCCTCGCGGGCCGCGTTCGGGTCTCCCGGTGCGGGGGTCTCGGACGCTGCGGTCGGCTTGCCCTTCTCCAACTCGGAGTAGGACTTGAGCAGTTCGTCGGTGCGGACCTCGCCTTTGGTGGCGTCCCAGAACTTCTCGGGGACGTTATCCGGTCGCTGGGGAACCTGCGGGGTGCCCGAGGCAACGGGGGCCGCGTTGGCGGCTTCGGCCTTGGCGAGCATCGCCGCATCGTGGCCCTCGGGAGCGGGGACCTCGGTGGCGTTTGAAGTGGTGTCGGTCATGGGGTTCTAGCGGTCGATGATCGTGAACTGGAAGCCGAAGCCTACAACGGGTGGAGCCACGCCAGCGACAAGTGCGGGGGCCGGCTCAGCGGCAGGCTCAGCGGCAGGCTCGGGGGCAGGCTCAGCGGCCGGCTCGGGGGCCGGTGCGGTGACGCGGGGAGCGCTCCTACGGGTGGCCGTGGGAGCACTTTCGGGGGCCGGCTCAGCGGCAGGCTCGGGCTGTGCGCCATGAGCCGGGATTACATCAGCCATTGGCTTCTGCTCCGGGTTGGAGTTGATCTCGGACGATGTTCATTGCGCCGGGTACGGCCTTCTCGCCCATCTGGGCCATGGCCATCTGCATGCGCTCGGCTTCGATTTCCTGCTGGACCTGTTCCTCGTCCTTGATGAGGCCATCGGTGCTCACCCCGAGGGAGGCACCAGTGCGATCAAGCAGTTCGCCCCACACGACGCGGCGCTGGGCTTCGGGACCCATGCGCTGCACGCGCTCCATGAAGGCGTCGAGCCGGTTGAGGTCATGGCCACGCCCAAGGGCTTCGAGGCCCGTGGTGATCGTGGGCTTCACGTTCTTGGGCAGCGTCGGCAGCGTGCCCTTGAGGGCGAGCCGATGGGCCGTGAGGGTGACCACGGGAAGCTGGAGTTCGAGGCTGAGGATTGAGTAGATGCCGCCGAGGGCATCCTCCAGCTCACCCGCCATGTAGCGGATTTCCTCGGCCGTCACCCGCTCCCCGTTCCGCTGGATGGCAGAGTTGAGGAGGAAGGCGAAGGCGAGGCGCTGGGTGATCTCTTCGATCATTTCCTTGGCCACGCGAAAGTCGGCGTACTTGTCCATCTGGAGGACCGTCACGTCATCCGCCTTGCCGGCCCGCACGGAGCCATTGGGGGCTTCCGCTACGGTCTTGAGTGAGGTGACGCCGTTGGGGTTCACGAGCAGCAGCACCTTGGCCGCTGCGGCAGAGCCCTCGACCACGGCCTTGGAGAGCGTCTCCAGCGACTTGAGATCGCCGTAGTACTCCTCGACATAGCCGCGACCGTAGTCCTCGCCGTCGATGGCGGTGAAGCGCAGCGCGAGCCACGGGCTCTTGTCCTTGGGGTAGCTCCCCTCGGTGCCCGGAATCTTCAGCCCCATGCACTCCTGATAAATGACCCAGCGGCCACCCCTCAGCGAGATATGGGTGAACAGCTCCAGGTTCTTGTCGCGGGACCGCGCATTGGCGAACTTGTGTGCCTGCTCAGCGTCCAGCTTCTCGACGAAGCCTTCGGGGAGCGTATCGGGGGCGACCGTCTCCAGCGCCACGATGTCCAGCACGTTGCCCATGGGGTCTCGCTTGACCACGTAGCGGTCCAGCTTGAAGGCGCGCATGCGGTCCTTCGGCGGCAGGTAGAGCAGAATGTTGCCGGAGTTCACGAGCTGCTTGAGGGCCTCGAACAGGGGGACCCGGAGCGCAGAGGCTTCGATGTCCGACATAATGGCCCGCTCGTACTTGCCGAGGGCCTTCTCGACCTTTCCTTTCAGGTCTACTCGCCGCGTCATCTGCTCGACCGTGAAGTCGTCCATGACGTAGCGGAAGAAGGGGGCGTTGGGCGGCAGCAGGGTAAGCAGCAGCTTGGACGCGAGGTTGTTCACGCCTCGCGCCCCGAGGCCCTGATACGGGGTCGGGAGCTTGTTCTGCCCGGTGTGGCCCTGCGGGGGCATCAGCGCGGGGATAGTGAGCTTGGCGCAGTCGCGCGCCCTTTCGAGGAACGGCAGGCGTGCGTTCTCTAGCCGCCGATAGAGGGCGGCTGCGGTAGTAGCCATTGCGTCCCTCCGTTAGGCGCGAGGAACGTTGACCCCAGTGCTGCCACCGGAGTTGCCCGCGTCGAGGCGGATTTTCAGGGAGTTGCGACCGCGCTTCTTGATGCGCAGGTCCTTCGCGTCGAGCTGGTCCTCTTCGCGCACAACGTCACCCTGCGCGACCGAAGCCGACTGGGCGGTGGCCGTTACGGGCGGCGGAGGCGGCGCGTTGGTTTCGTTGATGATGTTGGTGATGGTCTTCGTGGTGTCGGTCTTGCCACCATCCTTGCCACCACCGCCACCTCCGCCGTTCTTCTTACCGAAGGGGTTGAAGCACATTAGGGGTTCTTTCGGGTGATAGTCTCCGACTGCTCGTCGAACTTCGCCCGGAGGAACCGGATGAGACGCGCCTCGCCGGCCTGCGCCCATACCTCGCGGTCTGGCGTAGTCAGTTCGGGGGCGCGATCTGGGAAGCGGACTTCGAGGGCGCGGAGCAGTTGCTCTGAAATAGTTGGGAAATCCATGAGACCTCCTAGGGGGAGGGGTAATCGGGGAGAGGTGAGCGCCCCTCCCCGGCCCCGGTCAGAAGCGGGTGATGGCTTCGAGCAGTCGCTCGTTGAACTGGTCGAGGGTGCCATCGTTGACGAGCATCCGGTCGAACGGGTGCCGGTCGAGCAGGCCCTCGGACTTGTGTTCGCCCGTGTAGGCCACCTCGGGCCGCAGGATGCACCAGCACTCGCCGCCCATGGAGCGCACGAGGTCCAGCTCATTGGGGAACCGCATGTCGTCGATGACCACGCGGAGGCCGGCATCGAGCAGCTTGCGGACCTTGCGGGCCGCGATGGTGGTCCACAGGTTGGTGTCGATGCACCCCCTGCCCCACTCGCTGCCGATGGTCTGCATGATGTAGCGGGGCGTCAGCTTCTCAAAGCCGAAGTCCTCAAGGGTCTTCTCTTTGAGGTTCCCCTCGATCATCAGCTCTCGCAGGTGTGGGTCCACGCCGAGCTGGGCGAGGAAGATGTTCACCATGGCTTTGCCAGGAGCGGCGAACTTGACGAGCTTGTAGCCCAGCCCCTCGGTGAGGAGCTGAGTGGCCGTCGATTTGCCCATCTGAGGCGCTGGAGAGTACAGCGCGATCAGGCTGGGGTTCTTGGCGGTTGCCACAGGATGGGTTCCTTCGTCTTGAAGTTGTAGTCGGAGGCGCGGAGGATGCGGGCAACGCGGGCTTGGACGAGGGCATCGGCTTCGGTGAGCCCGGCCTTCTCGTAGGCGAGCACGACAGCGGCCCACGCGATGGGCAGGAAGTCGCCGCCGAACGCGGCCACGTCAGCCTTGACGCCGTTAAGGATAGCGGTGGCCTTCACGGGACCCACACCGGGGCACCCGGAATAGCCGTCCGTGGTGTCCCCAATAAGCGTCTGGTAGAGGTGCCAGTAGTTTGCCTCGTCCTCGGTGATCTGGACCACCTTGGCGTCGCCGCCACGGGCGAAGAGGCCGGGGATGGTCTTCATGTCCTTGTCGATCGACACGATGATCTTCTCGCCCGGTATCATCGTGCCGGTGGCAAGAATGCCCATCACGTCATCGCCTTCGAGAGCCGGGCGGAAGTAGGCATCCCGCTCCTCGATCAGCCAGTCGCGGATGGGCTTGAGGACCACGGGTTTCTTCACCGTCGCCCGGTTGCCCTTGTAGGTGGGGAGGACGGACTTGCGGAAGTTGCCGATGCTGTCCGTCAGGCAGAGCTTGTAGCTCGTGCCTTTGAACTTCTTCACCAGCGCTGCGATCTCATCGTCGATCTGTTCTTTCACATCGTCGATGTTGCAGTGCCAGGTCCAGTAGCCCCCCTCCAGCTCCATGGCTTTCTCGTTCGAGGACGCCGCCGCATAGGCGATCACGTCCGCGTCGAGTAGGAGGGTTCTGGTCATCGGGCGAGCACCGAGGTGAGCCACCAGAGGAACAGGCCGACGCCCACCGGCATGCCGACGATGAAGCTGAGTGCGCAAAGAATGGCGGTGAGCATCAGAAGAACACCCCTAGCACGGCCCCAAGCGGGGCAAACACGAGGCCCACGATGCGGGCGACAAAGAGGCCCTGATCGCCACCGTTGCCGGTGACGAGATCGGCCACGTTCATCCAGTAGCCGACGAGGATGAAGGCGATGAACGCGAACCACAGGGCGAGCGTAGTCAGCGCTATGACAGCGCCATTCTCTTGGGACATGATGGTTTCCGGTTGTTGGAGGGTCAGGCCGAGGCTTCACCGCGCAGGCGGTGAAGGTGCTGGAGGCCGCGCGGGGTAATCTGCCACGACTTGCCGTAGAGGCCGGTGGCAATGCGGGTGGTGATGAAGCCGTCGCTGGCAGCCATGGCCACGAGGTCGGCGTTCATGCGGGCGAAGTCGCCCTTGGTGCGGAACGGGTTGTTCCAAGCGGTGCTGAGAACGTCAGTGAGTGTCACGCCAGTTGGCTCCGATCTTGAACTCCCCGTCGATGGGGCAGCGGAAGTTGAAGACCTCGGTGGTGTCGCGCATGGATTGGACCAGCGTTTCACCCACAAGGGTTGCGAGCGCCTCCCGTGCGTCCACCTGCATTTCGTCATGCACGTGGGCCACGAGGGCGTAGTCCCTGCCGAAGACGTGACCGAGCGCGGTCAGCTTGCGGTAGGCAATGACGGTGGCCATCTTTGCGATGAGCGCGCCGGCTGATTGGAGGAGCGTGTTGACGGCGGCGTGGACCGAGCGGACGTACAGCTTGCGACCGTCGAGGCCGATGAGGTAGCCGCGTGCGGCGGCTGCCTGGACCTTCTCGCGGAGCTGCTTGAGGGCGGGGGTCTTTTCGAGGAACGACTTCTTGAGCCGCTTACCAACCCTCTTGAGGGTGTCCTCGTCGGGGTTCTCGATGTAGCCCTTAGCGGTCTTCGCTGGGAAGTATTTCAGGAAGACGGAGTGGCCAAGACCATCGCGGACTTCGCGCATGGCGATGTCCAGAACGATCTCACCAGCCTTGGCGTCCCCTGCCCCGTACAAGAACCCGTAGATGAAGGTCTTGGCCCCACCTCGGAAGAGCTTGTGGATGGGGTGGCGGTCTTCGTCTCGGGCAGTCCCTTCCGGCACAAGTCCAAGAGCGAGCACGTTAGCCCAATGTACGTCCCCCGTGAGGAGTACCTCGCCGTAAGCGCCCCCGTCGAAGCGAGCCATGAAGTGAGCGAGGCAACGGAGTTCGAGCCCTGAGAGGTCGGCCCCGACAAGGCGTCCAAGTCGCGCAACAAAGAGCGCTCGACATTCTTCGCCATAAGGGCTGCCAACTGCCGGCGTTTGCGCAACATTAGGTCGGCTGTGGGTGCATCGACCGGTAACGGCTCCATTCGTATTGACGCCGCCGTGAATGATGCCTCGCCGCACCAGTCGGAGCCACGCTTGGTCGCCCTCTGCGAGCTGCCCGATGCGCTTCTCCACGAGAAAGTGCTCGGCAAGGACTTTGGCTTCGGGCCAAGGCAAAGCTGAGAGAATGGTTTCATCGACCTTCGCCTGTCCGTTGGGGGTGAACTCAGTGGGGACCCAGCCGAGCACCTTGAGGCGGGCCGCGATCATCTGGCGAGACGAGGGGTTGAACTCGACCACCTTCTCTACCGTGTAGGGTTGCCCCTTCACGCGGCCGAGCTTCTTGTTGTTGGCCCCCGCCACCTTGACCGTGCGGATGACCTCGGGCGGGAACGCTGCCTTGAGCTTCTCCGCAATCTCCTGCCGGCGCTTGATGAGCACCCCGTAGAGGTCCGCCGCAGCCGCCTCGTCGAAGCCGAAGCCGTAGCGCTCCTGCTGCGCGATGATGAAGGCGAACTCCAGCTCCAGGTCGATGGCCTGCTGGCTGTAGTTCTCGGAGAGGATGCGCTTGTAGAGCTTGGTGGTGACGCGAACGTCCTGCTCGCAGTAGGACTGCATTTCAGGGTTCCACGACGCCCACGGGTCAAGCCCCTGCTCGATCATCATGGCGGCGTAGTCGCCCTTCCACTCACCGAGGCGGTGGCCCCAAGCGTCGAGCGAGTGGGAGCCGATGAGGCGACCGGGGAACTTGCCGATCTTGGCTTGCACCTGATCGAAGTCCACGAGCGACACCCAGCCCTGCCGCCGCTGCACCATCGTGTAGATGAGGCGGGTCAGCACCAGCGTGTCGATCTGCTTGCCCCGAGGCTTGAACCACGGGTAGACCTTCTGGAGGGCCGGAACGTCGAACTTGATGATGTTGTGGCCGATCAGTTCGTCGGCCTCCATCAGCTTCTTCAACCCGAAGCTGACCAGCGGACCATCTTCACGTTCAAGCTCGGCGGGGTAGTTCTCGTCGTGACACGACCACACCTCATCGGTGTCTAGATCGTGGATGACGAGGGAGTGGACTTTGGTCAGGTCATCGAGCAGTCCATCGGTCTCGATGTCGAATGCATATCGGGTCATGCCCTCTCGCTGGAGTAGCTAGAGCGGCCCCCGAAGGGGCCACTTCGGTTGATGTGTTGGGGGTGGTCAGAGGCGGTCGGAGAACCAGCGCACGGCGAGGTACATGGCCCACCGTTGGATGGCGGGCACACGGCTCTCCTCCAGCAGTTCTAGGAAGAAGTCGTCGCACCGCCGCCGAGTGACGAAACCGGGGTGTGGCCGCCCTTGATCGATGAGCAGGCAGAGCCAGTCGTGAACGACCGCCGCCTTGAACGACATTCCATCTGGAGGGATTGCGCCCCAGAGCCACGAGGGCACCGAAGCGCCGTCCGTTAGGAACCCCGAGGGGACCACCACGAGGTCCCGCATGACCGAGGTCCCACGGTGCCCCGTCTTCCGCACGGTGAATGGCGCGTCGAGGCGGTAGCGTCGGAGCTTTCGGTCGATGCGGGTGACGCGGAGTTCGTTGATGAACTCAGCCACGCTGGTACTCTCGGACGGCCCGCTCAACCTCGACGCGCATGGTCTCGCTGAGGAGGTTCATCACCGTGCTGGTGACTTCCTCGACCGGCGCGCTGCGGGCGAGCATCGCGGGGATATGCGCACCGAAGGCCAGCGTGCGGAGGCGGACCTCGGTTACCTTCACCGGCTCCTGCCAATCGACGGCGAGGAAGCGCTCGAAGGACGGGACGGCGACGTGCTCAGCGAACTTCACCACCGGATGGCTGGTGTGGAGTACGGTGATCTCCGGTAGCTCACGGCTGTGTAGAGCGTTGTCGAGGTACTTCTTGGTCGTCACCAGTTCGAGGGCGAGGTTGTGACGCTCGATGATCTGACGCTCGATTGTCTTGCGGTCATCGTCGATGCGGTTGGCGCTCGCAGCCAGTCGTGCCTCCAGCTCTGCGATCTTCTTCGCCTGAGCTTTGCAGTTGTCGCGGAGGGCGCGGGTCTTCGAGCGCGTCTTGCGGCCTTGCCGCTTGAGGAACTCGACGTTGTAGGCTTCCATCCCCACTTCGTTGCGGAGCTGGCTGATGGTGTCGGCCTGCTTGCGGATGGTCGCCGCCTGGGTGGCGGTGCCCTGCGCGAGGATGATGCTATGGCGTTCCAGTTCCTCAGCGCGGGCGGCAAGGTTCTGCACGGCGTCAATGGCCGTGACCACGGTGTCTCGGGTCATGATCTTCTCGATGGTGGATGGGTCAGGTCAAAAGGGGGCGTCGTCTTCGGGGACGAAGCCGTGGGCGTTGCCGGGCTCAGCGGGCTTGGTGGTCTCGAAGAGCCTGCCGGTGTCGGGGTCGTAGCCGAGGTAGATCACCTCGCCCGTCGCCTGCCCCGTGTAGCGGTCCTTGAGGACGCGGAACGTGGTGGTGGATGCGACCATCGGGTCCTCGGCCTGCTGGTCACGTTCGAGGCCGAACATGAAGGCACACCAGAAGCCAATCGCTCGGCTGCCCTTGAAGTGCCTAATCATGACCCGCCCGCCTTCCTCGTGAGGTTTCCCTTCGGGGGTGGCGAGGTGGCTGACGATGGTGAGGATGATGTCCAGTTCCTTCACGAGCCCGCCCAGCTCAGCCATGATGACTTCGAGGGCCTTGCGCTCGTCCTCGGCTGTCGCGGCCAGAGCCGTGAGGTGGTCGAGGTAGAAGATGCGGACGCCCTCGGACTTGTTGAGGAACCGCATGGCTTCGCGGATGACCTCCCAGTCGGCGGTGCCGAAGCTGTCGTATAGGAACAGCTTTCCACTGCTGATGAGGAGGTCCACGGCGGCAGCCAGCTCCTCGCTGGTCCAGCTCCCATCAGGAACGTGGAACCGCTTGCCGGCGAGCTTGCCCGCCAATCTCTGACCGGTCTCTCGGGGCTGCTGTTCGAGGAAGAAGACGCCGACCTTCTGGTCCAGCTCGGTGAGGTCGTAGATGACCTGTTGGCTCAGCCAGTCGGACTTGCCGATGCCGGTACCCGCGCCGACCGCATACAGCTCGCCGTGCCGGCGTCCGTAGGTCAGCTTCGTGAGGGTCTCGGACCACCACGGGAGGCCCAGCTCGACGGGCTTGAGAATGTCCGCCTTGATGTCCGCGAGGGTGACGATGCCATCGGGCCGGTAGACCTTGGCATCCCAGATGGCCCGAACAATGAGGTCGCCCTCACCAGCCACGAGCATTTCGTTGGGGTCCTTGCGCGGCAGGGACGCGATCTTCGCCTTCCCAGCGGGGAAGAGTGGCGCGCACTCTCGCGCGGCCTCCTGCCCTGGCTCGTCCATGTCGAACATGAGGACGATTTCCTCGAAGGTGTTGAGCCATTCGAGCTGCCGAGCGAGGGCCTTCTTCGCGCCCTGTGCGCCGTTTGGGATGCCCACAACCGGCCACTTGTTGCCCTGCACCTGGGAGACGGACATGGTGTCGATCTCGCCCTCGATCACCGTCACGCGGCGACCGCCCGAGGGCCAGAGGTTCTGCCCAAAGAGCAGCGCCGTCTTGAGGGAGCCAATGACGGAAAAGTTCTTGTCGGCGTCACGGGTCTTCTGGGCGACCACGTTGCCGTCTGCGTCGTAGTACGGGGCGATCTGGACCGTAGTGCCGTCCCGCTTGGTGCCCACCGTGTATCCGAACTTGCGGCACGTCTCCTCGGAGATCGCGCGCTTGGCGAGCGGCTTGAACTCGCCGTCGATGGCGTCTTCCATGGAGGTCCTCTTGGTGGTGATGGGGTTGGCACCGGAGCCATCGCCCCGCTCTCGGTAGCCACAGCCGAAGCAGTAGCCGTGGCCGTCCGAGTAGCGGGCGAGGTTGTCCCTCGACCCGCATTCAGGGCATGGCTCCTTGCCGATGAAGGAGCTGTCGTCGTCAGTCATTTGAAGCGGTCAGCCCACGCGCCCGATGCGAGGATGCAGAGAGACAGCACGATGGCCAGCACGGTGAGGCCCCACATGAAGCTGGCCGTGATCTGCACGACCGAGGTCATGAAGGCGGCGAAGGTCATGCAGCCACCTTCCGGGTGACCAGCGCGTACTCCGCATACGGGTTGCCGTTCGGGTCGTGCTTGATCGTGGTCTTGATCTTCATGCCAGCGGCCTTGAGTTCGTGGACGCGGGCGGCGAGGCGGAAGGCACCGTAGAGGCCGAGGGCTTCGAGCTGGGTCAGCGACTTCCCCGAGAGGAGGTGCGCCTTGATCTTCTCGATCTTGGTGTTCTGGTTGGCCGGGCGCAGGGTGCGGACGGGCTCCAGGTTCTCGGAGTAGACCGAGAGTGAGGGCCGCTCGTCCTCCTTATCCCAGCGGACGGTCACGCCGCCCCAGTTCTTGAAGCCGGTGACCGTGCCGGTCTTCCCGACATGGGCGGGTTCATTGTAGTCACGGCACTTGCCGATGTAGCGGACCTTTTGGCCGATCTTGAACGTGGTCATGGTTGTGTCAGCCTCGGATGAACTGCTGGAGGGAACGGAGATCGACGGCCATGCCACCCCGGAGGATGGCCTGCATGGCGGTGGCGGCGCGGCCCCGCTTCACGGACACCTTGCGGTAGCCCTTGGTCGGGTGAAGGACGCGCTCATCGGTCGTCTTGACCGGGCGCTTGGAGTTGCTGAGAGGCATTGGAGTTCCGTTTCAGTTGTTGAGTGCGCCGGAGCGCTGGAACGACGAAAGCCCCCGGCCCGAGAGCCGAGGGTTCGTGAGACGCTAGGGGGAGGGGTAATCAGCCCGTGGCGTCAGCGGACGCGGATGCCCGCGCCCACCTTGAGGGCCTTCGTGATGACGCCCGGATTGAGGGCCACGATGGTGTCCGCGCTGACCGCGTAGGTGCGGGCCAGCGAGAAGAGCGTGTCGCCTGCGACGATCTGGTGGTACGCCCAGCCGCCCTGCTTGGCGGTCTTCGGCGGGTTCACCTTCGGGGGCGTCACGGGCAGTACGGCGGTAGCCACAAGCCAGTCGTGAACGTCGAAGCTGGGGCACGCCTTGACGAACTCGTTCGGCGTGATCTTGCCGTCCTTGTTCTTGTCAGGGGAGAAGTCGCGGTGGCCGCAGATGTTGGCGCGGGGGTACTTCGCCTTGAGGTCCCGCAACAGCTCCGCAAGGGCCGCGTACTGGGCACTCGTGAAGTTGTCCTCGGGGGCACCCTTGGCGTCCGTGCCGCCCACCATGCAGATGCCGATGGAGACGGAGTTGTGACCTTCGACATGGGCACCGATGGTGTCCACGGGGCGACCGATCTCCACCTTGCCGTTGCGGCGGATGACGAAGTGGTAGCCGATCATGAGCCAACCCTTCTGGCGGTGCCAGCGGTCGATTTCTGCACGGCCAATGTCCATGGTGCCCGGCGTTGCCGAGCAGTGGACCACGAGCCAGTCGGTGCTGGCCCTGTTCTTGGTGGTCATTCCTTGATCCAGGAAAGGGGGATGACCTTGTCCGCGAACTTGAAGCCGTGCTTCTCGCACCAGTCCGCGTATGTGGTCTTCGAGGTTTTGGAAATGCGCGCTCGGCTGTTCGAGAACACGAAGCGGATATCCAGCTCGGGCCGCTGGGCCTTCACTAGAATGTGCTTCTGCCGGTCGGCGGTGAGGAACCTCCCCTTGGTCTCGATGATGAGGCCGTTGGGGAGGAGGAAGTCCGGGGTGTATTTGGCCTTCCGGGCGGGCACCTCGTACTCGATCTTGAAGCTCTCGAACCTGACCTCAATGCCGAGGTCTTCGAGCTGCTTCGCAACCTTGTCTTCGAGCCCGCTCCGGTAGCCATGGACCACCCCCGGATTGCTCCGGGAGGGCCAGCCCACTACAGGAACACCGTCGCGCCGATCTTGTGGGAGGTCCCATTGAACTTCGACTTCACGGCGGACCAGAGGTCGATGCCGTAGGTTGAAGCGATGAGGTCCACGCAGATCACAACGTCAGCAAGCTCCTCAGCGAGGTGCTCGATGGTGTCCTTGGAGCCAGCGATGCCGAGGCGCGAACGCTCCAGCTTCTTGATGACGTTGCAGGCTTCGCCCACTTCGCCAGCCAGCTCGTTGCCCTGGAAGGCCGGGGTGACCTTCTCAGCGCCCGGCCATTCCTGCATGCGCAGCTCGTTGGCCGCGCGAAGGGTGAGGAACTCGTCGGCCATCAGAACTCCTGCTGGTCGCCCGAGGCCGAGCCGGCATCCGCCGAAGCGTCACCGCCCGTCTCGTCACCAAAGCCGCCCTCATCCTCGTCCTCGACGGTCTCGGTGTGGGTGTAGCCGTCCTCGGCACCGAAGCCGTGGCTCGCGGCGGAGCGCTGACCAGCCGACTTGAGGTCGATGATCTGGACGCCGAGCAGGCTCAGCTTGAGGCCGGCAGCTCCGGTCCCCGGAATGAAGTAGGGGGACGCCTCGAAGCTGATCTTGCCGACCGTGCCGCCCCAGATGGACGGAGCCTTGACGAGCAGCTTGCCCGAGGCGTCGTAGATGTCGGGCTTCATGGTCCACTTGGTGCCCGCCTTCGGACCCTTCTTGCGGACGCCGCTCGCCTTCATGGCGAACTTGAACTCGATCTCGCCGGTCGGCTCCTCGGTCTCCTGGTCGTACAGGGTGGTGAAGAGGTCGTTCGGCTTCACGCCACCCAGCTTCTTCCGGGTCTCGACCTTGAGTTCCTTGAACGCCACCTCGGCCTCAGCAAGCGCCTCGTCGTAGAGCGGCTGGAGCTGCTTGATGAACTCCTTGGTCGCGGCGTCGTCGGCCGTCATCACGCCCCTGGTCGAGTACTCGCCATCGGGCTTCGGGTAGTCCTTCGAGCCGTAGTCGGGCTCGTTGAGCTTCGGAAACTTGAAGACCATCCGGGGGCCGGTGATCTTCGGGGGCTTCTTCTTGTCAGTCATTGGGTCTCGCAGTGCGCAAAGAAAAACCCCCGGCCAGTGGTGGCGCGGGGGCGGTTGGATGGATGGTGCTCTGTGCGGAGCTAGGGGGAGGGGTAATTGCTAGCCGCGAGCGGCCCGAGCGCTGGCCTCGGCTGCGGCGGCAAGTTCGGAGGCGCGGCGCGCGGAGCGCATAGCGAGCCACGAGTAGACCGCGAGCAAGCGAGCGGGACGTTTGAACGCCCCACAGCGGCGGCGGAAGGCTGCGGTCCTCATGCCGGAATGTCCCGCACGTGCTTGTATGCCTGCCGGGCGCTGAGCGCGGCGTAGACCTGAGCGGTCGAGACCCCTGCCCCACTTGCCACCTCAGCGGGCGACAGGCAGTCCGCGAAGAGGGCCTCGACGTGGTGCCCCATGACCCACAGCGAGACGAGCGCGTTGCGGGCATGGAGGGAGTTGTTGGTCTGGGCCGTAGCGATGGCCTTGAGGTGGTCGTCGTGGGTCAACGGTTGGGTCCCAAGAGGATGAGCCAGAACGCCTCCACGAGGAACCGCTTGATGCGGTCCCATCGGGTGGGCTCGGGCGGGGTGTGATCGGGGACGCGCCAGCAGTCGGCATGCGTCGAGCGGGTGGAGACCAGTGTCATTGGCCGCAGGACCGCGTGGCCGACAGGATAGCTGGCTATGAGCGGGGCGGGATTACACATCAGCTCGCCACCGGGGCGTAGGTGGTCCACACCACTTCGTGGTCGGGGTACTTTACCTGCACGCGGCGCAGGTGGTCGTAGTCCCGGTCGCTCTCGGGCGGGAAGAGCACCGTGATAGTGCGCTTGGCCACGTCCCGCTGACACTCCTCGGTTGCCCAGAGGTGGCCGTCCGCGTCGAGACCAAGTTGGCACAGGCCGATGTCCATGCGGCCGAGCACCTCGGCGAACGAGAAGTCGTGCCGCAAGCGGATGACGTTGACCTCGACCTGATCGCCGCCCTCTCGGGCTGGCGGAAGGAGAAACGTGGCGGCGTTCTCAAGGTCGTATCGGTGGCACGGGTCCGCCTCCGCGACCGGCACATCACCAATGACGAACACGTCAACGTCCTTGAAGGGGACGCCGTGTATCTTGTCGCGGAAGTAGCCTCCGGCAATGACGTAGCCGGTGGCCGACCACGCCCAGCATCGACATGAGGGAACGCACGCGGGCCGCTTCGGGGAACCGGAGGCCCAGCTCCCACGCTTCGTGGAGCTTCATCATTTGCGGTGCCTCCGTTCGAGCGAGGGAATGTCGTAGCCCTCGGCCATCAGTTCGGCGGCGAGGGTCATGGGGATGGATTTGCCCTGCGACCAGAGGGCGATGGCTCGGCCCAATGCCGAGGTCAGCGAGGTGTCCATGGGGACGCTCCGATTTGTGAGAAGCTAGGGGGAGGGGTAATCGGCCAATGGTTGCGGCCTAAAACCGCCTCCGACACATGCGATGGTGGATAGATCAGGCGAAAAAGAAGGGCGAGTGGAGGACCTGAGAGAGGTCTAGTTGCCCCTTCGGCGGTAGCTCGGGGAGCGCCGTGCCCCCCGGCAACGCCATGGCGATCTCCTCACGGAACTCAGCGAGAACATCGTGCTCGGTGTACATGCGAACGAACTCCTCACGGAGGTACTGGGCGAGCGCCCAGCTATTGCCCGCATGGGTGCCGTAGCTGTCGTGGATGAGGGAGAACGAGCGGATGCCCTCGGCGTGGGAGCGGAGGACGGTCTTCTGCATGTGCGCCGCGTCCATGGAGTGGACCCAGTTGGGGCTAATGCCCGACGACTGCCGCCGCTTGTCGATGGTCCTGGTCGAGGTGTCCAGGCGGAGTTGGAGGCGGACCTTCTGGAACGTGAGGTCGAGCTTCTTCTGCTCGCTGGTCGTGTACTCCTGCATAACCTTGAAGCCGGTCGGCGTAGTCCACACCACGGGGAGCCGTTCCTTGGACGCGGCAACGGCCACCTTCTGGAGCCAGTCCATGGCCCCGCGAGCGGCGACCACGACCTCCCCCACACATTCCCAGATGAGGCCCCCGAGGAAGGCAGCGGCGGCAAAGCCAGTGCCCTCGAACGGGAAGGCGTCGCCGGCCTCGATCTTCCACGGCGTCACCGTGTCGTCGTAGACCTGTTCCTTGAACCCGAACTGGCTTGCCCCGTAGGCGAGCGTCATCACGGGCCGCTTGGTGGTCTTGCGGGTGATGCCTCGGGCCAGCCACTTGCGCGCCATCGACCCATCGCTCTCGACCATGACGGTCTTCCACTCACCGGTCTGCTTGTCCTTGATCTCCCGCTCGACCAGCGGCAGCAGGCAGGTGGCGGCGATTGCCTCCAGCTTCTTGACCAGCACGTCCGCCACCGTCTGGTAGATGTCGTTCGGCTGGTCACCGGGCACGAGGTTCACCGCCCTGCCCCCGACCTCATCGAGCAGCATGGCGGAGAAGTTCTGGAGCCCGTTGCAGGTGCCGTCCATCTGGACCGGCAGGTGGCTCTCGTAGGCGAACCCCTGCTCGTGGAACCCCAGCCATTCGAAGCAGAACGCGAGCGCCTGCCACGGCTTCTCCGCCTCGGCCCAGAAGCGGTTGTCGGTGGGGTTGCGGGCGCTGGCGAGAATGGCTTCCTCGTTGTCGAGGACCCACTGCACGCGGGCATCCATGCCCACCTTGTCTACGCCCCACAGCCCTGCCCCGTGAATGGCCAGCCAGCGCGCCCCTTCCTCGTCCCCGATGGGGACCGTGGAGGCGAACGTCAGCAGGCCCCGCGCGGCGTCGTTGCCCTGCGGGTGGAGGAAGAGCGGCACGGCGTAGACCCGGCCCCGGAAGTCGAGTTGGTGCGGGAAGAAGAACTCCGGCTCATCCTTGAACCGGTTCGCCACCCACAGCATCCGCCCGAACTGCATCCGCTTAGACACGGCGCGGGCGTTGGCCTCGTAGACCGAGGTCCGCGAGGACTTCCACTTCTGGAACTCCCCCACCTGGGCCGGGGTCATGTCCTCGGTCTTCATTTCAGGGGTCAGCCATAGGGGCTTCTCGGGGAGCGGGAGGTCCTCGGCCTGCGGGATGCTTGCGATGGTGGATTGATTGTCCCAAAGCTCGACCATCACATCGTGGACCTTGCGGTTGATGGTCCACGCGGTCTCCTGCATGGCGTTGACCGCCGAGTAGACCTCGCCCATGTCGCAGTTCTCCAGCTCCGCGAGGTAGGGCATGTTGCCGGTCTTCACGAGGCGCAGGTGGCGCACCCTGCCCGACCAGTACCCGCCAGCCTTCGGACTGGTCCACGGGCGGGGCGGCACAAGGGTGGGCAGATAGACGGGCGAGAGCGGCTCCAAGCGGGCGTTCTCGGTGCTCATCCACTCCAGCGTCTCGGGCGCTGCGACCACGTATAGCTGGGTGTTGTTGACCCCCTCGGAGTTGCGGACCAGCTCGAACAGGCCGGTGCGCTCAACGGCGATCTCGATCAGCTTCACGCCCACCTTCACGCGCACGTCAGCGGGCCACTCGGCCCACTCTACGCCCTTGTTCCGGGCATGCTTGGACATGACGCGCTTGCGGTAGGTTGGGTTCTGCGACTGCTCGGTGATCTTGGTACGGGCGCGATTGTAGGCGAACTCGTCCGTGTCCTTGAAGGTGTCGAAGTACAACTCGTCCTCGATCAGCGAGGAGATACGGATGGCCACCGGGGTGAGCTTGGAGCGGAGGCTCACGGTGTCCAGGAGCGTGCGCAGGGTCAGGTGAGCGGCTACGTCCACATCGACCTCCGCAAGGTACTTGATGGCCGTGTGCTTCGCTCCCGCCTTCCCCGAGCTGGCCTCAGCGAAGAACGCCTTGAGCCCCTCGACCACCCCCTCATGGGCGTGAACCATCAGGCGGCGGGCGGCAGCGCCTTGGCTCTCCTGATGCCGGTTCCGGTACTCTTCGAGCTGGTCGCGGAAGCGCGCGATGCCGGCCGACCGCATTTCCTCTTCGAGTTCGAGCTGACGCTCCCACTGAGGATGCTCCATGGGGAGGCAGCCGTGCGTGGACGCAAAGAGGGCGTTGGTGATCTCAGACATTGGGGTCCTTCGGAGACGCCCCGCCGAGGCCCGCCCAACTAGTTGTTAGGTGGAACCGCAGGGGCTTAGGGGGAGGGGAAATTGCGAGCGCTTAGGGGGAGGGGTAATCGCCCCGGCAAGAGGGTCCATTTGGTCCCCTGCCCCACGCCACACGTGGCGCAGAACCGAGGGCGAACGGACCCGCAACGGGGCCACGCCACATGCCCGCCAAGCCACATCGTGTGGCGCGGACGATCAATGCACGATCAAGTATCTATGCGACAGTGGATTGATCGAGAGCGAGAAAAGGCCCGCGCTCCACATACGGAGGGCGAGCCTGTTGCTTGAACTAGTCAGGGGTGCATTGCGGACGGGACGGAACCTAAATCCGTTGCGTCTACCAGTTTCGCCACACCCGCACGCCCTGCGGCCGGGCTGGCGGGTCAGATATATGAACTGACTCCGCCAGTCAAAGGCTCAAGTGTGCCCAGCAGCGAGCGATGGCAGCCGACGGCGGCCAGACTGCCGCCATGCATGGCGCCGGTGATGCTGTACCGGGGCCCCGCGAGATCGCCCGCGGCAAAGATGCCGCGCACGCTGGTCTCGTACTCGTCATTGATCCTGAGGTAGGGGCCGAGCGGGGCGTCGAAGGTCTCGATCCCGATACGGTTGGGGGCAGATCGGAGTCGACGATCGTGACCGTGCGGCCGGCGCGAACCAGATGCATGGCCGCGCTGAGACCGGGAAGCTGCCGCCGATGAAGTCAAGCCGCGGAGGTTCCGCACAATTGATCGGCATTTTGCGCGGCGCTCGACGCCCAGATTTGAGCAAGAACTGGGCATGTTGCATAATTTCTAGGCAATAGCGCCGATCGTCCCATCAACCACAACATTCGAGAGCGGCGCTAACATCCTGAACGGCCATCGATTCCGGACACTGCGGAATGGCTGGCACGGACCGTGCATACTGGTGGGCGAACAAAGCTTGAGTGGAGGCGCCAATGAAGAAGATCGAGGCTATCGTAAAGCCGTTCAAGCTGGACGAGGTCAAGGAAGCGCTGCAGGAAGTTGGCCTGCAGGGCATCACCGTGACCGAGGCTAAGGGTTTCGGCCGCCAGAAGGGCCACACCGAGCTCTATCGCGGCGCGGAATATGTGGTCGACTTCCTGCCCAAGGTGAAGGTCGAGGTGGTGTGCCCCGACGATCTTGCCGACAAGGCGATCGAGGCGATCCGCAATGCCGCCCAGACCGGCCGCATCGGCGACGGCAAGATCTTCGTCTACACGATCGAGCAGGCGATCCGCATCCGCACCGGCGAATTCGGCGACGACGCCCTTTAGGGCGAGCGGGTCATCTCACAGCAATCAACGGACTCTCAACGGGGAAAACCATGACTACCGGCAACGACATTCTCAAGAAGATCAAGGACGAGAACATCAAGTATGTCGACCTGCGCTTCACCGACATCCGCGGCAAGCTGCAGCACGTGACCTTTGATCAGACAATGATCGACGAGGACATCTTCGAAGAAGGCACGATGTTCGACGGCTCCTCGATCGCCGGCTGGAAGGCCATCAACGAGTCCGACATGGTGCTGATGCCCGATCCGGACTCGGCTTACATGGACCCGTTCTTTTCGGCCTCGACGCTCGCCATCAATTGCGACGTGCTCGACCCCCTCACCTACCAGCCCTACAACCGCGACCCGCGCACCACGGCCAAGAAGGCCGAAGCCTATGTGAAGTCGACGGGCCTGGGCGACAGCGTCTATTTCGGCCCCGAGCCCGAATTCTTCATCTTCGACGACGTGAAGTACTCGAACACGACCTATAAGGTCGGCTTCCAGGTGGACCATTCCGAGCTGCCCACCAATAACGACACCGACTACGAGCAGGGCAATCACGGCCACCATATCGGTCTCAAGAAAGGCTACTTCCCGGTCCCGCCGCTCGACAGCGCGCAGGACATGCGCGGCGAGATGCTGGCCGCGATGGGCGCCATGGGCGTGCCGATCGAAAAGCACCACCATGAAGTGGCCTCGGCCCAGCATGAGCTCGGCATCAAGTTCTCGCCGCTGATCAAGGCCGCCGACTGCGTACAGATCTACAAATACGTGATCCAGCAGGTGGCGCATGCCTATGGCAAGACCGTCACTTTCATGCCCAAGCCGGTCTATGGCGACAACGGCTCGGGCATGCACTGCCACCAGTCGATCTGGAAGGACGGCAAGCCGCTGTTCGCCGGCGACCAGTATGCCGGCCTGTCGATGGACGCGCTCTACTACATCGGCGGCATCATCAAGCACGCCAAGGCCATCAACGCCTTCACCAACCCCACCACCAACAGCTACAAGCGTCTGGTGCCGGGCTTCGAGGCGCCGGTGCTGCTCGCCTATTCGGCGCGCAACCGCTCGGCGTCGTGCCGCATCCCGTTCGGCCAGTCGCCCAAGGCCAAGCGCGTCGAAGTGCGCTTCCCCGATCCGCTGGCGAACCCGTATCTGGGCTTTGCTGCGATGCTGATGGCCGGCGTCGACGGCATCCGCAACAAGCTCCATCCGGGCGATGCCATGGACAAGGACCTCTACGAGCTGCCGCCCGAGGAGCTCAAGCAGATCCCGACCGTCTGCGGCTCGCTGCGTGAGGCGCTGGAATCGCTCGATGCCGACCGCGAGTTCCTCAAGACCGGCGGCGTCTTCGACGACGACCAGATCGATAGCTACATCGACCTCAAGATGGTGGAAGTGATCAAGTTCGAGCACACCCCGCACCCGGTCGAGTACGAGATGTACTACTCGGCCTAAGACCGGGGCTCGATCGACGAACTTGGAAGGGCCCTGCGGGGCCCTTTCTTCGTTGGGCCGCGCCCGGTAAGCAGGCGGGATGTCGAACCGCTGGCGCCAGACCACACCGCGGGAACTGATCGACTGGCTCGGGGCCGTGGATGTCCCGCGGGCCATTGCGGGCGGCTGGGCGCTGGACCTCTGGCAGGGGGCGGTGACGCGCCCGCACTCGGATATCGAGATCGCCTGCTTTCGTGCCGACCTCCACCGGCTGCTGCCCAAGCTCCCTGCGTTCGAGATCGTCATCGCACGCGGCAAGCAACTGACGCCCTACGCCATTGGCGACGCCCTGCCCGACGACAGCTTCAGCCTGTGGCTCAGGCGGCGCGGCGAGACGCTGTGGGATTTCGAGATCGTGGTCGAGGAACAGCGGGGCGGGCTGTGGGCCTACCGGCGTGAGCCCGCCATCACGCGGCCCGTCGCGGACGTTCTGACATCAGCCGGCGGCGTCCCGATCATCGCGCCCGAGATCCAGCTCCTCTACAAATGCCGCGACCCGCGCCCCAAGGACGTCGAGGACTTGCGCCGCTGCGTGCCGCGGCTCGATGCACGCGCCTATGCCTGGCTGCATGAGGCCGTGGCGCGGGCGCACGCGGGGTTCCTGCCGGACCTGGAGGGGATGCGGCGATGACCGAAGCCGATGCGATTGCGAAATCCCCTGCCCCGCGGACGCCGCGCAGCCTCGCCGCCGATTTGCGCCGGCTCGGTGTCGAAGCGGGCGACGTGCTGCTTGTGCATGCCTCGCTGAGCGCCATCGGCTGGGTGGCGGGTGGCCCGGTGGGCGTGATCGAGGCGCTGCTCGATGCTTTGGGGGCGACGGGAACGCTGGTGATGCCCGCCCATAGCGGCCAGTTGAGCGACCCCGCGCACTGGCAGAATCCGCCGGTACCGGCCGACTGGGTCGAAACGCTGCGGGCGGAAACGCCGGCCTTCGATCCGCGCACCACGCCGACGCGCGACATGGGGGCGATAGCAGAACTGTTCCGCGCTTGGCCGGGCGCGCTGCGCAGCGACCATCCAACGTCGTCGTTCTCCGCGCGGGGTCCAGACGCCGGGGTCATCACGGCGGACCATCGCCTGACGAGCCCGCTGGGCGAGCACTCGCCGCTGATGCGGCTCTACGAGCGCAACGCCAAGGTGCTGCTGCTCGGCGTCGGCTTCGAGCGCTGCACGGCGCTGCACCTCGCCGAGCAACGGGCGTGGCCGGCGATGGAGCCGGAGCATTCGGGGTCGCCGATCGTGCTGGCGGGCGAACGGCGCTGGGTGGCTTACGATGCCCCGGGCCTCGGCGACAGCGAGCAGTATGGTCCAACTGGCGCGGCGTTCGTCGCGGCCGGAGGCGCCAAGGCAGGCGACGTCGGTTCCGCGGCATCGCTCCTGTTCGGGCTGCGCGAGGTCGTCGACTTCGCTACCGTCCGGTGGCGGACGCATCCGGTGGGGCAATACTGATCGGCCTGCCTGAGACCGACCGTCAGAGGCCGGGAGCCCGGGGTTCGCTGAGTTCGAAACCGCTCACCAACTGTTCGAGCCCCTCGGCATCCTGCGATGCCTCAAACTGCACCGCGAAGCCCACATCGAGGCGGCGCACCACATGACACTTCAGTGTCCCCAGCACGAGCTGCTCGCCGATGCCGGGAACATGCTGACATGAGACGGCGGCGCCGCTACGCGACAGGTCGATGACGAAGCACTTCGTCACCCGCCCATCCGCAAGACCCAATATCGATCTCGGATCGCGGGGCTGAAACCGCCGGAAATCGCGCTGATCGCTTTGCTTGCGGACACTCTTCTTCTTGAGCCAGTCGATCTTGGCCGCCAGCTTCGCGCGATGCTGATCGGACGCGACGATGGAGAAAACGAAGCCTTCTGACGTGAGCCGCTCGACGGTTCCTCGGACGATGCCGATCCCGTCGAAGCGAGCCGTCACCCACTCACCAAGCTTGGCGGCGACCGGGGCCGTTACGGCAACTGCGGTCGATGAGATGCTCTGCGTTCGGCAGGCGAACACCTCTACGTCACCGTTCGTGATCTCGCGGCGCTCGGAGAATGTGTAGCAACCGTTAATCGGCCCGACATAGCGAAGGTCGGTTCGGCGATCGACCGCCCGTTGAACTCCCGCATTTCCCGGCGCCTGCCTGAGCATTCCGCCTCCTGTCGAACGTCGCTGTGCACCGGCAGTGTACGGACATCAGGTGAACTGCCTATTAGCTCACTGATCTACGGACGCCATGGCGGCAAAGAAGCCTTCGGGACCATCGCGCTCAACCAGCCGGCCGCCCGCAATCTCGAAGAAGCGCGTGCCGATGTTCCGCACGAAGCTGCGATCGTGCGAGACGAGAATGCAGCTTGCCCCATGCTCGAGGATTTCGGCCTCGAGCTGCTCCTGCCCGGCGATGTCGACATGGTTGGTCGGCTCGTCCATGAGGTAGAAGTTCGGCTCGCTGAGGCGCAGCGCGAGCAGCGCGAGGCGGGCACGCTGGCCGAAGCTGAGCCTGGCGATGGGCTGGGTCTGCTTGTCGACCGGAAAGCCGGCGGCCGCGAGCAGGGCCTTGGTGCGCTGGTCGCCCTGGTCGTAACCGGCAATGAAGTCGAACGGCGTTCCGCTGCTGGGAAGCTGCGACATCTCCTGGTCGGTCGCTCCCAGCCGGAGCGAGGAGGTGACGCGGATGCCCGGGATCGCCTCCCCCGACATGGCCCGCGTCACGAGCTTCATGAACTGCGACTTGCCGGTGCCGTTGCGCCCCAGCAGCACCACGCGATCACCCTGGAACAGGTGCAGCTTGCCAATCGAGAACAGCGCCCGGTCGTCGGGCGTGCGGACGGTCAGGTTCTCGATGGCGACGAGGACCTTGGCGTGCGTGCCGGCATTGGCGAGGCGGATGTCGCCGGCGCGCTCCTTGTGAAGCTGGACGGCGGACGCCTCGATCCTGGCCGCGCGCTCCTTGAGGTATTTCGCCTTGAGCGTCAGCAGGTCGGAGCCCGAATTGATGCCGATATTGGTGAGCTTGCTCGCCTGCTGGCGAAGCTGCCTGGCCTCCTTGAGATCGCGCTCCTGCTGCTTTGCCGCCGCTTCGTCGGCCTCGGCCAGGGCGGCGCGGGCACGGGTGAAGGGCAGTGCGAAGAAATGCGAGGGACCGGGACGGAGGAACAGCGTGCGATTGGTGCTCGCGTCGAGAAAACCGCGGTCATGGCTGGCAATGACGACCGGCATGCTCCTTGTGGCGTTCTTCAGCCAGCGCTCGAGCTGGATGATCTTGCCCAGGTCGAGATGGTTGGTCGGCTCGTCCAGCAGCAGGGCGTCGGGCTCGTTGATCCAGACGCGGGCGATGAGCATGAGCCGCAGCCAGCCGCCGGACAGGCGGGAGACTTCACGCCCGCGCATGTCGTCGGGGGTCTCGAATTCGTCGAGGACCACCTCGGCGCGCCAGGAGTCGGTGTCGCGGGCATCGGCAGGCAGTGCGTCGAGCACCGCATCGCGCAGGGTGAGCGGCAGCAGGCGCGGCGGCACGTCCTGCTCGACGAAGCCGACGCGCAGGCCGCGCGAGCGGACGATCTCGCCATGCGTGACGTCCTGCTGCCCGGCGATGCAGCGCAGCAGCGTGGTCTTGCCGTTGCCATTGCCCGCGATGAGGCCGACGCGGTCCCCCTCCCCGATCACGAGGCTGAGATTGTCAAAGAGCGTGCTGGTGGCGACGACGCCGACGGAGTTGAGGCTGATGGAGCCCATTTCGTTGTCTCTGGTCTATGAGGAAGCCATGGCGCGCGGAGCGCCGCGATGGGCAGACCAGAGCTGAACGAGAACGTCCGGACCCTTTGGTCAGCCCTGCAGGAAGAACTGCAGGGCCTGAACAGGGCCACGCGTGCGATGGAAATCGGGACGGCTGAACAGAACGAACATGGCGCGAGCAATACCCTCGGCGCCTTACGAGATCAAGCGAGGAAGAACACCAGCGCCAGCGTTCCGATGGCAGCCGATCGGGCCGTGCGAAGGTGGGCAAGCCGGTACGCAGAACTCAACAATCCGGCCTGCAGCCACCCCAGACGCAGGAACTCAAAAGCGCTCACCGAACGGGTGCGCAACGGCTACTCCAGACACAAAAACCGTATGGGGAGACTGTACTGGGGCACGCTTAAGGAAGTGCTTCCAAGAAGCGAAACATTGGTAAACGCAGTGCGCCGTTTCGGGGCTGGCTCACTGGTCAAACGCTTGCCGGAAAAGAGCAATCCCGGTCCGAGGGGAGGATCGGACCGGGATTGCATGTGCCGCTATGGAGCGGTGTCTTAGAACGTGAAGGTCAGGTTGAAGGAGTTGCCGCCATTGTGGAGCGGGCGGATCTGCTTGACGCGATCGACCTTGTGCGTGCAGCGGTCGACGCGCATCTGGTACCAGTCGCCGTGCTTGCGGCCGATCGCCCACACCTTGTTGGTGCTGTTGGACTCCTTGACGATCTTCACGCGGGTGTAGCCGCGGTCGTTGAGGCCACGGATGACCTGCTTGTTGGTGAGGCAATAATCCCAGTAATCGTCGTCGCCGAAATGCAGGACGATGCCGCCACCGCCCGGGAAATTGCCGCCGCCGAAATTGAGCTGGAAGCCGAAGGTGGGCTGCGCAGCCTGGGCGGGAACGGCCGCGATGGCGGTGCCAGCGAGAGCGAGGGCGACGACGCCGGCCTTGAGGGTGTTGCGGATCATTTTCGATCTCCGATCTGAAGTGAGGTCGCTCGGATAAGCGTTGCCCCTACAATAGCGTTCCTCTCTAAACGTGAGCGGAACCCCACATTCATCTGGCGTTCAGGAACGGAATGCCCCCGGCCGCTCTGCGCGGCTTCCTCGGTGGCTGCTACCGGCCGGTTTGACACGGCGCGGCTGACACAAGCCGGAAGCCGGCGTTCAGAAGGCGTTCACGCCAGTGTGAGCCACCAACGCCCCACCGTGAACGGAGCGGCAACGGATACGTCGCTCTGTGCTAGAACACAGCCGACGATTCGAGTGACGCACCCATGCCCAAAGACGACCTGTTCGGCGACGCCCCGGAACCCACGCCCAAGAAGAAGGCGGCCTCGCCTGCTCCCGGCGGGCAGTCGTCCTATTCGGCGGCCGACATCGAGGTGCTGGAGGGGCTGGAGCCGGTCCGGCGGCGGCCGGGCATGTTCATCGGCGGCACCGACTCCAACGCGCTGCACCATCTGTTCGCCGAGGTGATCGACAACTGCATGGACGAAGCGATCGCCGGCCACGCGACGCGCATCGAAGTGCATTTCGGCACCGACGGCTATTTGACGGTCAGCGACAATGGCCGCGGCATCCCGGTCGAGAACCACCCCAAGCACCCCGGCCGCTCGACGCTGGAAATCGTGATGACGACGCTCCATGCCGGCGGCAAGTTCGACGGCAAGGCATACGAGACCTCGGGCGGCCTGCATGGCGTCGGCGTGTCGGTGGTGAACGCACTGAGTGACGAGCTGGTGACCGAAGTCGCCCGCGACCAGGTGCTCTATCGACAGACTTATTCGCGCGGCAAGCCGACCAGCAAAGTGATCAAGGTCGGCCCGGTGCAGAACCGCCGGGGCACCACGCAGCGCTTCCATCCCGACCCGGAGATTTTCGGCGGCAAGGCCGAGTTCTCGGTCGTGCGGCTGTTCCGCATGACGCGGGCCAAGGCCTATCTGTTCGGCGGCGTCGAGATCCGCTGGAGCTGCGACGAGAGCCTGGCGACCGACGAAGTGCCGGCCAAGGCGCAGTTCCATTTTCCCGGCGGCCTGCGCGAGTTCCTCGCGGCGCGCGTCGAGGGCGAACAGCGCATCGTCGAGGACATCTTCTCGGGCCAGTCGGGCAAACCGGGCAGCCACGGTGCGGTGGAATGGGCGGTGAGCTGGAACCTCGCGGACGGCTTCCTGCAATCCTACTGCAACACGATTCCAACCGCCGAAGGCGGCACGCATGAGGCCGGCCTGCGGATGGCCCTGCTGCGCGGCATACGCGCCTACGCCGAGCTCAAGGGCGACAAGCGCGCCGCCATGCTGACGGCCGAGGACGTGCTGGTGCAATGCTCGGCCATGCTGTCGGTATTCGTGCGCGAACCCGAATTCGTCGGCCAGACCAAGGACCGGCTGAGCTCGCCCGAGGCGACGCGCATCGTCGACACGGCCCTGCGCGATGCCTTCGACCACTGGCTGACGGCAGCGCCGCAGCAGGCCAACAAGCTGCTCGACTGGGCAGTGGAGCGCGCCGAGGAGCGCCTGCGCCGCAAGAAGGAAAAGGAAATCGACCGGCAGTCGGCGACGCGCAAGCTACGCCTGCCGGGCAAGCTCGCCGACTGCACGCAATCGGCCGCCCAGGGTGCCGAGATCTTCATCGTCGAAGGCGACTCGGCCGGCGGCAGCGCCAAATCGGCGCGCGACCGTGCCAGCCAGGCCGTGCTACCGCTGCGCGGCAAGGTGCTCAACGTCGCCGGCGCGACGCGCGACAAGATCACCGCCAACCAGACCATCGCCGACCTGGTCCAGGCGCTGGGCTGCGGCACCCGCGAGCGCTATCGCGAGGACGATCTGCGCTACGACAAGATCATCCTGATGACCGACGCCGACGTGGACGGCGCCCACATCGCCTCGCTGCTGATGACCTTCTTCTTCCAGGAAATGCCCAAGCTGATCGACGACGGGCATCTCTATCTGGCCATGCCGCCGCTCTACCGTATCAGCGCCGGCCCCAAGGTGCTCTACGCCATGAACGACGCCCACAAGGACCAGCTCATGGTGAGCGAGTTCAAGGGCAAGAAGGTCGATATCACACGCTTCAAGGGCCTGGGCGAGATGCCCTATGCGCATCTGCGCGAGACCACGATGGACAAGAAAACGCGCACCCTGCTCAGGGTCCGCGTGCTCGACGATCGGGACGAGACAAAGTCGTCGGTCGACCGGCTGATGGGCACCAAGCCCGAGGCCCGCTTCGAGTTCATTCAGGAGAACGCCCAGTTCGTCAGCGACCTCGACATCTGACGGTCACGTTCCCATATTAGGGAAACCCTAGGGAATCCCGTTGACTCGCGGGGGATTCCCACTATGTTCCCGGCCCGTCGGGAACCACTCCGCCGCTCGGCTGCTTGCAGTCTCAACGCCGGCCCTCCCACACCTCTGAGTGGACGAACACATTGTCAGAAGACTTCTCCGGGCTCGGTCTCAGCGCCAAAGTAACCGATGCGGTTGCGGCTGCTGGGTACACCAAGCCTACTGAAATTCAGGCGCAGGCCATCCCGCATGTCCTTCAAAAGCAGGACATCATCGGTATTGCGCAGACCGGCACGGGCAAGACCGCTTCCTTTGTGCTGCCCATGCTCACGCTCCTCGAGAGCGGCCGGGCGCGCGCCCGCATGCCGCGCACGCTGATCCTCGAGCCGACGCGCGAACTCGCCGCCCAGGTGGCCGAGAACTTCGAAAAGTACGGCAAGAACCACCGCCTCACGATGGCCCTGCTGATCGGCGGCGTGAGCTTTGACGACCAGAACAAGGTGCTCGACCGGGGCGCCGACGTGCTGATCGCAACGCCCGGACGCATGCTCGACCAGTTCGAGCGCGGCCGCATCCTGCTCAGCGGCGTCGACATCCTCGTGATCGACGAGGCCGACCGCATGCTCGACATGGGCTTCATTCCCGATATCGAGCGGATCTGCGGCCTGCTGCCGCCGCGCCGGCAGACGCTGTTCTTCTCGGCGACGATGCCGCCCGAAATCGAGCGGCTGACCAAGCGCTTCCTGCGCGACCCGGTCCGCCTCGAAGTGGCGCGCAAGAATTCGACGGCCGAAACCATCGACCAGAAGCTGGTGAAGGTTTCGAGCAAGCCCGAGGACAAGCGCGCCGTGCTGCGCCAGCTCATCCGCGGCGCCGACAGCCTCACCAACGCGATCATCTTCTGCAACCGCAAGCGCGACGTGGCGACCCTCGCCCGCTCGCTGCAGCGACACGGCTTCTCGGTCGGAGCACTGCATGGCGACATGGACCAGAAGAGCCGGATGGAGACGCTCGACGCGTTCAAGACCAACAAGCTGACGCTGCTTGTTGCATCTGACGTGGCGGCGCGTGGCCTCGATATTCCAGCGGTGAGTCACGTGTTCAACTTCGACGTGCCCACCCACGCCGAGGACTATATCCATCGTATCGGACGCACCGGCCGCGCCGGGCGCGCGGGCACGAGCCTGACGCTCGCTGCGCCCGCCGACGGCAAGTATCTGGATGCAATTCTCAAGCTCATCCAGAAGGATATCCCACTTCTCAAAGTCGACGGCGAAGCATCGTCGGCGACCGAAGCGGTGGCAGACGACGAACCGCGCAGCGAGCCCCGCAGTCGCCGCGGCCGGGGTCGTGATAAGCGCAGCGACGATGCAAAGCCGGCCCGGGAACCCACCGAAGCCAGGCCACCGCGCGAGAAGCCGGAAGCCAAGCCGCAGCGCGAGAAATCGCCTCGCCCACAGCGCGACGAGCGGCCCGCGAGCAAATCAGGCCGCGACCCCGAATATGCCTCCGACACGCCGTTTGGCTCGGACGGCCCGGTACCAGCGTTTCTTCTTCGTTCGAGTGTTGCCCGCTAGTTGAGCAGCGCCCCGGTATTAGCGCTGCGATCAACAATTTGGTGAGTTGGGCCCCAAGCCCCGTGACTTTTACTGACCCTTAATTGACTCATCGGAAAACTACGAACGACTAGAATTAGGTCACGCGTCAGGCCCGGGGGCACAGTGTCAGAACAGGAATTCAGGCGCGCCCTGGGCTATGCCAACTCGGCAATGGACTTACTCAAGCGCGGGCAAATTCCGCCCTACCCCCAGTTCTACGAACTGCTCTATTCCTATGCGACGGGGGTCAACCCTTCGCTGAATCAGCGCGTCAACCAGATTTTCCGCGATGGCACCGCGACGCAGGAGTTGGCGGAGCGGCTCTACAACGAATTCCTCAAATCGCAGGACGCCAACGAGCGCATCTCCAACGTCTCCGAGCGCATGGCGACGCGCATTGAGGCGGTGCACGAGGCGATCGACACCGCCATGGCGACGGCGAATGCCTATTCCGGCACGCTGCAATCGGCGAGCGGCGACCTCGGCAACGACATGAACGAAGCCGAGTTGCGCAACATGGCGCAGAAGCTTCTGGGCGAAACGCGCCGTATGCAGGACGCGAACGCGCAGCTCGAGCAGAAGCTGGACGCCTCACGCGACGATATCGCTGCGCTGCAGCGTGATCTCGACGAAGTGCGGCGTGAGTCGATGCTCGACCCACTGACCAAGATCTTCAACCGCAAATCGTTCGACGAGGGCCTGCTCAAGAGCTTCAACGAAGCCGCCGGCGAGGGCACGCCGCTCTGCCTGATGCTGCTCGACATCGACCACTTCAAGCGCTTCAACGACACCTGGGGCCACCAGACCGGCGACCAGGTGCTGCGCCTCGTGGCGATGACGCTCAAGTCCAACATCAAGGGCAAGGACATGGCGGCGCGCTATGGCGGCGAAGAATTCGCCGCGATCCTGCCCGAGACCGACCTCGAGGGCGCGATCATCGTCGCCGACAACATCCGCAAGGCGATCCAGGCTAAAGAGCTGCTCAAGCGCTCGACCAACGAGAAGCTGGGGCGGATCACCGCGTCGATGGGCGTGGCGATGTACAAGCCGGGCGATACGCCCGCCTCGCTGATCGAACGCGCCGACCGCTGCCTCTATGCGGCCAAGCACGCCGGCCGCAACCGGGTGCTGAGCGAGAACGAACTCAAGGACGACGTCAAGATTGTCGCTTAGGTGATCGCGACACCCAGCGAGCGCAGCGCATCCCAGTAGCCGGGATAGGTCTTGCCGACGCAATCGGGATCGAGAATGACGATGCCGCCCATCCTGAGGCCGGCGAGCGCGAAGCTCATGGCGATGCGGTGGTCTTCGTAGGTCTCGATGCGGCTGCGCGCCTTGCGCGACGGATTGGCGAGCGCAGGGTCGCTGCGGACGAGCAGTTCATCGCCCTCCTCGCTGGCGAGGCCCGGCCGGACGCGGTTGAGCTCGGTGGCGATGGCGCGGATGCGATCGGTTTCCTTGACGCGCAGATTGGCGATGCCGACGAACCGCACCGGCGTGGCGTTGAACGCAGCGAGCACGGCAAGCGTTGGAACGGCGTCCTGCATCTGCGAGCCGTCGATGACTGCCGGCATGTTGGGGAACATGCGGATGAAGGCGGCGGCCCTCGCGTCGGGCTGGGTGAACGCATCCATCGGCACGCCGATGTCGATGCTGCCACCAGTCAGCGCCTCGGCCGCCCACAAATAGGTCGCGGCGGACGCATCGGGTTCGATGACGAAATCGGTGGCCGCGTAGCGCGTCGGCTCGACCCGCCAGGTGGTGTGGTCGAGCTGGGTGACCTGCGCGCCGAAGGCCGTCATGGCGGCGACGGTGAGATCGACATAGCCGCGCGCATCGAGGTCCTGGCCGGTCAGCGCGACATCGATCGGGCCCTCGCCGAACGGCGCGGCCATCAGCAGCGCGGACACGTATTGGCTCGACAGGCCGCCATCGATCTCGACGCGGCCGGAGCCGAAATGCCCACGCCCCTCGACCATCACCGGCGGGCAGCCGGTCGGCGCGCTGGCCTTGATGCCGAGCGAATTCAGCGCGGTGACGAGCGGGCCGATCGGGCGCTTGCGCATCGCCTCGTCGCCATCGACGACCACCATGCCATCGACGAGGGCTACCGCGGCCGTGAGGAACCGCACCGCGGTGCCGGCATTGCCCAGCAGCAGCGGCGCGGCAGGCGCGGCCAGGAAGCCGGCGCTGGTAACGGTGAAGCTTGTGTCGTCCGGCTCCTCGACGGTGACGCCCATCTGCCGCAGCGCGGCCGCCATCAGCTTGGTGTCCTTGGACTTGAGCGCCCCGGTGAGCCGGCTCGTCCCCTTGGCCAGCGCCGCCAGCAGCAGCGCACGATTGGTGATGGACTTGCTGCCGGGCGGCGTGACGCGCCCCACCAACGGGTGGTCGGGCGGCGTGATGGCGAGGGACGCGGTCATGGGGGCGAGTTCGCACAGGAAGGGGTAGGCGTGCAAGGCCCGGGGGCCAGGCTGGAGACTCTTGCGCTACTCGACCGTCACCGACTTCGCCAGATTGCGCGGCTGGTCGACGTCGGTGCCCATGAACACGGCGGTGTGGTAGGCGAGGAGCTGCACCGGGATCAGGGCGACGATGGGGGCAACGAAGCTCGAGACCTTCGGGATGACGATGGTTTCGGCAACGCCGTGGCCGATATGGCCGGCCCCTTCCTCATCGGTGACGAGGATGATCTGGCCACCGCGCGCGGCCACTTCCTGCATGTTGGAGAGCGTCTTCTCCATCAGCTCGTCGGAGGGCGCGACGACGATCACCGGCATGACTTCATCGACCAGCGCGATCGGGCCATGCTTGAGCTCGCCCGCCGGATAGCCCTCGGCATGGATGTAGCTGATCTCCTTGAGCTTCAGCGCGCCTTCCATGGCGACGGGGAACATCTGGCCGCGGCCCAGATAGAGCACGTCCTTGGCCTTGCTCAGTCCCTTGGCGATCTTTTCGATCTGCGTCTCGGTGCCGAGCGCCGCCGACACGGCAGCCGGCAGCGCCGTGAGCGAGCGGACGAGCTCGGCCTCCTGCGACGCGGAAAGGACGCCGCGCGCGACGCCGGCGGCGACCACGAGGCTCGCCAGCGCGGTAAGCTGCGCTGTCAGCGCCTTGGTCGAAGCGACGCCGATTTCGGGACCGCACAGGGTCGGAAACACCACCGCGCTCTCGCGCCCGATGGTCGATTCCGGCACGTTGAGCAGCGACACGACATGCTGCCCCTGCCCCGCGCAGTAGCGCAGCGCCGCGAGCGTGTCGGCGGTCTCGCCCGACTGCGAGATGAACAGCGCGAGGCCGCCCTTGTCGACCGGCGGCTCGCGGTAGCGGAACTCCGAGGCGACATCGACATCGACCGGAAGCCGCGCATATCTCTCGAACCAGTACTTCGCGATCAGCCCGGCATAGTAGGCCGTACCGCAGGCGGAAATGGTGAGGCGGCCGAGGCCGGCGAAATCGAAGGGCAGCGTCTCGCGCAGCGCGACCTTCTCGGCACCCATGTCCACATAGTGGCTGAGGGTGTGCGAGATGGTCTCGGGCTGCTCGTAGATTTCCTTGGCCATGAAATGGCGGTGGTTGCCCTTGTCGACCATCAGCGCCGAGACCTGCGACAGCATCGTCTCGCGACGCACGATGGCGTCGGAGCCGTCGCGAATGGTGACGCCCTGGGGCGTGATGACCGCCCAGTCGCCGTCGAGCAGGTAGCTCAGCCGCGAGGTGAACGGCGCCAGCGCCATCGCGTCCGAGCCCAGATACATCTCGGTCTCGCCATAGCCGACGGCGAGCGGCGCGCCGTGCCGTGCGGCGATCAGCAGCCGGTCATGGCCCTTGAACATGAAGGCGAGCGCGAAGGCACCGCGCAGCTTCCTGAGCGTGACGGCGACCGCCATCTCCGGGTCGAGGCCGCGATCGATTTCGCGGGTAACCCACAACGCCACGGACTCGGTGTCGGTCTGCGTCTTGGGCAGGTAACCGTCCGTTGCAAGGTCCGCGAGCAGCTCGCGGAAATTCTCGATGATGCCGTTGTGGACGATGGCGACCTTGTCGGTGGCATGCGGGTGGGCATTGCCCTCGGTGGGCGCACCATGCGTGGCCCAGCGCGTGTGGCCGATGCCGATATTGCCCGCGAGCGGCTCCATGCCGAGCTTGCTGGCCAGATTGCCCAGCTTGCCTTCGGCCCGGCGCCGCGCAATGGAACCATGTTCTAGCGTCGCCACGCCGGCGCTGTCATAGCCGCGATATTCGAGCCGCTTGAGCGCATCGACAAGGCGCGGCGCGACCGGCTCGACGCCGATGATCCCCACGATCCCGCACATCAGGCTTTTCCCTTCGCTGCTTGCTTGGCGGCTTTCTTCGCGAGCGCCTGTTCGCGCAGTTTCGGGGCGTAACCCGGCTTGTTCTCCTGCCGCGCGCGGCCGAAGGCCACAGCGTCGGCCGGTACGTCCTCGGTGATGACGCTGCCCGACGCGGTGTAGGCCCGGTCGCCGATCGTCACCGGCGCCACGAGCGAGGCGTTCGAGCCGATGAAGACGTCATCGCCGATGATCGTCTTGTCCTTGTTCACGCCGTCATAGTTGCAGGTGATGGTGCCCGCGCCGATGTTGACGCCGGACCCGATCTCGGCGTCGCCCAGATAGCTCAGATGGCCCGCCTTGGTACCGGCGCCGATGCGGGACTTCTTGACCTCGACGAAATTGCCCAGATGCGCGTTCGGCCCGATTTCAGCGCCGGCGCGGATGCGGGCGAAGGGGCCGATGCTGGCGCCCTCCCCGATGGTCACATCCTCGATGTCGCAGAAGGCGCGGATCTCGACATTGTCGCCGATCTTCACGCCGGGGCCGAAGACGACATTGGGGAAGATCGTGACATCTCGCCCGATCTCGGTGTCGTAGGAAAAGTAGACCGTTGAGGGGTCCTTGAGGGTGACGCCGGCGCGCATGAAGTCGTCGCGGCGGAGTTCCTGGAACTGCGCTTCGGCGCGGGCGAGCTGCGCGCGGTCGTTGACGCCCATCACGTCGCGCTCGGGCGCCACGGCATAGCCGACCTTGTGCCCGGCGGCGTTGGCGAGTTCGACCAGATCGGTCACATAGAACTCGTTCTGCGCGTTATTGCTGCCGACGCGGTCGATCAGTTCGCGGAACACGTCGGCGCGGAAGGCGAGGATGCAGGCGTTGCACAGCCCGATCTTGCGCTCCTCCTCGCTCGCATCCTTGTGCTCGCGAATGGCGAGCAGCCGCTCGCCGTCGGTGATGAAGCGGCCATAGCCGGTCGGGTTGGCCGGAATGAAGCCGAGGATCGCGGCGTCCATGCCCGCATCGAGCCGGTCGGTGACGAGCTTGAAGATCGGGCCCGAGAGCAGCGGGTGGTCGCCATAGACCACGGCGACATAGCCCCTGGCGCCTTCCCAGAGCGGCCGGGCCATGGCAGCGGCATGCGCTGTGCCCCGGCGCTCGGCCTGCTGGAAGAACTGGACATCGGGGAAGGCCGCCGCGACTTCAGCGCGCAGCCGCTCATGCTCGGGTGCGGTGATCATCGCCACCTGCGTCGAACCGGCGCCGACGGCGGCGCGCACGACATGGCCGATGATGGGAAGCCCACCCACCGGATGAAGCAGCTTGGGCGTCGCCGATCGCATGCGGGTGCCCTCGCCCGCCGCCAGGATGATCGACAACAATTCAGCCATTACTGCCCCGTTTTCCCCGCGGAATCTTGCCGTATTTTATGGCAGCAGCATGGTTGGAAAACCATTACTCCGCCGCGATGGTAAAAGCATATCGGGCACGCGATTCGTAGCGTGCGGCGGGGCTGACGTTTGGCGAGACCGGTCGAACACTTCCGGGCATCGGATATTACCTTCTGGGGCGTGTTCGCGCTGATCACCTGGGCGGTGGCGGTGCTGGGGGCGAACGTGTCCGCCTTCATCCCGGACAGCATGCTGGGCGGCCTGCACGCCTCGCGGTTGAGCGGCGGCAACCTCAACCAGCTCCGTGGCCAGGTCGCCGCGCTCGAAAGCGAGACGGCGCGGCTCAGGCAGGAGAACGGCGTGCTGCTGCAGCGTTTCGCGCTCAACGAGCAGGCGGGCGGCGAAGTTACGCGGCGCGTCGGCGCGCTGGAGCTGACGGTGCCGCAGATTCTCGATGCGCTGAGCACGCGCGGGCCGGGCATCGATACGGGAACGACGGCCTCGACCGGGACCTCGTCGGCGACGAGCTTCGATGTGCCCGGCGGCTCGGTGAGCTACACCACGACGCCGATGTCGGGCATCGAGCGGCAGAGCGCGCCCGACCAGCCGATGCCCGAGGCGATCGCGCCGCTGGCGCCGGATTCGAACGCCTTCGGCATCGCCTTGGGCCCCCCGATCGACGCCGACGAGGGCGAGACGGCCTGGCGGAGCATGAACACCAAGGTGGGCACGCTGCTGCTCGGCATGGGACCGCTGCTCGCCAATGTGGAAGGTGGCGCCGGCAAGCGGCTGGTGGTGGGACCGGTCGCGACGGAAGCCGACGCCCGGCAATTGTGCGGCCACATGGCCAAGGTCGGCATCGCCTGCGCCAGCGTGCCGTTCATCGGCACGCCGCTGCCGCTGCTCAACTAGAGCTTCCCCAGCAGCTCCTTCCACACCGCCTTGGCGATTTCGATCGCTTCGGCCGAGCCAAGCCGGTCGATGGTGGCGTTGACCATGGTCTTGTCCCCGGGTCTTGGCTCGAACGCCACCTGCACCTTGCTGCCGTCGGCGAGAGTGATGCGCCAGTAGCTGCGCTTGGGCGTATCCGAGGTGGTCGCCGGGCCGTCAATTGCCACGCCGCCGATCTTGCGCGTCCCCGCATGTGCCTCGGCCCAGCGGGCGGCCACGGCTTCGCGCCCACCCGGAACGGTGCGGTTGACCTGCGTGCGGAAGCTGTCGCCGACCTGCCCGGGCAGACGCCGCCCGATATGCTGTTCGAAGGCGACGGTGAGGTTCTGCGCCCACCAGCCCGAGACACCCGCCTTGCCGAAGCGCTCGGCAATCTCGGCATGCGACAGGTTGGCAAGCTTCTCCTGCTCGGCGAATTTCAGCCACGCGGCCCAGTCGCGGCCGGTCGGCTCCTCGTACTTGTCGGTGGCGAACGGCTTGGTCGGCATCGGCCGACGTTACAGGATAAAGTCGTCCGCCGTCAGCTTGATGAGGCCCTTGAGCTCAATCTCGAAATCGGCCCTCCGGTCGCCATCGGTATCCATGCGCACGAACGTCCGGTCGTTGGCGGTGCCCGATTTGTTGACGTGGTGGTAGATGATCTCGCCCACGGTGCCGTCGAACTTCTTGGTCTTGCCGCCGAAATGCGCGTCGACGAAGGCGGAGTTGGTGTCCGACTTGGGGTGGAAGTAGAACTTGTCCTGGCCGCGCTTGAAGTCGGTGATGACGTCGCGCTTGCCTTTGCCGACGCCGCTCTCGCTGGCGAGGAAATAGTAGAAGGTGTCGCTGCCCGAGCCGCCGCTCATCGTATCGGCGCCGTCGGCACCGTGGATGCTGTCATTGCCCTTTTCGCCATAGAGCTTGTCGCCCCGGCGCGACGCGTCGAACGTGTCGTTGCCGGCGCCGCCATAGACCGTGGCGGCGTGATAGTCGGGCTCCCCGTAATAGTTCGCCGCGAAGTAGTCGTCGCCCGGTCCCATGAACGCCGTGCCGCCCTTGGGTAAGAGGATGACGTCGTCGAAGATCGAGCCGACGATCTTGGCCGAGCGGTCGAACTGATAGCCGATGAAATCGCCGATGTCCTGGTTGGTCGAATGCTGGATGACGGTCTCCGACCGGCCGCCGCTGGACTTCTCGATGCCGAGCGACCAGCCGGCAAAGGCTTCCTTGACCGCCTGCCGCGCGGCGGCGTCGTCCGGGAAGCCGCCCAGCGAGATCAGGTGCGCCTCGAGCTTGTCGGCAAGCTTCTGCTGCAGCTTCCACCAGGTTGCATTGAGGTCGGCGGCGATGTCCGCCGGATCGGCGGCGCGGCCGCCGCCATTGAGCGCCTTGATCGTCTTGAGGGCCGAGCGAAGAACATCGGCGGCAGCCTGGGCGTTAGGCATCTGCGAGAGAATGCTGTCGATCAAATCGACCGCCGGCCAGTACTGCTCGAAATCGTCGTAGGGGCCGAGGTCGAGCATCTCGATGATCAGGGATTCGCCGGCGCTTTCGAGTGCCTGGTAAGCTCCCGACTGGCGGACTTTCACGCCGTTCTGGTCGTAGATCTGCCCGCTCTTGTCGCTGGTGAAATAGGTGTAATAGTCGCGCACATAGGGGTCGTCGGGCTGCGGCGAGGGACCTGGGTTGTCGCCTCCGCCCAGATCGTCCGGTATCTGGAAGTTGTCGGGCACCGTGCCGATGCGGTGCGCCAAGGTGACCGTTCCTGGCCACTGATTGCCATTGGCGTCGCTCAGGACGGCGGAACCATAGTCCGCGGGCTTGGTGAAGGACGCTTCGATGATGATGACTTCGGAATAGTACTTCTGCCAGACGCCCGGCGCGGTTTCCTGCTCGAACTCCTGGTACTTCCTCACCCCGGTGCTCACACCATTGATGTAGAGCATCGCGTTCACGTCGGGCGGCGTATTGCCTATGTCCCACTTCCGCACATGCTGAAGCTTCAAGTAAATCTGCCGGGACAATGCTGCCTCCCCCAAGACATTTTGCGGCGAATCTTAGCAGATACTGCTCAAGCCGCATGATCAAACTTGATCATGCCTACAGCCGTGGAGTTTCGGGAGATTGGTAGGCCGGGCGGGAATCGAACCCGCGACCATTCGATTAAAAGTCGAATGCTCTACCCCTGAGCTACCGGCCCATCGTGGCGGAGGGGAGCCGCCGAAAGTGCGCGGAACATAGCGGCGGACCCCATCAAGTCAACCGCATTCGGTTGCAACCCTAAGCTGTTCTCGAAGTTAGCCTTTTTGGATGCGGCGCGTGCCAACTGGACGCGACCGGGAAGAGAAACAGCACGATTTTTCCAGTTTCCCGTGCTGGCCAACGAAATGGCAGACGAGTCTCTTACCGGTCCGCGCCGCTCCACCCTTGCTAGAGCGTGACGACGACGGCGCCGCGCGGCGTCGCAACGACGGTGTGCTCGAACTGCACCGTGGCGGCCCGCGGCCGGGCGTGCAGCGTGAAGCCATCGTGCTGCGGCGCGTCGATCGCCTCGCGGGCGCCGAGCGAGAGGAACGGCTCGACGGTGAACACGAGCCCGTCGGCAATGCGGCGGCGCTCGGAGCGGTCGGGCCAGGTAGGGATTTCCCGCGGCTCGTCGTGGAGACTGTCGCCCACGCCGTGGCTCGCGAGATTGGTCAGCAGCGAGTAGCCGTGCTTCCTGGCAAAGGCGCCGATGGCATCGCCGATCCCGGCAAGCTCCGAACCGCTGCGGACCGCGCGGATGCCCTCCCAGGTGGCGCGCTTGCCGTCGCGCACGAGACGGGCGAGGCGGGGATCGCCTGCTCCCACGAGGAACGAGGCCCCGGTGTCGGCGAAAACGCCGCCGAGCTCGACCGACACGTCGATATTGACGAGGTCGCCGGCAGCAATGACGCGCTCGCCCGGGATGCCGTGCGCCACTTCCTCATTCACCGAAATGCAGGTCGTTCCCGGAAAGTCGTAGGTCAGCGCCGGTGCGGAGCGCGCACCGGCCGCCTCGATGATCGTCGCGCCGATCCGGTCGAGCTCAGCCGTGGTGATGCCGGGGCGGAGTGCGGCGGCCATGGCGTCGCGCGCCACGGAGCAGACGCGGCCGGCGGCCCTGAGGCGCTGGAGCTGCTCCTCGTTCTCGATGGTCATTGGCCGCGCAGCGAATGGAAGTGGCGCAGCAGGCCGATGGTCGAGGCGTCGTTGCCCTTGGCGGGCGCGGTGCCCTGCACCTTGGGCAACAGCGCCTTGGCGAGCTGCTTGCCCAACTCGACGCCCCACTGGTCGTAGGAATCGACGTTCCAGATGACGCCCTGGACGAACACCTTGTGCTCGTAGAGCGCGACCAGGGCGCCGAGGATTTCCGGGGTCAGCTTGGGATACATGAGGGTGTTGCTCGGCCGGTTGCCGGGGAACACCTTGTGCGGGGTCAACTCCTTGATCCTCGCCTTGTCGAGGCCCTGGGCGGTGAGCTCGGCGACGACTTCTTCCTTGGTCTTGCCCAGCATCAGCGCTTCGGACTGCGCGAGGACGTTGGCAACGAGCTTGTCGTGGTGCGGCGCCATGTTCTCATGCGGATTGGCAGCGATCAGGAAGTCGGCCGGGATGACGGTCGTCCCCTGGTGGATGAGCTGGTAGAACGCATGCTGGCCGTTCGTGCCCGGCTCGCCCCAGATGATCGGGCCCGATTCGTAGTCGAGCGGCTTGCCCTCCAGGGTCACTGACTTGCCGTTGCTCTCCATGTCCTGCTGCTGCAGATAGGCGGCGAAGCGGCTGAGACGCTGGTCGTAGGGCAGCACGGCATAGGACGGGAAACCCCAGGCGTTGCGGTACCAGACACCGAGCATGCCCATGATGACCGGCAGGTTCCTGTCGAGCCTGGTCTTGAGGAAGTGCTGGTCCATCTCGTAGGCGCCCCGCAGGAATGCCGCGAAATTGTCGAAGCCGACAGCGATCGCGACCGGCAGGCCGATGGCGGACCACACCGAGTAGCGGCCCCCGACCCAGTCCCAGAAGCCGAAGATGCGATCGGACTTGATGCCGAAATCGGCGCACGCCCTGAGGTTGGTCGACAGCGCCGCGAAGTGGTGGGGTACAGCGGCATCGCCAAGCGCATTGGCGATCCAGGCGCGGGCGCTCGCCGCGTTGGTCATCGTTTCGTCGGTGGTGAAGGTCTTTGACGCCACGATGAACATCGTGCGCCTGGGGTCGAGACCCTTGAGCGTGTCATGGATGTGCGCGCCGTCGACGTTCGACACGTAATGGAGGCGCAGGTCGGGGCGCGTGTAAGGCGCGAGGGCCAGCGTCACCATTGCCGGCCCAAGGTCCGACCCGCCGATGCCGATGTTGACGACGTCGGTGAAGGCCTCGCCGGTCGAGCCCTTGATCGAGCCGTCGCGGATCCGGCCCGAAAAGGCCTTCATCGCCGCGAGGACGGCGCGCACGTCGGGCATCACATCCTTGCCGTCGACCTTGACCGGCTTGTCGCCCTGATAGCGCAGCGCCATGTGCATCACGGCGCGGTCTTCGCTGACATTGATGTGCTGGCCCGCCCACATCGCCTTGCGCCGCTCCTCGACGCCGGCCTTGCGCGCGATGTCGATGAGCAGGTCCATCGCCTTCTGGTCGATGCGGTTCTTGGAGTAGTCGAGCAGGATGTCGCCGGCGGAAGCCGTGAAGGTCTTGAACCGGTTCTTGTCCTCCTCGAAGAGCTGCCGCATCGGCGTATCGGCGAGCCGCGCGCGCTGCTTCATCATCGGGTTGAGGAGAGACTTGCGGTTCGAGGCCATTGTCAGTTCCCTTCGATTGGCGGCAGGTCGCCTTGCGCCCAGCGGGCACGGGTGGCTTGGGCGTAGTCGCTCATGGTGCCCACCTCGATGGCGGCGCGCGCCCCGATGCAAAGCTCCTGATAATAGCTCAGATTGATCTGGCTCAGGATCATGGCGCCGAGGATTTCCTCCGTCCGCACCAGATGGTGCAGATAGGCGCGCGAGAAGCGCCGGCAGTTGGGATTGGGCGAAGCCTCGTCGAGCGGACGCGGATCATCCCTATGCCGGGCGTTCTTCAGATTGATGACGCCGAAGCGGGTGTAGGCGTGGCCGTGCCGGCCGGCGCGCGTGGGATGCACGCAATCGAACATGTCGATACCGCGCTCGATGCCGCCGAGGATGTCGTCGGGCTTGCCCACGCCCATGAGATAGCGCGGCTTGTCCGTCGGCAGATCGGGGGTGATCTCCGAGAGCACCCGGAACATCACCTCCTGCGGCTCGCCCACGGCGAGACCACCGACGGCATAGCCGTTGAACCCGATGGATTTGAGGCCAGCGGCCGATCTAGAACGCAGTTCCGGATCATCACCGCCCTGCACGATGCCGAACAGCGCGCGGTGCGGCTGGTGACCGAAGGCGTCCTTGGAGCGCTGCGCCCAGCGCAGCGACAGCTCCATCGCGCGCTCCATCTCCTTGCGCTCGGACGGCAGCGGAATGCACTCGTCGAGCTGCATGATGATGTCGCTGTCGAGCAGCGTCTGAATTTCGATCGAGCGCTCGGGGGTGAGCTCATGGGCGGAGCCGTCGATATGCGAGCGGAAGGTCACGCCCTTTTCGGTGAGCTTCCTGAGTTTGGCCAGCGACATCACCTGGAAGCCGCCGGAATCGGTAAGGATCGGCCGCGCCCAGTCCATGAAGACGTGGAGGCCGCCCAGCGAGGCGACGCGCTCGGCGCCGGGGCGCAGCATCAGGTGGTAGGTGTTGCCGAGCAGGATGTCCGCACCGGTGTCGCGCACCTGCTCGGGATACATCGCCTTGACCGTGCCCACGGTCCCCACCGGCATGAAGGCCGGCGTGTTGATCTCGCCGCGCGAGGTGTCCATGCGGCCGCGCCGCGCAGTGCCATCGGTATGGGTGAGGGAGAAGGAAAAGTCGGTCATCGGCGGGGTATTAATGGGCGGAAGGGCGGAAGTCACGCGAGCTGCAGCAAGACCCATTGTGCCCTACGCGCTAGTCGCCCTGCTCCTGCCGGAACAGCAGGCTCGAATCCCCATAAGAGTAGAACCGGTAGCCCGAGCCGATGGCATGGGCGTAGGCCGCCTTCATCGTGTCCAGCCCGGCGAAGGCGCTGACCAGCATGAAGAGCGTCGACCTGGGCAGGTGGAAATTGGTCATCAGCAGGTCCACGGCCCGGAAGCGGAAGCCGGGGGTGATGAAGATGTCGGTTTCGCCGACGAAGGGGGCAAGCGAGCCGGTCGCGCGGGCGGCGGTTTCGAGCAGGCGGAGGCTCGTGGTCCCGACGGCTACAATGCGACCGCCGGCGGCCCTGGCGGCGTCGAGCCGGTGGACAACGGCATCGGTGAGCTCGCCCCACTCGGCGTGCATGACGTGGTCATCGGTGTCGTCGGCCTTCATCGGCAGGAACGTCCCGGCCCCCACATGCAGCGTCACCCGCTCGATGCCGACGCCCTTGTCGCGGAGCTTCTGCAGCAGACCCTCTGTAAAGTGCAGACCCGCCGTCGGCGCGGCCACGGCCCCGTCAACGGCGGCGTAGACGGTCTGGTAGTCGGTCTTGTCACGCGCCTCGGTACCGCGCTTGGCCTCGATATAGGGCGGCAGCGGCATGGCGCCGTGCGCCTTGATGGCCTCGTCGAGCGGGGCGCCGCCGAGGTCGAATTCGAGCGTGACCTCGCCGGTTTCCCCCTTCCCCGCCACCCGCGCCAGCAACGAGCCGTCGTCGCCCAATTCGAGCCGGTCGAGGATCTGCAGCCGCTTGGCCGGACGGGCGAAAGCGCGCCAGGTCCTGGCATCGACACGCTTGTGGAGGTTGAACGAGACGGTGGCGCGGTTCTCGCCGCGGATGCGGGTGCCCTTGAGCTCGGCGGGCAGCACCTTGCTGTCGTTGACGACGAGGACGTCGCCGGCGCGGAGGATGTCCAGCAGGTCGGTGACGCGGCGGTCGCGCAGCGGCTCGCCGGGATGGACGACCAGCAGCCTGGC
>MKUZ01000008.1:0-183109 GCA_001899065.1 Devosia sp. 66-22 | reverse complement strand
AGCGCGATGCGGTCCTCGGGGAGATCGAAGTCGAATTCGGAAACGAGCATGGCGGGGGGGGACCGCCCCGCCATGCGTTTGGTCAAACGCCGCGATCAGCCCATGCCGCAGGAGATCGCCCAGGCGCCATGCCCGGCGATCCTCAGCGTGCCGCCATAGACCGGGTCGGTCTCTTCTTCGGCCCAGAACAGGCGGATTTCGACGATGATGCCCTCGAGATTGGGGTCCGAGAAGTCGAGATAGAGCCGTTTGTCGACCGACGCGGACTGGGCGGGGGCGATCGCCGTCGCGCCGGCGACGCCTTCCTCGGTCGTCCAGATCGTGCCCGCCGCCCTGACCGTCGCCGACAGCGGATTGAGACCGGCGGCGCCGCCCAGGGGAATCTCGATGTCGATGTCAGTGCCCTGGCAGAACAGCCCGACGCTGGCCTGAGCGGGCAGCGCGGACGCGGCGGCGAGGACGAGGCCGGCAATGCCGGCAAGGATAGGCTTGTGCATGATCACGGTCCTTCGCAGGTAACGACCCAGGCGCCATGGCCGGGCACTCGCAGGACGCCGCCCTGCACATAGTCCTCGCCCTCTTCGGAGGTGTAGATGCGAAGCTGGGCGAGCACATCGTTATAGTTGTCGTCGGTCAGATCGACGATGAGCTGGTCGTCGCCCATATAGGTCTGGGCCACCGCGATGGGCGCGCCCGGTCCGTACACCTCGGCCGACGCCCACTCGGCCGTGCCCGCCCGGAGCGTGACCGCGCTGATGTTGACGAATTCGACGCCGCCCAGCAGCAGGCCGACGCTCGCTTTGTCGGCGGCATCGCCGCAATAGACCCACTCAGTGGCGAGAGCCGGCGTCGCCAGCAGCAGCGACGCGGCAAGTATCAGAGACCGCATTGGGAGCCCTCCCCCGTTTCCGTTCGGGCGGGCGTTTGTCACGGGCGGACTGAATGCGGTGTGAACGCTCTCAGGAACCGGGGTCGCATGCGACGGCCCAGGCACCCATGCCGGGAATGCGCAGCGTGCCGGCATAGACCAGCATGTCGCCTTCACTGGCCTTGAACAGCCGGAGCTCGGCGACCTTCTCGAAGTCGGCGCCCATGGCATCGACCGAGATGGTCGTCGCGTCTTCGAACTGCTGACCGATCGAAACCGGATCGCCCGGACCGTTGGCGGGGTCGCTGGCCCACACGCGCTCGCCGGCGGTGATGGTCACCGCGGCGATGGAGAGAACGCCGGTCCCGTTACCGGCGAGATAGTCGAAGCTCGCGGCGCCGCCGGCCTCGGCGCATGAGATCCATTCGGTCGAGAGCGCCGGGGACGCGAGCAGCAACGCCCCCAGCACGGCAATGGCCGGCAGCCGGATCATGCGTCGGCGGCAACCTTGACCGAAACCATCGAGTCGGGATCGCGCACAGGCTCGCCGCGCTTGATCTTGTCGACGTTCTCCATGCCTTCGATGACCTTGCCCCACACCGTGTACTGGCGGTCGAGGAAGCGGGCATCGTCGAACACGATGAAGAACTGCGAATTGGCGCTGTTGGGGTTCTGGGCGCGAGCCATCGAGACGACGCCGCGGGTATGCGGCTCCGCGTTGAACTCGGCCTTGAGGTCCGGATAGTCCGAACCGCCCATGCCGGCGCGCGAGGTGTCGCCGCCCTTGGAATTGCCGAACTTCACGTCGCCGGTCTGCGCCATGAAGCCGTCGATGACGCGGTGGAACACCACGCCGTCATACTTGCCCTCGCGGGCGAGCTTCTTGATGTGGGCGACATGGTTGGGCGCCAGGTCGGGCCGCATCTCGATGACGACATTGCCCTTGGTGGTCTCGATGAGAAGCGTGTTCTCGGGATCCTTGTAGTCGGCCATTGCCGGCTCCTTCTTACTTGTTCTCGATTTTGGCGGAGACGATCTTGTCCGGAGTGGCCGGAGGCTCGCCTCGGGTGATGGCATCGACCACGTCCATGCCCTCTACGACCTTGCCGAACACGGTGTACTGGCCGTCGAGGAAGGTGCAGTCGTTGAAGCAGATGAAAAACTGCGAGTTGAAGGTGTTGGGGTCCTGCGTACGGGCCGCGCCGACGACGCCACGGGTGAACGAGGTCTTGTTGAATTCGGCCTGCACGTCGGGCAGGTCCGAACCGCCCATGCCGGCCATGCTGATGTCGGCGCCCTTGCCGTACTGCACGTCGCCGGTCTGCGCCATGAAGCCGTCGATGACACGATGGAACACCACGCCGTCATAGTCGCCGCGCTCGGTCAGGGTCACGATGCGCTCGACATGGAGCGGGGCGACGTCGGGCATCAGCTCGATGTCGACGACGCCCTTGTCGAGGGTGAGGATCAGATGGGGCTTGGTTTCCTGGCCAAGCGACGCGGTCGGCGAGGCGATGGCGGCACCGAAAATGGCGGCGGCGATGACCGCGAAGACGCCGACGATGGCGCCGGCGCGCTTGAGGGGAGAGTTCATGCTGACTTGAGCGCTTTCAGTACGTTAGCGGGAACGAAGGCGGAGATGTCGCCACCGAGCTGCGCGATCTGGCGCACGAGCGTGGCCGAGATGTGGCGGACATGTGGGCTGGACGGCAGGAAGACGGTCTGCAGGTCCGGCGCCATCTGGGCGTTCATGCCCACCATCTGCATCTCGTAGTTGTAGTCGGTGGTGTCGCGCAGGCCGCGGATGATAAGCTTGGCGCCATGCTGGCGCGCGGCGTTGATGGCGAGGCCGTCGAAGTCGACGATCTTGAACTCGGTCTCGGTGCGCTTGCCGACGGGCTCGAGCGTGGCGCGCAGCAGTTCGAGCCGGTCGGCATGGGAAAACAGCGGCGTCTTGGTGGCGTGGGTGCCGACGCCGACCACGAGGATGTCGACGAGCTTGCAGGCGCGCTCGATGACGTCGAGATGGCCGTTGGTCAGCGGATCGAACGAGCCGGGATAGAAACCGACGAGCCGGGTCATTTGACGCCTCCCTTCGCGTGCAACGCGGTTGGAGCGGGTTCTGTCATGGGCGCGGGCAGCGCGCAAGCCGGGCGCGCCCGATGGTTCCGCCGACTTTTGCGCCGCGCCTTAAGCAAGGATTCAGCCACGTACCCTAGTATTTTCCGCAGTATTCGAGGATTTGGCCCAATGTCGGCGCGGAAGATGGTGCAGAGTCTGCGCGACAGCGGTGCCCTCGCCGCTCAGCCGGCCGCTCCGCCGTGGCGGACGACGGTGCTGGCCTTCTTCGGCGCGCTGGCCCTCGGAGCGGGTGTCTATCTGGGAGCGCTCTACGGCCTGCCGCTGCTGGCCAAGGCGATGACCAAGGTGCCACCGCCCGTCACCTTCGCGAAGCCCTCGGCCGACTAGGCTCGCTTCTGGAACGCCAGCCAGACGCCGCCGGCCATCAGGATGGCGCCGGACACGCGGCTCATCAGCTTGACGCGCGCCGCCGTCAGCACCTGCCGGGCCTGTCCGGCAAGGACGGCGTAGACGCAGTCCGATGCCGTGGCGACGGCCATGACGATCAGGCCCAGGATCATGATCTGGCCGAAGGCCGGGCGCGACGTGTCGACGAACTGCGGCAGGAAGGCACCCAGGAACAGCAGCGTCTTGGGGTTGGACAGGTTCACCACCGCGCCCTGACGGAGATAGCGCCAGACGGGAAGCTTGTCGGCCGCCTTGAAGTCCAACTGACCGGAGGCGGAAAACATCTTCCAGCCGATCCAGATGAGATAGGCGGCGCCCACGAATTTGATGATGACGAAGGCCTCGGCGACGACGTTCATCACCACGTCGAGCCCCAGGGCGACGATGGTGACCATCACCAGCATGGCGATCTCGGTGCCCAGGATCGTCAGCAGCCCGGCGCGCGTGCCGCCAGCCAGCGAATTGGCGACGACGACCGATACCGAGGGCCCCGGCACGACCGAGAACAGCACGCAGGCGAGAATGTAGGGAAGCAGGATGGCGGGATCGATCATGTGACGCTCGCTGGGCTCAGCTCAAGGACGTAGCCGACTTCCTGCGCCGGTTTGTCCTCCCATGCCAAGCCAAGCCCGAGTTTTCGCAGAAGCGCAAGGGAGGCCGTGTTGTCGGGGTCGAGCGTGGCGGTGAGGCGCGTCACGCCGTAGCTCCGGCGCAGCTCGCCGATCATCGCGGCGCAGGCGGCGAAAGCGTAGCCTTTGCGCCAATGGGCGCGGCCGAGAACATAGGCGATCTCGGCGGCGTGGTCGGACGTGACGGTCGCCTGGACGTAGCCCACCACCTCGCCGGCGCCGTTGCGGACGATCCAGTTGAGCCAGTGCTCGGTGCCATCGGGCGACCGCCGGGACTCGAGGCGCGCCAGCCGCTCGCGCAGGGCCGTCTCGCTCGCCGGCGCCTTGTCGTCGATGAACGTGTAGAGCGCGGGGTCGGAGATGACGGCGTAGAGCTCGGCCGCGTGTGAGGCGAGCTGCGGCTCCAGCGTCACTCCCTCGCCCGCGATGGCGTGCACTACTCGCCGCCTTCCTCGCCTTCGGTTTCCGCTTCGCCCTCGGGCTCGCTGATGCGCTCGACGGAAACGACCTTCTCGTCGCCCGACGTGCGGAACACAGTGACGCCCTGCGACGAGCGCCCGACGATGCGGATGCGGTTCTCCGGCCCCGCATCGACCGGCACGCGGATCACCTGGCCGGCATCGGTGACCAGCATCAGCTGATCTTCGGCCTCGACCGGGAAGGAGCCGACGAGCGGCCCGTTGCGGTCGTTGACGGCCATCGCGACGATGCCTTTACCGCCGCGCCCAGTGGTGCGGTACTCGTGGCTCGAGGTGCGCTTGCCGTAGCCGTTCTCGGACACGGTGAGAATGAACTGCTCGACCGCGCTCATCGCCGCGTAGCGCTCCTGACTGAGCTCGCCGGCAACCGTTTCTTCGAGGTCGTCCGGCGCCGTTTCCTCGCTCTCGGTCTCGCCCCGCACGGCCCGGCTCATCTTGAGATAGGCGGCGCGCTCTTCGGAGGTCGCGTCGAAGTGGTTGATGACCGCCATCGCAATGACCTTGTCGCCATCGGCCAGCGAGATGCCGCGCACGCCGGTGGAGTCGCGGCCCTTGAAGACGCGGACTTCATCGACCTGGAAGCGGATCGCCTGGCCGAGCGAGGTGGTAAGCAGCACGTCGTCATTGGCCGAGCAGGTCTCGACGCCTACGATCGTGTCGCCCTCGTCGAGCTTCATGGCGATCTTGCCGTTCTTGTTGATCTCGACGAAGTCGGCCAGCGAGTTGCGGCGCACGCCGCCCGAGCGGGTGGCGAACATGATGTCGAGCTTGTCCCAACCCGCCTCTTCTTCGGGCAACGGCATGATCGAGGTGATGCGCTCGTTCTCGTCGAGCGGCAGCATGTTGATGAGCGCCCGGCCCCTGCCCTGCGGCTCGGCGATCGGCAGGCGCCAGACCTTGAGCTTGTAGACCTGGCCGAGCGAGGAGAAGAACAGAACGGGGGTGTGGGTGTTGGCGACGAACAGCCGGGTGACGAAATCCTCATCGCGCGTTGCCATGCCGGAGCGGCCCTTGCCGCCGCGCTTCTGCGCCCGATAGGCGGTGAGCGGTACGCGCTTGATGTAGCCACCGTGCGTAACGGTGACGACCATGTCCTCGCGGGCAATGAGGTCTTCGTCCTCGAAGTCGCCGGCGGCCTCGTCGATGGTGGTGAGGCGCGGCGTCGAGAACTCGTCCTTGATCGCGGTCAGCTCGTCGCGGACGATCTGCAGCACGCGCTCGCGCGAACGCAGGATGTCGAGATAGTCGGCGATGTCCTTGCCCAGGCCGTCGAGCTCGTCGCCGATCTCGTCGCGGCCGAGCGCCGTGAGGCGGCTCAGCGTCAGGGCGAGGATGGCACGCGCCTGCTCGTCGCTGAGCTTGAAGGTGCCGTCATCGTTGATCTTGTGGCGCGGGTCGTCGACGAGGCGCATGAGCGGCTCGACGTCACGCGCCGGCCAGTCGCGCTCCATCAACTGTTCGCGCGCCGTGCCCGGATCGGGCGCCCGGCGGATAAGCGCGATAACCTCGTCGATATTGGCCACGGCGACAGCGAGGCCGACCAGCACGTGGGCGCGGTCGCGGGCCTTGCCGAGCAGGAACTTGGTGCGCCGGGTGACGACCTGCTCGCGGAACTCGACGAAGGCGACGAGGATGTCGCGGATGCCCATCAGTTCGGGCTTGCCACCGATGAGCGCCACGAAGTTGCAGCCGAAGGACGATTGCAGCGGCGTGAAGCGGTAGAGCTGGTTGAGGACAACGTCCGGGACGGCGTCGCGCTTGAGCTCGATGACGACGCGGATGCCGTGGCGGTCGGACTCGTCGCGGATGTCGGAGATGCCCTCGATGCGCTTCTCACGCACCAGCTCCGCCATCTTCTCGATCATCGCCGATTTGTTCACCTGGTAGGGAATTTCGGTGATGATGATCGCCTCGCGACCGCCGCGCATCTCCTCGATGTTGGACTTGCCGCGGATGAGAATCGAACCCCTGCCCGTCTCGTAGGCCGAACGAATGCCAGCCCGGCCCAGGATGACGCCGGCCGTGGGGAAATCGGGGCCCGGCAGCACCTGCATGATCTCGCCGACCGTCGCCGTGCGGTTGTCGAGCACCAGCAGCGCCGCATCGATGGTCTCGCCCAGATTGTGGCTGGGAATGTTGGTCGCCATGCCTACGGCGATGCCGCCGCCGCCATTGACCAGCAGATTGGGGAACTTCGCCGGGAGCACCGTCGGCTCTTCGCGCGAGCCGTCGTAGTTCTCCTTCATGTCCACCGTGTCGTTCTCGAGGTCGTCGAGCAGCGAGTTGGTGATCTTTTCCATGCGCACTTCGGTGTAGCGCATAGCCGCCGGCATATCGCCGTCGATGGAGCCGAAATTGCCCTGCCCGTCGACCAGCGTGACGCGGAGCGAAAACTCCTGCGCCATGCGCACGAGCGAGAAGTACACCGCGTCGTTGCCGTGCGGGTGATACTTGCCGATGACGTCGCCCACCACGGTCGCCGATTTGTGGTAGGGCCGGTTGTAGACGAAGTTCTGCTCGTGCATCGAATACAGGATGCGCCGGTGCACCGGCTTCATGCCGTCGCGCACATCGGGCAGCGCGCGGCTGACGATCACGCTCATGGCGTAATCGAGATAGCTCTTGCGCATCTCGTCGGTGATGGAAATCGGGGCGATGTCGGAGGGCGGGGGAGCGCCCGCGGCGCCGTCTTCAGGTGTGTCGGCCAACGATTTGTTTTCTGGCTGTTTCGGCTGGTTGCGGGTCTATTCGATTCCCGCCGGAAGAACCAACATTTCCGGGCGTTTGAGCCCGGTTTGCCGCCGGTCTTCCACTGCTACATGCATATGGGGTGGCGGTGCGGCGTTTTCGAGCCCCTGATGGGAGCGCAAGACGTCCATTCGGACGGGAGGGAGGGGCTCAATCTCGTGGCGACACAAGGCCAGTCGCCGCTCAGCCCTGTTCGGTGTCGAACGCCTCGCGCGCCGTGACGACCGCCGGGTGGTGCTCGTCGGCCCAGGCGACCAGGGCGCCGAAGGGCGTGAGGAGGGATTTACCCATCACGGTGAGATCGTAGCTCACGGCCGGCGGGACGCTGGGGTGCACCGTGCGGCCGACGAGGCCGTCGCGCTGCAGGATCCGCAGCGTCTGCGTCAGCATTTTCTGCGAGATATCGGGGATGCGGCGCCGGAGCTCGGAGAAGCGGCACTCGCCGCCCGCCAGTTCGAGGATGACAAGCATGCTCCATTTGTCGCCCAGCTTGTCGAGGACGCCACGGATCGGGCAGCGCTCGGCGAGCGGGCGAAGGGGCTCATCCTCCCGCACCTGCTTGACGCGCCGGCGTGCGACCGCGATAGCTTCGCCCGTGTCCATCAGTTACCTCACAGTGACCTTCTGCAGATGAAGTGCCGTCTTCCCGCGGGAAGGCGGCATCGCTAGATACCGGCACTCTCTTTTCGATACCTACTCTCCGACGGTGATCGAGTCGAGACAACTTCTCTGCTTTCAGGACGACATCCCATGACCGATTTCTCCAATTCCGTCCTCGGCGTGACCGGGGCCAGCGGCTATGTGGGCCGCGCCGTGATCGCCGAACTCAAGGCGCGCGGCGCCAGCAAGATCGTGGCGATTACCCGCGACCCGGCCAGGATCGCCGACATTGCCGGCGTCGAGGCCCGCGCCGGCGACTTTACGAAGCCCGATACGCTTGCGTCCGCTTTCGACGGCGTCGAGCGGCTGCTGCTGATCAGCGCCAGCGATGTGGGCCAGCGCCTGCCGGGTCAGCTCGCGGCGATCGACGCGGCCGAGCGGGCCGGCGTTGGGCACCTGATCTATACTTCGATCACCAGCCCCTACCCGCACCCCCGGCACGCGGTGCAGAACGACCATTTCTGGACCGAAGCGCGGCTGTTCGCGACCAAGGGCGGCTGGACCTCGCTGCGCGACAACATCTATGCCGACTTCATCGTCTGGGAGGCCGCCAAGACGCTCGAGGCGGGCAAGATCTTCCACGCGGCGGGCGACGGCCGGCGGGCGATCGTCTTCCGCGACGACATCGCGGCGGCGGCGGCCGGCGCGCTGCTGACAGCCGAGGGGCGCGAGCTCGTCGACGTGTCGGGCCCCGACGCCCTGTCCTATGCCGATATCGCCGCCCTGCTGTCGCGTCTGGGCGGCAGGCCGGTGACGGCGGTCGATGTCGGACACGAAGCGCAGCTCAAGGGCATAACCGGCGCCGGCCTGCCGCCGCTGCTGGCCGAAGCCTTCGCCGGCTTCGACGTCGCCGTACGGACCGGCGCGCTGGCGGTGATCGGAAACGGCGTGCAGCGCTTCGCCGGCCGCGCGCCGCTGTCGCTCGAGGCGGCGCTCACCCGCGCCCTCAAGGGCTGACCCGCGGGGGCGGCGAAGCGGGAAGCTTCGCCGCCCGTCCTTGCGCCGGCGCATGCCGCCACGCGAAATCCGCTTTCCCCCCTGGGCGGAAACGCTCTAGAAATCCGCGCGATTTCGGCTGGGGGTTGAGTCCAGGTGGCAGAGCGGAGCATGGCCCAGGCGGCCTGGAACTGGGCATTCGGCCACGACCGCTCGATCGGCTTCGGGCTCGAGACGCTGGGCCATCTCACGCTGCGCTGGCCGCGCGTCGTGGCGGTGTTCGTCCTCGCGCTGACGGCGTTCTGCCTATGGCAATTGCCGCGCTCGAGCGTCGATGGCGACCTGCTGCGCGTCTATGCGCATTCCGGCCCCGATTACGACGCCTATCGCGAGCTGGCCGACACCTTCGGCACGTTCGAGAACGACATCTATGTGCTGGTGCGCTCGCCCAACCTGACCAGCCCCGAGACGATCGAGGCGATCCGCGAGATGGCACTCGGCCTGACGCTGTCGGACTACCTGTCGGGCTCGATGTCGGCCTTCACGCTGCGCAAACCCGGGCCGGACGGCGGCACGCTGCCGGTGGTGCCCGAGGGCATGACCTCGCCCGAACAGGTCGAGGCGGCGCTGACCGACCTCGCGCGCAACGATCCGCTGATGCGCAACCTGATCAACCCCGACCTCTCGGGCGTGGTGATCATCCTGTTTCCCAACCAGCAGATCGTGAACGAGCGCGGCACCAAGCCGATGATCGAGGATCTGCGCGCCAGCCTCGACCTGTATGCGTCCGACAACCTCCAGATCGAGCTGACGGGGCCACCGATCTGGACGTCCGAGATGCTCGGCGCGACCGTCGACGATCAGATCAAGTTCACCATCTACGGCTTCAGTCTGGGCGCGCTGATCGCCTTCCTGTCGCTGCGCTCGCTGTGGGGGGCGCTGCTGGTGGCGGCGACGCCGGCGCTGGCGGTGTTCTGGGTGATGGGGCTGATCATCGCCCTGTTCGGCTCCTTCACCTTCCTCACCATCATCGTGACCACGATCATCCTCGTGATCGCCTTCGCCGAAAGCCTGTTCTTCGTGTTCAACTGGCTCGCCTACTGGCGCGACGGGATGGACCCATACAAGGCGGTGGACGAGACCGTCCGGGTGATCGGACCGGCCAGCGCCCTGACCATGCTGACGACGCTGGTGTCCTTCGCCTCCCTGTCGCTCACCGCTGGCCAGGGCGTCCGCGAATTTTCGATTGCCGGCACAATCGCCTGCCTCACGAACTTCGTGTGCCTGATGACGTTCCTGCCGCTCCTGCTCAAGGGCGCCATACGGCTCGGCCTCAAGCTGCCCAAGACGCCGAGTTTTGCGATCCGCGCGCTGATCCCGGTGTCCTGGTGGTTCGCCACCAGGCTCGGCCGGCCGCTTGCGGCGCTGGCGATCCTCGTCACAGGGCTGCTCTTCATCCCCTATTTCCTGATCGAGCCGCGGTTCTCGATCGAGGACTACATGACCAAGGATTCCGCGGCGCTGGCGGCGGCCGAGAGCATCGACAGCGGGGTCGGCGGGGTGGCGCCGATCTACATCAGCGTGCCGCTCAAGGAAGGCATCCCCAATATCGGCGATGCCGACTTCGAGACGGTCAAGACCGTCCACGCCATCGTCGAAAAGCACCTCGGCCCCAACAAGGTGGTGTCGGCTGCTTCGTACAAATTCTACGAAAATTCAGGGTTCAGCCGCGACCAGATCCTCAACGCCGTGGGCGAGCTCAAGCGGCGCTTCGTGACGCCGGACGGCATGCAGGCGCTGGTGACCGGCTTCATGCCCACCATCATCAGCTCCGACGAGATCGAGCGGCTGGTCGAGGCGATCGGCGCCGATATCCGCGCCGCGGGGATCGAAGGCGCCAAGGTGGGCGGCTTCCGCATCCTGACTACCTACGGCACCGAGACGATCGTGCGCGGCCTCCAGATGGACCTGACGCTGTCGGTGCTGGTGAACCTGTTCCTGATCGGCTTCGCCTTCCGCTCCTGGCGGGTGGCACTGGCGACGGCGATCCCCAACCTGTTCCCGATCCTGGGCACCGAGGCATGGCTGTGGAGCTCGGGTTCTGGGCTGCAACTCGCCACCGTCCTGTCGCTGACCATCGCCTTCGGTATCGCGGTCGACGACACCACGCATTTCCTCAGCCACTACCTCCACGCCCGGCGCGAGGAGGGCAAGGACCACCGTCAGGCCGTCCGCTTCACCATGGATCGGATCGGCGGTGCAATTGTCGCCACGACTTTGATCCTTTGTTCTGGAACGGCCATAGTAATGTTCTCGGCATTGCCGCAAGTGGCCTTGTTTGGGACGCTTTTTGTGATAACCCTCGCACTTGCTTTGCTTGGAGATGTCTTCATCCTCCCAGCCCTGTTGATCGCCGGGGGGCGATTGTTCCATCCGCTTGGAGGCGTGAAAAAATGAACCTGTTCGGACCCGTTACCCGGGCGGTCGCTGTTGCCGGCGTGCTGCTAGCCGCCGGCGCGATGCCCGCGTTTGCCGGCCCGGCTGAAATGGCCCTTCTGGAGAGCTATGTCGGCTCCTGGAACGGCAAAGGCACCCTCAAGGGCGCCCAGGAAGAGACCGTCGTGTGCAAGATGTCGCTCTCCAAGGGCAACGGCACCAAGCTCAACTACACCGGCCGCTGCTCGCTGGCCGGCGCGCAGCTCTCGGTGACCGGCACCATCGCCTATGTCGACGCCAACAAGCGCTACGAGGCCGTGATGAACTCCGGCATCGGCGGCTTCCGCGGCGTCGCGATCGGCGTCAAGAAGGGCGACGGCGTGGTGTTCGACCTCAAGCAGCGCGCCGAGGATGACTCGGGCAACGACGTGTCGATCGCCTCGACCGTGGCGCTCTCGGGCGGCAACAAGATGGCCGTGTCGTTCCACGCCGTGTTCAACGAAACCGGCGACACCATCGACGCCTCGGTCCCCTTCACCAAGGGTTGAGCGGCGGCTCATCGCTGAACTAGAGGGGCGGCCCAGAGCCGCCCTTTTTCATGCGCCGGAGGGATGGCGGAACACCCAGTCGGCTGCAGACGCCTCGTCCCAGTAGGACACCGTGCCGTCGGGCAGACCGAGGATCCGGTCGACAGCGATGGCCTGTTGGATGAGCCGCTCCCGCAGCGCCGCGACAGCAAGGTCGAATTCGTCCTTGGTGCGGGCTTCGGCTATTCCGGCGATCGCGTCGTGCGTCAGTGGCCCCAGTGTAAGCACGATCTCGGCGGCGATCGCGGGATGCTCGCAGCGGATCGCACCCTCTGCTCTGCCCTGCTCGATGATCCGCGTCAAAGGAGCCACGAGCACCGCACTCACCGCGCGGTGAAGGCGGTGATACAGCCCCAGATTTTCCGGACGGAAGATGGCGCCGTAAGTGGCCATTTCCCGGGCGTTGCCGGCGTCGCTCCGGCCTCTCTGCAAGAAGCGGTTGAGCCGCTGCACGGCATCGAGACCGGGCGCTGAGACGACCTGGTCGAGACCGCGCAACGCCTGCTCGGCCGCCTGAGCTGCCATGGCCTCGAGCAGGTCGGCCTTGGACTGGAAGTGATGGTAGAAGCCGCCCTTTGACGTACCGGCGCGGCCGATGATCTGTTCGACCGTGGTGCCTTCATAGCCATGCTCGGCGAATAGCGAAGCGCCAGCGGCCAGCAGATCCGCCCGCCTCACGCCTGCGTTTCGCACCCGTCTCACACCAACCTTCGCGGGCATGGCCCATCCTTGACTCGATACGTTGCGAAGCATAACAAACCGACCGTCGGTCGGTAAAGAGGCGGAATATGCGGATCGCGATAGAGACTTTGGGAACGAGGGGCGACGTGCAGCCCTACCTAGCTCTCGCTCGCGGCCTCCTGGCGCGGGGCCATGACGTGCAACTGGCGGCGCCGGTCCAATTCTGCGAGATGGTCGCCCAGCACGGCGTCGGCTTCATCCCATTGCCCGGCGAGTTTCTCGCCTTGATGGACACCCCCGAGGGCAAGGCGGCGATTGCGGGCGGCGAAGGCTTTGCCGCCGGCTTCAAGCTGCTCAAATATGTGCGCCCGCTGATCCGCCGCTTGCTCGACGAGGAGTGGAACGCCGTTCGCGACTTTCGGCCGGACCTGATCCTCTACCACCCCAAGTCGCTGGGATCGCCCAGCATGGCAACCGCGCTGGGCGTGCCCCATATTCTGGCGTCCCCTCTGCCTGGCTTCACGGCAACCTCGGCTTTCCCGAGCCCGCTGCTGCCCTTCGCCTCGCTCGGTCCACTCAATCGCGCCAGCCACGCCCTCGCGACCCACGGTGCAGCCGTCATGTTCGGCAAGGAACTCAGAGCCAGGCGAGCCGCGAACGGTATCGATCCGCGCACGAAGCCCTCGGGCCGGGCCGGCACGCTCTACGCCTACAGCCCGGCGATCCTGCCCGCGCCGCCCGACTGGGGCACGGATGTTCTCGTCAGCGGCTATTGGTTTCTCGACACCCCCGACTGGACACCGGACCGGGCGCTTGCGGACTTTCTGCGCGCCGGCGATCCGCCCGTCTATGTCGGGTTCGGCAGCATGCCCGGCCTCGATCCCCAACGGCTGACCGCCGCCGTCTCGGAGGCTCTGGCGCGGACGGGAAAGCGCGGCCTGCTGGCGACAGGCGGCGGAGCGCTTGGCAGCGCCTCTTCGTCCGCGCACATCCACCTGATCGGCGGTGCACCGCATGACCGCCTGTTGCCGCTGGCCTCGGCCGCCATCCACCACGGCGGCGCGGGTACAACCGCCGCCTCGCTGCGTGTCGGCCTCCCGACGGCGATCATGCCGTTCTTCGGCGATCAACCATTCTGGGCTCGGCGCGTGCAACAGTTGGGAGTTGGGCCGGCGCCGCTCGACCGCAAGAGGCTGACGGTCGACGTGGTTGCTGCCACGCTCGCGGCTATGGACGATCCGGGGATGCGCCAGCGCGCCGCGGCGATAGGCACCGAAATTCGCCGGGAGGACGGCGTCGCCGCCGCCATCGGCTTCATCGAGAACTGCGCGCGCTCATTAAACTAGAACGGGATGTCGTCGTCCATGCCGGCCGGCTCGAAGGCCGGGGCGTTGGAGGAGGGACGACGGCCGCCACCGCCTTCGCTGCGGGAGGACGGACCCGAGAAGCCGACGCTGTCGCCACCGCCCTCGCTACGCCCGTCGAGCATGGTGAGGTTGGAGTTGAAGCCCTGGAGGACGACTTCGGTCGAGTACTTGTCCTGGCCGGACTGGTCCTGCCATTTGCGGGTCTGCAACTGGCCCTCGAGATAGACCTTGCTGCCCTTGTGCAGGTACTGCTCGGCGACGCGGGCGAGGCCTTCCGAGAAGATCACCACGCGGTGCCACTCGGTCTTTTCCTTGCGCTCGCCGGTGTTCTTGTCGCGCCAGTTCTCCGACGTCGCGACGGACAGGTTCACCACCTTGTTGCCGCTCGGCAGCGTCCGCACCTCGGGCTCGGCGCCGAGATTGCCCACCAGAATAACCTTGTTCACGCTGCCTGCCATGGCCTTATCCTTTCGATCTTACGCCGCTTCCTTGAACGCGCGGGCGGCATTTTAGCCGCCCTCGTCCCGGCTGTGCGGTGATTTCGCGGTTTGCGCACAGCGATTGCATGTTCCCGTTATGTTCCCTCGTTCATCCTGCGTCAAGGGCTACGATTGTTTCTGCCGCAATCGTGCACTAGGTTCCGCGCGATTCAGGGCCAACAACATGAGCGACGCAGTCAACAATACGCCGGCAGCTGGCGGCGGGTTTTTCGCGACGCGCGCGATGAATACGCTGCGCTATTCGCTGATGAACCTGTTCATCCTGTTCGGCATCATCTTCATCGCGATGGGCGGGCCCTGGACCTATATGGGCCTGGTCTTCTCGTTCTTCCTCATCGGCTATGTCGATGAGCTGTTCGGCGATATCTCCGACCGCGAGCGCATGCCGCCGGTCTGGTACTGCCAGCTCATGCTGTTCGCGACGCTGCCGCTGCTGATCTTCGCCACGCTGATCGCCTTCAATGTCAGTCACGCCACCGGCTGGGCCTGGCTCGACTGGTTCCCGCGCCTGTTCGGCATCGACCCCGAGGGCGCGCGCGGCTGGACGCATCACTGGATGTGGGCCATGGGCCCCTATGTCAGCCTGGGCATGTACTATGGCGCGGCCGGCGTGAACGTCGCCCACGAGCTGATCCACCGCACCGAAAAGGAATGGGACAAGCTCGTCGGTCGCTGGCTGCTCGCCTTCACCTGGGACACCGGATTCGCCATCGAGCACGTGCACGGCCACCACCGCAATGTCGGCACCGAAGCCGACCCGGCGACGGCCCGCCGCGGCCAGTACATCATCCATTTCGTCTGGACCTCGACCATCGGCCAGTGGCTCGCTGCCAAGCGCTTCGAGGACGAGCGGCTGAAGCGCAAGGGCCTGCGCAACACGCTGTTCAGCAACAAGTTCTGGCGCGGGCAGTTGATGACGCTGGCGGTGCTGGCGTTCTACGTGACGTTCCTGGGCTGGTGGGGCCTGCCGGCCTTCCTCGTCTCGGGCTCGATCGGCAAGATCTATCTCGAGGTGGTCAACTACATCGAGCACTACGGCCTCGTGCGCATTCCGGGCACTCGGGTCGAGGCGCGGCACAGCTGGGACAGCCACCGGCGCGTCTCGGGCGGCATGTTCTACAACCTCATGCTCCACGCGAACCACCACAAGATCGCCACGCGCCGCTACTGGGAGCTCGAGCAATCGCCGCCCGAGGAGGCAGCTACCCTGCCCCGCGGCTACATGGCCATGATCCTGTTCGCCTTCCTCGGCCCGCCGTTCTTCAGCTACATCAACAGGCACCTCGCCCGCTGGGACCGCACCCTCGCGAGCCCGCAGGAGGTGGAGTATCTGAAGGCGAGGGGCATCTATTACGGAGACAGGGCGTAGGCTTTGGGACCCCTATCCCAGCGCCGAGACGCCGCTGCGGACGTGGGATGACTGGGCGCTCACCGAGTTCGAGCGGTAACTTCGGGAACGAGCCCGAACCCGGCACCCCCGAGGACGATCGCTTCGATGTGCTTTCGGACCTGATCGAGGCCTGCGAGAACCTGAGCTGGCCGATCGACGCACCCACACCGATCGAGGCGCTCAGCGCGTTCATGCATATCCGCCGTTTCCAGCAGAGCGACCTCGCCGACGGGCTGGGCTCGAAGTCCCGCGCCTCGGAAGTCCTCTCCGGCGAGCGGCGGCTGTCGCTCGATATGATCCGCCGGATCAATGCGGTCTGGCACATTCCCGCGGGCGTACTTATCGGGGACGGGTCTCCGCAAAGCGACGCCGCGTAACTGGGCTTGACCGACTCTCGCATGTTCCGCTTATGTTCTTGCGCGGCGATGGCGCTGTGAGATGACAGCGACGTTGTGCCGTGGTTAGCTTGCGGGTGCGGCGGACCTTCCCTATTTCAGGGCTTCCGACCCCGCGCCCCGTAACACTGACAGAAGCTGGCAGATCATTCTCGTAATGGTCCGGCTCCTGCCGATGGATGTCCGATGCCCGCCAAGACCCCTGCCTCCTCGCCCAACCGTGAAATCGTCATTCGCGGCGCCAAGGAGCACAATCTCAAGAACGTCGACCTGCGCCTGCCGCGCGACAAGCTGATCGTGATGACCGGCCTGTCGGGGTCGGGGAAGTCGTCGCTGGCGTTCGACACGATCTATGCCGAGGGGCAGCGGCGCTATGTGGAATCGCTGTCGGCCTATGCCCGGCAGTTCCTCGAGATGATGCAGAAGCCCGATGTCGAGCAGATCGACGGGCTCTCGCCGGCCATCTCGATCGAGCAGAAGACCACCTCGCGCAATCCGCGCTCGACGGTGGGCACGGTCACGGAGATCTACGACTATCTGCGCCTGCTGTTCGCGCGCGTCGGCATCCCCTACTCGCCGGTCACGGGCCTGCCCATCGAAAGCCAGACCGTGAGCCAGATGGTCGACAAGGTGCTGGCGCAGCCCGAGGACACGCGGCTCTATCTGCTCGCGCCGATCGCCCGCGGCCGCAAGGGCGAGTACAAGCGCGAGCTCAACGACCTCATGCGCAAGGGCTTCCAGCGCGTAAAGATCGACGGCGAATTCTGGGACATCGAGGACGCGCCCAATCTCGACAAGAAGATCAAGCACGATGTCGAGGTGGTGGTGGACCGCATCGTGGTCTCCCCCGACATCGCGACGCGCCTCGCCGAGAGTTTCGAGACGGCGCTGAAGCTCGCCGACGGCATCGCCTTTGCCGAGTTCGCCGACGAGAAGGCCGAGGACGGCTCGGCTAGGCGGCTGATCTTCTCGGAAAAATTCGCCGATCCGATTTCGGGTTTCACCATCCCCGAGATCGAGCCGCGGCTGTTCTCGTTCAACAACCCGTTCGGCGCCTGCCCGGTCTGTGACGGCCTGGGCACCGAGCAGAAGATCGACCCGAACCTGATCGTGCCGGACGTGACGCTGAGCCTGCGCGATGGCGCGATCTCGCCCTGGAGCAAGACCAGCGCACCCTACTACCAGCAGACACTGCAGGCGGTGGTGAAGCACTATGGCGGCTCGACGGGCACGGCCTGGGAAGAACTGCCCAAGGCGACGCAGGACGCCGTGCTGTTCGGCACGGGTGAAACGGCGATCCAGTTCACCTATGATGACGGCCTTCGCACCTACAAGACCAAGAAGCCCTTCGAGGGCGTGATCGGCAATCTGGAACGGCGCTACAAGGAGACCGAGAGCGCCGGCATGCGCGAGGAGATCGAGAAATACATGTCGAGCAAGCCGTGCCTGGCTTGCGACGGTTTCCGGCTGAAGCCCGAAGCGCTGGCGGTCAAGATCGACGGGCTGCATGTCGGCCAGGTCAGCGACATGTCGATCCGCGCCGCCGCCGAGTGGTTCCGCGGCCTGCCCAAGCGCCTGACCGCGACACAGAACCAGATTGGCGAGCGCGTGTTCAAGGAAATCCGCGAACGCCTCGGCTTCCTCAACGATGTCGGCCTCGACTACCTGACGCTGAGCCGCGGCTCGGGCTCGCTGTCGGGCGGCGAGAGCCAGCGCATCCGCCTTGCGAGCCAGATCGGCTCCGGCCTGACGGGCGTTCTCTACGTGCTCGACGAGCCCTCCATCGGCCTCCACCAGCGCGACAATGAGCGGCTGCTCGAAACGCTGCGCCGGCTGCGCGACATCGGCAACACGGTGATCGTGGTCGAGCACGACGAGGACGCCATCCTCACCGCCGACTATGTGGTCGATATCGGTCCCGGCGCCGGCGTGAATGGCGGCCACATCGTGGCCGAGGGCGCGCCCGAGGACATCCTCAAGAACAAGAACTCGATCACCGGGCAGTATCTGAGCGGCAAGCTGCAGATCCCGACGCCGCCCGAGCGGCGCGTGGCGGCCAAGGGCAAGAAGATCCACCTCGACGGCGCGACCGGCAACAACCTGAAGAACGTCTCGGTGGACGTGCCGCTCGGACTGTTCGTTGCGATCACGGGTGTGTCGGGTGGCGGCAAATCCACCCTGATGATCGACACCATGTACCAGGCGATGGCGCGGCGGCTCAACGGCGCGCGGGTCAACCCGGCCCCGCACAACCACCTCACCGGCCTCGAATTCCTCGACAAGATCATCGACATCGACCAGTCGCCGATCGGCCGCACGCCGCGCTCGAACCCCGCGACCTACACCGGGGCCTTCGGGCCGCTGCGCGAATGGTTCGCGGGGCTGCCGGAGGCCAAGGCACGCGGCTACGGGCCGGGCCGCTTCTCCTTCAACGTCAAGGGCGGCCGCTGCGAGAAGTGCGAGGGCGACGGCGTCATCAAGATCGAGATGCACTTCCTGCCCGATGTCTATGTGACGTGCGAGGTGTGCAAGGGCCATCGCTACAACCGCGAAACGCTCGAAGTGCAGTTCAAGGGCAAGTCGATCGCCGACGTGCTGGACATGACCATCGACGAGGCGACGGAGTTCTTTGCCGCGGTGCCCTCGATCCGCGAGAAGTTCGCAACGCTGCAGCGCGTGGGGCTGGGCTATGTGAAGGTCGGGCAGCCGGCGACGACCCTGTCGGGCGGCGAAGCGCAACGCGTCAAGCTCAGCAAGGAGTTGAGCCGCCGCGCCACCGGCCGGACGCTCTACATGCTCGATGAGCCGACGACCGGCCTCCATTTCCACGACATCGCCAAGCTGCTCGAGGTGCTGCACGAGCTGGTGGACCAGGGAAACACGGTGGTGGTGATCGAGCACAATCTCGAGGTCATCAAGACCGCCGACTGGATCATCGACATGGGCCCGGAGGGCGGCGACGGCGGCGGCGAGGTCGTGGGCGTCGGCACGCCCGAGGACCTGATCGAGAACAAGCGCAGCTACACCGGCAAGTTCCTCAAGGAAGTGATGGAGCGGCGGCCGGTCAAGAAGCGGGCGGTGCGGCAGGCGGCGGAGTAGGTCGGCTCACGAGGTGCCGCCGAGTCGTGCCGCGGTGACCTCGCTCCGAGGTACGCACCGCAAGCTTCCCGCGAATCCCGAGTCAGCCACCCAAGGATGGCCGCTTGTTGACCGTCTTATGAAATCGACATGCGGATTTCGCATGGCCCGGATGATATCTCTCGGATGGAACGGAGGGGCAAATCGGACGATTGTCCGGCGTCCCCTCACCCCGCAAAGGGAGCCGTCTCATGTTTATCCGTGCCGTCTGGCGCATCCGGCGTCTCGTCGACATCAAGCAGACACTGCGTGAAATGGACGTTCCGTCGACAAGAAACGCTGATCTTCTGGGCGTTTCAGGACCGGACTTCTCGAAAATGACGCGCGGCCTGTTCGACCGCCAGCCCCGCTGACCCGTCCGGTCGGCCCCGCCGCGGCCGCCGGTGACCCCGGCGGCCCTGTTTCTTAAGCTCAACTTAACATCGACAAAAAGAGCTATGCGTTTTCTGCACGAGAGTTGTGAGCTTTCCCCATCTGCACATATCCCGCGCATGGGACTATCTACCCACTCGTAGCGAACGGGAACGGTTCCCGGACGCGATGAAGGAGAAAATGAAATGGGCATTCGCCAGACTCTGAAGAAGTGGTCGGCCTACCAGCAGACCGTCCGTGAGCTTGCCGCTCTCGACAACCGTCAGCTCAACGACCTGGGCATCTCGCGCGCCGACATCACCAAGATCGCCCGCGAACATGCGCGCGCCCTCTAAGGTTTTCGCGCACCGCCAGCCGGCCGACTATCTGATCCGAACGCTCGCTTCCTTCTAGGACGCGGGCGTTTTGATTTTTCGGGCTCTTGTTGCTAGAGCCCAGCCATGACTTCCTCCCCCATCCATATCATCGGCGCGGGCCTTGCCGGCTCCGAAGCCGCCTGGCAGGCCGCGGAGGCCGGCGCCAGCGTCATCATCCACGAAATGCGGCCGCAGAAGCTGACCGAAGCCCACCTGACCGGTGGCTTTGCCGAGCTCGTGTGCTCCAATTCCTTCCGCTCGGACGACCATGAGCACAACGCCGTCGGGTTGCTGCACGAGGAAATGCGGCGCTGCGGCTCGCTGATCATGCGCATGGCCGACGCCCACAAGCTGCCGGCCGGCGGCGCGCTCGCGGTGGACCGCGTGGCGTTCTCGGACGCCGTGACGGCAGCGGTCCGCGCACATCCGAACGTGACGGTCGAGTTCGGCGAGATCGCCGGGCTGCCGCCGGCGGAGTGGGACAACGTGATCGTCGCCACCGGTCCCCTCACCTCACAGCCGCTCGCCACCGCCATCCAGGGCCTGACGGGCGAAGCGGAGCTCGCCTTCTTCGACGCGATCGCCCCGATCGTCCATGCCGAGTCGATCAACATGGACATCGCCTGGGCGCAGTCACGTTATGACAAGGCAGGCCCGGGCGGCACCGGCGCCGACTATCTCAACTGCCCGATGGACGAGGCGCAGTACAACCGCTTCGTCGATGCACTGCTGGCGGGCGAGAAGCATGTCTACCACCAGTGGGAGAACGTGCCCTATTTCGACGGCTGCCTGCCGGTCGAAGTGATGGCCGAGCGCGGCCGCGACACGCTGCGCTGGGGGCCGTTGAAGCCGGTGGGGCTGACCAACCCGCGCAACCCCACGGTGAAGCCCCACGCGATCGTCCAGCTCCGGCAGGACAATGCGCTGGGCACGCTGTGGAACATGGTGGGGTTCCAGACCAAGCTCAAATATCGCGGCCAGGCGGAGATCTTCCGCCTGATCCCGGGGCTCGAGAACGCACAATTCGCGCGGCTGGGCGGGCTGCACCACAACACATTCCTCAACTCGCCCAAGGTGCTGGACCGCCAGCTTCGCCTCAAGGCGCAGCCGCGCCTGCGCTTTGCCGGGCAGATCACCGGGGTCGAGGGCTACGTCGAAAGCGCCGCGATCGGACTGGTCGCCGGCCGCATGGCCGCGGCACAGACCCGCGGCGAGCAGGTAGAGGCGCCGGTGACGACGACGGCGCTGGGGGCGCTGTTCGACCATATCCTGGGCGGCCACCTCGCCGCCGAAGGCGAGGCAGGACCGCGCTCGTTCCAGCCCATGAACGTCAATTTCGGGCTGCTGCCACCGGTGACGGTGACCAAGCCGGAAGGCCACGAGGGGCGCTGGCGCGGCCCGGAGAAGGCCATGGCCAAGAAGAAGGCCATGAGCGTAAGGGCACTGAACGATATCGCTGCCTGGGCTTAGGCGCGCCCCAATTTCCACCAGCCCAGCGCCGCGATCTTCTGCCAGTCGGCGAGGTCCGGTTGCGGGGCGAAGGGGGCGTCGAGGTCGAGGCGCTTGAGCTGGCCGTGCAGCAGGGCCGTTGGCGCGAAGACTGCGCGCAGGCCGCGCGGCAGCCCGGCGATGGCGACATCGGCCTTGCGGAGGTGTTCGGCCGCCAGCTCGGCGAAACGCGTCAGCGCGACGCTCAGGTTCTCGCTTTGCGTGCCGGCGCGGATGTCGGCCTCCGCCACGCCGCAGGTGGCGAACACGTCGCGTGGCAGCACGATGCGGCCCTTGCTGGCGTTGTAGCCGAACGCGCGCAGGTGACCGATGAGCGCGTGGGCGACACCCAGATGGCCCGCCGCATCGCCCGGCTCGACCGGGCCGCGATTGAGGATCATGGCGCTGAGCTGGTACAGCGCCGACGCCGTTTCGCCGGCGTAGCCCTCGAACGTCGGCATGTCGGGCATCGGATCGTCGTAGAGATCGAAGCGGCGGGCCTCGATCATCCGGATCAGCGCGGGCACCGGCAGGCTGTATTCGGCGACGGTGTCGAGCAGTGCATCGGCCAGGGGATTGGCGCGAACGGCGCCGTGGCCCTCGCCCGCCAGCGCATCGTGCCACCATTGCAGGCGAATCTCGCCGGCCGCCGCTTCCCGGGCGCGGTCGCGCACCGAGGCGATGTCGGCGTTGAACGCATAGAGCGCCGTGATGGCGGCGCGTTCGGCGTCGGGCAGCACCAGCGTCGCCAGATAGCGGTCGCGATCATTGGCGCGAAGCTGCTCGGCCGCGAACGTCGCGCTCTCGGACTTCATTTGATCGTATCGACCGCGATGAGCGCGGCGCCAACAGCACGGCTCTCGCCGAGCAGGATGTTGTAGGTGCGCACGGCACCGCCCGTGGCGATCGCTTCGACGATGATGCCGCGCTCGCGCAGCGCGGCACGCACGGGCTTGGGGAAGCCGGCAATGTCCTTGCCCAGTCCGATGAGCAGAACATCGATCTGGTCGGCGGCGTCGAACGCCGGCTGCAGGCTCTCGAGCGTGATCTCGGCCGGCGCGGTGACATCCCATTTGTGCATGCCCGTGGGCAGGCACAGGAGCGAGCCGCGATGGCTCATCTGCGCGAAGCGAAAGCCACCATTGCCGTAGCCATCGATGCCGGCCTGGTAGGGATAGAAGCCTTGGCCGGGTTCAGCCATGAAGATGGAACCTGTCCAGCACTGGCCTGCTCCACCGGGCTTTGCCTGGCTCGCCTCCCCCGCCGCGCGGGAGAGGTTTTCCAGACTGCGGGCCGCGGAGGGTTACGCTAGACCGCGGCACCGTCGGCGCGCTTTTCCTTGGTCGGCTTGGCGTCGGCGGCCGGTGCATCGCTGCGGGCCTTGAGGCCGAAATAGATCAGGATGGGCCCACCGATGAACACCGACGAGTACATGCCGAAGATCGAGCCGAAGGTCATGGCGATGGTGAAACCGCGAATGGCCTCGCCGCCGAAGAACACCAGCGGGAACAGCGCCAGAAGGATGGTGAACTGCGTGAGCGACGTTCGCACGATCGTCTGGTTAATCGACAGGTCGATCAGCTCGGGCAGCGACATCTTCTTATACTTGCGCAAATTCTCGCGTATTCGATCGGAGATGACGACCGTCTCGTTGAGACTGAGGCCGACAAGCGTCAGCACCGCCGCGATGGAGGTGATGTTGAACTCGAGCCCCACGAACGAGTAGAGGCCGATGGTCATGATCACGTCGTGCGCCGTCGTGGTGATGGCGGCGAGCGCGAACTGCCACTCGAAGCGGAACCAGACATAGATGAGGATGGCGCCCATCGCGATGAGCACAGCGATGGTGCCCTTGGTAGTGAGCTCGCCCGAAACGGTGCCGCTGACGGCCTCGGTCTTGCGCACCTCGTAGTCGATGGTGGCGAGCGTCTCGGTGACTTTCTTGACCGCGGCCTGCTGCTCGGGGTCGCCGCCGGGCTGGAGCTGAATGCGCACGAGGAAGTCCGAGGCCGGACCGAACTGCTGCACCTGCACTTCGCCCAGGCCGAGCTCATCGAGCGCTTCGCGGATGACGCCCGCATCCGGCGTGCCTGTGCCCGCGTATTGCACTTCGATGGCCGAGCCGCCGATGAAGTCGATGCCCAGGTTGAAGCCCTTGGTGAAGGCCGAGCCGATGGCGCCGAGCGAAATCAGGATCGAGAAGATGATCGCAAAGCGCGAGATCTTCATGAACGGGATCTTGGTGCCATCCGGGATGAAGCGGAACACCTGGATCTTGAGGGTCTTGGGACGACGCAGCCGGTACCACCAGCCCACGAAATAGAGCGTCACCGTGTAGGAGGTGAACAATGAGGTCAGGATGCCCAGCCCGAGCGTGACGGCAAAGCCCTGCACCGGGCCGGAGCCCAGGAAATACAGAACAATGGCTGCGATGAGCTGCGTCAAATGCGAGTCGATGATGGTGCCCCAGGCGCGCTGGAAGCCCGCGTCGATCGAGGCGAGGATGGATTTTCCCGCCTTCATCTCTTCGCGTATTCGCTCGTAGATGAGGACGTTGGCGTCGACCGCCATGCCGATGGTGAGCACGATACCGGCGATGCCCGGCAACGTCAGCGTCGAGCCGAGCAACGACAGCGACGCGATGATCAGCAGGATGTTGAGGACGAGCGATATGTCGGCGAACAGGCCGAACAGGCCGTAGGCGATCACCATGAAGGTGACGACGAGGATCGCCGCAACAATGCCTGAGGTGACGCCGGCGCGGATCGAGTCCGCGCCGAGGCTGGCGCCGACCGAGCGTTCTTCCACGACGTCGAGTGTCGCCGGCAGCGCGCCGGCGCGGAGCAGGACGGCGAGGTCGTTGGCGGTCTGCGGCGTGAAGGTGCCGGTGATCTGGGCCGAGCCGCCGGGGATCGGACCCTGGATGGTCGGCGCCGTGATGACCTGATTGTCGAGCACAATCGCAAAGCGCTTGCCGACATTCTTGGCGGTGATGTCGGCGAAGATGATGGCGCCGCGTGTATCGAGCGTGAAGCTGACGACCGAGCGGCTGGTCTGCTGGTCGAAGGCCGGCTGCGCGTTGACGAGATTCTCGCCGCCGAACTCGACGTTCTCGTTCAGCAGTTCGTTGTAGTCGCCCTCGGCGCTCGGGACGAGCATGTAGCCGGCGGGAACGCCCTGCGCCTCGGCCTGCGCCGCCGACATCGTCGGATGGACCAGGTGGAAGGTCAGGCGCGCCGTGGTGGAGATCAGTTCCTTGAGGCGCGCGGAATTGTCGTAGCCGGGCACCTGGACGAGGACGCGATCCTGCCCCTGGCGCTGGATGATGGGTTCGGTGGTACCCACTTCGTCAACGCGCTTGCGGATGACTTCCATCGACTGCGCGATGAGCGCCGACATGCGCTCGGTAATGCCGTTGGGCGTGAGCTTGACGGTGAGCTTCCCGTCGGCAGCCTCGCCGAACTCGAGTTCGGGCGTGCCGCCGATACCGGCCGTGCCGCCGATATTGTTCTGCAGCGCCTGCAGCGCGGTGCGGGCCGCTTCCTTCGTGCTCGGATCGGTCAGCTCGATGACGATGCCGTCGGCTTCGGTCGTGATGATGTTGCCGATGCCGTTCTGGCCGGCGAGGAGCTGGCGCGCGTCGCGGCGCAGCTCCTTGAGGCGCTCGGTGGTGATCGAGTCGCGGTTGACCTGGAGCAGCAGGTAGGAGCCACCCTGCAGGTCGAGACCGAGCGTCATGCCGTCATGCGGCAGGAAGCTCGGCCAGTTCGCGGTTGTCTCTTTCGAGAAGAAGTTCGGGATGGCCAGGAAGATACCCAGCACCGTGACGATGAGGATGATCGCAGTGCGGATGGGCGTGAACTGATGCAGCATATAAAGGTATCGTCCCTGGCGTGCCGGGTTAGCTCGCCTTGTTGTCGTTCACCGGGTTCGCCTTGGAGCGAACGTCGGAAACCATCGAACGCACGATCTTGACGCGGGTGCCCTGCGCGATCTCGACTTCGAGGTCTTCGCCGTCGACCGCCTTGGTCACCTTGCCGATGATGCCGCCGGTGGTCACGACGGTGTCACCACGCGAGATCGACGAAAGCATGGCCTGCTGGGCCTTCATGCGCTTCTGCTGCGGGCGGAAGATCAGGAGCCAGAAGATCACCACCAGAAGCAGGATCGGGGCGAACTGGATCAGCAGGTCGGTTGCGCCCATCGAGGGGGCGGCGGGGGTGGTTGTGTCCTGCGCCAGAGCAGAGGTCACGAACATGTAGGTCTCCTTGTCGAATGGACTGTCGGCTTGTCAAAACGCCGCGGTTGAGGTGCCAAAGGCTGCGTTTCCGGCAATGGAGCAATCCACCCGGCCAAAAGCGGGCGGACTATATAGCCGCCTCCTTGGCTTGCAAAGCGGTTCAGAACCCTGCAAACGGCCTTTTCGACGCAGGAAATAGTCCGGACATGACCGACCCGATCCTCACCCAGATCGCCGCTTCGCTGCAGCGCATCGCCGACCGGCTGGACGCCATGGCGCCGGCACAAGCCGCCGCCGGGCCGTTATTGACCGAGGCGGACGCCTATCACTGGGACGCGGCTGCCGACCGGTTGATGCCGGTCCCCAAGGTGTCGCGGGCGCCGTTCGGGCTGCTCAAGGGCATCGACAGCGTGCGCGACACGCTGCTCGCCAATACCCTGCAGTTCGCCAAGGGCTTCGCCGCCAATAACGCGCTGCTGTGGGGCGCGCGCGGCATGGGCAAGTCATCGCTGGTCAAGGCGGTGCATGCCGAGGTTTCGGGGCATGTCGAAGGGCGGGTGATCCTCATCGAGATCGCGCGCGAGGACATCGAGACCCTGCCCCGGCTGATGCGCATGATCGCCCGGCAGGACGCCCGCTTCATCGTGTTCTGCGACGACCTCAGCTTCGACAAGGACGAGACGAGCTACAAATCGCTCAAGACCATCCTCGATGGCGGGCTCGAGGGGCGTCCGGAGAACGCGCTGTTCTACGCCACCTCGAACCGGCGCCACATGATGCCCCGCGACATGATCGACAATGAGCGGGCGACCGCGATCAATCCGGGCGAGGCCATCGAGGAGAAGGTGTCGCTGTCGGACCGCTTCGGCCTGTGGCTGGGCTTCCACAATTGCGACCAGCCAACCTTCCTCGCCATGATCCGCGGCTATTGCGACGCCTACGGCCTCGAGATTTCCGATGCCGACCTCAATGCGCGAGCGATCGAATGGGCGCAGACGCGCGGCGCGCGCTCGGGCCGCGTGGCGATCCAGTTCGTACGGAACCTTGCCGGCGAGATGGGCAAGACGGTCTGAGAGCGAGTAGCCAATAGGGAAACGAAAGAGCCCGCCGATGGCGGGCCCCTGTTCGATATTGGCTATTCGCTGGGCGTCAGCCGGCCAGCAGCGGCACCGGGTCGACCGGGGTGGCGCCCTTGCGCAGCTCGAAATGGAGCTGCGGACGGCTGACGGAGCCGGTCATGCCGGCCTGGCCGATGCTGTCGCCGCGGGTGACGCTGTCGCCCTTGCTGACGCCGACCGCCTTGAGGTGGGCATAGGCGGACACGTAGCCATTGGCGTGCCGGATGAGAACGAGGTTGCCATAGCCCTCGACGCCCGAGCCGACATAGATCACCTGGCCGTTCTCGGCGGCGCGGACCGCGGTCCCCTCGGGCGCTTCGATATTGATGCCGGTGCCCTTGGACGCGATGAAGTCGGTGATGACCTTGCCCGAAATCGGCCAGCGGAACTTGTCGGCGCCCGACATCACCGGCTCGACGATCGCGGGTTTGGTCGGGACGGGCTCGGCCTTGCTGGTCTCGGGGTCGACGAGGGCCGGGTCCTTGATCGCAGCGGTCTTGTCGGGCACGGCCGGAGCCGGGGTCGATTTCTGCGGGGCGACGAGGGCCATGGCCGGCGCAGGCGCCGTCTTGCTGCCGGTCAGTGTGTTCTCGACCGGCGCGATGGAGGCGACCTGCGTGGCGGCGGGAGCTGCCTTGCCGGTGAGGCCCGGAATGATGACCTTCTGGCCGACGAAAATCTTGTCGGGCGAGCCCATGCCATTGGCCTGCACGATCGCCTGCGCGGTCACGTTGTAACGGCGCGCGATGGTGTAGAGCGACTCTCCACTCTCGATGACGTGGATGTAGGCGTTGTCCGGAACGACCGACAGGTTCGGCGAGGACGTGGCCAGCGGGGCCGACTGGGTCGGAGCCGAGACCGAAACGAGAGAAGGCTGGGCTGGCATGGTTTCACTTCCTGTGAGGGGCGGCAGGGCAGAACTCGAAACAACTCCCACCGGCGCGCTGCCAGTGACGAGACCGCCACCGGAGCCGCCGCCGATATCAGCCGGCGGGACAAAGGGACCCGAGGCGACCTCCGTGCGGTCGCCGATCGGTTTGAGTGCGGGCGGCATGGACTGCGCACCGCCCGAGGATGCCCCCGGGGAAATGGAACCGGTGACGTCGCCGCCACCCAGCCCCAGACCGAGAGAGGAGCAGCCCGCAAGCGCGGTCGACCCCACAAGCAGGCCGGCAACGGCAGCGATCCTCAGCGCCTTACCAGCAACGCGATTACTCATCAGTCCAACTCGTCACGCAGTACAAGATGGGCTGACGATAGGCATTTTAGGTAAAGACGAGTTTAAGCCGATTGCGATTTGCGCGATTCAGCCGTGCCCGGATTCAGACGTGATTAGGGTTAAGGGCGGAGCCCGCAGCGAGCAGCCAATACCGAGCAGGGAAACCAGTTTCCCGCCGCCGGGTGCCCGTCCTATTCGCAACTCGTCATTGGCTATTCGCTAGATCGCGATCTTTCCGTCGATCTCGGCCGCGCGGGCCACGTCGCTGCCCTGGAGGTTCATGGGCGTGACCGTGATGGCGTTGCCGTGAAGGAGCTGGAAAAAGTCGTTGGCCGGATCGAAGGGCGACGGCGTCTCGGGGATGGCGATGAAGAATTTCCCCGGATTGTCGGACGGATAGTACCGCATCGGCGAGCGGGTGAAGCGCTGCGTGGGAACGACGCGCACGCCGGTGACCTCGGCGGGCGGGCAGAACGGGAAGTTGACGTTGTACCAGGCGCCCTGCCCCGCGTGGCGGCGAATGCCGCCAACCACTTTGGCCGCGAACTGGCGGGAAACCGACCAGTCGATGGCAAGGCCTGCCTCGTAGTCGACGCCCTGGCTCATGGCGATGCCGAGCGCCCCCTGGAATGCGCCCTCGCGCGCGCCGGCGGCGGTGCCCGAGCAGTTGACGATGTCGCCGATGTTCTGGCCGTTGTTGACGCCCGACAGGACCAGATCGGCGGGACGATCCTTGAGCAGGAACGTCATTCCAGCAACGACACAGTCGGCTGGCGAGCCATGCGGCACGGCAAAGACGCGGGAACGCCGTTCCACCAGCTCCAGCTCGCGGCCGAAGGTGAAGCGGTGCGCCGCGCCGGACTGGTTGCCGTCGGGCGCGACGATCCAGACGTCGTCGCTCAGCTCGCGTGCGATCTCCTCCATCACGGCGATGCCCGGCGCGTCGACGCCGTCGTCATTGGTGATGAGGATGCGCAGGCTCATTTGGAGATGACTTTGAGCCCGCCCATGTAAGGCTGCAGCGCCTCGGGGACGGCGATCGAGCCGTCTTCCTGCTGGTAGTTCTCGATGACGGAAATCAGCGTGCGGCCGACGGCCAGGGCCGAGCCGTTGAGCGTGTGGACGTGGCGGACCTTGCCGTCCTTGTCGCGATAGCGCGCATCCATGCGGCGGGCCTGGAAGTCACCGCAGACCGAGCACGACGAAATCTCGCGATAGGTGTCCTGGCCGGGCAGCCAGACCTCGATGTCGTAGGTCTTCTGCGCGCCAAAACCCATGTCGCTGGTCGACAGCGTCATCACCCGATAGTGGAGGCCGAGCTTCCGCAGGACGGACTCGGCGCTCGCCAGCATGCGCTCATGCTCGTCCGCCGACTGCTCGGGCGTGGTGATCGAGACGAGTTCGACCTTGTTGAACTGATGCTGCCGCAGCATGCCGCGCGTGTCGCGCCCCGCCGAGCCGGCTTCCGAGCGGAAGCACGGGGTGAGCGCGGTGAAGCGCAGCGGCAGGTCTTCCTCGCGCTGGATGGACTCGCGCACGAGGTTGGTCAGCGGCACTTCGGCGGTGGGGATGAGGCCCAGCCGGCCGTCGCCGCGCTGCACGAAGAAGAGGTCTTCCTCGAACTTCGGAAGCTGGTTGGTACCGAACAGCGGCTCGTCGCGCACCAGCAGCGGCGGCTGCACTTCGGTGTAGCCGTGCTCGGTCGTGTGCAGGTCGATCATGAACTGGCCGAGCGCGCGTTCCATGCGCGCCAGCCCCGACTTCAGCACGGTGAAGCGGGCGCCCGAGATCTTGGCGGCAGCTTCGAAATCCATCATGCCGAGCGCCTCGCCGGTCTCGAAATGCTCCTTCGGCTTGAAGCTGAACGACGGCTTGGCGGGACGCGATTTGGCGGCGGTCGCGGCGTTGCCGTTGGGACCGTAATACTCGACATTGTCGGCTTCGTCCGCACCGGCCGGGACATCGTCCTTGGGCAGGTTCGGCATGATGAGCAGCGCCTGGCGCAGCTTTTCGTCGGCGGCGCGGCGCTCATCCTCGCCCTGCTGGATGACGTCCTTGAGGTGGGCGACCTGCGCCAGCAGCTCGCTGGCCCGGGCTTCGTCCTTCTGCGCCTTGGCCTGGCCGATCTGCTTGGAGAAGGCATTGCGGGCGGCCTGGGCCTCCTCGAGCCGCGTGGTGACGGCCTTGCGGGCATCGTCCAGCGCGATCAGCTCGGAGGCGGAAAAGGGCACGTTCTTGCGATGTGCGAGCGCGGTGTCGACGGCCGCGGCATTGGCCCTGATCCAGTTGATATCGAGCATGACGGAGTCCCTTGGAGAGAAGGGCTGTCTTTTGCTCGGAAGGGCCGCGGTAATCAAGCCCGCCCGCGGGTCAGGTGCCCACAGTCTCCGCCGCTTCCGCCGCCAGCTTTTTGGCGCGTTGTCTTTCGACCCACTTCACCGACAGGATCGAGAGCTCGTAGAGCGCGTACATCGGCAGCGCGAGACCGATCTGGCTGATCGGGTCGGGCGGCGTCAGGAGCGCGGCGAGCGCGAGGATGATGACGATGGCGTAGCGGCGGCCCTTGGCGAGATGGCCGGTGTTGACGAGCTCGATCCGGGCAAGAAGCGTGAGGACGACCGGCAACTGGAAGCAGACGCCAAAGGCGAAGATCAGGGTCATGATGAAGCCCAGATACTCGCTGACGCGGGTCTGCAGCTCGATCTGCACCTGGCCCTCGCCGAGCTGCTGCATGCCGAGGAAGAAGTGCAGCGCCATCGGACCGACGACGAAATAGACCATCGCCGCGCCGATGACGAAGAAGATCGGCGTGGCGATCAGGTACGGGATGAAGGCGTTCCGTTCCTTCTTGTAGAGGCCGGGCGCGACGAACAGGTAGATCTGGGTCGCGATGAACGGAAAGCCGATGAACAACGCGCCGAACAGCGCCACGTTCATGTTGGTGAAGAACTGCTCCTGCGGCGAGGTCGTGATCATCTGCACGTTCTCGACGCCGCCCGCGGCCCACACGAAAGGCAGCGTGAGGAGGTTGTAGATGGGCTGCGCGAAGGCAAAGCAGGCCACGAAGATGACGGCAATCGCGATGACCGAATAGATCAGCCGCTTGCGCAGCTCGATCAGGTGATCAAGCAGCGGGGCTTCCGAGCCCTTGAGCTCGTCTTCCTCGGTTTCGGGCTTGGGCAGTTGTTTGGTCTCGGCCATCTCAGGCCTCCGACTTCGGCTTGGGGGCGCGCGGCTTGCGCGGCTTGGCCGTCTTGATCGGCGGTACGCCGTCGAGCAGATCGGTCGCCGCGGCCGCCGCTTCGGCGACCTCGGTGGTCTTGGCCTTGCGCGGAGCCCGCGGCTTCTTGACCGGCGGCACCGTCGCCTCGGGTGGCGCCGGGCTTTCGACGGATGCGCTGGACGCGGCGGGAGTCGCGGACCCGGCCTGCTCGGCGCGGTACTTTTCCTGCGCTTCCTTGGTGAACGGCGTGTAGGGCTGTGGCGCGGGTCCGGTCGAGGGCGGGGTCATCCCCACCTTCTCGTGAATCTCGGCAACAACGCTCTCCGCCTTGGGATCCTTCGGCTTGATGGCGCCGGAGGGTTCCACCCCGCCACCCGCCAGAGGCTTATTGAATTCCTTGCGGATCTCCGTCGCCGTCTGCTTGAGCGGCTCGGTGATCGAGCGGCGCAGATCGGTGATCTGGTCGAGGCCGCTCGCCTTATTGATCTCGCGCTGAAATTCGCTGCCCATGCGGCGAATGCTCGAGACGAACTTGCCCATGCGATTCATGAGGACGGGCAAGTCCTTGGGGCCGATGACGATCAGCGCCACGACGCCAACCACCAGCATCTCCGTCCAGCCGAGTCCGAACATTAGTCGTCCTTAGTTGAGCGGCAGCGCCGCTCAGGCGTCCTTGGCCTTTTCCGTTTCGCGCGGCGCCTCGGCCTGCGTCGAAGCGGTCACCTGCGGAGCGGGCTTGTCTTCGTCCTTCATGCCCTTCTGGAAGGCTTTGATGCCCTGGGCCATTTCACCCATCATGCCGGAAATCTTGCCGCGCCCGAACAACAGGATCACGACGACGGCGACGATGATAATGCCCCAAAGTCCGGGACCGTGCATGACCTCACTCCTCTACGGCAGGCACTAAAGTGGCCACAGAAATAGGTTCAATCGGCCCTAAACACAAGGACGCGGTTGGGGTTGAGCATCAGGAATACGTCATTGCCGGGCACGAAATGCGGGTCCGAGCGCTGGCGCAGTTCGAGGGGCCGGTCGAGGCCGTCCACCTGCACTTCGCAGAGGTCGATGCCGATGGCGTCGCGCTTGGAAACGATGCGGCCCGGCACGCCGCCGCCGGATTTGGCCATTTCCAGCACACCGACCGGCCGGATGGCGACGACGACGCGCGTGCCCTCGGCATAGCCCGGCGCGGGAACCGCGCCCAGCGGCGTTGCGGCGACTCCCGAACGCACGGTTGCGGCAATTTCGCCCAGGGGGGAAAAGAAGCGCGCCGCATTGAGGTCGATGGGCGTCCGGTAGATTTCGGCCGCCGTGTCGATCTGCGCGATCCGGCCGTGCCGGAGCAGCGCCACGCGGTCGCCCAGCAGCATCGCCTCCTCCGGATCGTGCGTGACGATGATGGTGGTGGCGTTGGTTTCGCGCAGCACCGCAAGGGTTTCGTTGCGCACGCTCTCGCGCATCCGGGCGTCGAGGCTCGAAAACGGCTCGTCCAGCATCAGGATGCCGGGACGCGGCGCGATCGAGCGCGCCAGAGCCAGGCGCTGCTGCTGCCCGCCGGACAGCATGTGCGGATAGTCAGCCTCGCGGTCGCCGAGTCCGACGCGGCGCAGGGCCTGCCGGGCCTGCGCAAGCGCCGCCTTGCGCCCCAGCCGCTTGAGCCCGAACATGACATTGCCCAGCAGCGTCAGGTGCGGAAACAGCGCGAAATCCTGGAACATCAGCCCGACGCCGCGACGGTCAGGCGCCGCGTGGACGCCCGAACCCGAGACGACCTGGTTGTTGATGCGAATGACGCCCGAATGGATCGGCTGGATGCCGGCGGCGGCGCGCAGGATCGTCGATTTGCCCGATCCGGATTCGCCGAGAAGGCAGACGATCTCGCCCGGCGTCAGGGCCAGCGAAAAGCGGTCGAGGACGGTACGGCCGCCCAGGCGGACCTCCACATCCTCAAAGCTGAGGGCGGCGGCGAACGAGACGCCGGCGGTGCCGCGCGGGCCCCAGTCGGCGAAATCGGCCGCCTGGCCGTCCTCGCTCATTGCTCCTCGTCCTGGCCCTCTATGTCGTCGGGGTCGAGCGGGTCCTCGTCCTCGCGCAGCGGACCATCGAAGGGCAGCGGGATCTGCATGTTGGGCGGCAGGCGGTTGCTCAGCAGGCCGGCGCCCTTGAGTTCCTCGAGGCCTGGCAGGTCGGCCAGCGATTCGAGGCCGAAATGGTCGAGGAACGCTTCGGTTGTGCCGTAGGTGACCGGCCGGCCGGGCGTGCGGCGACGCCCGCGCATCCGAATCCAGCCCGCTTCCATCAGCAGGTCGAGCGTTCCCTTGCCGGTCGCGACACCGCGCACTTCCTCCACTTCCGCGCGGGTCGCGGGCTGGTGGTAGGCGATGATGGCGAGCGTCTCGAGCGCGGCGCGGCTCAGCGGCTTGTTGTCGGTCTGCTCGCGAACCAGCAGGAAGTTGAGGTCGACGGCGGTGCGGAACGCCCATTTGTCGGCGCGCCGGACGAGGTGGATGCCGCGCGGGGTATATTGCCGCTGCAACTCCAGCAGCAGCGGCTCGGCGTCGATCGCCTCCCCCAGATGCGGCGCGAGTTCCGCGGCGCCCAGCGGTTCGGCGGATGCGAACAGCAGCGCTTCGAGAATGCGGAGCTGGCGGTTGGCAAGTTCCGGATGCTCGGAGGCCGAAATCTCGACCTCGCCCGCGTCAGCCCCGGTAAGCTCCTCGGGCAGATCGGCGTCGTCCTCGCCCGGCTCGGACGCGGCCTGCTGCTCCGTCTCGGCGGCCTCGGCCGCGATGGCATCGACCTCCGGGGTCTCGGGTGCGGGCGTCTCGGCCTCCGGCGTGTCGGAGCCGGGGATGTTGGTTTCGTCGGGCATCAGTTACCGGTCTGGGGGCCGTCGGTCTTCCGGCGGCGCATGAGAAGCGGCCCGAAGGCCAGAGATTGCTGGATTTCTATTTCCCCCTGCCGCACCAGTTCAAGGCTGGAGGCAAAGGTGGACGCCATCGCCGTGAGCCTCTCTTCGGGCTTGGTGAGGTATTCCGACAGGTATGCATCGAGCGGCACCCAGTCGAAACTCTCGCCGATCAGCCGGTTGAGGATCTCGCGCGCGTCCTGCAGTGACCAGACGTGGCGCTCGAACGGCACGTAGTCGTTCGGAATGCCGCGCTCGCGCTGGATCGCATAGGCCTTGAGCAGGTCGAACAGCGATGCTTCCCAGAGCGCATTCTTGCGCACCGTGATGGGCTCGGGCGCGCCGCGGGCAAACACCTGGCGGCCGAGGAGCGGCCTGCCGGTGAGCTGCATGGCGGCGCGACGCATGGCTTCGAGACGCTTCAGCCGGAACTGCAGCAACGCCGCCATCATCTCGCCGGTGGGTTCGTCGTCGCTGGCGGTCTGCGGCACCATCAGCCGGCTCTTGAGGTAAGCCAGCCATGCCGCCATCACGAGGTAGTCGGCGGCAATCTCGATACGCTTCTCGCGCACGGTCTCGATGAAGCCCAGATACTGCTCGGCCAGGGCCAGGACCGAAATCTGCGAGAGGTCGACCTTCTGGCGGCGCGCGAGGTCGAGCAGCAGGTCGAGCGGGCCTTCGTAGCCGCCCACATCGACATACATCACCTCGTCGTCGGGAGGTGGTGCGGGCTCGAGCCACTCGGCGGATGGATCGACCATGAAAACTGCCACAACCAAAGGAAACGCGGGGCATAACGCCCCGCGGTCGAGCTTTTACACGAAGTCACCCCCGCGGAAGGGGGAATCTCGGCCACCGAGGTCCCGGCTCACAGAAAAGCGCGGGAAACGGGCGGGATCAGCCGCCCGTGACGATGCAGTCGCCGCCATTGGCCTTGATGCTGGCGCACACGCTCTGGGCGTCGCCGAGCGAGGCGGCCGGCAGCTTGACGCGGTACCAGGTGCCTTTCTGGCCCAGATCGGCGGACTGAACGACGAGCTGGTTGCCGCCGAACAAGCTGCCGTAGCGATTGTTCAGTGCCCGCAGGGAAGCGTCGGCGTCAGCCTGTGTGGGGCTCGAGGAGAGCTGCACATAGGCCGCGGCATTGCCGCTGCTGGCCGGCGCCGCAGCCGGCGTCTCGGTCGCGGCGACCTCGATCGAATTGCCCAGCAAATCGATCTGGCCGTTGGGCGTCTGCGCGCCGGTGAGACTGCCGGAGGCCGGCGTCTCCTCGGCAAAGGCAGTGGCAGTGGCAGTGGTACCGCGAACCGGGAAGGCCATCGGCGTCGGGGCCACGCCTCCGGCGTTGGCAACCGGCGCGATGGCGCCCTCGGCGGTCTGTGCCGGGGCCAGCGGGTCGGCCGTGAGCGGCGCCAGGGCGGTGTTCTCGGTGGCCGGGTCGGTCATCGCGACGGACGTCGTGTCGCCGAGGAGGTTGGGCGTGTCGCTGGTCGGCATCTCCGGCACGTTCGGCCGGTCGACCGGCAGCGCCTCGGCTCCGGCCACGGCGTCGTCGCCCGAAACGATGGTGCCGTCCGGCCGGACGGTGACGGTGCGCACCTTGCGGTTGGCAAGACCACCTTCGGTATCCTCGGCGGCCGCGACATTCGTGACATCGCGCGTGACGGGCGTGCTGGCGGTTTCGTCGGTTGAAACGAGCTGCTCTGCGCTCGGCTCGACCGAGGTGCCGGCCATCTGCTCGAGCACCGGCGAGCGGGCGACTTCGGTTTCGTCAGCCGTCGGCGTCGACGGCACTTCCTTGACCGGCGTCACGTCGGCGGTGAGTTGCGGAGCGTTGTCGCCGGTAGCGACCGCGTTGGTACGCCCCATATTGAGGACCCAATAGAGCCCGAGGCCGGCAGCCAGCAGAAGCGTGCCGGCGACGGCCATGCCCACATACTGGCGGACGCCGCCCGAAGCGAAGGACGAGCGGGCGGGCTTCACCTTGAGCCGGCGGTAGGGGCTCTCGTCGCCCACGGTCGGCTCGATATGGTCGACCTGTGCGCCGGTCGCGGCGGCAGCGGCGAGGATGGCGTCCTCGGCACTCGACTGACCATCGTCCTTTAGGCCGGAACGGCGCGGTGCGAACTGCGCATTGAGCGGCGGCACGACCGGCGCGGCAGTCGGCTGCGCGGCGCGCGGCGGAGGTGCCGCGGAAGCGGTATCGGGATCGCCGTCACCATCGACGTCGAGATCGGGCTCGAACGCGACCTGTGGCTCGACCTTCTGCTGCACGGCCTGGACCTTGACCGGACCGGGCGGCGAAAGCTCGACGCGCACCGCTTCGCCGATCAGGCTCTCGATCTCCGACATCGGATCGGAATCGTCGAACACCGGCTTCGGCGGCTCGGGGGCGCGCTGGACGGGCGTGTTGAGGGGTTGGCCGGGCTGCGGCTTGATGTTGAGACCGACGCCCGGCGAGATCGCAAAGCGGTCGGTTTCCGGAGCGCGCGGTGCGACGCTGACTGGCTTGAGCGGGATCGGCTGGCCGCCGGCGGGACGTGCGACCGCCGCGCCAACGGGCGCGATCGTCGGCCGGGGCGCGGCCTGTTGCGGGGCAACCGGCGTGCGCATGACGGGCGCCGCGGCTACCGGCGCGGGCCTTGCCGGCTGCGGCGCGGGTGCGGGCTCATCGCCCTCGTCAGCGTCGAGGTCCGCCCCCATCTCGGCGGCAATCAGGTCGGCGATCGGGTCGATGTCTTCCGCGTCCTCGGTCGGGCGCGGCGGCGAGGCCGACGCCGGAGGGTTGCGGCCAAAGCCGAAATCGAAGGCGAAATCACTGTCGGCGCTCGAGGCCGCCGGCGGCGCGGCGGGGACCGGCGCGGGCTGCGGAGCCGGCGTGGGTGTCGCGCCCACGCTCAGGGCGGGCCCCAGGCCAAAGGAGCGGTTCTCGCTCACCGGCTTGAGGTCGGAAGGAACGCGGATGGGCGCGGGCGCCGGCTTGGGACCGGGCGTCGGCCCGAGGCTGGGCTCGACGCGGGTCGACGGATTCTGCGCGGCAAGGCGCTCAGTGAGCGACGACAGCGGTTCCTGCTTGATGGGGGCGGCCGCAGCGGGCTTGGCGCCGAAATCGAACTTGCTGACCGGGGCGCTGGTCGAAACCGGCGCCGGATTGTCCATGCCCGGAATCCGGATGGCGCCGGTGACGGGCGCGCGCGGAGCAGGAGCGGACGGGGCAGCGGAAGCGGCCGCTGCCGGACGCGGCTGGTCCATGCCTGGAATCCGGATAGGCGTCGCCGGGGCGGGCGACGGCGCGGAGGTCGCGAGGGGATCGAGCGGCGCAGGTCGTGCAATCGCCGCGACGGGAGGCTTGTCCCCCCCGGGCGATGCAGCCATCAGCTTTGCCAGTTCGGCGATAAGGTCGTCGGATTTATCGGCCGGATCAGACATCTGCTGCGGTCTCGCTGGCGGCATTGACTAGGCTCACGATGGTGTTGCTACCCCTGCCCGGCCCCCGCCAGGACAATGCCGAGGCACCACACCAATGCGCCCGAATTATGAAAGCTCCTGTGGAGCGGACACTCCCAACACCGTGAGGCCGTTGACCAAAACCTGCCGAACGGCACCCACGAGCGCGAGTCGCGCCAATGTCAGTTTCAAGTCTTCAGGGTTAACAAAGCGTAACGTCCTGTCGTCCTTGCCCTTGGCCCAGAAGGCATGGAAGGCCGCGGCAAGCTCGTAGAGGTAGAATGCGATGCGGTGCGGCTCATGCGCAAGCGCGGCCGCCGTGACCGTCCGCGGCCACTGCGCGACGACCTTGATCAGCTCGATATCGGCCGGGCTGACGAGCAGCTCGAGCGGCGCGGCCGCCAGATGCTCCGCGTTGAGATTGAGCGCCGGAAGCTCCGACTCGGCAGTGCGGAACACCGAACAGGTCCGGGCATGCGCATACTGCACATAGAACACCGGATTGTCGCGCGTGTGCTCCTTGACCAGCGCGAAGTCGAAATCCATCGCCTGCTCGTTCCGCCGGTAGAGCAGCATGAATCGCGTAGCGTCGCGGCCGACTTCCTCGACGACGTCGGACAGCAGCACCAGATCGCCGCTCCGCTTGCTCATCTTGAACGGCTCGCCGTTCTTGAGCAGCCGGACGAGCTGCATAATCTTGACGTCCATGTCGGCTTCGCCGCCCGAGACGGCCTTCACCGCCGCCTGCAGCCGCTTGACGTAGCCCGAGTGGTCGGCGCCCAGCACGTTGATCATGTGCTTGAAGCCGCGCAGGTATTTGTTGCGGTGGTAGGCGATGTCGGCGGCGAAATAGGTGTAGCTGCCGTCGGATTTGACGAGCGCGCGGTCGGTATCGTCGCCGAAGTCCTTGGCCCGGAACAGCGTCTGCTCGCGGTCTTCCCACTCATCGTCGTGCGAGATGCCCTTGGGCCGCTCCAGCGTGCCCTGGTAGATCAGGCCCTCGTCGCGCAGCCATTGCAGCGTCAGGTCGATGTCGCCGCCCTGCCCGTGCAGCGTCCGCTCGGAGAAGAAGACGTCGTGCTTGACGCCCAGATTGGCGAGGTCGGCCCGCACCAGATCCATCATGGCGGCAAGCACGCGCTCCTTGACGAGCGGCAGCCATTCGGCCTCGTGCCTGGACAGCAGCGACTCGCCGAACTCGGCGGCAAGCGCGGCGCCGACAGGCTTGAGATAGTCGCCCGGATAGAGCCCCTTGGGGATGTCGATCACCGCGCCGAGCGCTTCCCGGTAGCGCAGGAAGGCGGACTGGGCGAGGACGTCCACCTGCCCGCCCGCGTCGTTGATGTAGTATTCGCGCGTAACGTCATAACCGACATAGGCGAGCAGCGAGGCCAGCGCGTCGCCGAACACAGCGCCCCGCGTATGGCCCACATGCATGGGGCCGGTCGGATTGGCCGAGACGTACTCGACATTGACCTTCTCGCTCCTGCCCAGGTCCGACCGCCCATACTCGGCGCCGAGCGTGTCGACCGACTTGAGGATGCGATGCCAGACCGGCTCATCGAGCCTGAAATTGAGGAAGCCGGGGCCGGCAACCTCGACCGAGGTTACGTCGGGGTCCGACTTGAAGTGCTCGGCGAGCGCCACCGCCACGTCGCGCGGATTCTTGCCCAGCGGCTTGGCGACAACCATCGCGGCGTTGGACGACAGGTCGCCATGACCGGGGTCGCGCGGCGGCTCCACCACGGCTCGCGCGATCAGCTCGGCGGACGCCTCGGGGTAGAGTGTCTTGAGCGCTGCCGCGACCCGTGCGGCGAAATCGGCGAAGATATCCATGATGGTTCCGGTGGTAGGGGTGGGAGCCCCCTACTCCACCGGCCCTTTGCCGTCAAACAGGCGGGCATGCTCGGCCTCGGCATAAGGGTCGGTCATGCCGGCGACGAAATCGGCAATGACGCGGGCGCGAGCGGCATCGGTGCCGGCGGCGCGCGCCGCTTCGGCCCAGCGCCTGGGCATGTCGGCGGACTCGAAATAGCGATCGAAAAGCTCGGCAACCAGGTGCTGGCTGCGCCGCACCGGCGCCATCACCGCCTCGGAGCGATAGACCTTCTCGAACATGAACGCCTTGAGGCCGCGCTCGGCTTCGGCGGTGGCATCGGAGAAGTGGATCAGAGTGCGACCGGCATGGCGGACATCGTCGGACGTCCGCGGCGCGGCGGCGGCGATCTCGAATTCGGACGTGGCGATGACGTCCTCGATGGCCCGGGTGATCAGCCGGCGCTGTACCTCATGCGCCTGCCGGCTGCGTTCGATATCGGGATGAGCATCGAGGACTTCGCGGACGATGGGGCCGACCAGCGGCACGTCCACCAGATCGTCGAAGGCGATCAGCCCGGCGCGCAGCGCATCGTCGATGTCGTGCGCATTATAGGCGATGTCGTCGGCAATGGCGGCAGCCTGCGCCTCGAGGCTGGCGTAGGAGGCAAGCATCAGGTCGGCGCTGGCGAGAATGTCGTTGATGCCGAAGGGTAGCCAGGTTTCGAGGTACCGCCCGACAGGGCGATCCTCGTCGTCCACCAGCGGTCCGTTGTGCTTGAGGATGCCCTCGAGTGCCTCCCAGGTGAGGTTTAGCCCGTCATGGGCCGCGTAGCGGTTCTCGAGCCGCGTGACGACGCGGATCGCCTGCATGTTGTGGTCGAAGCCGCCGAACCCGGCCATCTTCTCATGCAGCACGCGCTCCCCGGCGTGGCCGAACGGCGTATGGCCGAGGTCGTGCGCAAGTGCGACGGCTTCCGCCAGATCCTCGTTGAGGCGCAGCGCCCGGGCGATGGAGCGGGCCATCTGGCTGACTTCGAGCGTGTGCGTCAGCCGGGTCCGGAAATGCTGCCCCTCATGGTGCAGGAACACCTGCGTCTTGTATTGCAGGCGGCGAAAGGCCGTCGAATGGATGATGCGGTCGCGGTCGCGCTGGAATTCGGAGCGCGTCGGGCTGTCCGACGTCGAGAACAGGCGCCCGCGGCTTTGTGCCGGATCGGAGGCATAGCTGGCCTGCTCGCTCATTGAACCCTTTCCATCGGCAATCAACGATATTAAGTTGAGTGCATGACAGACGCCGCTCTAGCACCAAATTCCGTCATCCTCACCGACCGCGCCGCGAAAAAGATCGGCCGCGTGCTGGCCAAGCAGCCCGAAGGCACGGTGCTGCGCATTGCCGTGGCGGGCGGCGGGTGCTCGGGCTTCCAGTACGAGTACAAGATCGTCCAGGAACAGCCGGCATCGGACGACCTCGTCCTCACCAAGGACGATGCGACGGTGCTGATCGACTCGCTCAGCCTCGAGTTCCTCGGCGGCGCCGAGATCGACTATGTCGACGACCTGATCGGCCAGAGCTTCCAGATCAAGAACCCCAACGCCGTCGCGGGCTGCGGCTGCGGTACGAGTTTCTCGGTCGCAGTCTAGGGTTTGAGACAAGCGTGTCGGGCGCGCATTGATAATCAGCCATCGCCGCCCTAGCCTTCCGGGAAAACGAGGGGGAAGCGATGGGCCTCAAGAAACGGGTGGACGCGGTGATCGATGCGGCGCTGGGCAGCCGGATCGTGGGCTGCGTCGTGCTCATCGAGGAGGCCGGCAAGCGCGTTTATGCGCGCAGCGCCGGCTACGCCGATCGCGAGGCCGGCATACCGGTGACCGAGAACACGATCTTCCGCCTCGCCTCGGTGACCAAGCCGATCGTCGCGCTCACCACCCTCAGGATGATCGACAAGGGACTGCTGTCGCCCGACGACAAGGTGGCGGACTACCTGCCCTATTTCACCCCCAAGGCGCCGGACGGCTCGACGCCCGACATCCTGATCCGGCACCTCCTGACCCACACCTCGGGCATCACCTATGACCGCCCGCCCAACGTGTCGTCCGGCTCGGACCCGCGCGACCTGATCCCGTTGCAGGAGAATCTGCGGCGCTTCGCGTCCTTCCCGCTGTCGTTCAAGCCCGGCGAGAAATGGGCCTATGGCATGAACATCGACGTACTGGGCGGCGTGCTCGAAATGGTGGGCGACGGCGCCCGCCTTGGCGAAGTGATCGCGCTGCACACGACCGGGCCGCTGTCGATGCGCGACACACGCTTCAACGTCACCGACAGGACACGCATCTCGACGCCCTATGCCGACGGCACGCCCGAACCGATCCGCATGGCCGAGCCGCAGGGCGTGCCCAATGACGATGGCGGCATGGACCATTATTCGCCCCAGCGCATCTTCCACCCCACCGCGCCGCAGTCGGGTGGCTCGGGGATGGCCGGCACGGCGGGTGACCTCATGAAGCTGTTCGAGGCGCTGCGGACCGATTTCCTCACGCCCGAGACGCAGCAGATGGCCTACACGGCACAGACGGAACTGCCCCTCGATCCACCGGGCCGCAATTTCAGCTTTATCGGCGCCGTGGTGACGGACGCGGCGCGGTCCGGGTGGCCGAAGGACGGTCTGCTCGAATGGGGCGGGGTGTGGGGCAATCACTGGTTCATCGACCCGGCGACCCAGACCAATGTGGTGGTCTACACCAACACCATGCGCGAAGGCTGCAACGGACCGTTCCGCGACCAGATGCGGGATGCCGTATTCGGCTGAGATTCTTGCCCCGCCTGCCTGACCGATCTCGACAAGGCTCGCTCGGGACGGCGCCGGATGGTAAGAGTCGCGCATGCGTATCGTCACCTGGAACATCAACGGCGTAAAAGCCCGCATGGGCGCGATGATGAAATGGCTTGAGGACGTCAAGCCGGACATCGTGTGCCTGCAGGAGATCAAGGTCGTCGACGAGGAGTTCCCGCGCCTCGAGATCGAGGCGATGGGCTACAACGTCGAGACGTTCGGCCAAAAGAGCTGGAACGGCGTTGCAATCCTCAGCAAGAACCGCTTCGACGAGGTGACGCGCGGCCTGCCGGGCGACGACGGCGACGAGCAGTCGCGCCTGATCGAAGGCGTGTTCTCGACCGAGAGCGGGGCGATCCGCGTGTGCTGCATCTACCTGCCCAACGGCAACCCGGTGAAGACCGACAAGTTCACGTACAAGCTGAGCTGGATGGATCGCCTCATCACCTATGTCGAGGGGCGGCTGGCGCTCGAAGAGCCGTTCGTCCTGCTGGGCGATTTCAATATCATTCCGGCGGCGATCGATGCGACCTTCCCGGACAAATGGGTGGGCGATGCTGCTTATCGGCCCGAGAGCGCCGAGCGCTGGCGGGCGCTGCTCAATATGGGGCTGGTCGACGCGCAGCGCGCCGTGAGCGACGAGCCCAACCACACCTTCTGGGACTTCAAGACGTTCGGCTGGGATCGCCAGGACGGCATCCGCATCGACCACCTGCTGCTCTCGCCGCAGGCCGCCGACCGGCTGCAGGATGTGTTCGTCCATCGCGAAGTCCGCGGCTGGGACAAGCCGAGCGACCACGTGCCGGTCGAGGGCACGTTCCTGTTCTAGTGCGCCTGCCCCATGAGCGTCGCCACGAGCTTGCCGATACGGCGCTCGCGGACTGTGGCGGTGCTTGATGCCTCGATGTCGCGCACATGCTTCTGTCGGAGACCGAAGGGCAGCCGCTCGAACGCCGCCAGCGCGCCCGCACCGTGCCTGAGGGCGATCGCGAGGTCGGGAGGCAGGTCGACGGTCCTTGGGGCACCATCCAGCTCGACATCGATCTCGACCATCTCGCCTTCGGCGATGCCTGCCGACGTGCGGTTCGCCGCGCTGATGCCGATGAGCTGCTGGCCGCGCATGGCCGCGACGCGGCTGCGCCAGGAATGACCGTTGATCGTGATGGTGACGGGCGGCCGCGCCTCGCCACCGAGCGCTTTCATGACGGCCGCGGGAACTTCGACGGCCGTCGCATTGCCCGATGGAATGACACGGGCGTTGAACTTCATGGCCGCGTCAGAGCCCGCCGAACTGCGTGCCGAGGGAATCCGCGAGCTCGACCGCCTGCTTGCGCTGCTCCGGGTCGGCGACCGACATGGCGGCATTGAGCAGGTCGTCGATCCAGCTCGAATCGGCGGTGCCGACGGCGCGGCGGCTGGCGACGGTGAGCCACATCAGCCCCTCGACCGGATTGGCTTCGAGGTTGCCATCGCCATTGAACAGGATGTTGCCGAGCTTCGCCTGCGCGCCGGCATGGCCCTTGCGGGCCGCGAGCGAGAGCCAGCGGGCGCTCTGGATCGGATTGTCGCCGAGCTCGGCCGAGTCGAGGTAGAGCTCGCCCACCTTGAACTGCGCATCGGCGTCGCCGAAGTAGCTGGCCGCATGCAGGATCAGCTTGGTGGCGTAGTCGTCGTCCTGCGGGATGCCGGCTTCGGGGACGCCCGCCTTGTAGTACTCGCCCATCTTGACGAACGAGTGCGCGACGATGTCGGCCTCAATGCCCTTGGGGGCGGTGTCGGCGTGCTGGTCGGCGATCTGCGCGAAATAGCCGAAGGCCTTGGCCTTGTCCTGCTCGACGCCCTCGCCGCTCTCGTACATGAGGCCGAGCTGCCACTGCGCCATCGGATCGCCGGCGGCCGCGGCCGCTTCCAGCGCCGCGAGCTGATCGGCCATCGAAATGCCGCCGCCGGCGCCATCGAGGGCGCTGGCCATGGCCTGCGCCGCATCAACCGCCGACTGGGCGTGGACGGGTGCGGCACCTACCAGCGCCGAACCCAGGATCATGACGGAAAGAGCCCCCAGAGCTCTAAATGTCCGCATACTGCTCCTTCTCGCCCTTGGCACCGGGGTTGGTCAGCGCGCCGAAGCGGGCCGGCCCCACAAGCTGGGCATACTTCCAGATGGCGCCCGAACCGTACTCGGTCTCGCGCGGTGCCCAGTCCTTTTTGCGGCGGGCGAATTCTTCTTCGGTGACGTCGATGGAAATCTCGCCCGTCGTCGCGTCGAGCGTGATGATGTCGCCATCGCGAACCTGTGCGATCGGGCCGCCAATAGCCGCTTCCGGGCCGACATGGCCGACGCAGAAGCCGCGCGTTGCACCCGAGAATCGGCCGTCGGTGATGAGCGCAACCTTGTCGCCCATGCCCTGGCCGTAGAGCGCAGCGGTGGTCGAGAGCATTTCGCGCATGCCGGGGCCGCCCTTGGGGCCCTCATAGCGGATGACGAGAACGTCGCCTTCCTTGTACTGGCGCTTGTCGACGCAGGCGAAGCACTCTTCCTCGTTGTCGAAGACGCGGGCCGGACCGACGAAGCGCTGGTTCTTCATGCCCGCGACTTTGACGATGGCGCCGTCGGGCGCGAGATTGCCGCGGAGCGAGACGACGCCGCCGGTGGGCGAGATCGGGTTCGACGTCGTACGGATCACGTCCTGCTGGTCGTTCCACTTCACCTTGGCGAGGTTCTCGGCCACGGTCCTGCCGGTGACGGTCATGCAGTCGCCGTGCAGGAAGCCCCCCTCGAGCAGCGCCTTCATCACCAGCGGGATGCCGCCGGCCTCGAACAGGTCCTTGGCGACGTATTTGCCGCCCGGCTTGAGGTCGCCGATATAGGGCGTGCGACGGAAGATCTCGCCGACGTCGAACAGGTCGAAGTCGATGCCCGCCTCATGCGCCATCGCAGGCAGATGCAGCGCGGCATTGGTGGAGCCGCCGGTGGCGGCAACGGTCATGGCGGCATTCTCGAACGCCTTGCGGGTCACGATCTGGCGCGGACGAAGCTGCTGCTTGAGCAGTTCCATGACCTGCTCGCCGGCGGCGGCGCAGAGCGCATCTCGGATTTCGTAGGGCGCCGGGGCGCCACAGCTATAGGGCAGCGCCAGGCCGATCGCCTCGGCAACCATGGCCATGGTGTTGGCGGTGTACTGGCCGCCGCACGACCCGGCGGACGGGCACGCGACACGTTCGAGCTCGTCGAGCGTCTCGTCGTCCATCTTGCCCACGGAATGGAGGCCAACCGCTTCGAACAGATCCTGCACGACAACGTCGCGGCCGCGGAAGCGGCCCGGCAGGATGGAACCGCCATAGATGAAGATCGACGGCACGTTGAGGCGGATCATCGCCATCATCATGCCGGGCAGGGATTTGTCGCAGCCGGCCATGGCGACCAGCGCGTCGTAGGAGTGGCCGCGCATGGTGAGCTCGACCGAGTCGGCGATCACATCGCGCGACGCCAGCGAGGACTTCATGCCGGCATGGCCCATGGCGATGCCGTCGGTCACGGTGATGGTGGTGAACTCGCGCGGCGTACCGCGGGCGGCGGCGACGCCCTTCTTGACCGACTGCGCCTGGCGGGCGAGCGAAATGTTGCACGGAGCCGCCTCGTTCCACGCCGTCGCAACACCCACCAGCGGCTGGTGAATCTGCTCGGTCGTCAGACCCATGGCGTAGAGATATGAGCGGTGCGGCGCCCGCTCCGGCCCTTCGGTCACATGCCGGCTCGGCAGCCGCGATTTATCGACGTAGTTGCTGTCCATCTTCCCACTCTCCCTGAACCGCCCACTCTTTAGAGCGCTTCCAAACAGAAGCGCTTTAGGGCGCAGCGCAGCCAGGGTGCAAGGTCGGATCAGGCCAGTCTGGTACGCCCCTCAAACTGAGACGCTGCCCCAGAAAAACATGCCCGCCCTACGCCTTCGGTCCTCACCTTTGTTTGGGGAGAGATTGTGGCGTGGCGGGTGATCAAATGGTTGCCTGAACGGCAGATGAATGGGATTCAGAATGGCTGTTGCAGGAAAGGCACAGCCGGGGCGGTCAGAGCCACTTCACCCGGCGCATGAGGACGAACAGCGCGGCACCGATGAGGGCCAGGGAACCGGCGACGATCCAGAAGGCGTAAGGGCTGTCGGCATAGGGAATGCCGGCGACGTTCATGCCCAGGACGCCGGAAATCACGGTGAGCGGCATGAGGATGACCGTGACTGCAGTGAGCAACAGCATTGTCTTGTTCATCTGCTCGGCGCGGGTATCGAGAATCTGTTCGTGCACGAGCACGGCACGCTCGGAGAGGGCCTGCAATTCATCGCCCAGGCGGGCCGAGCGCGACGAGGCCTCGCGCAGCCGGACGCGGTCGCGCGGCGTAAAGAAGCTCAGATCCTCGATTTCCAGCGTGTTGAGCACGTCGCGCTGCGGCCAGATCAGGCGGCGGAAGCTGATGAGGTTGCGCCGCAGATGCGCGAGCTTGGCGCGCACGTCGTGGCGGCGATCGAGCATCAGCCCTTCCTCGATGGAGTCGAGATTGTCGCCCAGCCGCTCGATCAGCGGCTCGAGCCGGTCGGCGGCGCGGAGGCCGAGCCGGGCAACGAGGTCGGCCGGCGACAACGGCGCGTGGTGGCTCGCCTGCCACTGCGCCACGCCGAGAAACTCGGGGATGTTGAGCTCGGACGAGACGATCACCTTGCCCTTTTCGAGCCAGAGGCTGAGCAGCTGCCGGCCGACATCCTCCGGCGAAGCGTTGGGCCGCGGCACGCGCAGCATGACCATCGCCTTGTCTTCCATCACCACGCAGCGCGTGCGGGTGGAGGGAACGGAGATCATGTCCGAGATGAAATCGCCCAGCTCCTCGCGCAGCCAGACCTTGAAATCGGGCGAGCGGGCGTTGCCGGAGATGAAGACGAAGCCCTTCTGCGGCACGCTGTAGGGCTGGGTTTCCTCCTCGTCGGTAAGCTTGCGCACCCCGCCGCGGCCATCGAAGATGAGAACGCTCATCCAGTCCTTGACCGGTGGGCGCTCACGTCTGTCGATGGCGTCACCCATGTCAGCTCAGCCTGGACAGCGCGGCCAGGAGGCGGTCGCGGCGCTCCACCGCTTCGGCGCGGCGCGTATGCTGCTCTTCGATGACTTCGGGCTTGGCCTTGGCGACGAACTGCTCATTGCCCAGCTTCTTGTCGATCTTTTCGATCTCGACTTCTTCCTTGGCCACCTCGCGCTTGAGGCGCCCCCGCTCGGCGTCGATATCGATGATGCCGGCGAGCGGCAGGGCGAAGGTCGCCTCGCCGAGCACGATCTGTGCCGAGCCCGACGGCACGTCGCTGCCATAGTCCACCTTCTCGAGGCGGGCCATGCGGATCAGCGCCTGGAGCTGGCTCTCGACGCGGGTGCCGGTCTCCTGCCCTGCTCCCACGATCACCAGCGGAATCTTGGCGCCGGCGGGCACATTCATTTCCGTGCGCACCGAGCGGATGCCGGACACGGCTGCGATCAGCCACTCCATCTCGGCGTCGGCCTGCTTGTCCTCGTAGCCGAGCAGCATCGGCCACTCGGAAACGATCAACTGCCTGTCTCGCGCCGAACCGGCCTTGCCGGTCTCGCCCCAGAGTTCCTCGGTGACGAACGGCATGAAGGGATGGAGGAGCTTGAGGATCTGGTCGAGCACGAAGGCCGCGGTCGCCTGCGTTTCCTGCTTTTCGGCTTCCTGCTCGCCGGTGAGAACCGGCTTGGCCAGCTCGACATACCAGTCACAATAGGTGCCCCAGACGAAGTCGTAGGCCGCGTTCGCCGCTTCGTTGAACTTGTACTCTTCGATCTTGGTCTGGACCTCGGTGACGGCACGCGCCGTGGCGCCAACCAGCCAGCGGTTGAGCGGCATGTTGATGCGCGCCGGATTGTAGTCGGCGCGGCGCACGCAGCCGTTCATCTCGAGGAAGCGAGCGGCGTTCCAGAGTTTCGTGACGAAGTTGCGGTAGCCCTCGACGCGCGCGATCGCGAGCCGCATGTCGCGACCCTGCGCGGCCATCGCCGCCATGGTGAAGCGCGTCGCATCGGCGCCGTACTCGTCGATCAGCTTGAGCGGATCGATGACGTTGCCCTTGGTCTTGCTCATCTTCTGGCCGTGCTCGTCGCGGACGAGCGCGTGGACGTAGACCGTGTGGAACGGCTCCTTGCCCATGAATTCGAGGCCCATCATCATCATCCGGGCGACCCAGAAGAAGATGATGTCGAAGCCGGTGACCAGCACATCCGTCGGGTAGTAGCGGGCAAGCTCGGGCGTCTGCGCCGGCCAGCCCAGCGTCGAGAATGGCCACAGTGCGGACGAGAACCAAGTGTCGAGCACGTCTTCGTCGCGATGCAGCGGCACCTTGTTGTCGCTGAGCTCGGCGAAGGGATCGGACGCCTTGCGGGTTGCCCACACGGTGGGGTTGGCCCGGTCGCGCTGGATCTGCTCGAACTCGGCAACGGCCTTCTGGAACGGGCTCGAGCCAATGCCGGTCTCATGCATCTCGACGGCGCGGCCGTAATAGGCGATCGCCTGCTTTTTGGCGTCATCCTCAGTCTCGGCGACGAAGGTCTTGAAGCCGGCGTCGAGCTTGCCGAATTCGGGATCGGTGTGGATGCGCGGGCCGTACCAGGCCGGAATCTGGTGGCCCCACCAGAGCTGCCGCGAGATGGTCCACGGCTTGATGTTTTCCATCCAGGCGAAATAGGTGTTCTGCCAGCTCTCGGGGACGAACTTCGTCCGCCCGGCGCGGACGGATTCGATCGCCGGCTTCGCCAGTTCCTCGGCGTTCACGAACCACTGGTCGGTGAGGAACGGCTCGATGATGACCTGCTTGGTCTTTTCATCGTGCGGCACCATGATCTTCTTGTCTTCGACCCACAGCACCGCCCCCAGCGCTTCGAGGTCGGCAAGCACCTTCTTGCGCGCCTCGAAGCGGTCGAGCCCGCGATACTCCTTGGGCGCCGACGCATTGATGTGGGCGGACGGCGTGAAGATGTTGATGGGCTTGAGGTGGTGTCGCTGGCCGACCTCGAAGTCGTTGAAGTCGTGCGCCGGCGTGATTTTGACCGCGCCCGAGCCGAGCTCGGGATCGGCATATTCGTCGGCAACGATCGGGATGCGCCGGCCGACGATGGGCAGGATCGCATATTTGCCGATCACGCCCTTGTAGCGCGGATCGTCCGGATGCACGGCCACCGCGACGTCGCCCAGCATCGTCTCGGGGCGGGTCGTGGCCACCACGATCGCCTCGGTCGAGTCCTCGATGGGGTAGCTCAGGTGCCACATCTTGCCGGCGACCTCGATGTTCTCGACCTCAAGGTCGGAGATCGCGGTCTCAAGACCGGGGTGCCAGTTCACCAGCCGCTTGGCGCGATAGATGAGTCCCTTCTTCCACAGCTCGATGAACACCTTGCGAACGGCGTCGCTGAGGCCTTCGTCCATGGTGAAGCGTTCGCGCGACCAGTCGGCCGACGCGCCCAGGCGCTTCAACTGATTGATGATGGTGCCGCCGCTTTCGGCCTTCCACTCCCACACGCGCTCGAGGAACTTCTCCCTGCCCATCTCGCGGCGACCGGGCTCCTGCCGCTCCATGAGCTGGCGCTCGACGATCATCTGCGTGGCGATGCCGGCGTGGTCGGTCCCCGGCTGCCACAGCACGTCCTTGCCGCGCATGCGGTTGTAGCGGACGAGCACGTCCTGAATGGTGTTGTTGAGCGCGTGCCCGATGTGCAGAGAGCCCGTCACATTGGGCGGCGGGATGACGATGGTGAAGGTCTCGGCGCCGGGTCGCGCCCCTGCCCCGGCCTTGAAGGCCTGGGCATCCAGCCACGCCTTGTAGATGCGGTCTTCGACCGCGCCGGGTTCGTAGGTTTTCTCGAGCATCGTCTGGTCCAGCGGCAACGGCCCGCGGGACTGGTGGTCGCCGGCGGGCGGAATTGGTTGTGGGTCTAAAGCAAAGGCCGTGGCCTCAAGTCAACTGGCGCGCCGGTAACCGGCTCATTTCACGCCGCGGGAAATCCTCGAGATTTCCTTTTCGACCATGCGTTCGACGAGGGCCGGAAGGTTCTCGTCCAGCCAGTCCTTGAGCATCGGACGCAGCATGTCGCGGATCATGGCCTCGACCGTCATGCTGCCGATCCCGGTACCGGCAAGCGAACCGAGACGGGACATGGCGCCCTGCACGGCCGCGTCGGTCGCTGGCGCAAGGAGCTGCTCCGCCATGTCCGAGGACAGCGTCGGATCGGGCATCGGCGCGGCCTGCGCCACCGAAGCGGCAGGACGCGGAGCGGGCCGCGCCGCCTCGACCGGACGGGGCGCCGGCTGCTGGACACGGGCGATCGGGGGCGGAGCGGGCGTGGGCGCCGGCTCGGGGTCGGCCTCGAAGGCCACGTCCTCGGGGTCGATCAGTTCGGGCTCGCCCTGCAGGATGGCCGCCATGGGCTCGGGTTCGGGTTCCTCAATGTCCGACAGCATGGAGGCGAAATCCATCGCCACCGAGGGCGCCGCCTCCGGCTCGGGTTCCGGGACCGCAGCCGGCACAGGCGCTGGCTTGGCAGGAATCATCTGCGACGGAGAAAGCGCCAGCGGCTCCGGCGCCTGCCGCGCGGCCGGCGGCGGCATCACCGGGCGCGGCGCGGGAGCCGCGGCAGCCATCGGGGCGGATTTGGCCGGAGCGGGCGCGGCGGACGCATCGTCGTCGGCAATGATCTGCCGAATGGACGACAGAATCTCATCCATCGACGGCTCTTTAGGCGCCGGCTTATTCATTAAGGCCTCATTCCAAACCGGACGAAGGGCGCCCTCACCGCAAAATGCGCTTGATTCGTCACGGAATACTTTAACCGCAGAACGCGATTTGCGCGAAGCGCGGGCGCGGCGCGCGGCCGCGTCTTCCCCAAGAAAGCTCAGGATTCCGAGCGATCCGGCGCCAGAACGGGAGTCCGGCGGCTACTAGTCGAGCGCGCGAAGCTCCTGCCAGACGTCCTCGACCTTGGCGATGTACTCCTCGCCGGTCTTCACCTCGACATCGAGCGACAGATCCGCAGCCGTCAGGTGGCCGGTGGCGGCAACCAGCGCGAAGGACGCGATGACCTTGGCGGCGTTGGCCTGGATCAGGCCCTCGCGGATCGAGGTCAGCTCCGACTGCGCGTTGAGGACGTCAAGCGTGGTCGCCTGCCCGACATCGCGCGACTGCACGACACCATCGAGCGACAGCTCACCCGACGCGACGGCAGTGTTGGCGGATTCGATCTGGGCGTTGGCGTTCTGCAGCGAGCTCCAGGCGGAGATCACCGATTCCTTGATCTGGTCCCGGGTAGCGAGCGCGTCGACCTCGCTCTTGATCTGCTCGATGTTGGCCTTGCGGATGCTGGACCCATAGCGGCCGCCGCCATAGATCGGGATCGACAGGCTGAAGCCCGCCGAGACGCGCGGCGACGGATCGTTGGGTCCGAGCAGCGAGCCGGGCCCGAGCACGGTGCTGCCGATGGAACTGGTGAAGTTGAGGGTCGGGCCAAACGCCGCATTGGCCGAGTCCGAGCCGGCCTGCGCGGCGCGCACGCCTGCCTTGGCCGCTAGAATCGCCGGGTGCGACGACACGGCCTCGTTGATCGCCGCGTCGAGGCTCTTGGGCATCAGCGTGCCGAGCCGGTAGGTGGTCGTGAGGTTCTTGGGCTTGTGGCCGACATAACGCTCGTAGCTCGCCTGGCTGGTCTCGAGACTTGCGACGGCAGCCTGATAGGAGGCGGTACCCTGCGCGAGGCGTGCCTGGGCCTGCGACACGTCGATCTTGGTGCCTTCGCCGATGTCGAGCCTGTCCTGCGCGCTCTGCACCTGCGCCTGGTAGAACTTCACGTTCTCCTGGCGGAGCTGGACGAGCTGGGTGTCGCGGATGACACCCATGTAGGCCTGGACCACCGCAAGGAAGACGTTCTGCTCGGAGTTCTGCAGCGAGTAGCGGCTGGCTTCCGTGATGGCGCGCGCCGCCTCGATATCCGCGTCGCTCTTGAAATTGTCGAACAGCGTCTGGTTGTAGGTGACGCCGACATTGACCGACGGCACCCCCAGATCGTTGGTGCCATCGAAGGTGTAACTGTTCTGACCGCTGATCGTAGCGCCGATGGTGGGCAGCTTGGCCGACTTCGCCATGGCGATGTTCTCGGCGGTCGACTTGACGTTGAGCAGCGCCGACAGGATCGAGGGATTATTGACGTAAGCGCTGGTCAGCGCCTCACGCAGCGTTTCAGCGTGGGCCAGGGCCGGCAACGAACAAAACAAAAGGGCAAGTGCGCCCGCACGCACACTACGAGAAAACAACATCAACTGCCTCCGAGCCCATGCACCCTATGCCGCGCAGTTGGGTCCGACAACTTTTGCGCGCAAGGGCTGCGAAAATTTAATGTGTGATTTGCCCATCGCGTGGTGCAAGGGCAACACATGGTACGCGCGGTTTAGTAGGGCGCCGTGCCCGTCAGAAGACGAAGCGGTCGTCCTGCCGGGGCGCGAGCGGCGGCAGTTGTGCGTCGAACACGGCGCGCGACGCGATGCCCTTGCCGGAGCGCGCGAACAGGTGCGCCACCGCCGGGCGGCCGCGTTCGGCGACCAGGGCGACGAGCCGGCCTTCGGGCTTGAGCTGGGCGAACAGCGCATCGGCGACCTGCTCGACCACCCCCTCGATGACGATCACGTCGTAGGGGCCCTTCGATTTGCCGGCGGTTTCGAGCGGGCCGTCGACCACCGTGACGTTGGTCGCCCCGACCGCGCCCAGCGTGAAGCGGGCTTCCGCCGCCAGCGCCGGTTCGCTCTCGACGGCCACGACGCTCGCCCCGAGCCGGCCAAGAACCATGGCGGAATAGCCGGTGCCGCATCCCAGATCGAGCACATGATCGGTGCCGTCGATCTCGGCAAGCTGGACGAGCTTGGCGAACGGCGCCGGGGCGCCCAGCTTGCGCGCGCCGCCCACCGGAATCGCCTCGTCAATATAGGCAAGGCCGCGCCGAACCTCGGGGACGAACCGCTCGCGCGGCACCTCGCCCATCGCGGCCAACAGCCGCCGGTCGGTGATTCCGGCGGTCCGAAGCTGGTTGTCCACCATCACTTTGCGCGCGCGGTCGTAGTCGGTCATCTGAGGCCCTGCTGAAGCTCTTGATCCGCCGTGCATAGCGCCGTGACCGACGGGCGGCAAGCGCGCGCCGGAGCGGCTATTTGACGATCAGCACCGGCACCTTGCTGCGCGCCAGGACATCGCTCGCCTGGCTGCCCAGCAGCAGCCGCTTGATGCCGCGCCGGCCGTGCGACCCCATGACGATAAGGTCGGCGCCAAGCTCTTCGGCCACCTGGATGATTCCATCGGACGGGATCTGCTGGCGGACATGCCGGTAGTCGGCGCTCACGCCGGACGCCTTCACGGCGTCCTGGACGCCGGCGAGGATCGCCCGCGCCTCCGCCGCCTTGGCCTTCTCGAGCTCTTCGAGGAGCTCGCGCGTGGAGATCGTGATCAGCTCGGCCCCGGGCGCGACGAGGACGGAGGGTTCGGTGACCGTCACGACCTCGACCTTCGCCCCGGCTTCCCGGGCGATCGCCAGGGCGTGTTCGAGAACCTTCGGCGTCAGTTCGGTGCCGTCGATGGCGACAATGATGTGCTTGTACAAGGCAACCTCCTGCATCGGTGATGCCCACACGCCTAACAGGTGGTGCGCAGCGCGCTTTGACGCAAATCAAGGAGGGAGGGTGCTGGAGGCCACGTCCGGAATCGAACCGGAATACACGGATTTGCAATCCGCTGCGTAACCACTCCGCCACGTGGCCTCGCCAACGGCTGGGGTGCTATACGAAAGGCATTAACATAGCAACAATCCGGGCTTGGCCGGCCCGTCGCTCCACCAAAAGCGCAGGTGAGATGTCGCAAAAGACAGTAGAAAGTTCGCACGCTTTTGGAGTGAACGACGTCGCACAACCGGCAATGGCGGGGATCCTCGCGGCCCTTGTCGGCTATGCCAGCACGTTCACCCTGGTGCTCTCCGGGCTCGCCCATGCGGGCGCCGCGCCGACGGAAGCGGCCTCGGGCCTGTTTGTCGTCTGCCTCGCGCTCGGCCTGCTCAACACGGTGATCGCCTGGCGGCGGAAGCTGCCGCTGAGCTTTGCCTGGTCGACGCCGGGCGCCGCCTTCCTGCTCACGCTGCAGCCGGTCGAGGGCGGCTTTCCGGCGGTCACCGGCGCGTTCATCATTGTCGCGGTGCTGGTGATCGCCTCAGGTCTCCTCCGGCCGCTGGCGCGGGCCGTCGCCATGATCCCGCAGGCCGTCGCGGCGGCCATGCTGGCGGGCGTGCTGCTGAGCCTCTGCCTCGCGCCGGTCAAGGCGGTCGCCGAAGTGCCGATGCTGGCGCTCCCCATCCTCGCGGCCTGGGTGCTGGGACTGGTTTTCGTGCGCCGCTACGCCGTGCCGCTGGCGGTGCTGGTGGCGGCGATCGAGATCGGCTGGTCGATGAGCGGCAGCGGCACGGGCCTCGACGTGACCCTGCCGACCCTCGCCTTCGTGATGCCCACCTTCACGCTCGATGCGCTGGTGAAGGTCGCCTTGCCGCTCTTTGTCATCACCATGGCATCGCAGAACCTGACCGGCATCGCGGTGATGCGGGCGAATGGCTACGAGGTCGAGGCGCGCAGCCCGTTCGTGCTGACGGGCGCGGCAAGCGCGGCGATCGCGCTGTTCGGCGGACTGACCGTGAACCTTGCGGCGATCACCGCCGCCCTCGCGGCCGGCCCCGAAGCGCATCCCGATCCGCAGAAGCGCTGGGTCGCACCGGTCGCGGCGGGTTTCACCTATTTCGCTCTCGCCCTCCTCGCGACGCTGGCCGCTGCCTTCATCGCGGCATCGCCGCCCATCCTGATCCAGGCGGTCGCCGGCCTCGCTCTGCTGCCGAGCCTTGCTTCGGCGCTGGCTGCCGGCCTCACGGCGGAGGAGACGCGATTGCCCGCGATCGTCACCTTCGTCACCACGGCCTCTGGCATCACCCTGCTGGGCATTGGCGGGGCGTTCTGGGGGCTGCTCGCCGGCATCGGGCTGATGCTGGTGCTGCGCTCGCGGAAGCCGGCATGACGCGCATCGCCGCCGTCATCCTCGCGGGCGGCAGGGGCGAACGGCTGGGCGGCGTCAACAAGGCGCTGCTCGCGCTCGGAGACCGCACGCTGCTCGATCGCGCGATCGCCGTCACGCGCGGATACAAGACCCTGCTCGCCGTGGGGAGCGCGCGGTTCGAAACGCCCGGCGACCTGGAACAGGTCCTCGACCTCGACACCGGCTACGCCGGACCTCTCGCCGGCGTCGCCGCCGCTGTGCAGCACCTCGCCGACAGCGCCATCGACCTGCTGTTCTCGCTGGCGGTCGATACCCCGCTCTTCCCCGCAGATTTCGTCTCGCGGGCGCGGGACCTGCTGCACGCTTCGCCCGCGGTGCTCGCCGCTTATGGCGAGCAGGACTATCCGACCAACGCGGTCTGGCGGCTGAGCGCTCTTTCGGGCCTGCCCGACGCAGTGCGCAACGGCACCGCGCCACGCAGCCTGAAGCGCCTTGCGCTGGGCCTCGGCGCCGCGCGGCTCGACTATGCGCCGCTCACCGATTCCGACCCGTTTCGCAACGCCAACACGCCCGAAGACCTGGCCTTTCTCGGCCGCGCGCTGGAGCGCCGCGACGGCGGCTAATTAGCGCTTGGCAAAGCAAATCAAACCCGTTACACGGGCGCCTGCCTTCGGGCCCTTGAGTGTTCCGCGGTAGCTCAGTTGGTAGAGCATTCGACTGTTAATCGAATGGTCCTTGGTTCGAGTCCAAGCCGCGGAGCCACTCTTCCGATTGCGCGCGAAGTGCGCTGATCAGCCGTTCCAGTTCATCTTCATGTAGACGCCGCCCGAGTCGAGCTCGTCGAGCATCTGCCGGATGCGCTTTTCGCGCGTGGCGGGAAGCTTGGCGCGGGTGATCCAGCCGACATAATCGTTCTGCTGGTAGGCCGGGCGCGAGCGATAGGCGTCCATCGCCCCGGCCTTGCTGAGTGCGTCGCGCACATCGGCGGGCATCTCGTAGATGTCCCGCTTCATGCGGCTGGTATCGATATCCTCGTCCATGACGAGAACAGATCGCGAACACGCTGCTGTGTCAAGCCGCCGCGCGCCAAACTGCCCATTCAGGCCCGCGCCGAACGGGCCTATGGTGCAGGGCGATCAGAACGGAGACAGCCTCATGTCCTTTGGCCAGAGCGCCGAGCTTCTCGCCCGCATCCAGTTCGCGTTCACGGTGTCGTTCCACTTCATCTTCCCGGCGTTCTCGATCGGGCTCGCGAGCTATCTCGCGGTGCTCAACGGGCTATGGCTGTGGAAGAAGGACGCCGCCTACCTCAAGCTGTTCGACTATTGGAAGACGGTGTTCGCCATCACCTTCGGCATGGGCGTCGTGTCCGGCATCGTGATGAGCTACCAGTTCGGCACCAACTGGGCGGCGTTCTCCGACAAGGCGGGACCCATCGTCGGGCCGCTGATGGGCTACGAAGTGCTGACCGCCTTCTTCCTCGAGGCGGGCTTCCTCGGCATCGCCCTGTTCGGCAGGAAGCGCGTGGGCAACGGGCTGCACATGTTCGCCGTCGCGATGGTGGCGGTCGGCACCCTGATCTCGGCGACATGGATCCTCGCCGCCAATAGCTGGATGCAGACGCCGGCCGGCTTCACCACCAACGAGGCGGGTCAGTTCGTGCCCGTCGATTGGTGGGCGATCGTCTTCAATCCCAGCTTCCCCTACCGGCTGGTGCACACGGTGCTGGCGGCGTTCCTCACCACCGCCTTCGCGGTGGGGGCGGTGGGCGCCTACCACCTGCTGCGCGACAGCAGCAACCGACAGGCCAGAACGATGTTCTCGATGGCCATGTGGATGGCGGCGCTGGTGACCCCGGTGCAGATCTTCGTAGGCGACCAGCACGGGCTCAACACGCTCGAGCACCAGCCGGCCAAGATCGCCGCCATGGAGGGGCACTACGAGACCCACCAGGGCGCGCCGCTGATCCTGTTCGGCATCCCCGACGACAAGGCGGAGAAGACGCACTTCGCGCTCGAAATCCCCAAGCTCGGCTCGCTGATCCTTGGCCATTCCTGGGACGCCGAGATCAAGGGGCTGAAGGCGTTCCCGCCCGACGAGCGGCCACCCGCCTTCCTGCCCTTCTGGACGTTCCGCATCATGGTGGGGCTCGGCATGCTGATGCTGGTGGTGGGGCTGTGGTCGCTCTGGGCGAGGTTCCGCAAGACGCTCTACACCAGCACCTGGCTGCATCGCGCCGCGCTGCCGATGGGGCCATCGGGTTTCGTCGCCGTGCTCGCCGGCTGGTACACGACGGAGGTCGGACGGCAGCCCTACACCGTCTATGGCCTGCTGCGCACCTCGGACAGCCTCTCCAATGTCGATGCCGAGGCGATCGGCGCGTCGCTGCTGGCCTTCATCGTGGTGTACTTCATCGTGTTCGGCGCCGGCGTGTTCTATATCCTGCGCACCGTCTCCAAGACCCCCGAGGGCGAGGAGGAAGAGTTGCACGAGGGACCGACCCGCGCCGCCGGCATCACGCCGGTGCAGCAGCTCGAAGCGGAGGGCAAGGCCAATGTTTGAGCTGAGCTTCATCTGGGCCGCCCTGATCGCCTTCGCGGTGCTTGCCTATGTCGTGCTCGACGGCTTCGACCTGGGCGTGGGCATCCTGTTCCCCTTCTTCCCCGAGCAGCGCGACCGCAACGTCATGACCAACTCGATCGCCCCGGTATGGGACGGCAACGAGACCTGGCTGGTGCTGGGCGGCGGCGGACTGATGGCGGTGTTCCCCCTCGCCTACGCCACGGTGCTGCCTGCGCTCTACATCCCCATCATCCTCATGGTGCTGGGCCTGATTTTCCGCGGCGTGGCATTCGAGTTCCGCTTCCGCACGCAGCGCTGGCGCGGCGTGTGGGACTGGGGCTTCGCGCTCGGTTCGATGACCGCGGCACTGATGCAGGGCATCGCGCTGGGCGCGCTGGTGCAGGGCATCGCCATCGCGAACCGGCAATATGCCGGCGGCTGGTGGGACTGGCTGACGCCGTTCTCGATCGTCACCGGCATTGCCGTGGTGGTGGGCTATGGCCTGCTGGGCGCGACCTGGCTCAACCTCAAGACGACGGGCGACCTGCAGGCGCGGGCGCGGCAGCTCGCGATCTATGCCGGCATCGGCACGCTCGCGCTGATCGGCGTGGTGAGCCTGTGGACGCCGTTCCTCGAGCCGGTCTATTTCGAGCGCTGGTTCCAGTGGCCGACCGCCTTCTTCTCGGCCTTCGTGCCGCTGCTGCTGGCGGTGTGCGCTTTCGGCCTGTGGCAGGGGCTGACGGCCAACAAGCACCTCCAGCCCTTCCTGTCGGCGCTGGGTCTGTTCGTGCTGAGCTTTGCCGGACTTGGAATCAGCTTCTACCCCTACATCGTGCCCGGCGCGCTGACGATTGCCGAGGCGGCGGCGCCCGACAGCTCGCTCGCCTTCCTGCTGGTGGGTGCGGTGGTGCTGATCCCCATCATCCTTGCCTATACCGGCTACGCCTACTGGGTGTTCCGCGGCAAGGTGGACCCCGAAGAGGGCTATCACTGATGAGCGAGCGCCTGAGCCGCGTCTTGTGGTTCGCCGGAATCTGGGCGGCCAGCATCGTGACCCTGGGCATCGTCGCCTATGCGATAAGGCTGATCCTCAAGGGCTGACGCCTTGTCGTCGCCGCTTTCCGCCCCCACATGGGGCACTCCTGTTTCCCAGGGAGATGCCCCATGCGCCTGCTTGCCGCCATCGCCTTCACGCTCGCCGCCTCGGTCCTGCCGGCGCTGGCCGCCGACACGCAGAGCGCCGGGCGTGAACAGTCCGAAGCCCTGCTCGCGGGCAATTTCGAGGGCGTGTGGGAAGACATGACGCCCCAGATGCAGCAGGCCTTCGGCACGATCGAAGGGCTCAAGAGCTTCGGCGCGGCGCTGGAACGCGACTTCGGCACCGAAGTCGAGGTGGTGAGCGAGGCGGTGCAGCCCGGCGGCCCCGGCGTCGAGCTCTATGTCAGGACCTCCAAATGGTCCGCCATCGAGGCGCCGATTCTCATGCAATGGGCGTTCGACACCCAGTTCAAGATCGTGGGCTTCCTCGTCCAGCCGGTCGCCACCCTCGCCGACAGCCGCTTCCTCGAATACCAGACCAAGGCCGAGCTGCAGCTCCCCGTCACCGGCGAGTGGTTCGTCGTGTGGGGCGGCCGCACGCTCGAGCAGAACTATCACGCCGCCGACCGCGCGCAGCGCTTTGCCACCGACATGCTGATCTTCCGCGACGGCGTCACCCATAGCGGCGATGCGGGCAAGCTCGAGAGCTATTACTGCTGGGACCAGCCGATCCTGTCGCCGGGCGCGGGCACGGTGGTGACGGCGGTGAACGACCTGCCCGACAACCAGATCGGCGAGACGGACCCGCGCAACCCCGCCGGCAATCACGTGGTGATCGACCTGGGCAACAGCGAGTTCGCCTTCCTCGGCCACATGCGGCAGGGCAGCGTTGCGGTGGCGGCGGGCGACACGGTCGCGGTCGGCGACGAGCTCGGCCGATGCGGCAACAGCGGCAACACGTCGGAGCCGCACCTCCACATGCACCTGCAGACGACGACCGATCTGGCCACCGGCGAGGGCCTGCCCGCGCAGTTCATCGGCTACTTCGCCGACGGCGTCGTCGTCGCCCGCGGCGAGCCGCAGGCAGGGCAGTTCGTCAGCCGCTAGAGCGACGAAGTTGAGTTGCATCGACGAGCAATGCCCAAGAGCGATGTTCTCATCTCGATAACGGGGCTTCTAGGCGGCCTCGGCAACGAGGCTGCTTAGCTTCAGTCGCATATCGGGCAGCAATTGCTGCCCGGTCTCGGTCCGTGCCAGGTCCGTCTCCTCGAAGGGATCATTGGTAAGGTCGAACAGGCTCTCATAGTCCCCTCCTTCGACCAGGTATTTGACGTACTTGAAGCGGGAGGTGCGCACGCCCTCGGACTTGGGCAGGTTCGGGATTTCGAGCAGGTGCTCGTAGAGGAACTCCCGCGCGACGCCGGGCGATGGTCGGCTCTCCGCAGGCTCGAGCAACGGACGGCCCTGCATTCCAGCGGGAACGGGAATACCGGCCAGAGCAAGTATCGTGGGCGCGATATCCACGTTCAGCGCGACGGATCGATCGACGGAGCCCGCTCCGAAGCCGAAGCGTTCCGGCGCGCTGACGATAAGCGGAACCCGGATCGACTCCTCGAACATGAACCACTTTGCCGCCAGGCCATGATCGCCCAGCATGTTGCCATTGTCCGATGTGACGATGATGACCGTGTCGTCGAGCACGCCCTTCTGCTCGAGCATCTTCACGATGTCGCCGCAGATGTCGTCGAGCCCGGTCAGGAGCTGGTGGTAGGCTCTCATCGACGTCTGAAAGAGCTGTTCAGTCGAGAAGCGCGGCTCCCAGCGCGTACGCCCGAGTGACGTCCGCACGAATGGCGGCAGCTTTTCGAAGGAGCGCACGTTTGCCGTGGCGGGGGACGGAAAGGTCACATTCTCGTACAGATGGCTGAACTTCGCCATCGGCTGATAGGGATTGGCGGTGTCCTCGTCCTGCTCGTGAACTTCCTTGGAGCAGAGGATCAGGCAGAACGGATCACCCGCCTTGAAGCCGGATAGTCCTTCCAGGGCCTGCTCTCGAAACACGTCCCCCAGATGCCGGCCACCGTTGGCGGCATCGTAGTAGGACCCCTGTCCGAGAATACCACGGAAGAAATCGAACGCGTCGGTCGGCAGCTCATTGCCGATCCCCCATTTGCCGACGAACCCGGTTTGATAGCCATTGGCCCTCAACAACGACGGATAGGCCTGCTGCATCTGTGCCGCTGTCAGTGCCTTGTCGAAGCTCCAGACCCCGTGGCGGCGTCCGTACTGCCCGGTCAGGATGCTCGCCCTGCTGGTGGGGCAGATCGAGGTTGTGACGAACGCATTGGAAAACACCCGCCCTCGATAAGCGAGGCCGTCGAGCACCGGCGTCTGGGCGGCCCGGTTCCCAAGGGCTCCGACCGAGTCCCATCGCAGATCATCAGCGATGACGATAAGAAAATTGGGTCGCTTCGCGGCCTGCCGCGACAACAGGAAAGCGCCCGTCGCAGTACCCGTCGCGGCCGCCGCGACACCCGAGAATACTTGACGCCTGTTCACCGTTACCCCAAATCAACGAGAGAACTCGGCGTCTATACTTCAGATTCGAATAACAATCCGCTAATCGGCCCGAATACTTGCGGCACTCGCGGCAAGATACGTCACTCGACTGGCCGGTCGGCTAGATCGAATAGCCCAAGCCCCAGCCGAACATTTGCGAGTAGAGGCGTTCGGCCATCTGTTCGGGGGTTTCGGTGGCGCCGTGGAGGACGATCTCGGGGTGTTCGGGAGCTTCGAAGGGGCTGTCGATGCCGGTGAAGTTCTTGATCTCGCCGCGGCGGGCGCGGGCGTAGAGGCCCTTGGGGTCGCGGGCCTCGCACACCGCGAGCGGGGTGTCGACATAGACCTCGGCGAAGGTCACGTCGCCAGCGACCTCGCGGGCGAGGCGGCGCTCGTTGCGGAAGGGCGAGATGAACGAGACGATGACGATAAGGCCCGCATCGGCCATCAGCCGAGCCACTTCGGCGACGCGGCGGATGTTCTCAACGCGCGCGTCCTCGGTGAAGCCGAGATCCTTGTTGAGGCCGTGCCGGACATTGTCGCCGTCGAGGATGTAGGCGTGCCGCCCTTCGGCGGCGAGGCGCTTCTCGATAAGGTTGGCGACGGTCGACTTGCCCGAGCCGGAGAGGCCGGTGAACCAGACGATCGCCGGCTTCTGCCCCTTCATCCGGGCGCGCACGTCGCGGTTCACGTCGAAGGACTGCCAGCTCAGATTCTGCGCGCGGCGCAGGCCGAAATCGATAACGCCAGCGCCTAGAGTGGCGTTCGAGATCCGGTCGATGAGGATGAACGCGCCGGTGAGGCCGTTGCTCGCATAAGCGTCGAAGGCGATCGGCTTGTCGGTAGCGATGGTGAGCGTGCCCACCTCGTTGAGCTCGAGCGTCTTGGCCGGCGATTGCTCCAGCGTGTTGACGTTGGTGCGGAATTTGAGGTCGGTGATCGTCGCGGGGACGAGCTGGCTGCCGGTCTTGAGCAGATAGGAGCGGCCGGGGAACGCCGACTCGTCGCTCATCCAGACCATGCGGGCCTGGAACTGGTTGGAATATTCGGGCGTCTGGCCGGGATGGCTGAGCACGTCGCCGCGCGAGATGTCGACCTCGCGGTCGAGCACCAGCGTCACCGCCTGCCCCGCGATCGCAGCCTCGAGATCGCCGTCCATTGTGACGATGCGCGTCACTACCGCGGGCTTGCGCGAGGCCGCGATGAGCACCTCGTCGCCGACCTTGACGACGCCCGATGCCACCGTACCGGAGAAGCCCCGGAAGTCGAGGTTGGGACGGTTGACCCACTGCACCGGAAAGCGGAGCGGCTGGCTGGTGCGGTCTGAGGCGACCTCGATGGTCTCAAGATAGGGGACCAGTTGCGGTCCGGTGTACCAGGGCATCTGCGCCGACGGCGCGAGGATGTTGTCGCCCTTGAGCGCCGACACCGGGATCGCTGCGAGAGTCTCGAAGCCGAGGTCCCTGGCGAAGGCGCGGTACTCCGTCTCGATACCTGCGAACACCGCCTCGTCATAGCCGACGAGATCGATCTTGTTCACCGCGAGCACGACATGCTTCACGCCGATGAGCGACAGGATGAAGCTGTGGCGGCGGGTCTGGGTGAGGACGCCCTTGCGCGCGTCGATCAGGACGATGGCGAGATCGGCATTGGAAGCGCCGGTCGCCATGTTGCGCGTGTACTGTTCGTGGCCTGGCGTGTCGGCGACGATGAATTTGCGCTTGTCGGTGGAAAAGAAGCGGTATGCGACATCGATGGTGATGCCCTGCTCGCGCTCGGCGGCGAGGCCGTCGACCAGCAGCGAGAAATCGATGCCCTCATCGCCCACGGTGCGGTTCTTGCTCTCCTTGCGCAGCGAGGCGAGCTGGTCATCGAGGATGAGCTGGCTGTCATAGAGCAGCCGACCGATGAGCGTCGACTTGCCGTCGTCGACGCTGCCGCAGGTGAGGAAGCGCAGCAGTCCCTTGCCGGTCTGCTGGGCAAGCCAGAGATCGAGGTCGGTGTCGGCACTGCGGATGGGCGCGGAGGCGTTCATCAGAAATACCCCTCCTGCTTCTTCTTCTCCATCGACCCAACACTGTCGGAATCGATCAGCCGGCCCTCGCGCTCGGACGTGCGCGAGGCCTGCATCTCCATGATGATCGAGGGCAGATCGGCGGCTGTGGAACGGATGCCGCCCGAAAGCGGATAGCAGCCGAGTGTGCGGAACCGCACCATCTCCTCGCGAGCGGTCTCGCCCGGTTCGAAGCGGAAGCGGTCGTCATCGACCATGATCAGTGTGCCCGAGCGTTCGACCACCGGCCGCTTGCGCGCAAAATAGAGGTCCGGGATCTCGATGCCCTCGGCGTAGATGTAGGTCCACACGTCGAGCTCGGTCCAGTTGGAGATGGGGAACACCCGCATGCTCTCACCGGGCGCAAGGCGCGTATTGAAGATGCGCCAGAGCTCGGGACGCTGGTTCTTGGGATCCCAGGCATGCTGCGCGTTGCGGTGCGAGAAAATGCGCTCCTTGGCGCGCGATTTCTCCTCGTCGCGGCGGGCGCCGCCGATCGCCGCATCGTACCTGCCGGCGTTGAGCGCCTGCCGCAGGGCCTGCGTCTTCATCACGTCGGTGTGGACGGCAGAGCCGTGATCGAACGGATTGATGCCGGCCTTGAGGCCGTCGGGGTTGATGTGGACGATCAGGTTGAGGTCGTGCTGGCGCGCCATGCGATCGCGGAACGCGATCATCTCCCGGAACTTCCAGGTGGTGTCGATGTGGAGGATCGGGAACGGCACGCGGCTGGGATAGAAGGCCTTCCGCGCCAGATGCAGCAGGACAGAGGAATCCTTGCCGATCGAGTACATCATCACCGGCCGCTCGAAGCTGGCCGCCACCTCGCGGAAAATCTCGATGCTCTCGGATTCGAGGGCCTTGAGATGGCTGAGGCTCTTGGCGTCTGTCATGCGTTCGAAGGACCTGGCAATTGCGGCGCCGAAATACGCTTTCGGGGGTGCCCCGGCAAGTCGCAATAGACCACCAAAAGGTGAACTATTCCGGGACTTTGCTCGTATCTGCTCCGGGCAGCATGCCGCTTGTGACGAACCCTGCGCTACCGGAACGGCAGGGAGCATAAGGTCTCCAAAAGGAAAAAGCATTTCATGGCGGATACAACGCTCGTCTGGCTGCGGAACGACCTGCGGATCGGCGACAACCCGGCTCTCGCGGCCGGGATGAGGCGCGGCCGTGTGGTCGCCGTCCATGTCGAGGAGGCCGACAGGCGGGTGCGGCAGCGTGGCGCGGCCTCGCGCTGGTGGCTCAATGGCAGCCTCAACGCACTGGCCGACGAGCTGGCCGCGATCGGCGTCCGGCTGGAGACAATCAGCGGCTCGATCCTCGACGCCGCGGCGGATCATGGCGCCGGGGCGGTACTCTGGAACAGGCGCTATGCGCCGGGTGAACGCGAGGTCGACGCCGAGATCGCCGCCGGGCTCAGGGCAGCAGGGATCGAGGTGGAGGAGTTCCCGGGCAACGCGCTGGTGGAGCCGTTCGATATTGCGACCAAGAGCGGCGGGCCCTACGCGGTCTACACGCCCTTCTGGAATGCGCTGCGGCAGCACGACATCCCGGCGCCGCGGCGGGCCGCGGACAAACAGGGCGCGCCAATCCGCGCCCCGGCGGTCGATACCGGTTATCGGCCAGAGGCTTGGACGGAGAAGCTGACTCGATATTGGAGGATCGGCGAGACCGCCGCGAAGGACCGGTTGCGCGACTTCCTCGACCGGGTCGCCGGCTATCCGGAGGGCCGCGACTACCCTGCCCTCGAGGCAACATCGAAGCTGTCGCCGCATCTGGCGTTCGGCGAGATCAGCGCGCGACAGGTCTGGCACGCTGCATGGGCGCTGGCTGAGCGCGAGCCGTCACGCGCCGGAGCGGTCGGGAAGTTCCTGATGGAGCTGGCGTGGCGCGACTTCAACATCCACCAGCTCTACCACCGGGCAGACATTGCGACCGTCCCCATGCAAGCCAAGTTCCGCTCCCTCAAATGGCGGCAGTCCGACGGCGACCTGCGGGCCTGGCGGCGCGGCGAAACGGGGATAGCGATCGTCGATGCGGGGATGCGCGAGCTGTGGGAGACAGGCTTCATGCAGAACCGGGTGCGCATGTTGACGGCGTCGCTGCTTGCCAAGAACCTGCTGCTCGACTGGCGGCTGGGCGAGCAGTGGTTCTGGGACTGCCTCGTGGATGCCGACACCGCGAACAATCCGGGTAACTGGCAGTGGGTCGCAGGCTGCGGCAACGATGCGGCACCTTATTTCCGCATCTTCAACCCGGACACGCAGGCGCAGAAGTTCGACCCGGACGGTGCATACGTGCAGCGCTGGGCGCCGACACCGCGAAAGCCGATCGTCGATCTTAAATCGTCGCGCGAACGGGCGCTCGCCGCGTTCAGGGCGCTCTGAGCCGGGCAAGCTAATACGCGTCGCGTCGGGAGTTTGAAGGAGTCCTTTGCGGGCCGGCGCGCCAGGCAGAAATCCCTTACCGTTTCGGGGTTTGTCGCTTGTTCGCCACGGGACCGCTCCATAGAAAGGCGGCCATGAGCAACCATCGCGACATCACCTCGGCCATCGGCAACACCCCCCTGATCCGCCTCAACCGCGCATCGGAGGAGACTGGCTGCGAGATCTGGGGCAAGGCGGAGTTCCTCAATCCCGGCCAGTCGGTAAAGGACCGCGCGGCGCTGTTCATCATTCGCGGCGCCATCGCCAACGGCCAGCTCAAGCCCGGCGGAACGATCGTCGAAGGCACGGCGGGCAACACCGGGATCGGGCTTGCAGTCGTCGCCAATGCGCTTGGGTTCAAGACCGTGATCGTCATCCCCGAGACGCAGAGCCAGGAGAAGAAGGACGCGCTGACGCTGCTGGGCGCGACGCTGATCCAGGTGCCGGCAAAGCCCTACAAGAACCCCAACAACTACATCAAGATTTCCGGCCGGCTGGCGCAGAAGCTCAACGCCGAGCTGCCCAACGGCGCCATCTGGGCCAACCAGTTCGACAACACGGCCAACCGCCGCGCACATCTCGAGGGCACGGGCCCAGAGATCTGGGAACAGACGGGCGGCAGGATCGACGGCTTCATCTGCGCCGTCGGTTCAGGCGGCACGTTGGGCGGCGTCTCGATGGCACTCAAGGCCAGGAACAAGGACATCCAGATCGGCCTCGCCGATCCCGAGGGCGCGGCGCTGTTCAACTACTACGCCAATGGCGAGCTCAAATCCGAGGGCAACTCGATCACCGAGGGCATCGGCCAGGGCCGCATCACCGCCAACCTCGAGGGGATCGAGGTCGATCGTCCGTACAGGATTTCCGACGCGGAAGCCCTGCCCTATCTCTTCGACCTGCTCGAGCATGAGGGGCTGTGCCTGGGCGGCTCATCGGCCATCAACATCGCCGGCGCCGTCCGGCTGGCCAGGGATCTTGGACCGGGCAAGACCATCGTCACAATGCTCTGCGACTATGGCAACCGGTACCAGAGCAAGCTGTTCAACTCAGCCTTCCTCACCTCCAAGGGGCTGCCGGTACCGCATTGGCTAGAGGAGCAGCCTGCCGTAGACTGGCACGCTGTAGTGGAACCCGAACCGGTCTGATTGCTTCTCGCCCTTGATGCCTGGCTGTCGAGCCTGATCCCGGATCGCGGGATCGTTTACTGGCTCTTTTTTGCGAACTACCTGCTCGCGCTCGGCTTTGTTGTCAGCGAGATCGTCCACTCGCGCACGTCGCAGGGCTCGATCGCCTGGATCCTGTCGCTGCTGACCCTGCCCTTCCCGATGACCTTCTTTTACGCGGTGTTCGGGCTCAAGCTGTTCGACGACTACGCGGCGCTGCAGACGCACTCGGGCCGCGTGCTGCGCAAGGTGCGCTCGGCCAAGACCAAGATTCTCGACCAGCCCTCGAGCGAGGAATGGCCGGTGCTGGTCAATGTCTCGCAGATCCCGTTCCTCAAGGGCAACGACGTCGAACTGCTGATCGATGGCGAGGCGACGTTCGATTCCATCTTCGCGGGGATCTCGCGGGCGCAGGAATCCCTGCTCGTGCAGTTCTATATCATCCACGACGACGAGCTCGGCCGCGAGCTGGCGACGCGGCTGATCGAGCGCGCCAATGCTGGTGTGAAGGTCTACCTGCTCTATGACGATGTGGGCTGCTTCTGGCTGCCGCGCGCCTACAAGAACCGGCTGCGCGACGCCGGCATAAGGATGCATGGCTTCAACCACCGCCATCGCATCCTGCGGTTCCTGGGACCGACACGCATCCAGTACCGGAACCACCGCAAGATCGTGGTGGCCGACGGCAAGGAAGCCTGGATCGGCGGGCTCAATGTCGGTGACGAGTATATGGGCCGCAGCAAGAAGTTCGGCCCGTGGCGCGACACGCATGTGCGGATCAAGGGACCAGCGGTCCTGGCGGCCGATCTGAGCTTCCGCGAGGACTGGCAGTGGGCGACCGGCGAGGAGTTGAAGGGCCTTCCGGCCTCGACCGACGTCGCCGGCGAACAGTCGGTGCTGATCATGCCGACGGGGCCCGCCGACAAGCTCGAAAGCTGCGCCATCGCCTTCGACGATGTGATCGGCCAGTCCAAGGAGCGGCTCTGGATCGTAAGCCCCTATTTCGTGCCCGACACGTCGATGGAAACGGCGCTCTACGCGGCGGCGCTGCGCGGGGTCGATGTGCGCATCCTCATCCCCGAGAAGCCGGATCATCTGATCGTGTGGCTCGCGAGCATCGCGCACGCTTTCGGCATGGTCGAGCACGGCATCAATGTCTACCGTTATCCGGGCGGCTTCCTGCACGAGAAGGTGATCCTGGTCGACGACCGCATCGCGGGCGTCGGCACGGTGAACTTCGACAACCGCTCCTTCCGCATCAATTTCGAGATCACGCTGTGGTTCACGCATGAGCGGATGGTCAAGGATGTCGAGAAGATGCTGCGCAAGGACTTCGCGGCGGCGCGGAAAGTCGATCTCGAAAAGCGCGGCGCGCGCGGCTCGGTGCTGATGCGCTTCGCCAGCAACGCGGCGCGTCTGCTCTCGCCGATCCTGTAGGACAGCCATGACCGACTTCGTCTTCCGCACCGACAGCTATCTGAAATCGCTCGGCGCCCAGGTGACCGACGTCACGCCAGAGGGCGGGATCGTGCTCGACAGAACGATCTTCTACGCGGCATCGGGCGGGCAGCCCAACGACACCGGGCGGATCGTGTCGGCAGCCGGCACGCTGCCGATCGTCAACGTCGTCCACCCGGAGGGCGACAAGACGCGGATCGTGCACCTGCCGGCAGACGGCGGCCCGACCCTGTCGGTGGGCGATGCGGTGACCCTCGAACTCGACTGGGAGCGGCGTTATCGGCTGATGCGGATGCACACGGCGCTGCACCTCCTCTCGGTCGTGTTCCCGTTCCCGGTGACGGGCGGCTCGGTGGGCGAGGACAAGGGGCGGCTCGATTTCGACATGCCCGATGTGCCCGGGAACCTCGACGAACTCGAAGTGCGGCTCAACGCGATGGTGGCGGGCAACCACGCGGTGGCCTCCGAGTGGATTACGGACGAACAGATGGCCGCCAATCCCGGGCTCATCAAGACCATGAAGGTGAAGCCGCCGATGGGTCAGGGCCGCGTGCGCCTGGTCCGGATCGGCGATGTCGATCTTCAGCCCTGCGGCGGCACGCACGTCGCCAACACCTCCGAGATCGGACCGCTCAAGCTGGGCAAGATCGAGAAGAAGGGCGCGCAGAACCGCCGCGTGGCGCTGCTGTTCGCCTGAGCTACTCGATATTGGGCGCGTAGATCAGGCCGCCATTGAGCCAGAGCGCGTTCTGGCCGCGGGAGACGCCGGCGCCGGTGCCGACACCGAAATTGCGGTCGAAGATCTCGCCGTAATTGCCCACGGCCGCGATGACCTTCTTCATGAAATCGGGCTGGAGGCCGATCGAGGGGCCGAAGCTGCCCTCGAGGCCGAGCAGCCGGCGGATGCGGTGCGTCTTGGCGGCCGACAGCGACTCGATGTTGAGCGAGGTCACACCCGCTTCCTCGGCGTTGATCAGGGCAAACAGCGTCCACTGCACGATCTTGAGCCATTGCGTGTCGTCGGCCCGCACGGCGGGACCGAACACCGATTTGCTGATGCGCTCGGGCAGGATGCTCTGCGTCGAAGGGTCGGGCGCGCTGCGGCGCAGCGCCACGAGCCAGCTTGCGGGCGCCGAAACCGCATCGCACAGGCCCTGCCCATAGGCGACGCCGAGATCCTCGCGATCCTCGTAGACAACCTCGGTGAAGTTGGCCTGGATCGAGAAGGCGAACTCCTGGAGCCGCTGCAACTGATCGCCGTCGAGGACGCACACCCGCAGATTGTCGAGCTGATAGGCCGACACCGCGTTCAGCGCCTCGGGGACGAGAAACGCCTGGCCGTCGTAGAAGATCGATGCCGCATAGGTGGCGCCGTAGCGCGTGTCGCGCCCGAGGGTCCAGGGCGCGTCGCGCGCCACCACGTCGACCTGGCCGGTCTGGAGGTCGGCGAAGCGGGCGGTACCGGGCAACGGCCGGAACTCGAGCGCGTCCGGATTGCCGAGCACGGCGGCGGCGATGGCGCGACACACATCGACGTCGAAGCCCACCCACCTGCCCTCGGCATTGAGTTGCGCGAAACCGGCAATCGGATCGGCGCTGGCGCAGACGAGGTGGCCGCGCGCACGCACGGCGGCGAGCGTCGGTCCGTCAGGCGCAAGCGTCTGCGCGGCACCCGGAGCGGTCAGCAGCACGAGCGCCAGGAGCGTCGCGGCAATTCGGCTGGCAAAACTCAATGACCGATCCTTCCTGCGCCGCCATCTTCACGAGCGGATGCCGGGGGTCAAGCGGCCCCAGGGACGCGGGCTCAGTGCAGGATCTGGCTCAGGAACAGCTTGGTGCGTTCGTGGCGCGGATTGTGGAAGAATTCCTCGGGCTCGTTCTGCTCGATGATCTGGCCCTGGTCCATGAAGATCACGCGGTTGGCCACCTGGCGGGCAAAGCCCATTTCGTGGGTGACGCACAGCATCGTCATGCCGCCTTCGGCGAGGCTCACCATCACCTCGAGCACTTCCTTGACCATTTCGGGGTCGAGGGCGGACGTAGGTTCGTCGAACAGCATGATCTCGGGATTCATGCACAGCGACCGGGCGATGGCCACGCGCTGCTGCTGGCCGCCCGACAACTGGCCGGGGAATTTGTTGGCCTGCTCCGGAATCTTGACCCGCTCGAGATAGTGCATGGCCGTGCGCTCGGCTTCCGCCTTGGGGATGCCGCGCACCCAGATGGGCGCCAGCGTCAGGTTCTGCAGGATGGTCAGGTGCGGGAACAGGTTGAAGTGCTGGAACACCATGCCCACTTCGCGCCGCACCTCGTCGATGCGCTTGAGGTCGGAGGTGAGCTCGGTGCCATTGACGATGATATGGCCCTGCTGGTGCTCCTCCAGCCGGTTGATGCAGCGGATCAGCGTCGACTTGCCTGACCCCGACGGCCCGGCGATGACGATGCGCTCGCCCTTCATCACCGTGAGGTTGATGTCGCGCAGCACGTGGAAGTCGCCGTACCATTTGTGCATGCCGGCGATCTCGATCGCGACATCGGTCTTGCTGACCTGCATCTGCGAGCGGTCGATATCCCGCCCAACGGTTTCAAGGCTCATCGCTACCTCTTGTACCCAGTGTCGAGTCGTCGCTCCACCCACATGGAGTAACGCGACATGGAGAAACAGAATGTCCAGAACACGATCGCGGCGAAGGCATAGCCGGTGATCGACTGGCTTGCGGACGCCCATTCGAGCGCGTCGTTCTTGGTCTTCACCGCTTCGAGCAGGTCCTTCATGCCCACAATGTAGACGAGCGAGGTGTCCTTGAAGAGCGAGATGAAGTTGTTCACGATCCCCGGGATCACGTGCTTGAGCGCCTGCGGCAGCACGATGAAGAACATGCTCTTCCAGTAGTTGAGGCCCAGCGAGGACGCCGCCTCATACTGCCCGCGCCCGATCGCCTGGAGGCCGCCGCGTACGACTTCGGCCATGTAGGCGGAGGTGAAGAGCGTGACGCCCACGATGGCGCGCAGGAACTTGTCGATCGACATGCCCACCGGCAGGAACAGCGGCAGCATGATCGAGGCCATGAACAGCACCGTGATCAGCGGCACCGCGCGCACCAGTTCGATGAACGCGATGCAGAGCGTCTTGATGATGGGCAGTTTCGACTGCCGCCCCAGCGCCAGCAGGATGCCCATCGGCAGCGACAGTGAGATGCCCACCACCGAGATGATCAGCGTGACCAGCAGGCCGCCCCACTGCTCGGTGGGCACATACTGCATGAACAGCCACGTGCCCTCGGGCAGGCCAAAGCGCGTCGAGAGCAGGCCCATGCCGCTCAGCAGGCCGAACAGTGGCGAGTCCTCGGTTACGCGGATATCGAGGCCGTTGAGCAGGATGAAGCTCACGATCGGGAAGACGACGAAGAACAGCACGGCATTGGTGCGCTTGAACGGCACCCGCGGCGCCAGCAGCGGGATGATGAGGGCCGCCAGCAGCGCGAACACGATGTTCGGCCGCCAGTACTCGGCCATCGGATAGAAGCCGTAGATGAAGAACTCGATCTCGCTGCCGATATAGGCCCAGCAGGCGCCGTCCGGCGAGGCGCGACAATCCTCGACGGTCCCGCCCGGGAACACGGCGTGGCCGACGAAGAAATTGTAGAGCGGCGGGATCACCCAGAACAGGAAGATCACCCCGAGCGCCGTCAGGACGGTGTCGGTGGGCGTCGCGAACAGGTTCTTGCGCATCCAGGCCCAGGTGCCCGAGGTCCGGCGCGGGGCCGGCTGGGCAGAGACCATTTCGGTACGGACGTAAGCGGTGTCGATGGTCATCTCAGCGCTCCACCAGCTTAACGCGTGCGTTGTACCAGTTCATGATGAGCGAAGTGAGCAGCGAGAACGTCAGGTAGACCAGCATGGTGAGCGCGATGCACTCGATCGCGCGTCCGGTCTGGTTGAGGCTCGTGCCGGCAAACACGTTCACCAGTTCGGGATACCCGATGGCGGCGCCCAGCGACGAGTTCTTGGTGAGGTTGAGATACTGGCTGGTGAGCGGTGGCACGATCACCCGCATGGCCTGCGGGATGATGACGAGCCGCAGCCGGTCGCCCTCGCGGATGCCGAGCGACTGCGCGGCTTCCGTCTGGCCCTTGCTAACGGCCTGGATGCCGCCGCGGACCGTCTCGGCGATGAAGGCGCCGGTGTAGATGGTGAGGCCGAACAGCAGCGCCACGAATTCGGGCGGCAGTTGCAGCCCGCCCTTGAAGTTGAAGCGCTCGAGCACCGGCGGCTCGAAGACCATGCTGGCGCCGCTGACCAGCCACGTGACCGCGACGATGGCGAGCAGCAGGCCGACTGACGCGAGGAAGACGGGAAAGCGCTTGCCGGTCTGCTCGAGCCGACGCTTGGCCCAGGTGCGCATCACGACGACCGCGGCAATGGCCAGGGCCACGCCGATCCACACAAAGCCGAACTGTTCATCGACGATCGGCCGCGGCACGAAGATGCCGCGCTGGTTGATGAACATGTCGAAGGGCAGCGCGATCGATTCGCGCACGGCCGGCATCGCCTTGAGGACGGCGAAGTACCAGAAGAAGAGCTGCAGCAGCAGCGGGATGTTGCGGATCGTCTCGATATAGATCGTCGCGAGCCGCGAAATGATGAAGTTCGACGACAGGCGCGCGATGCCCAGCGTAAAGCCGAGGATCGTGGCGAGCACGATGCCGATGAAGGCCACCAGCAGCGTGTTGGTGATGCCGACGAGGAAGGCTTCCCAATAGTAGGACGAGCGGCTCCACGGCAGAAGCGAGAAGCTGATGTCGAACCCGGCCGTACGCCAGAGGAAGTCGAAACCAGTCGTCTTGTTCTGCGCGGCGAGATTGCCCGCCGTGTTGCCGATGATCCAGATAGCGAAGCCGACAACGAGAACCGCGGTGACGATCTGATAGATGACGCCACGAACGACGGGATCGTTGAGAAAGAATCCGCGGGACGGCTCCGAACGGGCCGTATCCACTGCAGCCATTGATAGGTCCCCTGCCCGGTCCCTTGCACCGAGCCGACAGCCCTGCTGACGGCCCAAAAGGAATGCCCGGCGCCGTGCGGCGCCGGGCGATGTTGGTCTTAGCGGATCGGCGGTGCGTACTGGATGCCGCCATCCCTCCACAGCGCGTTCAGGCCGCGAGCGAGGCCGATCGGCGTGTTCGGGCCGACGTTGCGCTCGTAGGTCTCGGCGTAGTTGCCCACGTGCTTGACGATCCGGTAAGCCCAGTCGTTGGTGAGGCCGAGCGGAGCGCCGAACTCGCCTTCAACGCCGAGCAGGCGCTTGATGGCCGGGTTGTCGGAGCCGAGCATTTCGTCGACATTGGCGCTGGTCACGCCGAGCTCTTCAGCTTCGAGCAGGGCGAAGTAAGTCCAGCGGGCAATGTTGAACCAGCCGGTATCGCCAGCGCGCACCACCGGGCCGAGAGGCTCCTTGGAGATGATCTCGGGCAGGATGATGTGGTCGGCGGGCACGGCGAACTTGCTGCGCTCGGCGGCGAGCGCCGAGGAGTCCGTGGTGTACACGTCGCAACGGCCGTCTTCGTAGGCCTTCACGACTTCGTCCTGGTCGACGAACACGACGGTGTTGAACTCCATGTTGTTGGCGGCGAAGTAGTCGGCCGCATTGAGCTCGGTGGTGGTACCGGACTCGATGCAGATCGCCGCGCCCGACAGCTCGGTCGCAGAGTTGATGCCGTCGGCCTTGCGGACCATGAAGCCCTGGCCGTCATAGAACATGGTGCCCACGAAGCTGATGCCCAGCTGGGTATCGCGGCTCATGGTCCAGGTGGTGGTACGCGAGAGAACATCGATCTCACCGGCGCTCAGCGCGGTGAAGCGCTCCTGGCTGGTGAGCGAGGTGTAACGAACAGCGGTGGGATCATTGAAGATTGCCGAGGCAAGAGCACGGCAGAAATCGACTTCGATACCGGTCCAGACGTTGTTGGCGTCCGGCGCCGAGAAGCCCGGCACGCCGCCGGTCACGCCGCACTGCACAAAGCCCTTGGCTTTGATCGCATCGAGCGTGGGCGAGGCAGCCGTTTGTGCAAGCGCCGCACCCGACGCAAGCCCCAGACCTGCGGCGAGGAGTACAGTTAGAAGTTTCTTTGACATGGTTTGCCCTTGTTTCCTGACCCTGTTGGCCGGCAACGTCTCCCGAGGCGCCGGCGGAACCACTGCCTTTCGTGCAGGCAGTGATGCTGGTAGTCATCGAAGCGGCAATTGACGATTGCGTCAAGCGTTGTGACGGGATTGTGGCAGTAACGCTGACGGTCTTTCGATCAGATCGACGGTTCTGCGGATTTCTTAGGCAGGGTGCATACGGGTATGGCTGAAACAAACAGCAACAAGAAGGCGCAAAGCCTCGAGACAATCGTCACGCACACTGGCCGCCATCCGGAGAAGCATTGGGGTTACGTTAACACGCCCGTCTACCGGGGCTCGACGATTGTATTCCCCACGCTCGATTCACTCGAGAGCACCGAACCCCGCTTCGACTACGGCCGCACTGGCAACCCCTCATCCGCCGCCGTCGAAGAGTGCATCAGCGAGCTCGAAGGAGCGGCCGGTACGGTGCTGGCGCCGTCGGGCCTCGCGGCGATTTCCCTGGCACTGATGACCGTGCTGGGCAGCGGCGACGACGTCCTCATCACCGACAGCGCCTACCAGCCCACGCGCCGCGTCTCGGACGGCGTTCTGACGCGGATGGGAATCAGCGTGCGATACTTCGACCCGCGCGCCGGCGCGTCACTGGAGAGACTGCTCACCGACAAGACGCGCGCGATCTTTGTCGAGAGCCCGGGCTCTCTGACCTTCGAAATACAAGACTTGGCGGCGATCGTCGCCCTCGCTGAGGCGCGCGGCATTGCGGTCATCGTCGACAATTCTTGGGCAACGCCGATCTTCCACAATCCGCTGGCGCTGGGCGCCGACATTGTCGTCCACGCCGGCACCAAGATGTTCGTGGGCCACTCCGACACGATGTTCGGCACGGCCTCGGCGAACGAGAAATGGTTCAGGCAGCTCAAGGACACCCATCTGCGGCTTGGCCTGTGCGCCTCGCCCGACGATTGCTTCCTCGCTGCTCGGGGACTCCGTACCCTCGCGCTCCGCATGCGCGAGCACAGCGCACGCTCGACGGAGCTGGCGGCCTGGCTCGAGGGACAGCCCGGCGTGCGTCGAGTGATCCATCCCGCCCTGCCCAGCCATCCGGACCATGCGCTGTTCAAACGCGACTTCCGCGGAGCGGGCAGCGTATTCTCGATCCTGCTCGAGCCCAAGCCGCGTGCCGCGCTGGCCGCCATGGTGGATGGCTTCGAGCTGTTCGGCATGGGCTGGTCTTGGGGCGGCTATGAGAGCCTGTGCCTGCCCATCACTCCAGGCAAGGCGCGCAGCGCTGTTGCATGGGATGAGCCCGGACCGATGCTGCGCATCCATACCGGCCTCGAAGGACCCGATGACCTCAAGGGCGACCTGGCTGCGGCGCTGGAGCGATATCGCGCCGCTTGAGCACAAGGTAGCGGCGCAGTGACGAGAAGGCGCGGCCCTGGATGGCCCCGGTCGGGGTGCTCTCGAAGCCCCAGCGGCGAGCCGCAAAGAGCAGCCTGACGAGATAGGCACCGAGCACGCCGAGGATCGCTCCGCCGACGACGTCGCTCGGATAGTGCACGCCGAGCGCCACGCGCGAGACGCCGATGGCGACCGCGAAGACCAGCCCGGGATAGAACCAGCGCGGCGAGATGAAGCCGATCACCGCGGCAAGCGCGAAGGCGGTGGTGGCATGTCCGGAGGGAAAGCTCTGGAATGTCCAGTCGAGCCAGTTGGGCGAAAAGCTCAGAGTGCCGTGCTGGTCGAAATGCATGGGTCGCCCGCGGCCGATGGCCCGTTTCGCCAGCGTCGCAACGAGGCTCGGCAGCCCCACGCCGGCGAAGATGAAGCCGTAGATCGTCGTGAACTGCCACAGCAGCGTCCGCATCAGCGGCCAGCGGACGAAGAATGCAACGACCGCCGTCAGCACAAACAGGATGGCCGCCGGGATCAGGATCCAGTCCGATTCGCCGTAGCGGGTGAACTGCTCCAGGACGCTGCGCACGCCTTCGGGCCAGCCGTGCGCCCACAGCGAGAGCGGACGATCGAAGGCGACGACAGCGGCGAGCCCGGCCAGCATCGCAACGGGCGCGAGCCACCAGCGTTTCTCGCCGAGCCCCAGCGGCCAGCGTCTTGAGAGATCGACCATATTGCCCTTTTGGGCCCGCTCCGGTAACGGATCAAGGCGGAATTCGGGGTATAGCTCAGCCTGGTAGAGCACCGGTTTTGGGAACCGGGGGTCGAGTGTTCGAATCACTTTGCCCCGACCACTTTCAGAGGCCACTCGATGACTGCACGCATTTACCGCCCCGCCCCCAACGCCATGCAGTCGGGCCGCGGCAAATCGAAAAAATGGGTGCTGGCGCACGAGCAGGCCACGGCCAAGCAGATCGAACCGCTGATGGGCTACACGGCGACCACCGACACCCAGGTCCAGGTGCGGCTGAGCTTCGATACGCTGGACGAAGCCGAGAGCTACGCCCGCACCAACGGCATCCCCTACTCCGTGCAGCCGCCTCATTCCTCGACGCCCAAGCGCTCCAGCTATCCGGACAATTTCCGCTTCGATCGCAAGACGCCCTGGACGCACTGAGTCACAATCCGTTCATTCTGGCCGGACTAGCCTTCGCCGCATGAAGGCCCTTCTCGCACCGCTCCTTGCCCTGCTCGCACTCACGGCGCCGGTTCACGCCGACCCCGCGATGTGGGAGGCGCGCGACGCCGACAGCCGCGTCGTGCTGTTCGGCTCGGTCCATGTGCTGCCGCGGGCGCTCGAATGGCGCACGCCGGCGCTCGATGCGGCCGTGGCCAAATCCGAGCAGGTCTACTTCGAGACCGACGTCGGCCCGCGCGGCATGCTCGCGCTGACCGTCAAGATGACCTTCGCGATGTTCCAGACGGCGGCGGCGCCCTGGCTCGACCTGCTCACGGCCGAACAGCGCGAGCGGCTCCGGGTGGCGATCGAACCGCTGGGGATGACGCTCGAGCAGGCAACGGTGATGCCGCCGTGGCTGCTGTCCATGCAGCTTGCCGGACTGCAACTGTCCGGCGGAGATTCGGGCGCCGGCGACTATCAATTCGACACCGGCGTCGAGTGGAACCTGCAATGGGACCTCGATCCCGACCACAAGGCGTTCTTCGAGACGCCGGGCGAGCAGTTCGACCTGCTCGCCTCCGGCACGCTTGATGAGCAGATCGAGGGGCTGTTTTCGCTGCTCGACGAGGTCAGCAATGCCGCGGGGCTCGACGAGATGATCGCGGCCTGGACCAGCGGCGACGTCGCCGGCATCGAGGCACTGATCGCGCCAAAGAGCGAGGCGGAGCAGGCCGCCATCGAGGCGCTGCTCTATCAGCGCAACCGCAACTGGATGCCCGCGATCGAGCGGCTGCTTGCCGAGAATCGCGAGAACCTGATCGTGGTGGGTGCGGCGCACCTCGTGGGAGACGGAAGCGTTCTCGACCTGCTCGAACAGGCGGGCTACACGGTGACCCGCATCCAGTAGGTCAGGCCGTCAATGTCCGTTGCTTCCGAACTCACGCGCCTCCACCGCGATATCGCTTCGCTCGAGGAGGAGATCACGGTCAACACCGGGCCGCGCGCCAAGGCGCCGCTTTCAGCCACCGACAAGCGGAAGCTGAAAGCGGAAATGCAGGGGCTGATCCAGAAGCTGGACGAGCTGGCGGGGCGGCTGGCCTAGACCTCGCTGAGCTTGGTCCATTTCCCGTCGGCCTTGCTCGACTTGATCGAGGCGGTGATGAACTCGACGCCTTCGACCCCGTCCGCCAGGGACGGCAGCAGCGGCACATAGGCCTTGCCGGTGCCGCGGATGACCTCGGCGAACTGACTGTAGAGCGTGGCGAAGGCCTCGAGGTAGCCCTCGGGGTGGCCGCCCGGGATGCGCACGTTCATCGACGCAGCCGGCGGCTGGCTGATGGCGCCGCCGCGGGTCAGCAGCTGCGCCGGCTTTCCCAGCTCGGTGAACCACATCTGGTTGGGGTTGTCCTGGCGCCAGTTGAGGCCCGCCTTCTCGCCATAGACACGCAGCTGGAGGCCGTTCTCATTGCCGGGCGCCACCTGGCTGGCCCACAGCATGCCGCGCGCGCCGCCGACGAAGCGGAGCAGGATATGGACGTTGTCGTCGACCTTGCGGCCCTTGACGAAGGACTGGAGGTCCGCGCTGACGGCGTCGGTCTTGAGGCCGGTGACGAAGCGGGCGAGGTTGTAGGCATGCGTGCCGATGTCGCCGATGGCGCCGCCGGCCCCCGAGCGCTTGGGATCGGTGCGCCAGGCGGCCTGCTTGTTGCCGGGGTCGGCGGGAGCCGACAGCCAGTCCTGCGGATACTCGACCTGGACGACGCGGATCTTGCCCAGCGCCCCCGACTTCACCAGCTCACGCGCCTGACGCACGAGCGGATAGCCGGTGTAATTGTGGGTGAGGAGGAACTTGGCGCCCTTGGCCGGCTTGATCGCGGCGAGCTTGCGGGCGTCCTCGAGCGTCGCGGTCAGCGGCTTGTCGCAGATGACGTGGATGCCGGCTTCGAGGAAGGCCTTGGCGGGGCCGTAATGGACGTTGTTGGGCGTGACGATCGAGACGGCCTCGATGCCGTCCGGCCGCGCCGCCTCTTTCTTGGCCATCTCCTCGTAGGAGGTGTAGACGCGGTCGGGCGCGAGACCGAGGTTCTTGCCCGACTCCCGGGCGACCTCCGGCCGCGAGGACAGCGCGCCGGCGACGAGCTCATAGTCCCCGTCGAGGCGCGCCGCGACGCGGTGCACATAGCCGATAAAGGCGCCGGTGCCGCCGCCAACCATACCCAAACGAATGCGCCGTGCGCCGTTCTCCGCCATGTCCGCCTCCTAGAGCCCGAGCATCTTGCGATTGGCTGCGCGATCGGTGCCGGCGGCGGCGAAATCGTCGAACGCCTTCTCGGTCACGCGGATGATGTAGCTGTCGATGAGCGGTGCGCCTTCGGCCGCCCCCTGCTCGGGATGCTTGAGCGCGCATTCCCATTCCAGCACCGCCCAGCCCTCGAAATCGTACTGGGCGAGCTTGGCGAAGATCGACGGGAAGTCGACCTGGCCGTCGCCCGTGGAGCGGAAGCGCCCTGCCCGCTTGGTCCAGCCCTGGTATCCGCCATAGACGCCCTGCTTGCCGGTGGGATTGAACTCGGCGTCCTTCACGTGGAAGGCCTTGATGCGCTCATGGTAGATGTCGATGTAGTCGAGATAGTTGAGCTGCTGCAGCACGAAGTGGCTGGGATCGTAGAGAATGTTGGCGCGCGGATGGTTGTTCACCCGCTCGAGGAACATCTCGAACGTCTCGCCGTCGTGCAGATCCTCGCCCGGATGGATCTCGTAGGCGACATCGACGCCGGCCTTGTCGAACTCGTCGAGAATGGGCAGCCAGCGCTTGGCCAACTCGTCGAAAGCCTCCTCGACAAGACCGGCAGGACGCTGCGGCCACGGATAGAGATAGGGCCAGGCCAGCGCGCCCGAAAAGGTCGCATGAGCCTTGAGGCCGAGGTTCTTTGACGCCTTGGCGGCGTTCTTGAGGGTCTGCACCGCCCATTTCTGGCGGGCCTTGGGATTGCCGTGCACTTCCTTGGGCGCGAAGCCGTCGAACTGCTTGTCATAGGCCGGATGGACGGCGACGAGCTGGCCCTGCAGATGCGTCGACAGTTCGGTGATCTCAAGCCCATGCGCGGCGACGCGGCCCTTGAGCTCATCGGCATAGGTCTTGGACTTGGCGGCCTTCTCGAGGTCGATGAAGGACGACACCCAGGTGGGGATCTGGATACCCTTGTAGCCCAGCCCCGCCGCCCATTCGCAGATGTTGTCGAGGGTGTCGAACGGCGCTTTGTCGCCCGCGAACTGGGCGAGGAAGATCGCCGGCCCCTTCAATGTGCGCATTGATGCTACTCCGTTGGCCGCCGGGGTTACCGCCGGTTCCTGATGCACGTGAACGTTTTCGGGGCGACACTTGCCAGACGAGGCAGAACTGTCAAGCGCGCGTCGCCGGGAGAACCATGTTCTATCCCGGTCCGGCGGCAGGTGGCGCGCGGCTTTATGCCGGGCGGTTGCGCTGCGGACGCCGGCAGGGGTATTTCTGCGGCGTTTCTTCTCTTCACTTGCCTGGAGGGTTGGAACCGCCGGTTCGTCGATGGCAGTCGACGAACCGGCAGCCTGACCGTGTTACTGGGCCGGCGCGACTTTACCCGGCAGGCTCAGATCGCCCGACGCCACCTTGAAGACGTTGTCGACGCACAGCAGCGGCGCGTGCAGGTTGGCGTTGATCCTGAGGCCGGCGGTGACGCCGTCGAACGATGCATCGGCAATGGCGCCGATGAACTTGATCGGGATCGACACCTCGACGGTGTCTCCGCTGAGCGCCGTCGGATAGTCCGGGCTGTCGATCAGGAGCGGCACGCCGGGCCAGGTCGGCGGCACCTTGGGCGTCGTCCCCTCGGGGATGTCGTTCACCTTGAGACCGCCGGGGCACGCGGCGTCCTCGCTGAGGACGACCCAGTGCGGATGCCAGACGTCCCGGTTCGCGCCGCCATTGGCGGCGTCGTCGAAATCGGGATGGAAGGTGACCGCGAGGGCGACGATCCCCTGCTTCGCCTCGAACCCGATATCGCCGCTGTCGAGGCTCGTCGGCCAGACATAGGCGTAGACCCCGGCGCCCTCGAACTTGCCGGTGGCAGCCGGCTTCTCCGCTCCGGCCTCGCCACGTACGCGGGTGGTGAAGATGGCGGTGTCGCCTTTGCTGACGATGTTGGTCTCGATGATGTCGAACGAGGCGTGGATGGCGTCACTGGGCGCGGCGGTTATGGAATGCGCCGACGCCGGGACGACAAGCATCATGGCCGCGATCGCGATCGCGGCAGGCAGAACAGGTCTGGGCATGGAGGTTTCTTCCTTTCTAGGGTGCCTGGAGGATGGGAGGCCGATCCCTGTCAAAGGCAGCCCAGATGGCAGTCCGGGTTGCCGGATCGGCGGCTTCGTGATCGCGGCATTCGATGCGCAAATCCTGCTGACCAAAGGCCGCGTCGACGAAGGCACAGTGATGCGGACGGGCCGCATCGGCATGGGCACAGGGCCGGAAGTGCCGGCAACTGGCGCACATGCGCTGAATGGGGATGGCACCACGTTCCTGGAGGCGCCGGATCAGATCGACCAGCAGGTCAAGCATCTGCTCCTGGTCGTCGCCGGGCAGCGCCTGCAGCACCGCCTCAGCCGCGCCCGGAGTGGCGCTCGGCGCCTGCGTGGCTGCCTGCCCTGTGGGCGTGAGAAAGACGCGTACGGACCGGCCGTCGCCACTGTCGATTCGCTTTTCGACGAGCTGCTTTGCCACAAGCGTGGCGATGGAGTCGGTGGCGGTCGGCTGCGATACGCCGAGCACCGATGCGATATCGCCGACGCGCATGCCGTCGCGGCGCCCCTCGAGGCACTGCAGGACCGCCAGCTGCGTTGGGTTCACACCGAGCTCCTGCGCCCGGCGCCAGTCATCCGACCGCATCACCGCGGCGATGCGCGCGAGCCCTTCGCGCAGGCGGTCGGGAAGCGGTGTCGGCGACGTAGGCGTTTCCATGCCCGGGATAATAAATAGGATTCCTATTTATCGTCAAGCGATGGACGGAGCCGCTCGTCGGTCCGGAACAGGAAGAGAGCGGGGATGCTCCCTTCCCGTTTCGGCTGTGGCGCTACTTTAGCAGCGCCAGCGCGTCCTTGGGCTTCAGCGCCTTGGGACGTTCGCAGGTGGTGGTGAGGGTGACGACCTTGCCGGTTTCACCGGCCTTGAGCAGGCTCGTCATCACTTCGACGACATGCAGCGCCAGGTCGAGGCCGCAGCGGGCGGCCCGCTTCTTGTCGATCGACTGGATCATGTCGGCGAGGCCCGCCGTACGGTAATTGGCGCGCGGCACGCCGTCGCCGCCGGTCTGGTTGGCCTTGCCGAACGGGTGGTCCCACGGCTCCACTTTGTTGCGCGAGCCGGTCTGGTCGGTGACGAACACGTCGCCGCCGAAGAAGTTCGGATCGGGCACGAAGACCGAGCCGTCGGTGCCGTAAAGCTCGATATTGTGGTGTCCGTGGCTGAACACGTCCCAGCTCGCGCCCACCGTGATGATGGCGCCGGACTCGAACTCGAGGATGCCGTGGATCGTGGTGGGAGTGCCCACCTTGATCTTCTTGCCGGTCATCGCGACGTTCGGCGTCGTCACTGTGCGGTGGGATTTGGCGCTGTTGGTGAACGCGGTGACCCGCGCCACCGGGCCGAGCAGATGGACGAGGTCCGAGATGTAGTACGGACCGAGGTCGAGGATCGGACCGCCGCCGGGCTGAAAGAAGAAGTCCGGATTGGGGTGCCAGTGCTCCATGCCGCGGCTCATCACATGGGTCGTGCCATGCGTGACCTTGCCGAGCTGCTTGCTGTCGATGATGTCGCGGACCTGCTGGTGGGCGCCGCCCAGGAACGTATCGGGCGCCGAGCCGACATAGAGGCCGCGCTTGTCGGCTTCCCGCTTGAGCGCCTTGCCCTCCTTGACCGACAGCACGAACGGCTTTTCGGAATAGGCGTGCTTGCCGGCCGAGACCGCGTCCATCGACACCCGATAATGCGTCGCGGGAACCGTCAGGTTCACCACGACATCGATCTCGGAGCTCTTGAGCATCTCGTCGGGCGTCATGGCCGCAACGCCGAACTCGGCGCCCCGCGCCCTGGCCGCCGCCGGCACGATATCTGCGACACCGCGGACCTCGATGCCTTTGAACAGCGGCGCCAGGCGCAGATAGGCCGAGGAGATGTTGCCGGCACCCATGATGCCGACGCCATAGGTCTTTGCCATGATCAGCCCCACTGCTTGACGGTGCTGATGGAGGTGCGCGCGAAGCGGATCGCATCGCTCGGCTTGTCGTGCTCCATCACGAAATAGGCAGCCTTCGTCTTGGCCTTGGCGTCGGCGATGAGCTGCTTCCAGTCGAGCGTGCCGGTGCCGACATCGGCCCAGCCGTCCTCGTCGGCCTTCTGGCCCGCGGGCGCGATATCCTTGACGTGGATTGCTGTGATGCGGCTGCCGTAGCGGTCCATCCAGGCGATCGGATCTTCGCCGGCCTTCACCACCCAGGCGAGGTCCATTTCCCACTGCACGTCGGGCGACGCGATGATGAGCTCGATCGGGGTCTTGCCGCTGTCCAGCTTGCCGAACTCCCAGTGGTGATTGTGGTAGCCGAAGCCCTTGCCGGCCCTCTTGAACGCCGCACCGATCCGGGCGAGACCATCGGCCAGCTCCTGCCAGTTGCCCGTGCCTTCGCGGTAGTCGGACGAAGGCGGTGCCGGGCAGTAGACGGTCTGGATGCCGACGGTATCGACGATTTTGAGCGCAGCATCGGTGTCCTCGAGCTGCTGATAGCCCATATGCGCGGTCGGCATGACAAGGCCGGCGTCCTTGAGGCTCCGGGCAAGCGCGGCGGGATCGGCGAACTGGCCGCCCCAGCCTTCAACCTGGGCATAGCCAAGCTGCTTCAGGGTCTTCAGCGTGTCGTCGAGCGACTTCTCGTTACGCGCGCTGTAGAGCTGGTAGGAATAGTCCATTGAGGTCTCTTTCTAGGATGTGCGCTCGCCAGGCCTACGGCCGGGCGGGTCGCGGAGTTATCGATGGGATTGCCGCAGGATTAAAGGGAACCGGTGACGCACACCCCCAGGTGTCAGAGTGGTGGAGCGTTCTTGATGATCTCGACGAAACGGGCCTGGGCCTGTTCGATCGTGATGGTGGAATCGGCGAAGAAAGCGCCCTGCAAATCGGCGATCAGGGCGAGCGAGTCCGCGTCGAGCATCTGCGACGCAGGCGGCAGCGGAGCCCCCGCCCCGAGGATGTCGAGCCCCTGCTTCACGCAGTCATTTGCCGCGGCGACATCGACGTCCGAGCGGACCGGCAGCGCACCCCGCTTGAGGTTGAAGGCGAGCTGCGTCTCGGCCTTGAGCAGGGTCGAGGCGAGAACGAGCTGGGCCTTGGTGACTTCCGGATCGACGTTCGAGGGAAAGAAGAAGAAGTCGCCGCCTGTCTCGAGCACCGGCGCGAGGCCGAGGCCAGGCAGGCAGTCGAAATCGCTGCCGGGCGCGAGGCCGGCCGCGACAAGCTCGCCACCAGCCACATCACCCATGATGCTCGCGGCGGCCTCGCCGCGTGCGACCTGCGCCACAGCATCCTGCCACTGCGGAGCGCTGCCGGCCAGATCGACGAGCTTGCGGGCGGCGTCCAGCGCTTCCCACGCCCGACGCCCCTCGGGACCGGCGGCAAGGGCGATGTCGCGGTCCTTGCGTATCCTGACGTAAGTTTCGCGGCCAAGCACGGCAAGTTCGATCGCACCGAGAGCAGACGCGGTGGGCCAGCCGCTGGCCATCGCCAGGGGGGCGATCCCTTTGGCCTGGAGCTGCGGCGCGGTGGCGAGGAACTCGTTCCAGTTCGCCGGCACGGCGAGGCCGTTGCTCTCGTAGACGTGGCGGTTGATCCACATCCAATCGCGCGTATGCAGGCTGACCGGCAGGCAAAAGACCTTGCCGCCGAAGGTGCATGGATCGAGCAGTTGCGGGTTGACGCTCGCGCGCCAGTCCTCCTGCGCGGCAAGCTCGGTGAGATCGAGCATCAGCCCGGCGGCCACGAGGTCGCCGGCATCCTTGCCCGACACGAACAGCGTCGCGCCCATCGGTTTGCCGCTGAGGATGCGCGAGAGAATGACGCCATACGCTTCGCCGAAGGATGCGCCGACAGCGTCGTCGACCCAGCGATTGCCGGTGGCATCGAACGCCCGGGCGAGCTCGGCCACGGCCGCCTTGTCGCTGCCCGCCCCCCACCAGTGCGTGACATCGATGTCAGCGGCATGAGCCGGCACACCCAGCATCAGCGCGACCGCGACGCCGGCGGCGACCGAAGACTTGATCATGGTGTGGCCCCTCTACTCCCCGGGCGCCGACCAGGAGGCGACGCAACAGCGCTTGCACGGGCGCTCCTACGCACCGGTGCAATCGATTACAACACTCCCAGACACTTCTTGCACCGCTGTCAAGTTCCAATTACCTAAGCAGCACAGAGGCAGCGAAGAGGGCCGCTGTCCGGTATGGACGCACCCAAGAAACCCCCCACCATCCAGGACGTCGCGCGTCACGCCCAGGTATCCGCCGCCACGGTCAGCCGCGTTTTGAGTTCGCCCGAAAGGGTATCGGAATCGACACGCGACCGCGTCACCAAGGCGGTGCGCGACACCGGCTACACGATCAACCAGGCGGCGCGGACGCTGCGCATGCAGCGGGCCAAGACGATCCTGACCGCGATGCCCGGGATCGGCAATCCGTTCTACTCCACCATCCTCGATGCGGTCGTGACCACGGCGGCCTCGCGCGGTTATGGCGTGCTGGTCACCGGGCGGCTCGGCGACGATCCGGCGAAGTGGCTCTCGGACTACTACCAGTCCAACCGCGCCGACGGTCTGCTGCTGTTCGATGGCTTCCTCGACACCCGCAAGCTTCACGCGATCACGGGGGCCAACACGCAGATGCCACTGGTGGCGGCCTATGACGAACTGCCCGACCCGCAGATCAATTCGGTGATCACCGACAATCTGCAGGCGGCCGAGCGGGCCGTGGCGCACCTGCACGCCCTCGGCCACCGCCGGATCGGCCATATCAGCGGCCCGTCGCGCAACACCTTCCCCAACGAGCGGCTCGTGGGTTTCCGCAAGGCCATGTTCGAGCAGCGCCTGGAAACCCGCGAGGACTGGATCTTTGCCGGCGACTACACCATGGCGGGCGGGCGCGCCGCCGCCGGATATTTCAGGAACCTCAAGGAGATGCCGACAGCGGTCTTCGCCGGCAATGACGAGATGGGGATCGGGCTGATCGCCGCCCTCCGAAAGGCCGGAATCGAATGCCCGCGCGACATCTCGGTGATCGGCTTTGACGACATCTCGATCTCCGAGAACTACTCCCCTGCCCTCACCACCATGCGCCAGCCGCGCGAGGAAATCGGCCGGATCGCGGTGGAAACGCTGATCAATATCCTCGAGCGGACAGTGCCCTCGTCCGAACCGATCCGCGTGCTGCTCCAGTCCGAACTGGTGGTGCGCGAAAGCACGGCGGCGCCCGGCCGAGGCTGACACGGGCCGCGTCATCGGCTACATGCAGGGACCACGGCCCCGTAGCTCAATGGATAGAGCAGCAGCCTTCTAAGCTGTTGGTTGCAGGTTCGATTCCTGCCGGGGTCGCCAAATTCGAGAGACCTGCCATTCCGATACTCACCCTCCTCCCCTGGGACGACGCCGGCCTCGGCCTGCTCCGGGCGATGAATACGCCGGAACAGAAGCAGCATCTGGGTGGCGTGGAGACGGAGGCCAAGCTCGCCGAGCGACAGGGCCGCTACCTGACCTATCACCGGCCGGGCGAGACCGAGATGCTGCGGATCGCGGCGGACGGCGAGATCGTCGGCTCGATCTGCTACTGGGAGACGGAGCGCGACGGGGCTCCGGCCTACGAAACGGGCTGGGAGGTGCTGCCGGCACATCATGGGCGCGGGCTCGGTGTCGCGGCGGCGCGGGCGCTGCTCGACCGCCTGCGGCCGCTGGCGCGGCACCGCTACGTCTTTGCCTTCCCCACGCCCGACAATCCAGGCTCCAACGGCATCTGCCGCAAGCTCGGCTTCGAGTTGCTGGGCGTCGAGGACACGGAGTATCCTGCGGGCGTGTGGTCGCCGCACAATGTGTGGCGGCTGGACCTGCGGCCCGCCGCCATATAGCCCCGCCTCACAGGTCGAACTCGGCCTGGGCCTCCTCCGGCGGCTTCTCGGTCACCTTCCTCGCCGGCCCGAACTGCTCGAGCCACGTGCTGAGCTGCCGCAGGCGGTGGCGCTTGAGGGAATAGACGTTCTCGCGCCCATCGCGCTCCTCGCCGATCAGCCCCGCCTCCTTGAGCACCCTCAGGTGCCGCGAAATGGCCGGCCGACTGATGGCGAACGCCGCCGCAAGCTCGTGCACGGCGCGCGGCCGCTCGCGCAACAGGTCGATCAACGCGCAGCGCGTCTCGTCGGCAAGGGCGGCAAACTGGTCGGACGGCAGCACGGGACTAATCCGTAACAAATCGGTTACACATACTCGTAACAAATCGGTTACGCGTCAAGCTGTCCGGACGCTGCGGCGATTCAGGCGCCATCAATCGGTCGGGTCTATCGTGCTAAGGGGAGGCACCATGGAAACACTCGTCAGCACCGTCCGCGCCTGGTGGCACCCGAGCCGCCGCTTCTCCCTCGCCGAACTGATCGCCGATGGCGTCGTGCACGGCGTCGGCATCCTCTTCGCGCTCGGGCTGGGCACGGTGATGATTGTGTTCGCGGCAATCGGCACGGCGCGGCCCGAACTGCCGGCAATCATCGTCTATCTGGTGACGCTGCTGACGGTGCTTGGCGTGTCGCTCGCCTTCAACCTCGCGCCGATCTCAGGCTTCAAGAAGCTGATGGCGCGGCTCGACCAGGCGGCAATCTTCCTGTTCATCGCCGGCACCTACACGCCCTTCCTCGCCGTCCTGGGCGGAACCCCGGCGGCCAATCTGCTCACCGTGCTGGTGTGGAGCGCCGCCCTTGTCGGCGTGGCGCTCAAGCTGATCGTCCCCGAGCGGTTCGGTCGCCTCGCGATCATCCTTTACCTTGCGATTGGCTGGAGTGGCGTTCTCGTGTTCCAGACGCTGGCGACCGTGCTGCCGCCCCCCAGCTTCTGGCTGGTGATTGCCGGCGGCATCACCTACTCGGTAGGCATCGTCTTCCACCTGTGGGACCGGCTCAAGTTCCAGAACGTGCTGTGGCACGTGTTCGTGGTCGCCGGATCCATCTGCCACCTGTGGGCAGTCTTCCACGTGATGGTGCTCGACCGCCTCTAGGCCCGCGCATCTCCGAAATGGGAGGCGGCGGCCCCGCTGCCTAGCTGCCCTGCCCGACCCGCGGATGCTCCATCGTGTCGCCGACCTTGAGGCCGATCTCGGTGGACCGGCCGCCTGGAATCTCGAGCACGAAGCGGATGGGAACACCCGACGGGATCGAGGTGGTGTCGAGCGGCCGCGCATTGACATGGATGTTCTTCACCACCCCGTCGGCGCCGATGAAGATCATGTCGAGCGGGATCAGCGTGTTCTGCATCCAGAAGGAGGCAAGTTGCTCGGTGCCGTAGTCGAACAGCATTCCAGCGTCAGGCGCGAGGTGGTCGCGGAACATCAGCCCCTGCGCCCGCTCAGCCCCGTCGTCAGCGATCTCGACGGTGAAGGCGAAGTCGCCCTTGGCGGTGTGCAGCACGAGACGGCTCTCGGCATGCGAGCAGGCGGTGAGAAGCACCAGGGCGAGGGCGCAAAAGCCCAGTCGGACGGCCAGGAAGGCCGATCTCGTAATGGCAGAAAAGCGCATGGAAATGAGCGGCTTAGTGGGAGGACGGCGCCTCGCCCCAACCATCGGGGCGGATCTCGGCGACCATCAGGCCCTTGGGGCCGTTGCCGTAGCGGACGAGCACATACTGGCCCGGCCGCAGCTCGGTGATGCCGAAGCGGCGCAACGTCTCCATGTGCACGAAAATGTCGGGCGCGCCCTCGCCCGCCGACAGGAAGCCAAAGCCGCGGATGCGGTTGAACCACTTCACTTCGAGACGCTCGAGCTTGCTGGTCGGCTCGACCGTGACATGGGTGCGCGGGGCGGGCATCTGCGCCGGATGACGCGCCGTCGATTCATCCATCGATAGGATGCGGAACGCCTGCAGCCCACCCGGCCGGTTGAGCGCCTCGACGACGATGCGGGCGCCCTCATAGGCGGTCTGGTAGCCGTCGCGGCGGAGGCAGGTGACATGCAGCAGCACGTCGGAACGACCATCGTCGGGAACGATGAAGCCAAAGCCCTTGGCGACGTCGAACCACTTGATGGAACCGGCGATCTCAATGACATCTAGAGCGGGAGTCGAATCCAGGTCCACCCCATCGAGCGGACGAACACCGGGCTTGTCCCCTTCGGCCGGAAGTTTAGCCGCCATGCCCCCAACGCCTCTTCGAACATTGCCCGGTCGCAAATCCGGGTACGCAGTCAATGGACTCACCTTGGCCGATTCAGTTGCAAAAGTTAAGGAGTCGTTGCGAAATTATTGGGTGCCTTGCGCGCCAATTCACAGCACTGTTGCGCCGATGGCGCAGCGCATTGCGAGAGCCCGCGAGAGGACCAGGCGATGAAGTATCTCCACACCATGGTGCGCGTCACCGACATCGAGCAGAGCAAGCGCTTCTACTGTGATGGCCTCGGCCTCAAGGAGGTGCGCCGCAGCGAGAACGAGAAGGGACGCTTCACGCTCGTCTTCCTCGCCGCACCGGGCGACGAGAACGCGCAGATCGAACTCACCTACAACTGGGACCCCGAGGTCTATGCCGGTGGACGCAACTTCGGCCACCTCGCCTATCGCACCGACGACATCTACGCGCTCTGCCAGCACCTGTTGGACATGGGCTACACGATCAACCGTCCACCACGCGACGGCCACATGGCCTTCGTGCGTTCACCGGACGAAATCTCCGTCGAGCTGATCCAGGACGGTACGCTCGAGCCGAGGGAGCCGTGGCTCTCCATGCCCAATACGGGCAAGTGGTAGCCCCCGTTTCAATTCTGCAACGCGCGTTGCGAACAACGCCGTAGCGGGCGAGCGAAGCGGCACGGCAGGGTCCTCCCGCCAGGGAGGAGGCCCACGCATGGCGCAACCAACCATCACGCTCTGGAACGGACGAACGCTGCCCCGCATTGGTATCGGGACCTGGGCGGCGGGTGGCGCAGTGTACTGGGGCGGTAGTCCAACCATCTATGGCGAGGTCGACGACGCGCGCTCGGAGGCCGCGCTCCGCATGGCCCACGAGATGGGCTGCCGCGTCTTCGACACCGCGCCCGCTTACGGTGCCGGCAATGCCGAACTGATCCTCGGCCGCGCGCTGCGCGGCAAGCACGATGCCGTCATCGTCACCAAGGTGGGCTATTTCGGCGACCCCGTCACTCGCCGCTCGGCTCCCGAGGATGCGTCCCCCGCCGCCATCCGCACGACGGTGGAAGGATCGCTGCGGCGCCTCGAGCGCGACCAGCTCGACATCGTGCTGCTCCACATCAACGAGCATCCGGTCGAGGCGGCGAGCGAGGTGTTCGACACGCTGGCGGCGCTGCGCAGCGAGGGCAAGATCGGCGGCTTCGGCTGGAGCACGGATCATCCGGAGCGTCTCGCGCGCCATGCAGGGCGCGCCGGCTTCGTGGCGGTCGAGAACGACTACAACGTGTTCACACCGGCGCGCGAACTGATGGCGATCGCGGAGCGCGAGGGCCTGGTGTCACTGAGCCGCCTGCCGCTCGCCATGGGGCTTCTCACCGGCAAGTATCGACCCGGCCAGGCGATCCGCAGCGACGATGTCCGGGGCAGCGACGAGGACTGGCTGACCTTCTTCAGGCACGGTGTGCCCAACCCCGACTATCTCGCGCAGCTCGATGCCATACGCGACCTCCTGCAGACTGGTGGACGCACGCTGGCGCAGGGGGCATTGGGGTGGATCCTCGCCGCGGCCCCGATCGCCCTCCCCGTCCCCGGCTTCACCACGCCCGAGCAGGTGACGGACAATCTGGGCGCGCTCGACAAAGGCCCGCTGCCGGCAGCCGTCATGGCGGAGATCGAGGCCGTGATCGCAACCCGGTAACGGCCCGCTAACCACGCCGCTTAGGCTCCGCTTCACCGCATTTGATTAGCTTTCGAGGCAAATCCCTCGGAGCGCGATCGATGCGACTTTTTGTGATGGCGCTCGCCTGCGTAGCGGTGTTGGCCGGCTGCGCTACCGCACCGCGCAACCTCTATGCGCCCTACAAGACCAGCTTCGGCATGTATGTGGCGCATTCCAAGGTGAACACCATCTGCCTCAGCCCCAAGCTGCGCTTTGCCATATCGGCCATCGAGCGGAAATTCGGGCGGCAGGTCGTGGTGAGCTCGGGCTTCCGCGACCCCTGGTACAATGACGACGTCGGCGGCGCCGACAACAGCTATCACACCAAGTGCATGGCGGCGGACATCTTCATCCCCGGCGTCAGCAAGCGCAGCCTGATCGCCGCGGCCTACCGCGAGGGCCTGGTGGGCGGCCTCGGCTGTTATCCGGGCCGGACATTCATCCATATCGACGTGCGCGACCGGCCGCGCGGCTGGAAGAAGCCGGTGACCTTCTCGGGCTGCTGAGAAACCAGAATTATGGCTTGCACCCCCGTGGTTCGGACTCTATAGACCGGCCCCGACGCGCCCTTCGTCTATCGGTTAGGACGGCACCCTTTCACGGTGCAGAGAGGGGTTCGACTCCCCTAGGGCGCGCCAATCCGCTTTTACCCTTCTTAAGGTCACCTAAGACCTTGAAGGGCAAAGACAAACTAGCGGTTCTATACCCTTCACCGCGCATGTACTCCAAACGGTCCAGAAACGCCAGTTTCAGGACCGTTCGGCGGTCTTCCAATCTCTCAGAACGCCAGAGATTCAAGGGGTTTGCGAGAAATTGCAGAGCGGTTCTAGCTACATCGTCGAAGCTGCTAGCAGGCATCGACGAAACGGACATCATTTCCTTTACCTCAACCTTCTCCTTTTCCAGTTTTCCGATCCGGGCTTCGATCGCCTGCACCACTGACGGTAGCGATGCATCGAGGATGCGTTCAAGATATTGGGACACATCCTTTTCGATGTCCGCGAGGCGAGCCCTGAGGGCTTTCGTCTGTGCCGCAAAGATCGACAGGCGATGGTCCCATAGGTCCTTCAGCATGAGGCGAGCCGCTCGGAGCAACGCCTCGCTTGGCGCTAGCGTGGACAGCAGCGTTTCGAACTCACCCTCAATCACATCGCGTTTGATGGATTTGCCGTAGCTCGCACAAGCACCTGTCTGACAGAGGTAGTAGGGATGCCGCTTGCCGTGGCGTCCGGTGGACCAACACGAACGCAGAGGTGCCTGGCATTCGGCGCAGACGACGAATCCAAGTAGTGCGAAATCGTCGTTGATGTTTTTCCGATACGGCGTGTGAAGTTTGCCATCGAGGCGATCCTGAACGCGCTGGAAATCGGCGTATGAAACGATTGCCTGATGTTGTCCCTCGCGCCGGGAAACCCCGAGGCCGGGAGACTCCACATATCCCGCGTACGGTTTTGGGCATGGCCCACCACCGTCAGATCGCCTACTATTCTCTTCGAGAGTGACGCTCCACTGGCCGAGAACCTCGAACAACTGGTTCGAGGTTTCTACGTCCAGGCGCGCCAATCACCTCCCCAAAGTCCAAGCCCTTCAGTGTCGGCCGCGTCGCGCCCGCTAACGCACGACCTCGCTTCGTTGACAGATAGATTGTTATGCTCATAACAAGATAACATTGACCAAGGGAGCGCTACCGATGAATCGACCAGCCCTGCGAGTCATCGGCTCGGGCGTTGCGATGGACGCGCCGTCGATGTTCCCCGGCAGCGTGGTGACGCCGTCGGGTATCGTGATCGCCTATTCGACCGTGCCGGACGGCTGGCCCGGCGGAACGGTGGGCGTGCGCCGCTCGGCCGACGGAGCAAGAAGCTGGGACGAGGCGCAGATCGTGGCCCGCGCCGCTCCGGGCGAGGATGCGGCGCTGGGAGCCCTGGGCCTGACGCGCCTGCACGATGGCAGGCTGCTGCTGCCCTACAATGCTGTCACCTGGCAGCCCGGCCAGGGCGTCGAGGGCTGCATTCTGACGCTCCGCCTGATCGAATCGGCCGACGACGGTCGCACGTGGTCGGCGCCGATGCCGGTGGCGATCGATTTCCACCGGCCGGCCGTCTATGGCGACATGCTCGACCTGTCGGATGGCGAACTGCTCTGGCCGGTCTGGGGGCAATATCGCAGCGGCGAGCGCTGGCGGTCCGCCCTGCTCGCCTCGCGCGATCGCGGCCGTAGCTGGACGGTGAAGAGCACCATCGCCTTCGATCCGAACGCGCGCCTCACCGGGACGTATGTGGATGAGGGCGATACCGGGCGGACCGACAACGGCGTCGCCGATTTCTCGCGCCATGACGACCCGGACTTCCGGCCGCACAACGCGACCGACGGATTCAACGAGACGTCGGTCGTCCAACTGGCCGACGGGCGGCTGCTGGCGATCCTGCGGCAACAGGGCGTCGATGGCGACCAGGAACTGGCGCTGTTCGCGGCCTATTCGACCGACATCGGCGCGACCTGGACCGCCTACGAGCGGCTGGGTTTCTCCGGCATGTCGCCGGCCGTGGTCCGGACCGCCGGCGGGCACCTGCTGCTCGGCTCGCGCCGCTTCGTCGCCGATAAGAGCATCGAGCCGGGCGTCGAGGTTCGCGTCGGCGCGGCAGGTGGCCGTGCGTGGAGCGAGCCGGTGGCACTGGTCGATCCCTTTGCAACCAAGCTGACCGGCGAATACCAGTGCGGCTATCCAGCCTTCGCTCCGGCAGGCGACGGGACGTGGCTCGTCTTCTTTTACAGCTGCCGGCCGGACGGTGCGCGCTACATCGCCTGGAACCGGCTGGAGATCGCCACCGACGCGTGAGCGGTTTGACCTTCGCATCCTGTTATCATAGTAACATGACAGGGTGGAGATCGAGATGACGAAACGTGTGCTGTTCGGCGGTTTGTTCCACGAGACGCACACTTTCCTGAGCCAGCGCACCGCTCTTGCCGATTTCGAGGCGATGGCCCTGCATAGGGGCGCCGACGCCATCACCCGCAACCGCGGCAATGGTTCGCCCAGTGCCGGCTTCATCGGCGTGGCTGAGACCGCCGGATGGGATATCGTTCCGACCATCCAGATGGCGGCGATGCCCGGCGGCATCGTCGAGGACACGGCGATCGCGCTGTTCCGTCGCCACTTCTTTCCGGTGCTCGAGGCTGAGGCGGGGAGACTGGACGGCATCTTCCTCGTGCTCCACGGCGCCATGGTCGGCGAGACCTCCAACCACCCGGAAGCCGATATCCTGGCCGACATCCGCTCGGAGCTGGTGGCGCGGAAGCTCGACACCCCGGTGGTCTGCGTTCTCGACCTCCACGCCAACATCCCACGGAAACTGATCGACAATTCAAGCGTCGCCGTCGCCTATCGCGAAAACCCGCATCGCGACGCGCACGATGCGGCGGTGCGGGCCGCGCGCATTCTGGGCGAGCTGATGGACCGGCCGGGCGTGGCGCAAGTGCACCTGCCGACGCGCTACGTCCTGCCGCCCACCGGCGTCGGCTCGGCCGACGATCCGATGCGCGCCGTGCTCGCGGCCGCCCGCGCCATCGAGGCGACCGATCCGGAGATCATCAACATCAACGTGATGGCCGGCTATTCCTATGCCGACGTGCCCGATTGCGGCTTCAGCCTCAGCGCCTCGACGCGCGGCGAGTCGGGCCGGGCAATGGCGCATCTGCAAACGCTCGCCGGCGTGCTGGAGCAGCACGTTGCGAAGGGCTATCCGCGTGACGCCGCGCTCGAGGAGGTGCTGGCCGCCATCGATCGCCTGCCCCCCGGCAAGGGTCCGGTCCTGCTGGTCGAGCCCGCCGACAATATTGGCGGCGGCACGCCCGGCGATGCCACTGACCTCCTCGGGCCGCTGCTCGCCACCGGCCGCCGCGGCATCGTCGCCGCCCTCGCCGACCCTCAGGCGGTCGCGCAATGTGCGACGGCGGGCCTGGGCGCCACCGTCTCGCTGCTGATCGGCGGGAAGACCGACGCGCATCACGGCGCGCCCATCCATTTCACCGGCCGCGTCGCCAACCTCACGGACGGCGGTTTCGAGCTGGAGCTGAAAACATCGCATCTCGCCTCGATGCTGGGGACGCACGCCGAAATGGGGCCCTGCGCGGTGATCGAGAACGACCAGGCGACAATCCTGCTGTCTAGCCGCAAGATGCCGCCGATGGACCTGGGGCAGCTCCATTCGCAGGGCATTCGTCCCGAGGACGCCACCTATGTCGTGGTGAAGGCCGCCGTCTCGCACCGCGATGCCTATGGGCCGATCGCGCGCGCCAGCTTCAATGTGGACAGCGCCGGCCTCTGCACCAGCAATCTCCCCCGCCTGCCCTACCGCAAGCTCAAGGGGAAAATCCTTGCGTTGCCCTGACCCTGCAGCGGCACGCATCACGGCGGCGCCACTCCCGAGGCGCCGCCGCTTTCATATGAGTGCGACGACTCTAGATCTTGCCGGCCGCCGCCAGCTCGGCGTCGAGCTTGGCCTGATAGGCACGCTTGGCCTCTTCGTCCGGCCGGGCGCTTTCGCCAAAGAACACGAAGCCCAAGGCCCGGCGCGAACGCGTCGGCGAGCGGTTGGGGCTGGCCCAATGCACCGTCTTGCAGTGGTGCATCAGCATCATCCCCGCACCACCCGGCATGGTGACGGTGTTGGCGACATCGTCCGGCGTGCCGAAATTCGTCACGCCTTGCGAAAAGCCGAGGATTTCGGAGCGGCCATGCGGGCGCCAGCCGTCGCCCAGATGCGAGCCGCGCACATAGTTGAGGCAACCATTCTCATCGTCGACCGGCTCCAGCGCCAGCCAGCCGGTGACCGCCTGCGGCGGCGCGATCTTGAAATAGTAGCCGTCCTGGTGCGGCGGGGTCTGCTTGCCGATGCCCGGCGGCTTGTTGAAGTACTCCATGTTCTGCGGAATGGCGCGTTCACCCAGCACCGTCTCGGCGAGGTCGTAGACGACGCCCGACTGCAGCAGTTCGGCGAAATAGTCGTCGTACTTCTCGAGGTACATCATCTGCTTGACCGAGGTACGGTCGGCCCTGTCCTCGTAGTAGACCTCTGTGTCCTTCATCTTGGGTACGGCATCGCGCAGATAGCGATCGAGCTCGCGATTGATCTCGGCCATCTTGGCCGCATCGAACAACGGCCGGATGGCGATATAGCCGTCGCGGTCGAAATCCTGTTTCAGCGTCGAGGCATCGCTCGGCGCGCTCATGGCAAGGCTCATCGGACACTCCCCTTTGGCAGACCGCTCTGGTCGGCCGCCATGAGACGCCATCGTCGCATCGGCGTCACCATCGCTGAACGGCGGCCGATTAGGAATTCCGATTGTCGCGGGTATGCGGGGCCTTGCGCGCGCCATGCCGCTTAGCACACAGGAAGACGACATCACCCTCGGCGATCACCGCTTCGGCCGCGTGAACCGCCGCATGCCGATCGGACCCGTGCGATGGCCGTTCTACGATCTGTTCTGGCTGCACGAAGGAACGGCACGGATTTACTTTCCGGAGCAGAATGCGACCCTCGACCTCGTAGCGCCCGCGGGTGTGCTGATCCTGCCCGGCACGCTGTTCCGCGGCGCGACCGTGGGCGCCTTCGCCACGGCCTCCATCTGCCACTTCGAACTGGCCAGCGATGACGAGCGTCCAGGCTGGCTGTTGCCGCGTGGCGGCGAAGCCCTGCACCTGCAGAACATGATCAAGCTCGCCATGGAGCTCGCACGTCGCGACCGGCCGGACGAAGTCGCCCGGCGCAAGCGACTCCTGCTCACGCTGCTCGACGGCTTCGCACCCGCGGCGCCGGCGGCCAGCGCAACGCTCGATGGTCGCCTCGCCACGGCGTGGCGGCAGGCCGCGCAGAATCTCCACCGCATGCGAACGCTGGCCGACGTGGCGGCGCTGCTGGGTATTTCCGAAAGCGCCCTGCGCGCGCTGCATCGCGACGCCTGGCACATGTCGGCCGGCGAGCACCTGCGCGAACTGCGCCTGACCCGCGCCGAGGAGCTAATCGTCAGCACCGACAAGACGCTGGCCGAGATCGCCGAGGCGGTGGGCTACCGCCATGCCGCCACGCTCAGCGCTGCCTTCCGCGCCCGCCGCGGCAAAACGCCGGGCGAGTATCGCCGCTGGTCCAACCCCTTCGCCTAGAGGACATCCCATGAAGTGCCTGGACGAATTCACGATCTATCAAAATGACGCGCCGCTGCTGGTGAGCCGACAGGCGATCTTCCCCGGCATCGTGCAACTGGCCGACGGCGAGTTGGTGGCGCTGTTCACCATCGGCCAGGCCTTCGATGCCGCCGACACGCGGGCCTATGTGACCCGCAGCCGCGACGAGGGTCGCAACTGGACACCACCGGAGCGACTGTCGCGCCGGGAGCTGGTCCCCGAGGAATCCGAGAGCTTCAAGCCGCTGCTGCTGCGCGACGGCACACTGGTCGCGACCGGCTATGTGTTCGTGCGGCCGACCCCGCTCACGCCAGTGGTCGATCCCACGACCTTCGAGCTGCTGCGGCTGCGCAACAAAGTCAGCTTCTCCACCGATGGCGGCCGCAGCTGGAGCGAGCCGGACTACATCGACGTCGAGGGCGAGCCGCTCGAACTGTCCGGCCCCTGCATCGAACTGAGCTCCGGCCGCCTGCTCGGCGCCACCGCGCCGTTCCATCTGCACAAGCAGGGCCATGCCGGCTGGGTCATCGCCAGCGACGACAAGGGCCGCAGCTGGCGCAAGCTGTCCGAATTCTACCGCTCGCCTGAGACCAACGTCGCGACCTGGGAATGCCGCCTGTGCGAGATGTCGCCCGGCCGCGTGGCGGTGATCGCCTGGGCCTACGACAATGCCACCTCCGCCAATCGCGACAACATCCTCGCGCTGTCCGACGACGGCGGCGAGAGCTTCCGCACCATCGAGACGGGCGTCCACGGCCAGGCCTCGAACCTGCTGCCGCTTGGCGGCGACAAGCTGCTGACGATCCATGCGCATCGCGAGGCGCCGATTGGCCTCGTGGTGCGGCGGGTCGACCTGAGCGGCGACCGCTTTACCATCGAGGACGAGCTCGACCTGCTCGGCAAGACCGACATGGCCAGCGACTCCGCCGACATCCGAAAGCAGTTCGCCAGCCTCAAATTCGGCCAGCCCTCGCTGCTGCGGCTTGCCGGCGGCGACATCCTGGCGGCTTGCTGGAGCTTCGAGAACAGCCAATACGTGATCAAGGGCTACAGACTGCAACTGTAGCCGAGGGGCGGCAGGCGCTGTCGCGGAGGGGACGATGACCAGGCAGGTGGCGGCGGAGCAGTCGGACTACGACAAGCTGCGCCGCATTCCTTATCTCTATGCCTTCAACGTGCTCAACATGGCGGCGCTGGTGTGCACGGTGAACTCGCCGCTGGCGCTCTATGCGGCCGAGCTCGGCATCGAGAAGGGCCGCATCGGCATGCTGGGCGGCATCATGCCGTTCGCCCAGGTGCTGTGCATCGCCTTCCTCCCCATCGTGATGGCCTATAGCCAGCGCTTCATCACCGGCGCGGCCTATGCCAGCCGCTACATCTTCGTCTTGCCCTGGATCGCTGCGCCGTTTCTCGGCTCGCCCGAACAGGCGTTCTGGCTGCTGTTCGGCTGCATGACCGCCTTCTCGATCTCCCGCACCCTCGCCGAAACCGCCATCTACCCCTGGTCGCAGGAATACATGCCCCGGCAGGTGCGCGGCCGGATCAGCGGCGTCATCTCGCTCGCCATCCTGCCGGTGGCGCTGGGCGGATCGGTGCTGATCCAGCTCTGGCTCGACAGCCGCGTCGGCATCGAGCGCTACTTCCCGGTGTTCGTCATCGGCGCCTTGTTCGGGCTCACCAGCGTGCTGAGCCTGATCGGGCTGCGCGGCGGCAATCCGCGGCCCGACACGCCGCGCGGCCTCGCATCGATCCGCGCCATGCGCACGCCGGTGCGCGACGGCAATTTCTGGCTCTATCTCTATTCGTCGGGCACCCAGTACTTCGCCTACACCGCCGTCAACCTCTTCCTCGTGCTGTTCTTTCGCGAACGGCTGGGGATCAGTTCCGGTCAGCTGGTGCTGCTGATCGCGCTGGTGCCGGTGGGCGGTGCGCTGGGCGGGCTGATCGCCGGCTGGTTCGTCGACCGCTACGGTACGCGCGCCATCCGGGTGACGCTGCAGAGCTGGCAGGTGGTGCTGCTGCTCAGCCTGCTGCTGATCCGGCCCGGTGTCGTCTTCCCCGAGATCGTCGCCGGGGCGATCTTCTTCCTGATGGGCCTGCTGTTCCAGAGCAGCATCGCGGTGGGGAGCATCTACATGCTCAATTACGTGCCGCCGGCGCATAAGGAGAACTACATGACGCTGGCCTATGCCAGCGACGGCATCATCGGCGGCGGCGCCACCTTCATTGCCAGCCTGCTGCTGCAGCTCCTCGACGCGCATCGGCCGACGCTGTTGGGCATGACGGTCGACAGCTACGAAGCGTTGTTCGTTGCCTGCGCCGTGGTGGTCGTCACCTCGGCATTGGCCTTTGCGGGGCTCAAGGAAAGCGGTGCCACCGGCGTGCGCGCCTTCTTTGCCAATTTCGGCAGCGGCAGCGCCATCCGCGCCCTGCTCGCCATTCCGCGCTATGGCGCGCTCACCTCGGAGGAACGGCGGCAGGAGCTGACCTATGGCTTTGGCGGCACGCGGAGTTCCCTCGTCAAGGAGGAGCTGATCGCGGCGCTCTCCGACCCCAGCTTCGACGTCCGCCACGAGGCCATCCAGTCGCTCGGCCGCCTGCCGCCGGGGCCGGCAGTGATCCGGGCACTCGAGTCGATGCTGGACTACGAAGGGCTGGAGGAACTGCAATACGCCGCGCTGACCTCGCTCGGTCGGCTGCGCGCCAGGGAGAGCGGCGCGGCAATCGCGGTGTTCCTCGACAGTTCGAGCGCCCTGCTGCGCGCCCGTGCGATCCGCTCGCTCGGCGAAATCCGCGACGAAACCTATTTGCCCCGCATCCGCCAAATGCTGCGCGACGATCCTGAGATCAACTGCCGGCTCGCCGCAGTCTCGGCCCTGGGAAAGTACGCCGACAGGTCGAGCGTCGGCGGCCTCGTCGCGATCTACGCGCAGCTCGCCGCAGCGGACACGACCGCGTCGGACGAGCCGCGCAGCAAGGTGGTGCTGCTGGCTCTCGCCAAGATCCTCGGGCTCGAAGAGGGCTTCTCACGCGACTGGCGGCTCGAGGAGCGCATTCTCGGGCAGCGGCTGCCGCGCCTGATCGAGCGGCTGGCGTGGACGGTGCGACGCATGCCGGGCAAGCAATCGGGCGAGCTCAGCGCCAGGATCAAGGCTACGGCATTGGGGGCGAGCTCGGGCGAGACAACCGAAGCGTTCCTCGCGCTGCAGGCGCTGCTGCCCCGCATCGAAACCAGCGGCCATCCGGATGCGGCGCTGGTCACGCAGGTGTTGCAGGGCACGCGGCAGATCGAGCATCCGCATCGCGCTCTGCTGGTGCTGCTGGCGCTGGCAGTACGAAAAGTGCTGCTGGCGCGCCGCTAGACCGTGAGCCGCGCCCAGCGGATGTCGAGAGCCTTGGGCTCGCCCGCATAGTAAAAGACAAGCACGTCGCCGCCGGGCAGCACTTCGGCGAAGGGCAGCCCGAAGCTCCACAAATCCATGCTGGCCAGCATGTCGCCGGTGTCGGCGCTCGCCGCCTCGCCGGCACCATGCGTGTAGATCACCACTTCACTGTCGGGGCTGAAGGGCGCGTCGATCGCCGGCGCATAGCGAGCCCGGATCGATTGCGTGCCGAAGCGGTCGACCCAGGCCAGCACAACGCTGCCGTCGCGACGTATCGCCGGTCTCGCGGCTTGATCCGATACGCCGATCGCCTCCGGCGGCGTCCAGCTCAGCCCGCCATCGGTGCTGACGCGCCGGTGGATGTCGAGATATGTGCTGGTCTGGCTGTCATAGGTCCAGGCGAAGGATGCGATGCGGCCATCCGGCCCTACCGCCGCGCGGAGATCCCAGTTGAAGATACGGCCCGTCGGGTCCTCGGCGACCGTCACGGGGGCCGACCAGGTCTGCCCCTGGTCCGAAGAATGGAAGTAGACCGCGCGCTGCTGCCATTTCGAGCGGTCGAGATACGGCTTGTTGGTTTCGATGCTCATCGCCAAGCGGCCGTCGGCGAGCTTGAGCAGCGGACTGGTGAGGCTCGGGGGGCCGATCTCGGCCGGCATCGGTACGTGCCGCCAGCCGCTCCAGCTCACGCCATTGTCATGGGAATCCGCCAGCAGGATCGCCATCGGCAGGCAGCCCTCGGTGTCGGCGTTGAACAGCGGCAGGCCGGGATAGGTCGTGCGATCGATCCACATCGCGGCGGCAATCAGCCGCCCCGGCGCGAGCTCGGTGAGGTAGCAGATCTTGAGCGAGCCGCCCTTGCCCTCGACAGCGGGCGACACGAATGGCGTGTCCGGCCCGGTCCATGTCGCGCCATCGTCGGCGGATCGGTAGATCTCGATCCTGTCGCTGGCCGTGTCCTTCTCCGGGCCCGCACGCAGCGTCGCGATCAGTGTGCCGTCACTCAGGCTCAGCGCCATCGGGAAGGTGAGATTGGCGCGGTTGGTGCCCGGCTCGGCCCGGCTCAGAAAGCCGGACGCAACGATCCGCATGTGTCGTCTCCCTAAGCGAGCTTCACCGGCAGGCCCGAACGCGATGAGGCGATGGCAGCCAGCACCAGCGCCACCGCGGCGCGGCCGTCGGCGCCCGATACGGTATCGGGCCGGTGATCGAGCACGTCGTCGACGAAGGCCTGGGTCTGGCTGAAGAAGGCCTCGAGCCGCACCGGATCGAGCGGCCGGTTGATGTAGTCGATAGGCGGCTGTTCCCACACCGTTTGCCATTCGCCGTCCTTGGCAAGCTGCACCTTGCCATAGGCGTCGACATCGATGGTGCCCGTCTCCCCGACCACGATATAGCGATGCTGCGAATTGGGCAGGCTCGGCGACGGCATCTGGTAGCTCATCCAGTGCTGGGCTGTGATGCCACCCGCGAACTGGACCTGGCTCATGGCGTTGAGGCCGGGATAGGGCACGTCCCCGAAGGTCTTGACCGTGGCGAAGATGCTCTCCGCCTCGACACCCAGCACGAAGCGCATCAGGTCGTAGAAGTGGACGCCCGTATCGAGAAAGGCGCCGCCCTGCTCGGCTTCGCCGGCCCAGGGGCTCTGGTCGACAACATAGTCGGTGAACAGCGAGCGTCCCTCGAACATGCGGACGCGACCGATCGCGCCGTCGGCCACGAGCTTGCGTGTCCGCCACACGGCGCCGCGGAACCGCTGCGTCTGGATCACCTCGAGCCGCACCCCTGCCCGCTCGCAGGCTTCGATCATCCTCGTGCAGTCGGCGACGCTGGTCGCCATCGGCTTTTCGACCAGCACATGCTTGCCGGCGGCAGCCGCCGCGATCACCTGCGCGCAATGGTCGGCATGCGGCGTCGCGATCAGCACCGCATCGACATCCGCACGGCCGAGAAGCGCGTCGTAGCTCGCCTCATAGGCAGCGCCATAGTCGGCGGCCAGCGCCGGCGCGCGGCGGCCGCCGGCGACCGCGACGAGGCGCCCGCGCGTGACATGCTTGGTGATGCATTCGGCATGAGTCCGCCCCATATAGCCGGACCCCAGAATTGCCAGGCGCAACTCGGGCATCGTTCCCCCCAAAAAATGCTCAGCTCTGCTTGCGGCCGGGCCATCCCATCAGCAGGCGCACATCCATCTCGGCCTCACGCGCCTTGGCCTCATCCTTGTAGACGCGCATATGGCACTGCGGCTGGTCGCGGTCGATCACGTCGTAGACAAGGTGGTAGCCGGTCTTGTCCATGATCGGCCCGATCCAGCCGGCACAGTGGTCGCAGTAGCGCTCCCAGCGTTCGGCGTCGTTGTCCTTGGCCTTGGTGAGGCTGGGACACAAATGCATCTTGATCTCGAACTTGTCCTCGTCATAGCCGAGGTCGAGATCGCAGTTCTCCTCGTCGCGGATCACGCTCCAATACTGCAGCATGCCCTCGAACCCCTTCTCGCGAATGAGGTGGAGAATGTGGTTCTCCTGGTTCTTGCTGATCTCGAGGAAATAGTCGTCGAGCTCCCTCTCGCCCTGCTGCTCGATGAACTTGAACACTTCATTGTAGAAGCGGGTGAAGTGGTCGGACGGAATCATGAGCGCCTCCGGATCACCTGCCGGCATGCACCGGGGCCGTCGATGATAGTATCGATGCGGAACGGCGTTCCTTCCGCCAGTGCGGTGTTGACGATGCTGGTCTGGTCGCAGAATTGCGCCGACACTGTCCCGTGGATCTTCTGCACGTGGAACCACGCGGCGCAGCGCCGCACTGTCAGCACGATCTCGTCGTCGCCGACGCTGATGTCGTAGTCCGCTCCCTCGCGCGTGAAGAAATGCCGCCAGTGCTTGACCAGTTCGTGGCTGTCGCCCGCATTCAGATGGCGGCGCAGGTCCTGGTACACATCGGTGCCGACGCGGCGGAAAATCTCATGCAGCGCCTCGATGCCGTAGCGCGCCACGATGAAATTGATGGTGGTGTTCACCGCCCCGTGAAAGTCCATATGGACGTTGCCGTCCTCCTGGTACCGCATCGGGGTCTCCTCGTCGCTCATGCCGCGCGCCTGTAGAGCAGCTCGCCGCCCACGATGGTCTGTTCGACCGCCATGGTCGCCGGATCGAGCACCGCAAAATCGGCGAGCTTGCCCGCCTCGATGCTTCCCATCTCGCTCTCGAGGCCCAGCACGCGGGCCGGTACGAGACTGGTCGCATGGGCGGCGCGGGTCAAGTCGACCCCGACAAGGTTCACATAGTTGCGCATCGCCTCGTCGGGGGTCAGCGACGAGCCGCAAAGCCCGCCCTGGCGATCGACCACGGCCTTGCCCGGCGCGCTGGTCACCCAATAGCCGGGATAAAACTCAAACTCCTGCGCCCCGGCGCTGCCGGCATGCTTGTTGGCGTCGGTCTCGAGGAACGTGCGGTCCTCGGGCAGTTGCGCGAGAATCCTCATCACTGTGGGGTCGACATGGATGCCGTCGCAGATCAGGCCCAGTGCCAGACCGCGCTCCGCCAGCAGCGCGTCGGTCAGCGAGACGATGTGCAGGCCCATCGTCCCCGGAGGTTCATTGGGCATCACATTGTACATATGGGTGACGGCGTCGATGCCCCAGCTCACATAGCGCGAGACATGCTCGGCCTTGGCCCTCGAGTGTCCGAGATGGATGGACACTCCCGCCTTCTTCAGCGTGCCGATGAAGGCCTCGGCATTGGGCAGTTCCGGCGCCAGGGTCACTGCCCTGAGACGTCCATTGGCCGCAGCCAGCATCGCATGCGCCAGCTCGACGCTCGGCGGAACGATGTTCTGGACATTGTGCGCACCGGGCGACGCGAAGCACGGCCCCTCACTGTGGACGCCAAGAGCGCGCGCGCCGGTCGCCTGTTCGGTCTGGGCAGAAAGCCGTTCCAGCGTGCGCTCCAGCGTGCCGCGCGGCAGGCAGGAGATCGAGGGCAGGAACGCCGTCGCGCCGCGTGCCAGCAGCAGTTGTGAGCTGTGTGCTACGGCGCCGTCGACGGTATCGTTGTAGAGGTTGATATCGAGGCCATGCTGCAGCAGATCGATAATGCCTGGAAAGACGATCTTCCCCGCGATATCGACACTCTGCCAATCCTCGGACGTACTGGAGTCCCGCTCGACAATGGCCGCAAACCGACCGTTTTCGACCAGCAGGTCACGCGCTGCCTCCCCGCGGGGAGTGATCAGCGTGGCGTTCCGCCATCTCTGCTTCACTTGAAGAACCCGTACCATTAAGGTATATTAACATGATAACCACCTAACATAGGATTTCAAGCGGAAAGATGGATCATCCCTGCGTGTGCATCACGGGCTCGACGCAAGGGATCGGGCGCGGCATCGCCGACGCCTTTGCGCGAACAGGGGCGCGCCTCGTCATCAATTCGCACCTCGCCGACGACACGGCTGCGCGCGAACTCTCCGCCGTTACAGAATGCCATTTCGTTCGGGCGGACCTGTCGACCGTCGAGGGTGCACGGCATTTCGTGCGTGAGGCGCAGGCCAGGCTCGGCCGCCTCGATACACTGGTCAACAATGCCGGCAGCTTCCGCGACGCCGATTTCGCCGATCTCGACCAGAAGCGCTTCGACGACACCTTCAACCTCAATGTGCGCGGCTATCTGTTCGCGGCGCAGACCTTCGCCGAACTGATCCAGCCCGGCCAGGCCAATGCCAGCATCGTCTGCGTCGGGTCGACCAATTCGCTCGCCGCCGAAAAGAACAGCGTCATCTACGACGCATCCAAGGGCGCCGTGCTGATGCTGATCCGCTCGCTGGCGGTCACCCTTGCCCCGCGCGGCATCCGGGTGAACGGCATCGGACCAGGGATTGTTCACACCCCCCTCACCGCCGGAGGCCTGGGGGCGCCAGGTGTCCAGAAGGCGCTGACAGCCCAAATTCCGCTGGGGAGAATCGGGCTGCCTGTGGATATCGGGGGGGCGGCAGTATTTCTTGCCTCGCCGGAAGCAAGCTACATCACCGGCCAGATGCTATATATCGACGGGGGAATCCTCGCTAACCAGATGACATGGGACATCCAGACTTGAACATCGAACTGTCGCCACGGCATCTGCAATTGCGGGACATGTTGTTCCGGCGCTGGAAGACCAATGGCGTCAGGATCGGCGACAAGATCGAGTCGCAGAATGAGATCGTGAAGTTCTGCGAGTTCTCGCTGATTACTGTGATCAAGACGCTCAAGGACCTCGAGGCCGAAGGCGTTATTCGCCGCCAGGTCGGCAAGGGCTCCTTCTTGGTGAAGGCGCCCTGGACCGAGGCCCACCATCGCATCGGTTTCTTCTACAACCGCGACGTGGTCGGCGGCGGCATCTTCAACAACGACTTCTATACAAAGCTGGTCGTGGCCTTCGAGAAGGGCGTCGTGTCGGACGGGCACGAGTTCATCATGGGCAGCTTTACCCACAAATCGATGCCGATCCATCTGTGGGACGCGCTCGATGTCGTGGTGCTCACCGGCATTACCCGGCAGACCGAGACCGAGAAGCTGAGCGAGACATCGAGCCAGATCGCCATCATGGATCTGGTGATGGAGGGCCTGCCCTACCACGCCTACAGGATCAACTTCGAACCGGCATTCCAGGCGATGTTCCGGAAGAACGAAACGACCAGGGGCAAGTATCTCTACCTGAACTCGGCCATTCCCTCGAGCGAACAGGCCGCTCGCCTCGCCGCCTTCAAGCGCGCCTGCGCCGCGTGCAGCACGCCGCAGGAGCTGCGCGTCATCTCGGTCAACCAGGAATCGGGCGATGCCGACAAGCTCGAATCCGTGCTCGAATCCTATAAGCCCGATGTCGTCGGCGGCTACGTGCATCACAGCTGGCTGCCGATGATCACCGCGACCGGTGCGAAGGTCTATCCTTACGGGCTCGACGGCACGCGCGCGAGCTTCACCGTCAATTCGTCGGAATGGATGCAGCACGTCCTGTCCGACATTTACGCCAATCTCGAGGAGCGCCGGCCCGAGGCCAAGATCCTCAGTTTCCCCGCGACCTTCCGACCCTGACCCTGCGAGCCCCCGTGTCCAACCTCAAGATCATCAATGAGGGTGCGCGATCGCACCTGCCCTTCTCGCCCGGCATCATCGCCGGCGATTTCCTGCATGTGTCGGGCCAGGCCTCGGTCGATCCCGAGACGGGTGTCATCATCACCGACAGCTTCGAGGGCGAGGTGCGCCGCTCGATCGCTAATCTCGAGGCGATCCTCAGGGCCGCGGGCCTGAGCCTCGACCACGTTATCAACGTGAAGTCCTATGTGGCGGACGAGGCCGACCTCGCGGCCTACAACGCCATCTACCGCGAGTACTTCGCGGCCCCGCCCCCCACGCGCAGCACAATTGTCGGTGTGCTCGGCACCAAGCTCAAATTCGAGCTCGACTGCGTCGCCTACGTTCCGGCCACTCGCCAGCAGGCGCGCTAGAAGAACGTCAGGACGCCATCGACGACGTCATACTGGTCGGTGACAACCGGGATGAACCGCCATTTGTCGAAGGCGGTGCAGGGATGGGAAACGCCCGACGCGACCAGGTCGCCCACCTGCCACGCCGCTCCCTCGCCCAGCCGCACATAGGCGTGCTGATCGTTGGTGGCAAACACCGTTGCGGTGCCGACCGGCAGGAAGCCGACGCCCGGCCGGTACAGTTTCAGCGGCACCGGCAGGCCGGCGTCGTAGGGGATGTCGCGCTTGCCCATCGACAGAAAGGCGAGCCCCGGCTCGGGCAGCGACTGCACATAGGCCCAGGCCTCGAGCGCCGGCTGCAGATCGGCCGGATGGTGGTCGTGCCGATGCGCATCGGTCTTCGCCTCTTCCTGCGCCGCGTGGTAGCTGCCCGAATCGTGCGTCACATAGCAGCCCGAGCGCAGCAGCACGCGCACCGGCATCGCCAGCTTCAGCGACTTGAAGGCTTCGGCCACGATGTCGAAGTAACTCGAGCCGCCGCCTGACAGGATGAATTCATCCAGCCCGGCATAGAGCGCCGGCGGCAGCGACTGGGCGACCTCGACGACGAAGCGCGCAAAATCGCCCACCGGCCCAGTGCCCTTGTCGAGACCGGGCACCACGCCTTCGAACGCCGCGACGCCTGCGAAGCGGAACGCCGCCGGATCGGCAGCGGCGATGGCATCGGCGACGTGCCGGGCCGCATCCAGCGATCGCACGCCAGTCCGCCCGCCGGCGACGCCGGCTTCGAGCAGCAGCTTGATCGGCCGGGCAGGACGCCCCAGATGCCGCGCCAGATTCTGCAGTTGCGCGGCGGAATCGACGAAGCAGTAGAAGTCGAAATCCGGGTCCGCGGCGAGCATCTGCGCAATCGCCTCGACATTGGCCCTGCCCAGCAGCTGGTTGGCCATCACCACGCGCTTGACGCCATAGGCGTGCATCACCTGCACCTGGCTGGCCGTCGCAGCGCTCATCCCCCAGGCGCCATGGCCGAGCTGCTCGGCGAAAATCTGCGGGCTCATCGTCGTCTTGCCATGCGGCGCAAGCGATAGATTGCTCTCGACCAGATAGTCGCCGAACACCGCCGCGTTGTGGTCGAGCGCCGAGCGCTTCAGCACCATCAACGGCAGCGGCATGTCTTCGCGCAGCACATTCCAGCCCTTCCCGGCGATGTCGGCCAGGGCGAAGGGCGCGGTAGTGCCGGGTATCCCCTTAGTCCGGCCGTCCAACATCGTGGCGCGGATATCGTCGAGTGTCATCAGGCTGTTCCGAGCTGTTTGTCGAACGCCTCCATCGACGCATCGGCATACTGCGCCAGCGCGACGACATCGGCGCCAACCGATAGCAAATTGTAGCCCAGATCGGCATAGTCCCTGATCTGGTCGCGGCCGCACACGGTCGCGGCGATCTTCCCGTGCTTGCGCGCCACCTCCGCGATGCGCTTCCGCACCGCCTTGATATCGGGATGCTGGAGCTGTCCGGGCACGCCAAGTGCCAGCGAATAGTCGCCCGGCCCGAAGAACAGGCAGTCGACGCCATCCATCTCCGCCATCGCCTCGAGATGATCCATCGCCTCGGGGTCCTCGATCTGGTGCAGGACGAAGCGCTCGCGATTGGCGGTCGCGAGGTAGTCGGCAAGTCCAACGCGCGTGAACTGCGCGTCATTGTTGCCGCCATCGAGCGCCCGCTTGCCGAGCGGCGCGAACTTGGTCATGTCGCGCACCTTTCGCGCGTCGTCGGCATTCATCACATGCGGCACCATCAGCGCCGTCGCATCGGATTCGAGGGGGCGCACATAGTCGCTGTAGCTGCCCCGCGCGACGCGCACGATCGTATCGACGTCGTACAGCTTGGCGGCCCGGATCTGATGCTCGATGGTTTCGAACGAGCCCGAGACATGCTCCTGGCAGACCCAGATCGCGTCGAGCTGTGACGCCGCGAAGATCTCGGCGGCCTTGGCGTCATTGGTGTTGAGTTTTAGCACCCGCGCGACCTTGCCCTCGCGGATCCTGCGCAGCACGCGGCTGCTGCGCATTTTGAAGCCGCTGAGGCTCGCGGCGTAGGGTTGCTTGTCGGACACGCTGGGTGCTCCTGTTGGCAGTGCTATTTTGCGGTGTAGCCGCCATCGACCGGCAGGTTGGTCCCGGTGATGTAGAGCGATGCGTCGGACGCGAGAAAGATGATGGCGCCCTTCATGTCGGTGCTGTTGGCCATCCGGCCGAGCTGTGTGCGGTCGGAGTAGTTCTTGACGAACGGCGCCGGCTGCCCGTTGAAGAAGCCGCCTGGCGACAGGCAGTTCACCCGCACGCCGTCGACGCCCAGAATGCTCGCGGCCCAGCGGGTGAAGCTGATCATGCCGCCCTTCTCGTAATGATAGATCGGCGAAGGATTGGGCATCATGTCGGTGCCGACATAGTTGCCGAGCTCGAGCCCGACCACGCCCATCATCGAGCCGATATTGATGACCGAGCCGGCCTTGTTGGCCCGCATCGTGGTCCCGAACAGCTCCGTGATCTTGAACAGCGCCGAGGCGTTGACCCGCAGGCTGGCGTCGAAATCGTCGAGCTCATGCTTCCACCCATCGAGCGCCGATCGCGTCACCGCGTTGTTGACCAGCACGTCGCAGCGCCCGGCCCGCTCGATGATGGTCTTGTGCAGCGCCTCGATGGAGGCGTCGGAGCTCAGATCGAGATGCAGCGCGGTGACGTCATGCCCCCGGGCCCGCTCCTCGGCGGCCACGGCTTCGAGCTTGTCGACGCTGCGCGCCGCGAGGAAGGTCCTGGCGCCGGCCTCGGCCAGCGCTTCGACGATCTGCCGGCCATAGAGACCGGCACCGCCCGTCACCAGCGCGACCTTGCCCTTGAGTGAAAAACTCTCCAGCACGTGCATCAGACCGCCTCCAGTTCGCTCAGGTAGATTTTGCGTCCGCCCTGCTCGCGGCTCTCGATGCCGGCGATGACGAGCTGCATCAGCTCGCGCGTTTCTGTCCACGGCACTGGCGGCTCGCCTGTCCGGAGGTAACCGACGAAGCCGAGCAGCTGCGTCCTGAACGCGTGATAGGTGTCGGCGAAGCGCAGTTGCAGCCCGCCGCAGGTGCCCGCCAGCGTCACCATGCCGAAGCCGCCCAGCATGTCCTTTGTCACCTGGACCAGCACATCGATGCCGTCGCGGTGCCTGAGGTGCACGACGTTGCCGGACGCATCGCCCAGATTCTGCACCGACAGGAAGCCCGGCCCAGTGATCGGATAGACCGATTCCAGGGCGTGGATGCCATAGGCTTCCCACGACTTGGCCATCGTCACGCCGATGTGCCGCAGCTGGCCGAGCGCGTGCGTCGCGCGGTGATAGGGCACATACTCCTTGGCGTAGCGCATCGCCGATGAGGAGAGGATGGGCTTGCCCTCCGCCACCCAGCGATCGAAGGTCGCGAGATCGGCGCGATTGTCGCACAGCGGCTTGTCGATGAAGACCGGGATCCCCGCTTCGATGAAGGGCCTCGCCCGCTCGACATGCTCGAAGCCCTTGTCGGTGGCGACCAGCACCGCATCGACATGGCCGATCACGTCCTCGGCACGCCTTGCGACATTGGGCACGAGCGCGACGCGGGCGACGTCTTCGGCGTCCGCCGGATTATCGGTCCACACATGCGTGATCTTGGCGCCGGCGATACCAAGCGTCGCCGCCGGCTGCTTGACGATGTAGTCGCGGATCCCCGGATACGGACACTCGTCGAGCGCCGCGCGATCGAAGCCGCCGTTGAAGATGATGCTCCACGAATAGGGGTGGCCGTTGCCCTCCACCATGCCCAGCATGGCAAGCCGCAGTTCCTTGTCGCCCAGCGGTAGAACGCTCATCGATAAGTCCTCACCAGGCGGTCCAGCCACCATCGACATTGAGACACTGGCCCGTCACATAGCTCGCCGCATCGCTCAGCAGGAAGGCCGTCGGTCCCGCCAGCTCGTCGCGCCGGCCGATCCGGCCCAGCATGGTCGATCGCGACAGATTGGTCATGAACTCGCCCGAGCCGTCCTGCGTCGCCTGATGCGGAAACGGCCCCGGCGCCACGGCGTTGACGCGAATGTTCTGCGGCCCGAAATGGGCAGCCATGTAGCGGACCATCTGGATAATGCCGGCCTTGCCGGCACCGTACTCGATCGGGTTGGGCGCCATCGGCGGCGGATAATTGTCCGGCTTGGGCGCCACCACGCCATACATCGAGGCGAACATCACCATGCTGCCGCCCCGCGGCATGTGTTTCGCGGCTTCGCGGGCGAGCACGAACGTGCCGGTCAGGTTCAGCCGGTTGGTGCGGTCAAAGTCCTCCGCCGTCAGGTCATCGAAGCGCTTGCCGGTCGAACCGAACGTCGCGTTCACCACGCCCCACAGGCTGCCGGACAGCGCCGCCGCGGCGCGCACGCAAGCGAGGATGGAGGCCTCGTCGCCGAAGTCGAGCGGCACCGCCAGCACGTCGGGCGCCCCTGCTTTCAGCGCCGCCGCTTCCGCCGCCGCGAGGCGCTCCGCATTGATGTCGGCCAGCACGATGCTGGCGCCCTGCTGCGCCATCAGCTCCACCGCCGGCAGGGCGAGGTAGCCGGCGCCGCCGGCCACGAGGATCGTCCGGCCGCTGAAATCCGCTGCACTCATAGCGCGACGATCCGCTTTTCGGTCCACGACTGTTTCGCAGCGAGCGCCACGCGAAGATTGTCGCGCGCATCATCGAGCGTTGCGAGCCAGCACGGCTTGCCCTCGATCGCGTCGAGCATCGCGTCGGCCTGCAACCGGAAGCGCGCCTGATGCGCCTCGGTCGGCACCAGCCCGTCCATATAGTTGCGTTGTTCCTTCCACGCTCCGCTGTCGTCGTCGGCGAATTTCAGCGTCGAGTGCTCGATCATCAGATTGCCCGCGTCGCCGATGAACTCGAAGGTCGAGATGTTGGGCTTCTGGAACTGGTTGATGGTGACATTCGCCATTGCCCCGCTCTGGAACCGGATGGTGACGAGGCAGGTGTCTTCGACATTGGTGCCCTCCAGCACCAGCCGGTCGAATATGCAGGACACATCGGTGGGCTTGCCCATGATCCAGATCAGCATGTCGAACAGATGGCTCGCCGCATCGAGAATGGCGCCGCCACCCATTTCGGGCCGGGCGTAGTAGGTCCGCTGGAAGTCGGGCCGGTACTTCGGAAATTCCTGCGACGAGTTGAGATAGGCGAGCCGCAGCCGGCCGATCTTGCCGGCGACGATCTTCTCGCGTAGCGCCACGACCTCCTCGGCGACGCGGCGCACATAGCCGACCCGCGCCTCGACGCCCGACGCCGCGACCTCCGCCAGCGCCACATCGACGTCCTCCATCGTGACGCTTAGCGGCTTTTCGACCATGAATGACAGCTTGGCCGCCGCGCAGCGACGGATCAGCTGTACGTGGAAGTTCGCCGGCGCGCAGATCACCGCAAGGTCGAAGCTTGCGAGATTTGCTTCGGCGATGTCGGTGTAAGCCTCGGTGATGCCGAACAATTCGGCGGCCTCGGCGCGCCGCCCCGCATCGGGTTCGACGATGGCGAGTTCGACTCTGCCGGTGAGGCCGTATCCCTTAAGGTGACGGCGGCCGATGCCCCCGCTGCCGACGATGAGAACCCGCTTCACCCAACCGCCCCGCATCAGCGGAACAGCGACTGGAACGTCGATTGACTCCGCAAGTGACTATGTTGTTATGTTAACGGCATATCTAAGCCTGTCAATCGCAAGGCTACGCCAAATGACAGCCAAGCCGAAGGTTCTTGTCACCGGCGCGAGCGGCCTCATCGGTCAGCTCGTGATCACGCGCCTCGGCGACCGCTATGCGTTCAGCGGACTGAGCCGCCGGCCGCTCGACGGCATCCCCTACACCCAGGCCAGCATCACTGACGCCGATGCTGTGCGCGCCGCCTGCGCCGGAACGGACATGGTGCTGCACCTCGCGGCCGAGACGCAGGACTACGACGACTGGGACAAGGTTGTAGGCAGCACCATGGGCGGAACGCTCAACGTGCTCCGTGCGGCACAGGAGGCGGGCGTCAAGCGCGTCGTCCTGGCCAGCGCCGGCAGCACCATGCTGGGCTATCAGTTCGATCCGGCGTCGGTCTACGTGCAACTGGCCGACAACAAGCTGCAGCGCATGCCGGCCGAAGCGCGCATGATCCTCCACACAGACCCCGCCCGCCCGGCCGATTTCTACAGCGTCGGCAAGCTGTTCGGCGAACATGCCGGCCGGCTCTTTTCGGACAGATACGGCATGTCGGTCCTCGTGATCCGCGTCGGCGCGGTCCTGCCCGACGACAAGCCGACGATCGTGCGCGAATTGCCCGGCTACCTCTCGCACCGCGACCTCGTGAGCATCATCGACAAGACGCTGAGCGCGCCGATGCACCTGCGCTACGACATCTTCCACGCCGTCTCGAACAACGCGCGGCGCTGGCGCGACATCGACCACTCGCGCCGCGTGCTCGGCTGGGAACCGATGGACTCTTCCGATACCTTCGATCCGGACACGCTCGGCTAGAGCGACAGCCGGAACGCCTTGATGATGTACTGATGGGCCTCGAAAGCCCAGCAATAGGCCAGGACCTCGGTGTGGCTGAGCCTGAGCAGCGATGGCTGGCCGAATTTGAGATCGCCGAACTGCTGCTTCATGTCGGCGGTCGTGCTGCCCATCGCGCGGTCGGCGAACAGTTCCAGCTCTTCGGTCACGGCGAAGCGGCCGCCGCTGACATCGACGCGCCGCACCACGAGCCCGGCGTCCTGCTCGCGCTGCGCATGGATGGTCAGCAGCACCTCATCCTCGAGATGGATCAGGCTTGAGGACTGGCCGGGAACACCCGTATCCACGGCCGGCCCGAACGTTTCGCCGCCATCCGTGGAGAAGGCAATGTGATTGTTGAGGTTGACGCCGCGCGTATGGTCATAGGCCCACCAGAGCACGGCCACCCTACCCTCGCCCCACGCCACCAGGCGGCACTCCCAGGCATGGATGTCGCCGCCCGGCGCGCAAAAGAACTCCGACAGCTTGAACCAGTGCCGCCCGCCATCGTCGCTGGCGACGATCCACCCGCTGTGCCCGGTTCGCTCGAGATGGAACGGCGACGTCGCCGCAATGATGCGGCCGCTCGGCAATTGCGTCGCCGGACCTGACATTTCCAGCGGCGGCTCCCCCTCGAACCGGATGGCTTCCGGCACGGACCAGCTCGCACCGCCATCACCGGACACTGACATCTTGGGCACCAGCCGGGGCAAAGCCGACGTCACCGGATCGACGATCGGCTGCAGCGCGTCGGGCCGCTCGAACACGTAGCCGGTGGCGAGCAGTCGCCCATCGCGCAGCTGGATCGGCTTGAAGCTCTGCTGCTCCTCCGGCACAGCCTCGTGCGCGTTCAGCCGCCGCGGCGGCGACCAGGTGCGGCCGTCATCGTCGCTGCTGCTCACGAAGCTGCGCATGTCGGCCGCGTCAAACGCCTGGCCGATCGAGAACAGCGCCAGCAGCCTCCAATCCGCCAGACGGATGATCCCCGGAAACAGCGCCTGCCGGCTCACCAGCAGCGGCGCCGGGTTTGCATACAAGGCGAACGACGACTGACGCTTCACTAGAACCCCCTCCTATTGGCCGGACAGCCGGCCGCATTTCCTAGCTTGACACGCTTTCAAGCATGTTATTATGTTAATCGTATATCTTATCTGTCAATGAGCGGGGGGGCGACGTGACGGCGATGAGACCAAAGGTGTTGATCACCGGGGCAAGCGGCTTGATCGGCGGCCTCGTGATCCGCGATCTCTCCGACAGATACGAGTTCAGCGGCCTCAGCCGCCGTCCGGTGGCAGGGATCCCCCACACCCAGGCCGACATCAGCGACATCGACGCGCTCCGCCGTGCCTCCAAGGGCATGGACATGGTGTTGCATCTGGCCGCCGAGACGCAGGACTATGACGACTGGGACCGTGTGATGGAGATCACCATCGGCGGCACGCTCGCGATGTATCGCGCCGCGCAGGAAGCGGGCGTCAAGCGCGTGGTGTTCATGAGCACCGGCAGCACCATGTGCGGCTACGAATGGTTCGAGGGATCGCCCTATGGCGCCCTCGCCGCCAATGAGTACGATCGCCTGCCCGCCGGGGCGAAGATGCTCGACTATCTCGATCCGCCGCGCCCCGACAGCTTCTATGGCGTGGGAAAGCTGTTCGGCGAGAACACCGGCCGCCTGTTCTCCGACAAGTACGGCATGTCGGTATTGTGTATTCGCCTCGGGGCGGTTCTAGCTAGCGACAAGCCGGAAATGGTGCGACACTTCCCCGGCTACCTCGCTCAGGCCGACGCCGTGCAGATGGTGGACAAGTGCCTTGGGGCGCCCGACAGTATCCGCTTCGATATCTTCGACGCGATATCGGAGAACTCGCGCCGCTGGCGCGATACGAGCCATGCCAAGGAACTGCTCGGCTGGAAGCCGACAGGTTCCGCGGACAGGTATGATCCGAAGTCCCTCGCCGTCTAGCGCGAGCAGGGCATCGCTGAACCGACCTGATGGAGCGGCTTCCAGCCGCCTCTATAGAATGGCGTTCGAACAATAATCGAACCATAAAAAGTCCATGTTCTGCGGGACTTACAGCCTGTGGAATTACCTTACACTGCACGCTTGACACCTCGTACCAGTAATGTTGTCATGTTAATGACATAGCTAGCCTGAAGGAACGACGACTTGGACGCATACGCCGACATCGCAGCTCTGGTGCAGGAATGCCGCGCGCGTCTCAACTCCGCTGCCATTGCGGATTCTCTCGACACTTTCGGCTATCACCATCAGGTGCTGGCGCCCGGCATCAAGGGCGTCGACCCTGCCCTCGTGCTGTGCGGGCTCGCCCGCGTCGGCATCTACATGCCGCTCTATCACGATGACGAGAACACCAAGGTCTACGAACACGAGATCGCGCTCGTCGACAGCCTGAAGCGTGACGAGGTCGCGGTGCTGTGCTGCCACGGTATCCTGCGCACTTCACCCTGGGGCGAGCTGCTGTCGGAGCGCTCCCGCTACCTGGGCGCCGCCGGCTGCCTGACCGATGGCAGCGTGCGCGACACCAGCCGCATTCGCGACCTCAGATTCCCGGTCTATTCGGGGGGCACCAATCCGATGGACACCAAGTATCGCGGCAAGTTGATGCTGTACGATGTCCCCGGCGAGATCGCCGGCGTGCGCGTCGAAAGCGGCGACCTCGTTTTCGGCGACGTGGATGGCACGGTAATCGTGCCCAAGGCGGTTATGCGCGAGGCGCTCGGCAAGGCGCTGGAGAAGGTTGCAGCGGAGAACGTCGTTCGCGACGAAATCCGCAAGGGACACAGCCTGGTCGACCTCTTCGATCGGCACGGAATTCTGTGACATGGCGGGTGGTCGGACGGATAGCAGGAGTTCTATCCGACGGGACCACGTCATCGCAGTGGAGGGGACTGAAGCTCAACGGGGATTCCAGACACAAGCTCTCATGTCCATATCGGCGCACTAGCAACCCAGGAGACGTGAATGAGGATTTTTAAGGCCGCAGCAGTCGCTCTGCTTCTGCAGACCGGCATAAGCAGTGTGGTGCAAGCCCAGGCTCTCAACGGCAACCCGCTCTCGGACGTCCGCGTCCGTCAGGCCATCGCCTACGCCATCGACCGCAACCTGATCACGGAATCGGTGTTCGCCGGCTTCGCGGTGCCCGCCGACGGCCTGCTGCCGAACGGCCCGTTCAAGAGTCCGAACCTCGACAAATACGCCTACGATCCCGAGAAGGCCAAGGCGCTGCTCGCCGAAGCTGGCTGGGATTCGAGCCGCGCGCTCAACATGGTCTACTACTATGACGACCAGATCACCGCCGACCTGATGGCGGTGCTGCAGGCCCAGCTTGCGGAGGTGGGCATCACGCTCACCTACAATCTGATCGTCGGCGACGTCGCCAAGACGCTCAACTCCATCCCGGAAGACCCCAAGGGCAAGTCCGTCGTCACTTGGGACATGGCCTATGGCGCGCGTGCCGCCATGGTGATGCAGGAGTACTTCAACGACTATGCCACCGGCAAAGCCAGTGCTGACGGCTTCCCCGGCTCGCCCGAGCTCGACGCGCTGATCGCCGACTCCAACACCGCTACCGATCCGGAAGTCGCCAAGGCGACGTTGATGAAGATCGACGAGTACATTAACGCCAACGTCCTCACCCTGCCGCTCTACTACCAGCAGCTGCAGTCGGTTGAGAGCAACCGCCTCGATCGGCACGGCGAGCCCTATGGCAACGACCAGTTCAACTATGACTGGAACGTGCACAACTGGACCGTCACGCCCGACGCCGATGGCAAGGCGATCCTGTACACCAACGGCGCGCCGCTCGACTATTTCGAGCAGCCTTGGGTGAACCTGGGCCTTTGGGCCGGCAACAAGTTCATCTGGGCGCACATGCTGGGCTCCAAGCCCTTCCTCGATGGCATCACCGGCGGCGATCTCGCCGAAAGCTACGAGATGTCGGACGACGGGCTGACGTTGACCTTCACCATGCGTGACGGCACCAAGTGGCACGATGGCGAACCCATCACCGTCGATGACGTGACCAAGAGCCTGATCTTCTCGCTCAAGACCCCGAACCTGCACGGCGTGATCGCTAGCGTGTTCAACTCGATCGAGGGCGCGGCCGAGTATGTGGCCGGCACGGCGGAAACCGTCTCGGGCATTACGTCCGACGGCAACAAGGTGACGATCAAGTTCACCAAGCCGAACGCCAACACGCTGATTGCCTTCACCCAGTGGGGCCCGTTCCCCATGAAGTACTTCGAAGGTGTCGACCCGACGCTCGTCCAGCAGGCCGAGTTCTGGCAGAAGCCGATCGGCTCTGGCCCGTTCAAGGTTGAGGAAGCCAAGTTCGGCGACTTCTCGTCCTTCGTGCCGTTCGACGACTACTACGAAGGCAAGCCCAAGATCGACCAGATCATCGCCTGGGCCAGCTCGGACGGCGACGTGAACATGGTCAAGAACGCTTCGGCCCACCGCATCGACTTCGCGGTCACCAAGGTCGTCAGCGACATCGAGGCCATCAAGGCTCTGGACTTCATGCGCATGACGCCGTTGGATATCCCCTACACACGCATGGTCTGGTTCAACCAGTACGACAAGTAAGCCTCTCGTGACCTCGGGCGCCGCGGCTGTGGCTGTGGCGCCCCCTCCCATCGCCGAGCAGTCGGGACCTCTGGATGCTGACCTACATTGCCCGACGTCTGTTGATTATCGTTCCGATGGCGATCGGCATCAGCTTCCTTATCTATCTGGCCCTCGACCTGTCGCCCGGTGACGCGGTCACGCGCATGCTCAATCCGGTGCAGACGGTCGACCCCGAGCGCATCGAAGAACTCCGCCGCGCGCTTGGCCTCGATGCGCCGCTGGTGGTCCGCTACTGGATCTGGTTCAGCGGTGTCCTGCAGGGCAATTTCGGCCGCACCCTGACGGGCGGCGTTCCCATCTCGCGCATCCTCATGGAGCGCCTGCCCGCGACACTCGAACTTTCGGTCGTCGCGCTCGTCCTCTCCAGCATTTTCGGCGCGATCCTCGGCACGGTGAGCGCGCTCAAGCGCGGCTCGGCCACCGACAATATCCTCACCGTCGCCGGCATGATCGGCGTCTCCATCCCCGAGTTCTTCTTCGGTCTCGTCGCCATCCTCGTCTTCGCCATCAATCTCGGCTGGCTCCCGGTCGGTGGCCGGCTGCTGCCGAGCTACACGACCTATTGGGACCACATCCCCAATCTCGTCATGCCCGCGCTGGTGCTGTCGATCATGATGACGGCGGGTGTGATGCGCTACGCGCGCTCCGCCATGCTCGACACGCTGAGCAAGGAGTTCATCAAGACAGCCCGTTCCAAGGGCCTGCCGGAATGGCGCGTCAACCTTCTGCATGGCTTTCGCGTCGCGCTGACGCCCGTCGTCGTGCTGATCGGCTTCCGCCTGCCCATCCTCATCGGCGGCTCGGTGATCGTCGAGCAGGTCTTCCAGTGGCCGGGGCTCGGCCATCTGTTCGTCCTCTCGGTACGCAACAAGGACCTCCCCACGGTGATGACCATCGCCCTGCTGTCGGTCATCCTCGTGCTCGTCGTGAGCCTCATCATCGACGTGCTCACCGCGATCATCGATCCGCGCGTCCGGCTGGGGGGAGAATAGCCTTGGCCCTCATCGATATCGTCAGCCGACGCAGCCGCCTCGACCGGCAGTTCGACCAGCTCCGCCGGATGGAAGAGGCCGGCCAGCTGAAAGCGGCGACCGGCAGTCGCTTCATTCGCAAATTCCTCAACAACCGTCTCGCGGTTGTCGGTCTTGTGATCTTTACGATCATCCTGCTCGCCTCCATCCTGGCGCCGCTGCTGACCCCGTGGAACCCGACGGAGATCAACCTCAGGGCCATCAACAAGCCGCCCTCCTGGGAGCACTGGTTCGGTACCGACAAAACCGGTCGCGACGTGTTCGCGCGCGTGCTCTATGGTGGCCGTATCTCGATCCTGGTCGGCCTTGGCAGCGCGCTTGTCTCGGCCCTGATCGGCGTGATCATCGGCTGCTATGCCGGCTATGTGGGCGGCTGGGTCGATGCGGTGGCGATGCGTGTCTCGGAAGCCATCATGGCCTTCCCCGAGATCATCCTGGTGCTCGTGCTGGTCTCCATCCTCGGGCAGTCGCTGTTCAACATCATGGCGATCTTCATCCTGGGCGGCTGGTGCGGCATCTATCGCCTCGTGCGCGCCCAGATGCTGTCGCTGCGCGAGGAAGAATATGTGCAGGCGCTGCGCAGCTTCGGCCTCAACCGCGCGCTGATCAGCTTCAAGCACATGCTGCCCAACGCGCTCGGTCCGGTGATGGTCAACATCACTCTGTCGACGGCGGCTTTCATCCTGCAGGAAGCCGGCCTCAGCTTTCTCGGCCTCGGCGTGCCGCTGGCCATTCCGACCTGGGGCAACATCCTCAACGTCGCGCAGGACCTCACCGTGCTGCAGCGGAACTGGTGGCTCTGGCTGCCGGTCGGCACCTTCATTTCGCTGTTCGTGCTCAGCGTGAACTTCATCGGCGACGGTCTGCGCGACGCCTCCGACCCGACCCAGCAGGGCTGACCCATGTCCGACGTCGCGCTCAGCGTCCGCAACCTCAAGACCTACTTCTACACCAACCAGCGCTGCAACAAGGCGGTGAACGGCGTCTCCTTCGACATCAAGAAGGGCAAGACACTGTGCGTGGTGGGCGAGAGCGGTTGCGGCAAGTCGGTGACCGCCGCGGCCATCATGCAACTGCTGCCCCGCCTCTCCCGCATCGAGGAGGGCTCGATCACCTATCACAGCGAGCGCGGCGACATTCACATCGAAAAGCTCGAGCGCAACGGCAAGCCGATGCGCTCCATCCGCGGCGCCGAGATCAGCATGATCTTCCAGGATCCGATGACGGCGCTGAACCCCGTGTTCACCATCGGCTTCCAGATCGCCGAGAACCTTCGCTACCACACCAGGCTGCGCGGCCACCGGCTCGCCGTGCAGGTGGTCGAACTGCTCCGCACGATGGGCATTCCCCTGCCCGAGCGGCGCATCAACGAATACCCGCATCAGTTCTCGGGCGGCATGCGGCAGCGCGCGATGATCGCCATGGCGATGGCGTGCAACCCCAAGATTCTGATCGCCGACGAACCGACCACCGCCCTCGACGTCACCATTCAGGCGCAGATTTTCGAGCTGATGACGGCGCTCAAGAAGGAGCATGGCACGGCCATCATGCTCATCACCCACGACATGGGCGTCGTCGCCGAGCTCGCCGACGATGTGGCCGTCATGTACATGGGCAACATCATCGAGACGGGCAGCGTCGACGACGTGCTGCGCCGCCCGATCCATCCGTACACCCGTGCACTTCTCGCCTCGATGCCGGTGCTCGGCCGGGGCAAGAACCAGAGCATCGAGGCGATCCCCGGATCGACGCCCGATCCCTTCGATCGCCCCAAGGGCTGCCAGTTTGCGCCGCGGTGCCCGCACCGGGTCGCCGCCTGCGAGCAGATGCCGGAGGAAACCTTCGCTACCCCAACCCATCGCGTGACGTGCTGGCGCTACGAGGAGTTTGCCGCCGATGCCGCATGATGCCGACATCATCCTGAAGCTGCGCGGCGTCAAGACCTACTTCCCGGTCAAGGCCGGCGTCTTCCGCCAGACCGTCGGCCACGTGAAGGCCGTCGACGGCGTCGATCTCGATGTCTATCGCGGCGAAGTGCTCGGCCTCGTGGGCGAAAGCGGCTGCGGCAAGACCACGCTGGGCAAGACCATCATGCAGTTGGTCAAGGCCAGCGAGGGCGCGATCTCCTATTCGTCGGCCACCGAGGAAGTCGAGCTCACCGGTCTCACGCCGCAGGAGCTCGATCCCTACCGGCGCCGCATGCAGATCGTCTTCCAGGACCCGCATTCCTCGCTCAACCCCGCTTTCACCATCTTCGGCTCACTCGAGGATCCGCTGAAGAAGTACGGCGTGAAGTCGCGCGAGGAGCGTCGCAAGATCATCGGCGACCTGCTCGAAGCGGTGAACATGCGCCGCGAATATATGGACCGCTACCCGCACGAATTCTCCGGCGGTCAGCGCCAGCGCATCGGCATCGCCCGCGCCCTCTCGATTGGCCCCGAGCTGATCGTCTGTGATGAAGCGGTGAGCGCCCTCGACGTCTCGATCCAGGCGCAGGTGCTGCAGCTGCTGATGCGGCTCAAGCGCGAGAAGAACCTCACCTACATCTTCATCACCCACAATCTCAGCGTCACCGAATATCTCTGCGACCGCATCGCGGTGATGTATCTGGGCCGCATCGTCGAGCTCTGCCGCTCCGAGGACCTCTACGCCCGCCGCCTCCACCCCTACACCCAGGCCCTGCTCTCGGCCATTCCGGTCGCCGATCTCGACAAGCGCTCGAACCGCGTCGTGCTCGAAGGCGACGTGCCAAGCCCGGTCAACCCGCCATCGGGCTGTCCCTTCCACCCGCGCTGCCGCTTCCGGCAGGACATCTGCAAGACCGTTACACCGCAATTAAAGCGCTATTCCATCGACGGCCGCGACGATCATTTCGCGGCCTGCCACCTCATCGACGCACCTGAAGCCGCGGCTGCCGCCTGACGCAGCCTCTTCCCACAAACGGAGCCAAAATGCCGAAGTTCACGTCCTTCTCGGGTGTCTATCCCGCGATGGTCACGCCTTTCGATGAGAACGAGGAGCTCGATGAAAAGCGCCTGCGCGCGCTCATCAACTTCCTCATCGAGCGCAAGCTCGAGGGCCTCTACATCACCGGCTCCACCGGCGAATCCTTCCTGATGTCGCCTGACGAGCGCAAGCGCGTCGTCGAGATCACCGTTGACGAGGTCAAGGGCCGCATCCCGATCATCGCCCATATTGGCGCCATCGGCACCCGTGTCTCCATCGATCTCGCCAGGCACGCCGAGAAGGCGGGCGTCGACGCTATCTCCTCGGTGCCCCCCTTCTACTGGGGATTCTCGGGCGATCAGATTCACGGCTACTATGCCGACATCACCGCCTCCACCTCGCTGCCGATGTTGGCCTACAATGTGCCGATGGCGGCGCTCGGCTTCGACATCATCAAGCGCATCGCCGGCATCGATGGCATGGTCGGCGTCAAGTACACGGCGACGACGCACCACGAGATCATCCGCATCAAGGAGGAGATCGGCAAGGATTTCGTCGTCTTCTCCGGCGCCGACGAAATGGCGATGTCGGGTCTGGCGTTCGGCGCCGATGGCGTCATCGGCTCGTTCTACAACTCGATGCCCGAGATCTGGCTCGCCATGCGCGATGCGGTCAAGCGCGGCGACATGAATGAAGCCAAGCGGCTGCAGGAGATCGGCAACGCCGTGATCTTCTTCTCGCTGCCGCGCGGCGGCGTCGCCTGCATCAAGCGGGCGATGGCCTGGCAGGGATGCGACCCCGGTTATGTCCGCCGGCCGCTGGGTGGCTTCATCGACAAGGCCGCCGAGGACAAGCTCAAGGCTGAATTCCGCCAGCTGCGCGACGAGCGCCAGTTGCGCGGCGTCGCCTTCCTCGACGCGCTCTGAGGACGCCCGCGATGGCGCTCCGCAACGTCCTGACGCTGAATTCGGATCGCTCGGTGCGCAGCGGCAGCACCACCGATCTCGTCGACGCCATCCGGCGCGGCGCCGATCTGCGCATCGGCACCGCGTTCCGCCACAATGAGCACATCGACACCTCGTCCTCGAGCAACGAACTGATCGAGGAAGTCGCGGAGTTCCGCCAGACCCTGCTGCTCGACGACCGCTGGGCGGCCGGCATCATGACGCTGCGCATGCCGGTGGAGCTGCCCGAGGGATTTGGACCACGCCCCTCGATGTCGTTCTTCCTCTACAACCAGGACGGCACGCAGGCCGTCGCCCGGCCCTATCTCGACGGGCAGCCGACGACGGGCCGGCCGGGGACCTATCCGGTAGAACCCGACCCCGCGATGCCGAAGTACCATCAGTTCGACAATTTCGACGTCGGCACCAATGGGCCGTCGCACAATTTCGTCTACGACTTCGACAGCTATCGCTTCCTCGTCAACGATCGCTGGCAGCAGGTGCTGGCGCACGACTATGAGGGCCGGCCGAAATCGGGCTCGGTCGATGCGTTGAACGAGGCCTTCATGCGCGGCTCGCCCGTGAAGGTGGCGATCGACAAATTCTGTGTCGGGCTCGTGCCCAAGGGCGAGACGGCACCGGACCACGAGGCGTTCATCCATTGCGGCTCGGCCTACTACTACACCGACCGCAAGCTGTTCATCACCGGCACGCATCCCGCGGTCCGGGTGAAGCCGGCGATTCCCATGCGCTATGGCACGGGCGGCTGGGACTTCTGCTGGCTGGTGGCGCGCACCGACGGCCAGGTCGAACGCTGGCGCTGCGACCCGCAGACGCTCAAGTTCGACCGCAGCACGCATCGCTATGACATGCGCTGGTTCGTTCTGAGGGATTGAGCATGCGGCTCGAGCGGTATCTTACCGTCGACGATTTCAAGCGCGAGGCCGAAAAGCGCGTGCCGCGCATGTTCTTCCAATATGCGGATTCCGGTGCCTATACCGAGGGCACCTACCGCGCCAACAGCGACGACTTCGCCCGTGTGCGGCTGCAGCAACGCATTGGCGTCGACATCACGAAGCGAAGCCTCGAAACCACCATCCTCGGCCGCAGGATCACCATGCCGCTCGGCCTTGGCGCCACCGGTGCGGCGGGCATGCAGAGCGCGGATGGCGAGATCAAGGCCGCGCGTGCCGCCGAGAAATTCGGCACCATCTTCACCCTCTCCACCGTCAGCATCTGCTCGATCGAAGACATCGCCGCGGCAACCAAGGCGCCGTTCTGGTTCCAGCTCTATGTGCGCAAGGACCGCGAGTTCACCGGCCGGCTGATCGATCGCGCGAAAGCGGCCGGCTGCGGCGCGCTCGTCGTTACCATGGACTGCCAGCACTATGGGCAGCGGCACAAGGACGTGCGCAACGGTCTGACCGTGCCACTCAAACTCACCCCGCGCTTCCTTGCCGAGCTCGCCGTCAAACCGCGCTGGGCGCTGGCCATGCTGGGCACCCGGCGGCGGACGTTCGGCAATTTCGCCGGCCACGTGCCGGCCGCGCCGAGCGCTGCGGCCCTCGCCGAGTGGATGAGCCAGCAGGACGACCTGACGCTCAACTGGAAAGACCTGCTCTGGATCAAGCAGCGCTTCGGTGGGCCCCTGGTGGTCAAGGGCGTGCTGCATCCCGACGATGCGCGCGCGGCCGTGGCGCACGGCGCCGACGCGATCATCGTGTCCAATCACGGCGGACGGCAGCTTGATGGCGCCCCCTCGACCATCCGCGTGCTGCCGCGCATCGTCGATGCCGTCGGCAGCCGTTGCGAAATCTATCTCGACAGCGGCGTGCGCTCCGGCCACGACATGATCAGGGCCGTGGCGCTCGGCGCCCGGGCGGTGTTTGTCGGCCGCCCCTTCCTCTACGCCCTCGGCGCCGCCGGGGAAGCCGGCGTATCTCGACTCTTCGAGATCATGCGCGCCGAGGCCGACAGCGCGCTGGGGCTGATGAGCGTCAACGACATCACCACGCTGGGCGCGGACCACATCGAGTCCAACGACCTCGTGCCGCCCCGTGGACTTTGACAACGCCACGGTCGGCGCCGGCACCATCGTCGAACCCGGCGTCGTCGTCGGGTTCCGCTACCACCCCGATTGCGGCCCCGCCCGCATCGGTGCCAACGGCATCCTGCGGCACGGCACGCTGATCTATGGCGATGTCAGCATCGGCGAACATTTCCAGAGCGGCCACAACACGGTGATCCGCGCCAAGGTGCGCATGGGCGACTATTGCACGGTGACCAATCAGTCGACGCTCGAGGGCCTGATCCGTTTCGGCGACGGCGTCCGGGTGATGTCGCATGTCTACATCCCGTCGCGCACCTGGTTCGGCGACCGCGTCTTCGTCGGCCCCGGCACGGTCTTCCTCAACGAGCGCCTTCCGGGGCGACTCGAGCACGGACCGACGCCACGCGGTGCGACGGTTGAAGACGACGTGATGATCGGTGGCGGTTGTACGATCCTGCCCGGCGTCACCATCGGCGCCCGCAGCTTCATTGCTGCCGGCACTCTGATAACCAGGGACATCCCGCCGCGCAGCTTCGTGAAGGGGCATCCGGCGCGGATCGAACCGCTGCCGGCCGAACTCGACCGCGCGAACAGTCCGCATCTGTGGCAGCAGGCGCACGATCTCTGGCACCCGCGCGCCAATCATCCGCACGAGCTCGACTGGCCGGCGGACTGGCCGGAGCGCTACTGACGCTGCGGCACCGGCACGGAATCCACCAGCGCCCGCGCGGTATCGTAGAACAGCGCCTGCCGGTGCGCCGCCGTAAGCCCGACCTGCCGTCCGCCCCGCTTCATTGCCCGCAGCTGCTCATAGCGTGTGAAGGTCATGCGCGGATCGCAGTGGGCGAGGCTCATCGCGTGGTTGGTGGGAGAGAGATAGGCCCAGGCGCGGCCGAAGGTGATGTACTTGCCGCGCATCGGCCCGATCATGTCGTCCGAGCCGTACATCACGCGGTCGACGCCGACGCCGGTATAGAGCGCATCGAGCGCATCGGAGTCGCAGACCGTCGAGGTGTCGTACCAGACATTGGGCAGGCCGCGGAGCTTGGACGCCGAGGCCTCGATGGCCCAGGACGAATAGCTGCGCGCGCAATGCGCAAGGATCCACTTCGCGTTGGGGTATTTGTCGCTGAGCCGCAGCAGATCCTCGACATTCTCGGGATCGGCGATGGCATCGCGCTTGCTGAGGTGCATCATGATGACGAGGCCGAGCTTGTCGGCCACCGCGATCTGGTGCTCGGGCATGAAGTCGGTGAGCCGCCCTTCGACGGCATCGGGCGCATACCAGCGGTAGGGCTTGAAGCCGATCACGCCGAGCCGCCGCACATCGGCTTCGACCTGCGCGGCGCTCATCTGCGGCCGGACCAGCATCAGCCCGCGGCTCCTCTCGCCGCCCTTAGCCACTTCGCTGGCGATGTAGTCGTTCGAGCCGTCGAAGTCGCATGGATTGGGGAACGGAAACGGAAACGCCAGGCGCTCGATCTGCCGCCCCGGCATCAGTGCCGCATCCACCGCGTCGGCGATCTCCCACGTCACCTCGGGGAACATCGCGCCGATGCCGCCGGCGAACGGCCCCGACGCCTTGTTGGGATCGAGGTCGAAGGCCCAGCGGTAGATGTGCACATGCGCGTCGAACACCCTGTGCGGTACGAAGTCCTCCAGCTCCTCCTGCCAGATGCGGGTATCGAGGCTGTTGGTCTCATATTCGCTCATCAAGGGACTCCGGCTGGCGAGTGATCAGTGCCGCCGCCGCGCCGCGTTGCGCTGCGGCACGGTGGAGGCGATATAGGCCGCCGTCTCGTCGGCGGCGAAGCGGTCGGGCGAAAAGGCGGTGAGATCGATCGAGGTGCGGCCGTTTGCGACGAACTCCGCGAGGTAGTAGCCGGAGGCCGGGTTGTAGCTGAAGCCGCCCGAGTGAAAGCAGACCCCCACGAACAGCCCGTCCATGCCGCCGAACGGCCCGAGGATGGGCTCGCCATCCATCGAGAAGGACAGCAGCCCGACCTTGCGCGTCTCCCATTCAAGCCCGCGCAGCGCCGGAACGAAGTCGACAAAGCGCCCGACCACGTCGTCGCGCAGCGCCGGATCGTCCTCGAGCTGCTCGTAGCGGGAGCGGAAATCGGTGAGCTTGACGTCGTCGAGATCGGGCGTCTCGGCGCCCACGAGGATGCGATTGCCGTCGGCCGGCCGCACATAGCCGGAATAGGGGTCCGCATTGACCGGCGGCGCCACGAACGGCCCCGCCAGCGGCGCGCTGACATAGCGGCGATGCAGGAACGTCTTGGCCGGAACGGCGATATCGACCGTCTTGAGCAGCGGCAGCACCCAGGCATAGTTGGCGACCACAACGGCGTCGCCCTGCACCACCCTGCCCTCCGTCCGCACGCCGACGGCGCGGCCCTTGCGCGTCTCGATGCCCTCGACCGTCGCGCCGGTGACGATCCGCACCCCCTGCTGCTTCAGCTTGGCGGTCAGCGCCGCGAGATACTCCGGCGGCTCGCTGTAGCCGCCCAAGGGATCGAGCACGCCCAGATGATCGTCCGGTGGATTGAGCATCGGCCAGCGCCGCCGGATTTCGGCCGCGGACAGCACCTGATAGGGCACGTCCCACTCGTCATAGAGCGGCAGCAGGGCCGCTCGGCCAGGCCACAGCTCAGGGCTGAACAGGCCGAGGCAACCATGCTCATTGTGAAAGACATAGCCGTCGAGTTCGCGGCTCATCTCGCGAAAGCGCCTGAGCGCGGTCTTCCGCGCTAGAATGCCGGTCTTGGTCCACAGCAGCCCGGTCGATATGCCGGCCGCGCGGCTGCTCGACCCGGCGCCGATCGCGTCCTTCTCGAAGATCGTGACGTCGCCATAGCCGAAGCGCTTCAGATGATAGGCGGTCGACAGCCCGGTGACGCCCCCGCCCACGATGATTGCGTGCCTGTCGGCCAATCCCGCACCCCCGCTTGACCTGCCAATCTGTTATAATGATAAGATAATATCCAGAGCAAGCAGTCGAGGGGCCGCCGTGACCTTTTATGTTGAGGATTTCGACAGTGGACCGGGCGGCTGGATGCGGGTGGTCGACAACTATGCCCCCATCGCCGCCCTGCCCGTCCGCGATGGAGCGGTGCGCTGCCAGGGCCCCTGGTGGGTAGACTACAACCACGCGCCGCCGGGGGGCGGCTACCTGCAATTGCTGATGTGCCTCGTCACCAAGGGTCCCTCGGGCGAGTCCATTCGCGAGGCCGCCGGCGAGAACCGCTTCGTCAAGGGCAACTATCCCACCGATTTCACCAATGCGCGCCTCACCCTGCGGCTGCGCGGCGAGCTTGAAGCGGCTGGAACAAGGTTCTCCGCCCTGATCCAGGGCAGCATCGACGGTATCGTGTCGGGCTGGGTACTGACCGGGCAGACCTTCGCGGTCACGCCCGACTGGAGCGAGCAGACCGTCACCTTCGTGCCCGACCCGTCGCAATGGACAAGCATCGGCTCGCGCCACGATCGCACCGAAACCTATGGCGAAAAGCCGCTGCTCGACATCCTGCGCAACGTCAACGTCAACATGCACCTCATCATGTTTCCGGTGAAGCCGCGTCCGATGGGCCACATCGGCGGCGACCCGCATCTGCTGCGCGCCGGCCGCGACTACCCGATCTGGCCGTCCAGCATCGCGCAAGGCTACATCGAGGTCGACCGCATCGAGATCGACTTTCCGGGAGCCACGACATGAGCCGCTACCCTCGGACTGTTCTGGGCACTGTCTGCGTCCCCTGGCGCGACGACGGCACGCTCGACGAGGCCTGTTTCCGCCGCACCATCACCAACCTCGTGACGTCGGGCATGCCGGACCTCTACATCTTCGGCACCGCCGGCGAGGGCTACGCCGTCAGCGAATCCGACTTCCGCCGCATTGCGACTGTCTTCGCCGAGACGATGCGCGACGCCGGTGGCGCGCCGCCAATGGTGGGCGTCGTCAACCAGTCGCTCGCCACCATCATGGAGCGCATCCGCTTCTGCCGCGCGGCGGGGATCACGACCTTCCAGATTTCGCTGCCCAATTGGGGCACGCTGGGGGACACCGAACTGCGCCGGTTCTTCGCCGAGGTCTGCGGCAGTTTCCCCGATTGCCGGTTCCTCCACTACAACCTGATGCGCTCCGGCCGCCTGGTGCGCCCGCACGAATATGCCGAGCTCGCCGAGCGCCATCCCAACCTCGTCGCCACCAAGCACGGCGGCGCCGACATGCACCAGATCCTCGGGCTGATGGCCGAGGCCCCGCAGCTCCGCCATTTCCTCAGCGAGCAGGGTTACTACCTCGCCGCTCCGCTGGGCGAGCCCGCCCTCCTCGCCTCGCTCGTCGCGAGCAATCCGCAGCGCGCCCACGCCTATTTGCGGGCCGGGATCGACGGTGACCTGCCGCGCTTCGCCGAGCTCCACCGCGAACTCTGCGGCACGCTCCTGGCGCTGCTTCGCGCCGTTGGCCTCGGACATATCGATGGCGCCTACGACAAGATCATCCACAAGCTGGCCGAGCCCGACTACCCGCTCGCGCTGCTGCCGCCCTACGAGGGCGGGACGGAGGCGGCCTACCGGCAATACAAGGCCGAGCTCGAGGCAAACTGGCCGGCCTGGTTGCCTAGTCGCTGATCGCGCTGGCAATGCGCCAGACGCCGTGCGCATCGCAGGCCGCGTAGTACATGCGCCGGCGGCCGTCATCGAGTGCGACAAGCGACATGTCCTCGGCATGCACGGCATCGATGTCGGTGCCACCATAACCGTCGCCGTCGATGATCACGCCATCGCGCTCCCAGTTGATCCCATCCGCCGACGACGCCATCAGGATGCGCGAGCGGTAGCCCGCCATATCCGCCGCGATCGACGCGGCCGCGAAATCGGCGCTCGCCGCAACCGCCGCATCGGCGCTGGGATGCGCCGGCACCATCGTGCCCGCCGGCACGCCCTGCCAGGCCGAGAACACCATCCGCCACGGCGATCCGGCGACGACTTCGGCCGCTGTGATCCCCGCACTGTCGAGCGCATCGTGCCGGTCGCCAAGGCGCAGCCCCGGCTCGCGCATAAAGGTCGAGCCATCGGCGCTCACCGCGCTGATCACCTGCGTCCCGAGCCGCGCTCCGCCCGACGGGTCCCCGCCGGCATAGACCGACTCGAAGCAGAACAGCCGTCCACCCTCTCCCGCCGATCGCAGGAACCGGGGCGCGCCCACGCCGCCCGGCGCGGTCATCCGCAACCCCGCCTCGACGCGCCAGTTCAACTGGTCGTCCGACACCGCGCTCATGATAGCGGTCGGCAGCGTCGCCGTGCCGCGCGCTTCGAAATACATGCGCCAGCCCCCGCCCGGGAGCGCCGCCACGCTCGGCGCCAGCACGCGCAGCGACATCTGCGCCAGCGCCGGGTCGGGTGCGACGCGGATGCCCTCCTCCACCGTGAAAGCGAGGCCGTCCTCCGACACCGCGCTGAGGATGTATCCCTGGCACGCACGGAACGGCCGGCCCGGCCCCACCGCCGTGTAGAACAGGCGGAACCGCCCATCCGGCGTCCGCACGACGCCGGGCGCCTGGACCTTGGATCGGTCGAGCGCGCGAGCCCCCTCGAGGCGCGCGCCCGGCTCCTTTTTCCAGCGTGTCGGCAATGCCATTCCACTGCTCCCGCGCGTCGCGTCGGCTTGACGGCTATCGGGTTATCCTTATAACAATATAGCACGTGTCTGTTGGGGGAGAGAATGGGCAAGGGGCAGGAACTGTGGAAGAGGGCCAAGACCGTCATCCCCGGCGGCAACATGCTGCTCTCCAAGCGCCCCGAGCAATTCCTGCCCGAGCAATGGCCCGCTTATTACAGCAAGGCGAAGGGCTGCCGCGTCTGGGACCTCGATGGCCGCGAGTACATCGACATGTCGATCATGGGCATCGGCTGCAACACGCTGGGCTATGGCGACGACGAGGTCGACGATGCGGTCCGCCGCGCCATCGACCTGGGCACCATGTCCACGCTCAACGCCCCCGAGGAAGTCGAGCTCGCCCAAAAGCTCATCGCGCTCCACCCATGGGCCGACATGGCGCGCTTCGCCCGCAGCGGCGGCGAGGCCAATGCCATCTCCATCCGCATCGCCCGTGCCGCGACCGGCCGCGACGGCGTGGCCCTGTGCGGCTATCATGGCTGGCACGACTGGTACCTTGCCGCCAATCTGGGCAATGCCGAAACGCTTGCCGGCCACCTGCTGCCCGGCCTCAGTCCGAACGGCGTTCCACAGTCGCTGCGCGGCTCGGTCTTCCCCTTCGCCTACAACGACTATGACGGCCTCGAGGAGCTGGTCCGCACCCAGTCCATCGGCGTCATCAAGATGGAAGTATCGCGCAACTACGAGCCGGAGGGCGACTTCCTCGTCCGCGTCCGGCAACTCGCCGACGCGCACGGCATCGTGCTGATCTTCGACGAATGCACCTCCGGCTTCCGCCAGGCCCTCGGCGGCCTGCACAAGGTCTATGGGGTCGACCCCGACATGGCGGTCTTCGGCAAGGCGCTGGGCAATGGCTATGCGGTCACCGGCGTACTGGGCAAGCGCGACATCATGCAGGCCGCCCAGAACACGTTCATTTCCTCGACCTTCTGGACCGAGCGCATCGGCTCGGTGGCGGGCGTGGCGACGCTGCGCGTGATGGAACGCGAGAAATCGTGGGAAAAGATCACCGCCACCGGCCGCGAGATCACCGCGCGCTGGCAGGCGCTCGGAAAAAAGCACGGGCTGCCGCTGACCACCGCCGGCGTCCCCGCTCTCACCAGCTTCGCGCTGAAGCTGCCCAAGGCGCAGGCGTACCGCACGCTGATCTCGCAGGAGATGCTCGCCAGGGGCTATCTCGCCGCGACCGCGGTCTACACCTGCACCGCGCACACTCCCGACATCGTTGACGGCTATTTCGAAGCGCTCGATCCCGTGTTCGCGCTGATCCGCGACTGCGAGGACGGACGCGACGTGATGAGCCTGCTCAATGGCCCCGTCGCCCATTCCGGCTTCACCCGTCTCAACTGAGGTAGCCTTGGCTCTTCCCCCGTTCGCCTCCGCCTCCCTCGCGCCGCTCGCGACCCGCCTTGCCGCGCGCGACGGCAAATATACCGATATCCCCGACGTCCTCGCCATCGGCGACACGCCCGGCAAACACGGCTTCGCCATCCTGTGCCCTCAACCCGTGACCGGCTCGACCGTCACCATTACCGCTCTTGAGCGCCATCCGCATTCGACCCAGTCCTTCCTTCCCATCCGGGCCGGCCGCTGGCTGGTGGTTCTCGCCCCCACCCTGCCCGACGGCACTCCCGATATGGCCAATGTCCGCGCCTTTCTCGCCGGCCCCGATGATGCCATCTGCATCGGGCGCAATGTCTGGCACGCCGGCCTGACGGTGCTCGATGGACCGGCCGAATTCGCCATGATGATGTGGCGCGCCGATGCCGGCGACGACGGCATCGTGCACGAACTCGCGACGCCGCTTAGGCTCGAGGTCAGCTGAGGAGAGACGGTTATGGCCCGCATGGTCTACATCTCCGGCCGCATGCTTCTCGAGCCGGACGCCCGGATCTCGATCTTCGACAGCGCCGTGATGCTGGCCGACACGGTGACCGAATCCACCCGCACCTTCCGCCACAAGCCGTTCAAGCTCGAAGCTCATATCGAGCGGCTGTACCAGTCGCTGAAGCTGGTCCGCATCGACCCCGGCATGAGCGCCGACAAGATGCTGCGCACCACGCTCGACGTGTTCGAGGCCAATCTCGACAATTACGGCCCCGGCGACGACTGTTGGATCGTCCACAACATCTCGCGCGGCCTCTCGATCGCCGGCGCCGATCCGACGGTTCAGGTCGGCGCCGCGACGGTGATGATCTTCACCCAGTTCATGGATCTGAAGCCCTGGGCCCGCTTTTACACCGAGGGCTGCCACGGCGTGACGCCGGTCAGCCGCGCCGTGCCCAGCCAGTCGCTCGACCCGCGCATCAAGAACCGCAGCCGCCTCGCCTACACGCTGGCCGAGATGGAGGCCAAGCAGGTGGACCCGCTGGCGCAGAGCGTCATCCTCGACATCGACGGCCACGTCTCCGAGAACAAGGGCGGCAACATCTTCTGCGTCACCAAGGGCGTGCTGCGAACGCCCTCGACGGTCAACTGCCTAGCCGGCATCAGCCGGGCCACGGCGCTGGAGCTAGCGAAGAAGCTCGGCATCCCCACCGAGGAAACCGTGCTGCAGCCCTACGACCTCGCCACCGCCGACGAGATGTTCTTCACCTCGACCCCCTACTGCATCATGCCCTCGACCAGGTTCAACAACCACCCGGTCGGCGACGGCACCGTCGGCCCGATCACCAAACGCCTGCTCGACGCCTGGAGTGACCTGGTCGGCCTCGACATCGCCGCACAGGCAAAGGCCCAGATCAACTGAACACCGCCAGGTGACACCTCCCCGGGACGCAACCGCGCTACTCTGAAGCCGCGTCGTCGCGGATAGCTAAACTTGCGCTGGTCGCCATCCCACGCGGTTAACCCCTCCCACCTAAGCTGAAAGGGCCGCGCGTCAGGCGGTGAGGATCTCGGACCGATGCGTGAACGCCGTACTCATCCGCGCCACGATGTGACCCACCGGGGGATGCTGTCCTTCGACAATGGGCTGTCGACGGTGCCGTGCCAGCTGGTCAATCTGTCGACCGGCGGAGCACTGGTGCGCGTGTCGGCGACGCAGACGCTGCCGCAGATGGTGTCGCTGTTCTACGACAAGCTGGACGAGCAGGTGCCGGAAGTCGCCTCGGCGCTGTGCACGGTCGTACGGCGTGAGCCCCGGGCCGCCGCGCTCAAGTTCCTCCGCGTCGTCTAGCCGCGGCTTTTTGCCCGGCAAGTGATTGTGCTGTGAAGGATTTCCTTCGGGCTCCGATTTTTGCAATTGTATGACTCGTCCCACGAGGGATTTCGGCTAGTTTCGCTGCCGGGCTCGGCATTATGGACGACACTTGCGTCTCCTCGCCGGGCGACCGCAGCTCGATGAGAGAGAGATGGCAATGAAAAAGATCCTTACAGCGCTCCTGGCGCTGGCGCTGACCACCACGGTGGTCGGCACGGCCGCCGCGCAGGAAAAGACGCCCAACGACCCGCGGCTGTTTACCCCGGGAAAGCTGACCGTCAGCACCTCCGACCCGGCCTATCCGCCGTGGGTTCTCGACAACAATCCGTCCGCCGGCGAGGGTTTCGAGGCCGCGTTCGTCTACGCCTTGGCCGCCGAGCTCGGTTTCGCCAAGGAAGACGTGGTGTGGACCGACGTTACCTTCGACGGCGCCATCGCGCCGGGCCCGAAGGCCTATGACTTCTCGATCCAGCAGATCTCGGTCACCCCCGAGCGCTCCAAGGTCGCGACGTTCTCGGACGTCTACTATCAGTCCGACAAGGTCGTGATCGCCCTGCCCAGCTCGAACGTGAGCGCGGCCAAGTCGTTCGCCGACCTCAAGAATGCCCGCTGGGGCGTCGCTGTCGGCACGACCGATTTCGACTATGTCACCAACATCCTCGGCATCGCCGACGCCGCCGTCTTCGACGATCAGGCCGGCGTGTTCCAGGCGCTGCAGGGCGGCCAGATCGACGCCACCATCGCCACGCTGCCGACGGCGCTCTATGCGACGGCCGTGCAGGTGCCGGAAGCCAAGATCACGGCGCTGGTTCCCAAGGATCCCAAGGACGAAGGCCTCGGCCTGCTGTTCGCCCATGAGAACCCGATCGTCCCCTGGATCAACGAGGGCATCGCCGCGCTCAAGGCCAAGGGCACCATCGACGAGCTCGCCGCCAAGTACCTGATCGCCGACCCCAATATCCCGGTGATCTCGCAATGACACGACGACCCGGCAAGGGGCGCCGGCAGATCGCACTCAAGGACCGGCTTCTGCCGGTCCTTATTAGTTTGGCCAGCGTCATCCTCGTGTTCGGCGTGGTGGGGTACTTCGTGACCTCGGCCCCGCAATGGCCACGCATCCAGCTCCAGTTCTTCAGCCTCGAAGCGATCATCGAATCCTTCCCGGCCGTCGCCAAGGGGTTCCTGGTCAGCATGCAGATCTGGGTGATCAGCCTCGTCTGCATCGGCATCTGGGCGCTCGTCCTCGCCATTTTCCGCGCCATGGGCGGCCCCTGGTTCGCGCCGCTGCGCGTCTTCGCCATCCTCTATGTCGACCTGTTCCGCGGCCTGCCGGCCCTGTTGCTGGTGCTGCTGTTCGGTTTCGGCATCCCCGCGCTCAACCTGCCCGGCCTGCCCACCAGCGGTATGTTCTGGGGCGGCGTGGCGCTCATCCTCAGCTATTCGGCCTATGCCACCGAAGTCTATCGCTCAGGCATCGAGGCCGTGCACGAGGGCCAGAACATGGCCGCCAAGGCGCTCGGCCTCTCGCAATGGCAGACGCTGCGCTACGCCATTCTTCCGCAGGCGCTGCGCAATGTGGTGCCCGCCATGCTCAACCTCGTGGTTGCGCTGCAAAAGGATGTGGCACTGCTCTCGGTGATCGGCGTGCGCGACGCGGTGCGCGAAGCGCAGATCTACACGGCCCGGACCTTCAACTATTCCTCGCTGGTCGCCGCCGCGATCCTGTTCCTCCTCGCCACCATCCCACTGGCGCGGCTGACCGACCACCTCCAGCGCCGCGACCGCGAGCGTCGGCTGCAGGGCGTCCTCTGATGACCCGGATCGTGATCGACAAGCTCACCAAGTTCTACGGTGACAAGATGGTGCTCGACGGGGTGGACCTCAGCGTCGCCCCGCACGAAGTGGTTTGCCTGATCGGCGCCTCGGGCTCGGGCAAGTCCACTTTGCTGCGCTGCATCAACGGCTTGACCGAGTTCGACGAGGGCGCGGTGAGGCTCGACGGCGTCGACATCTTCGACCCGGCCTTCGGCCGCACGGGCCTCTACAAGCGCGTCGGCATCGTGTTCCAGGCCTACAATCTGTTCCCGCACATGACGGTGCTGCAGAACGTGACGCTGGCGCCCATCAAGGTACATGGTCGCGACCGACGCGAGGCGGAGACGGCGGCGCTGAAGCTGCTCGACATGTTCGGGCTCGGGCAGTTCGCCCAGGCCTATCCCGAGCAGCTTTCGGGCGGACAGCAGCAGCGCGTGGCCATCGTCCGCTCGCTGGCGACCGAGCCGGAGGTGCTGCTGCTCGACGAAGTGACGGCGGCGCTCGATCCCGAGCTGATCGGGGAAGTCCTCAAGATCATCCGCGATCTCAAGACCAGCGGCATGACGATGGTGATCGTCACGCACGAAATGGGCTTTGCGCGCGACGTGGCCGACCGGGTCTGCTTCCTCGATGGCGGACGGATCGTCGAACAGGGCGAGCCGCATCGTCTCTTCGCCGACCCGCAGCAGCCGCGCACGCAGAAATTCCTCGAGCGCATCATTGCGGCGGGCCGGCTCGAAGCGGCGCGGTAATCAACTGTTTGCCGCGAGGTAGTCCTTGACCAGCGCCACCCAGTAGCGCGAGGCGGGGGCGATGATGGCGTCGTTGAAATCGTAGCGTGGGCTGTGCAGGTCCGCGCTCGGGCCGTTGCCGACAAACAGGTACGAACCGACCTTCTTCTGCAGCATGAAGGCGAAATCCTCGCTGCCCGTGCGCAGCGGCGCCGTGCCGACGACGTCCTCGCCGAAGTGCCGGACGGCAACCTGCCGGGCGAACGCCGTCTCGGCGTCGTGGTTGACCAGCGCCGGAAAACCCGGCGGATGGAACACGTCCGCCGTGGCGCCGTAGCTGGCGGCATGCGCTTCGGCCAGCACCTTGATCCGCGCGCGTACCCGGTCGCGGACAGCATCGGTGAAAGCGCGCGTCGTGATCTGCAGCTCGACCTTGTCGGGGATCACATTGGGCAGCGTGCCGCCGTGGATCATGCCAACCGTGATCACGGCAGTCTCGAGCGGATCGACATTGCGCGAGACGATCGTCTGCAGGGCCAGCACCAGGGACGAGGCCGCCACGATCGGGTCGACCGTCTCGTGCGGCCGCGCACCATGGCCGCCCTGCCCCGTGATGGTGATGATGACGAGGTCGACCGACGCCATGGTCGGTCCGGCCAGGAACCGGAACTCGCCGGCCGGAATGTTGGGCCAGTTGTGCATCGCAAAGATCACGTCGACCGGGAACCGCTCGAACAGGCCGTCGGCCAGCATTTCCACCGCCCCGCCGACTTCCTCGGCGGGCTGGAAGACCAGCCGCACGGTGCCAGAGAAGTCTCGCGTCTCGGCCAGTTCCTTGGCCGCGGCAAGGAGGATCGTCGTATGGCCGTCGTGGCCGCAGGCGTGCATGACACCCGGATGCGCGCTGGCATAAGGGGCGCCGGTTGCCTCGGTGATGGGCAGCGCGTCCATATCGGCGCGAAGGCCGATGATACGTTCGCCTGCTCCGTTCCTGAGCGTCGCAACCACGCCCGTGCCGCCCACGCCACGGGCAACGTCGTAGCCCCAGCCTTCGAGCAGTTCGGCGACGAACGCACTGGTCGCGTGCTCTTCGCGGCTCAGTTCCGGGGCGGCGTGGAGTTTGCGGCGGATGGCGACGGGGTCAAAGCTCATGCACGTCACCTAGCGCGGCGCGGCAATGCTGTCGACGGCTCCGCCTTGACGACGGCGTCCGTCCATCGTAACTGAGCCCCGTTCTCCGCGCCCATCGTCTAGCGGTCAGGACACCGCCCTCTCACGGCGGGAACAGGGGTTCGATTCCCCTTGGGCGCGCCAGACTCCCCCCACCGACAGCCCGCTTCCCGGTCGATTCCGCCTCCCTTGAGACGAAAATCGCGTGCTCGCCCACGCGCAGGGCGGCTGCGACATGCTCCTTTCGTTTTCCCCGGCTGCCCGATATTGGAGCGTCGGGCCGATATGGCGTCACGGCGAGGTAGTAGTGCATCACGATCTGCAGGGGCGCTTTCCGGGGGTCCATTTCTACAATCCCGCACTGACCGAAGTGCAGGCCGACGTCGCCATCGGTGCTGGCACCCGGGTGGGCTCGTTCACGCTGGTGCAGACGGGCGCGACCATTGGAACCGGCACAACCATCGGATCGCACTGCAATATCTGCGCCTGCCATATCGGGAACAATGTCTCCATCCAGACAGCCTGCCACATCACGCGCGGCGTCGTCGTGGAGGACGGGGTCTTCATCGGACCGCATGTCACCACGCTCAACGACAAGCTGAGGGGCGGTCCGATGACCTTCCCGCGCATCTGCAAAGGGGCTAAGATTGGCGGTGGCAGCGTGATCCTTCCCGGCGTGACGATCGGCGAAGGCGCGACCGTCGGTGCCGGCAGCGTCGTAACCAGGGACGTCCCCCCGGGCGTCACCGTCACGGGAAATCCCGCGCGCGTCGTGACCCGAGAGACCGGCAAGTCCTGAGCATGCATCATAAGATCGTCAATCTTGCCCCGACGGGGATGATTCCGACACGCGAGATGTCGGCTCATGTTCCGCTCTCCATCGACGAGATCGTGGAGGATTGCCGGCGGTGCGCGGAGCGCGGCGCGGCCACATTCCACCTCCATGCCCGCGATGCGAACGGCGTACCGACCTACGACAGGCAGATTTATGCGCGCCTGATCGGCGGCATCCGCGAGACGCACCCCGACGCGGTGATCTGCGTCTCCCTCAGCGGGAGGACGTTCACCGAATTCTCCGAGCGCAGCGACCCGCTGCGGCTCGAGGGCGACCTGAAACCGGACATGGCGAGCCTGACGCTCTCCTCCCTCAACTTCTCGCAGACAGCCAGTCTGAACGCACCCGACATGGTCCGCCGCCTCGCCGAGATGATGGCGGAGCGCGAGATCAAGCCCGAACTCGAGGTCTTTGACCTGGGCATGGTCAACTACGCCCACTATCTCGCCGACCGCGGGTTGCTGAAACCGCCCTATTATTTCAACGTTCTACTCGGCAATGTGGCGACGGCGCAGGCCACGCCGACCCATCTGGCGGCAATCGTCTCCAGCCTGCCGACGAACTCGCTCTGGTGCGGTGCCGGCATCGGCGGCGCGCAATTGACGGCGAACGCGGCAGGCCTGCTGTTCGGCAATGGCGCGCGGGTCGGGCTGGAGGACACGCTCTGGTATGACCGCGAGCGCGCCCAGCCCGCGACGAATGTCGGGCTCGTCGACCGCGTCGTCTCGCTCGCGCAGACCCTGGGACACACGATCGCTTCCGCGTGCGAGGTGCGGCAGATGCTGGCACTGGCTCCACATGCCTGACGCTCCGCGCGGCCCGCTCCGCATCCTGATCACAAACAACACACTCGACGGACGAAACGGGTCCGAGCTTTACGTGCGCGACCTCGCGCTGGAGTACATGAAGCGCGGTCACCTGCCCGTCGCCTACAGCCCGTTCCTCGGGGAGGTCGCCGACGAGCTGCGCGCCAACTCGATCCCCGTCCTGGCCGACCTCGACGAGATGGAGGCCGAGCCCGACATCATTCACGGGCACCATCACCACGAGAGCGTGACGGCGGCCCTCCGCTATCCCCGGACGCCGATGATCTTCGTCTGCCATGGGTGGGCGCCCTGGGAGGAGACTCCGCCCCTCCATCCCAACATCGTGCGCTACGTCGCCGTCGACGATCTGTGCCGGGAACGCCTGCTGACCACCCGCGGCATCGCCCCCGAGCGGACCGCGACGATTTACAATTTTGCCGACCTCCAGCGCTTCCTGCCGCGACCGCCTCTGCCGCCCAAGCCTCGGACGGCACTCGTTTTCTCGAACTATGCCGCCCGCATCCCCCTTGCCATCCAGGAGGCGTGCGAACGGGCGGGCATCGACCGGCTGGACATCCGAGGCTATTCTTCCGGCAATCTCGCGACGGCGCCGGAGGAAATCCTGGGGCAGTACGACATCGTCTTCGCCAAGGCGCGGGCGGCCATCGAAGCGCTCGCATCGGGATGTGCCGTGATCCTCGCCGACACCGACGGTGTGGGCGGGATGGTGACGACAACCAACATGCACGACCTGCGCCGCCTCAATTTCGGCCTCCGGACCCTCAAGGCGGACGCCATGTCGCACGACGTGATCGAACGCGAGATCGGGCGTTACGATGCCCGCGACGCCAAGGCGGTGAGTGATGAGATGCGTGCCGTCGGGGGCCTCCAGACGGCAGCCGACACCTGGATCGATCTGTACAGGCAGGTCGTCGCGGAGTGGAACGCTCTTGCTGGCCGGAGCGGTGACGCCGCGCGCATGCGCGCTGGCTCGCGATATCTGCGCCAGATCGCCATGCCCCTGAAGAGCCGACGCGACGCCGAGCTGATGCTCGCCGAGGCGACCCGCCGGGAGGCAGTCACCCGCGCCGATCTCGAAAAGCTCGTTGGGCGCGAAGCTCTCCACGTCAGCCGTCAGCTCGAGATCGATCGGCTCGCGGCGGCGCTGTCCGCCAGCGAAGCCGATCTGGCCAGGATCCGCGGTTCGCGCGCCTGGAAGCTCATCGGCCGATACAGAAGGTTCCGGCAATGGCTGACACGCCGTTAGCAAAGCTGGACATCCCCAGCGTCCGCGTCGCCATCGTCGGCTTCGGCAAGATGGGGCAGCTGCATTTGAAGGCGCTGCGAAACCTGCCCGAAGTGGACGTGATTGCCGCCGTGGACCCCGATCCGGCGCGGCGGGTGATCGCAGATGCCCTCGATATCGCGAGCCTGCCCACGCTTGACGATCTCATGGGAGCCGTGGACGCGGCGATCGTCGCAACGCCGTCGGACCGGCACGCGTCGATCGCGATCGAGCTGCTCAACCGGGGAGTCGACTGCCTCGTCGAAAAGCCGATTGCCCTTGATCCCAACGAAGCGCGCCTGATGCTCGATGCGGCCGCCGGCGGGGCCGTGCTGGCCGTTGGACAAAGCGAGCGGTTCAACAATGGGTTGGACCGCGCGCTCGAAGTCATGGAGGGAATCGGCGGCGACGTCACGGTGCTGCGGACGGCGCGGCCGGGCGCCGACGACAGCCCAGCCGACGTGATCCAGGATCTGATGGTCCACGACCTCGATTGGGTGCTTCGGCGCGAAGGCGACTGCACGCCGGCCCTCAAGGTCACCGCACTGCAACACGTCGCCGGGCGCCTCGTCGGCGCCACGTGCTGGCTGCGATTTGCGACGCGCTCCTATCAGGTGACGGCGCGGTATGACGCGGCCGCACCGGAGCGGACGGTCACGCTCCACCCAATCGGTCAGCCGCCGCGGAGCTTCTCGCTCCGCCACGACAGTTCGGGATCGAACGCCGACCCCCTCACCCGGCAGGCGATAGCTTTCCTCGCGCACCGCCGCGGTTTGCCGAGCGCGATCTGCACCGGCGAGGAGGCCCTTCAGGTGCTGGAGCTCACCGAGCGTCTCCGCCAGATCTGCCGCCTCACCGAGCCGATGGAGCTGCGACTGGAATCGTATCCGCTTTGACCTCGCCAATCCCCTTTGTCGACCTCAAGCAGGAGTGGGCGCCGCTCCGTCGGGAGGTTCTCGACCGGATCGGCGCGATCCTCGACCACGGCAGGTTCATCGGCGGGTCGGAGATTTCCGAGCTTGAGGCGGCCCTGGCGCAGATTGCCGGCGTCAGGCATGCGGTCGCATGCAGCTCCGGAACGACAGCCTTGCTGATCGCGCTGCTCGCCCTCGACCTGCGCCCCGGCGATGAAATCATCGTCCCGGCCTTCACCTTTGCCGCTCCGCTCGAATGTGCGCTGCTGGCCGGCGCGCGGCCCGTTCTTGTCGATGTCGACTACCCCTCCGGGCTGATCAATCTCGACAGCCTGCGGCGGGCGATCACCGGCAGGACGCGGGCGATAGTCGCCGTGTCGCTGTTCGGCGTGCCCGCGGATTTCGACGCGATCTGCGCGCTGGCCGCGGTCTCAGGCATCACCGTCATCGAGGATGCCGCACAGAGCCTTGGAGCGGAGCGCAACGGAACGCCGAGCGGCGGACTGTGCGAGATCGCGTGCACCAGCTTCTTCCCCACCAAGACGCTTGGTGCCGCGGGAGATGGCGGCGCCCTCTTCACCGACAGGTCCGATCTGGCGGAGCGCTTCCGCGAAATTCTGAACCATGGCCAGAGCGAGCGATACCGGCACGTGCGACTGGGCCTCAATGGACGCATGAGTTCCATCGCGGCCGCTACCCTGCTCGCTCGCCTCGCCGGCCTGCCACCGGCACTCGACGCGCGGCGCCGAATCGGCGCGATCTACGACAAGGAACTGGACGCGCTCCGCAGCAGCGGCCTGTATCTTACTGATATTCCAGCGGAAACAAGCCCGGCCCGCTCCCAATATGCCATCGCCCTGGCGGACCGCGACGCCGCCGCCGCCGCGCTCGGCGCGGCCGGCATCGAAACCGCCATCCATTATCCGTCGCCGCTCCACCGGCAGGCAGCCTTCGCCGGAACGCAGCAGGAAGGGCAGCTCGAGCAGGCAAGCCGGCTCGCCGACACCGTCCTGTGCCTTCCCATTTATCCCGGACTGGGCAGCGCCAGCCAGGATCGCATCATCGCTGCACTTCACGCGCACATCGCCTCTCGTCCTCGGTGAGGGGCGACACGGTTGTTGCTACGGATGTTCCGCGGCCGGCGACTGATGTAAGCGGAGCGGATGTCGAGTCCGCGCCATCCCTTTCCGATCGTCGTCAGCGTGCCGCGCTCCGGCTCGACGATGCTGCGCCTGATGCTCGACTCGCATCCCGAACTGGCGATTCCGCCCGAGACGGGATTTCTGCTGTCGCCTCAGATCCTTGCGGCGCAGCACGACCGCGATCTGTGCGCCAGGCTCATCACCGGCTTCCCAGACGGCGCGCCGGCCTGGAACGACTACGGCATCGATGCGTCCGACTTTCTCGACGCCGCCCGCCATCTGGCGCCCACCGCGGGTCTCGCCGACGTGCTGCGGCTGTTCTACGCAACCTATGCGGAGCGGCATGCCAAGAAACGCACTGGCGACAAGACCCCGCTATACGTAACGGCCATGCCGACGGTGGCGTCTATGCTGCCCGAGGCGCGCTTCATTCACATTGTTCGCGACGGCCGGGACGTGGCGCTGTCATGGAGCAAGACCTGGTTCGCTCCGAGCCGCGATCTGGCGGTGCTCGTGGCGCAATGGTCCGCCATGGTCCGCGAGGCCCGGCGGGAGGCGCCCGCCTCGAAGTATCTCGAGATCCGCTACGAGGATCTGGTGAGCACGCCCGAAACCGTCCTCAGACGAGTCTGCGCGTTCATCGACCTCGACTACACGGACAGGATGCTCGACTACCCCGACCGGGCCGCGGGGCGGCTCGCCGAGCATCAGGCCCGGTGGGCATCCGACGGCACGCTCCTGGTCAGCCAGCCCGACAGGTTCCACCAGCAATGGCGGACGACCCGCCCGCCGCTCGAGGAGCGTATCGGCGTGTGGCGGACCGAAATGTCGCCCGCGGACCTGGCGTCGTGCAACCAGGCCGCCGCCGGACTGTTGGACGATGCCTGACATGCGCAGGCGATTGCACCGCACACAATGCTGCGCCAAACTCCCACAAATCGAGCCGAGGTCCCGTACATGCCGAGTTCCACTGAGGATCGGATCGCCGTTTCCACCTGGTCGCTGCACCGTCACCTGGGGACGACCTATCCCCACGACCTGACGACGACGGCGATCGGCCCGGTGCAGGAAACCTATGGCGAAGGCACAGAGTCGCTGCTCGACCTGCCATCGGCGCTCAACAATCACGGCTACGCGCGCATGGAGCTGGTCTCGTTCCACCTGCCCAGCCGCGATCCGGTGTATCTGGGCGAACTGCGCGATCAGCTCGACACCTGCGGCGTGGCGCTCCAGACGCTGTTGATCGACGACGGCGACATCGCCCATCCCGAGCATGGCGCGCGCGACGAAGCCTGGATCGCGAGCTGGATCGAGATCGCCAATGAACTGGGCGCGCGGAACGCCCGCATCATTGCCGGCAAGCAGGCGCCGTCGAAGGCGGCGCTCGACCGCTCGGTCGCCGCGCTGCGGTCGCTGGCCGACGGCAATGCCGGCGGCGTCCGGCTGACCACCGAGAACTGGTTCAACCTGCTGCCGTCGGCGGAAGAAGTGACCTATGTGCTCGACCGTCTCGAGGGCAAGGTCGGCCTCCTCGGTGACTTCGGCAACTGGACGGGCGCGGGCAAGTACGACGAGCTGGCCAAGGTCTTCGGCCGGGCCGAGCTGTGCCATGCCAAGGCGAATTTCATCGATGGCGACCTCGACGCCACCGACTACGGCCGCTGCGTCGACCTGGCCGAAGCCGCAGGCTATTCCGGCCCCTACACCCTGATTTTCGACAGCGAACTGCCCGTCAATGAGTGGGACGGTCTCGCCATCGAGCGGGACGTCATCCTTTCGCGCCTCGCCCGTGCCTGACAGGAGCGCCGGGCTGCTGCTCTTCCGGCGCGCTGAAGGCGGCCTCGAGCTCTTCCTCGTGCATCCGGGCGGCCCGTTCTGGGCCAACAAGGACGACGGTGCATGGTCGATCCCCAAGGGGCTGTACGAGGACGGCGAGGACGCACTCGCCGCCGCGCGGCGCGAATTCGTCGAGGAAGTGGGAACGCCGGTCGACGGCGACGTCATCGCGCTTGGCGAGTTCAGGCTGCCGAGCGGCAAGCGGTTGAGCGCCTGGGCCATTGAGGGCGATCTCGACCCGGCGACCGTCGCCAGCAACACATTCGAGATGGAATGGCCGCCGCGCTCCGGCAAGCGTGCGCAATTCCCCGAAGTCGACCGCGCGGCATGGTTCGAGCCGGATGCGGCACGGCGCAAGCTGACCAAGGGCCAGCTTCCGCTGCTGGCTGCCTTCCTGCGGCTCCCGCGTTAGGCGGCGACGCTCACCGGCTTGGGCACGCCCGCGCCGGCATCGCGGCTGTTCCAGACGACCCAGTATTTGCCTTCGGCATCGGGCACGAGCACTTCGCTCGGCCGGTTCATATGCGCGGAAAACTGCGCCTGGTTGCGCGCCTCCATGGCCGCCGCCTCGCGCGTCTCGTGCGGTCCGTGCGAACGCCCCTCGAAGTCCACGAACCACTTTCCGCGGCTTTGAATCACTATGTACAGCGCAGTCGTCAACGCCAAGCCCGCCACAACCCCACAAAGGCTCGACGCTATCACCGGGCCGCCCGGGCGGGCACATGGCGCCGCACGTTACGCACAGAACCTTTGGCGGCGGTGGATATCGGCGCGAGGCACCTTACCAAAAGGTAGGTTAGCTTACTGAACCATAACATTACTTTGCCGCAGCCCGGCTTCATAGTGAGGCTTGGCGCCTCCTCTTCCGGCGCCGCCTTGCCTGGGGCCGATGATGAAGAAGCTGCTTGTCTGGATTGTCGTGATAGTGACGGTCGCCGGCGGCGCGGCGTTTGCCGGATTGCGCTACTGGGCGCCGTCGCAGGCGGCGGTCGAGCCCACGACTGTGGCGGTGGAGCTCGGCAATGTCGAACAGACGGTCCTTGCCTCGGGCGCGCTGCAGGCCAACGCGGTGACCAGCGTGGGCGCCGAGGTTTCGGGCACCATCCAGACGCTGTCGGTCAAGCTGGGCGACATCGTCCAGAAGGGCGATCCCATCGCCGAGATCGACTCCGTCAACCAGCAGAACGCCGTGAAATCGGCGGAAGCCTCGCTCGCCAACATGAAGGCGCAGCTCAGCGCCAAGCAGGCCGACCTCAAGACCGCCCAGGCGGCGGTGGAGCGCAGCGACAAGCTCAAGGCGCAGAACCTGGTCTCGGACGCCGACCTGATGACGGCGCAGGCGACGCTGGCGTCGGCCGAAGCGGCCATCGCCTCATTCGAAGCGCAGATCAGCCAGTCCGAGCTCGCGGTCGAATCGGCCCGGCTTGACCTCGAGCGCACCAAGATCACCGCGCCGGTTAGCGGCACCATCGTGGCGGTGCTCGTCACCGAGGGGCAGAGCGTCAATGCGGCACAGACCGCCCCCACCATCGTCAAGATCGCCGACCTCGACACCATGCTGATCAAGACGCAGATCTCGGAAGCCGACATCACGCGCGTGCAGCCGGGCCAAAGCGCGACCTTCACGATCCTGGGCGACCCCAGCACCAGGATCGACGCGACGCTCCTCTCGGTCGATCCCGCGCCCGATGCGATCACCACATCGGATACCGGGCTCTCCGCGTCCGACAACGCGGTCTACTACAACGGCATCTTCTCGGTGGCGAACCCCGATCACCGGCTCCGCATCGCCATGACGGCGCAGGTGACCATCATCATCGAGCAGCGCAAGGGCGTGCTCACCCTGCCCGCCTCCGCTCTGGGCTCGGCGGGCCGCGACGGGCTCTACCGTGTGGGCGTCTACGACGAGGCGAGCGGCAAGACGCGGCTGGCCGAGGTGAAGGTCGGGCTCAACAACAACATCACGGCGGAGATCACCGAGGGGCTGAACCAGGGAGACCGCGTTGTCGCGGGCAGCAATGTCACGGCCGCACGGTCCGGCACCGGGGCGCGGACCGGCGGTCCCGGCGGCTTCGGCGGCGGCGCCGTCTTCATGAGGCCGTGACATGGCCCCGCTGATCTCGCTCCGCGGCCTCACCCGGCGCTTCGTGACGGGCGCCGACACCGTCACCGTGCTCGATGACGTGAACCTCGATATCGAGGCGGGGGAGATGATCGCCATCATCGGCGCCTCGGGCTCGGGCAAGTCGACGCTCATGAACGTCCTCGGCTGCCTCGACCGCGCCAGCGCCGGCACCTACACCTTTGGCGGCCGCGACATCAGCAAGCTCGGGCCGGACGAGCTGGCGCAGCTCCGCCGCGAGCATTTCGGCTTTATCTTCCAGCGCTACCAGCTTCTTGCCGACCTCGACGCGGTCGAGAACGCCGCGATGCCGGCCATCTACGCCGGCGTCGACGGCGGCACGCGCACCCGGCGCGCCAGGGACCTGTTGACGCGGCTCGGCCTCGGCGACCGGCTGCGCAACCGCCCCGGCGCCCTGTCGGGCGGCCAGCAGCAGCGCGTCAGCGTGGCCCGCGCGCTGATGAATGGCGGCGAGGTCATCCTCGCCGACGAACCGACCGGCGCGCTCGATTCAAAGAGCGGCGCCGACCTCATGGCGCTGCTCAAGGAGCTGCACGGCGAAGGCCACACGATCATCATCGTCACCCACGATGCGACGGTGGCCGCCGAGGCCCAGCGCATCATCGAGATCAAGGACGGCCGCATCGTCGGCGACACCCGCCGGCCCGGGGCCCGCGCGGCCGCGTCGCGCCGGCCCGCTATGGGGATGCGCCGCGGCGCATTCGAGTGGCTGGACCGCGGCGTCGAGGCCTTCCGCATGTCGATCCGCGCCATGCTCTCGCACAAGCTGCGCACCTTCCTCACCATGCTCGGCATCATCATCGGCATCGCCTCGGTGGTGTCGGTGGTCGCCCTCGGCCAGGGCACGCAGCAGACAGTCCTCGAGAACATCGCCTCGATCGGCACCAACACCATCAACATCTATCCCGGCACCGGCTTCGGCGACCGCGGCCAGGGCCGCATCCGCACCCTGCTCCCCACCGACGCCGAAGCGATCGCCGCCCAGCCCTATGCCGACAGCGTGACGCCGCGCGTCTCGACCAGTGCCTCGGTGCTGTTCAACAATGTCGCCGCCAACGCCCAGATCAGCGGCGTGGGCATCGACTATTTCCGCGTCAATGGCTCGACCATCTCGATGGGCACCAACTTCGACGCGACAGCGGTGACCGACCGCGCCCAGGTCGCCGTCATCGACACCAACGCGGTGTCGGCCCTGTTCAAGAACGGCGAGAACCCGATCGGTCAGGTGATCCAGCTCGGCAAGGTGCCGGTGCGCGTCATCGGCGTGGTGGCGGTGACCTCGACCTTCGGCCCGGGCAGTTCCAACCCCAGTATCTACATCCCCTACACCACCGCCATGGACCGCATCCTCGGCCAGCAATATCTGAGCCAGATCATCGTGCGCGTCGCCGACGCGGCGGACATGGACAACGCCCAGGCGCAGATCACTGACCTCCTGTCCCGCCTCCACGGCAAAGAGGACTTCTTCCTCCAGAACACCAACACCATCCGCGAGACCATCCAGTCGACCAGCCAAACGCTCACCCTGCTGATCTCGGCGATCGCCGTCATCTCGCTGGTCGTCGGCGGCATCGGGGTGATGAACATCATGCTGGTGTCGGTGAGCGAGCGGACGCGCGAGATCGGCATTCGCATGGCCGTCGGCGCGCGCCGCGGCGATATCCTGCGTCAGTTCCTCACCGAGGCAGTGCTCGTCTGCGTCGTCGGCGGCGCCGCCGGCGTCGGCCTGTCGTTCCTGCTCGGCTTCGGCCTCACCCAGGTCATGTCCGGCGCCCGGCTCAGCTACTCCACCCTGTCGATCGTTGCCGCCCTCGTCTCGTCGAGCCTCATCGGCATCGTCTTCGGCTTCATGCCGGCCCGGTCGGCGGCGCGGCTCGATCCGGTGCAAGCCCTGGCGCGCGAGTAGTTCCGGCATTCCGCGTGAGCCGATTCCACTTGCCTTTGGCAACTAACATGTCAGTAATCCGCCCCTGTCGGACGGAGGATTCACATGCCGCATTTCAACAAGCGCCGGGTCGGCAAGACAGCGCTTGAGCTGACCGAACTGGGCTTCGGCGGCGCGACGATTGCCGGCATGGGCGGCACCGTCGTGACACCCGACGCTGCGCGCGGTGTGGTGACCGCGGCGCTCGACGCCGGCATAGGCTACTTCGACACGGCCCCTCACTACGGCTTCGGCCGCTCGGAGCATTTCGTGGGCGACGGGCTGCGCTTCCGCCCCGAACCCTTCACTCTCTCGACCAAGGTCGGCCGGCTGCTCAAACCCGTGCGCAGCGACGCCGAGCGGACCGTCGATCACTCCTGGACGCAGCCCTTTCCGTTCGAGATCGCCTACGATTATTCCTATGACGGGATCATGCGCTCGTTCGAGGCGAGCCTGCAGCGCCTTGGACTGGGCAAGATCGACATCCTCCTCGTCCACGACATCGGCACCACCACCCACGGCGTCGAGGGCAACAGGCGGCATTGGGCCGATCTGAGCGGCGGCGGCTACCGCGCGCTCGATGAACTGCGTCGCCAGGAGCTGATCGGGGCGATCGGCCTGGGCGTCAACGAATGGCCGGTGCTGATGGACGCGCTGGACATCGGCGACTGGGACGTGTTCCTGCTCGCCAACCGCTACAACCTGATCGAGCAGACCCCGCTCGAGCAGTTGTTCCCCGCCTGCCAGAAGCGCGGCACCTCGATCATTGCCGCCGGACCGTTCGCGGCCGGCGTGCTGGCGGGCACCAACGTATGGGGTCCCGCCAGTGGCGCCTACCGCACCCCGCCGCCCGAGATCGTCGACAAGGTGACGGCGCTCCGCCAGGTGGCCGACGCGCACAAGGTTCCGCTTGCAGCAGCGGCGCTGCAGTTCGCGCTCGCTCACCCGCTGGTGTGCAGCGTGCTCACGGGACCGAAATCGCTGGCCGAGCTCAACGGCATCCTCGATTGGTGGAACACGCCGATCCCCGCCGGCTTCTGGCGCGACCTCGCCGACAGGAAGCTCCTCGTCGAGGGCACGCCGCTTCCCGCTTGAGCCTTGGGCTCGCCGCGCCTAGCGTAGCGGGGCCATGGCTGCACAATCGGGATCGCGCATCGTCGTCTACGCCGCGCTGGCGGGAAACTTCCTCATCGCGGTGACCAAGTTCATCGCAGCTGCCTTCACGGGCAGCTCGGCGATGCTGAGCGAGGGCGTGCATTCGCTGGTCGACACGGGCAACGAACTGCTCCTCCTCTACGGCCTCCACCGCGCCGCCAAGCCGCCCGATCGCGAACATCCCTTCGGGCATGGCCGCGAGCTCTACTTCTGGAGCTTCGTGGTGGCGGTGCTGATCTTCGCGCTCGGTGCGGGCGTGTCGATCTATGAGGGCGTGCGCCACGTGATGCAGCCCGAGCCGATGGAGAACGCCACCGTCAACTACATCGTGCTCGGACTTTCCATCGTCTTCGAGACGGCGAGCTGGCTGGTGGCGCTGCGCGAGTTCCGTCGCGAAAAGGGCGAGCTCGGCTACCTTGCGGCGATCCGCGAGAGCAAGGACCCAACGACCTTCACCGTGCTGGTCGAGGATTCCGTGGCGTTGCTCGGGCTCCTCATCGCGCTGGCCGGCATCTTCACCGCCCAGGCGCTCGATATGCCCGTGCTCGACGGTGTGGCTTCCATCGGGATCGGCCTCCTCCTCGCCGCGACGGCGTTCTTCCTGGCCCGCGAAAGCAAGAACCTGCTGCTGGGCGAGCAGGCGCTGCCTGCCGTGCAGCAGGCAATCCTGCTCGCGGCGCAGGCCGACGAGGAGATCCGCCACGTCAACGGCGTGAGCACGTCGCAGATCGGCCCACACGTGGTCATCGCAGCGCTGAGCGCGGAGTTCGAGGACCACCTCACCACGCCCCAGATCGAAGCCTGCATCGAGCGCGTCGAAGCCGCCGTGCGCTCGCGCCATCCGGAGGTCCTGTCGATCTTCATCAAGCCGCAGACCGAGGCGACATGGCGGGAGCGAGTGGCCGAGATCAGCCGCCTCGGCGCCGGATGACGGTGAACTGCATCATCCGGCTCGGACGGAAGCCGAGCTTCTCATAGGTCGCGATGGCCAGCGCATTGTCCGCGAACACATGCAGGAACGGCGTCTTGCCGTCGGCGACGATCTCGTTGCCGCCCTGCGACACGAACTGCTTGGCGTAGCCGCGATTGCGATAGTCGGGATGCGTGCACACCGCACTGATCTCGGTGAAGGTCGGTGTCCGCATGCGCTCGCCGCTCATCGCGATCAGCCGATCGTTGTCGAACAGGCCACGGAATGTGCCCATCAGCCGCGCACGCGGCGCGAACGGACCAGGCTTGGTGAGCTCAACCAGTTCCACCATCGCCGGCTCGTCCGCATCGCCCAGCGGGATCATGTCGAGCTCGACCGGAACTGGATTCCAGTCCGCCACGATCATTTGCAGCACGTCCGCGACGCGGACCGGCTCGACCTCGGGCGGCAGCGCGACCGGCCCCTCGGTGACGAACCCGCACGTGCCATCGCCTATGAGATCGAGCAGGCCGGGCATATGGGCATCGGCGGGATTCTCGACCCCCACGAACACCGCGACGTCCGGCCGATAGCGGCGCACCTTGCCGGCGGAGACACCGAGATGCTCATGCGGCCCGGTGAGGCCGTTCCAGATCGGATTGGACAGCGGGTGGTCGCCCATACCCGCCACAATAGCGGCGGCGGATGGAAACGCCAGTCACTGGATCGTCTGGGCGCCCTTGCCGAGGACTTCCTTGACCTTGGAATTGATCTGGTCGAGCGAATACGGCTTGGCGAGGAACTCGACGCTGCGGTCGTCGGCAATATCCTGCCGCACGCTCTCCTCGGCATAGCCTGATACGAAGATCACCTTGAGGTTGGGCAGCTTCTCGCGAACCTTGAGCAGCAGCGCGGGGCCGTCCATTTCCGGCATTACGACGTCCGACACCATCAGGTCGATCTGGCCGCCGATGTCCTCGAGTACATAGAGCGCCTCCTCGCCGGAGTCGGCCTCGAACACTTCGTAGCCGGTGGCGCGGAGAGCGCGGGCGGAAAAGGCGCGGACATTGTCCTCGTCCTCGACCAGGAGGATGCGCTCGTGCCCGGTGAGGTCCTTGACCACCGTGGCGGCCGCCGCCTTGCTGGTCACCTCGCCTTCGGCGGGAACGTGGCGCGGCAGGAAGATGCGGAACACCGTGCCGCGGCCGACTTCGGACTCGGGGTAAATGAAACCGCCGGTCTGCTTGATGATGCCATAGACCGTCGACAGGCCGAGACCGGTGCCCTTGCCCAGCTCCTTGGTGGAGAAGAACGGCTCGAAGATCTTCTCCATGATCTCGGCGGGCATGCCCGTCCCGGTGTCCTCGACCTCGAGCAGCACATAGTCGGCGGGCGGCATGCCCGTGTAGCTGAACTGCGCCGCCTCCGCCGCGTCGACATTGCGGGTCCGCAGCGTGATGGAGCCGCCGTTCGGCATAGCGTCGCGCGCATTGACGACGAGGTTCACCACCACCTGCTCGAGTTGCACGAGATCGGCCTTCACCGGCCAGATCTGGCTGCCATGGTCGACCTTGAGCACGATCTGCTCGCCGATGAGCCGCTTGAGCAGCACCGTGAGGTCGTCGATATGCGTCGGGATCTCGAGCACCTGCGGGCGCAGCGTCTGCCGGCGGGAGAACGCCAGGAGCTGCCGCGTCAGCCCGGCCGCGCGGTTGGCGCTCTGCTTGATCGACATCAGGTCCTGGAAGCTCGGATCGCCCGGCTTGTGCTTGAGCAGCAGCAGGTCGGAGAAGCCGATGATCGCCGTCAGCACATTGTTGAAGTCGTGTGCCACGCCGCCGGCGAGCTGCCCGACGGCCTGCATCTTCTGGCCCTGCGCGAACTGCGCTTCGAGCTTGCGCTGCTCGGTCATGTCGAGCGCATAGACGTTGGCGCGCTCGGGTGACTCGCCGCCCTCCTCCGAGCCCGAGATGTAGAGTCGCACCGCGTGATCGCCATCGCGCGTCAGCTGCGCGTCGACCGGCTCGATCTCGGATTTGTTCTGCAGTGCCGCCTCGAACGCGCTGGCGAAGCGCTCGCGGCTCGCATCGGTGAGAAGCTCCGTCATCGCCACGCGGTCGAGCGGACGCGACGTACCGGACCATCCGAAGATGCGGCCGAACGGCGCGTTCGTGCGGATGATCCGGCCATCCTGGTCGAGCGTCGCGATGGCAAAGGGCGTCTCGTTGAAGAAGCGCGAGAAGCGGATTTCCGACGCCCGCAGCGCTTCCTCGCTCTCGACGCCGCCGCGGCGGTCGAGCACGAGCGTGCGGGTCTCGCCCAGCTCGCCATCGGCAAGCCGCGCCGCGCGGTGAAGGAGGCGGACCGGGATCGAGGTACCGTTCGCCTTGACCAGGTCGATGTCGATGATCTCGGTGCGGATCTCGCCGTCGGCGCGCCCGCGCATCAGCAGGCTCGCGCCGTCGCCGCGCACGATGTCGCCGAGGCGCACGGTGCCCGCCTCGAACTCGGCGAGGTCGTAGCCCAGCCAGTCAGCCAGCGTCGAGTTGAGGTACTGCACCCTGCCCTGCTGGTCGGCGGAGAAGAACCCCGCCGGCGCGTGGTCGAGATAGTCGATGGCGCGCTGCAGCTCGAGGAAGGCATTGTCCTGCCGCTCGCGGTCGCGCGTGATGTCCTCGACGCTCCACAGCACCAGCGGCTTGTCGTTGCCCTCAACCTCGGGCAGTGCGCGAACGGCAACGCGGTACCAGACCGGCTTGCTGCCGCCGCCGAGCGAGCCACCCAGCCCGCCGATGAGGCGGATGTCCTCGGTGGCCGGCCGGCCATCGCGCGCGGCGCGCGACAGGCGGTAGACCGCCTCGCTCGCTTCCGGCTGTCCGGCGAACAGGCGCGGCACGCCCACCGGCACGCCGTCGGCCATGCCGCCGGCCAGCTCGCCATACTGCGCGTTGACATAGCTGATCTTGCCGTCGCGGTCCGACACCACGGCACCGAACGATAGGCTGTCGACCACCGCGCGGGAGAGCGACTGCCCCTCCTCGACCGTGGAGGCGAAACGGATGATGCCGGCGGTCAGCGCGAACAGGCAGAAGACGCCCACCACGGCAAGGAGGCCGACGAAAATGAGGATCGCGTCGGCCGGGATGTAGTCGCCCAGCGTCGAGACCGCGACCGCGAGGATGATGAATGCCGCCGCCAGCGCCACCACGCGCCACAGGCCCGACATCGGGCGGGAGCGGCTGACCAGCGGGCTTGGGTAGTTGTCCTCCTCAGCCGGCATGCTGGACATCCTCGGTGGCCCCTCGAATCACGCGTGCTCAAGCTCTAGCAAATGGGGGAGTCACGGGGTAGCGCCGCAGCGCCTCATCCCGCGGAAATGCCCGATTACCAGCCCATCGCGACGGTAAGGACGAGCACAAGCAGGACAGTGACCACGGGCGTCATGTGAAACGCTCCGGCCGGCTGCGCGAAATCGCGTTGAGCGGGATGCCGAGCGCCGAATAGGCAGCGATCACCCAGATGCCGATGGCCGCGACGCCATCCGGCACCCAGGCGAGGATGCCCGCGCGCTGCGCGATGATGACCGCGAACGCGGCGTAGAGGGCGATCGCGATGGCGCTGCCGATCCTCAGGCCGCGGGGCAGGACGCGATGCTGCCCGCCCCAGGCGAAGTGGCCGAGCGGCGCGCCGGCGACCAGCGCGGCCTGAAACACGGCAAGCGCCGCAAGCATCGTGCAGGCGGTCCACGCGGCAATCACGGTCACGATGCTCTCCGGGTCAGGAGCGCCAGGCTGCCTTCGGCCGCATCCGCATGACGAAGCCGATCACCTGCGCAACCGCCTTGAAATGCTCGGTGGGAATGGTTTCGTCGATATCCACGGTGGCGAAAAGTGCGCGTGCGAGGGGTGGATTTTCGACCACCGGAACATCATGTTCCTTGGCCATTTCGCGGATACGGAACGCGACGTCGTCGGCGCCCTTGGCGACGCAGATCGGGGCCGGCATGTCCTTGTCGTATTTGAGCGCCACGGCAAAGTGGGTCGGGTTCGTGATCACCACGGTGGCGTTGGGCACATTGGCCATCATGCGCTGGCGGCTGCGCTCGTTGCGGATGGCGCGGATGCGGCCCTTGATTTCGGGGCTGCCTTCCATCTGCTTGTACTCGTCGCGGACCTCCTGGACAGTCATCTTCAGCCGGTTCCACCAGCGATTGCGCTGATAGACATAGTCGGCGAGCGCGATGACGGTGACGATCGCGACGACGGCGCCGAAGATCTTGAGCCCCAGTGCCTGGAAGTCGGGCAGCAGCAGCGCCGGGTCGACCATCACCATCGTCTCGAACCGGTCGCGCTCGGGCCAGATCACGGCGAACACGATGCCGCCGACAACGCCGATCTTGACCAGCCCCTTGAGGAAGTTGACCAGCGCCTCGGTGCCGAACATGCGCTTGGCCCCCTCGATCGGATTGATCTTGGAGAGCTTGGGCGTGATCGGCTCGACCGACAGCAGCGGCCGGTGCTGCACGAGATTGGCGGCGATGCCGAATATGCCGAGCACAGCGAGAGGAACCAGCGCGACCAGCAGGATGGTGAAGGCGAGGTCCGACATGAACGCGTTCAGCGCCGCGCCGCCGATCTCGAACTGATCGGCATTGGCCATCAGCATCTTGAGGCTGTCGGCGAGGCCGGTCGTCGTCGGCGCCGCCATCATCGCAAACAGCAGCCCCGAGCCGGCGATCATGAACCAGTTGTTGACCTCCTGGCTCTTGACCACGTCGCCCTTCTTCTGGGCGTCGTCGAGCTTCTTTTGCGAGGGGTCTTCGGTCTTGGATTCCTGGTCGGGAGCGTCGTCCGACATTTACGCTCCCCTGAGCGTCGCGAGCTCGGTCTCGAAATGCGTGAGATACCAGCCCATCATCATCGTCAGCAGCAGCGCGAGGAGCGCGAGCCCCACCCAGATCGTCGCCGGCATGGCCACGAAGAACACCTGCAGCTGCGGCATCATCCGGCCGAGCAGCCCCATCCCCAGATAGAACACGAGGCCGAGAACGAGGAACGGCGCCGACATCTGCACGCCAATGACGAAGGCCGACGATGTCGCCTGGATCGCCATCTGCGCCGCATCGCCCCACATGATCGGATCGGACGGTGAAAAGATCATATAGCTGTCGCGGATCGCCATCAGCGCCACATGGTGGAGGTCGGTCGCAAAGATCAGCGCCGTGCCTAGCATGGTGAGAAAGCTGCCGATGATGACGCCCTGGATGCCGCCATTGGACGGGTCGGCGCCCAGCGCGCCCGACAGCCCGACCTGGAACGCAATGGTCGACCCGGCGACCGAAGCCGCCAGCGTCACGAGCCGCGTGATGGCGCCCAGGATCAGGCCGATGGCGATCTCATGCAGCAGATAGACGAGGACCTGCAGCACGTCGCCCGTCAGCGGCGGCAGCGTCGGCGACACCAGCGGATAGATCACCGCGGCAAACACCAGCGCGAAGCTCAGGCGCATCCGCGCCGGGATCACCTGCTCGCCCAGCGCGGGGATCAGCATCAGGATGCTGCCCACCCGCGCGAAGATCAGCACATACAGATAGGCCGTCTCGGGCAGCCAGTTGAGCGAGATCATCCGCCGGTCACGATCATGTCGGCGACCCGCGTCATGTAGCCCGCCATCGTGGCTCCCATGAACGGCAGCGCGACGAGCATCGCGCCGAAGATCGCGATGATCTTGGGCACGAACACCAGCGTCATTTCCTGGATCTGCGTCAGCGCCTGGAACAGCGCGATCACGACACCGACCACCAGCCCGACGATCATCATCGGCGCGGCGACGAGGATCATCACCCAGATGCCGTCGCGGGCGATGTCGAGAACCTGCAGCCCGGTCATGCTTCCCTCTTGCTCTGTCCGAACGATCCCTCGGCCAATCGCGGCTCGCCCTAGATCGGCATCCTCATGATCTCCTCATAGGCGGAGATCACCTTGTCGCGGATGGCGACCATCGACTCCATGGCCAGTTCGGTCTGGCTGATGGCGGTCACCACATCGACGACATTGGCCTTGCCGTTGACCAGATCAAGCGAGAGTTGGTCGCTGACCTTGCCGGCATCCACAACGCCCTGCATCCCCTCGGTGACAAGCTTGCCAAAATCAGGACCTTGCCCCTGCCCGCTTAATCCAGCGAGTGAAGATTTGCCGGGGTCGGAAATCAGCCGGGATGCGTTGCCATAGGCGGCTGCGACGGCGTTGAACGGCGTGCTCATGGTGTGATTCTACTCTCTCAGCCGCGGAGGATGTCGAGCGTGCGGCCCAGCATGGAGCGGGTCACGGTGACGACGTTGAGGTTGGCTTCGTAGCTGCGCTGTGCCTCGCGCATGTCCATCGTCTCGACCAGCGAGTTGACGTTGGGGTAACGGACGTAGCCCCGCCCGTCCGCCGCCGGGTGGCCCGGCTCGTAACGCGACACGAAGTCGGACTGGTCGAGCGCGATCTTGCCGACCTCGACAACCTTGCCGCCCACTTCGGCATCCATCACCGCCTCGAAGGTCGGGATGCGGCGGCGATACGGGTCTTCTTCCGGCGTCTTGCCGGTCGAATCCGCATTGGCGAGGTTCTCGGCGATGATCCGCATGCGCGCATTCTGCGCATGCAGGCCCGTCGCGGCGATCCGGAGGGAAGCAAGGAAGTCGCTCATCTACCGCTCTCCTAGGCCTGTCGCCCGATGGCGATCTTCAGCAGTCGCATCGAGCGCGTGTAGAGCGTCGTGACCGCCTGGTAGTCCATGTCGTTGGACGACACCTTCATCATCTCGTCCTCGAGCGTGACGCCGTTGCCGCTCGGGGTGATTTCGAACGGCCGCGACAGATCGCCGAACCGGCCGCTGCCGCCGCCGCTCGACACCGAGATGTGGCCGGGACTGGTCGTACTGGTGGTTACCGTCGCGACGGACTTCATCTCGTCGCCAAACGAGAAGGCCTTGAGATCGCGCTGGACGAAGCCCGGTGTGTCGGCATTGGCGATGTTCTCGGCCAGCACGCCTTGGCGTTCCTGGTGCCAGCGCATCTTGTCGGAGAGCGCCTGGAACAGCGATAGACCACCCATCTGCATCTTCAGACTCTGTTCATCATGATAGGCAGAACTTGCCTAGCGATGGTTAAGAGCCGGTTAACCAATCAGGGGACCCGCCGCCTTTGCCTCGCATTTTGCATAATCTGTCGTTACGACTCGGCAAATTCTGCATGTGTTTGAGCCGTAGGGGGGACGGACAAACATGGAGCGCGATATGCAATTCATGACGTCCCTGTTCGGCGGGTCAGCCGGAACCCTGCTGAACGCGGCGTTTGCCCTGGGCATCGTCATCGTCTTGATTGTGCTGGGCCTTTGGCTGCTGAAGCTGCTGACCCGGGCGACCGGGCGGCTGGGCCACGCCGCCGAAAAGCGCCTCCAGGTGATCGACACCGCCACCGTCGACGGCAAGCGCAAGGTCATGATCATCCGGCGCGACAACGTCGAACACGTCATCATGACCGGCGGACCGCAGGATCTGCTGATCGAATCCGGGATCGCGGTGCCCGAGCCGCAGCCGATGCGCCGCCCTGCCGCGGCGCGGGCTGCTGCCACACCCACAAGGCCCGCCGAGCCTGCCGACATCGCCACTCCGATCACGCCCGAACGGCCGGTCACCCGCGACACGGTCGACCGGCTGCAAGATCTGGCGCGCCCAGCCCCGCTGAAGCCGCGCGTCGCACTGCGTCACACCGCCCTCCTCCGCCCGGTCGGACCCGGCGAGAAACCGGTTATCCCCATGGGACCGGAGCTGGCGGTCGACAATTCCGCCGGGCCGTCCGCCGACTCAGTTAGAGGTCAGGCAGGAAACGAGACGGGCGGGCAAGTCGGCCTTGGCGGCAGAAATCGGTTCTTCAGGAGCGTCGCCCGCGACAGGAGCTAGCCGGACGCGCCTGCCGCGCGGACTGCTGTTTGCCCTTGTCGCCGCCGCTGCTCTCCTGATCCCTACCCTCGTCCTCGCCCAGGACGTATCCATCGATTTCGGCGACGACACCACGCTCACCGAGCGCGCTGTCCAGCTCGTCGGGCTGATCACCGTTCTGGCGCTCGCGCCCTCCATCCTCGTGATGGTGACGAGCTTCACGCGCATCGTCGTCGTGCTGTCGCTGCTCCGGACCGCCATTGGCCTCCAGACCGCGCCGCCGAACTCGGTGATGGTGTCGCTGGCGCTGTTCCTCACCTTCTTCATCATGCAGCCGACCTTCCAGGCGGCCTATGACCAGGGCGTTGCGCCGCTGCTCGCCGGGCAGATCGAAATGCAGCAGGCGTTCGAGCAGGGTTCGGTGCCGCTGCACGACTTCATGGCGGCCAACACGCGGCAGCAGGACATCCAGCTCTTCTACGACCTCAGCAACCAGCCGCCGCCCGAAACCGCCGAGACCATCGAGCTGCGCATCCTGATCCCGGCCTTCATGATCTCCGAGCTGCGCCGCGCCTTCGAGATCGGCTTCCTGCTGTTCCTGCCCTTCGTCATCATCGACATGGTCGTCGCTTCGGTGCTGATGTCGATGGGCATGATGATGCTGCCGCCGGTGGTGATCTCGCTGCCGTTCAAGCTGATCTTCTTTGTGCTGGTCGATGGCTGGCACCTCGTCGCCGGCTCGCTCGTGCGCAGCTTCACGGGAAGCTAGACCGTAGACTTCTGCGACGCCGCGTCGGGCGTCAGCCCTTCGTCGGTGTGATAGATGTCCCGATAGGCGCCGAGGAACGCGGTGATCGAGTCCATGCTCGCCACCATCTTGGCCGCCGACTTGAACTCGACGCCGACCGGATCGGCCATCGGACTGGTGATGTAGTCGAACAGCCCCCATTCGGGGCTCGACGCCATGCGCTCGGCGAACTTGCTGCGCAGCCGGTTGAGGCCCAGCGTGTCGCTGGCGAGGACCAGCCCGACCGCGGCCTTGATGATGTTCATCCGTCCCGGCTGCGTGAGCTGTTCCATCGCGTCGCGCGAATAGATGGTCTCGATCAGGTCCGACGCGGCGACGTAGTTCTTGCTCTTCCAGTAGCCATCGACGCGCAGCAGGTCGGCATCGCGACCGTCGATGCGCGCCAGCAGGTCGAGCGCAAGATCCTCGCGATCGGCATCGATCAGCGCGCGCGCCTCGAGGATGCGGCGCTGGCGCTCGAGCGTGCGCGGCAGGTTGGCGATGCGGGTGCGGTTGAGGACACGCAGCGCCCCTTCGGGGTTGCGGTCGGCGATGCGGATGATGGCCAGTTCGGCGGCAACCTGCGCCTGCGCCGCGCCCTGCAGGCGGCTGTCGATCTGATACTCGAGCAGATCCGCCGCCTGGGCGAGGAGGTCGACCTTGACGAGACGCCGCGCCAGGTTGCGGATCATTTCGTCGCCCTTGGCGCCGGCCGGCGTCAGCTGGCGGAAATCGTAGTAGAGACTCAGCGCTTCGAGCCCCCCAAGCTGATCGGCGGCGCCATTGAGGAACAGCTCGGCGAACTGCGCCTCGGCCTCCTTGGTCAGCTCGACGATCGGCCCGCTTTCGGGGTTGCTGGCGGCGGTATCGCGCGTGATCTCGAAGGCCAGCCGATAGTCCTTGTGGTCGAAATAGAGCTCGGCCAGCAGCTTCTGCATGTCCACTTCGAGCGCATTGCCACGCCACAGCATGGTCTCGGCGGAGAGCGCCTCGGTGGCCTTGGCGAGGTCGATCTTGCCCGTGTTCCGCAGCACCAGCAGCGTGCGATACACCGCCTCGGCGCGCGTCGGCCGGACCTCTGTGGCGATCACCTGGCCATAGGCATCGAGCGCTTCGGTCGTCCGCCCCTGCGCTTCGGCGATGCGGCCCTGGAGCAGCTGGTAGAGCGACACTTGCTCCGGCTCCAGCGTCGCGAACGCGATCTCGTCGAGATAGCGCTGCGCCAGTGGTACGTCCGATGCTTCGAGCGCCGATCTGATCGCAGCAAACAGGAACTTGTGCTGCACCCAGACCGGGTAGGCATCGATCACCGACTGCGACGCCAGCGCGTCCGTGCGGGCGCCAACGAAGTCGTTGGCATCGGCGCGCGCCACGGTCCGCCACATCACGGCGTCGACTTCCTCCGAGAGAGCCGAGCTGTTGAGGATGGCCAGCGCATCGCCCGGCCGGTCCGCCAGCACGTTGGCGATCGCTTCGGTGAGCTTGACCTTCTTGCGCAGCTCGTCGCTCTTGAGGTCGGCCTCGAGCACGCGAAGCACGCCGAGCGCCTCGATGCCGAACTGGTTGCCGACATAGTATTGCGCAAGGTTGAGCCGCGCCACTTCGCGCGCCTGCCCCTCCCGGTCCGACGCCGCCTCGCTCAGCTTTTCGCGCTTTTCGATGAACACGGCAGGGTTGTCGGCGCGCAGCGCGGCGAAATCGATGAAGCTGTCGCGGAACTCCGACGCATTGCCGCTGTCGAGCGCGCGCGGCGCATCCTGGTCCGACAGCGTGAGGCCACTGGGCGCGGAGATAACGGCCGCGTCCTGCACCACCGCCACGTCGAGCTGCTCATTGTCGGGCCGGACCACTAGGCCGTGCACCGAGCGCAGCGCGTCGAAGTCGACATAGCTCAGGTCGCGCACGGCTCCGCGCGCCGGCGGGTACGCCGTGACGATCTCCAGCATGTCGCCCACGACCGGGTCGCGGAAGCTGTGGACCTTATGGGGCTTGCCCAGCGCCGCGGTCATCTGGAAGTGCCCGTCCTGGTCGCGGCTGCGCGTGAGCGTCAAGGGCTCGGTGGCGTTGAGCAGCACGTCGCCCACCGAGAGCACCCAGGACCGGCCCTCCGAGGCAAGCGTGGCCAGCCGCTGGGTCGACAGATCGACGCGCACGATCTGCGTCTCGCCTGCCGGCACGATGGTGAAGGCGGAGGCGATCGTATCGAGCGACTCCGATTTCGCCGGCTGGTTGATGAGCGTACGGGTATCGAACAGCATCCACAGCGTGTCGCCGCGCCGGAACACGGCCGACGCGGTGTCACGTTCGAACGGGAAGCGGACCCGGATCGTGCCCGACGCCTCGTCGACCACGGGCGTGATCGCTTCGCCGGGCACGTAGTCAACCTCCGCCGTCTGCGTCGCCTCTTCGCCGGCCTCGGCGCTGAGCTGCTTCTGCCGCTCGGCCTCGGCCCGCGCCAGCGCCGCCTCGGCCTCCGCCTGCTGCGCGGCAGCCTCGGCGGTTACCCGTGTCTGCTCGACCGCGGCCGAACTCAGGTCGATGTCGAGCGTGAAGGTCCGGCTCCCCTCGTCGTAGAAGCGCGGCGCCACGCCGTCGATCAGCGACAGGTTGACCGCGCTGCCTGCCGGCGACACTTCGTTGGCGGCCCCCAGAATCTCGGGCGGCAGGTCGGCGATCAGCGTGTAGAGGTCAACCGGCACCGGCCAGTCGAACTTGATCGACGCCGCCGCTCCCTCCTGCTGGAACGTCGCAACAGTATCGACGCTCCACTCGAACTGCACGCGAACGAAGGTCGGGTTGCGGCCGACGCGCAGGGTGACCTGCGGGTTGAGCGCCTTGGCCTCGGCGGCCTTACGCTCCTGCTCGGCAAGGATGGCGGCGGTCTTGGCGCGCTCGGTGAGCTCGGCGATGATCTCCGGCGGCAGGCTGGGCGGCAGCCCCTGCCAGGTGGTCGGCATCAGGTCGATGAAAAGCCGCTCACCGGCCTCCATGCTGTGGATGTTCACCGCGCTGCGCAGGCCGAACCGCACGCCCCGTCCGTCCGGGTCGACGCGCCCGACGGTGAGGTATTCCGGCATCGTCGCGCCCACATCGGGCAGCGGCATGGTCACCGGCTCGGGGAAGGTGACCGAGAGCACATTGTTGTCGAAGTTGACCTTGTAGGCCGGCAAGTCGAGGCGGCCGGGAAACTCGAGCACCAGGCGCCCGTATCCATCCTCGACCGTTGTGTGGAGCTGGACCCTGTCGGCGGCACCGGCGGGCACGGCTGCGAGGACGAGCCAAAGCAGCGCGTACAGCAAACGCCGCACCGGCACGCCAGCCTGCCCCCAAACACTCATCACCGCACGCAACTCAACGCCTACGCAAACAAGCGTTAAGCATAGGGACGCCGACTTAACGTCCGCTTACGATTCCGGGGCTTTTTCGGGGTTATTGCCCGACGATTTGCGGCAACTTTCCGAGGTTCTCGGCGCTCGCCGTCACGACATCGGTATTCTCGGTCGCCGCCATCGCCGTCGTCAGCTTCTGCGCCGGCTCCGGCGACATCGCGGCAAGGATCGGCGACATCTTGCGCGGGCTCATGGCGCGCGCCACCTTGAGCAGCACGTTCATGCTGAGGGTGTCGAAGATCTTGGCCGCGTCCTTCGGCTTCATGCCCTCATACATGCTGACGACGGCCTTGAAGCCCTCTTCCTCGGCCGCCTGCTTCTCATCGACCAGCGCGGCCACGCGCGCTTCGAGCGCCGCGAGTTCCTGCGCGCGCTCGTCGAGCCGCTTCTCGGCTGCTTCAAGCAGGGCCGTCCGCATGGCGATGTCCGCCTCGCGCTTGTCGAGCTCGGAGCGGCGTTCGGTGAGGCGCGCGAGCAGCGCTTCCTCGTTGTTCTCGCCCGGGGCGCCCTCGAGCAGCACCGTGTTGCCCTGGCCGTCCTTGATCAGCGGCAGGGCGTCTCCATGCTCGTTGAGCGGAGCATTGACCGCCGGCGGGCACTCGACCGTGGAAGCAGCCTCGCTTCCATGACCGGCTTCGCCGGCTGGAGCGCAGGCGACCGGGATCGCGGCAGCCTCCTGCGACGCTTCGCTGCTGCTGCTGCTGCCCTCGCCCGCACTGCTCTCGCTGCTCGCCTGCTCGCTTTCGGACGAGCCGTGACCGCCACCGGCCGAAGCGTCGGGCTTGGTTGCGAGCGTGGGCGCGGTATCGTCGAGCGTGGGGCTGGTGTCGGCCATCACGACCTCGCCCGGCGTGCCGCCTTGCGTCGCCGCCGCCTCGCCGCCCCCCGAACTGCCGCCCGCCGCCAGCACCGTATCCGTGCCGGTCAGCACATAGCCGCCATTGGTGACTAGGCCGACCCCCTTGAAGAGGAGCAGCGCCAGTGCGGCGAAGATGACGACCGGAAGGAGACGGACGGATTTCAAGCGGCGCGGCCCCCTATACCCGGACGCATCGCGAGCTGCTGCAGCGCGGAAGCAAGCCGGCCCGATGGCTCGACATTGGTCGGCGTCGACTTGGCCTCTGCCTTCGCCGGGGCGGGCGCAGCCTCGGGCTGCATCTGCGTGCGTGCGGCTGCCGTGATGCGTGCGATCTTCTCGATGAGTTGCGAGCCGGTGGCGACGCTCTGCGACAGCGTCTGCTCGAACCTGCCGGCTTCCTCGAGCCGGGCGACGAGCTTGGTATCGGCTTCGAGCGCCGCGGTCTTGAGCTCCATCACGGCGGCATTGGCGAGCGCCGTCGCCTGCACCAGATCGCCCACCATCTTCTGCAGCGTGTCACGATCGGCATGCAGCCGCTTGAGTCGCGCATTGAGGATCACGCAATAGCCGATCGTCACCGCCAGCAGCACCGCTACGGATGCCTCGACGACCATTCCCAGGCCGATACCGAACATCAGCGCCCCTCCACTGGTTTGTCCAAAGCCTCGAACGCCGCCATCGTCACCTTGGGCGGATTGAGCGGGCGCGAAACCCGCACCGAAACATGATTGCCGATATGCCCCATCACGCCCTCGGTGAGGTCGACATCGCCGCACCTGAGCTTGATCGGCTCGGAGGGGGCGCGGTCGAACATGATGGTCTCGCCCGCCGACAGATTGAGGATGCGGTTGAGCGGCAGGTCGAACTCGTGCAGCACCGCTTCGAGCTGCACGTCGGCCGCGAAGATCTCCGTCGCGAGGTGGCCTTCCCAGATCGGGTCGCGGCCGAATTTCTCGCCCATATACATCTGCAGCAGCTGCTCGCGGATCGGCTCGATCGTCGCGTAGGGCAGCAGAATCTCGATCTTGCCGCCGCGATCGTCCATCTCGATCCTGAGCTCGATCAGGATCGCCGCATTGGCGGGCCGCGAGATCGCGGCAAAGCGCGGATTGGTCTCGAGCCGTTCGAGCTTGAAGCTCACGTCGGTAACCGGCTCGAACGCCTTGTGCGTATCCTCGAGGATCACTTCGATCATTCGGCGCGCCAGCGCCAGCTCGATAGTGGTGTAGGGCCGTCCCTCCACCGTGATCTGCCCGCCGACGCGGCGGCCGCCCAGCAGCACGTCGATCATCGAATAGATGAGGTTGCTGTCGACGGTGAGGAGCCCGAAATTGTCCCATTCCTCGGCCTTGATCACCGACAGAATCGCCGGCAGCGGAATGGAGTTGAGATAGTCGCCGAAGCGCACCGACGAGATCGACTCCATCGAGACTTCGACATTGTCCGAGGTGAAGTTGCGCAGGCTCGTCGTTGCCAGCCGCACCAGCCGGTCGAACACGATTTCGAGCATCGGCAGGCGTTCGTAGGAAACCAACGCCGAGTTGATCAGCGCCTGCACGCCCGTGAGTTCGACGGCGCTGCTGGTGCTGGCGTCAAAGCCGAGCAGGCTGTCGATCTCGTCCTGGTTGAGAACGCGGTCGGCCCCCTCGCCCGCGGGCTTGGCGGAATCGGCCTCGAGCATCGCCGCCCAGTCGGCGGAGAGTCCGTCTCCCTCGGAACCGCCGGCGGGGTTCCAGTCCTCGGCAAGCTTGTCCTGTTCGTTCGGCCCCGCCATCACTGCACCAGGATTTCCTTGAACAGGATGCCTTCAACCTGCGCCGGGAAGATCGCGAGATTGACGCGCCGGCGCAGCTCCTCCTTGAGACGATAGACACCCGCCGACCCCTCGAGGTCGCTCTTGCGCAGTTCGCGCAGGTAGACCTGGAACGCGTCGACCACCTTGGCCATGCGCGGCTGGATCTCGGCCATCACCGACTCGTCGGCCACTTCGAGCGCGATGGTGAGCTTGAGGAACTGATCGCCCTCCGCCCCGTCATCGTTGAGATTGACCGTCAGCGCCGGCAAATTGAAGATGAAGGTGTCGGCAACGGCGTGCGCTTCCGCAGCCGGGTCGGTCGCACCGCGCCCGGCGAAGACAAAGAAGTAGAGTCCCGCTCCAGCGGCGATGAGCACCAGCAATCCGGCGGCGGCAAAAATGATCAGCTTGCGCGGCAGGCCAGCCTTGGTCGGCTTGGCCCCGCCCTCTTCGACCTCGGCCTCGGCTTCTACAGCCATGAGCCAAACCCCCGTATTTCCGGACGATTCCGGCGCTCCCCAGAGCTAAGCGTCCGATGGTTAACGATCTCTTACCGGAGCGCCCCAAACCGGCAGAAATTGCCGGGTGGATCTTGCCTCGTGGCCGGAACGACCTGCCGCCGACAACCGGGCGAAACTGCGACAGCATTGAGATTGCTGGATTTTTCGAGTTGGCACGGTTTCTGCAACGTTAACGGCGAAGCGGCGTGGCCTGGGGAGGTCGCAAGGCTTCGGGGATTTAAGACGGGGAACATGCGCATGGAAAACGCGCAGCTTGTCACGCTCTCGCGACAGATCGCGTTGCAGCATCAGATGGATGTTGTCGCCAACAACATGGCCAACATCAACACCACCGGTTTCAAGGCCTCGGACCTGATGTTCGAGGACTATCTGATGCCGGTCGCCCGCGACAACGACTTCGCCGGGATGGACCGCCGCGTCCACTTCACGCAGGACTGGACGACCATGCACGACATGAGCGCCGGCTCGGTCGAGCAGACCGGCGACCCCCTCGATGTCGCGCTGATGGGCGACGGCTTCCTCACGGTCGATACGCCGGCTGGCGAGCGCTACACCCGCGCTGGCGCCCTCACCATCGATGCGAACGGGACACTGGTCGACCTCAACGGCAATCCGGTGCTGGGCACCTCGGGCGCGATCAAGTTCGACGACAGCGACATCGACATCACCATCGGCAGCGACGGCACCGTCGCCACCAATAACGGTGCCAAGGGCAAACTCGCGATCGCGCAGTTCATCGATCCCCAGATCCTGGTCCGCGAGGGCGACAACTACTTCTCGGGTCCGGCGGGCAACGCGCCGGTGACCACCCGCGTGATGCAGGGCGCCATCGAGCGCTCGAACGTGTCGGGCGTCACGGAGCTGACCACCATGATCCGCGTGCAACGCGCCTACCAGTCGCTCGCCAGTCTCATGCAGAAGCAGGACGAACTGCGCGGCACCGCCATTCAGCGCCTCGGCGAAGTCCGAGCCTAACCGGAGGAGCATCAGATGAAAGCTCTCTACATCGCGTCCACCGGCATGGCGGCCCAGGAGCGGAACGTCGAAATCATCTCCAACAACATCGCGAACATGCGCACCACCGGCTATAAGCGGCAGCGCGCAGAGTTCCAGGACCTGCTCTACCAGGCCTATCGCCGGGCCGGCTCGGCCACCTCGGACCAGGGCACGCAGGCGCCCGTCGGCATCGAGATCGGCTCGGGCGTCAAGACCGCGGCCACGCCCCGCATCATGACGCAGGGCTCGGTGACGCCCACCGAAAAGCCGCTCGACGTCGCCGTTCGGGGCGAAGGCTTCTTTGCCGTGCAGCTTCCGGATGGTCGCACCGGCTACACCCGCGACGGCTCGTTCGAACGTGACTCCAGCGGCCTGCTCGTCAATGTCGACGGCTATCAGATCGATCCGGGCATCACGATCCCTGAGAACGCCAACAGCCTGTCGATCAGCGCGGACGGCATCGTGCAGGCCTATATCGGCACCGACAGCGCGCCGACGCAGCTCGGCCAGCTCCAGCTCTACCGCTTCGTCAACAAAGAGGGCCTGGAGGCCGTCGGCGACAACAACTTCGTCGAGACCGCCGCGAGCGGTCCGGCCCAGGCGGGCGTACCGAACTCGGAAGGTATGGGCAGCGTACTCCAGGGCTACCTCGAGAGCGCCAACGTCAATCCGGTCACCGAGATCGCCGACCTGATCGCAGCGCAGCGCGCCTACGAGATGAACGCCCGCGTGATCTCGGGCGCCGACGAAATGCTCCAGGCCACGAGCCAGCTGCGCTGAGGAGAATGATCATGACGCTTCGCCTCTCCCTCGCCCTGCTCGCGACCCTCCTCTCCGTCCCGGCGGCACTCGCCGTGCCGACCCTCAAGGGCGACATCACCGTCAACAAGGCGATCGTCACCATCGGCGACATGTTCGACGATGCAGGCAACCTCGCCGAGACCGGCATCTTCATGGCGCCCGCGCCAGGGACCACCGGCGTCGTACCGCTCGCCGACCTTACCCGCGCCGCGACGCTCGCCGGACTCACCGAGTTCGAGAATGTCGGCTACAGCCGGGTTCGCGTCGCCCGCGCCTCGACGCTCGTTGATGCCGCGCTGCTCGACGGCCTCATCGGCGCCGACCTCGAGCGCCGCGGCATCGTGTCGGGCGAAGTGACGGCCGCGCTCCGCTTCAATGTCGCCGATGTGAGCTTCGACGCCGAAGCCGTCGCGGACCCGGCAACGCTCGTCAGCCTGCGCTACACGCCGGGCAACAACGGCTTCTCGGCCCGCTTCATGATCGCCGGCATCGACGAGCCGGTCGATCTCGACGGCACCATCCAGCTGATGACCAAGGCCCCGCGCCTCGCCAAGACGCTGCCGACCGGCACGATCCTGTCGCAGGGCGATTTCGAGCTCGCCGACGTCCCGCTGGCGACCGCCGACGCCGGCGGCTACGCCGATATCTCGCAACTCGTGGGCAAGCAGCTCGTGCGTCAGGCCCGCGGCGGCATCATGCTCAAGGCGACGGACGTCACCGAGCCCAAAGTGGTGACGCGCAATACCCTCGTCACCGTGGTCCTCAGGTCGGGTCCGATGACGCTCACCGTCAAGGGCACCGCCCTCACCACCGCCGCCGTCGGCGAACCCGTCGATGTCCTCAACTCGGTGACGCGCAAGATCCTCCACGGCGTCGCCCGCTCCGACGGTGCGGTCGAGATCGTCACCGCCACCACCACCAATGTCGCCGGCCTCTAGGAGAGCACCGTGAACATCCTCAAACTCCTCACCGTCGTCATCTCCGTCGGACTCCTCGGCGGCTGCGCCAGCATGGACCAGCTCTCCCGCGTCGGCGAAGCCCCCCGCCTCAGCGCCATCGAGAATCCCACGGCGCAGCCCGGCTACAAGGCCGTCAACATGCCCATGCCCGAGATCGTGCCCGCGAGCTACCAGCCCAATTCGCTTTTCTCCAATCAGGCCAAGGGCTTCTTCAAGGACCAGCGCGCCCATCGCATCGGTGACATCCTCACCGTCATGGTCACCATCGACGACAGCGCGCAGATCTCGAACGCCACGACCCGCAAGCGCTCGTCCGGCAACGAAGCCAATGTCGGCACCTCGCTGGGTTCCGTCTTCGGCAAGAAGGTCCCCGGCGTCGACCTCGACGCCACCGGCGGCATCTCGACCGGCGGCAGCATGACCGACGGCGGCACCGGCTCGGTCAACCGCAAGGAAAGTCTTCAGACAAATGTCGCCGTGGTCGTCACCCAGGTGCTGCCCAACGGCAACCTGGTGATCGAGGGGCGCCAGGAGGTGCGGGTCAACTTCGAGGTCCGCGACCTGATCGTCGCCGGCATCGTGCGTCCCGAGGATATCCAGTCGGACAACACCATCGTGTCCGAGAAGATCGCCGAAGCCCGTATCGCCTACGGCGGCCGGGGCCAGATCACCGACGTGCAGCAGCCGCGCTACGGCCAGCAGATCGCCGACGCCATCCTGCCCTTCTAGGCGGCACCCAGCTTCCGGTCCGCGCAATCCCCCATTGGTGCGGGCCGGTTCCGAAGGCGACATCCAGAAGGGTTCGCCTCCTCTGAGGGGCGCAGTCTCCCCGGCTGCGCCCCATCCCCTTTTGCGGGAACGGATCGCGCCTATCTGTGTTGGAGCCGAAGGAGCCACCGATGAGCGACGACGACAGCAACACCGACAAGCGCCGCAACGCCAACCTCGCCATGGGGATCGCCATCGGTGCCGGTATCGGCGCGGCGATGCGCAATCTGGCCATGGGCGTGGGCATCGGTGTCGCCATCGGCGTGGCGATCGGACTCGCAATGGGCAGGGCGCGGAGCTAGCGCCCCGCGCCGCCGCCCGCTACAAGGCTGCCTTCGATTTCAGAGGTAGTCCCATGCCCGCTCCCAATTCCGCCTTCGAGAAGCTCGCCGAACTCGGACGCAAGCTCGAGGCAATCGAGCACGCCCAGTCGATGCTGGGCGTCGATGAAGCCGTGATGATGCCGGCGGGCGGCGGCGAGAAGCGGGCGGAGTCGATGTCGATCCTTGCCGGCATGTATCACGAGATGGCGACGGCGCCGGAGATCGCCGACTGGCTGCAGGCGGCGGGCGAGGAGCCGCTCGACGACATGCAGCAGGCAGCCATCCGCGAGCAGCAGCGCGTCTACACCAACATGACCTGCCTCAGCGGTGACTTCGTGCGCAAGCAGGTGATCGCCCGTATGCGGTCCGAACAGCTTTGGCGCGAGCTGCGCGGCAAGGACGACTGGACCGGCTTCCTGCCCGCCTTCGAAGGCGTCGTGGCGATCGCACGCGAAGAGGCCGAATTGCGCGCCAAGGCGCTCGGCCTTGATCCATATGACGCCATGATGGAGCAGTTCGACCCCGGCAACCGGGCCGCCGACATCACGCCGGTGTTCGACCGCCTCAAGACCTTCCTCAAGGACTTCATTCCGCAGGCGTTCGAACATCAGGAGCAGAAGCGTGCGGCGCGCGGCGGCCTCAAGCCGCTCAATGCGCCCTTCCCCATCGACAAGCAGAAGGCCCTTGGCCTCGCGGTCATGGAAGCGCTGGGCTTCGACTTCGAGCACGGTCGCCTCGATGTCTCGCATCACCCCTTCTGCGGCGGCGTGCCCACCGATGTGCGCATGACCACGCGCTACACCACGGCCGAGTTCCTGAGCTCGCTGATGGGCATCATCCACGAGACCGGCCACGGGCTCTATGAGCAGGGACTGCCCAAGGAGTGGTCGCACTTCGCCGTCGGCAAGGCGCGCGGCATGTCCTTCCACGAAAGCCAGAGCCTGTTTGTCGAAAAGCAGATCGGCCGCAGCGCGGAATTCTGGGAGTGGGCGATGCCCCTGGTGCGCGAGCACCTGGGACCGGCGGCGATCGACGGCTGGGAGATCGAGGACCTGCTGCTCCACGTACATGAGGTCAGGACCGGCCTCATCCGCGTCGATGCCGATGAGACCACCTACCCGCTGCATGTGATCCTCCGCTACGAGATCGAGAAGGGCCTCGTCGAAGGAACGATCAGGCCCAGGGACGTACCCGAGGAATGGCACGCCCGCATGAGCGAGTATCTCGGGCTGTCGACGCGCGACAACTACAAGGACGGTCCGATGCAAGACGTCCACTGGCCCTCGGGTGCGTTCGGCTACTTCCCGAGCTACACCCTGGGTGCCATGATCGCCGCTCAGCTCTGGGCCTCGCTCGAGAAGGATCATCCGGGCGCCCGTGACGACATGCGCAACGGCCGCTTCGTCGAGATCAATGGCTGGCGCCGCGACAAGGTCTGGTCACAGGCCTCGCGCTACTCGACGCCGGAGCTGCTGGTGAGGGCCACCGGCGAAAAGCTCAACGGCAGGCACTTCGAAGAACACCTCCGGCGACGCTACCTGGCTTAGGCCAGCGGTATCCGGATCTCGAACGCCGCTCCAGCTTCCGACGGCAGCAGGGCGATCGTACCGCCATGGGCGGTCAGCATCGAGCGCACGATCTGGAGGCCCATGCCGGTGCCCCCGGACTCACGGCGCGTCGTGAAGAACGGCTCGAAGATGCGGTCGCGATTGCCGGGGGAGACGCCCTCGCCATTGTCGATGACGCGGACATGCAGCACACCCTCGCGCCGCTCCGCACCGATACTCACGGTTGTCGCGTGATGCTCCCGCGCGTTACGGAGCAACTGGCCGAACACCGCTCGTGCCGCCTCCTGCCCCAGCGCGATGGGCACCTGCGTGTCGCCGCTCAACGCGACGTCATGCCCCGCGACTGCCGCCGCGACCGTGGATGATCCGGGCTGGGCGTCGAGGTCGGCGCGCGCCAGCTCCCGCAGGCTGTCGAGCAAGGCCGTGAGCCGGTCGCTGTCGGCAATGATATGGTCGAGGAAACGCTGCCGCTCGTCGCGTGTCATCTCCGCGTCGCGCAGCAGTTCCGCCGATCCGCGGATCGACGTGACCGGCGATTTGAGCTCGTGGCTCACATGCGCGGCGAAGGACGAGACATACTCCGTTCGGTCGACGAGGCGCTCAGCGAGATCGAGGAAGCTCTGGCTCAGCGTTGCGATCTCGCGCGTCCCCTGCTGGTCCGGCGCCACGATCGCCGCGCGGCCGCCACGACCGATCTCGCGCGTACGCTGGATCAGCGCATCGATCGGCCCTGTGATGGTGCGCGAGAATACGACAGCGATACCTACAGTGATGACCAGCGCCACTCCCAAAGCACCGATCTCGATCGGCCCCATCGCACTCGTGGTGTTGTCCAGCGCGCGGAACCACACGACGATCGCCGCCGGCAGCGCGAGCACCGTCAGCAGCACGGCGAAGATCACCATCGCCAACGTCGGCCGCCATTTCTGCGGGACGCGCGGCGCGGCCATCAGGTGCAGCTACCGAGGCGGAAGCCGACGCCGTGCACGGTCTCCACCACGGAGGCGCAGCCCGCCTCGGCGAACTTGGCGCGTAGATTGCGGATGTGGCTGTCGATGGTGCGGTCGCTCACATAGGTGCCGGCGCCATAGGCCGCCTCCATCAATTGCTCGCGCGAGAACACTAGCTCCGAGCGTCCCATGAAGGCCGAGAGGATCTCGAATTCGAGCGCTGTCAGCGCGATGGCGACCTCGCCGAACCATACGGCGTGGCGGGCAACATCGAGGCGCACGCTGCCGTGGCTCAGGGCCGGTGCCCGCTTCTCCCCGCCGCGGGCGCGCTTGAGGATGACATTGATCCGGGCCACCAACTCGCGCGCCGAGAACGGCTTGGTGACGTAGTCGTCGCCGCCGATCTCGAGCCCGAGGATGCGGTCGATCTCCTCGTCCCGCGCACTGAGGAAGAGGATGGGCACCTCGGACGTCTTGCGGATCTGCCGACAGACTTCGAGCCCATCCATCTCGGGCATGCCAATATCGAGCACGATCAGATCGACCGGTCCGCGGCGCACCTGCTGTAGCGCCTCGCTGCCGTTGCGCGCCGTGATGGTGGCGAAGCCGGCTCGTTCCAGCGCGAAGGTGATCACCTCGCGGATATTGGGCTCGTCGTCGGCGATCAGGATTCGCGGCATGCGCTAATCAATAAACCGAGCGCTGTCCGGCGAAAACGGGTGGGCCAGCAGATAGTTGGCAAGCCGATCCTGCCGCCATGTCCACTCCCGCCAGTCCTGGGCAAAACGGTGAACATCCAGCGGGTCCTGCCGCGCATGGACCACCTGGGCGGTGAGTTCGGCGCGCAGCGCGCTGAAGCTCGCCCTTTGATCCTCCGACGCAAAATCTGCCGTTTCGAGGTACTGGTCGAGCGCCGGGATCGCGGCGGGCCCGAGTTCCGACATGTAGTACTGGTCGAGAGGCACGCCGTGGCCGGCGACCTCGCGCGAATGCTGCACATTATAGTGCGCGATGATCGAGGGGATATCGACAAGCGCCGCGCCCCAGAAGGTCAGCGAGAGTACCGCCATGTTGCTCATGACGAGCCATTTGTTCGAGCGCCCGAGGGCGATCTTGGCCACGATCAGCACGAGACCGACCGCGACGAGCACCATCCAGATGCCGGCAGCCACCCGCATCTCGCTGAGCTGGTATTCCTCGACGTAGAGCTTGAGCCGGAGGAGCGAGGAGATCACTAGCCAGACGTTCTGGGCCACCCACAGATAGACGAGATTGCGGATCAGCGGCGACGTCTCGCCGGGGCCATTCTTGCGCATGGCGGCCAACACGAAGGCACCGGCGAGGATGGCGGTGACGATCAGCGGATAGGCGCCGCGATGCGCATACTCCGCATTCGTCATCCCCTCGGGCAGCCTCGCGCCGCCCCACAGATAGAGGAGGTCCATCGCCGTCTGCGTCGCGAAGATCAGGTTGAACAGGACCAGCGAATTAAGGATCGCCGTGCGGCCGAAAAACAGCCCGTCGGCTCTCGGTCGCGTCGGGCCCTGCATCTGCGGCAGCGATACCCAGCTCAGCAGCCGGGGCTGGAGGAACGGCCAGGCGAAGGCCGCGATCACGCCCCACAGGACCAGTCGCTCGGGCTGCAGCAGCTCCAGCAGCTTGTCGAGCCGGATGGCCCGCAGCGCGGACTCGATGAGCGGATTGGCCGCGGTGAACAGCAGCACGAACACGGCCGCAAAGACCAGCGGCACGATCCACACCACAGCGGCCCGCACCACATTCCCGCCGACCTTCTGCTGGCCGCCCTCGCCGATCAGGCGGAAGCCGTCGGCGATGAGCCGCACCGGAGCCAACACGCCGAAGCGCGTGAGCACACCGCCCCAATCCTCGAAGCGTGGCAGCCGGTCGGTGATTCCGAGCGCGAGGAGCGCGAGCCCACCCTGCGCGGTCAGCAGCGCCCACGGACTCAGCGTCTCGATGAACGGCGCGGCACTCAGCATCGCAACCACGAACAGAATGACAGTCCTGCCCTGCCCGAGCCTGTGCGGGTGCAGTGCCATGACCCCGAAGATCAAGGCGACGAAGAACACGAACACGCTGACGCCCGGCTCATGCTGCCAGAGCAGGACATCGCCGGCGACGATCAGCGCCGCCAGCACGCCTGCCGCGGCAGCCGTCCGGCTGGTCCAGATCCGCGGCTCAGCGGTAGCCGTCTCCGGCGCGGTGATGTCGGTCATGTCGGCCCTCTTCGCTCTCGACGTGGACGAGGCGCAACGCGGCCGGCCGGTCACGCAACTCGTCGCGCCTGTCCGCCCACCAGGCGTCCATCAGGATGCAATCGGGCAGCGGGATGGGACGGTCGGGCGAGGGCTGAATCGGGTTACGCATGCGGCGGAGCATGCGGTCCGTTCGTGCAGTTCCCGTGCAGAGGTCCCGGAAGTTTCGAGGATTCAGCGCGTTAGCATTTCGAGCAGGTGCACCGCCGCATCGAACTCGGCGCGCCGCTTGGCGCGGCGGGTGGTGATCTCCTCGACCTCGCCCCAGAGCTCGACATTGTGATCTTCGTCGACATGCGCAGCCAGCCACGTCTCTTCCGCCCCGAGCAGGCCCAGGCGGTGCGCGATGGCGAGCAGTCCAGACCCGGTGATCGAGGTAATCGCGTTCATCGCGGTCAACGGCAGCAGCGCCTCGTTTTCGAGAACTGCAGCCAGCTTCTGCAGGGTCGCCGGCGGCTGCGGCTGGTGCCGGATGCCCACAGTCGGCTGGAACGCAACATCGAGCTGCCGCGCCAGCGGCACGAGGACCGCGTCCCAGTACCGCTCCTGCCGCCGGACCAGCCCTTCCGGCTGCTCGGCGCGATAGAGCAGCAGGTCGTTGCCGGCATACTTGACGATCTCGGCGCGCAGCGCCGGCATGGCCTCTTCGCCCGCCTCGACGGCCGAGTTGACCAGCCGGACCAGCGGCATGGTTTCGGGATCGATGAACTCGCCCTGCGCCGTCCATTCGACCGCCATCGCCTCGGCAACCCCCTGCGTGGGCACGACGACCGGTTTCATGCCCGGCGTCTTGGGCACCCGCCCATCAAGGCCGACTGCAAAGCCGCCCTCCATGGGCTGCACAGTGGCATCCTTGTAGAACCGCTTGGGCAACTCGCGCTTGACGTGCGCCTGGGCACGGCCATAGCCGTCATCGCGGTGCGCGTGAGCATCGTCCAGGAACTCACGCATCGACCGCTCCCAGCAGGTGGTCGATCGCGGCATCGAGCTGATCGAAGCTGTCGATGACGATGTCGGCGCCCTCGGCCAGCAGTTCCGTCGCCTCGTGATAACCCCAGCTCACGCCGATCGCCTTGACGCCCGCGGCCTTCGCCATGCGCATGTCGTGGATCGTGTCGCCGATCATCACCGTCTGCGCATGCAAGGCCCCGGCCTCGTCCATCGCCGTCTCGATCATCTGCGGGTCGGGCTTGCCCCGGTTGTGATCGGGCGTCTGGATCGAGTGGAAGCGGGTGATGATGCCGTGGCTCTCAAGCAGCGTGATGGCCCCGCGATAGCCTTTGCCCGTTGCAACGGCGAGGATCGTTTCAGGACTGGCCTGGAGACGGTCGAGCGCCGCAAGTCCACCCACGAAGATCGGCTCGCGCTCTACACCCTTGGCGCTGTGATAATGCGCCCGGTAGCTTTCGAGCAGCACGTCGATACGCTCTTCAGACGCTGTCGGCGCGAGGATCACCAGCGCATCGCGCGCCGTAATGCCCGATATCGCGCGGATGGCCCGCTCGTCGGGTTCCGGCTCGTTCACGGCGCGGAACGAAGTGGTGACGGTTTCCACGATCAGCGCGACCGAGTCGATCAGCGTGCCGTCGAGGTCGAAAATCACGAGCCGCAAGGGACTGTCCTTTGTTGGCCCGCTCAGACCACAAAACGCGGGGCGTGTCACGCCCCGCGCCGCCGCAGGAAGCTCAGTTGACCCGGAAGCAATAGAGCAGTCCGGCGCCGCCGGTGCCCACCAGATTGTCCTGGCTGCAGCCGCGGCTGGGATGAGAGGAGTTCCACGACTTCATCTCCGCCGAGTCATTGATCCCGACCCGGTCGAAATGGCCGACGATCGCCGTCCCCTCCCCGTTCAGTGTCCAGTCGCCACAGGTCTGGCCGGCTGCCAGCGTGCCGTCGGCATTGGACCCGGTCAGGATGTCGTGCTGGTTGGGATCGTCGCCCCGACCCTTCACCATGCCGCCGGTCTCGGTCAGCCCCGTTTCCTTGGTAAGATTGTTGGCGTCCGAGTGAAGGTTGGCGACATCGGTCGCAATCACGTCGCCCTTGAAGTTCTGCCACGGTCCGGTGCCGATGCGGTCCTTGGCGTTGACTCCCTCGGCGCTCAGATAGGCGACCCATGTGTGGCCGGACGAGCTGGCCGCTCCGGCAAGCTTCATGCAGTGGGCGTCGGCCCCGGCGAGTCCGCCCAGATTGGCGCCGTCGCCCGGTCCAGCGCTGGTGATGAAGAAGCTCATATTGGCCGCATCCTGCGCGACCGCGGGGGCAGCAATGGCGAGGGTTGCCGCGGCCGCCGCGGCAAGAACGATCGGTTTCATTGAGGTCTCCCTTCGACCGACAGTGGCCGTACCCCGGCAACACCCCTGTTGCGCTATCGGTCGCACGCTCGCAAGGAGTTGATCAGGCCTCGGGATCCTCGTCGCGCACATCGTAGCGGTCGGCGTCGAAGCCCAGTGCCTCGAAGCTCTGCACCATGTGCGGCGGCAGCGGCGCCGATACGTCGAGAAGCTTGCCCGACCGGAGCGGCAGGCGGATACGGCGGGCGTGCAGGTGCAGCCCCTCGCCCAGTCCCGGCGCCCCCTGGAAGTTCTCGATATCGAAGTAGCGCGGATCGCCCATGATCGGATGACGAAGCTGCTGCATGTGGACGCGCAATTGATGCGTGCGGCCGGTCACCGGCTTGAGCGTCACCCAGGCGAAGCGCCGCGCCGCAATATCGGTCACCGAGTAGAAGGTCTTGGAATGCTGCGCGCCCGGATGGTTCTGTTCGACGACGACCATTTGCTCGTTGTCGCCCACGATCTGCTTGGCGAGGAAGCATGAAATGCTGCCCTGCTGCGGCGTGGGGACGCCATAGACAACGGCCCAGTAGATCTTCTGCGCCCCGCGCGACTGGAACACTTTTCCGAAATGCGCCGCCGCCGCCCGCGTCTTGGCCACCACCAGCACGCCCGACGTATCGCGGTCCAGCCGATGCACCAGGCGCGGCGCCTCGCCCTGTTTGTTGGGCAGCGACTTCAGCAGTCCGTCCATGTGCCGCTTGGTGCCGCTGCCGCCCTGCGAGGCGAGTCCGTGCGGCTTGTTGAAGACGTAGAGCTCATCGTCCTCGTAGATGATAAGGTCGCGCAGGAAGGCGGCATCTTCGGTGCTGATCTTCTGCTCGATACGCCGCACTTCTGCATCGAGCGGCGGAATGCGCACCTGCTGGCCCGCTTCGAGCCGGGAGTTGGTCTTGGCGCGTCCGCTGTCGATACGCACCTGCCCTGTGCGGATCAGTTTCTGCAGATGACCGAAGGTCACCTGCGGGAAGTGCACGCCGAACCAGCGATCGAGCCGCATGCCGTCTTCGTCGCGCGCTACGGTCTGCAGGCGTGTTCCGCTCATGCCGCACCCAGGCGCATGAGCGCAAGCCCCACGAACAGGGCGGCGATGCTGACGACGACCGAAACCGCCACGTAGAGCGCGGCCTGTCCCACCTCGCCACGCTCGAGCAGCCCGACTGTGTCTAGCGAGAAGGACGACAGCGTCGTGAAGCCGCCGAGGATGCCCACGGCGACGAACAGCCGTGCGTCGGCCTGCCAGGCTGGTGTCGTTCGGGCCAGCCAGCCGATGAACAGGCCCATGACCAGCGAGCCGCTGATATTGACCAGCATCGTTGCGAGCGGGAACGGGCCCGACCAGAACCGGCCGACAGCCACGCCGCTCAGATAGCGCGCGATGGAGCCGATGGCGCCGCCGATGCCCACGAGGAGGATTGGATACATGCCCCGCTTCTAGGGCGCGTTTCCCCCGATTTCCAGCCCCTCCCCGACCAGCACGCTACTTGGTCGGCTTGGCGGGCGGAGCGGCGGGCGTTTCGAGCGATGGAGCGACGACCGACGAGACGAGCCCGTTGAGCGAGCCGCCCTTGAGGCCCAGTTCGCTGAGCAGCGCGTCGATCAGCGGGGCCTGGCTGCGGTAGCGCAGGGCCGCATCCACCGCCTGGTCGGCGATGCCGTTGCCGCCCTCGTGGCCGTTGGCATAGCCATTGCCGCCCCCGCCATTGAGCCCGTCGACGTGGAGGATCTTGATCCCCTCGATGTTCTCCATCGGCTTGACCGACTCCGCGATGATCTGCGGCAGCGCCTGGATCAGCGCCATGCGGACGTTCATCGCGATCTGCTCGGGCGAAAGCTGGTTGGCCGCTTCGTTGAGCGCCTGCTTGCCGGCGGCCTCGACCGAATAGGTCACCTCGGTCGCCGCAGCCTTGAGCTTGGCAGCTTCGGCCTCGCCTTCGGCGAGCGTGCGGGCCGCCTCGGCGCGGTTCTTGGCAGCCTGCTTTTCCGCGTCCGATGCGACGACGATGTTGATCGACGCCTTCTCGGCTTCCTGCGCCGCCTCGATGAGCTGGATCCGCTTGGTGCGCTCGGCGACCTCGGTCTGGCGCGCCGTCTCCACCTCTTCGGCGGCCTTGGCCGAGAGCGCGCGGGCCACGTTGGCCCTGGCGTCGGCTTCGGACTGGGCCTCCGATTTCTGCGCGACGGCGATATTACTGTCGGCCTCCGACAGCGCGATCGCCTGGTCGGCCTTGATCGCCGCCTCGCGGATCTGCTGCCGGCTCAGCGTGCGCGCCGCCTCGGACTCGGTGGCCCGCAGCGCGCGCTGGCTTTCGATCTCAGCGTTCTGCTGGTCGACGCGAATGGCGATCTCGCGCTCATTGCTGAGGCGCGCATACTCGGTGTCGCGGTGGATCTGGTACTGCTCGGTCTGCGCCTCGAGGTTCTTGCGCGCGATCGCCACCTGCGTGCTCTGTTCGATGTCGTTGCGCGTCTTGCGGCGATCCTCGATGGCCTGGGTCATCTTGGTGAGGCCCTCGGCGTCGAACACGTTGTCGGCGTTGAAGAACTCGCGGTTGGTCTGGTCGAGCCCGGTGAGCGACACGGATTCGAGCTCGAGGCCATTCTTGAGGATGTCCTCGGACACCGCCGCCTGCACCTTCTGGACGAAGTTGACGCGCTGCTCATGCAGCTCCTCCATCGCCATCTCGGCGGCCACGGCGCGCAGCGCGTCGACGAACTTGCCCTCGACCAGTTCCTTGAGCGCCGCCGGCTCCATCGTGCGGCGGCCCAGCGTCTGCGCGGCATTGGCGATCGATTCCGCCGTCGGCTGCACGCGCACATAGAACTCGGCCTGCACATCGACGCGCATCCGGTCCTTGGTGATCAGCGCCTGCTCGTTGGTGCGCCGCACTTCGAGCCGCAGCGTGTTCATGTTCACTTGGATGATCTCGTGCAGCACCGGCAACACCAGGGCGCCGCCATTGACGATCACCTTCTGGCCGCCAAAGCCGGTCCGGACGAACGACACCTCCTTGGAGGCGCGCCGATAGAGCCGCGCGAGGATCATCCCGAGAACGAAGATCGCCACGACGATGAGCGCAGCGACGATGAGAATATTGAACAGATCGTCGAACACGGCAGCTTTACTCCTGTGGTTTCGAAAGACGGGTCACAGCCCGGTAAATGTTCTTGTCTTGACCCACGATGAACACGCGGTCCCCCGCGCCATAGCTCATCGCCGGATCGTCCGGTTCGAGCAGGATGTAGTGGCTGCGCCCGCGCAGATCGGTGGTCTTGGCTTCGGCGGGCTGGCCTTGCCTTGCCTCGCCCCGGATGATCGTGGCGTAGGAGCCGATCAGCTCCTTCTGGCTCGCGACCTCGGTATGGTCGCGCGGGAAAATGCGGCCGAGCAAACGACCCAGATGCCGCGTCGCGAAGGCCCCGCCAAACAATGCAGGAATGGCCGCAAGCCACGGGCTGATCGGCGCGCCAGAGGCACTGCCCGCCACCCACTGCACGATCCACCCGGAAAGCCCGAATGTCGTGAGGAAGATCACGAGCAGCATCAGCAGCGGCAGGCGGCCGACCGAGAGCCAGCCGAGCACCTGCCCGACCGCACCCACATCGGCGGCCCCGCTCGCATCGGGCGCGTCGAACGCATCGGGGTCGGGCACGTCGGGGAGCGCGTCCTCGATCGAGCCGAACGGCGAGAAGCCTACGAGCAGTGACACCACTTCGAGCACGCCGATCGCCAGCATGACGAGCAGCGCGATGGTGAATGGCGCGAATGCGGCTGAAAACAGTTCGATCTGCCCCCTCCCAATCTCAATCACCAGAGATATGGGACTGTTTTGGCAGAATTGCAGAGCAGCGCAACCAATTGCGCCTGACGGAAGCTACTCCGGCTCGCTCGATTTCTGCGCCCGCAGCCGGTTGAAATAGTCGAGGCGCTTCCTGACCTCGCGCTCGAAGCCGCGATCGACCGGCTGGTAGAATTCCTGCCGGCCGAGCTTCTCGGGGAAGTACTCCTGGCCGGAGAAGCCCTCGGGCGTGTCGTGGTCGTAGACATATCCCGACCCGTAGCCTTGCCCCTTCATCAGCTTGGTCGGGGCATTGAGGATGGTCATCGGCGGCATCGGCGAGCCGGACGATTTGGCGACGTCCATGGCGGCGGCGAAGGCGGTGTAGACGGCGTTCGATTTGGGCGCCGTGGCGAGATAGACGGTGACCTGGGCCAGCGCGAGCTCGCCCTCGGGAGATCCCAGCATTTCGTAGGCGTCGCGTGCAGCGATCGCGAGCGGCAGCGCCTGCGGGTCGGCCATGCCGATATCCTCGCTCGCCATGCGGATCAGCCGGCGCGCGAGGAACAGCGGGTCCTCGCCGGCCACCAGCATGCGCGCAAGGTAGTAGAGCGCCGCATCGGGGTCGGAGCCGCGCACCGTCTTGTGCAGCGCCGAGATGAGATTGTAGTGGCCGTCCTGCTTCTTGTCGTAGATCGGCGCGCGGCGCTGGACCACGGTGAGCAGGCCGGCCTTGTCGAGCACTTCGTCCGGCTTGGTAGCCGCGAATACTTCTTCGACCAGCCCGAGCATCGCCCGCCCGTCGCCATCGGCGAGCTCGAACAGACCGGCGCGGGCCTCCGCATCGAGCGGCAGCGCCTTGCCGAGCAGGGCCTCGGCACGCTGCGCCATCTGTTCGAGCTCGTCGGGCGCGAACGAGTTGAGGCGGAGCACCTGCGCGCGGGAGAGAAGCGCCGCATTGAGCTCGAAGCTGGGGTTCTCGGTGGTGGCGCCGACCAGCACCACCGTGCCGTCTTCCATCACCGGCAGGAAGCCGTCCTGCTGGGCGCGGTTGAAGCGATGGATCTCGTCGACGAACAGCAGCGTCTTGTGGCCGCTGAGCCGCTCGAAACGGGCTTCCTCGAACACCTTCTTGAGGTCCGCGACGCCCGAAAAGACCGCCGATATCTGCTTGAAGCGGTAGCCCACCGCATCGGCGAGGAGGCGGGCGATCGTCGTCTTGCCGGTGCCCGGCGGACCCCACAGGATCAGCGAGCCCAGCCGGCCGCTGGCGATCATGCGGCGCAGCGTGCCGTCGGGCCCGAGCAGGTGGCGCTGGCCGATCACCTCGTCGAGCGTTTTCGGTCGCAGCCGGTCGGCCAGCGGGCTGTCGCCCATCCGCGCCTCGTCCTCAACCGCAAACAAATCCGCCATGCCGTGCCTAACCCGCCGCCGACGGGCCGGTTGGTCGGTCCGCCGCGCGGCTGCACAATCGGCCATCCGCCTGCCCGCGTCGAGATGAGACATGGGCCTCCCCACATCGTTGATCCGTGCGGGACGATGGCAGGCGGTCGTGGACAGGCATGCGAGGCTCCCTGGCTGAAGGACGAGCGCACCCTCCGGGCCGCCGCGAGGCTCCCGGGTTTGAGGATGCTCCTTCGCCCTGTGGGCAAGGGAGCGGCGAGGCGGGACCATGGGTCCAGCCGGTTAGTCC
>MKUZ01000007.1:73525-170229 GCA_001899065.1 Devosia sp. 66-22 | reverse complement strand
CCTCTCCGAATGAACAACCTTCATAGCTTCGACACCTAGGCGGCCGCGATCACCTTCAAGAACGCCGCTCCATAACGGTCGAGCTTTGTCGTGCCCATGCCGGGCAGCTCTTCCATGTCGTGCAGATTGCGCGGCCGCGCCAGCGCCATGGCACGCAGCGTCGTATCGTGGAAGATCACATAGGGCGGCACGCCCTGTTGCTTGGCGAGCTTGCTGCGCTCGTTGCGAAGCAGGTCGAACAGCGCCGCCGCCGGCTCCGGCAGGTCGACGGCCTTGCCCAAGGCGCGCTTCGTCTCGGCCGCCTTCCTGGGCTGATCCTTGCGCAGCGTGACCGTACGCTCGTGCTTGAACACCGCCCGCGCCGCCTCGGCGAGATGCAGCGAGCCGAAGCCGGCCGTGTCGACCGTGATCAGTCCCTGCGCCGTGAGCTGGCGGATCACCGATTGCCAGCCTTTGGCGTCGAGTTCCTCGCCCTTGCCGAACACCGGCTGGGTGTGGTGCCCGTTCATGAGCACCTTTTCGGTTTCCTTGCCCTTGAGCACGTCGACAATGTGTCCCGCACCGAAGCGCTGGCCGGTGCGGTAGATCGCGGCGAGCACCTTGATGGCGGCCTCCGTGCCGTCCCAGGTCTCGGCCGGATCGAGGCAGGCGTCACAGCCGCCGCAGTCGCCGGGATGGTCCTCGCCGAAATGCTTGAGCAGGGCCTGCCGGCGGCACGAGGCGGTCTCGCAGATGGCGAGCAAGGCTTCGAGCTTGCGCCGCTCGACGCGCTTGATCTCCTCGGGCGCCTCGCCTTCATCGATCATCCGGCGGCGCTGCACCACGTCGCTCATGCCATAAGTCATGAACGCATCGGAGGGCTGCCCGTCGCGGCCGGCGCGTCCTGTCTCCTGATAATAGGCCTCGATCGAACTGGGCATGTCGAGATGGGCGACATAGCGCACATCGGGCTTGTCGATCCCCATGCCGAAGGCGACGGTGGCGACGAGGCACACCGCATCCTCCTTGAGGAACGCATCCTGGTTGCGCGAGCGGACCTGCGCCGGCAGTCCGGCGTGATAGGGCAGCGCCGGCACGCCCTGTCCGTTGAGCCACTCGGCGGTGTCTTCCACCTTGTTGCGCGACAGGCAGTAGACGATGCCGCTCTCGCCCTTGTGGCGCTTGAGAAGCTCGAGAAGCTGCTTCTTGCCGTTGTTCCGCTCGACGATGGTGTAGCTGATATTGGGCCGGTCGAAGCTGGTGGAGAACACCTTGGCCTGCCGCAGGTGCAGGCGGTCGATGATGTCCTCGCGCGTCACCGCATCGGCGGTGGCGGTCAGCGCCACGCGCGGCACATTGGGGAACAGTTCCGCCAGGCGGCTCAGCTCGCGATAGTCCGGCCGGAAATCGTGGCCCCATTGGCTCACGCAATGGGCTTCGTCGATCGCGAACAGCGAGATGTCGACATCGGCGATCATCTGCAGGAAGCCCGACGTCATGATGCGCTCGGGCGCGACATAGAGCAGGTCGAGCGCGCCGCGCCGCAGCAGGCTCTTCACCCCCGCCGCGGATTCGGGCGTCATCGACGAGTTGAGCGCCTCGGCCCGCACGCCCTGCTGCCGCATCGCCTCGACCTGGTCGCGCATCAGCGCAATCAGCGGCGAGACGACGATTCCGACGCCATGCCGGCAAAGCGCGGGCACCTGGTAGCAGATCGACTTGCCGGCGCCGGTGGGGAACAGCACCACCGCATCGCCGCCCGCCACAATGTGGCTCACCACATCGCCCTGCTGCCCGCGAAATCCGGCATGACCGAAGATCTTGTGCAGCACGTCGTGCGGATCGGGTCGGAGGTCGAGAAGGGCCATGGGCAGCGCGGGTGAGTCGGGGAGTTCTGCACTAGCACAGGAAGCCCCCACCCACCACGCCATGCCTGGTCGCCTCCCTGGTGGGACGGGGCCGGCGATGTCAGCGGGCGAGGACCTCCGCACAGAATCAATGAGGCGGCACCCTGCGATGCCGCCTCAGGACTAAACTCAGATTCTACTTAGAGGACGAACCGGCTCAGATCTGCGTCCGCGGCCATCTTGCCGATGCGGTCGTTCACATAGGCGCGGTCGATCCGGATGACCTCGCCCTGCTTCTCGGACGCTTCGAAGGAGATGTCTTCGACCAGCCGCTCCATGATGGTCTGGAGGCGGCGCGCGCCGATGTTCTCGACCGTCGAGTTCACCTTCACCGCCGCGTCGGCGATGGCATCGATGCCCTCGTCCTGGAAGTCGAGCGTCAGGCCCTCGGTGGCCATCAGCGCCACATACTGCTTGATCAGCGAAGCGTCGGTGTCCTTGAGGATGCCCACCAGGTCGTCCTTGCTCAGCGCCGACAGCTCGACGCGGATCGGCAGGCGGCCCTGCAGCTCCGGCAGCAGGTCGCTGGGCTTGCTCACATGGAACGCGCCCGAGGCGATGAACAGGATGTGGTCGGTCTTGACCGGCCCGTACTTGGTCGACACCGTCGTGCCTTCGATCAGCGGCAGCAGGTCGCGCTGCACGCCTTCGCGGCTCGGGCCGGAATAGCCGCGGTCGCCGCCCGCCACCTTGTCGATCTCGTCGATGAACACGATGCCGTGGTTCTCGGTCAGCTCCACCGCCTCGCGGGTAAGCTGGTCCTGGTCGAGCAGCTTGTCGGCCTCGTCGGCCATCAGCAGCGCGTGCGATTCCTTGACCTTCACCTTGCGCTTGGCGGAGCGGCCGCCCATCGCCTTGCTGATCATGTCCTGGATGTTGATCATGTTGGGCTGGCCGGGAATCTCGAACATCCCGCCCTGCGGTCCCTGCGCCGACACTTCGACCTCGATCTCGCGATCGTCGAGCTCGCCGGCCCTGAGCTTCTTGCGGAACGAGTCGCGCGTCGCCGAGCCGGCGCTGGCGCCCACCAGGGCGTCGAGCACGCGCTCTTCGGCGTTCTCATGCGCCTTCTGCTTGACCTCGTCGCGCCTGATGTCGCGCAGCACGCCAATACCGGCTTCGACCAGGTCGCGGATCATCTGCTCGACGTCGCGGCCGACATAGCCCACCTCGGTGAACTTGGTGGCCTCGACCTTGATGAACGGCGCCTGTGCCAGCTTGGCGAGGCGGCGGCTGATCTCTGTCTTGCCGACGCCCGTCGGCCCGATCATCAGGATGTTCTTGGGCGTCACTTCATGGCGCAGCGCCTCGGGGAGTTGCTGCCGGCGCCAGCGGTTGCGCAGCGCCACGGCCACGGCGCGCTTGGCGTCCTTCTGGCCGATGATGTAGCGGTCGAGCTCCGCCACGATCTCGCGCGGGCTCAGGGTCGAGGTATCGGGCATTGTCTTGTCCTTGGTAACGCCTTCGCTACGAAGCGCGTCGTCATTGTGCCCGCTTTCATAAGCCGGGCTGTTGGGCTCGTTCAGCATATCAGGCCTCGATCTTTTCGAGCGTCACGCTTTCGTTGGTGTAGATGCAGATCTCGGCGGCGATCTTCATCGCCTTGCGCGCGATTTCCTCTGCATCCATGTCGGTGTTCTCGGCCAGCGCCAGCGCGGCGCTCTGCGCGTAATTGCCGCCCGAGCCGATCGCGATCACGCCCTTGTCGGGAGTGAGTACGTCGCCATTTCCGGTAATGACCAGCGTCGTCTCCTTGTCGGCGACGATCATCATCGCCTCGAGATGGCGCAGATAGCGGTCGCCGCGCCAGTCCTTGGCAAGCTCGACCGCAGCGCGCATCAACCGGTCGGGATATTGCTCGAGCTTCTTTTCGAGCCGTTCGAACAGCGTGAAGGCGTCCGCGGTCGAGCCGGCAAAGCCGCCGATCACCTTGTCGCCCACCAGCCGGCGCACCTTGCGCGCATTGTGCTTCATCACGGTGTTGCCGACCGAGACCTGTCCGTCGCCGGCGACGACCACCTTGTTGCCCTTGCGGACCGACACGATGGTCGTGCCGTGCCAGCCGGGAAATTCGTTGTCCTTTGACATTCAACACTCCAAAAGGATTTCACCGTATTTAGGGGCAAAGCGCCCGAATGCAATGATCGGCAATTGCCGATGGAAACATCCAGATGAGAACCGCCGAGATCAAGCGAAAGACCAACGAGACCGACATCGCCGTGTCGGTAAACCTCGATGGCTCAGGCACTTATGACATCGAGACCGGCATCGGCTTCCTCGATCACATGCTCGACCAGCTCAGCAAGCACTCGCTGATCGACATTCGTGTCCGGGCCAAAGGCGACCTCCACATCGACTTCCACCACACGGCCGAGGATGTCGGCATCGCACTGGGCGAAGCGATAAGGCAGGCGCTGGGCGACAAGAAGGGTATCCGCCGCTACGCGTCGTCCGACCTCGTGATGGACGGCACGCTCACCCGCGTCGCGCTCGACGTCTCGGGCCGGCCCTTCCTCGTGTGGAAGGTGGAGTTCAACCGCGACAAGATCGGCGAGATGGACACCGAGCTGTTTCGCGAGTGGTTCCAGGCCTTTGCCATGAACGCCGGCATCACGCTGCATGTCGAATGCATGTATGGCGACAACAACCACCACATCGCCGAATCGGCCTTCAAGGCGCTGGCTCGCGCCCTGCGCGATGCCGTCGAGATCGACCCCCGCGCCAAGGACAAAATCCCCAGCACCAAGGGCACGCTCTAGCGCCTTGCATCGCTCGTCCGATTGGGGCATGAGCCCGTAAATCGGAGACATGCCATGGCCGGAACGCTCATCGTCGCCCTCGACGTGGATACGCGCAGGGAGGCCGCTGCGCTGGTCGAAGCGCTCGATGGCGCCGCCGATTTCTTCAAGATCGGCTACCAGCTCTTCTATGGCGGCGACGGCTTTGCCCTCGGCAGGGAGCTGCTCGCCGCCGGCAAGCGCGTATTCTTCGACCTCAAGCTCCTCGATATCGACAACACGGTCGAAAAGGGCGTCGCCGCCATCACCCGGACGGGCGCGACAATGCTGACGGTCCACGCCTACCCCCAGTGCATGCGTGCCGCCGTGACTGGCGCCGCGGGGTCGGATCTCACCATCCTGGGCGTTTCGGTGCTGACCTCGATGGACGACAAGGACGTCGCCGAGGCCGGCTTCGCCCGCGATACCGCCGGGCTTGTCGCGCTGCGCGCCGGGCAGGCCAGGGCGGCCGGGATCGGCGGCCTCGTCTGCTCGCCGCGCGAGGCGGAAATTGTGCGCACGATCGTCGGGCCCGACATGGCCATTGTCACCCCCGGCATCCGCCCTGCCGGTAGCGCCGTAGGCGACCAGAAGCGCGTCATGGGGCCGGCGGCCGCGCTCGATGCCGGCGCGAGCCATCTGGTCGTCGGCCGTCCGATCACCGCGGCGGCCGATCCGGCGGCCGCAGCCCGGGCCATCCTCGCCGAAATGCACGGCCATGCCATCGCCTAGACGGTGGATTCTGACGCGCACCCTCGCTAAGGGTGCGTCATGACCACTCTTCGCGTTGCCATCGCCGGTGCCGGCGGACGGATGGGGCAGGCCAACATCCGGGCCGTCGCCGCGACGCCCGGCCTCCTGCTGCACTCCGCCTTCGACCGTCCCGGCTCATCGGCCATCGGCCGCGATGCCGGCGAGCTCGCGGGCGCCGGCCCGCTCGGCGTCGCGATCGGCGACAATGCCGAAGCGGCGCTCGAGGGCGCCGATGTCCTCATCGATTTCACCGCGCCCGCCGTCAGCGTGCTGCTCGCCGAGCTGGCCGCCCCGCGCGGCCTCGTCCACATCATCGGCACCACCGGCTGCTCCAGGGAAGAAGACTGGGCCATCCAGAAGGCGGGCTCGGCCGGGGCGCGGATCGTCAAGTCGGGCAATTTCTCGCTCGGCATCAACATGCTGCTCGGCCTCGTACGGCAGGCCGCGAAGGCGCTGCCGGGCTACGACATCGAGGTGCTCGAGATGCACCACAACAAGAAGGTCGACGCGCCATCGGGCACCGCGCTGATGCTGGGCCGTGCGGCTGCCGAGGGCCGCGGCGTCGATCTCGACCAGCATGCGGTCAAGGTGCGCGACGGCCACACGGGGGCGCGCGAGCCGGGCAGCATCGGCTTTGCGACGCTGCGCGGCGGCGGCGTGATCGGCGAACATAGCGTCATTCTAGCCGGCGACACCGAGCGCATTGTCCTCAGCCACAGTGCGCAGGAGCGCGGCATGTTCGCCGCGGGTGCGGTGCAGGCTGCTTTATGGGCGGCCGACCAGCCGCCGGGATACTATGGCATGGCCGACGTCCTCGGCTTCACGGAGTAGATGATGGCGGGAACGCTGATCCTCGTTCGCCACGGGCAGAGCGAGTGGAACCTCAAGAACCTGTTCACCGGCTGGAAGAACCCTGATCTCACCGAACAGGGGATCGCCGAAGCCAGGGCGACGGCGCACAAGCTCAAAGCCGCAGGGCTCGAGCCCAATGTGTTCTTCACCTCGGCGCTCAAGCGCGCCCAGCATACGCTCGACCTCATTCTCGACGAACTCGGCATCACCGAGGTCACGATCACGCGCTCTAAGGCGCTCAACGAGCGCGACTATGGCGACCTTGCCGGGCTCAACAAGGACGATGCGCGCGAAAAATGGGGCGAAGAGCAGGTGCTGGTCTGGCGCCGGTCCTATGACGTGCCTCCGCCGGGCGGAGAATCGCTCAAGGATACCGCGGCTAGAACGCTGCCTTACTACGAGGACGTCATCCTGCCCTTCGTGAAGGAGGGCGAGACGGTGCTCGTCGCCGCCCACGGCAATTCGCTGCGCTCGATGGTGATGGCGATCGAGGGCCTGACGCCCGATGAAATCCTCAAGCGCGAGATCGCCACCGGCGAGCCCGTCGTCTATCGCATCGGCAAGGGCGGCAAGCTCAAGGAGAAGGTGGCGATCTAGGCGAAGCCTACGCCGCGATCACTCCCGCTTCCCAGCCCAGGATTGCCCGCTTGCGCGGCACGCCCCAATGGTAACCGGTCAGCGCCCCGGTCGAGCCGACAACGCGATGGCAGGGCACGACGAAGCTGATCGGGTTCTTGCCCACCGCGGCGCCGACTGCCCGTGACGCGCTCGGTTTGCCGATATGCTCGGCAACCGACTGGTAGGTCGTGGCGCGGCCCACCGGAATCTTGAGCAGCGTCTCCCACACCTTCACCTCGAAATCGGTGCCGATCAGCACCAGCTTCACCGGCTCCTGCGGGTTCCAGCGCGACGGCTCGAACACCCGTGCCGCGACCGGCGCCACGCGGGCATCGTCGCGCGCGAAGCGGGCATTGGGCCAGCGGTCGCGCAGATCCTCGAACGCCGTCTGGACGGATTTCTCACCGTCGGCAAAGCCGATCCCGGCGAGGCCGTATTCGGTCACGACCAGTACCGCCGTGCCAAACGGCGAGGGCGCTGCGCCCCAGATCATGTCGAGCCCTTCGCCGCGCTGGCGGAAGGCGCCGGGCGGCATCGCCTCGTAGGTCACGAACAAATCGTGCAGCCGCGACGTGGAGCTGAGGCCGACCTCGAAGGTCGTCGACAGCACGCTCGCTTTCTCGGCGAGCAGGCGCTTGGCATGATTGAGCGCCACCGCCTGGGCGAAGGATTTGGGGCTGAGGCCGCACCAGCGGCGGAACAGGTCGGTGAGCTGCCGCTCGGTCATCCCGAGCGACCGCGAAAAGCGGGCCAGATCGACGTCTTCGGCACCGGTTTCGCTCAGATAGGCGATGGCGGCGCGGACGGTCTCATAGTCGTCTGCAGGGGTGAAAGTCTGGTGCTGTGTCATGCCCATCAAATAGGCTCCGCGGACCGCGCCGGCGACCCGGTTTTGACCTCAGGCCCGGGCCTTACGCAGCGCCGTGCCGAAGGCCTTCGAAAAGCTCTGCTTGTCGTCGGGGCTGAGGAAGGTGCCGATGGCGATCCGGCGCTGCTGTTCACGCAGCCACAGGCCTGTCACCCGCTCGTTGAAATCGCGGTCGATGACGAAGCGCACATTGAACGGCGAAAAGCTCAACGCCTCCTCGCCGCCCTTGGCGTCGACCTTCTTGACCTCGAGCGCGCCCGGCCACAGCGTCACCACCTCATAGGCCCTGCCGCCGCGCATCGAGACCGTCAGCGCGATCCAGATGGCGAGCACGTCGAGACCCATAAAGCCGACGACAGGCCAGGCGCCGGCGACGTAGAAGATGATGCCGGGGACGAGGGCCAGGGCCGCCACCAGCGCGATCACCACACGCTTGCCGCGCGGCGTCAGCGAGCGACGCGGGGTCAGCGTCGCTGCGAAAAGCGGCTTGGCTTGAATCTTTGTCGACATGAGCCTGACTATAGACCCCGAATCGGAGTGCTGAGAATGGCGAAAGCGCCTGCCAAGCGATCAACTAAGCGACTGAGCAAGGACGACATTGAGGCGGTGTTTGCTGCCTTCGAGCGCGACAATCCCGAGCCCAAGGGCGAGCTGTTTGCCACCAATGCCTTCACCCTCCTCGTGGCCGTGGTGCTCTCCGCGCAGGCGACCGACGCCGGGGTCAACAAGGCGACGCCTGCATTGTTCCGGCTCGCCGACACGCCGCAGAAAATGGTCAAGCTCGGCGTCGACAGGATCACCGACCTCGTCAAGACGATCGGCCTCTACCGCAACAAGGCCAAGAACGTCTTTGCGCTCAGCCAGCAACTGATCGAACGGTTCGGCGGCGAGGTCCCGCAGACGCGCGAAGAGCTCGAAACGCTGCCCGGTGTGGGCCGCAAGACCGCCAATGTGGTGCTCAACATCGCCTTCCGGCAGCCCACCATCGCCGTCGACACGCATCTGTTCCGCGTCAGTAACCGCACCGGCCTCGCTCCGGGCAAGGATCCGCTGCAGGTGGAGCTCGGCCTGCTCAAGATCGTGCCGGAGAAATATCTCCTCCACGCGCATCACTGGCTGATCCTGCACGGCCGCTACGTGTGCAAGGCGCGCAAGCCCGAATGCTATCGCTGCGTCATCGCCGAGTGGTGCCGCTTCGAACCCAAGACGCCGCCGCCCAAGGACTGGGATGGCGCGCCGGTCTAGGCATGGCCGCGGCTCACAGCACCCCGTAGCCGCGCGCCATCATCGCTGCAAACACCGGGATGAGGGCGAAGGCGACCAGCTCGCCCGCAAAGAAGCGGCGCAGCCGCGTCACCTGCGCCGCGTCCGGCGAGAAGGCCGGATTGGCGGCGAGCTCGCGCCGCCAGCGCAGCACCGTCAGCGTCGGCGGCGCCGACAGCACCCCCACGAGGATGAACGCCGCCATCTTGGCCCAGAACGCCCAGTTGGCGACGTAATACTCCCATCCCGCCGCGCCCCAGATCACCCGCGCGATGCCGGCGACGATCACCAGCACCGAGGCGGCGCCATAGAGGCTGTCGATGGTGCCGAGCTGCCTGATGCGGTCTGCGGCGAGGCCGGGGCGGAGCAGCGCGACTTCGGCGAGCAGCAAGCCGAACACGGCGAACACCGCCAGATGGTGCGCGATGGCGAGAATGAGATCGAGATCCACGGTGAAGCCCTCCCGGCAGGACACCTAATCTGGGTGCGCCGCCCTGCCGCCGCAACCCGGCGTTGCGCGATGCCATAAACCCCGCTATCTCCGCGCCCGAAACTGTGACGGAGACGGGCGGCCGATGGCTGACACACAATTCGACGTGCTCACCATCGGAAATGCGATTGTCGACGTCATTGCGCCGATCGATCCGGAGTTCCTCAAGCGCGAGGGCATGGACGAGGGCATTATGCATCTCGTGGACGCCGACCGCTCGGCCTATCTCTACGATCGCATGCCAGCCGAAAAACGCATGATCTCGGGCGGCAGCTCGGCCAACACCGCCGCAGGCGTCGCCAATTTCGGCGGCCGCGCCGCGTTCGTGGGCAAGGTGGCCCAGGACGATCTGGGCGACATCTTTGCCGACGACTTCCAGCAGATCGGTGTCCACTACTCCATCGCCCGGCTGCTCGACGGCCCGGCGACGGCCCGCTCGATGATCCTGGTCTCGCCCGGCGGCGAGCGCACCATGAACACCTATCTGGGCGCCTGCCAGCAGCTCACCACGGCCGATATCAAGGAAGAAGAGATCGGCGCCGCCGCGGTCACCTACATGGAGGGCTACCTCTGGGATCCGCCGGAGGCGAAGAAGGCCTTCGTCACTGCGGCGCACTTCGCGCACAAGCATGAGCGCCCGACGGCGATCACGCTCAGCGACCCGTTCTGCGTCAACCGCTACCGCGACGAGTTCCTCGACCTGATGCGCTCCAAGACCATCGACTACGTCTTCGCCAACATCGAAGAGGCCAAGGCGCTCTACCAGACCGACAATCTGCACGACGCGGTGCAGCAGATCGCCAAGGATTGCGAGCTCGCCGCGATCACCATGGGCGCCCAGGGCGCGATGGCGGTGCATGAGGGCGAGATCGTCACGGTGCCGGCCTATCCGGTGGCCGAAGTGGTCGACGCCACCGGCGCCGGCGATCTGTTCGCCTCGGGCTTCCTGCTGGCGCTGGCCCGTGGCCGCGATCTCCGCACCGCCCTCTCGTCCGGCTGCCTCGCGGCCTCCGAAGTGATCTCCCACATCGGTGCCCGGCCGCTGCGCGATCTCAGGCAAATGGCGCGCGAGCACTCGGTCGCGATCTAGACTCGCCGCAGCATCACCTCTTCCACCGTGTGATTGCCCGCCTTCTTGAGGATCAGGTCGGCGCGGCTGCGCGTGGGAAGGATGTTCTCGCGCAGATTCACCAGGTTGATGTTGTCCCAGGCCTGCATGGCAAAGCCCTCGGCCTCGGCGGTGGGCATTTCGGCGAGGCGCCGGAAGAAGCTCTTGGGATCGGTGAAGGCGCTTTCGCGCAGCGCCCGGAAGCGCACCATGAACCAGTCGCGCAGATCGGCTTCGTCGGCGTCGATATAGATCGAGAAGTCGATGAAATCGGAGGCAAAGAGCAGCGGCTTGCCGGTCTTGGGCAGCTCGCCCGCCTGGAGAATGTTGAGCCCTTCGACGATCAATATGTCGGGCCGGTCGATGCTGACGAACTCGCCCGGAATGATGTCGTAGACGAGGTGCGAATAGACCGGCGCCCGCACGCTGGCCTTGCCCGATTTGATATCGGCGAGGAAGGCAAGCAGCGCCGCGCGGTCGTAGCTCTCGGGAAAGCCCTTGCGGGCGGCGAGGCCGCGCTCATCCAGAACGGCGTTCGGATAGAGGAAGCCGTCGGTGGTGAGCAGGTCGACCTTGGGCGAGGTGCGCCAGCGTTGCAGCAGCGCGCGCAGGATGCGCGACGTCGTCGACTTGCCCGAGGCGACCGAGCCGGCGACGCCGATGATGAACGGGATCTGGTGGTCCTCGGTGCCGAGGAAACGCGTCGACACGCGGTGGACCGCCTGCGACGCCTCGACATAGAACGAGATGAGGCGGCTCAGCGGCAGGTAGATTTCCTCGGCTTCGGTCAGCGAGATCGGATCGGTCAGCGCGCGCAGCCGGTCGATATCGGCCGCGCTCAGCGTCATCGGCTCGCCGTCGCGATACTGCGCCCACTCGGCCTTGGAGAAGCGGTGATAGGGGTTGAGCTCGAGCTTTGTCCTGCCTGCCATCATCGGGTCCGCGCGGCCTTCTCCTCAAGGCCCGACTGGCCGGTGCGCCGCTCGAGTTCGGCCATCACCTCATCGAGCGTGATGTCGGCCGCCTTGAGCAGCACGAGCAGGTGGTAGAGCACGTCGGCGGCTTCGCCGGTGAGCCCTTCCCTGTCGCGCGACACGGCCGAGACGATCAGCTCCACCGCCTCCTCGCCGAATTTGCGGGCGCAGCGGTCGGGGCCGTCGCGCAACAGTCGCGCGGTGTAGCTCTCGTCCGGAGAGGCGCTGGCGCGTTGCTGCACGCGGCGGTTGAGCTCGTCGAGGGAGAACGTCATTTCAGTCTATCCTCATGGGTATGCCATGGTCCGACAGATAGCGCTTGGCTTCGCCCACCGTGAAGGTGCCGAAGTGAAAGATCGAGGCGGCGAGCACGGCGCTCGCATGGCCCTGCTTGACGCCGGCCACGAGATCGTCGAGCGAGCCCACGCCGCCCGAAGCGATCACCGGCACCGGCACGGCATCGGCGATGGCCCGCGTCAGCTCGAGGTCGAAGCCGGACTTGGTGCCGTCGCGGTCCATCGAGGTGACGAGCAGCTCGCCCGCGCCGCGCTCCACCGAGCGTACCGCGAATTCGACCGCGTCGAGGCCCGTGGCAGCGCGGCCGCCATGGGTGAAGATCTCCCAGGCGCTGCGATTGGCGCCGCCCACCGCGCCGGTCTGCCGGCGCCGGGCGTCGACCGACACGACAATGCACTGGTCGCCGAACTTTTCGGCGGCGCGCGACACGAAATCGGGGTCGTTCACCGCGGCGGTGTTGATCGACACCTTGTCGGCCCCGCTGAGGAGGAGCTTGCGGATGTCCTCGGTAGTCCGCACGCCGCCGCCCACGGTCACCGGCATGAAGCACTGCTCGGCGGTACGCGCCACGACATCGAAGATGGTCTCGCGATTATCCGAGCTCGCCGTGATGTCGAGGAAGCAGAGCTCGTCCGCCCCCGCCGCGTCATAGGCGATGGCGGCTTCCACCGGATCGCCGGCATCGACCAGGTCGACGAACTGCACGCCCTTGACGACGCGGCCGTCCTTCACGTCGAGGCAGGGAATGATGCGGGTCTTGAGGCTCATGCCGCGACGCCGCGCAGCAGGGCGAGCGCCTTCGCCGGGTCGATGCGGCCGTCATAGAGGGCGCGGCCGGAGATGGCGCCTTCGAGGATCTGGCATTCGGGCCGGCTCAGCCGCTCGATGTCGTCCATCGAGGCGAGGCCGCCCGAGGCGATGACGGGAATGGTGACGGCGCGGGCGAGCGCCAGCGTGCCGGCCCAGTTGATGCCCGCAAGGACGCCGTCGCGGTCGATATCGGTATAGATGATCGCGGCGACCCCGGCGCCTTCGAAGCGCCGCGCCATCTCGATGACGTCGAGCTCGGAGGTCTCGGCCCAGCCCTCGACGGCAACCTTGCCGCCGCGCGCGTCGATGCCGACGGCGACCTTGCCGGGGAACTGCCGCGCCGCGGTCTTGACCAGTTCGGGGTCGCGCAGCGCAACGGTGCCCAGGATCACCCGGCTCAGTCCCTTCTGCAGCCAGCCCTCGATATGGGCGAGGGTGCGGATGCCGCCGCCGAGCTGCACCGGCATCTTCACCGCGGCGAGGATGCGCTCCACTGCCGCGCCGTTGCGGCTTTCGCCGGCAAAGGCGCCGTCGAGATCGACGACGTGGAGATACTGAAAGCCCTGGCTCTCGAAGATACGCGCCTGCGCGGCCGGGTCGGTGTTGAACACCGTCGCCTGCGCCATGTCGCCGAGCTTGAGGCGCACGGCCTCGCCACCCTTCAGGTCGATGGCGGGAAACAGGATCACGGCGTCCACCTCAGGAAATTCTCGATCAGCTTCAGCCCCAGCGTCTGGCTCTTTTCGGGGTGGAACTGCGTTCCGAACAGATTGTCGCGGCCCACGCAAGCGGTCACCGTCTGGCCGTAGCTGGCGGTGGCGTAAAGCGTGGCCGGCGCGTCGGTCGCGAGGTGATAGGAGTGGACGAAATAGGCATGCAGCCCCTGCTCGCCATCGGGGATGCCCTCGAGCAGCGGGTGGGGCTGGGTGAAGCTCAGCGTGTTCCAGCCCATATGCGGCACCTTGAGCCCGCCGTCCGGCTCGAGCCGCACCACGGCGCCCGGGATCCAGCCGAGGCCGGGATGGACGCCCTTCTCGCGTCCCTCGGTCGCCATCAGCTGCATACCCACGCATATACCGAGGAACGGTACGCCCGCCCTGATCACCCGCTCCTCGAGCGCATCGCGCATGCCTTTGACGGCGAGCAGGCCATTCATGCAGTCGGCGAAGGCGCCCACGCCCGGCAGCACGATGCGGTCGGCGCGGCGCACGAATTCGGGTTCGGACGTGACGGCAACGTCCACCGCCGCGTCGAGCTCGCGCACGGCGCGCTCGAAAGCCTTGCTGGCGGAGCGGAGGTTGCCCGCGCCGTAGTCGACGATCGCAACCGAAGCGGTCATTTGCGGTGGCTCAGATAGTCGCGTTGCGCGAGGTCTTCGGCCGACGAGATGACGTCGCCACGCCACTGATAGCCGCGGAACAGCAGCCAGTCGCGGCGGAAGGCGGGGGCCTCGAAGCCGAGGAAGACGACGACAACCGCATAAAGCCCGCTGGCGGCGTCGCTGCCGATGACGCGCGACGCGTAAACCAGCCCCATCACCAGCGCGATCCAGAAGATCAGCAGCAGCCACAGCCCGTTGACCAGCGCATAGAGCGGGGTGAGCAGCATGGCGAACCACGAAAAGCGCTCGCCAATGGCGACCGGCGCGCGATCCTTTGCCGCCTTGGCTTGCGGTTTTTCGAAGATAGAGTAGAGGGTCATGGAACCGCCTTAGAGCAAATCGCCGCCGCATGGAAGCGGCGCAGATTTGCCGCCCGAAACGGAGACTTCGAATGGCCGCCCCCACCGATACCCACGCCGAGCCGGTGAACAACGAGAAGCCGACCCAGGGCATCTTCATGGGCTACCTGGCCATCGTGCTGCTGGTTTTTGCGGTCGCTGTCGCCGGTATCGCCATCTACGCCGGCGCCAGCCACGGCTTCAGCTGAGCCGCCGCTTTTCGCGGGATAGCTCGAGCGAGGTGTGAGGCCCTCGCGTCCGGCCGCTGGCCACCGTCTCCACGCCCTCCAATGTCATCCCCGCGCCGGCGGGGGCCCGGCCGTCACCTTGCGCCAGCCGATGTCCCCGCGCGGGCCTGATATTGCGAACGTGGCAACCACCCTCCGATCTCGCCGGTTCCCCTGCGCCGCCGCTGACCGCGCCTGGCAGTCGGCACAGCTAGTCCCCCCGATGGCGCTTTAGTCCCGGCCAACACCCTGCGGCGGGCAAGCCAGGTCCATCCGCGATCCTATGACATCATAATTCCCACTCCGCCCCTTCCACGACACATAGTATGCTGACATAATACCCCCATGCAGCAGCAGGCTCTTTCCGCCATCGTCGCCTGGGTCCGGCTCGAACAGGCGATCGGGACGTTCAATCAGCAGCTCCGGCGCGAGTTCGGCATCACCGGGCTGCAGCTGGCGGTGCTGCGCATCCTGGGCGAGCGCCCTGCCCTGCCGCTGGCGGCGCTGCGCAAATCGCTGGTGATGCACCCGGCGACGCTGGGCCAGTCGATCGACGAATTGCGGGTGATGGAGCTGGCGACGGTGACGCGCGACCCTCGCGACAAACGCGCCCGCATCGTCGCCATCACCGACAAGGGCCGCGACCTGATGGCGCGCGCCCCCCTCGCCGGTCCGGTGCGGCTGCGCGAGATGGAGACCGAACCGGCGCGGCTCGACGCGCTCAAGGCCGCGTTCGACGACTCGGTCGAGCTGTTCGGCCTGACCGATTATCTGCCAGGAAAGACGGAAGGGCGCTGATGGCCGCGATCGAAGACAGCCCGAACATCGGCAAGGTGCTCGGACAGCGCCTGCGCACGGTGGGCATCGACACGCGCGAAAAGCTCGAAGCGATGGGCGACGCCGATGCCTTGGGGCGGCTCTGCGCCAGGTTTCCCGAAGACGCCTGCATCCATACGCGCCTCGCCCTTGCCGGCGCGGTGCGCGGCATCCGCTGGCACGATCTGCCCCGGGATGTGCAGGCGGATGTGACGCGCGGGCTGGCGCGCTAGAGGTCGAGGCTGGCGGGCAGCCGCTCCATCGGCGTCCAGTCGCACAGCAATCGGCGGTCGGCGAGGCGGATGGCGAAAACGTTGCCGCCGCCGGGATCGCCGACCCGGCGCTGGTCCTCGGCGCGCGCAATGGCCCGGCCGCCGAGGTGGCACTTGAGCAGCGTGCCGACGGCACCGTGGCCGGCAAACAGCAATGGCCAGTCGGCATCGTGCGCAAGGAGCGCCCGTTCGAAGGCCGCGACGATGCGCGCCTGCGCGGCGGCCGCCGTCTCCCAGCCATTGGTCGACCGATCCGGCTGGGCGAAGAACGCGTCCGCGAGGGCCTCGAAACGCTCGGGCGGCACGTAGCCGGTCGCCGAGCGATCGTTCTCGCCGCAGCCGGGATCGACCGCTACCGGAGCGCCGCATGCCTCGGCCAGGATACCCGCGAGCTCGACGGCCTTGCGCTCGTCGCTCGAAACGATCCGGCTCACGCCGCGCAGCAGCGGATGGCCGGCGAAGGCCCCGGCCCGCGCCGCACCCTCGGGCGACAGGCCCCAGCGCGGCACCGGCACGGCCGGGTCCTTCACCACCTGCGGGTGGGTCACATAGAGCGCGTACATCAGGCGGGCCGCAGCCGCTCGAACAGGATCACCGGCGAGTCGCGATAGCCGGTGCGGCCGAACTCCGTGAAGCCCAGGCGCCTGGCGACGCGGATCGAGGGCTCGTTGGCCGGGTCGATCATGCACACGCTGCGTGCCGCCGGCTGCGTCGCATCGAACCACTGCGTGATGGCGTCCATCGCCTCGCCGGCATAGCCCTTGCCCTGCGTGACGAGATCGACCTTCCACATGCCTTCTGGCGCGCCGTCGAAATGCGCGCCGACGCCGCGGCGGAAATCGGCATAGCCGGCCTCCGCGACAAGAACGTCGTTCTCGTCGAAGCAGAGAAACGGCCCGTAGCCGAATGCCGTCCAGTGGCCGTAGTGCCGGAGCAGGCGCGTCCACGCGTCGGCGGGATGCATCGGTGCGAGCGAGCGCAGGAAGTGGCCGGGATCCTTGCCCCAGAACGCCGCATAGGCGTCGAAATGCGAGGGGTTGTGCGGCACGAGCCGGAGGCGCGCGGTGGCGAGCATCAGATGCCGCCGCGCGAGAAGTGGGTGAGCTCGCGCACCACCTGGCCGACCTTCCACTGGATGTTGGCCTCGTTGGGACTGCCCGCGGCGTCGAACACGTCGGGATAGGGGCCGAGGCCGAGCAGCGTGGGGACCACCAGCGCGCCAAGCTTGCTGAGGCTGTCGCGCAGATGGCTGAGCGCGAAGATCGTCGCGTATTTGCCGTCGCTGAGCCCGCCGATGCCGAACACGGCATGCTTGAACGGATTGGGCTTCTGCCGGCTCACCCAGGCGATCATGTTGGCGACAAGCGGCGTCACGCCGCCATTGTATTCGGGCGAGATGATGAGCACGATGTCGGTTGTCCGGAACAGTTCGGCGAGGCGCTTGGCCGCCTCGGGCGTCTCGCCGGCATCCTCGATGTCCTGATCGAAGATCGGCATGGGGTAATCGTGCATGTCGAGGTCGGTGACCGCGACGCCGGCCTCACGCAGCTTTGCCGACATGTGGCGGCGCAGCACCTCGTTGATCGAGTCGTGCCGCAGCGAGCCGAGAATGGTAATGGCGGTCTTCGTCTGGATCGGTGTTTCAGTCATCTGCAAGCCACGCCCGCCAGGGCGGGACCCTCCGTTTGCTGGGCGCGAGGATCGCGCCAGCCTCCCTTATCGCGACCCTGACGAAGCGCCGTCAACAGAGGTTCCCGCTGTCGCGGGAAACGACGTCGCCGATGGGCTTCAGCTCTCGAAGATGTTCTTGAGCTTGGAGAAGAACCCTTCGCTCGTCGGCGACGTCTCTTTCGTCGTGGCGCGGTGGAATTCTTCGAGCAGTTCGCGCTGTCGCTTAGTGAGGTTCTGCGGCGTCTCGACGTCAAGCTGGACGTAGAGGTCGCCCTGGTCCTTGCTGCGCAGCACCGGCATGCCCTTCTGCTTCAAACGCACGCGCTGGCCGGGCTGGGTGCCGGGGGCGACCTTCACCTTGGCGCGCGCGCCGTCGAGCGTGGGCACTTCGAACTCGCCGCCGAGCGCGGCGGTGGTCATGGCGATGGGGACGCGCGCATACAGGTCGGCGCCGTCGCGGTGGAACAGATCGTGCGGCTTCACCGACACGAAGATGTAGAGGTCGCCCGGCGGGCCGCCACGCAGGCCGGCCTCGCCTTCATTGGCAAGGCGGATGCGGGTGCCGTCCTCAATCCCCTTGGGGATGTCGACGCTCAGCTTGCGGTTTTCCTGTTTGCGGCCCTGGCCGCCGCAATCGGTGCAGGGGTTTTCGAGGATCTGGCCGCGACCCTGGCACACCGGGCAGGTGCGCTCGATGGTAAAAAAGCCTTGCGCGGCGCGCACCTTGCCGTGGCCGGAGCAGTGCTTGCAGGTCGACATGCCGGTGCCCGGCTTGGCACCCGAGCCGTCGCAGGTGTGGCAGGTGACCAGAGTGGGCACGTCGATCTCGACGGTGCGGCCGAGGAACGCTTCCTCGAGCGTGATCTCGAGATTGTAGCGCAAATCCGAACCGCGCAGGCGCGACTGCGAGCCGCGATTGCGCTGCTGGCCGCCGCCCATGAAGTCGCCGAAGATGTCCTCGAAGATGTCGGACATGGACGAGGTGAATTCGGGACCGAAGCCATTGGCGCCGCGGCCCATGCCGCCCTGCTCGAAGGCGGCGTGGCCGAACCGGTCATAGGCGGCGCGCTTCTGGGGATCCTTCAGCGTGTCGTAGGCTTCGTTGATCTCTTTGAATTTGTGCTCGGCGTCGGCATTGCCCGGGTTGCGGTCCGGGTGGAACTGCATGGCGAGCTTGCGATAGGCGCCCTTGAGGGCCGCCTCGTCCGAGCCCTTGGGCACGCCCAGGACATCGTAGAAATCACGCTTGGCCATGGGTGGCCCTGGTCAGTCGTTCGATCATGCCCGCAATCCGGCGCTGGCGCGTGTCGTCGCGCTTCGCCTGTTCAATCCAGTCTAGGTATTCGCGTTTGTGCGAGGGCGGAAGGCCCTCGAAAGTGGAAAGCGCCGCGGTATTGCTCCGCAGCGCTTCCGTGATGTCACTGGCGAGTGAAGTGCTCACTTAGGCCGACTTCTTGTCGTCCTTCACTTCCTCGAAATCGGCATCGACGACGTCGTCGTCGGCCGGCTTGTCGCCACCGGTGGCCTTGGCTTCGGCTTCCGCCTGGCTGGCCTTGTACATAGCCTCGCCCAGCTTCATGGAGGCCTCCGCCAGAGCGTTGGTCTTCTCCTTGATGGCCTCGGCGTCGTCGCCGTCGAGCACGCCCTTGAGATCGGCCAGCCCCGTCTCGATGGCGCCCTTGTCCTCGGCCGAAACCTTGTCGCCATAGTCCTTGAGCGACTTCTCGGTCGAATGGATCAGCGACTCGGCCTGGTTCTTGGCCTCGATCGCCTCGCGCTGGCGCTTGTCGGACTCGGCATTGGCCTCGGCTTCCTTGACCATGCGGTCGATGTCGGCGTCAGACAGGCCGCCCGACGCCTGGATGCGGATCTGGTGCTCCTTGCCGGTGCCCTTATCCTTGGCCGTCACGTTGACGATGCCGTTGGCGTCGATGTCGAAGGTCACTTCGATCTGCGGCACGCCGCGCGGGGCGGGCGGAATGCCGGCGAGGTCGAAATTGCCCAGCAGCTTGTTGTTGGCCGCCAGTTCGCGCTCGCCCTGGAACACGCGGATCGTCACCGCGCTCTGATTGTCCTCGGCGGTCGAAAACACCTGGCTCTTTTTGGTCGGGATCGTGGTGTTGCGGTCGATCAGACGGGTGAACACGCCGCCCAACGTCTCGATGCCCAGGCTCAGCGGGGTCACGTCGAGCAGCAGCACGTCCTTGACGTCGCCCTGCAGCACGCCGGCCTGGATGGCCGCACCGGCCGCCACGACTTCGTCGGGGTTGACGCCCTTGTGCGGCTCCTTACCGAAGAACGACTTCACCACCTCGATCACCCGCGGCATGCGGGTCATGCCGCCCACGAGCACCACTTCGTCGATCTGGCTGGCGCTGACGCCGGCGTCCTTGAGCGCGAGCCGGCACGGCTCGACGGTGCGCTGGATGAGGTCGTCGACGAGCTGCTCGAACTTGGCGCGGGTCAGCTTGAGCGTCATGTGCTTGGGGCCGGACGCGTCGGCGGTGATGAAGGGCAGGTTGATCTCGGTCTGCGTGGCAGAGCTGAGCTCGATCTTGGCCTTCTCGGCGGCTTCCTTGAGGCGCTGCAGGGCGAGCTTGTCCTTCCTCAGGTCGATGCCCTGGTCCTTCTTGAACTCGTCGGCCAGGTAGTCGACGAGGCGCATGTCGAAATCTTCACCGCCCAGGAAGGTGTCGCCATTGGTCGACTTCACCTCGAACACGCCGTCGCCGATCTCGAGCACGGAGATGTCGAAGGTACCGCCGCCAAGGTCATAGACCGCGATGGTGCCCGTCTGCTTCTTGTCGAGGCCATAGGCCAGCGCCGCCGCAGTCGGCTCGTTGATAATGCGCAGCACGTCGAGGCCGGCGATCTTGCCCGCGTCCTTGGTGGCCTGGCGCTGGGAATCGTTGAAATAGGCGGGAACGGTGATCACCGCCTGGGTGACCTTGTCGCCCAGATAGGCTTCCGCCGTTTCCTTCATCTTGGTCAGGATCATCGCCGACACCTCGGACGGCGAGTACTTCTTGCCCTCGACCTCGACCCAGGCGTCGCCATTGTCGGCCTTGACGATGTGGAAGGGGACAAGGCCCTTGTCCTTTTCGACCATCGGGTCGTCGAAGCGGCGGCCGATCAGGCGCTTGACCGCGAACAGGGTGCCTTCGGGATTGGTGACCGCCTGGCGCTTGGCCGGCTGGCCGACGAGACGCTCGCCGTCCTTGGTGAATGCCACCATCGAGGGGGTCGTGCGCGCCCCTTCGGAATTTTCGATGACCTTGTAGGTGGCGCCTTCCATCACTGCGACGCAGCTATTGGTGGTGCCCAGGTCAATACCGATTACTTTAGCCATTCGTGCCTCTTTCCTAAGCGAACCCGGACCGAACTCCTCAAGACTTCGGCAGTTCGTAACCCCGTGAGGGGACCCGGGCTCCTCGCTGAATTTGGGATTTGACCGGTTTGTGCCGGCCTTGGCCGGTATATAGGGGCGGGTTTTTGGCCCTGCAAGCGCCCAAGGAGTCTTATTTTCCGGGGCTTTGGAGCCGTCATCCCGATGCCGGGCCGGGTCCCTGGACGGCGGGCGCCGCGTCTTCCTTGGCGCATCGTGCGCGATGTGCTCTAACACCCCCGCTCCCACAAGGAACCCCTTCGCATGAAAAGGCTCATCGCTGCCGCCGCGCTCCTCCCGGCATTGCTTGCCACGGGCGCCTTCGCCCAGACGGTCACCGACGAGGTGACCATGCAGCTCTGGTGCGGCACCGCCATGGTGGTTGCCTTTTCGAACCCGCCGCCCGAGGTCACCGAGGAGCAGCTTGCCCAGGCGCAGGAATATATCGATGCCGGCACGGCGCTCATCGAGACCGCCATCCAGGCCCATCTCGATGCCGGCTTCACCCAGGATGCGGCCGACAAGATCAAGGCCGACATCGTGCCCGTGGTCACCGAGCAGGTGATGGGCGGCGGCGAAAACGCCCAGTTTACCTTCGAGGAATGCCTCGCCATCCTCCCCGGCCAGACCGACGCAGCGCCGGCCGATCCCTCCTCTTCGGCGATGTAGCAGACCACCAATGGCCACCCCGCTTCGTGCCGACGACGCACTGATCGTCGTCGACATCCAGTACGATTTCCTCCCCGGCGGCAGCCTTGCCGTCGCCGGCGGCGACGAGATCATCGAACCCATCAACGCGCTGTCGCGGCGCTTCCGCAACGTTATCCAGACGCAGGACTGGCACCCGGCGGGGCACATTTCCTTCGCCTCGAGCCACGAGGGCATGTCGCCCTTCCAGATCATCGAGCTGCCCTACGGTCCGCAGGTGCTCTGGCCCGACCATTGCGTCATCGGCACCCGCGGCGCCGAATTCTCGGTGGCGCTCGACATCCCGCACGTGCAGACGATCATCCGCAAGGGCTACCGCGAGACGATCGATTCCTATTCGGGCTTCAAGGAAAACGATCACGACACGCAAACCGGCCTCGCCGGCTATCTGCGTGAACGCGGCCTCAAGCGCCTGTTCATCTGCGGCCTCGCCACCGATTTCTGCGTCGCCTGGACGGCCGAGGACGGCATCAAGGCCGGCTTCGAGACGGTGGTGATCGAAGACGCCACGCGCGCCATCGATACCGCCGGCTCGCTCGACGCGGCCTGGAAGCGGATGAACGACATGGGCGTCAAGCGCGCCCAGATCGGCGATTTCCTCTAGCTACTGCCGGAACGACAGGTTGAGCAGGTCGTACTCGCAGAAGTCGAACTTGCCCGCATCGTAGTGCTGGCCGTTGGCAAAGGTGACCGAGACGCGCGCCTCGCATTTGCCGTCGGCCAGCGTCACCGGAAAGGTTCGCTTGCCCGAGGCCGGGATCGGCTTGAACCCCTCGACCTTGCCGCCGCCGATGGAGAGGCCGGTGAGGGCGTCAGTGTAACCGTTCTTGATCGTGAACTGGTAGGTTTCGGCCAGCGCTGCGGTGGGAACGAACGCCAGCGCGGCGGCGACAAGCAGGAACTTCATCAATAGCCCTCGGGACAATGCCCGTGAGCTAAGCCGAGCGGCGCCACGCTGTCCACTCGATTTCACAGCGTCCGGGGCAAGGGCTCTTCTCCCGCATGGGAGAGGGCCGCCCGCGAAGCGCCTCAGGCGTTCTTGTCGATATGGCCCTCGCCGGCCGGCGGTGCGCCGGCGGCCCCGCCGCCCTTGGCGACGCCCACCATGGCGGGGCGCAGCACGCGGTCGCCGATGGCGTAGCCGGCCTGCACCACCTGCACCACCGTGCCCTCGGGCCGCGTCGGGTCGGGAACCTCGAACATCGCCTGGTGCTTGTGGGGGTCGAACTTCTGGCCCTCGGCCTCAATCGGCTTCACCCCATGCACGGCGAGCAGCCGCTGCATTTCGCGCTCTGTCAGCTCGATGCCCTCGATCAGCGACTTCATCGGGCCGTCGGCCGTCTCGCGCGCCTCGGCCGGCAGCATCAGCATGGCGCGGCTGAGCGAATCGGTGGCGGTCAGCATGTCGCGGGCGAATTTGGTGATCGCATAGGACCGGGTATCGGCGATCTCGCGCTCCATGCGCTTGCGCAGATTGTCCATTTCGGCCGCAAGGCGCAGCACGCGGTCCTTGAGCTCGGCGTTCTCAGTCTTGAGGGCCTCGGTGGGATCAGGCGTCTCGGGCGCCGGATTTTCCATTTCCGGACGCGGCTCGAACCCGTCCTGCGCCATCGTGTCGTCGCTCATCACTCTCTCGAAATGCTTGGAATACCGGACGTTCCGGCGATGTTGCCCCGCATATCGGCCAGATGGCCCGGCTTTTCAAGCTTTCTTGCGCGCCATGATCGCGCTGATCGCCTGCGCGGTGTAGTCGACCACCGGGACGATGCGGGCATAGTTGAGCCGCGTCGGGCCGATGACGCCCAGCACGCCGATGACCTTTTCGTTCGCGTCCTTGTAGGGGCTGAGGATCACCGAGGAGCCCGAGAGCGAAAACAGCTTGTTCTCGCTGCCGATGAAGATACGGACCCCTTCGGCCTTGTCGGCGTCGCCCAGGAGCTCGATCAGCCCCTCCTGCCGCTCGAGTTCGTCGAACAGCCGCCGCATGCGCGACAGCTCTTCGGACTCCATCGTGTCGTTGAGGAGATTGGAGCGGCCGCGCACGATCACCGTCGGCGTCTGCTGCGGCGTGCCTTCGCTCAGCGTCGCGAGTCCTGCATCGACGAGCTTTTGCGTCAGTTCGTCGAGCTCGGCGACGCGCTCGGCCCGCTGCGCCCGCACCGCGGCGCGCACTTCGGCGATGGTTTTGCCGGCGGCGAGATTGGCGAGATAGTTGGAGGCCTGCGTCAGCGCGCTGCTGGTGAGGCCCGGCGGCAGCGGCACGATGCGGTTTTCGACAGTGCCGTCCTGCCCCACCAGGATCGCCATGCCCTGCGTCGCGTCGAGACGGACGAATTCGATGTGCCGGAGCACCATGTCGGCCTTCGCCGCGATCACCACGCCGGCGCCGTGGCTGAGGCCGCTCAGCAGCGAGGAGGCCTCGGTAAGGTAGTCCTCAACCCGCGCGCCATGCACCTGGCTCTCGATCTGCCGCGAAATCGCGCTGCGGTCGGATTCGTCCACCGCGCCGACTTCAAGCATGGCATCGACGAAAAAGCGCAGCCCCTGCTGCGTCGGCTGCCGCCCCGCCGAGGTGTGGGGCGCCGCGATCAGGCCCAGATCTTCGAGATCGGCCATGACGTTGCGCACGCTGGCGGGGCTGAGCCCGACCGAGAGCATCCGGCTCAAATCGCGCGAGCCGACCGGCGCGCCCGTTTCGAGATAGCGCTCGACGATCTTTTTGAAGATGTCCTGGCTGCGCGCATTGAGCACCTGCAGGAAATCGTCGGGAACCTTGGCCATCGGCGGCGGAATGTTCAATCAAATTGCGACTGTAACCATCTAGGCAAAAACGCCGGTCGATGAAAGGCGGCGCCGGGTTGTGGGGCGCCAAAGCTAGGGTTAAGAGGCGGTTAACTGCGACGAAACCGAGAGATTCCATGCGCCCTTCCGGCCGCGAGCCCAACCAGATGCGAGCCGTCACCATCGAGCGCAACGTCGCCCAGAAGGCCGAGGGCTCATGCCTGGTCGCCTTCGGCAACACCAAGGTGTTCGTCACCGCCTCGGTCGAAACCACCCTCCCCGGCTGGCGCCGCGGCTCGGGCCTCGGCTGGGTCACCGCCGAATACGGCATGCTGCCGCGCTCGACCGGCACCCGCACGCGCCGCGAGGCGGCCGCCGGCAAGCAGTCCGGCCGCACCCAGGAAATCCAGCGCCTGATCGGCCGCTCGCTGCGCGCCGTGGTCGACATGGCGGCTTTGGGCGAAAACCAGATCACCCTCGATTGCGACGTGCTCGAAGCCGATGGCGGCACCCGCACCGCCTCGATCACCGGCGCCTATGTGGCGCTCCACGACGCCATCCAGTGGCTCAAGGCGCGCGGCCTGACCAAGGGCGAGCCGCTGCGCGATTCGGTGGCGGCGATCTCGTGCGGCATCTATCGCGGCACGCCGGTGCTCGACCTCGACTATCTCGAGGATGTCGAGGCCCATACCGACGCCAATTTCGTGCTGACCGGCTCGGGCAAGTTCGTCGAGATCCAGGGCACCGCCGAGCAGGAGCCGTTCTCGCGCGACGAGCTCGCCGCACTCATGGCGCTGGCCGAGTCCGGCATCAGTCAGCTCACCGAAATGCAGAAGGTTGCCATCGGTGGGTAGCATTGCTCGGCTTAAGCGCGGTGAGAAACTGCTGATCGCCACGCACAATGCCGGCAAGCTTGCGGAATTTCGCGAGCTGTTCACGCCGCTCGGGCTGGTGCTGATCTCGGCCGCGGACCTCCGTCTCGACGAGCCCGACGAAACTGGAACGACGTTCGTTGAAAATGCACGGCTCAAGGCCCATTCCGCGGCCACGGCAGCCGGCATGATCGCGCTCGCCGACGACAGCGGCCTCAGCGTCGATGCCCTGGACGGCGAACCGGGCGTCTACACCGCCGACTGGGCGCAGACCCCGCATGGCCGCGACTACCAGATGGCGATGAAGCGCGTCGAAGACCGGCTGCAGGCGATCGGCGCCAATTCGCCCGGCCTGCGCAAAGGCTCGTTCAACGCCACGCTCTGCCTCGCTCACCCAGACGGGCGCGACGACGTCTATGTCGGGCAGGCGACTGGAACGATGGTCTGGCCGCCGCGCGGCGACAAAGGTTTCGGCTTCGACCCCATCTTCATGCCCGACGGCTTCGACATCACCTTCGGCGAGATGCCCAGCTCCGCCAAGCATAGCTGGGCTCCCGGCCAGGTCGGATTGAGCCACCGCGCCAAGGCTTTCGCTAAGTTCGTGGAGGGCGCCATTGAGCTCTCCTGATCCGCGCGGCAACGGCCTGTTCGGCGTCTACGTCCATTGGCCGTTCTGTGCCGCCAAATGCCCCTATTGCGACTTCAACAGCCATGTCCATCGCGGCGCGTTCGACGAAGCCGCCTATGTCGAGAGCTACAAGCAGGAGATTGCCTACTTCGCGCGGCAGGCGCCCGGCCGGACGGTGCAGTCGATCTTCTTCGGCGGCGGCACGCCCTCGCTGATGGACCCGCGCTCGGTGGCGCAAATCCTCGACACCATCGGCCAGCACTGGAACATTGCTCCAAAAGCCGAGATCACGCTCGAAGCCAATCCAACCTCGGTCGAGGCCGACCGGTTCCGGGGCTATCGTGCCGCCGGCGTCAACCGCGTCTCGCTGGGCGTGCAGTCGCTGCGCGACGGCCCGCTCGCCGAGCTTGGCCGTCGGCACAGTGTCGAGGAAGCGATCGGCGCCGTGCGGCTCGCCCAGTCGATCTTCCCGCGCTCGAGCTTCGACCTTATCTATGCGCGCCCCAAGCAGTCGCTGAGCGATTGGGAGGACGAGCTCAAGGAAGCGCTCTGGCTCGCCCAAGGCCACATCTCGCTCTACCAGCTCACCATCGAGATGGGGACGCGCTATTTCGACCTGTGGAATGCCGGCAAGCTCAAGATGCCCGACGAGGATCTGAGCGCCGACTTCTACGAGCTGACGCAGGATCTGACGCGCGATGCGGGCCTGCCGGCCTACGAGATTTCCAATCACGCCCGCCCCGGTCAGGAGTCGATCCACAACCTCATCTACTGGCGCTATGGCGAATATGCCGGCATCGGCCCGGGCGCGCATGGGCGCCTGCTGATCGACGGCCGCCGCCACGCCACCGCGATCGAGAAGCTGCCGTTCGACTGGCAGAAGAAGGTGTCGGCGCGCGGCCATGGCATGACCACCGACGACATCCTCACCTGGGAGGAGGAAGGCGACGAGCTCCTGGTGATGGGCCTGCGTCTGCGCGAAGGCATTGACCCCGCCCGCTTCGCCACGCTCTCGGGCCGCAAGATCGACCCGCGCCAGATCGACGAACTCAAGCGCATCGGTTTCGTCGAAACGCTGAGCAACGGCCACATCCGGGTGACGGAAAAGGGTTGGCCGGTGCTGGACGCGGTTGTGGCGGACCTGGCGGCTTAAGGTCGCTTTCGCGGCTGCTTGGGGAGCGTCTTCTCTTCGGCCCTCAATTGCCGGATGAGCGCATCGGCAGCTTCGTGCCTTGCGAGCTTGCGGCTAGCGGCGAAGCGGTCGTACTCGCGCTCGGCTTTCGCCTTCGCATCCTCCATCTTCACGCGGCCGCCGTGCCTGAGCACTGAGCGGCTGAGGTTGGTCACCCGCCTGAGCGCCCGATCGAATCCCGCTTCGCTGTCGTCGGTTTCCGCCTGTTTGGCGGTTTCCTTGAACTTGTCTAACTGACTCAGTTCCTTTGGCTTTTCCGGTTTGTCAGGCTTCTTGACCATCTGGTAATGCCCGGATTCCTTGACTATTTCGCGGATCGGCCTAAAGTAGCTTTCTGTCCTCGTCGGTCAACTCGACGCGGACGGCGGTGGAGCCGACGGGAGTCGAACCCGCAGGGGTGAGCTGGGAAGACCCGCCCTGTGTACCGACACCGGCCCCATCACTAGAGACAGGCTCAGTGGGTCCGACCGCTGAGCCTTTTTCTTTCGCCAACCTCCACACCACGCCGTGACGCTCAAGAACGCCCTCGTTCTTCAGGCGACTGAGCTGAGGGCTCAGGCTGGTACGAGGATATTTCGTTCCGAACCGCTTGTTGATCCGAGCGAGGATATCGACTGCAACCAACCCATCCGGCTTTTCAGACAGAACGCGAACAACGAAGTCTTTGATCGTTCCCTCCTTGAGCACGCCCTTGGCGGGAGTGTGCATGGGGCGCTGGAAGATCATCTCAAACGCCTCGTCAACGCCGACGGGCCCAAGCGCCTTCTCCGCGCGCTCAATCTCATCCAGTTCTCGACGCAAGCCGGACAACTTAGCTTCGAGCGGGCCTAGCTCCGCCTGAAGTTCCTGCCGCCTAGCTTTTAGAAAGTCGCGCACGCTGGTCATGCCCCCTCGTAACACATGAGTCTCGACGTGCGCAACATGCCTTGGGTTTTCCCCAAGGCATGTTGACCGACAACGACTCGTTAACTATACCGATTGTCGGCGCCCGACGCGCCACCGTTGCTTTCGCCGGATTTGCCCCTGATCGGACGCGGGGCGCAATGGTGCGATCCCGGACCCGATGGGGTTTGACCCATCAGATCCAAGGAGACCAGCAATGGTTACTTGTGTGTGGCCTAAGGCGGTCAGCGTGGTGTCTTACATCCGCTACCGCTTCGGGCGGTGGGAGCACGTATGTGCTCACTGCCGTTCCTATCCGTCTCGGTAATACCCCGGCCAGGGTGAGCGGATAGACCAAGCAGGTGCGTCGGGCGTCACCCCAACAGCGTCATTGAATCATACGCCGAATCTCAGCGCAACCGCTTCCTACCACGCGTCTGAAAACGGCGCCTCACTGGCGGCGGCGTATCCACGAGGCCCGCGATAGGTGAGGCGCTTGCCCTTGGCGCCGGCAAGGGCGCGTTCCGCCCGTTCCTGATCTTCAACGCCAAGCGCTGAGCGGTTGCTGTAGCGGAAATCAAACTCTGCCAAGTAGCGGTGCAGATGCTTCTCAGAGCAGTGCTGATACACGCCTTTCATGCCGCGCTTGAAGATCGAGAAGTAGCCTTCGACCGTGTTGGAGTGGATGCGCGGACCCTTCGCCCATTCGTAAGCGCCGTGGTCAACGTAGTCGTGGGAGCCGAACGTCTTGCCGATCTGGCCGCGATAGAGCGCGGCAGCGTCCGTCATCAGCGCGGTTTCGCGGTGCAGGTTGGCGAGCAGGATCGGCAGCACCTTGTTCACGCTGGCGCTGTCGATATGGAACGAGCGAGCCGAACCGCCACGCTCGACCAGAGTAAGAACGATGTTCTTCATCGCGGCCTTGGTAGAGGCGTTGTAGGGGCGCATTTCGGCGCGGGTCACGGCATCGATCTTGCCGATGTAGGTTTCATCGACCTCGACCGGCTGGCCGTTGCCGCCCATCGGGGACAGACCGCCAGTGCGCATGGCTTCGCGGATGCGGTGAGCAAGGAACCACGCCGTCTTGTACTGGACCTCAAGCGTGCGGTGCAGCTGGTGGGCAGAGATACCCTTCTTGCTGCTGCAAACGAGGTGGATCGCCTGCAACCACTTGTGGAGCGGCAGGTGGGTTTCTTCGAAGATCGTGCCAATGCGAACCGTGAACTGCTTACGGCAGTCGGAGCACTTGTAGAGGCCGTGGCGTTCGACGCCTTCCGGGTTCTTCTTGGACGGTTTCGAACGCTGGTTCTTGAGCGGGTAGCTGTGATCGACCGTTCCACAGTGGGGGCAAACCCGGCCATTGGCCCACAGCAACGCCTCAACATGGGCGAAGGCGGCGGCTTCATCGTGAAAGTAGGCTTTGCTCAGAACGGACATGGGCCTACAGCTTGGCGCCGTCCACTACCTGCGCGCCGCCGATGCCGGTTTTCTTGATCACCAGCGCGTACTCGCTGCGGCCGTCCTGCAGGAAGCGGAACACGCCGTCGCGGCCGTTGAAGCCGCCGGGGGTGGTAAGCTGGGCGCGATCGTAGCGCGGCGTGCCCAGCGACAGTGACGAGACGTTGGCGAGCACCACGCCGGTATAGGCGAGGGTGACGAAGGGATGGGGCCGGCCGCCGAACTTGGCCTGGTAGAGCGGCAGGATGGCGTTGTAGCCGGCATCGTCGACGGCGGGGTAGATCGCGCCCGACAGCCAGGGCGTTGCCAGGATGCTCTGGTCGCCGTTCCAGTCGGCCGAGCCGACGATCTGGATGGCGCCGCCGGCGACCTTGGCCTCCTCGAACAGCACACCGAAGCTGGGCGCGGTGGCGCGGTCGGGCAGGAACAGCGTGTCGACCTGGCCCTGCTGCAGCAGCGGCGCGACCTGCTGGACCACGGTGCGCGCCTCGGCCTCCGAGCCGAAGCTGTAGACACCCACCACACGCAGGCCATGGTCGGCGGCGGCCTGCGTGAAGGCGCTCTGCTGAATGCGGCCATAGTCCGAATTGGGGAAGATGCCGGCAAAGGCGCGCTTGCCCAGCGACTTGACATAGCCGAGCGAACGTTTGGTTTCGGTTTCGGGCAGCACATTGAGCAGGTAGATGCCCGGCTGCGCGGCGCCCGAATTGTTGGAAAAGCCGATCAGAGGGATGCCCGCCGAGCGCGCCACGCCGCCCGCCGCCGACACCTGGTCGGCGCGCAGCGGTCCGAGGATCAGCGACGCGCCCTCGCTCACCGCCTGCTGCGCCGCGGCGGCGGCGGCCTGCGCCGACGAGCCGGTGTCCTTGAGCACGAGGGTGATGTTGTCGTTGATTTTGGGGTTCTGGGCGATGAAATCCATCGCGAGCTCGGCGCCATGCGCCATCGAGCTGCCCACCTGCGCCGCCTCACCCGAGAGCGGCAGCAGCAGGGCCACGCGGACAGGTCCGCTGCCGAAGGTCTGGCCCTCGGCCAGCGGCAGGCCCTGGTCGTTGTCGGGTGGCCGGTCGGGGCCGAAGCCGCCGAAATCGAAGCCGCCGCCGGTGCAGGCCGAAAGCGTGAGGAGCGACAGTCCTCCCAGAAGCGCCCTGCGGCTGACCGTGACCGAATCCAACCTGCTCGTTCCTCTCGCCGGCGCCGGCGCGCCCGTTCCATCCGTCCTATACAAAACCGCAGCCCCTCCTTAAAGCTCGCATTAGGGACTTGTTAGGGCGTTTCCGCGCGGTTGGCCGGGTGAGCCGCCGCTCGGCGCGGTCGGCCAGAGCAGAAAGAAACCGCGGCTGGCGCACGAGCGCCGGGCGCGGCACAGAGGGACGACCCAGTGCGCGAACGGCGCTATTTCATTGCCGGTACGGCGTTCGAGGCGCCGGAGCTGACGCCAGGGCTGCACGTGGTGGCGACCCCGATCGGCAATCTACGCGACATGACCATCCGCGCCCTCGAAACGCTGGCCGCGGCCGATGTGATCTATTGCGAGGACACGCGCACCAGCGCGCGGCTGACCGAGCATTTCGGCATCGCAACGCCGCGCAAGGCGCTGCACGAGCACAATGAACGGGCGCTGCTCGACACCATCACCGAGGACATCGCGCGCGGTGGGCGCGTCGCGCTGATCTCCGATGCGGGCACGCCGCTTTTGTCCGATCCGGGCTTTCCGCTGGTGCGCGCCGTGCGCGAGGCGGGCCAGCCGGTGTTCGCAGCCCCCGGCGCATCGGCGCTGCTGGCGGCGCTGGCGGTGGCTGGGCTGCCGACCGATGCCTTCACCTTCGCCGGCTTCCTGCCGCCAAAAGCCGAGGCACGAAAGACCGCGCTCGCCGCGCTTCGTGAGCGGCGGGAAACCCTGGTGTTCTACGAATCGCCGCGACGGCTGGGCGAAGCGCTGGCCGCAATGGCCGAGATGCTCGGGCCGGACCGGCTGGCCGCGGTGGCGCTGGAGCTCACCAAGAAGTTCGAGCGCGTGCATCGCGGCACGCTGGGCGACCTCGCGCCGCTGTTCGGGGAGACAGAGAAGGGCGAGGCGGTCATCGTCGTCGCCGGTGCCGCCAAAATCACTGTCGATCCCGACGAGTGGCGCGCCGCGCTCGCCAGGGCGATGGCGGATCAGCCGCTGCGCGCTGCGGTGGACGACATCACCGCCCGCTACAGTCTCAAGCGCAAGGACGTCTACGATGCCGCGCTCGCCCTCAAAGCCGCGCAGTGAGCGCAGATTTGCCGAGGGCGCCGGGCGCCGCGGCGAGGTCTGGGCCGAGCTGTTCCTGCGCGCCCAGCTCTATCGGGTGCTGGCGCGGCGGGTGAAAACCCCGGTGGGCGAGATCGACCTGATCGTGCAGCGCTTCGGCGTCACCGTGTTCGTCGAGGTCAAGGCGCGCAGCTTCTCGCACCAGGAGTACGAGGCGCTGATGGCGGTCAACCGGCACCGCATCGTCAATGCCGCGCAGCTCTGGCTGATGCGCCGGCCCGACCTGGCTGCCGGCGATCTCCGCTTCGATGTGATTTTCCTTGCGCCCTTCGCCTGGCCACGCCACATCGTGGGCGCCTTTTGATGACCGGACTGATGTGATGCTCAAAGTTGCCGTGCAGATGGACCCCATCGCCTCGATCAATCCCGCCGGGGATTCGACCTTTGCGATGATGCTCGAGGCACAGGCGCGGGGGCATCAGCTGGGGTATTACACCACCGGCTCGCTCGGCCTCCGCGACAACGTGCTGACGGCGTCGGTGCAGCCGGTCGAAGTTTTCGACAAGCCCAGGGGCGAGCACTTCCGGCTGGGCGAAGCGGCGCGGCAGAACCTCGCCGACTATGATGTGGTGTTGATGCGGCAGGACCCGCCCTTCGACATCAACTACATCACCATCACGCATCTGCTCGAGCGCATCCACCCTCGGACGTATGTGGTGAACCCGCCCTTCACGGTGCGCAACGCGCCCGAGAAGATCCTCGTCACCGAGTTTCCCCAGCTGATGCCGCCCACGCTGATCACGCGCGACCGCGCGTTGATCCAGGCGTTCCGCAAGGAACACGGCAACATCATCGTCAAGCCGCTCTACGGCAATGGCGGGGCGGGCGTCTTCTTCATCGAGGAAGGCAGCCACAATCTTGTCAGCCTGCTGGAGCTGTTCGAACAGGCCTTCCGCGAACCCTTCATGGTGCAGCGCTACCTCCCCGAAGTGCGCAAGGGCGACAAGCGCATCATCATCGTCGACGGCGAGCCGGTGGGCGCCATCAACCGCGTGCCGTCCGAAGGCGAGGCGCGCTCCAACATGCATGTCGGCGGCCGCCCCGAGCTGTCCGAGCTTACGGCGCGCGAACGCGAAATCTGCGCCATCATCGGGCCCAGGCTCAAGGCGCTCGACATGATCTTCGTGGGCATCGACGTCATCGGCGACTATCTCACCGAGATCAATGTCACCTCGCCCACTGGCATCCGCGAGATCAAGCGCTTCGGCGGTCCCGACATCGCGCCCCTGATCTGGGATGCGATCGAACGCCGCCGCGCGTGAAGGCCGACCGCAGGCAGATCAGCACGGCGCGCGGCGTGGCGCTGGTGCGCGCCATCGAGATGACGCGCCCCGAGGCTGATCGCGCCTCCTCCGATCCCTATGCGCACCGCTTCGTCAATCCGCTCACCGTGCAGTTCATGCGCGTCGTCGGGGCACTCGGCATCAACCGGCTGACCGGCATCGACGGGCTGATGAACTTCGCGATGGCGCGCGAGCAGCATATCGCCGCTGTGATGGTGCGCGAGCTGCGCGCCGGTGCCGAGCAGATCGTCGTTCTAGGAGCAGGCTTCGACACGCGGTGCTATCGCCTCCCCGAGGCGGCAGCCGTGCCGGTGTTCGAGGTCGATCATCCGGTGACGCAGGCGGCCAAGCGCGAGGCGCTGCGCGGCGTGGTCGAGCCGCTGCCTGCCCATGTCCGGTTCGTCGGGGTCGATTTCGATCATGACGATCTCGGCGAGCGGCTGCGTGCCGCCGGCTATGACGAAGGCAAGCGCACGCTGTTCGTCTGGCAGGGCGTCATCGTCTACCTGACGCGCGACGGCGCCGACCGCACGCTGGCCTTCATCGCCGGGCACTCCGCCAGCGGCAGCGTCGTCGTATTCGACTCGATCGACAGCGCGGCGCTCACAGGTTCCGGTGCCACCGGGCTGCGCGTCTTCACCTCGGCCATGGGCGAAAACGTCACCTTCGGCATCGGGCTGGACGAAATCGTCCCCTGGCTCGCAGCGCGCGGCTTTGGTGATGTCGACATCTTCGGCCACGCGGCGATGCAGCGGGCCTATCTGGGCCGCCGACCGATCGCGGCGGGCGTCTACATCGCCACCGCGCGGGTGGCTTAGCCCTCGCCAAGCGGCGGCAAATCCGGCATGGTGGCCGGCATGCGTCTCGACTCCTTCCTGCTCTCGCTGTCGACCTTCTTTGCCACCATCGGCCCGGCCGATCTGGTGCTGGTGTTCGCTGCGCTGACCGAGCGGATGACGACGCGCGAACGGCGCACGATGGCGCTGCGCGGCACGCTGATCGCCACCGGCATCCTGCTGTTCTTCGCCGTGTTCGGCGAGCCCTTGCTCAAGTTGTTCGGCATCACCATTCCGGCGCTGCGCATTGCCGGCGGCGTGCTGTTGCTGCTGATCTCGATCGACATGGTGTTCGCGCGCCATTCGGGCGGCACCGGCACGACGCCCGAGGAAGAGAACGAAGCCAAGACCCGACCCGACATTTCGGTATTTCCGCTGGCGACGCCGCTGATCGCCGGACCCGGCGCCATCAGCGCCATCATCCTGCTGTCGACCGCCGAGGGCGCGTTCAGCGCCAACTGGTTCCTCGTCATCGCGGCGATGCTGGTTATCCTCGCCGTGTGTTACGCGGCCATGCTGGTCGCCATCCCGATCCAGCGCCTCCTCGGCATCACCGGCCTCGCGGTGGTGAGCCGCGTCGTCGGCGTGCTGCTCGCCGCCCTCGCCATCCAGTTCCTGATCGACGGCATCAAGACGGCGGGATTGTTCGGCTAGGACCAGGGCGAGGCCCTATCGCGGCACGTATTTGCCGCGATGGAAGCGCACGCCTTCGGTTGCCAGCTCGCGTGCCATGGCGATGACGCGCTCGACCAGCTCGGGGGCGTCGGAGACGAACTCGACCCACACATAGTCGCGCCCTGTCACGCGGTCGTGCGAGAATCGCAGGCCGATCGAGGCGCGTTTGCGCACGCTCATGTCGCCGCGGTCGAGCAGGCGCCGGAGCTGAGCGATGAAGCTGCGCCCATCCTCGATGGTGAGGCACATCTCCATGTCGCGCCACATCGCGCGCCGGCGATCGTAGAGCCATTCGAGGAAACTCTCGAACCACAGCTCGCGCCAGGGGGCGAGGATGCGGAAGGCGCGGTCGACCTGCAGCGTGCGGCCGTGCAGCCGCGCCGCCAGCACGCCACGCTGCCAGTGGTAGGGCAACCCGCGGAACGGGGCGATCGAAGGGGCCGCGCCACGGTCCGGTCCGCCTGTCCGGTTGACGTGGTAGACGAGCAACTGGCGGTAGTGCGGATACCACTGGATGGTGGTGGCGAGGTTGGCGCGCCAGCCGCCGTCGAGATAGGCGTCGAGATCGGTCTCCTTTTCCCACACCATGCGGTTGCTGAGCCAGCTCGCCGGCTCCGTGCGGAAGGTGAGCTCGGTGAGGATGAAGCGGCTGTCGCGCGCCCTGAGCTCCGCCCACAGGGCCTCGTCGCGCGCCGCGACGATCTCCTCGCCGGTGTCGTCGAGATAGCGGATGTCCTCGATCAGTTCGTACATCGAGAAATGTTCGCGGCTCGAGCCATGCACGTCGACAAAGAAGCAGGCGCCGGCCGAAATGCCGAGGAATTCGGGCAGCGTCGCGAGCTGCAGGCCGCGCGCATCGAGCGCGTCGCAGATCTCGGCGAGCCGCGTGCCGGCCCGCACCCGGATGCGATCCGCCTCGAGCGAGACGATGCCGCTATAGGCCGCCATCGCCACGCGGTCGTCGGCATGCTGCGGATTGAACCACAGATAATAGCCCTGCCCATGCGTGCGGAACGGATGCGGCGAGCTCAGATGCTGGCGCAGCGCGTCGAGCGAATTGGGCGCGGCATGCACCGGGCGGCGCGCGAAATAGCCCGCTAGCGGCCGCTCGGGGCGAAAGCCCGTCGCCGCCTTCAGCTTGTCGGTGTCGATCGCCACGTCACGGCCAAAGAACCACAGCGTCGAGGGGATGAAGCGCGCGAGGCCGCGCATCAGCCCGTCCGGCACGAACAGCGGGCGGCGGCCGGCAAGCGCGCCCACCTGCGCGAAATAGTCTTCGCTGCGCACATTCGTCGTGCCGATGTTGAAGCTGTCGTTGCGCGCGCCGCCCTCGATGAGGAGCTGCACCTGCCGGCTGAGGTCGCTCACCACGACGAGGTTCATTGTGCGCCCCCGCACGCCCGCCGCCACGAATTTCGACGCCGCGACAACCCCCTCCGACCACGCCATGCCCGGCCCCATCACGACGGTGGGGCGGATGACCAGATAGTCGACGCCGGCCGCGGCGCAGGCGGCGATCACCTCGCGCTCGGATTCGATCTTGAGCCGCGTGTAATCGTCCTCGCGCGGCGTGAGCACGAGTTCCTGGTCCTCGCGGTAGCCGGCCGGCGTGGCGGGATCGGTGCCGGAATAGACCACCTGCGAGCTGACGAAGACATAGAGCCGGCACCGGCCGCCGAGCGCGCCCTCGAGGATCTCGGTGTTCAGCGCGCGGTTGACGGGAAGGAAGTCGCGGCCCTTCGCCTTGGCGTCGAGCGCGCAATGGATGACGCAGTCGGCGTCGGCGAGGGCGGCCGCCAGCGCCGGCTTGTCGGCGGAGCTGACATAGGTGGCGCCGGCTGCCGCTGGTCGCGGCGCGCGGACCACGCCGATCATGTCGTGCGCGGTCGCGAGCGTCGCCATGAGGCTCCGCCCGATGCCGCCCGACGCGCCGGTCAGGACGATCCTCACGCCTGTGCCTGGTCTCTGCCCATCAGGCGCACAAAACACGAATTGGCCGGCGAGGTGAAGGCGGAAGGTGGCATCGGCGGGCTGGCGGCGCGGAAGCGCTCCCATTCCCACCGGCGCAAAGACAAAGGGCCGCCCCGGGGGCGGCCCTTCATGGCAGGCACGATGGCTGCCTACTTTTTCTTGCCCGCGGGCGCCGTGGTGGCGGTATTCATGCCGGCGGTGGCGAGCACCTTGGGCTTTTCCTTCTTGGGCTTCTTGGCTTCCTTGTTGGAGCGCATCTGACCCTTGGCCATTTTCTCTCTCCCTCTGTTGAGGACCGGACCCCTGCCCGGCTGATCACGCGATAAGAACTAGGCCGTCAATTGTGGCCGCACAAGAGAGCGCACGGCGTCGCGCCCGATCTTTTGCACCGCCACTAGAGCCTCATTTCACCAGGGCGCATTTGCCCTGCGGCCCGAGCCGGTCGATGGCGCGCGGATCGCAGCCGGTGAGCAGGAACACCGTCCAGTCGTTCTCGTCGCCATAGAAGGCGTTGCGGTCGACTTCGGTGCGGACGCCCTTGACGGTGCCGGTCTGCGTCCACTGCCAGAACATCCAGCGCCGGTTGGAGTAGCGCTCATGCGGCTCGGCGGCGGTCGAGCGCAGCCAGAACGCATTGTCGAAATGCTCGCCCGCGAGGATGTCGCGATGGAAGGAGATGTCGGTGTAGATGATGGGCATCTTGCCGGTGTGGCGCTCCATCGCATCGAGCATCACGCGGACCTTCTCGAGGATGTTGTCCCTGTCCCACTTGTTCTTGCAGCTCGAATGGTTGTTCCATTCGAGGTCGAGCACGGGCGGCAGGGCCGTCGGGTCGTCGGGGACGTTCTTGATGAACCAGCGCGCCTGTTCGGCGGCGGTCGAGCACCAGGTCATGAAGTGGTAGACGCCATGCGCCATGCCCGAGGCGCGGGCGCGCCGCCAATTGTCGCGGAAGGCGGGGTCCACATAGTCCTTGCCCTCGGTGCCCTTCATGTAAACGAAGCGCACGCCCGAGCGGTACACACTGTCGAAATCGATGGCGCCCTGGTAGCGCGCCACGTCGATCCCCTGGATCGGCAGCGCGCGAGCCCGGTTCACCCCCGGATGCGGGCGGTTGTCGCCATGGATCGGCGCGCCGACCTGGCTGACATTGCGGTCGGTGCGATAGTCGGCGGGACTGCGCGCGCAGGCCGACAGCGCCACAAGCGCGAGAACAACGAAGAGCCCATGCAACAGATGGGCCGGGCGAGATGACCGAGCCGAATACATGAGATTTGAGTCAACATGGCCCGCTTAATGAAAGCTTGCGCTAACCCATTGATATCGCGGCATGGTTAACGCCGGAGCAGGGAGTTGGCCGGGCTCGGCTGGCGCCGCCGCTAGAGCCGGAGCTCGCCCGCCACCGCCAACTTGGGCGTGCGGAAGCCCATCGCTACCCAGGCCCATAGGAGCTTCACGAAGAACCCGCCCGACTGGCCCTTGAGGTTGGGCACGTCGGAGGGCAGCACGCTGGGGTCGGCGAGGTCGCCTGCCATGGTGCGGACATCCACCTTGGGTCGGATCTCCTCGGGCCACAGGCCCGCATACAGGCTCAGCCAGTGGCCGCCCTTGAATTCGAGGAACATCGGCGTGTTGCAGCACTGCGAGACCACGCGGCGTGTCGGCGAGTCCGGGGTCAGCCGGAACTCGCGCAACTGCTCGGCGCCGCGCACGAAGCGCACCCGGTCCTTGCGCTCGAGCACATAGGGCGTTGTGCCGTAGGGCGTGCGGAAGGAGGGCGCGCCGGCGAGGGCGGCGAATTTGTCGCCCGCCGCGCGGCACGAATTGCAGCAGCACTCGGCGACGATGATGGGCGGGCCCGTCACCTCGAGCCGGACCTCGCCGCAGGTACAGGACAGATGCGTGGTCGTGCTCATAGGGGACGGGGCTCCTTGGGTTATCTGAACGCGCGCACTTCGACGGGAGTGCGGCAGGCAATGGCGGCCTTGCGGCCCCAGGCGACGGCCTCTTCGAGGCTGGCGAGGTCCAGCACCCAGAAGCCGCCCACATGTTCCTTGGTTTCGAGATAGGGGCCGTCGGTGACGAGCGGCCGGCCGTCCGGCACGCGGATCGACTTGGCGTCCGCCGCGCGCGTCAGGCCGCCGACAAACACCCGGATGCCGGCAGCGATCATCTCGTCGTTGAGCGCGCTGATGTCGCGCCGCGCTGCCGGGCTCTCGCTGGCGGGCACGAAATCGTCGGGATGGTGGATGGCGACAAGAAACTGCGGCATTGGACCTCTCCGGGGTCTGCGGCGGGACGCCTTGCCCTCGCCTTCACCTCTAGCCGAACGACGGGACGGCAGTTCGACATCAGGATCGTTCCAGCGTCGTGGAACCCGAACCCTAGCCTTGAGGTCGGCCTGCAGGTCAAGCGCCGTCGTGTTCCCCAATTGTTCTTGCCGACCTCCGCCTCCCTTGTTAGGGTTTCGCCATACTTTGGGGATTTCAGACATGGGCGCGCGGGTCAGGACCGTGGCGTTTCAGGGCATCGAGGCCGTGCCGGTCGACGTGCAGGCGCAGATCACCACCGGTCTGCCCGTCGCTGTCGTCATCGTCGGCCTGCCCGACAAGGCGATCCGGGAGGCGAGCGAGCGGGTGCGCGCGGCGCTGCTGTCGTCCGGCTTGAGCCTGCCGCCCAAGCGCATCGTCGTGAATCTGGCGCCGGCCGACCTGCCCAAGGAGGGCAGCCATTACGACCTGCCCATCGCGCTGGCGTTGATGGCGGTGATCGGCGCGTTCCCCGCCGACGCGCTCGATGGCTATGTGGCGCTGGGCGAGCTCGGGCTCGACGGGCGGCTGGCGCCGACGTCGGGCATTTTGCCCGCGGCCATCGCGGCGCATGCCCGCGGACTTGGCGTGATCTGCCCGGCGCCATCCGGGCCGGAGGCGGCGTGGGCCGGTGACGATATCGACATCATCGCGCCGGACTCGCTGCTGGCGCTGGTCAATCATCTGGGCGGCTACCAGCTCGCGCCAAGGCCCAGCCCGAAGCGCCACGATACGCAGGGCGGCCTGCCCGATCTGAGCGAAGTGCGCGGCCAGGAGGTGGCGCGCCGCGCCCTCGAGCTCGCCGCCGCCGGCGGCCACAATCTGCTGATGATCGGACCGCCAGGCGCCGGCAAATCGATGCTGGCGCAGCGCCTGCCCTCCATCCTGCCGCCGCTCAATCCGCGCGAACTGCTCGATGTGTCGATGATCCAGTCGATCGCCGGTGAGCTCGAAGGCGGCGCGCTCAGCGATCGCCGGCCGTTCCGCGCCCCGCACCACTCCGCCTCGATGGCGGCGCTCGTCGGCGGCGGGCTCAAGATCCGGCCGGGCGAGGCCAGCATGGCCCACAACGGCGTTCTATTCCTCGACGAGTTGCCCGAATTCGCGCCCTCGGTGCTCGACAGCCTGCGCCAGCCGCTCGAAAGCGGCGAGACGGTGATCGCGCGCGCCAATTCGCGCGTCACCTTCCCGGCGCGGTTCCAGCTCGTGGCGGCGATGAATCCCTGCAAATGCGGCCTTGCCGGCACGCCCGGCCACACCTGCAAGCGCGGCGATGCCTGCGCCGGTGACTACCAGGCGCGCGTCTCGGGGCCGTTCCTCGACCGCATCGATATCCGCGTCGACGTGCCCGCGGTGAGCGCTGCCGACATGATCGCCCCCGGCGCCGCGGAAACCTCCGCCGCCGTCGCCGCCCGCGTCGGTGTGGCGCGCGACATCCAGCGCGAGCGCTACCTCAGGGCCGGGCATCCCGGGATCTTCACCAACGCCCACGCTTCGGCGAGCCTCATCGAAAGCGTCGTCGATCCCGACAGGGAGAGCAAGGCGCTGCTGCTGCAGGCGGCCGAGCGCTTCTCGCTCAGCGCCCGCGCCTATCACCGCGTGCTCAAGGTCGCCCGCACCCTCGCCGACCTCGCCGGCAGCGACAAGGTGGCGCGTCCGCACATCGCCGAAGCCCTGAGCTATCGCATTAATTTCGCCGGAACCTGAGCGCGCCAGCGCCCAAGGTCAGATACCGCGTCTGACCAGCAGCGCGAGGGCGCCGATGGCGGCGCCGAGGAGGGCGCCAATCACCACGACGCTCAGGCTCACCGGCTGCGCCGCCTCGGCCTTCGCCGCGGCGGGCGCCGGCTGTACCGTTGCGATGCCGCCAAACAGGTTCGCCGTCGACACCGCCACAAGCTGTCCGCCGGCCGCGCGCTGTGCACCCTGCGGCTCTGGCGCGGCCAGGCGATCGGGCAGGTTGCCGGCGGGCCCCGGCGGCGAGTTGAGCGCACCACCGAGCGCCGCGGCAATCTGTGGCGGGCTTACGCCCGGCTCCAGCACCGCCGGCCAGGGCCCGAGGCCGCCCACCACGAGGTCGCTCTTGCGCATCACAGTCGCAGTTTGGCCGACGCTGATGGTCGTCGACCGCTGCGTGGCGACCGAGTGGACCGCCACGGCGCCGCGGTCCACCGCCACCGTCGCGCCGTCGCTGTCCGAGGTGACAATGAAATGCGTGCCCTTGACCACCGCGGCGAGGAAGGGCGTCTGCACCTCGAAATGCTTGACCCGCCGCGCCTCGGCATCCACCTCGACGCGCCCGAAATCCTGCAGCACGGTGGTGTAGCCTGCCTCCGCATCGTCCCGGATGCTGATCGCGGTGTTGCTGTCCAGCGTCACCACTTCCCTGCTGCGCGTGAGTTCGGCGTGGCCGTTGGCGAGGGTCCGCACCACCCGCTCATTGGCCACCAGATCGCCGCGCCTGAGTGGCACCCATTTGCCTGTCGCGTCGAGCATTTCGACGTCGCCACGCAGGCGCGTCACGATCCAGTCGGCGGCGAAGGCCGGACCGGCAACGAGCAAGGCCGTCGCGAGGACGGCAAAGAACAAGCGGCGGAGAGACATGGTTCGCCCGAAGTGACGCTTTTGGCGAGGCTCGCAGCATGCGCGCCGGGCGTGAATAATCCGATAAATTCCGAACCCTGATTGCAGGCGATGTCCGCCTCAGGCCGCGTCGAGATCCTCGCGCAGCCCGAACAGCAGCTTGCGCAGGGCGGTGAGCTCGGTCGCCGAACACTGCGACGCCGACCCCACCTTGCCCGGGAATTCCTCGGCCCTGGTCCGCAGCCGCCGGGCCCGCGGCGTGAGATGGACACGCACCAGCCGCTCGTCGGCGCTGTCGCGCTCGCGCGTCACCAGTCCCGCCGTTTCCATGCGGCGCAGCAGCGGCGTCAGCGTCCCCGAATCGAGCCCCAGCCGGTCGCCGATCGCCTTGAGCGGCAACCCCTCCTGCTCCCACAGCGTTAGCAGCACGAGGTATTGCGGATAGGTGAGGCCGAGCGGCTCGAGCAGCGGCTTGTAGAAGCGCGTGAAGGCATGCGCCGCCGCGTAGACGGAAAAGCACAGCTGGTCGTCGAGCCTGAGGCTTCTCTTCATCGGCATCTCCTCTCGCGATTGATTGCACAAAATTAGATTGTGCACAATCTAGTTGTCGGCTAGAGCACCAGCATTGCTTCCGTTGGAAAAGGGAACCGCCACAGATGAAGATCAGCTACACAGCGCACGCCACCGCAACCAATGGCGGCCGCGGCGTCGGCGAGGCAAGCACCGATGATGGTCGCGTCGCCGTCAAGTTCTCCACGCCCAAGGCGATGGGCGGCGACGATGGTCCGGGGACCAATCCGGAGCAATTGTTCGCGCTGGGCTATTCCGCCTGCTTCCTGGGCGCCATGCGCGCCGCCGCCAAGCGCAACGGCAAGGCCCTGCCGCAGGACGCCACCGTCGAGGCGGCGGTGAGCTTTGCCGACCGCGAGGACAATGTGGGCTTTGCCATCGTTCCCAGGCTCACCGCGCGGGTGCCGGGCTGGGAGAAGGCCGACATCGAGGCGACGATGCAGCTCGCGCACGACATCTGCCCCTACTCCAACCTCATCCGCTTCGCGCACGACGTGGAACTGGCTGCCGGTTGATCCGGCAGCCGGCGAGGCGGCGTCACAGGATGAAGTCGGCCGCCGTCAGCGCGTGCACACCCTTGAGCTCGATCGACATCTCGATGGCCTTGTCGGCATCGGTGTTGATGCGCAGGAATGTGCGGTCGTTGGCGGTGCCGGACTTGTTGACCGTGTACCAGCCGATGTGACCCTGGGCGACCGCCGTCGAGGCGCTGCCCCTGGCGTCGAGGACGAAGGCGTCGTCGAAGCCCGGAGTGCTCGCGATGGCGTCGATCGCCGACAGGTCGATCGTGTCGATCCCCACCTTGAAGTCGCTGATGAAGTCGCGGCCGCTCGCCTTGTTGGTCGAATCGCTGATGGCGACGAAGCGGAACGTATCGGCACCGTTGCCGCCGCTCAGGCTGTCGGCGCCCGCGCCGCCCACGATGGTGTCGTCGCCATTGCCGCCCTTGAGCGTGTCCTTGCCGGCTCCGCCATCGAGCCAGTCATTACCGTCGCCGCCATCGAGGCTGTCATTGCCGGCCTCGCCATAGAGCACGTCGTCTCCGGCACCGCCCTTGAGCGTGTCGTTGCCCCTGCCGCCCAGCAGCACGTCGTTGCCGTCACCGCCCTCGAGCGTGTCATTGCCCGATCCGCCCGCCAGCGTGTCGTTGCCCCAATTGCCCGTCAGCCGGTTGGCGTATTTGTCGCCGGTCAGGCGGTCGTTGCCGATGCCGCCGCTCACATCCTCGATGTTGCGCAGGCCGTCCTCGACCGCGCCGTTCTGCAGCACGTCGACCCAATTCTTGCCGTTGAGCGTCACCTGGATGTCGCCGGTGGCGCTGTCATAGATGGCACGGTCGCGGCCCTTGCCGCCGTCGATCTGGTCGATCCCGCCATTGCCGGCCAGCACGTCGTCGCCATCATAGCCGTGCAGCACATCGCCGAATTGCGAGCCGAAGAGGCTGTCCTTGCCCGCCAGCATCGTCTCGATCAGCTTGCGGTCGTCCTTCTTCGATTTGGTCTTGGCCGCGGCGAGCACCGCCGAGGCCGAGAGCTTGATCTTGGTGAAGGTGAACAGCATCGCGTCGGTCTTGTAGTTGGTCAGCCGCCAGGTCTTGGCCGTGCCGCTGATGCCCGACAGCGATGTTGAGAAGCTGCCCTCGAACCGTTCCCGTTCCTTGGTGTCGGTATAGTCGACGCGGATGGTCTTCTTGTTGGCGTAGGCGTTCTCGCCCTTCAACAAGCGCCCGAAATTGAGCGTCGTCAGATTGATCGGCGCTGAGCCGGCTTCCAACTTTGCCATGAAATCCCCATGTGAGCCCGTGGTCCGACGGGCGCGGCGACGCACTATTGGCCAGCAATACAGCAAAACTGCGCGGCAACGAAGTTAAAGCGCGGGCGTGAATTCGATGTGAACCGTCCGTGCAGCCAGTATTTATGGAAGACGGGTGCGGCGCGCAGGTCACGCGCCGCACCCAACTGTCACAGCCCGCCGAAGAATTTGGCGATGTCCGCCGCCAAGAGCTCAGGGACTTCGAGCGCGGCGAAGTGGCCGCCCCGCGCCATCTCGCTCCAATGCACGATGTTGTGGTGGTCGCGCTCGGCGAACACGCGGATCGACAGGAAGTCGTTGGGAAACACCGCCACGCCCATGGGGATGGTTGTCGGCCGGGCCTCCTCCCACGCCCCTGACCTGCCGGTCTCGAAGTAGATGTTGGCTGTAGCGCGCCGCCGGTGAGATCGAGAAGCTGCCCCCGATCCCTGACGGTCTGCCCGCTCATAGATTCTAGCGGACCTCTCACGATTTTCGTTTCTTCTTCTGGACTTAGGCGCGGGGGTCGATAACTACTGTGTCGGGGAACTTCTTGTTGTCGGTGAGGGGCGATGACTGATCACACGCAAATCTTGAGAGATCGACTTGCCAAGGGCGAGATCACCGAGGCCGAGTACGACAGGCTCGCGAAGAAGATCGCCGGTACGACCCCCGCTGCAGCGCCCAAGAAGACCTTCAACTGGCTGTGGTTTGGAATCGTCATCGCGGCGGCGGTCGTGGGGTTTCAGGCCCTGAAGTCGAATAGCGGCGCGTCCGATGGCCTAAACACGGCCAGCGTAACTGGCGTCCCTGGTGAGGCCCTGCGCTTCGTGCTGACGAACACGTCGAAAAGGACTGGGGACGTCGTGTTCTGGATATCGGTCAATGGGGCGAATTCCTGCCACACGATCAAGCGCCTGGAGGCGGAAAAGCGATACGAGGTGCGCACACGCTGCACGACCGTGCCCTCTGGCGGCACGACATTCTCGCTTCTCACCGGCTGGGCCGACAAGGTGCCCGACGAAGCCTCCCTCGCAATAAGGATCGAATGACTGGGCCCGTCGAGCCATCGCTACGGCGGAGCCCAACGTCGTTCGGTGGCAGCAAAGACGTGCACCGCGATGCTGGCGCCAAGTGCCAGGAATGGGGGACAAAATGAAGACTATGTTAGTTGTGGCGTCGACCGCCGTCACCATGGTTGCTTGCTCGCTTGCATCAGCTCAGGCGGCGATGCGCGACCTGATGCCCGACAAGATCGCCGTCATTGTGATCCAGGAGGGCGAAGAGCGCTGCTACGTGGACATTGAGGAAGTCGAGAAGGCTGCAGCCCGAAGCTTCGAGAGGAACTGCGGCTTCGAAGCGGTGGGACGCGACGAGACCGATGGCCGATTCTACATCCGCCTGAACTGGACGCTCGCAAGCGTCCTAGAGACCGGCGCCCAGGTGAACGTCTGCAACTCTCCCGGCGAATTCCAGATCGGGTACCGGAAGAAGTACAGTGAGCTGCAGCCGTCGAAGGAGTTTGCCCGAGACGGGTATGCCGTTGTCGAAGTCGCCCGCAACTTCGGCAGTGTCCTCCATCAAATGAACGCGGAAACCCGGCGGTTTGTTGAACGGAATCTCGAGGATATCGCGGACGACCTGCCCGGTCGCTTCTGCGCTGCAGAGTGAACGCCACGCCCCTGGCCGTCGCGCCCGTCCCGCGCGGAGGCAGAGTTGCCGACTTGGCAACTCCAGAATGCTGCTCGACGACTCTCGGAAGCCGGTGCGGTCAGCCGCCACGCATGATGCGGCCTGAAAGCGGCGTCCGCTTCTGCTTCTGGTCGAACTCATCCTTGTTCGGCAGCATAGTGAACCGCGGGAAGTGGCCCCGCTACTCGTACTTGCCGCGCTCGATGTCGTGGGTCCCTGCTCGCGGCCAAACGACACCATGGCGACTTCCTCACCGGAGGCCGGCCTGGTGAATCGGTAGAGGCCTCTTTCGCGCATGGTGGAAATATGGGCGGGGCACCTGCAGGAGTCGAATCCGATGCGCCTCGACATGATCACCCTGGCGTGCGGCGCGGCGGCCCTGGTTCTCTATCTTTCGGGCAATGTGGTGCCGGCAGCCGTGGTCGCGGCCGACCAGATCGCCTCCCACTCCTTGAGCAGGATGACACGCCGCTTGCCGAAGGGCTCGGTGCCCAGCTCGGCGCCTCGGATGCGATCGATCCGGAAATTGCGGAAATCCTGCCGCAGCGTGCACCAGGCGCCCACGATCTGCTTGTCTTCGTAATAGGCGAGGGTGACCGGCCAGACCGGCCGCCGCGTCTCGTTGCCCGCTTCGTCGGCATAGCGCAGGTGCAGCGCTTTTTCGGCCCGCATCGCTTCGCGCACCGTCCCCAGCAGCGGCTCGGATTCGCGCGTCCAGCTTGTCTGCGCCGCCCACAGCCCGGTGTTGGAAATCCGATCGCGCAGATCGTCGGGCGACGCCGTGGCAATCTTGCCCAGCGCGTTCCGCGCGGCGGCGCTCAGCCCGTCATCGGGCTGCCCCTGAACCCATTGCGCCCCCAGTACCAGCGCCTCAAGTTCCTCTGGCGTGAACATCAGCGGCGGCAGGAAGAAGCCCGGCCGCAACATGTAGCCGATGCCGGCCTCGCCATCGATGGGCGCTCCCAGCCCGATCAGCGTCTGGATATCGCGATAAAGGGTGCGCACCGAGACGGCCTGCTCGTCGGCAAGCTGCTGCGCCGTCACCGGCCGTCGGTGGCGCCGCAGCGCGTCCATCACTGCAAACAGCCGCTCTGTCTTGTCCATGGCCGGACCCTATCGGCGCCGGCACCAACTCGCCAGCGTTGACATTTCGGGAAATCCCGAAATATTGTGAGCCGTGGCAGGAGACATGTCATGGCGCATCCGCAGCGAAAGACGCATACCCCCAACGGCTTCGGGCATTTCGACATCGCCGGTCCCGAGCTGGCGCCGCTCAAGCTGTTCTACACGGCGCTGTTCGGCTGGGACGTCACCGAGCGCGGCCCGGGCTACGCCATGGTCGCCACCCCCGAGGGCAGCCCCAATGGCGCCATCGTCGAAACACCGGCGGCGTCGCTGACCCTGGGCGTCGTGGTGCCCGATCTCGATGCCGCCTTGGCCGCGGCGGCCGAGCGCGGCGGCAAGGTCGTCCTGCCCAAGACCGACAACGGCTGGGTCAAGAAGGCCCAGATCGCTGATCCCGCCGGCAATGTGCTCACGCTGATCCAGGGCTAGTGGACGTCGATCTCGACCAGGTGCTGCGCGCCCTCTCGCACCCCGACCGGCGCCGGTTCGTCCTGGCCTGCCGCGACAACCCGCGCGCCGCTGGCGAGCTCGCCGAGCTGTCGTCGCTGTCGGTCGCCACGGTGTCGGAACATCTCAAGGTACTGCGCACCTCGGGCCTGCTCGTTCTCGACAAGCAGGGACGCAACTGGTTCTACCGGACCGACCCCGCCGTGCTGTCGGCAACGCTCAAGCAGTTGCGAACGTTGCTCTAGCGACCGGTTGCGAGGCGTGGTGCCTAGCGGTCCTTCATCCGCTGCCAGATGCCAAGAACAGTGTTCCAGTTGCGCTGGGTCATCCGGGCTCCGGTGAGCTTTTCGACATTGAGCTTGCTCGTCGTGATGCCCTTGCCATAGTCGATGACAACAGCCGCACCGACCGCCGCTACCTTCTCGGGACTCCGCGGATCGAGCAGCGTGTCCGGCCAGTCCATCGCCTTGTGGAAGAAGCAGACGCCCACGCTCGCCGGATGATCCTTCGACGCTTCGGGGAACGGGTCGGCCTCGACGATCGACTTGATCTGCGACTTCGTGGCGATGAACACCTCGCTGGTCTTGAGGCCGAAGCCCTCGACCAGCCCGGTGATCTCCTGCTTCATCGCGGCCACCGATTTGGACGACGAGAAGATCAAATTGCCGGTGGCGAGATAGTTGACCGGGTCGGTGAACCCTGCCTCCTCGGCTTTGTCGCGCAGCGCGGCAGGCCGCATGGTGGCATGCGAGATGGGGCCGATCGCCCGCAGCAGCGCCACATAGACCGTCATTTGATCTCGAACTCGCACCAATGGGTGTAGGGCCGGTCGGGGGTGATGATGATGCTGGGGAAATGCGGATGGTGCACGGCGTCGGGGAACGCCTGGTCTTCGAGGCAGAAGCCCGAATACTTGCCGTAGGTCTTGCCGCCCAGCCCCAGACCCGCCGGCGTATCGGTCATCATCGCATTGTAGAACTGCAGGCCCCGTCGGTCGGTCCATTGCCGGAGCGTCAGATCGCCCTCCGGCGAGGTCACTGTCGCAACCGGGTCCGCGAGGTCGCGCCCGTCGTCGAGCACCATGTTGCCGTCATAGCCGATGGGCGCGCCGCTCGAATCTCGCAGCGTCTTGGGCGTGCGGAAATACCACTGCGTACCGGGCCGCGTTTCGATGATGTCGCCGGTGGGGAGCAGCGCGCCGTCGACCTCGGTGATGGCGTTGACCGCGAACCGGTAGGAGTGGTCGAGCACGTCGTCCGCTGTGCCCAGGTTGAAATACTGGTGCTGGACGAGGCTGAGCGGCGTCGGCCGGTCCGTCACCGCGCCGAATTCGAGGCGGAGCTTGTTGCCGTCGAGCCGGTAGGTCGCCTTGAGCTTGAGCGTTCCGGGATAGCCGGCAGCGCCATCGGGCGAGGTGAGCGAGAACACCACCGCATTGGTCGCGTCGTCCGCCTGCGCCTCCCAGACCTGCCGGCCGAGGCCCTCGGGCCCGCCATGCAGGCTGTTGCGCCCCTCATTGGCCGGAACGGTGTAGGTCTTGCCGCCGAGCTCGAAGCTGGCCCCCGCAATGCGGTTGGCGACGCGGCCGGCGACGGCGCCGAAATGCGGCGAGTGCGCCGGGTAGTCGTCGAAGCTCTCAAAGCCCAGCACCACGGAGCGCAAGGCGCCGCCCACCGGCACGCGCCAGTCGCGTACGACAACGCCCCAGTTGATGATATCGACCTCGACGCCGGTCGCCGATGTCAGCGTAAACTGCGTGACGTCCTTGCCTTCGAAGGTGCCGAACGGTTTGACCGCCACCATGCCGTGAACTCCAGTTTCGGGCGCCGGGTTTATCGGCAATCGGGCGAGGCAGCTAGCGCGGAGTCGCGCCGAATCCAGTTGACGCCGCTTTGTGACACCGCCAAACGTCGGGAAAACCGGTGGGGGCGCCCGTGGAGGAAACTGTCGAAGGCAAACGCGCGACCGTGCACGACGTGGCGCGGACGGCCGGCGTTTCCCTCGCCACGGTCGACCGCGTGCTCAATGCCCGCCCCGGCGTCCGGCCGGAAACCGCCGAGAAGGTCGAGAACGCCATCAAGGCCCTCGATTTCCGCCGCGACCTGTCGGCGTCCCTCCTCGCCCGGGCACGCGATCTGCGCGTCACCTTCCTCATCCCCGATGGCGGCAACGCCTTCATGGAGAGCCTCGTCGCCGCCGTCGGCCGGCGCATGCGCGCCATCCGCAACGAGCGCCTGACCCTCGCTGCCACGCCCTATCACGCGCTCGATCCCGCGGCGCTGATCAGCCGGCTCGACGGGCTCAATCCGCGCGAGATCGACTGCGCGGTGATCGTCGCTCCCGACGATCCGGCGGTGGTCAAGGCCGTCGACGCCGCGACCCGCCGGGGTGTCGCCATCATCACCCTCGTCTCCGACCTTCCCAATTCGTCGCGCCGCCATTTCATCGGCATCGACAACCAGGCCGCCGGGCGCACCGCGGCGTCGCTGCTCGGTCGCTTCTGCGCCACCCCCGGCAAGGTCGGCATTATCGCCGGCTCGCTCGGCCTGCGCGACCACCGCGAGCGCTTCGAGGGCTTTGCCGGCGTGCTCGGCCGCGAGTTCCAGCACCTCGAAATCGTCGGCCCGCTCGAGGGCTTCGACGACGACGGCGCCACCGAGGCGGCAGCGCTCAAGCTGCTCGAGCTGCATAAGGACCTGACCGGCGTCTACAATCTGGGCGCGGGCAATGCCGGCCTCGTGGCGGCGCTCGGCAAGACGCACCGCGCCGGCAATGTCCGCGTCGTGGCGCATGAGCTGTCGGACACCACGCGCGGCGCCCTGCGCGCCGGCACGCTCGATGTCGTTCTCGACCAGAATCCGGATGGCGAAATCCGCGCCGCCATCGCCGCCGCCCGGCAGGTGGCGATGTCGCCCGACGCTGCGGTCCACTCCGAGACCATTGAAATCGGCATTTTTCTGCGCGACAATCTGCGCTGACATGTCAGGCGGCGCGGGGACATCTCGACCCGGCCGGACTGACGGAGAAGACGGCGGAAACGCCGCGCGAGGAGGCATAAATCGACGCGAATCCGGTCCGTCATGAGGTACGTGCCTCATGAGTTATCTGGGCATCGATATCGGCACATCGGGCGTCAAGGCGCTGCTGATGGACCGGGCGGGCAGGGCGCTGGGCGAGGCGACGGCGAGGGCCGTCGAGCCCGTGCGCCCGCATCCGGGCTGGAGCGAGCAGAACCCCGCCGACTGGTGGGATGCCGTCACCAAGGCCCTGGATTCACTGAGCAAATCGCATCCGGCGGAAATGGCCGCGGTGCGCGGCATCGGGCTCAGCGGCCACATGCATGGCGCGACCCTGCTGGGCGCGAACGATGAGGTCCTGCGCCCCTGCATCCTGTGGAACGACGGCCGTTCGGCCGCCGAATGCGCCGAGATGGAAGCCGCGCTGCCGCGCCTGCGCGAGATCGCGGGCAACATCGCCATGCCCGGTTTCACCGCCCCCAAGATCGCCTGGGTGCGCAAAAACGAACCGCAGATCCATGCCAAAATCAGCAAAGTCCTGCTGCCTAAAGCCTATGTGCGCCTGCTTCTGACGGGCAACTACGTGGAAGAGATGAGCGACGCCGCCGGCACGCTCTGGCTCGATGTGGCAAAGCGCGACTGGTCCGATCAGTTGCTCGCCGTCACCGGCCTGACCCGGGCCCACATGCCCGAATTGGTCGAGGGCACCGCGCCGTCCGGCACACTGAAGCCGGACCTGGCCCGCCGCTGGGGCATGGGGCGCGACGTCGTTATCGCCGGCGGTGCGGGGGACAATGCGGCCGCCGCCTGCGGCATCGGCGCCATCCAGCCCGGCGAGGGCTTCGTGTCGCTGGGCACCTCGGGCGTGCTGTTCGTCTCCAACGAGACGTTCCGCCCCAACACGGCCGGCGCCGTGCACGCCTTCTGCCACGCCATCCCCGATACCTGGCACCAGATGGGCGTGATCCTGAGCGCCACCGACAGCCTCAACTGGCTGAGCCACGTCACCGGCCGGTCGCAGCCCGAGCTGTCGGGCCTCGCCGAAGCCGGCTTCAACGGTCCGGGCGAAGAGATCTTCCTCCCCTATCTCAGCGGCGAGCGCACCCCGCACAACAATGCCGGGGCGCGCGGCTCGTTCGTGGGCCTCTCGCATCTGAGCGACACCGCGCGCCTTGCGCAGGCGGTGATGGAGGGCGTCACCTTCGCCTTCCGCGATTGCCAGCGCGTGCTGGGGGAGGCTGGAACCTCGTTCGGGCAGCTGCTCGCGGTGGGCGGCGGCAGCAAGTCGCCGCTTTGGCTCAAGCTCATCGCCACCAATCTCGACACCCCGATCGCGCTGCCCGAGGACGGCGATTTCGGCGGCGCCCTCGGCGCTGCGCGTCTCGGCCTGTGCGCCGCCGAAGGCGCCGATCCGGCCGAGGTGATGACCATGCCCGGCATCCGCCGGGTGATCGAACCCGATCCCGCTCTGCGGGATGCCTACACGCAGCAATACCAGCGCTACCGCGCGCTCTATCCGGCTATCGAGGAGGCTCGTAAGTGACCGATTTCTTCAAGGGCGTCGCGCCCGTCAGGTTCGAGGGCCCGTCCTCGACCAATCCGCTGGCCTATCGCCACTACAACAAGGACGAGCTGGTGCTGGGCAAGCGGATGGAGGACCACATCCGCCCCGCCGTCGCCTACTGGCATACCTTCGCCTGGGAAGGCGGCGACCCGTTCGGCGGCCGCACCTTCGCACGCCCCTGGCATGACAAGGGCATGGACGGCGCCAGGCTCAAGGCCGACATCGCCTTCGAGTTCTTCGACCTGCTCGACATTCCGTTCTTCTGCTTCCACGACGTGGACGTGGCGCCCGAGGGCGACAGCCTCGCCGAAAGCAACAGGAACCTGCGCGCCATCACCGACATCTTCGCGAGGAAGATGGAAAAGAGCCGCACCAGGCTGCTCTGGGGCACCGCCAATCTCTTCGCCAACCGCCGCTACATGGCGGGCGCCGCCACCAATCCCGACCCCTATGTGTTCGCCTATGCCGCCGGGCAGGTCCGCACCATGCTCGAGATCACCCACGAGCTGGGCGGGGCGAACTACGTTCTATGGGGCGGCCGTGAAGGCTACGAAACGCTGCTCAATACCAACCTCAAGCAGGAGCAGGACCAGGCCGCGCGCTTCCTGTCTCTGGTGGTCGAGCATGCCCGCAAGATCGGCTACAAGGGCACGCTCCTGATCGAGCCCAAGCCGCAGGAGCCGACCAAGCACCAGTACGACTACGATGTCGCGACGGTCTACGGCTTCTTGAAGACCTATGGCCTCGAAAAGGACGTCAAGGTCAACATCGAGGTCGGCCATGCCTTCCTCGCCGGCCACAGCTTCGAGCACGAGCTGGCCGTCGCCCGCTCGCTCGGAATCCTCGGCAGCGTCGACGCCAACCGCAACGATCTGCAGAGCGGCTGGGACACCGACCAGTTTCCCAACAATCCGGGCGAGATGGCGCTGGCCTTCTACCAGATCCTCAAGAATGGCGGGCTGGGCAATGGCGGCTTCAACTTCGACGCCAAGGTGCGCCGTCAGTCGCTCGATCCCGCCGACCTGCTCCATGGCCACATCGGTGGCCTCGACACGCTCGCCCGCGGCCTCAAGGGCGCCGCGGCGATGCTCGAGGACGGCACCTATGACCGCGTCATCGAGGAGCGCTACGCCGGCTGGAAGGAAAAGGGCGCCGCAGCGATGCTGTCGGGCGGCCGCACGCTCGCCCAGATCGCCGACTGGGTGGACGCCGACAACATCAACCCGCAACCGAAATCCGGGCAGCAGGAGTATCTCGAAAACCTGGTGAATCGGTTCGTGTAGGTAAGCGAATAGCCAATAGCGAGTAGCGAATAGGGGCGCGTCTTCCCTATTCGCTATTGGCTACTCCCTATTCGCTTCTCAGGGAGCACCATGCCCACACTCCGCAATCCTATCCTGCCCGGCTTCAATCCCGATCCGTCGATCCTGCGTGTCGGGGACGACTATACATCGCGACGTCCACCTTCGAGTGGTTCCCGGGCGTGCAGATCCACCATTCGCGCGATCTCGCCAACTGGCAGGTCGTCACGCGGCCGCTGAGCCGGAAGAGCCAGCTCGACATGCGCGGCGATCCGGATTCGTGCGGCGTCTGGGCTCCGTGCCTCACCCATGATGGAACGCAGTTCTGGCTGGTCTACACCGACGTCAAGCGCAAGGAAGGCTCGTTCAAGGACGTGCACAACTACATCGTCACCGCGCCGGCGATCGAGGGGCCGTGGAGCGACCCGGTCTATGTGAACTCGTCGGGCTTCGATCCCTCGCTGTTCCACGACGACGACGGCCGCAAATGGTTCGTCAACATGCTGTGGGACCATCGCGTGCGGCCGCTGCTGTTCGAAGGCATCGCGCTGCAGGAATACGACCCCGGGCAGAACAAGCTGGTCGGGCCGCGGAAGAACATCTTCCAGGGCACCGACCTCAAGCTGGTGGAGGGGCCGCATCTCTACAAGCGCGATGGCTGGTACTATCTGCTCACCGCCGAGGGCGGCACCGGCTACGAGCACGCCTCGACCTTCGCGCGCTCGCGCTCAATCGACGGCCCCTACGAGCTGCACCCCGAAAAACACCTCGTCACCGCCAAGGACGCGCCGTTCAACGCGGTGCAGCGCTCAGGCCATGGCGACATCGTCGAGACACCGGACGGCAAAACCTATTTCGTGCACCTGATGGGCCGGCCCACCGGCCAGTACAGGCGCTGCGTGCTCGGGCGCGAGACCGCGATCCAGGAAGCCGAGTGGCGCGATGGCTGGCTCTGGCTCAAGAGCGGGCAGGTGCCGGCGCTCGAGGTCGAGGTGCCGGGGCTGCGCGACGAGGCGGCCTATTGGGCAGAGCGGCGCTACGACTTCGCCGATGGCCTGCCCCTCGATTTCCAGTGGCTGCGCACGCCCGAGCCCGAGCGCATCTTTGAAGCGGGCGGCGGCCGGTTGCGCCTGTTCGGGCGCGAATCGATCGGCTCCTGGTTCGAACAGGCATTGGTGGCGCGCCGCCAGCAGCATTTCTCCTACGACGCGGAGGTGACGCTCGATTTCGCGCCCGCCGACGAACGGCAGTTCGCCGGCCTCACCGGCTTCTACAATCGCTACAACTTCCACTATCTCACCGTCACCGCGCATTCGGACGGCCGGCGCGAGCTGCTCATCATGTCGGTTGCGTCCGACCCGATGGGCAATCTCGATCTGCGCGCACCGCCCGTGCCGATCCCCGATGCGGGCCCGGTGCGGCTCAGGATCGAAGTGCGTGGCGCGAGCTTCCGGTTCTTCTATGCGCTGGAGCAGGGCGAGTGGACCGCGATCGGTCCGGTGCTCGATGCCTCGACGCTCAGCGACGAGACGGGCTATCCGGCCGGCGAGCACGGCAACTTCACAGGCGCCTTTGTCGGCGTGGCGGCAAGCGACCTCAATGGAACGGCGCTCCAGGCGGACTTCACCGACTTCGTGTATCGGCCGGTGCGCCATGCGAGTGACAGGTACTGAGGGACGCAAGCGGATGAGAGCGAGCCGGTTGCGCGGACAGGCGAGGCAAGGCGAATGAAAGTCGCAGTCACCGGCGGCACCGGATCGTGGGACCGTGGGCTGGGGCCGGTGGTGATTGCCGCGCTCGAGGCGCAAGGCCATGAGGTCACCAATCTCGACCGCGCCGTGCCGGGCGGCATCGAGCGGCGCGGCTTCATCAGGGTCGATCTCACCGACTACGGCCAGACCTTCGCGGCGCTCCACGGCCACGACGCGGTCATCCAGCTTGCCGCCAATGGCGAGCCCGACTGGGACCATGTGTCGGGCGCGGCGCGCTTCCATGTCAACACCCTCATCGCCTACAACGTGTTCCAGGCGGCGTGTGTCCTGCGCATGCGGAAGGTCGTTTGGGCGTCGTCCGAGACCGTGCTGGGCTTTCCCTTCACCATTCCGCCCGCGGTGCTGCCCACCCGCGATGACGACCCGCCGATCCCCACCTCGTCCTACGGCATCTCCAAGGCCGTCACCGAGGACCTGGCGCGCCACATGAGCCGCGCCTATGGCGTGCCCTTCGTGGGGCTGCGCTTCTCCAACATCTTCTACGACACGCCCGGCCACGTGACGTCCTATGAGCGCATTCCGGGATTCTGGGACGATCCGCACGCCAAGAAGTTCGATCTGTGGGCCTATGTCGACGCCCGCGATACCGCCGTCTCCTGCGTGCAGGCGCTGGAGTCGGACATCACGGGCGCCGAGGTGATGACCATCGCGGCCGCCGACACGGTGATGCGCCAGACCAATGCGGAACTGCTCGCCGCCTGCTACCCCGGTTGCGCCCTGCGCCCGGGCACCGGCCCGCACGAGACGCTGATCTCGATCGCGCAGGCCCGCGAGCTGATCGGCTATGAGCCGCAATGGACGTGGCGGAAGGTGCTGGGGGTGAACTGAACATTCGGGGCCACACTCACGGGGATGCGGCGCCAACTCCGGTTGCCCATCCCAGCCATCTCCCCTAATTTCCGCTCCCCATGGACCAAACCCCCTTCGATGCGCCTGAAACGGCCGAGCCGGTGGCGATTGTGCATGCGCCGCCGTCGCCGGCGATGGGGCAGTATCTCGAGCTGAAGGCGCTCAATCCGGGCTACATGCTGTTCTACCGGATGGGCGATTTCTACGAGATGTTCTTCGAGGACGCCGAGATCGCCTCGGCCGCGCTGGGCATCGTGCTCACCAGGCGCGGCAAGCATCAGGGGCAGGACATTCCGCTGTGCGGCGTGCCCGTGCATGCGGCGCAGGACTATCTCAAGAAGCTGATCGGGCTGGGCCATCGCGTCGCCATCTGCGAGCAGGTCGAGGACGTTGCCGAGGCCAAGAAGCGCGGCAGCAAATCGGTGGTGAAGCGCGACGTCGTACGGCTGGTGACGGCCGGCACGCTCACCGAGGACGATCTTTTGCCGGCGCGCGCCAGCAACTATCTCGCGGCGCTCGCCATGCTGCGCCATGGCGAGACCGACTTCGCGCTCGCCTTCGCCGATGTGTCGACCGGCGAGCTCACCGTGCTGCCGCTCACGGCCGCGGCGCTGGCCGATGAGCTGGCGCGAATCGATCCGGCCGAGCTGCTGCTCCCCGATGCCGTGCGCGACGAGCTCAAGGCGATGCGCCTGGTGCTGCCCTCGGGGCAGATCGTCATCATGCCCGCCGAAGCGTTCGATTCGGTCGCCGCGGCGGCCACCATCGCCACGGCCTTCCCCGATGGCTCGGTCGATCCGTCGGCCTGGTCGCGCGTCGAGCGGGCCGCGCTCGGCGCACTGATCGGCTATATCGGGGAATCGCAGAAGGGCGTGGCCGTGGCGCTGCGCGCGCCATCGTCCGAGCGGCTCGCTGCCCACATGGCGATCGATGCGGCGACGCGCTCGTCGCTCGAATTGCTCGAAACGCAGCGCGGGACGGTCAGGGGCTCGCTGCTCAGCGAGATCGATGCCTGCGTCACCCCGGCCGGGTCGCGCCTCCTCGCGCGGCGGCTCGCGGCGCCGCTCTGCGAGGCCGGCCCAATCAACGCCCGGCTCGATGCGGTGGCGCGGCTCGCCGACGAAACCATTCGCGCCACCCAATTGCGCGGCGCGCTCAAGGCGGTGCCCGACCTCACCCGCGCGCTCACCCGCCTCGCGCTTGGCCGCGGTGGTCCGCGCGACCTCAATGCCGTCGCCCGCGCCGTGGCGGCGGCAGGCGAGCTGTCGCGGATGCTGGCCGGCCTCGATGACGCGCCGGCCGAGCTTGCGGCCATCGGCACGACGCTCGCGACGGCGCCGGCCGCGCTTGCCGCCGAACTCGGCCGCGCCATCGACGAGGACCCGCCGCTCCTCAGCCGCGATGGCGGCTTCGTCCGGCGCGGTTATGACACGGCGCTCGATGCCGAGCGGGCGCTGGCGAGCGAAACCCGCGCCGTCGTGGCGGCGCTGCAGGCGCGGCTGATCTCGGAGACCGACGTCAAGTCGCTCAAGATCCGGCACAATGGCGTGCTGGGCTATTTCGTCGAGGTGCCGGCGGGGCATGGCGGCAAGCTGCTCGAGGAACCCTGGCGTGGCACCTTCATCCACCGCCAGACAATGGCGAACGCGATGCGCTTCACCACCGCCGAGCTCGCCGAGCTCGAGGGCCGCATCGCGCGGGCGCATGAGAAGGCGCTCGAGATCGAGGGCGCGATCTTCGCCAGGCTGGTCGCGGCGACGCTGGGCGAGACCGACCTGCTGCGCGCCGTCGCCGACGCCCTGGCGGGGCTCGACGTGTCGGCCGGCCTCGCCCATCTCGCGGCGACCCGCGGCTATGCGCGGCCGGTGATCGACGGTTCGCTGAGCTTTGATATCCGGGGCGGACGGCATCCGGTGGTCGAAACCACCGTCAAGGCCGAGGGCCACCCCTTCGTTGCCAACGACACGGATTTGTCGGGCGGCGCGCTGTGGCTGGTCACCGGACCCAACATGGGCGGTAAGTCGACCTTCCTCCGCCAGAACGCGCTGATCGCCATCCTCGCCCAGATGGGCAGTTTCGTGCCCGCCATCGGTGCCTCCATCGGCATCATCGACCGTGTCTTCAGCCGCGTCGGCGCCTCCGACGACATCGCCCACGGCCGCTCCACCTTCATGGTCGAGATGGTCGAAACCGCCGCCATCCTCAACCGCGCGACCGCCAGGTCCTTGGTGATCCTCGATGAAATCGGCCGCGGCACGGCGACTTTCGACGGCCTCTCCATTGCCTGGGCGGCGGTCGAGGCGCTCCACAACGACACCGGCTGCCGCGGCCTGTTCGCGACCCATTTCCACGAGATGACGGCCCTGGCCAAGTCATTGAAGCGCGTGAAGAATGTGACGATGTCGGTGCGCGAATGGGAGGGTGAAGTGGTGTTCCTCCACGAAGTCGCCCCCGGCGCCGCCGACCGGTCCTACGGCATCCAGGTCGCCCGCCTCGCCGGGCTGCCCGAAACCGTGCTCGCCCGGGCCCGGCAGGTGCTGGGTGTGCTCGAAAGCCGCTCTTCCGGCAATTCCGCGCCCATGCTAGACGATCTGCCGCTTTTCGCGGCCGCTCCCGCGCCGAAAAAGCCGGAAATTAATCCTCTCACTGACATGCTCGACCAGGTGCGCCCAGACGAACTGACTCCGCGACAGGCGCTCGAGCTGATCTATGAGCTGAAGAAAGCCCGCGATGCCGGTCGCCGAAGCTGAACTCCGCCCCAAAAAGGCGTCGTTCCACCTCAAATCCGCTGACGCAATCCTCGACGAGGTAAGGGCCGCGATCGGCCAGGATTCGCCGAAATCGGCGCAGGCCCGCTCCGCCGTCCTCGCCGTGATGCGCCGGAGCCTCGCCGAGGCGCGCAGATCCGCCGAGGCCGATCTGATCGACCATGGCCGCGGCACGCGCTGCGCGCAGAATCTGTCCGCAGCGCAGGACGAGATCATCCGCGCCATCCACCGCTTCGCCGTCACCCAGGTCTATCCGGTCGACAATCCCTCGGGCGCCGAGGCTATCGCGCTTGCCGCGGTCGGCGGCTATGGCCGCGGCACGCTGGCGCCGGGCTCGGACATCGATCTGCTGTTCATCCTGCCCTACAAGCAGACGCCCTGGGGCGAGCAGGTCACCGAATACGTCCTCTATATGCTGTGGGACCTTGGCCAGAAGGTCGGCCACGCGGTCCGCTCGGTCGACGACTGCATCCGCATGGCGCGCGCCGACATGACGGTCCGCACCGCCACGCTCGAGGCGCGCTACCTGACCGGCGACCGCGCCCTGTTCGATACGCTCGAGAAACGCTTCGAGGGCGAGATCATGCCCAAGACGGGCCCCGAATTCATCGCCGCCAAGATGGCCGAGCGCGAGGAGCGCCACCGCCAGATGGGCAACACCCGCTATGTGGTCGAGCCCAACATCAAGGACGGCAAGGGCGGGCTGCGCGACCTGCACACGCTGTTCTGGATCGGCAAGTACTTCTACCGGGTCAAGACCAGCGCGGAGCTGGTCGACAAGGGCGTGTTCTCGCGTGACGAGTACCGCCTGTTCCAGAAGGCCGAGGATTTCCTCTGGGCCATCCGTTGTCACCTGCACTTCCTCACCGGCCGTGCCGACGAGAAGCTGACCTTCGACGTGCAGCCCGAACTCGCTTCGCGCCTGCATTACGCCGACCGCCCGGGCATGCTGGGCGTCGAGCGGCTGATGAAGCGCTACTTCCTCGTCGCCAAGGATGTGGGCGATCTGACCCGCATCTTCTGCACCAGCCTCGAATTCGACCATGCCAAGCCGCTCGACATGATGGGGCGGGTCACCGGCATGTTCAAACGCGGCAAGGTGGCGATCAAGGGCGAGCCCGATTTCGTCATCGATTCCGGCCGGCTCAACACGACCAAAGCCGACACCTTCGAGACCAGGCCGCTCAGCATCATCAAGAGCTTCCTCGTCGCCTCGCGCAACGATCTGCTGTTTCATCCCGACGCCATCAAGCAGCTGCGTCGCTCGCTCCGCCTCGTCGGCCACGACGTGCGCACCGACAAGCAGGCCAATGAGTGGTTCCTCGAGATCCTGACCAGCCCGCGCACCGTCGAGCGCATCCTGCGCCAGATGAACGAGAGCGGCGTTCTGGGAAAGTTTGTGCCCGAGTTCGGCAAGATCGTCGCGCTCATGCAGTTCAACATGTACCACCACTATACGGTGGACGAGCATCTGATCCGCGCCGTCGGCGTCATGGCTGAGATCGCCAATGGCGGCCTGCGCGAGCAATTGCCGCTCACCCACGAGCTGCTGCCTTCGCTCAACGACACGCGGCTGCTCTATGTGGCGCTGTTCCTTCACGACATCGCCAAGGGCCGGCCGGAAGATCACTCGATCGCCGGTGCCCGCATCGCTCGCAAATTCTGCCCGCGCCTCGGGCTCGATGCTGCCGAGACCGACACCGTCTCCTGGCTGGTGCAGTACCACCTGACGATGAGCGAGATCGCCCAGGCGCGCGATTTGCAGGACCCCGAAACGGCGCGCGCCTTCGCCGACATCGTGCAGTCGCCGCAGCGCCTGGCGCTGCTGATGATCCTCACCGCCTGCGATATCCGCGCGGTAGGCCCCGGCGTGTGGACCGGCTGGAAGGGCAGCCTGCTGCGCTCGCTCTACTACGCGACAGAGCCGCTGCTGTCGGGTGGTCATTCGCGCGTCACCCAGTCGGACCGCATCGCCGAGGCCAAGCACAAGCTCGAGGAAGCGCTCAGTGCCTGGCCCAAGCCCGAGCTCGAAGCCTATATGGGCCGGCACTACAATCACTACTGGCTGCGCGCCGAGCTCGAGCTGCAGCTCGAGCACGCCAGGATGATCCGCGCCGCCGACAATGCCCACAACCCGTTTGCTGGCGCCATCCGCGTGCAGGCCTTCGAGGGCATTACCGAAGTCTCGTTCTACACGCCCGACCATCCGCGGCTGCTGTCGCTGATCGCCGGCGCCTGCACCATGTGCGAGGCCTCGATCATTGGCGCGCAGATCTTCTCGACGCGCGACGGTCGCGCTCTCGACACCTTCCGCCTGCGCCGCGCCTTCACCTCCGACGAGGACGAGAAGGTACGCGCCAACCGCATCATCGAAACGGTGAAGGCGCTGCTCCAGGGCAAGCGCCAGGTGCTGATCGATGTGGGCAAGGAGAGCCGCCACAACCGGCGCCTGCGTCCATTCACCCTGCCGGCCTCGGTCGAGGTGTCGAACACGCTTTCCGAGAAGTTCACCGTCATCGAGGTGATGGGCCTCGACCGCACGGGCCTGTTGCACCACCTCACCCGCGCCATCTCCGACCTCAACCTCACCATCGGCTCGGCCCATATCGGCACCTATGGCGAGAAGGCGGTCGACGTCTTCTACGTCACCGACCTCACCGGCCATAAGATCGAGAGCAAGTCGCGGCAGAAAGCCATCCGCGACACGCTGCTGAAGGTGTTCAACCCCGAGGCGCCCCGGCACGAGGAGCGCGCGCCCAGGGTTGTGAATGGCTAGCGGGGCGTCGTCCCTCTACCGCAATTTCCTCAATGTCGGCGTGCTGACGCTGGGCTCGCGCATCCTGGGCTTCGTCCGCGATGCGCTGGTGGCCGCCGTGCTGGGCACGGGGCCGGCGGCCGACGCCTATCTCGCCGCGTTCCGCTTCCCCAATCTGTTCCGCCGGCTGTTCGCCGAGGGGGCGTTCAACACCGCGTTCATTCCGCTCTTTGCCAAAGCGCTCGAGCAGGACGGCCGCGAGCCGGCGCGGCAATGGGCGGCGCGGATCATGAGCTGGCTGGTGGTGGTGGTGACGGTGGTCACCATCCTCGTTGAGATCTTCATGCCCTGGGTGCTGGCGCCGTTCGTGCCCGGCTTCCTCGACGATCCGGCCAAGTACGACCTCACGGTGCTGCTGACGCGCATCTGTTTCCCCTACCTCATGTGCATGTCGCTGATGGCGGCCTATGCGGCGATCCTCAACGGGCTCGGCTATTTCAAGGCAGCCGCCTTCGCGCCGATCCTGCTCAACATTGTGATGATCGCCTTCATGCTGCCGCTGGTGCTGAGCGCGAACACCGATGTGCAGACGGCCATCTGGATTGCCGTGGGCACGATCGCCGGCGGCATCGCACAGTTGATCCTCGTCTATGCCGCGGTGCGGCGCGCCGGCTTCGTGCCGCGGCTGCACTGGCCGAAATTCGACGGCGAGGTGAAGCGCTTCTGGCTGCTGGCTCTCCCGGCCGTGCTGGCCGGCGGCATCACCCAGGTCAACATCTTCGTCGGCACCATCATCGCCTCGGCCGCCGACAGCGCCATTGCCTATCTCTACTACGCCGACCGGCTCTACCAATTGCCGCTCGGCATCATCGGTATCGCCGTGGGCACGGTGCTGCTGCCCGAACTGTCGCGGCACCTCAAGGGCGGGCGCGACGCCGAGGCCGACGCCAGCCAGAACCAGGCGCTGCTGATCTCGATGCTGCTGTCGCTGCCGGCGGCGACGGCGCTCATCGCGCTCGCGGCGCCCATCGTCTCGGTGCTGTTCGAGCGCGGCGCGTTCACCTCAACCGACACCGTCCAGACCGCGCAGACGCTGATCTGGTTCAGCGCCGGCCTGCCGGCCTATGTGCTGATCCGCGTGCTGCAGCCCGGCTTCTTCGCGCGCGAGGACACCAAGACCCCCACGGTCTTTGCGGGCATCTCTGTGGTGGTCAACATCGCCTTGTCGCTCGCCTTGTTCCCCAGCCTCGCCCATGTCGGCATCGCCATTGCGACGTCGGTGGCGGCCTGGGCCAACGCCGTGCTGCTGGCCATCTGGCTCGGCCGCCGCGGCCACTTCCGCCTGCCGGCCGCCGATTGGCGGCGCCATGAGCTGATCCTGCTCGCCGCGGCGGTGATGGCGGCCATCCTGTGGGGCCTTGCCCTGCCGCTGGCGCCCTGGCTCGCCTCGAGCGCTCCGCTGCTGCTGCAGATCGCCGCGCTGGGTGCGCTAGTGATCGCCGGCATGGCGGTCTATTTCGGCCTTGTGCACGTCACCGGCGCGCAGCCGCTGGGCCAACTTTTGAGGCGGTTGCGCAGGAGCCCTCCGGAGGCGTAAGCCGGGGTCAACCGGAGGACCCCATGCAGGCCGGATTTCTCGACCACCTCACCGCGACCCTTGCCGATATCGAGGCACAGGGGTTGCTCAAGCGCGAGCGGCAGATCGCGACACCGCAATCGGGCCGTATCGGCCTTCGCGATGGCCGCCGCATGGTCAATCTGTGCGCCAACAACTATCTCGGCCTCGCCGACAATGCCGAAATCCGCATGGCCGCCGCCGAGGCCATCGGCGAGTATGGCTTCGGCATGGCCTCGGTCCGTTTCATCTGCGGCACGCTCGATCTCCACCGCGAGCTGGAGCAGGCGGTGGCCCGCTATCTCGGCAAGGACGACGCGATTCTGTTCGCGGCCTGCTTCGATGCCAATGGCGGCCTGTTCGAGACGCTTCTCACCGATGCGGACGCGATCATCTCCGACGCACTCAACCATGCTTCGATCATCGACGGCGTGCGGCTGAGCAAGGCCAGGCGCTACCGCTACGCGACCTCGGACATGGACGATCTCGAAACGCAATTGAAGCAGGCCGTCGCCGACGGCACGCGCTTCCGCCTGATCGCCACCGACGGCGTGTTCTCGATGGATGGCCACGTCGCCAAATTGCCCGAAATCTGCGCGCTGGCCGAACGCTATGGCGCGCTGGTGATGGTCGATGACTGCCACGCCACGGGCCATCTCGGGCCGCAGGGCAGGGGCACACCGCATCTCACTGGCGCGGGCGGCAAGGTCGACATCGTCACCGGCACCTTCGGCAAGACGCTGGGCGGCGCCATGGGCGGCTTCATCGCCGCCGCGCAGCCGGTGATCGATCTGCTGCGCCAGCGGGCACGACCCTATCTGTTCTCCAACGCGCTGGCCCCGGCGGTCACCGCCGGCTCGCTCAAGGCGCTCGAAATTGCCGAGGCTGCCGACGATTTGCGCAAAAAGCTCATGCGCAACACGCAGCGTTTTCGCGCGGCGCTGACGGCGGCCGGCTTCGAGCTGTTGCCAGGCGACACGCCGATCATCCCCGTGATGCTGGGCGAAGCGCAACGCGCCCAGGACCTCGCGGCGGCGCTCGACAAACGCGGCGTCTATGTCGCCGGCTTCTTCTATCCCGTGGTGCCCAAGGGCCGCGCGCGCATCCGCACGCAGATGTCGGCGGCGCTCGACGACGAGGACGTCGACTTCGCCGTCGATGCCTTCACCGATGCGGCCCGCGAACTGGGAGTGATATGATGAAAGCCCTCGTCAAGGCGAAGTCCGAGCCGGGCATCTGGATGGAAGACCGCCCGGTGCCCGAGATCGGGCCCGAGGACGTGCTGGTCAAGGTGCACAAGACCGGCATCTGCGGCACCGACATCCACATCTACAAATGGGACGATTGGGCCAGGAAGACCGTTCCAGTCGGGCTCACCACCGGGCACGAATACTCGGGCGAGATCGTCGAGATCGGCGCCGATGTGCGCAACCTGCAGGTCGGCCAGCGCGTCTCGGGCGAGGGCCATGTGGTGGGCATGAAGTCGCGCGCGTCGCGGGCCGGCAAGTTCCACCTCGACCCCGACACCAAGGGCATCGGCGTCAACCTGCCCGGCGCCTTCGCCGAATATGTGAAGATCCCTGCCTTCAACATCGTGCCGCTGCCCGATGCGATCGACGACGAACTCGGCGCCATTCTCGATCCGCTCGGCAATGCTGTGCACACAGCGCTCGCCTTCGACATCGTGGGCGAGGACGTGCTGATCACCGGCGCCGGACCCATCGGCATCATGGGCGCCGCAGTGGCGCGGCATGTCGGCGCGCGTCATGTGGTGATCACCGACATGAACCCCGAACGGTTGAAGCTCGCCGCCGAGGTCGCCGACGTGGTGCCCGTCAACATCAGGGAGCAGAACCTCCGCGACGTGATGGGCAAGCTCGGCATGAAGGAGGGGTTCGACGTCGGCCTCGAAATGAGCGGCGCCCCGGCCGCGCTCGACCAGATGATCGATCACCTGGTGATGGGTGGCCGCGTCGCGCTGCTCGGCGTGCCGGCGCAGAGCTTCGAATTCGACCTGGGCAAGATCGTCTTCCGCATGATCACGCTGCGCGGCATCTACGGGCGCGAAATGTTCGAGACCTGGCACAAGATGCTGGCCATGCTCGAATCCGGCCTCGACGTGCGCAAGGTCATTACCCGCCGCATGAAGGCCGACGACTATGCCGAGGCCTTCAAGCTCGCCGCCGGCGGCGAAAAGGGCAAGATCGTGCTGGAGTGGACTTGACCGTCCACGCGCGCTAAAGGCGCTCCGGACCAAAGAGACCTCCGACCATGGCCTTCACTCCGCGCATCTTTTCCGGGATCAAGCCCTCGGGCGACCTGCACCTGGGCAACTACCTCGGCGCCATCCGGCGCTTTGTGCCGCTGCAGAAGACGCACGAGACGATCTATTGCGTCGTCGACATGCACGCCATCACCGTGTGGCAGGAGCCCGAGGACCTCAGGCGCTGGACCTATGAGATCGCGGCCGCCTACATCGCGGCCGGCCTCGATCCCACCAAATCCATCATCATGAACCAGTCGCAGGTGGTGGAGCACGCCGAGCTGGCGTGGATCTTCAACTGCGTGGCCCGCGTTGGCTGGATGACGCGCATGACCCAGTTCAAGGACAAGGCCGGGGCCGAGGGCGGCGAGAATTCCGAGGCCGTTTCGCTCGGCCTGTTCGCCTATCCCTCGCTGATGGCCGCCGACATCCTGCTCTATAAGGCGACCGCCGTGCCGGTCGGCGACGACCAGCGCCAGCATCTCGAGCTGACACGCGACATCGCCAAGAAGTTCAACCACGATTTCCGCAAGCAGATCAAAGGCGCGGGCTTCAAGGACGATTTCTTCCCGCTCACCGAGACGCTCTCGACCGGCCCGGCCATGCGCGTGATGTCGCTCAAGGACGGCAAGAAGAAGATGTCCAAGTCCGATGCCTCGGACATGTCGACCATCTACATGATGGACGACGCCGACACGATCGCGAAGAAAGTGAAGCGCGCCACCACCGATGCCGATGCGCTGCCCACCGAGGCCAAGGGCCTCGAGGGCCGCGATGAGGCGGCCAACCTCGTGGCGATCTACGCCGCGCTGGCCGACACGCAAGTCGACGACGTGCTGCGCGAATTCGGCGGGCAGGGCTGGGGCAAGTTCAAGCCCGCGCTGGCCGATCTCGCCGTTTCGGTGCTGGCGCCCATCGCCGGCGAGATGAAGCGGCTCGTCGGCGACAAGGCCGAGATGGACCGCATCCTGCGCGACGGTGCCGATCGGGCGCGGGCCATCGCCCAGCCGGTGATGGACGATGTGCGCAAGATCGTCGGCTTCGTCCGCTAGCCGGTCGGGTCGGTCGCCCCGCTTGTTCAAATCGCGACAGGGTGGGACAATGGTCCCCCTTTCTCAGCGCGGGGCGGCGCGTGACTGAACACGACTACGCACGGAAATTCCTCGTCCTCATCGACGATTCGCCGGTTTGCGACCGCGCGGTCACCTTCGCCGCGCACCGCGTCAAGCGCACCGGCGGCACGCTGGTGCTGATGGCCGTGATCGACAGCGAGGATTTCGGCCAGTTCATTGGCGTGGGCGAGGTCATGCGGGCCGAGGCGCGTGCCGAAGCCGAGCGCATGCTCGACACCCGCATCGCCCGCATCCGCGAGATCGGCCAGGTCCGCACCGAGACCGTGATTCGCGAGGGCCGTCCGGCCGAGGCGATCGAGCAACTGGTCGCCGACGACCCCGGGATCGGCATCCTGGTCATTGCCGCCGGCCAGGGCGACAAGGGGCCCGGTCCCCTGGTCACCCATTTTGCCGCGCACAACCGGCTCCATATCCTCGTCACGATCGTCCCCGGCGCCATGACCGCCGAGGAAATCGTGGGCGTGGCGTGAGGGGCCGAACTGAAGACTCCACTTGCTATCCCGACCGCGAAAACCTAATTTAGAACCATTCCAAAACGACCGGATCCGTCATGTTCATCCAGACCGAAGCCACGCCGAACCCGGCAACCCTGAAGTTCCTGCCTGGCCGCGACGTGCTCGTGGGTGAGCCGCGCGACTTCCGTTCGGCCGAGACCGCGGCGGTCTCGCCGCTGGCGTCCGGCCTGTTCTCGATTCCCGGTGTCACCGGCGTGTTCCTGGGGTCCGACTTCGTCTCGGTGAGCAAGGATTCGACCGAGTGGAACCACCTCAAGCCCGCCATCCTCGGCGTCATCATGGAGCATTTCCTGTCCGGCAAGCCGGTCCTCGACGAGGGCGGCGCGCTGGCCGCCGAGACCGAGGAATTCTTCGACGAGACCGACACCGAGACCGTCGAAGTCATCAAGGAGCTGATCTCGACCCGCGTCCGCCCGGCCGTCGCGATGGATGGCGGCGACATCACCTTCAAGGGCTTCAAGGACGGTACGGTCTATCTCCACATGCAGGGCGCCTGCTCGGGCTGCCCCTCCTCGACCGCGACCCTCAAATCCGGCATCGAGAACCTGTTGCGGCACTTCGTGCCGGGCGTCGAGGCCGTGCAGCAGGTCTGAGACCCGCGGTCGGACAGAGCAAAGGGAACGACAGGGAGGCGTCAGCCTCCCTTTCTGCTTTCCAGGGCGCCCACACCGTGAACATGATCTTGATGCCAATGGCGTTGCACGGCGGCAGGCCGGCATGGAATGCCGTTGCCGCCGCTTCTGCGGACGCCTACATGGGACTGATGAGCGTCCTCCTCGCCATCGACACCGCCGCGCCGCGGCTTGCTCTTGCCGTGCTCGCCGGCGACCGGGTCGATACCCTCGTCGAAGACATGGCGACCGGGCAGGCGGAGCGGCTGTTTCCGGCGCTCGACGAACTGCTCGTCCGGTCCGGCTTCACCTATGCCGATCTCACCCGCATCGCCGTCACCACGGGCCCGGGTTCGTTCACCGGGCTTCGCATCGGCCTCAGCGCGGCGCGCGGGCTGGCGCTTGCACTCAGGCTTCCCGTGCTTGGCATCCCCTCGCTTCTCGCGCTGTCGCTTTCGGCCGGTCGCGACCCTGTCGCCGTGCTGCTCGACGCGCGGCGCGGCGAGGCCTATTTCCAGAGCTTCGCCGGCGCCGGCCTGCCGCTGCGCGAGGCGGCCCTGCTGCCCATGACGGAGGCGCAGGCGCAGGTGCCGCCGGGGGCCGCGACAATCACCTCGCCGCTCGTCGATATCGCGGCGCTGGCGCGTTTCGCCGCCGCCGCCGATCCGGCGCGCTACCCGCCCGAGGCGGCCTATGTCCGCGATGCCGATGCCAAGCCGCAGGAGAAGTTCCGCATCCCCCGGGTGCCGGCATGATGCTGCGGAGCTGGATGGCGCCGGGGGGGCTCCACATCGAGCCGGCGCAGCCGCGCGACGCCGACGCGGTGGCCAGCCTTCACGCCAGGAGCTTCTATCGCGGCTGGCCGCGGCAGGACATCGAGGCCTATCTGCTCGACAGCGACACGCCCACGCTGGTGGCGTGCGACGCGCGCCGCAACATTGCGGGTTTTGCCATGCTGCGCATCCTGGGCGACGATGTCGAGCTGATGACGATCGCGGTCGACAAGAAGCACCAGGGCAAGGGCGTCGGCGAAGCGCTGCTGAAGGCCTGCTTTGAGGACCTGATGATGATGCCGGCGAGGCGCATGATCCTCGAGGTCGCCGCCGACAATCCGTCGGCGCTGCGCCTCTACCAGAAGCTCGGTTTCACCAAGCTCAGCGAGCGCAAGGGCTACTACGCGCGCCCCGACGGGCAGCCCGCCACCGCCCTTGTGATGGCCCGTGATCTGAACTAGGCCTTGCGCATGGAGAAAGTGCCCCACACCGAGACCCTCGAAGAGCAGTGCGCCAAGAAGGGCATGCGCATGACCGACCAGCGCCGCGTCATCGCGCAGGTGATCGAGGCCGCCATCGACCATCCCGATGTCGAGGAGCTCTACCGCCGCGCATCGGCGCAGGACCCGCGCATCTCGCTGTCGACCGTGTACCGCACGCTCAATCTGTTCGAGGAAGCCGGCCTCGTCACCAAGCACGACTTCAAGGACGGCCGCGCGCGCTTCGAGCCCATCCCCGACGAGCACCACGACCATTTGATCGATATCCGCTCGGGCAAGGTCATCGAGTTCCGCAACGAGGAGATCGAGGCGATCCAGGACGTCATCGCCAAGCGCCTCGGCTACAAGCTCGTCGATCACCGGCTCGAGCTCTACGCCATACCGCTCAAGAGTGGCGACAAGTGATCTTCAGAACGCTGTTCTTCATCTTTATCTTCGTGCCGATCCTGATCGTGATCGTCCCCATCCAGTTCGTCATCACGCGGCTGGGCTTCTACTGGAACGCTATCCCGCTGCTGTTTCACAAGGTGGGCTGCGTCTTCCTCGGCATCCGCGTCAAGACGATCGGCGAGCCGCTGCACGGCCGCCCCACCTTGCTGCTGTCCAACCACATCTCGTGGACCGACATCATCGTCATCGGCTCGGTGGCCGACGTGACGTTCGTTGCCAAGACCGGTGTGCGCAACACCTTCTTTGTCGGCTTCATGGCCTCGCTGCAGCGTACGCTCTATGTCGATTATCACAGCCGCGCCGACGCCAAGCGCACCAGCCAGGAAATGGCCAAGCGGCTCAGCAAGAACAGCGCGGTCCTGCTGTTCGCCGAGGGGCACCGCGATCTGGGCGATCACGTGCAGCCGTTCCGCTCGGCGCTCGTGGGTGCAGCGCAGGCGGCGATGGAGCAGGGCGGCGCCAAGGATGTCGCCATCCAGCCCGTTACCATTGCCTACACCCATCTCCAGGGCCTGCCCGTGTCGCGCAATGAGCGCTCGGGGATCTCGGGCATGAATGCGCGCGGCTTCAAGGCCGTGGTACGGAACCTGCTGACTTCGGGCATGAAGGACGTGACCATCGCCTTCGGCGCTCCGATCCCCCTTGGCCCGGGGACCGACCGCAAGGTCGTCACCAAGCTCGCCGAGAACCAGGTGCGGCGCATGCTGGTGGCGCTCAACCGCCACGAAAAGGATGTCCCCGCGCTCGCCACGGCGTAGTGCCGGATGATGGGACCTCCATGTGGCACGTGCCTCAGTCTGAAACGTCGCTCCAACTGGTGTCGGCCTCGCCCGGCACATAGGCGAGGAGGTCGCCCGGCTGGCATTCGAGCACCTCGCAGATGCGCGACAGCGTCTCGAAGCGAACGCCGCGCACCTTGCCCGCCTTCAGCAATGAGACGTTCTGCTCCGTGATGCCGATCCGCTCGGCGAGCTCGCGCGAGCGCATCCTGCGCTTGGCCAGCATGACACCCAGATTGACCTCGATCGCCATGTCACACGAACTCCCGGTTTTCGCGCGCTACGCGCATCGCTTCGCGCATCACGCGACCGAAGGCGAGCAGCAGCAGCGCGACGATGAGGCCGGTGATCTCGCCCGAGCCGAAGCGGATGAGGAGCTGCCTTTGTCCCTCGGCGGCGTCCGCCGTCGCGATCAGTCCGATCAGCGTCGGGGTGACGACCCCCGCAATCGCGCTCGCCAGCGCCCATAGTGCGAGCCGCTCGAGGCTGCGCGGCATCGCGGTGCTGAACGCCTCGCCGCGACCGAGAAGGCCGAACAGCCGGAACGCCTCGATCATCGCCCCCAGGAACAGCACTCCCGGCACGAGACTGGCCCCGAGCGCCGCCCAGCGCAGGGCGCCCTCTACGGTAACGCCGGGGGGCAGCAGCGGAGCCAGCAGTGCCGGATTCAGTCCTGCGGCGACCGGCCACGCCGCCACCATCAGCGCGCCGATCACCGCGATGCTCCGTCCGGCCAGCGACAGGCGCTCGAGGGGCTTTCCAGTCACGTTCATCGATAAGTCCTCATTGCCATGTTTGACAAACTTATCGCGTAACAATAAAAACGCCAGCCGAAAGAGGAGCTGTCCCCATGTTTGTCCGCCGCTTCGTTCTCACCGTCGCGCTGCTGGCCGCGCTCTCCGGCTGCGCCAGCGTGCCGATCGGCTCGCTGGTCCAGCTCGCGCGGACCGATGTGATGACCACCGATCTTGCCGAGCTGCGGGCCGCGCTCTGGCTGCCGGCCGAACTCCGCCCGCTGCCCGACACCGCGCGGCTTGCCGTGATCGTCAAGCGCGAGGGGCAGCCCGACGAAACACTCGATCTCGCGCTCATCGCCAGCGACGACCCCACCGATATCGCGGCCTTCCCGCCCAGCAGCGGGCACTATCTCGTCTATCGGCTCGGTGCCGACGACAGGGCCAGGCTCGACGCGGTCAGGAGCGCGATCCTGGCCGACCGGCGGCCCGGCAGCATGACGTTCGCCGTGGGGATTCGCGAGTTCTGCCGCACCGGCGTCATCCCGTCGGGTCCGCTCTATGCGTCGAGCTACATCCGCACCTCCGAGATCGGAGCTTTCGTGCCGCTCATCGAGAGGTTCGATCTGCGCTCCGACCCGCAGCTCGCCGCCGCCTTCGACGCCGTCGCCCCGTGCTGATTTGGCACGGCTGACCGTTGGGTGTATGGACCGCGCCCATGACCGACACCACCGAACTGCGGCCCAGGAAGCTCTTCATCAAGACCTATGGCTGTCAGATGAATGTTTATGACAGCGACCGCATGGCCGACGCGCTGGCGCCGCACGGCTATGAGCCGACGCCGGTCATCGACGATGCCGATCTCGTGGTGCTCAACACCTGCCACATCCGCGAAAAGGCGAGCGAGAAGGTGTTCTCCGAGCTTGGCCGGCTGGCGGAGCTGCGCCGCGAGGGTGGCCGCGATTTCACCATCGGCGTCGCCGGCTGCGTGGCGCAGGCCGAGGGCGAGGAGATCGCGCGGCGATCCAAGGCCGTGGATCTGGTGTTCGGTCCGCAGAGTTATCACCGTCTGCCCGAGCTGTTGTCGCGCGTGCGCCGCGGCACGCCGGTGGTCGAGACGGAATTCCCGGAAGAGGACAAGTTCGAGCACCTGCCGCTCGCGCAAAAGCAGGTGATCCGCAGCCGCGGGCTCACGGCCTTCCTCACCGTGCAGGAAGGCTGCGACAAGTTCTGCTCATTCTGTGTCGTGCCCTATACGCGCGGCGCCGAAACCTCGCGCCCGCTCGAGCAGGTGCTGACCGAAGCCCGCCGACTGATCGAAGCCGGGGTCCGCGAGCTCACTCTGCTCGGCCAGAACGTCAACGCCTATCACGGGCTCGATGCCGCCGGACGCAGCGTCGGCCTCGGCGAGCTCTGTGCCCGCCTGGCCGAGATCGAGGGGCTCGCGCGCCTGCGCTACACCACCAGCCACCCCTCCGACATGACCGACGAGCTGATCGCGGCGCATCGCGACAACGACAAGCTGATGCCCTACCTGCATCTGCCGGTACAGTCGGGCTCCGACGCCATCCTCAAGGTGATGAACCGTCGGCACACTCGCGCCGACTATCTGCGCACCATCGAGCGCATCAAGGCGGCGCGGCCGGACGTGGCGCTGTCGGGCGATTTCATCGTCGGCTTCCCCGGTGAAACGGACGCGGATTTCGAACAGACTTTGTCGATTGTTCGCGAAGTCGGCTATGCCAGCGCCTTCACCTTCAAATACTCGATCCGTCCCGGCACTCCTGGTGCCGATATGGACGGTCAGGTCGAGGAAGCCGTGAAAACCGAGCGGCTGGCGCGCCTCAACGAGCTGGTCACCGCCCAGATGCGCGGCTTCGCCAGAGCCTGCGTCGGCCGCACTCTCGACGTCCTGCTCGACAAGCCCGGCCGCCTCCCCGGCCAGCTCGGCGGCCGCTCGCCTTACCTCCAGGCGGTGCACCTCGAGGCGTCGGCCGACCTCATCGGCACCGTGCAGCCTGTGCTGATCGTGGGCGCGGGGAATAACTCAATTGAAGGCAAGATTGTCACACACGCGGAACGGAATCCTGCTAGCGTGCTTGAGTCTCAAGAACTAGCGGCCATATAGGCAGCTTTGGAGCACACGCGCACTTGAACAGGCACTTGTCCGCCACCCCCGACAACGCCCTCTCCTCGCAACTGGAACTGGCCTTCGAAGACAACCGTCTCGCCGCACAACTCTACGGCGACTTCGACCAGAACCTCGCTCTTATCGAACAGCGCCTCAAGGTTACGGCGACCCCGCGCGGCAATCACCTGCTGCTCAAGGGGCCCGCCTCGGCTGTCGATCAGGGCCGCCGCGTGCTGGAATCGCTCTATGGCATGCTCGAGGAAGGCAAGCCGCTCGACATCGCCAATGTCGACACCATGATCCGCATGATCGAGACCGAGGACAGCCAGCTTTCGCTGCCCACGCTCGAAAAGAAGGGCAAGGTGCGCATGGCGCAGATTGCGACGCGCAAGGCGACGATCGTCGCCCGCACGCCGGCGCAGGACGCCTATATGCGCGCCATGGAGCGTGCCGAACTGATCTTCGGCGTCGGCCCGGCCGGCACCGGCAAGACCTATCTCGCCGTGGCCCATGCCGCGACGCTGCTCGAGCGCGGCGACATCAATCGCATCATCCTGTCGCGCCCGGCGGTGGAAGCGGGCGAACGGCTCGGCTTCCTGCCCGGCGACATGAAGGAGAAGGTCGATCCCTATCTCCGCCCGCTCTACGATGCGCTTTACGACATGATGCGTCCCGAGCATGTGGAACGCTGTATTACTTCCGGCGTTATCGAAGTCGCGCCGCTCGCCTTCATGCGCGGCCGCACGCTCGCCAATGCCGTGGTGATCCTCGATGAGGCGCAGAACACCACCTCGATGCAGATGAAGATGTTCCTCACCCGCCTGGGCGAGAACTCCAAGATGATCGTGACCGGCGACCCAACCCAGGTCGACTTGCCGCGGGGCGAGAAATCGGGGCTCATCGAAGCGGTGTCGCTGCTCGACGGCATCGAGGGCGTCCACATTTCCCGCTTCGGCGACAAGGACGTGGTCCGCCATGCTCTCGTCGGCCGTATTGTCCGCGCCTATGATGCTGCGAGCGCCAAGCCCGCCCCATGAGCCCGCTCCACATCGAGGTTTCCCGCAACGCCGAGGGCTGGCCCGAGGCGCTCGATGCGCGCGCCGAACAGGCCGTGCGCGAGGCGCTCAGGCAATCCAAGGCGACGGTGACGGGCGTCGCCGAGCTTTCGGTCGTCCTCACTGACGATGCCGAGCAGAAAACGCTCAACCGCGACTGGCGGGGCATCGACAAGTCCACAAATGTGCTCAGTTTTCCGCAGATCGAGCCCTTCGGGCCGGTCGAGGGCATTCTGGGTGACGTCATCCTGGCCCGTGAGACGCTGGAGCGGGAGGCGGCCGAGCAGGGCGTCAGCTTCGAGGACCATTTCACCCATTTGATGGTCCATGGCTTCCTGCACATTCTGGGCTATGATCACATGGACGACGACGAGGCCCTTGCCATGGAAGGGCTCGAGACACAGATTCTGGCCTCCCTGGGGGTGGCGGACCCCTACGCGGAAGAAGACGCCGAAGACCATCGATGAGCGACAGTACGACAGCACCCAGACCTGAAACGACGGAAGCCGAACCTCCGTCGACCACCGCCCCTGCGCCTGCGCGGGGGCAATCGCTAATTACGCGGCTCAAGGCGCTGTTCGCCTTCCGCACGCCGTCCCTGCGCGACGACCTCGAGGTGGCCCTCGAATCGGAAGCGGCAGGCGAGACGGCCGACTTCTCCCCCTCCGAGCGGACAATCCTGCAGAACGTGCTGTCGCTCGGCGAAAAGCGCGTCGAGGACGTCATGGTCCCCCGCGCCGATATCATCGCCATCGAGGCGGAGTCGACGCTGGCCGATATGATCGCGCTGTTCCGCGGCGCCGGCCATTCGCGCATTCCGGTCTATGCCGACAACATCGACAACATCACCGGCTTCATCCACGTCAAGGATGCGCTGCGGCGCATCACCGAGGTCGTCACCGATCCGGCCAAGGACCTGCCGGTCAAGCTCGCCTCGGCCGGCCTCAAGCAGAAGCTGGGCAAGCTCGACATCGCTCGAACAGTGCTGTTCGTGCCGCCGCTGATGCCGGTGGGCGATCTGCTCCAGCAGATGCAGCTCAAGCGCGTCCACATGGCCATCGTCATCGACGAATATGGCGGCACCGACGGCGTCGTCACCATCGAGGACCTGCTCGAAGCCGTTGTCGGCGAGATCGACGACGAGCACGACGAGTTCGAGGGCCCGCTGATCCGCAAGATCAACTCCAACATCTTCCTCGCCTCGGCCCGCGCCGAGCTGGGCGAGGTCGAAGGTGTCATCGGGCCCGATTTCGATCCGGGCGAGCATGGCGAGGACGTCGACACCATCGGCGGCCTCGTCTTCGCGCTGGCCGGCCACGTGCCGGTCAAGGGCGAGATCGTGGGCGGCATCGAGAACTTCGAATTCGAAGTCATGCAGGCCGACAGCCGCCAGGTCCGCCGCATCAAGATCAAGCGCGTGAAACACCAGCGCAAACCCCCCATAGTCGGGCCGGAGAGCCCGGTGTCTCCGGCCGAGCAGAAGGCGGCGGAGTAGGCGTGGCCGTCGTCGTCTTCGTCTTCCGCGGCTACCGAGATGCGCAATACTCGGCAGCTCAAGCCGAGGACGTCATCGGCTGCTTCGGAAGCTTGGAGCGGTTCGCCGACTATTTCTCGGGCTACGCGGCCTACAGGGATTGGATGAGTGGTCAGCGATTCCTCGGCGTGTGGGGAGCGAGAAATTGTGCGCGGTTTCGCCGGTTGCTCGGCGAGTGGGGCGGCGGGGTCGACGTCGCTCACTGCAACCCGCCCGGCTCCCCGCACTCCAATCAAACCCGCAGCGGTCGGGCGTCGGCGCCGCGCAGGCAACAGATCGAGGCGACCGTGAAACTGAACTGGGAGCGGACAAGCTAGCGCGACCTGCGCGATACCGCTCTGTGCGGATTGACGCTAGGGGTGGGCATGACGAGATCCGTGCCTGATTCGCCCGCATGACCCGCCTCGCGGAATGGACGATGCTGGCGCATGGCTGGCGGCGCTTCCTGCTCATGCTGGTGCTGGGCGCCGTTGCGGGCACATCGGTGCCGCCGCTGTTCATCCTGCCGGCGCTGTTCGTCACCTTCCCGTTCTGGGTCTGGGCGCTCGACGGTGCCGAGCGCCGGCCCGGCCTCGGCCGCCTCTTCGGCCCGGCCTTCGCGATCGGCTTCGCCTTCGGCTGGGGCTATTTCATCGTCGCCTTCCACTGGCTGGGCGCCGCCTTCTTCGTCGAGGGCGGCTGGTTCCTCGCCCTCATGCCGGTGGCCATCCTGGCGCTTGCCGCGTTGATCGCGCTGTTCTGGGGCCTCGCCTCGGCGCTGGCGCATCTGTGCTGGAGCCATGGCGGCGTCCGCATCGTGACGCTGGCCGTCTTCATCGCCGCCGCCGAATATGCGCGCGGCACCTTCTTTTCGGGCTTTCCGTTCGATCTCCTGGGCTACGCGCTCACCGCCAATGTCGAGATGATGCAGTTGAGCTCGGTCGTCGGCGTCTACGGGTTGACGCTGCTGGCGGCGCTGCTCGCCCACACCCCGGCGCTGATCTGGCCCGCCGATGGCCGCGGCATGGTCGCGCGGCTCGTGCCGTTCTTCCTCGGCATCGCCGCCATCGCCGGCCAGATCGCCTATGGCAACTATCGGCTGAACAGTGTCGAGGTGACGCCCACCGAGCTCAGCGTCCGCCTCGTCCAGCCCATCATCACCGAGCATTCCAACTGGGCTTCGGCCAATCCGCCCGAGATCGTCGGCCGGCTGATCGACGTGTCGGGAGATCTTGCCGGCAAGGACATCGTGGTCTGGCCGGAATCGGTGTTTCCCTTCTTCCTCTCGACCTATCCCGATGCGCTGTCGCGCATCGCCCGCATGCTGCCGCCCGAGACGACGCTGCTCACTGGCGCGCCGCGCGAGCCCGAATTCCTCTCCGACGATCCGAGCGAGAACCCCGGCTACAATTCCATCCTCGCCATCGACAGCGACGGCGAGATCGTCGCCACCTACGACAAATCGCACCTCGTTCCCTTCGGCGAGTACCTGCCGTTCGCCTCGTTCTGGCGGATCTTCGGGATCACTCAGTTCGTGCCGGGCACCGCCGGCTGGGCGCCGGGCGATGGCCGGCGGCTCGTCAGCCCTCCGGGCCTTCCCGCCTTCATCGCGCTGATTTGCTATGAGGCCATATTTTCGGGCGACCTCGGCGCCGATCCCGCCAAGGCGGGCTACATCCTCAATGTCAGCAATGACGAGTGGTTCGACGGCTCCATCGGCCCCGCCCAGCATGCGCATCACGCCCTGCTGCGCGCCGTCGAGACCGGTTTGCCGCTGCTCCGCTCAACAAATTCAGGCGTGACCTTTGCCGCCGATCCTCTCGGCCGGGTCACCGCGCAGCTCGCGCCGGGCCAACCGGGCTTTATCGATGTCGTCCCTGCCAATCCGATCGAGCCCACGCTGTTCGCCCGCATCGGCAACTGGCCGTTCCTCGCAATCCTGGCGCTGGGGGCGGTCGTTGCGTTGCTCACGCGCACCCGTCGCCCCCGCAAGGCATGATATTCCGGCAACGCGCTGCCGTAGATATCAAGATTTCTTTATATCCTCCTTGACCGCCGCCCCGCGTGGTGACAGAAACCTGCGAACCACGCGATTTTTCGCGTTTTTGGGCAATTTTTGGGGGTTTCGCCGTGCGGCAGTCCTATCTTTTCACCTCGGAATCGGTGTCCGAAGGCCACCCCGACAAGGTCTGCGATCGCATCTCCGACGAGATCGTGGATCTCGTCTTCCGCGAAGCCAAGAAGACTGGCATGGACCCCAGCCAGGTCCGCATCGCCTGCGAAACCCTGGCCACCACCAACCGCGTCGTCATTGCCGGCGAAGTGCGCGTCCCCGAGACGCTGCTCAAGAAGGGCAAGGACGGCAAGGTGCTCAAGGACGCTTCGGGCGCGCCCGTCGTCAACCCCGCCAAGTTCAAGTCGACCGCCCGCAAGGCCATCCGCGCCATCGGCTACGAGCAGGACGGCTTCCACTGGAAGAAGGCCAAGATCGACGTGCTGCTGCACGGCCAGTCGGCCGATATCGCCCAGGGCGTCGACGAGAAGGGCAACAAGGACGTGGGCGCCGGCGACCAGGGCATCATGTTCGGTTATGCCAGCCGCGAGACGCCCGAGCTGCTGCCCGCCCCGATCTACTATGCCCACAAGATCCTCGAGATCCTCACCGAGGCCCGCAAGGCCGGCGAGGGTGCCGCCGTCAAGCTCGGCCCCGACGCCAAGAGCCAGGTGACGGTGAGGTACGAGAACGGCGTGCCGGTCGGCGTGACGCAGATCGTCGTGTCGACCCAGCATGTCGACGCTTCGCTCAGCTCCGAGGACGTGCGCACGATCATCGAGCCCTATGTCCGCCAGGCCCTGCCGGAAGGCTGGATCGGTAAGGACACCGTCTGGCACGTGAACCCCACCGGCAAGTTCGTGGTGGGTGGTCCCGACGGCGATGCCGGCCTCACCGGCCGCAAGATCATCGTCGACACCTATGGCGGTGCGGCCCCGCATGGCGGCGGCGCCTTCTCGGGCAAGGACCCCACCAAGGTCGACCGCTCTGCCGCCTATGCGGCGCGCTACCTCGCCAAGAACGTCGTCGCCGCCGGCCTCGCCGACCGCGCCACCATCCAGCTCAGCTACGCCATCGGCGTCGCCAAGCCGCTGTCGGTCTATGTCGACCTCCACGGCACGGGCAAGGTCGAGGAAGCCAAGCTCGAATCCGTGCTGTCGGAGGTGTTCGACCTGTCGCCGCGCGGCATCCGCACCAAGCTCGACCTCAACAAGCCGATCTACGCCAAGACCTCGGCCTACGGCCATTTCGGCCGCAAGCCCGGCCGCGACGGCAGCTTCTCGTGGGAAAAGACCGATCTGGTCCCGGCCCTCAAGGCGGCCGTGAAGGCGGCGTAAGCCGCTCGATCCCGCGATCGACAATCCTGCGATTCCCCGCGCGAGCGGGGATTTGCTTTCGTGCGAGTGGCGCGCCATGACCGACAAGCCCCATCACCCCCTCAATGTTCATGGCGAGCCGCGCGCCTTCTTCGGCCGGCGGTCGGGCAAGCGTCTGCACAAGGGGCAGGACCGACTCTATGCCGAGCTGCTGCCGGCGCTCGAGATCCCGCTCCCCGAAGGCTCGCTTGATCTCGACGGGCTCTTTCCGGGCCGGCCCCGCCGGGCCATCGAGATCGGCTATGGCGGCGGTGAGCATCTGGCGCGTCTCGCCGGCGAGAATCCTGCGACCGGCTATATCGGCTGCGAGGTGTTTTCAGGCGGCATCGCCAAGCTGCTCGAGACGGTGGACGCGCGCGAGCTGGCCAATGTCCGCCTGTTCACCGACGACGCGCTGAAGCTGCTGGTGAAGCTCCCACCCGCCTCGCTCGACGCGGCCTACCTCCTCTATCCCGACCCCTGGCCTAAGACGCGTCACCACAAGCGGCGCTTCATCTCGCCCCAGACGTTGGGCGAGCTGGCGCGGGTCCTGAAGCCAGGTGCGGTGTTCCGCTTCGCCACCGACATCGAGGACTATGCGAACTGGACCCTCGCCCACATCATCCGCTCGCCCGACTTCCGCTTCGCGCCCGCCCGCCCCGGCATCTGGCATGAGCCCTATCCGGGCTGGCAGCCCACGCGCTACGAGGACAAGGCCCGCCATGAGGGCCGCATGACCAGTTTCTATCTGGAGTTTCATCGACTCTGATCTGGTAATTCCGCGCCGGCCACCAACATGTCCCGCCGAGGGGGTCGTACCCGCCGTCCGTCCGGCCGGCGTCAGCCGGAGTTTGTCTATGCAGCGGCAGCGCCCGTCCGCCGGCCAGGTGGCCCTCGACGAAATGCTCACCACCCGGTCCAGCAAATGGAACCTCACGGTGGTGCTGCATCTGCGGCGCGACACCAAGCGCTTCTCCGAACTGCAGCGCGAAATCGGCACCATCTCGCAGAAGGCCCTGACTGCCAGCCTCAGGACGCTCGAGCGGGACGGCCTGCTCCTTCGCACCAGCTACGCCACCATCCCGCCACGCGTCGAATACGAGCTGACCACGCTGGGCATGGAGGCGCTCAAGGCGTTCGAGCACTTCGCCGCGGCCAACTGGCAGAGCGTCATCGAAGCGCGGCGCCAGTTCGACGCCCGCACCTCGGGTCCCACCCAGCTCGAAATCCGCATCACCGGCCTCCGCTGAAATCCCTCGTGAATTGACAAACTGATTTGTCAATTCTAGCCTGCGATGCAGGAGGCGTCATGGCGCGGACACCGGACACGGCATTGATCGAAGACCTTGAGCGGGCGCGGCTGGCTCTCGACCCCATCAAGCGTCAACTGCTCGCGGCGCTCCGGGAGCCGGGCTCGGCAAGCACGCTCGCCCGCCAATTGGGGCTGCCGCGGCAGAAGCTGGGCTACCATCTGCGCGCGCTGGAAGCGGCGGGTCTGGTGCGGGTTGTCGAGGAGCGGCCCCGTCGCGGCTTTATCGAGCGTGTCCTCGTCGCCCGGGCCGGGACATTCGTCCTCGACCCGGCATTGTTGTCGGACGCCGACCGTGCGGTCGACGCGCAGGACCGCTTCGCGGCCCGGCATCTTGTCCAGGCCGCCAGTACCGTCGTGCGCGAGGTAACGCGCATGCAGGGTGCCGCCGAAGAGGCGGGGCAGCGCCTGCTGACCTTTACCATCGAGGCCGATATCGGCTTCGCGCAGCCACAGGATTTCGAGGACTTCACGGCCGCACTGGCGCGGTCGGTCGCCGCCCTCGCCGAACGCTACGCGCCCGGTGAGGGGCGCCGCCGCTACCACCTCGTCATGGCCGCCCATCCGGCGGTCGCCGCCACACCCGACAGACCGGTCAATTGAGGAGAGACAAGTGAGCGACACCCGTAGGCAGGTTCTGGTCGACATCACCATCGCCGCCCCCATCGACACCGTCTGGACCGCCCTGCGCGACCCCGCGCAGATCAAGGACTGGTTCGGCTGGGACTCGCCCTCGCTCGCCGAGGAGATCAAATACATCTTCGCCGACACCGCGACCGGCGACGCGGCAAGCCGCGTCCTTGCGTTCGACGAGTGGGACGGCGAGGGCATCTCCGAACGGGTCGAACTGACGGCCGTCGCGGGTGGCACGCGCGTCCGGCTCGTGCGGTCGGGCGGACCGGCGATCGACTGGACCGGTGTCTATGAGGACATCAGCCAGGGCTGGATCACCTTCTTCCAGCAGTTGCGGCTGGCACTCGAACGGCATCCCGGAGAGCGCCGCCGCACGATCTTCCTCTCCGGCCCCTCCCGTCCGGGGGTCGGCGAGCCATCGGCGGAACTGGGGCTGGGCGCCACGACCGGCCTCCCGCCCGGCACCGCCTATGAGGCCCGCCTCGGCACCGGAAATCCGGCCTCCGGCGAGGTCTGGTTTCAGACGCATTTCCAGACGGCTCTGACGGTGGCGGAGTGGGGCAATGGCCTGCTCGTCGTCACCGACATGGGCGTCTCGCCCAGTCGGCCGCAGGGCGGCGGTTCGGTGCTGCTGACCACCTATGGTCTCTCGGATGCCGATTTCGAGGCGCTGCGGCAGGCGTGGACCGGCTGGTGGACCGCCCGCTACCCCAAGCCGTCGGCATAGGCGCAAAGAGAAGAGCCGGCAGATGGACTGCCGGCTCCTCTGGACGATCGCACTGGCCTCAGCGGAGCTGGAGCGAGTCCTTGTCGTAGAACTGCACGACCTGGCTGCCGTCGTCGAGCACCACGAGGGCGCGCAGGCGCCCGTCGGCATAGTCGTCCACGTCGATGGCGTTGATGCCGTCATAGCGGAGCTGCGTCAGGAAGTAGCCGGCATCGAACCCGGCGGAGTCGCCGGCGAGCACGGGGGTAGCAACGGCGCCGCCGGCAATCAGGGCGGCGAGGGCGAGGGCGGTGATCTTCATTTGGAGGTCCCTTTCTTGGTTGGACGATTGGCAGATCGGGACCACCACCCGGTGTCGCAAGCCGCGAAATCCACCCATGCATTGCTTGAAATCAGCTAATGAAATGAGAGAGTTACGTCACCGCACGGGACGCGCCGGGCAGCGCCTTGCGCGCCTTTCAGGCGGCAGGTTTCCTTTGCGAAACCGAAGCTCGGCCGGGGCTTTGCGACGGCCTCTAACAGCTTTGGTGCCCCGCGACGGGAACGAAATCGCCTATTGTCGCATCTCATCTTCGGAGCCCGGAGTTCGCCATGTACAGCGTCAAGATCCTCGACATCGCCGACGTTACTCACAACGTCCGCCGCTACACTCTCGAACGGCCCGCGGGCTATGCCTTCAAGCCCGGCCAGGCCACGGAGGTATCGCTCGACGAGGAGGGCTGGCGCGACAGGAAGCACCCCTTCACCTTCACCGCGCTGGCCGACGACCCGCACCTCGAATTCACCATCAAGAGCTACTTCAACACCGGCGGCGACGGCGTCACCGAGCGCCTCTACGGCTACAAACCCGGCCAGTCGCTGCTGCTGCGCGACGTATGGGGCACCATCACCTATAAGGGGCCGGGCACCTTCATTGCCGGCGGCGCGGGCGTCACGCCCTTCATCGCGATCCTCCGCGACCTCCATCACGTCAGGAAGATGGAGGGCCACACGCTCATCGCCTCCAACCGCACCGAGGCCGACATCATCCTCCGCGATGAGTTCGAAGGTTTCCGCGGTCTCGACACGATCTGGACCGTCACCGACGACCCCCGCTCGAGCCTGCTGCACGAGCGCATCGACGCCAGATTCCTCGAAAAGCACGTCTCCAATTTCGGCCAGAACTTCTACCTGTGCGGCCCCGACGAGATGGTCAAGGAGCTGCGCGGCACGCTCAAGGACCTCGGCGCCAGCGTCGAGAACGTGACCTGGGAGAAGTGACGGCCTTGCCTTTGGGGCCCCGCGGCGCTATATGAGCGCTACATCATTGCTCTCATTCGAGAGTGGGTGCCCTGACCGGCCCCCGCTCTTTTTGTTTACCTGCCGGCGAGTTGCGAGCCTCTGCGCGAGCGACCGCCAAACAAGAAGAACCAATTGGCTTTCGATCTGACCGAAAAACGCTACGTCAAGGAATCCGGGCTCGAGCAGCGCATTGCTGCGATCATCGAGCCGGTGGCCAATGACCTGGGCTACAGCCTCGTGCGCGTGCGCGTCACGCAGGAGAACGGCTGCACGCTGCAGATCATGGCTGAGGACGCGAACGGGCGGTTCACCATCACCGACTGCGAACGCCTCAGCAAGGACGTCTCGCCGGTGCTCGACGTCGAGGACCCGATCGACCGCGAATATCACCTCGAGGTCAGCTCGCCCGGCATCGATCGTCCGCTGGTGCGCGCCCGCGACTACCGGACCTATCTCGGCCACGAGGCGAAAATCGAGCTCGGCGATGCCATCGACGGCCGCAAGCGCTTCCGCGGGCTGATCGAGGCGGTGGGTGACGATACCGTCACCATCAAGCTGCCCGATGCTCCCAAGGGCGACGATCCGAACCACGTTCTACCGCTGTCGGCGATCGCCGAGGCCAAGCTCGTGATGACCGACAAGCTCCTGAACATGGCCCAGGCCGATCAGGACGACAATCCGATCGACGACGATGAAGACATCGAGACGATCGAACTCACTCAAGACGCAGACTCTGAACTCTCCGAGGAGAACAACTAAATGGCCGTCAGTGCGAACCGCCTGGAACTGCTGCAGATCGCCGATGCAGTCGCGCGGGAAAAATCGATCGACCGCATGATCGTCATCGCCTCCATGCAGGACGCCATCGAGAAGGCCGCCAAGACGCGCTATGGCGCCGAGACCGAGATCCGCGCCGAGATCAATCCCAAGACCGGCGAGCTCAAGCTCACTCGCCTGCGCGAAGTGGTCGAGATCGTCGAAGAGCCGGCCAAGCAGATCGACCTCAAATCGGCGCAGGAACGCAATTCCAATGCCAAGCTCGGCGACTTCGTCGGCGAGCCGCTGCCGCCCATCGAGTTCGGCCGTATCGCGGCACAGTCCGCCAAGCAGGTGATCGTCCAGAAGGTGCGCGATGCCGAGCGCGAGCGCATGTATGACGAGTACATCAACCGCGTCGGCGAGATCGTCAACGGCACCGTCAAGCGCGTCGAATATGGCAACGTCATCGTCGATCTGGGCCGCGGCGAAGCCATCATCCGCCGCGACGAGCTGATCCCGCGCGAAATGTACCGCTATGGCGACCGCGTCCGCGCCTACATCTACGACGTGCGCCGCGAGCAGCGCGGCCCGCAGATCTTCCTCAGCCGCACTCATCCGCAGTTCATGGCCAAGCTGTTCATGCAGGAAGTGCCCGAGATCTACGACGGCATCATCACCATCCGCTCGATTGCCCGCGACCCGGGCAGCCGCGCCAAGATCGCGGTGACAAGCAATGACAGCTCCATCGATCCGGTGGGCGCCTGCGTCGGTATGCGCGGTTCGCGCGTCCAGGCCGTCGTCGGCGAGCTGCAGGGCGAAAAGATCGACATCATCCCCTGGACCGAGAACATCGCCGACCTCGTGGTCTCGGCGCTGCAGCCGGCCGATGTCGCCAAGGTTGTGCTCGACGAGCAGGCCGAAAAGATCGAAGTCGTGGTGCCCGACGAGCAGCTCAGCCTCGCCATCGGCCGCCGTGGCCAGAACGTGCGCCTCGCCAGCCAGCTCATCGGCTGGGACATCGACATCCTCACCGAGCAGGAAGAGTCCGAGCGTCGCCAGAAGGAATTCACCGAGCGGTCGGCTTTGTTCATGGAAGCCCTTGATGTCGACGAGACGCTTGCCCAGCTATTGGCGTCGGAAGGCTTCTCCTCGGTCGAGCAGCTCGCCTATATCGAGCTGAGCGAAATTGCCTCGATCCAGGGCTTCGACGAAGAGACCGCCACCGAGATCCAGAACCGCGCCAACGACTATCTGGCCGCCATCGAGAAGGCCAATGACGAAGAGCGCATCAAGCTCGGCGTCGAGGACGAACTCTACGAGATTCCGGGCCTCAATGCCGCGATGCTGGTGGCGCTCGGCAAGGACGGCGTCAAGAATGTCGAGGATTTCGCCGGCAATGCCGCCGATGACCTCGTCGGCTGGACCGAACGCAAGGACGGCGAGGTCAAGCGCTTCGACGGCACCTTCAAGGACTTCCCCGTCAGCCGCGAGGAAGCCGAGGAAATGATCCTCCAGGCCCGTCTCAAGGCCGGCTGGATCACCGAAGAAGATCTTGCCGCGCCGGCCGAAGCGGAAGGCGCCGAGGAAGGAGCGCCCGCGTAAATGCGGGCGATCACCACCCGGTGCCCGGCAAGAACGAGATCGAACGCCGCTGCGCGCTCACCCATGAGGTGAAGCCGGCGGCCGAGCTCATCCGGTTCGTCGTCGGACCCGACGACGTGCTCGTGCCCGACACCGATGCCAAGGCCGAGGGCCGCGGCGTGTGGCTCAGCCTCGGCGAGAAACAGGTCGCCGAGGCCATCAGGAAGAAGGCGTTCGCCAAGAGCCTCAAGACGAACGTCACGGTGCCCGACGATCTGGCGGCGCTGACGCGGCAGCGGCTCGAGCAGCGCTTCGTGGCCGCCCTGCAGATGGCCAGGAAAGCCGGGCAGTTGCTGACCGGTGCCATGAAAGTGAAGGCGGCGCTCGAGACCGGCGAGGCGATCGCGCTCGTTACTGCCACGGACGCCGCCGAAGACGGTCGCAAGAAGATGCTGGCGACGCTCAAGGCATCCTCGAAAGCCGCCGAAGAACAGGGCCTTCCCGGGGCCGAACGGCCCCATTTCGAATTGCTCGATTCCGCCCAATTGGGTTTGGCACTCGGGATTGAAAGTGTGATACATGCTGCGCCGACCCAAGGGGCAGCAGGTGAAGCAGCGATGAAACGAGCCGAGAGATTGGCCCGTTACATCGCCAACTGACCTTTGAAAGAGACGAGTTTTTATGGCTGACAGCGACGACAAGACCCAGGACGGAGCCCACAAGAAGACCCTCACGCTCAAGGGCGGGGCTTCTGCAGGCGCACGGCCGGGCATGTCCCGCGGACCGCGGACAGTGGTGGTCGAAAAGCGCACCCGCGTCGTGCCGCACGGCACCACGGGCGCGCCGACACGCCCAACGTCCGCCGGTGCCCCCGCGGCCGGTTCCGCGCGCCCGCAGGCGCCGCTGAACCGCAGCGAGGGCCGCGGCCCGTCGCGTCCGCAGACGCCCAGCAATGTTCCGCGCAATCCCGGCCTGTCCAGCGCCGAGGCCGAGGCCCGGGCGCGCGTGCTGCGCGAAGCCGGCGCCCGCCAGGCCGAGGACGATCGCCGCGCCCGCGAGGCCGAGGCCCGTCGCGCCGAGGAAGATGCGCGCCGCCGCGAAATCCGCGAGGCCGCTGCCCGTGCCGATGCCGAGCGCGCCGCCGCTGCCGCCGCCGAAGCGCAGGCCGCCACCATCGAAGCCGAGCGCCCGGCGCCCGCGCCGGTCGCCGAAGAGCGCACCGAGCGCACCGAGCGCACCGAGCGGACGGAACGCACCGACCGCTTCGAGCGCTCTCCCTCGGCCCCGCGTCCCGGTGGCTTTGCCGACCGCCGCCCCGGCGGTCCCGGCGCCGATCGCCGTCCCGGCGGTCCGGGCGCCGACCGTCGCCCCGGTGGCCCCTCGACCGCGCGTCCGGGTGGTCCTGCCACCGGCGACCGCCGTCCCGGTGGCTTTGCCGATCGTCGTCCGGGTGGTCCCTCCACGGGTCGCCCCGGTGGCTTCTCGCGCCCCGGCGGTCCCGCGCCCGTCCCCAATATGCCGGCGCCGCCCTCCGACGCCGACGGCCGTCGCACGCGTACCGCAGCCCCCACCACCGGACGTCCCGTCGAGACCGAGGAGGCGCGTCGCGCCGCCGCCCGCGTCCAGCCCGAGCGGCCGAACCGCCGCGGCGGCGAGGATGCCTTCGCACGCAGCCGCCTGACGGTCGCCAGCGCCACCACCGAATCCGACCGTGACCGCGGTCCGTCGCTCGCGGCCATGCGCCGCCGTCGTGACAAGAAGATGGGCCGCAACGTCCAGAGCGCGCCCAAGCTGATGCGCGAAGTGATCATCCCCGACGCCATCACGGTGGGCGAGCTTGCCAATCGCATGGCCGAGCGGTCGGTTACCGTCATCAAGATGCTGATGGGCATGGACCGCATGGCCACCATCAACGACGTGCTCGACGCCGACACCGCCGAGCTCATCGCCACCGAACTGGGCCACACCGTCAAGCGCGTGTCCGAAGCCGACGTCGAACAGGGTCTGTACGACATCCCGGCCGACGACAAGGCCGAGGATCTGACTCACCGCGCCCCCGTCGTGACCATCATGGGCCACGTCGACCACGGCAAGACCTCGCTGCTCGACGCCATCCGCGAGGCCAATGTGGTGGCGGGCGAAGCGGGTGGCATCACCCAGCACATCGGCGCCTACCAGGTCGAGATCAACGGACAGAAGATCACGTTCCTCGACACCCCGGGCCACGAGGCGTTCACCGCCATGCGGGCCCGCGGCGCGCAGGCAACCGACATCGCCGTGCTGGTCGTGGCCGCCGACGACGGCGTCATGCCGCAGACCATCGAATCCATCAAGCACGCCAAGGCGGCTGGTGTTCCCATCATCGTGGCCATCAACAAGATGGACAAGCCGTCCGCCAACCCGACCCGCGTTCGCACCGAGCTGCTGCAGCACGAAGTGTTCGTTGAATCGATGGGTGGCGAGGTGCTCGATGTCGAAGTGTCGGCCGTCACCCGCGCCGGTCTCGACAAGCTGCTCGAAACCATCCTGCTGCAGGCCGAAGTGCTCGAGCTGCAGGTGCCGCGCGATGGCCGCGCCGAGGGCCTCGTCATCGAAGCCAAGCTCGATCGCGGCCGCGGTGCGGTCGCCACCGTTCTCGTCCAGCGCGGCACGCTGCGCGTCGGCGACATCGTCGTGGCTGGAACGGAGTTCGCCCGCGTCCGCGCGCTGATCGACGACAAGGGCAACCAGGACAGGGAAGCCGGCCCGTCGACGCCCGTCGAAGTGCTTGGCTTTACCGGCGTGCCCTCGGCCGGCGACCGCTTCTCGGTCGTCGAAACCGAAGCGCGTGCCCGCGAGATCACCGAGTTCCGCCAGCGCCAGCTGCGCGAGAAGTCGTCGGTTGGCGGTGCCACGAGCCTCGAGCAGATGATGAATCAGCTCAAGGTCGCCGGCATCTCCAAATTCCCGCTGATCATCAAGGGCGACGTGCAGGGCTCGGTCGAAGCGATCGTGGCCTCGCTCAACAAGCTCTCGACCGACGAAGTGTCGGCCCAGATCCTGATGAGCGGCGTGGGTGCCATCACCGAATCCGATGTCACGCTGGCCAACGCCTCGCGCGCCATCATCATCGGCTTCAACGTTCGCGCCAACAAGCAGGCCAACGACCTCGCCACCCGCGATGGTATCGAGATCCGCTACTACAACATCATCTACGACCTCGTGGATGACGTGAAGTCGGCGATGTCGGGCCTCCTCAAGCCGGAGCGTCGCGAAACCTTCATCGGCTACGCCGAAATCCTCGAAGTCTTCCAGATCACCAAGGTCGGCAAGGTCGCCGGCTGCCGGGTCACCGAAGGCATCGTCGAGCGTGGCGCCGGCGTGCGCCTGCTGCGCGACAACGTCGTTATCCACGAAGGCAAGCTCAAGACGCTCAAGCGCTTCAAGGACGAAGTCAAGGAAGTGCCGATGGGCCAGGAATGCGGCATGGCCTTCGAGAGCTACGAAGACATCCGCGCCGGCGACGTCATCGAGTGCTTCCGCGTCGAACAGGTCACGCGCAGCCTGTAAGTCTGCAGGATCGCATAAGCCAGATGGCCGGGTCGCTCCCGGCCATCGTCGTTTCCGGCGGTTGGCTCGTCGTTGTTGTGATGTCCGGACGGTGGACAACCCCGTTCCCTCTTCCCATCTATCGGACTAGAGTCTGTCGCTCGGCACCCGTCCGGGCGTTTTTTCTTCGTCATCTTTCATCCCACTGCCAGCTTCTGGCCTACGCCCCGTCCAGCCTCGCCCTCATGCGCCCCGCCAAGATCCCCGAAGTCCTGCCGTTCCAGAAGGGCCAGCGTTTGAAGACGCTGCGTCATCTCGTGCGGCTGTTCTGGGAGATGTGGCGGACCAGCCCCTACCTCATGCTGGGCACGATCGTGATGCGGCTGGTCGTGGCCGTGCAGCCGCCGCTGGCACTGCTGTTCACCAAATTCATCATCGACGAAGTGGTGCGCCAGACCGGTCTCGGCCCGCTCGGCGCCGGCTGGATCGAGTCCGGGCGGCTCAACTATCTCGGCATGCTGCTGGTGGGCGAGTTCGCGCTGGTGTTCGGCCGCGACCTCCTGCAGCGCGGCATCCAGGTGCTCGATGCGCTGCAGGGCGAACTCCATTCCAACCGGATCAGCGTCGATTTGATGCGGCACGCCGCCGAACTCGATCTGATGCACTTCGAGGAGGCGTCGTACCAGGACAAGCTCGAGCGCGCCCGGCGCCAGGCGGCCAGCCGCTCGACCGTCCTCAGCCAGGTGTTCGGCCAGGTGCAGATGGTGATCACCGCCGTCGCTCTCGCCATCGGCCTGCTGCTCTATGCGCCGCTGCTCATCCTGCTGATGGCCGTCGCCATCCTGCCTGCCGTCTATGGCGAGTTCCGGTTCAACCGGCTCGCCTATTGGCTGAGCCATGAGCGTTCGCCCGAGCGCCGGCAGATGGAGTATCTGCGCCAGATCGGCGCCAGCGCCGACAGCGCCAAGGAGGTCAAGCTCTTCGGTCTCGGCACCTATCTGGTGGGCAAGTTCAAGGACCTCGCCGACAAGATCTATGTCGAGAACCGCAGGCTCACCATCCAGCGCTCCGCCTGGGGCGCGCTGCTGGGAACGCTCTCGACCATCGCCTATTACGGCGCCTTCGCCTATGTCGTCTGGCGCACCCTCAATGGCGAGTTCACCATCGGCGACCTCGTGTTTCTGTCCGGCTCGTTCGGCCAGCTCAACGGCTATTTCCAGCAGATCCTGATCGGCTTCACCCAGATCGCCGGCCAGGCGCTCTATCTCGACGATCTCTATTCCTTCTTCGACATCAAGCCGACCATCACCGACCCGGCGCGGCCGAAACCCTTCCCCGCGCCGCTCAGGCGGGGGATCGTGTTCGACAATGTCGGCTTTCGCTATCCGGGCTCCGAGCGCTTCGTGATCCGCAATTTCAACCTCACCATCAATGCCGGCGAAACCGTCGCGCTGGTGGGCGAGAACGGCGCGGGCAAGACCACCATCGTCAAGCTGATGACCCGGCTCTACGAAGCCGAAGAGGGGTCGATCACCATCGACGGCACCGACATCCGCGAGTTCTCGTCCGACGATCTGCGGCGCAATATCGGCGTCATCTTCCAGGACTTCCTGCGCTACTCGTTCACCGCGCGCGACAATATCGGCGTCGGCCGCATCGAGGCGGCGGCGGATCTGCCGCGCATCACCCGCTCGGCCGAACAGAGCCTCGCCAACGAGGTTATCGACAAGCTCCCCGGCGGCTACGACCAGCAGCTGGGCAAGCAGTTCATCGGCGGCCAGGACCTGTCCGGTGGCGAGTGGCAGAAGCTGGCCATCGCCCGCGCTTACATGCGCGAAGCCTCGATCATCATCCTCGACGAGCCGACCGCCGCCCTCGACGCGCGCGCCGAGGCGGAAGTCTTCGCCCGCTTCAAGTCGCTCAGCGAGGCTGCCACCGCGCTTCTCATCTCGCACCGCTTCTCGACCGTCCGCATGGCCGACCGCATCGTCGTGCTCGACGAGGGCAAGGTGCTCGAAGCGGGCACGCACGAAGAGCTGATGGCGCTTCGCGGTCACTACGCCGAGCTGTTCGAGCTGCAGGCGGCCGGGTACCGCTAGGGGGAGGCCACAACCACCGCCGTCGGTGCTATCATCCGCCCAATGCCCGACGAACCGCTCCGCACCACGACTTTCCTCCTCACCCGCGCCGATGCGCTGGCGTTCGAGCAGGCGTCGTCGCGGCTCACGCCGCTTGGCACCATGGCCCTGGTGCTCTGGCTCGGCCTCTGCGGGTCCGCCGCCTGGCTCATCCCGTCCGACTGGGCCGGCATGCGCTTCGGCTGGAGCTTCTCCATCCTCACCTCCATCGTCATTGCCATCGGCTACGTGCTGGTATTGCTGGCGATGTCGTTCCGCCAATGGTGGCGCGCCGGCCGCCGCATCCGCCGCCCGCAGGAAATCACCCTCACCGAGCATCGCGACCGGCTGGAGATCGTGGGGGCCGGCATGCCGCGCGAGCTCCGGCTGGTCGACATCAGGGAGAGCATCCTCACGCGCACCCATCTGTTCCTCGTCAGCGACGACGGCGTGCTCATGCTGCCGCGCAACGCTTTCCCCGAAGAGGGCGTCGCCGAAGCCCTCGCCGCCCGCATCGCCGGCCGCCCCGCCCCGCGGCCCGCCGCCATTTCCGCCGGCTAGGGAACCAGCAGAACCTTGCCCTCGGTCCCGCGTGGCTGGAGCGCGATCGCCTCGCCGATCCGCTCATAGGGCAGCCGCGCCAGCACGGGCGCTCCGAACATCGCCTCGCCCATGCGCTGCACCGTGGCAACGCGGCGCAGCAGGCCAAGCGTCCCGATCCGCCGGATCTCGAACGGCAGCCAGAAGCCTTCGATCGATTTGGCCTCGAACACCGCGTCCCGCACATCGAGCTGCGCCGCCTCGCCGCTGAGCCCGCCGAGCACCACCACGCGGCCGCTCCTGGGCAGGGCCGTCGCCAGCCGCCTCGTCATCGCACCACCGACGGCGTCGAAGGCGATCGTCGCGTTCAGTCCCCGTGCCAGCGCGGCAAGCTGGTCGTCGAAATCGGGCGCCGACGACACCAGCACATAGTCCTCGCCGGCCGCGCGAAGCATAGCCGCCGCCGCCTCGCTGCGGGCCACATGGATGGCGGGAACGCCTCGATGCCGCGCCCATCGCGCGGTCATCCGGCCGAGCGCGCTGCCGGCCGCCGTCTGGATGAAGCCGCCGCGGCTGTGCCGTTGCGCCATCGCCACAAGGCTCACCGCCGTTACCGGGTTGGCCAGCAGCATGGCGCCGAACTCGAGGCTCGTGCTCGCCCACAGCGGCGCGCACGCCATGGCGCTGCACGTCATGTACTCGGCCCAGGTCCCGCCGCCATTGTCTGGCGCGGCGCACGACACGCGCTTCCCTACCAGCCAGCGCCCGTAGACGCCCGCATTGGCGGCCACGACCGTGCCGACACCTTCCGAACCGGGAATGGCCGGCAGTGTCTTGCGGTAGCCGTAATTGCCCTCGACGAACACCACATCGGAGGGATTGATCGGACTGGCGGCCATCTTGATGAGCACTTCACCGCCCCGCGGTTCCGGCGTCGGGATGTCCCGCACCGAAAGCACGGCCTTGGGGTCGCCGTATTGCTCGATGACCACTGCGCGCATGCCGTGCACTTTACGCCGCGACCGGTCGGCGCGCTACGCCGGTTGACGCTGGCGCTCGAGGGGCCTAATTCCGCGAAATGAGAAACGACAAGCACGACCGCCACCGTCCCTCCGGCCCCAGCCAGCGCATGCTGCGCGTGGGCGAGCTGGTGCGCCATGCGCTGGCCGGCCTGTTCGCCCGCGGCGAGATCGAGGACGATCTGCTCGTGGGCAAGGTCATCACCGTGCCCGAGGTGCGCATGTCGCCCGACCTCAAGCTGGCCTCGGCCTATGTCATGCCGCTCGGCGGCGAGCAGGCCGCCGAGATCGTCGCGGCCCTCAACCGTCACCAGCGCTTCATCCGCGGCCGCATCGCCCCCGAGCTCGATCTCAAATTCGCGCCGGAAGTCCGCTTCTTTGTCGACGAGACGTTCGAGGAGTTCGGCAAGATCGACGCCCTCCTCCGCTCGGAACGCGTGCAGCGCGACCTGCATTCGGACGACGACGAAGACAAGAACGGCGACTAGCGCCAACATATCTCGTCCATGGCGCAAGCCTCCAATTGGGTCCCTGCCTGCGCCGGGATGGCATCTGCGAACAGACGGACCCCATGGTCAAAACCCCGAAGCGCCCCATCTCCGGCTGGATCATCCTCGACAAGCCCTACGGCATGTCGTCGACCCAGGCCGTCGCTAAGCTGCGCTGGCTTTACAACGCCGAGAAGGCCGGCCATGCCGGCACGCTCGATCCGCTGGCAACGGGCCTGCTCCCCATCGCGCTGGGCGAGGCAACAAAGACCGTGCCCTTCGTCCAGGGCGGCGGCAAGCGCTACAGCTTCGATCTGGAATGGGGTTCTCAAACCAGCACCGACGATGCCGAGGGCGAGGTGGTCCAGACCTCCGATGTTCGCCCCCGCGAACAGGACGTTCGCGCGGCGCTTGCCGGCTTCACCGGCACCATCATGCAGCGCCCGCCCGCCTTCTCCGCCATCAAGGTCAATGGCGAGCGCGCCTACGATCTGGCACGCGCCGGCGAGGCGGTCGAGCTCGCGCCGCGCCCCGTCACCATCGACGAACTGACGCTGGTGTCGCACGGCACCGACCGCTCGCGCTTCGATATGGCGTGCGAGAAGGGCACCTATGTGCGCTCGCTCGCCCGCGATCTTGCCGAAGCTCTCGATACCCGCGGCCACGTCACCATGTTGCGGCGCACCGCCGTCGCCGGCTTCACCGAGGCCGACGCGCTCACCCTCGAGACGATCGAGGCGGCGCCCGACCGCGACGTGCTGCTGCGGCCCGCCTCTGTCGCAATGCGGCACCTGCCCGAGCTGTGCGTGTCGTCGGACGATGCCGCGCTCATTCGCAATGGCGGCGTCGTGCTGCTGCGCGGTGCGTCGGCCCCTATCGCGCTGCCTGAGGTGTGGGCGAGCTTCAATGGCAGCGTTGTTGCCATCGGCAGCGTGCGGGCCGGCCACTTCCATCCGAGCCGCGTGCTCAAGGGCTGAGCCATGGAGTTCACCTTCGATGCTCAGGTGATCCACTGGCGCGGCCCCGCCCCCTTCTTCTATGCCCCGCTCCCCGCAGCCGCTGCCGAGGAAATCCGCAGAGCCGCGAAACGCTTGAGCTATGGCTGGGGCGTCATTCCGGTCGAAGCCACCATCGGTGGCATGGTCTTCACCACTTCGCTGTTTCCGCGCGATGGCACCTATCTGCTGCCGCTCAAGGACGCCGTGCGGCGGCCCGCCGGCCTCACCGCCGGCGATGTGATCCACGTTGAAATGACGGTCCAGCCGCGGCGCTGAGCGGCGGCGCCGCTCCAGCGGATAGGAACTCTCGCTCCTACCCCTTCGCGAGCTTCGCCAGCAGGCTCGCATAGGCGCCCGTCGCCTTCGCCTCGTCGATCGGGGCGCTGTCGTTCCAGCTCGCGGCCACGCAATAGCGCGTGCCATCCCTGGCTGTGACCGCGGTGGTGAGGTTCAGCACACCTGGTTCGCTGCCGCCCTTGAAGGCGATCTGCGCCCAGTCTGTCTTGCTGGCGACGCCGGGGTTGATGTGCATCACGTCGAGGTCGGCGACACTTTCGATCAGCGCACAGAGCGCGGTCGGCGAAATGTACCATTCCGCGCCCGGGTCGTGCGGCGAGATCACCTTGCTGCCGTCGGGGAGGGGACGCGCCGCCACCTCCTCGAGCACCGTGCGCTTCGCCCCGAGGTCGCCGGTCACATAGCGCTCGAGTAGGTCGCGTTCGACCTTCATCACGAACAACTCGCGCGTCGTCAGCGCGGGGGCGATCCCCAGCGCCGCCTCCACAGCATCGCGGCCCGCAATGCGCATCAGCACGTCGGTGGCGGTGTTGTCCGACATCGAGATCATCAGCGAGGCGAGCGTGTGGAGCGTCAGCGGCGCCCCCACCGGCCAGCTCTGGAGGATGCCGCTCGGCAGCGACAGATCGGGCGCCGTGAGCTCGGCCACTTCGTCCCAGCGATGTCCGCCCGCCGCGATCTGGTCGCGCAGCGCCTTGAGCACGCCCAGCTTGAAGGCCGAACCGACGGCGAGCCCGATGCCGGCATCCTTGCCGTGTAGCGGCACACCGTTCTCGGTCACGAGAAAGGCGCTCTGCGGCGCCACCGCTCCCATCTCGGCGAGGATGTCGTCGAGCGTCGCGGTGCTGGCGACCGGCGGCCGGAAGAACAGGCCGGCAATCTTGCCCGCGGCATCGAGCACGATGTCGCTCGACATCTCATGGGTCGCCGTTTCGACCAGATAGGTCGCCCCGCTCTGATGCGTCACCGCCGCGACCGGGCCGATGGTCGTCTTGATGCCCGTGAGCACCGGTTCGAGCTGGGACGGCGGCACGGCCTTGAGGAAATCTGCTGAGAACAGCGCCTGGTCGAGCGGCCCTTCGGCGAGCACCGCCTTGAGCGCCGCGATCTCCTTGTCCTGGGCCATCGCCGGGGCGGCCATCATTGCCCCCACTGCGATGAGCAGAGCGAGTATGGCACGCAACGGCTAACTCCTTCCCGCATCTTTGGAACTTTCCGGCCTTTCATGCATCTTAGGAGATAGGGGCAGTCCTGGCCAATGCAACGCCGTTTGGCGGCCATCTGTTCTGGGCTATCCTCATGCCGTCCCGTGTGGAGTTTGCTTTTGGTCGTCTCGTCCGCGAATACCGCCGCCGGCCCGGGCCGGACCGGCCCGGACAGGCCGCCGCGGCCGATTGCCGTCTACCTCTTCGTCCTCGCCCTCGTCGCACTGGTCCCAGCCTTCGCGTTTTCCGCCGTGCTGCTGCAGCGCAACAATGATGCGCAGGAGCGCGTCGTCGAGGCGCTGATTACCGGCTCGGCCCGCTCGATCATGCAGGCGGTGGACCGCGAGGTCTTCGCCAACATTTCCACGCTCAAGGTGCTTGCCACCACCAAGACGCTGGAGCAGGGCGACCTCGAGGATTTCTACCTGCAGGTCAAAACCGCCCTCGAGGGCACCAACACCTATGTCTACGCCCTCGATTCCAAGTTCTACACGCTGATGTCGACCCGCGCCGAGTTCGGCGCCACGCCGGTTCGTGCCAGCGACGTCGCGAGCGCGCAGCAGGCGCTCGACAGCCGCGACGTGGTCGTGTCCGGCCTCGTGGTCGGCAGCGTTTCGGGCAACAAGGTCTTCAACGTCGTCTATCCGGTCTTTACCGGCATCCTCTCGCCCTTGGTGCTGGGCATATCGCGCGACGCCATCTCGATCGAGACGGCGCTGCTTTCCGACAAGCTGCCCGAGGGCTGGAACGTCGCCATGATCGACAAGGCCGGCACCGTCATCGCCGCCTCGCAGGGCGCCGGGGAGAGCGGGACGCACTTCCGCCTTGCCGAGATAGCGGCGCTCGACACCACGCCCGGCTTGATCAATCTGCGCGCGGACGGCGAGAACCTCCGTGCCGCGGTGCGCAAATCCTTCCTCACCGGCTGGACCCTCGTCGCCTGGGCACCGGCAGCCATCATCGGCAAGCCGCTGATGGATGCGGTCTGGTCGCTCGCCGTCGGCGGTCTCCTGCTGGCGGCTATCGTCGTTCTCGTCGTCTATTGGGTAACGCTGCAGATCGGCCGCTCCGTGCGCGGCCTCGAGGCCGAAGCCAAGCGCTTGGGCGCCGGCCAGCCGGTCACGGCGCGCGACTACCCCATCTCCGAGATCGCGACCGTTTCCTCCGCCATCGAGGAGGCCAGCAAGCGCCGCCAGCAGGCCGAAACCGAAGTGCGGTTCCTCATGCGCGAGCTCGCCCATCGGTCCAAGAACCAGATGACGGTCATCTCGGCCATGGCCAAGCAGACCGCGCGCGGCGCCGATTCCGTCCCCGAATTCGTGCAGAATTTCGAAAAGCGTATCTTCGGGCTCGCCCGCTCCACCGACCTGCTGCTCGCCAATGGCGCGGTGGGTGTCGACCTCAAGGACCTCATTCACGGCCAACTCGACCCGTTCAAGCCCGACGATCCGGCCCGGCTGACGCTCGAGGGCCCCTCGACCCGCGTTAACATGCAGGCCGCCCAGATCCTGGGCATGGCCATCCACGAACTGTCGACCAATGCCGTCAAATACGGCGCTCTCAGGAGCAATACCGGCACGCTCTCGGTCACCTGGGAGCTCGACGGCATGGCGCTCAACCTGCGCTGGCGCGAAACGGTCACCCCCTTCACGCCGCCCGCCGAGCGGCGGGGCTTCGGTACCACCGTGCTCGAATCCATGGTCGGCCGGTCCCTGGGCGCCGAGGTCAAGCGCACCGTCCACGCCGATGGTCTCGAATGGACCTTCTCCATCCCCACCGTTGCGGTCGATCCCAGCAAGGGGCCGGAGGAAGCCGAGAAGGCCTGAGC
>MKUZ01000007.1:12713-73512 GCA_001899065.1 Devosia sp. 66-22 | reverse complement strand
AAAAAACTGGCATTCCCGCCACATTTCCCCTATATGGCGCGCCAATCGCAGGCTTCGGTCCGCGATAGCAACGGCCCGCCCTGGACGACATCCCGGAGCCGGGCATCCCAAACCCCTCAAACTCAAGGGAATTTCCGATGTCGATCACTGCCGAGCGCAAGACCGCGCTCATCACCGAATATGCCACCAAGAAGGGTGACACCGGTTCGCCGGAAGTCCAGGTTGCGATCCTCTCCGAGCGCATCGCCAACCTCACCGAGCACTTCAAGGGCCATGGCAAGGACCACCATTCGCGTCGCGGCCTGCTCAAGCTGGTGCAGACCCGCCGTTCGCTGCTCGACTACGTCAAGCGGATCGACGAAGCGCGCTACAAGACCCTGATCGACCGCCTCGGCATTCGCCGCTGACGGTTCGTCGCGACCCGGCTCCCGAGGTACGCCTCTGGAGCCAGACCATGATTGCGTAGGCTGGTTGGACTACGCGGAGCATGGCGAGATCATCAGCGGCTCAGGGCTTCGGCCTCTTCAACTGAACCGCTCATCGTCTTGTCCATGTTCCGCCCCGGAACTGACACTCCGGGACATGCCAGCGCGGAAACCGTGCCGATTTTGGGTACGCCGGACACATGGGGTGTCCCGCGCGCCGGCACACCGGATGAGTTCACGGGTGACTACGCCCCGCGTTCCCGCTCATTCCGGCCAATGGAAAGACGAGGCAACATGCCCATCAATTTCGATCACCACAAAGTCGAGCTCAACTGGGGCGGCCAGCCGCTGACCCTCGAAACCGGCAAGATCGCCCGCCAGGCGGACGGTGCCGTGCTCGCCACCCTCGGCGAAACCGTGGTCCTCGCCACCGTCGTCAGCGCCAAGTCGCCCAAGCCGGGCCAGGACTTCTTCCCGCTGACCGTCAACTACCAGGAAAAGTACTTCGCCGCTGGCAAGATCCCGGGCGGCTACTTCAAGCGCGAAGGGCGCCCCACCGAGAACGAGACGCTGGTCTCGCGCCTCATCGACCGCCCGATCCGCCCGCTGTTCCCCGATGGCTACAAGAACGAGACGCAGGTCATCGTCACCGTCCTCCAGCATGACATGGAGAACAATCCCGACGTGCTCGCCATGGTCGCCTCTTCGGCCGCGCTGACCATTTCGGGCGTCCCCTTCATGGGCCCCATCGGCGCCGCCCGCGTCGGCTGGGTCGATGGCGAATATGTGCTGAACCTGCCGGTCGATCGGCGTGACGACAGCAAGCTCGACCTCGTCATGGCCGGCACCATGGACGCCGTGCTCATGGTCGAATCGGAAGCGCAGGAGCTGTCCGAAGAGATCATGCTGGGCGCCGTCATGTTCGGCCACGCCCAGTCGCAGAAGGTCATCGAGGCAATCATCAAGCTCGCCGAGCTGGCCGCCAAGGACCCGCGCGATTTCACCCCGCCGGACTATTCCGATCTCGAAAAGGACGTCCTCGCCATCGCCGAGGCCGACCTGCGCGCCGCCTACAAGCTCACCGACAAGCAGCAGCGCTACGCTGCGGTCGATGCCGCCAATGCCAAGGTGAAGGAAGCCTTCGCCGCCCGTATCGAAGCCGGCACCGTGTCGGCCGAGGCGCTGGGCGAAGTCGTCCACAACCTCCAGGCCAAGATCGTGCGCTGGAACATCCTCGACACCGGCAGCCGCATCGACGGCCGCGACGTGCGCACCGTGCGCCCGATCCTCGCCGAAGTCGGCGTGCTGCCGCGCACCCATGGTTCGGCGCTGTTCACCCGTGGCGAAACGCAGGCCCTCGTGGTCGCAACGCTCGGCACCGGCGACGACGAGCAGTTCATCGACTCGCTCGAAGGCACCAAGAAGGAGACCTTCCTCCTTCATTACAACTTCCCGCCCTACAGCGTCGGCGAAGCCGGCCGCATGGGCTCGCCCGGCCGCCGCGAAATCGGCCACGGCAAGCTCGCCTGGCGCGCCATCCACCCGATGCTGCCCAAGGTCGAGGAGTTCCCCTACACGCTCCGCATCGTCTCCGAGATCACCGAGTCCAACGGCTCGTCCTCGATGGCGACCGTGTGTGGAACGTCGCTCTCCCTGATGGATGCGGGCGTGCCGCTCAAGAAGCCGGTGGCGGGTATCGCCATGGGCCTCATCCTCGAAGGCGACCGCTTCGCGGTCCTGTCGGACATCCTGGGCGACGAAGATCATCTGGGCGACATGGACTTCAAGGTCGCCGGCACCTCCGACGGCGTCACCTCGCTGCAGATGGATATCAAGATCGCCGGCATCACCGAGGAGATCATGAAGGTCGCCCTCGGCCAGGCCAAGGAAGGCCGCACCCACATCCTGGGTGAGATGGCCAAGGCGCTCGACACGGCTCGCGGCCAGGTCGGCGAGTTCGCCCCGCGCATCGAGACCATCAAGATCCCGACCGACAAGATTCGCGAAGTGATCGGCACCGGCGGCAAGGTGATCCGCGAGATCGTCGAAAAGACCGGCGCCAAGATCAACATCGAGGACGACGGCACCATCAAGATCGCCTCCTCGGACGGCAAGCAGATCGACGCCGCCATCAAGTGGATCAAGTCGATCACCGACGAGCCGGAAGTGGGCCAGATCTACCAGGGCACCGTGGTCAAGACCGCCGACTTCGGCGCCTTCGTCAACTTCTTCGGTTCGCGCGACGGCCTCGTGCACATCTCCCAGCTCGCCGAACAGCGCGTCGGCAAGACCACCGACGTCGTCAAGGAAGGCGACAAGGTGTGGGTGAAGCTGCTCGGCTTCGACGAGCGCGGCAAGGTCCGCCTGTCGATGAAGATCATCGACCAGGAAACCGGCAAGGAAAAGGCCAGGGACGAAACCGCGGCCGAAACCGCCGCCGAGTAATTCCGAAGCGCCGTTCTAATGCACAAGGCCCGGGAGCGATCCCGGGCCTTTGTCTATTCCGTTGCGGCACACCATATTGACGACATGGACACCTCGCCATCAGCCGTCTGGAGTGCGCTTTCGCGTTGGCCGCTCGGCTACTTCACCGCGACCTATTCGGGACGGCGCTACGGTGTCACCCGCACGGTTCTCACCGCCGGGCGCAGCATGAAGCTATGGGCAGAGGAGCTGGGCGGGAACGATCGGATCAGCCTCAACATCTACGCCCCGCCATCGGGCGATCCGACGCTCAAACCGTGCGAGATGCCCATCGACAAGGTGACGGCGTTCGTCCTCGGTGCGCGGCCCGAGCCTAGCGCAGCGCCTCCGCGCTGAGCCAGAACACCTCGCCTTCGCTCTCTTCGGTGTCGAGCCAGGTGAAGGGCAGGTCGAATTCCGCTTCGAGGATGTCGCGGCCCGTGCCGATCTCGCACAAGAGGCCGCCGTCCGGATTGAGGTGTGCGCCCGCCTCGCGGAGGATCCGTCGCACCAGGTCGAGCCCGTCCTCGCCGCCCAGATGCGCCATCTGCGGTTCCGCCTGGTATTCGGGCGGGAACGCCTCGACTTCGGCGGCGGCGACATAGGGCGGGTTGGTGACGATCAGGTCGTAGCGTCGCCCCTTGAGCGGCGCGAACAGGTCGCCCTGCGCGAGCTGGATGCGGTCGCCCAACCCGTACTCGTCGATATTGCCCCGCGCCACCGCGAGCGCATCGGCGCTCAGGTCCACCGCGTCGATCTCGGCGTTGGGGAATTCGAGCGCGGCGATGATCGCGAGGCTGCCATTGCCGGTGCACAGGTCCAGCACCGCACCCGCCGCGAGCGGATTGTCGACCATCCCCAGCTCGACCAGCCGTCCGTCGAGCAGCAGCTCGCCCAGATAGGAGCGCGGGATGATGGCGCGTTCGTCGACAGTGAAGCCGAGGTCGCGGATATAGGCGCGCCCCACCAGATAGGGCGCCGGCTTGCGCGTCACGACGCGCGCCTCGATCAGCCCGAGGAGCCGTTCGCGCTCTGCGCGCGTCAGCCGTGCCTCGAGCCAGGGGTTGATGTCGTCGATGGGCAGCGACAGTGCCTCGAGCAGCAGGAACGCCGCTTCGTCGAGGGCACTGGAGGTGCCGTGTCCGTAGCTGAGCCGTGCCGCACTGAATTGCGACACGGCAAAGCGCAGCAGGTCGCGCAGCGTGATGAGTTCGTCGGCAATGGTCATGCCTGCTTCCTAGCAGGCCGCCACGCCATCCTTCCAGCCCGGCCTAGATGTCGATGTCGTCGTTGTTGTCGGGCGGCTCGTTGCGCACCACTTCGAGCTTCACGCGAGCGAGCAGCCCGGCCACGCCCGCGATCAGGGCCAGCCACGGCGCGCCGAGCACGAGAATGCCGCCCGCCACCGCGCCGCCGGTCAGCGGCACCGACAGGAACACGTCGCCGCTCTCGGACTTGATATTGAGCTTGCGCACATTGCCTTCGGCGATCAGCCGGTTGATGGTCTCGAGCAGTTGCTGGCCCGTCACCTCGATTTCCTCGGTGAAGGTCTTCCAGCCGGTCTTCCTGTTGTCGTCGTCCATGCGAACTCTCCTTTCCCTGCCTCGCTAGAGGAGGGGCCGATGGGTGTCATTGACCGGCATCAATCCGGCGCGTCCGCATGCATGTGGGAACCGATGCCGCCCCCTGCAATGGAGGTCAGGCCTTCCCCTTGCGCTCGATCAGCACCGCAAAGCCGTCGAGCAGCCGCTCGATGCCGAATTTGAACGCCATGTCCGCATCGCCCAGCCCGTACAGCTCGCCCACGATCGGGCCGATCCTCTGCGCCACCGGGTAGGGTGAATAATCGACCGTCTGGAGATAGGGCTCGATCGTGAACCACCAGTCGTTGTCGCTGAGCCCTGTCGCGTCGCGGACCTTCCGGGCCTGTGCCTGCGGCCGTGCGGCGCCGATCGTGAAAGCGCTGATCGTCGTCACCACCAGATCCATCTCGACCGGCGTCAGTCCAAGACCGTCCACCACGCGCAGTGCGAATTCGTAGGACGACATCGTGCCCGGCCCCAGCACGGGACGGTGCGAGGCGAGGTCGAGCACCCAGGGGTGGCGCAGGTAAAAGTCGCGCAGACCGGTTGCCATCAGCTTGATGTTGGCCCGCCATTCGCGCGGATCGAACTCCGGCACGTCGCCGATCTCGATGCCGCTGACCGTATCGAGCATCAAATCGAGCAGCTCGGCCTTGCCGGGAATGTAGGTGTAAAAGCTCATGGGCGAGATGCCGACCTTCTCGGCCACCCGCCGCGTGCTCACCGCGCTGAGTCCTTCTGCATCGGCGATGTCGATCGCCGCCCGCACCAGCGCCATCAGCTCCACCTTGGGGCGCGGCCCGCGTTTGGGGGGCTCGTTGCCTTCCCATAGCAGTTTCAATGACTTGAGCGGATCGCCACGGCCGGAAATGTCGTCGTTCATGCGTGTCCTCGACAAAACACTTTACAGTGCACGTAGTTCTGTATAAACGACGTACACCGCACGGAGTTCATAGCAGCTCCGCTGCCGCCGAACCAGATGGAGGACATCGATTATGCCCACTGCCATTCAGGCTCGGGAGCTCACCCGCACGTTCAAGACCAAGGCCGGCCCGGTCGAGGCCGTTCGCGGGGTCTCCTTCGACATCCGGGAGGGCGAGCTCGTCGCCTTTCTCGGCCCCAACGGCGCGGGGAAGTCGACCGCCACCCGCATGCTGACAACCCTGCTGCCGCCCTCGAGCGGCGCTGCGCGCATCGCCGGTTTCGACGTCCAGCGCGAACCCGACGCCGTCCGCAAGAAGATCGGCTATGTCGGCCAGGGCACCGGCTCGGGTCCCTATCACCGCGTGCTCGACGAACTCCTCGTGCAGGGCGCCGCCCAGCGCATGGAGGGGCGGGCGGCCCGCCAGCGCGCCGGTGAACTGCTCGGTATGCTCGAGCTCGACGGCCTCGAGAAGCGCGACTGCTCCTCGCTCTCGGGCGGCCAGAAGCGGCGGCTCGACGTGGCGCTCGGCCTCATGCACACGCCGCAGATCCTGTTCCTCGACGAGCCGACCACCGGGCTCGATCCGCATAGTCGCGCCAATCTGTGGGAGCACATCACGCGCCTGCGCCGGCAGAGCGGCATGACCATCTTCCTCACCACCCACTATCTCGACGAGGCCGATTCCATGGCCGAACGCGTGATGATCATGGATGGCGGCAAGGTCATCGCCGACGACACGCCCGAAAAGCTCAAGGCCAATCTGGGCGGCGACACGCTCGATCTGCGCTTCGGCGCCCCCGCCGAGGCGCAGTCGGCGGCTGCGCTCGCCGGCAATGTCCCCGGCGCGCGCGACGTCGCGGTCGCCGACAACACGCTGCGCTTCGTTGCAGCGGGCGGCGAGGCCCTCCTGCCGCGCTTCATCCGCGAGGCCGCTGCCGCCGGCATCGACGTGGCCGCCGCCAATGTGCATCGGCCCACGCTCGACAATGTGTTCCTCAGCCTCACCGGCCGTTCGCTGCGCGAACAGGCCGCCGCCTAAGGAGAGATCGCCATGCTGTTCGTTTCCGACGCTGCCCTCAGCTTCCACCGCGAAATCGGCCCGACGCTCAGGAGCTGGTACTACATCCTGTTCGGCATCATTCAGCCGCTGCTCTATCTGGGCCTATTCGTGCCGCTGCTGACCGGCATGCCGGGGGCCGAGGGCGGCGGCGCCCTCCAGTGGTTCGTTCCCGGCATGGTGGCCATGCTGGTGCTGTTCACCACCGTGCAATGCGGCTGGGCACTCACCGAGGAGCTGATGTCGGGCAGCTTCGAGCGCCTGCTCGCAACGCCCATCAACCGCCCCGCCATTCTCGTGGGTCGCGCGCTCAAGGAACTCGCGCCGCTTCTCGTCCAGGCGCTGATCATCATCGTCGTGGCCGCGCCCTTTGGCCTCACGCTCCATCCGCTAACGATGCTGATCGGGCTTGGTCTCTTCCTGATCTTCGGTATCGGCGTCGCGGCGCTCTCCTATGCGCTGGCGATCGCGACCAAGCACGATGGATCGTTGTTCTACCTGGTGTCGCATTCCATCGCGCTGCCGCTGATGCTGCTGGGCGGCGTGCTGCTGCCCATGAACAATGCGCCGCAATGGCTCTACATCGCCTCGCGCTTCAATCCGCTATCCTATCTGGTGGATGCCGAGCGGGCGCTGTTCCGCGGCGAGCTGTTCACCGCCGAAGTCGGCTATGGCTTCGCTGTGGCGATCATCGTCGCCATCGTCGGGCTGATCGTCGGTTCGCTCACCATCCGCAGGGCGTCGCTCTAGCGGCAGGAGCGACCGGACGCAGTCCTACTCCGCCGCCACCAAATGCTGCGGCCGCTCCAGCGCATCCTCGAGCCGGTCGAGGTGGAACGGTCGTGTGGCGGCGGCGACCACCTGGTTGCGGCCGCTCTGCTTGGCCCGGTAGAGCGCGCCGTCGGCCGAGGCTAGCAGATCGCTGACGCCGCTCGACGTATAGGGCACCGCCGCAACGCCGAACGACGCCGAGATCGCCGCGCCATGCGTCTGGCTCAACGCCTCGATCCGAAGCCGTAACGCTTCGGCCTTGTCGGCGGCGCGGTCGAGATTGCAGTCGGGCAGGATCACCACCAGCTCCTCGCCGCCATAGCGGCAGACGATGTCGGTCTCGCGGAGCCCGCTTACGATCGTCATCGCCGCATCGCGCAGCACTGCGTCGCCGAAGGCATGGCCATGCTCGTCATTGAGCTTCTTGAAATGGTCGAGATCGACCATCACCACGCTCACTTCCCGGTTCTCGCGATCGGCGAGCCGCACGAAGCGCTGCAGGCAGTCCTCCATGTAGCGCCGGTTGTAGAGGCCGGTCAGCGGATCGCGCAGCGCCTGGTTCCGCAGCTTCTCGCGCAGGCCCATATTGGCGAGCGCCAGGCTCATGCCGTCGGCGATGGCGGAGGCGAGGCCCGTGACGCCCTCGAGCCGCGCCTCCGCATCCTCGCCATCGGCGAAGAGCTGGAACAGTCCCATGATCTCGCCGCGCGCGATCATGGGGATTTCGAGCACTGTGCCCTCGCCGTGGTGGTGCTCGCAGCACAGCTTGCTTCCGGCCGCGCGGTTGAGATGCGCCTTGCCGCGCTTGAGCGCCCAGCATTGGTCGGGCGGGATGCTCTCATGGACCTGGCCCTCGTGCCCCCAGCTCGTCGAGAGCACGAGCCGGTCGCGCGAATTGTTGAACACATAGAGCGCGCCGCCGAAGCCCGGCAGCAGATCGGCGGCGGTCGCCTTGAGCACCTGATTGGCATCGCCATAGTCGGTGGCGCTCTGGAGCACGTCGGCCATCTCGAACAGCCGGGCGACCTGCCCGCGCGATGTGTCCGCCGAACGCAACGCCGCCGAGCGCCCGTTCGCCTCGCGCGCGCTGGAGCGGAACGCAAAGAACATCGCCGCGATCGCAAGCGTGCCGCTCAGCACCTGCAGCAGCAGCACCGCGAGGGTGAAGATCTGGATGCGCTGCTCGTGCTGGCCGAACTGCGCCTCGGCATTGGCCACGGCACCCGCGGCGGCATCGGCCACCGTGTCGAGCGTCACACTCGTCCGGCGGTCGACCAGCACCTGCCGCGCGGTGTCCGGATGGCCATCGACGGCAAGCGTCGTCGCCTCACCCCAGTCCTTGAGCAGGGTGTCGAGCGCTGGCGTCACGCCACCGATCACGTCGAAGGTCGTTGTTCTCAGCTCGCGCAGCGTCTCGGCGTTCCGGAAGAACTCCGACATCGCCGCGCGGTCACCCGAAATCACATGCGCCGCGCTCGCATCAGTGCGCGCCAGCGCCCCGGTGGCTTCCCGCATCGCCTCGCTCTGGCTGCGCAGTGTGTTGAGCGCATTCTGCTGCCCGCCCACATAGGCAAAGCCGCCCAGCGCGATCACCACCATGGCAAACACCAAGAGGATGATAGCCGGCGGCAGCAGCGCCTCGGTGCGCGGGCGCGCCTGCGGCGCCGGTGGCGCGGTCTCGGTGATCAGCATCGACATCGGCTCGCGCCCCGCGAGATCAGGCAGTGACCGCCGATCATGCGCCGTGCAGCTTTGCCCGAAGGCTTAGCCTGTCTGCGCAATTTCGTGACAATTGTAGCGAGCCGGTGTCGAATCCGCTGGCCGCCATTCGATCAATGCGTCCACAGAGGAGACTTCCATGCGCTACATCTGTCTGGTGCACGCCGATCCGGCGCGGCTCGACGCCCTGACCCCGGCCGAGCACGCCGACCTCGACCGCCGCTCGCTCGCCTATGATCGCGAGCTCGCGGAGAAGGGCCAGTATGTCCTCGCCGAGGCGATCCAAGAGCCGGGGACGGCGGTGCTGGTGCGCAATCGCCAGGGGGCAATCTCCAACACCGATGGCCCGTATATGGAGACCAAGGAGTTCATGGCCGGCTTCATTCTCATCGAGGCGCGCGATCTGAACGAGGCCGTGCGCATCGCCGCCGGCATACCGATGGCCGAAATGGGTACCATCGAGGTGCGCCCGGTCTACATCATCCCCACCCCGCCGGAGCTCTGCTGATGCGCTTCGTCCACCTCGTCCATCTGGACGTCGCCAATTTCGACCGCATGAGCGTCGCGGAGCGTCAGGATGTCGACCGCCGGGCCCTCGCCAACAATGCCGAGCTCGAACAGCGCGGCGCGCTGATCCATGCCGAGGCCATCCAGGACGACTACAGCGCCGTGCTGGTCCGCGTCCGCAACGGCCAGGTCTCGGTCACCGACGGTCCCTATATCGAGACCAAGGAGCAGATGGCAGGCTTCGCCCTCATCGAGGCGCCCGACATCGGCGCGGCCGTGGCCATCGCGGGCGAGGACCCGATCGCCGAATACGGCACCATCGAGGTGCGGCCCGTCTACGTGATCCCCGCATCGTGATCGATCTCGATCGCATCTATCGCGCCGAACGCGGTCGCGTCCTTGCCAGCCTCATCCGCCTGCTGGGGGGCTTCGATCTCGCGGAGGAAGCGCTGGCCGACGCCTTTCTCGCCGCGGCGCGGCAATGGCCGCAGACCGGCGTGCCCGCCAATGCGCGTGCCTGGCTGGTTTCGGCCGGACGCTTTCGCGCCATCGACCGGCTGCGCAAATCGGGCCGCTTCAGGCTGCTCGCGCCGGAGCTGCGCCGCCAGCTCGAAGACGAGGAGGACCGGGTGCCGCCCGAACGCGAAACCATCGAGGACGACACGCTGCGGCTGATCTTCACCTGCTGCCATCCGGCCCTGCCAGCCGATGCGCAGGTCGCGCTCACGCTGCGCGAAGTGTGTGGTCTCACCACCGAGGAGATCGCCGCCGCCTTCCTCAGCAGGACACCGGCCATCGCGCAGCGCATCGTGCGCGCCAAGTCGCGCATCCGCGACGAACGGCTCCCCTACGAGGTGCCGCCGCCCGCCGAATGGCCCGATCGGCTCGACAGTGTGCTCCACACCATCTACCTCATCTTCAACGAGGGCTACGAGGCCTCGAGCGGCGACGCGCTCATCCGCAAGGAGCTCTGCGACGAAGCGATCCGCCTTGCCCGCCTGCTCAAGGAACTGCATTCTACTCCGGACGTCGACGGCCTGCTGGCGCTGCTGCTCCTGCACCAGTCGCGCGCCCGCACGCGGCAGACCGGGCAGGGCGACATCGTGCTGCTCGAAGATCAGGACCGCGCCTTCTGGGATCGCGATCTCATCGCCGAGGGGACCGCGCTCGCCCAGATCGCTTTCGCCGCGCCGCCTGTCGGCACCTACACCATCCAGGCGTTGATCGCCGCGACCCATGCCGCCGCCCGCGAGCCGTCGCAGACCGACTGGCCGCGCATCGCCGCGCTCTACGACCTGCTGCGGCGCGCCCAGCCCGGCCCCATCACCGAGCTCAACCGCGCCGTCGCCATCGCCATGCGTGACGGGCCCGAGGCCGGCCTCGCGCTCATCGAACCGCTGCTGTCGGGACCGCTCGCTCGCTACCGCTTCGCCCACGCCACGAAAGCCGATCTGCTCCGCCGCCTCGGCCGCACGCACCAGGCGCGCACGGCTTACGAGCGCGCACTGGAGCTGACGGTGCAAGCCGCGGAACGCCGCTTCATCGAGAAGCGCCTTACTCAGCTGGCCTAGCAGTCGCCGCCGCTCGGCCCGGGCCCCTCAGGCCCGCGCCCGCGTCTCCGGCAGCACGCGGTGCGGCGGCTGATGCCCGTCCACGAACGCGCGGATGTTGACGATCACCGTCTCGCCCATCTCGATGCGCGCTTCGAGCGTCGCCGAGGCCATATGCGCGGTCAGCACGATGCGGTGCTGCCGCGCCAGCTCGAGCAGTCGCGAGCTGATGCCGTTGCGGTTCTCGAACACGTCGAGCGCCGCCCCGGCGAGCTGCCCGTCCGAAATCGCATCGACCAGCGCTTCCTCGTCGATCAGTTCGGGCCGGCTCACATTGACGAGGAACGCGCCCGGCTTCATCCGCCCGATCCGCTCGCGGCTCAGGATGTGGTGCGTGTCGCGCGTCAGCGGCGTGTGCAGCGACACGATGTCGACGGTCCCGAGCATCTCGTCCAGATTCTCATGAAACGTCGCCTCGAGCCGGTCCTCGAGTTGCGGCGGCCGCCGGTTGCGGGAGTAGTAGTGGATGCCGAGCCCGAAGGTCCTCGCCCGCGCCGCCACGGCGCTACCGATCCGGCCCATACCCACGATCCCGAGCGCCTTGCCGCGCAGCCGCCGCCCCAGCATCCAGGTCGGCGACCAGCCCGGCCACGTGCCCGCGGCAGGCAGCACCTGCGCCCCCTCCACCAACCGCCGCGGCAGCGCCAGCATCAGCATCATCGCCATGTCGGCCGTGTCCTCGGTCAGCACCGAGGGCGTGTTGGTCACCGTCAGGCCGGCGGCATAGGCCGCCTCAATGTCCACATTGTCGAAGCCGTTGCCGAACTGGGCGATCAGCCGCACGCTCTTGGGGATCGCCGCGATGAGCTCGGCATCAAGCCGGTCGGTGATCGAGCTCACCAGCACGTCGCAGCCATCGAGCGCGTCGACCAGCGCCTGGGACGAATAGGGGGTGTCGCCCGGGTTGAGCCGCACGTCGAACAGCGTCGCCATGCGCTGCTCGATCGGTTCCGGCAGCCGCCGCGTCACGAGGATTTTCGGTTTGGCGCTGGTCAGGACAGGCGGCCTTTCAAGGGACCATTAAGGTCTTGTGAGTAACGATAGAAGAAAGGCGCGCCCCTTCCAAGCGATACCGGTTTTGTCCATGAGTTTCCGTGCGTTGCGGGTTCTGCCCGCCATCATCCTCGCTCTCGTTCCCGCCGCCGTCGCCGCGGCTGAGACGCCCAGCGGCCTGCCGCTGCCGCGCTTCGTCACCACGCGCTCGACGCCCATCAATGTGCGCGTTGGGCCGGGCACGAAATATGATGTGAGCTGGATCTACAAAGTCGCCGGCACTCCGGTCGAGATCATCCAGGAGTTCGACGTCTGGCGGAAAATCCGCGACGTCGACGGCTCCGAGGGCTGGGTGCACCAGAACATGCTGTCGGGCAACCGGGCCGGCTATGTGCTGCCCGAAGCCAATGTCGAGCGCATCGGCCTGCGCGTTGCGGCCAACGCCGATGCCGGCATCTCCGCCTGGGTCGGTCCGGGCTTCCCGGTCAAGATCCAGGCCTGCGAAGCCGGCTGGTGTGCCGTCCTCGCCGTCGACCACCCGGACGGTCGCCCCACCGCCACCTATTCCGGCTACCTCCCCGAGGGCGACCTGTGGGGCGTCTATCGCGGCGAGAGCTTCGACTGACGGTTCGAGGGCCGGCAACCGCCGGCCACCTCACCGAGAGGGACATAGGGTCGCCGCACCCTGAGGCGCGAGCGCAGCGAGCCTCGAAGGATCAGCCGCCCTTGCGCACCCGCACCACCACGTCGACATGCGTGATGTTCATGCCCTTGGGAGGCTCGGGCAGGTTCTGGATCACGATCGAGGAGGCCGGGATGTCGATCACCCGCTGCTCGTCCTCGAGGTAGAAATGGTGGTGATCCGAGGTGTCGGTGTCGAAATAGCTCCGCGACGCGTCCACGGCCACTTCCCGCAGCAGCCCCGCCGAGCGGAACTGGTGCAGCGTGTTGTAGATCGTCGCCAGCGACACATTGACCTTGGCGGCGCTGGCTTCCGCCAGCAATTCCTCGGCACTCACGTGCCGGTGGGAGCCGCCGAACAGAATTTCGGCCAGCGCCACGCGCTGCCGGGTCGGCCGCAGTCCGGCCATGCGCAGCACTGCCGTGAGGCAGGGACGACGTGACGGAACGGGGCGGCTGAAGATACGCTGCTCGTGCATTAAGGCCCGGGAAAACTCGACTTTTGCGGGAAACTTATAGCTTTCAAGGCATTTGCGCACAAGCGGCAGGGTTGTCGCGACAGTCCAGTCCTTGACCCATTTGGGGGGCGTCTCTACACACGGCCCATATCAACCACGGAATGTCCCGATGGCGGAACGCCAACACGCATATGGCTACGACGAGCTGCTCGCCTGCGGCCGCGGCGAGCTTTTCGGTCCCGGCAATGCGCAATTGCCGCTCCCGCCCATACTGATGTTCGACCGCATCACGCTCATCGACGACACCGGCGGCAGCCACAACAGGGGCCAGGTCCGTGCCGAACTCGACGTCAATCCCGACCTCTGGTTCTTCAAGTGCCACTTCGCCGGCGATCCGGTGATGCCGGGCTGCCTGGGCCTCGACGCGCTCTGGCAGATGACCGGCTTCTTCCTCGGCTGGGGCGGTTCGCCCGGCAAGGGGCGGGCGCTGGGTGGCGGCGAGATCAAATTTACGGGACAGGTCACCAACGACGTCAAGCTCGTGGAATATGGCATCGATATCCGCCGTGTCGTGCGCTCGAAAGTCGCGTTGGGAATCGCCGAAGGTTATGTGAAAGCCGACGGCAAGCTTATCTACGAAGCCAAAGATCTCCGCGTCGGGCTCTTCCCGGCGACGGAGACACCATAACAATCCTGGTCAGCACGGGAGGCCGCAAGGCATGAGACGAGTCGTGGTCACCGGTATGGGGATCGTTTCCTCGATCGGCAACAACACGTCGGAAGTGCTGGAGAGCCTGCGCACGGCCACTCCGGGCATCGTCTTTGCCGAGGAGTACGCCAAGCTCGGCTTCCGCTGCCAGGTGCATGGCGCGCCCAAGCTCGATCCGTTCGAGGTCCTCGACCGCCGCACCACTCGCTTCATGGGCAAGGGCGCCGCGTGGAACTACATCGCCATGCAGCAGGCCATCGAGAATGCCGGCCTCGAGGAAGAGGACGTCCAGAACCCGCGCACCGGCATCGTCATGGGCTCAGGCGGGCCGTCCACCCGAACCGTCGTCGAAGCCGCCGACATCACGCGCGAAAAGGGCCCCAAGCGCATCGGGCCGCTCGCCGTGCCCAAGGCCATGAGCTCCACCGCATCGGCCACGCTCGCCACGCCGTTCGGCATCAAGGGCGTCAACTACACCATCACCTCGGCCTGCGCGACGAGCAAGCACTGCATCGGCAATGGCTACGAGCAGATCCAGATGGGCAAGCAGGACATCGTCTTTGCCGGCGGCCACGAGGATCTCGACTGGACCATGTCCAACCTGTTCGACGCCATGGGTGCCATGAGCTCGGACTTCAACGCCACGCCCGCTAGGGCCAGCCGCGCTTATGACGCGGCGCGCGACGGGTTCGTCATTGCCGGCGGTGCCGGCGTGCTGGTGCTCGAAGAGCTCGAGCATGCCAGGGCGCGCGGCGCAAAGATCCTCGCCGAGATCGTGGGCTATGGCGCCACTTCCGACGGCTACGACATGGTGGCGCCCTCGGGCAAGGGCGCGGCGCGCTGCATGCAGATGGCGCTGGCGACGGTCAGGGAGCGGGTCGACTACATCAACCCGCACGCCACCTCGACGCCCATCGGCGACGCCAAGGAAATCGACGCGCTGCGGCTGGTCTTCAACGGCGGCGACAATTGCCCACCCATCTCGGCCACCAAATCGCTCACCGGACACTCGCTGGGCGCCACCGGTGTGCAGGAATCGATCTACTGCATCCTCATGATGCAGAACCGGTTCCTGTGCGAGAGCGCCAATATTGAGACCATCGACCCGGCGTTCGCCGATATGCCCATCCTGCGCGAGCGCCGCGACAACGTCGATGTCGGCATCGCCCTCAGCAACAGCTTCGGCTTCGGCGGCACCAACGCCACGCTGGTGTTCCGGCATCCGGATTTGATGTGACGCGGGCGGCACCCCGTCCGCGCATGCATCTGGGCCCCACCATCATCACCGACCGCCTCGCGCTCCGTCCGCCGCGCGAGGCCGATTTCGAGGCGCTGTGCGCCTTCGCCCGCTCCGAGGAACGGACCCGCTTTCTCGGCGGCCCCTCGGACGCCAATGCGCAGTGGCGCATGCTCCTCGCCGATATCGGGCACTGGGCCCTGCGCGGCTACGGCTTCTTCTCGATCGAGCGGATGGGCAGCGGCGAATTCGTCGGCCGCGCCGGCGTGATCTTCCATCATCACAATGACGAGCCCGAGCTCGCCTGGCATCTGTTCGAGGGCTTTGAGGGGCATGGCTATGCCTCCGAAGCCGCCGCTGCCGCGCGCGACTGGTACTATGCGCAAACCGGCAACGGCCCGCTGATGAGCTGGATCAATGTGGGGAACGTCGCCTCGCAGGCCGTCGCCCGCCGCCTCGGCGCCACCTTCGAGCGCGCCCACACCACCGGGAGCGGGCATGAGGGTCAGATCTGGCGGCACGCTAAGGCGATCGGCTGAGGGCGGGCACGCGCGCCCCGGCGGACAGCGGGGAGGGCGGCTGGATCAGAATTCCAGTTCGGTGAACCGCGCGGCCCGACCGTCATAGAGCATCAGCCGTCCCGCCAGCAGGTCGCCGGCGCCGGTGATCAGCTTGATGGCTTCCATCGCCATCAGCGTGCCGATCACGCCGGTAACCGCGCCGAGCACGCCGACGGCCTCGCAACTGGGCACATCCGCCGCATCGGGCGTCACCGGGTAGAGGTCGGCGAAGCGGCGGCCGCCCGGCAGAAACACCGTCACCTGCCCATCCCACATCGACACCGCACCCGAGATCAGCGGCACCACCAGGTCCTCGGCCGCCTCGGCGACGAGTCGGCGGGTGTCGAAATTGTCGGTGCCGTCGATCACCAGTTCATAGCCCTCGAGCAGCCGCCGCGCATTGCCGGCAGCGAGCCGCGCCACATGCGGCACGACAGTGACATGCGGGTTTATCGCCGCCACGAACCGGCCCGCATTGGCCGCCTTGCCGGCGCCGACATCTTCGGTCCGATGGACGATCTGCCGCTGCAGATTGCTGACGCTCACATGGTCGTCGTCGACGACGCCGATCGTGCCAACGCCCGCCGCGGCGAGATAGGCGATCACCGGGCTGCCGAGGCCACCCGCGCCGATCACCGCGACACGCGCCGCCTTGAGCTTCTGTTGCCCCGCGCCGCCGATATCCTTGAGCACGAGGTGCCGGGCATAGCGGCGTGTCTCGTCCGCGCTCAGGCTCATTGGCCCAGCGGTACGGCGAGGAAGCGCCGGTCCGGTCCTTCGAAGCCGAACGGATAGACCGACACGATCACCATCGCGCCGTCGAGCACCGTCAGCGCGTCTCCGGTCACGACGCCGAAGATTCGGTAGTCCATCGCGCAGCCGCGGGAGTTGGGTAGCTTCGCGCCGTCCTCGTGCAGGACGACCGGCGCCACGCGTCCGCTCTCCAGCGTCAGCCGGTAGCCTTTGGCCTTCTCCCCGATCAGCGCTTCGCAATCCGTCGGACTGTCGGCATCGAACGTCTCGAGCGTCAGCCGGTTCATGCCGACGATCGCCCCGGGGTCCCAGCCGACCGCGCCGAAATCGAGGGTCTTGCCGTCGACCGGCTCGCCGTCGCCATTGAGCGCGATGAATTGGGCGGGCGCATGGATGTCGAGTCCGTCGATCGCCTCGGCGGCGAGCTCGCGCGCCTCCTGGCGCGCTCGCGCAGTGTTGGCGCCGTCCTCATCAAGGCGTGCGCGGAACGGGGAGCCCGGTATCCAGCTGTCCGTCCTGATGTCCACGACATAGATGTTGGAGTAGGGGAAACCCGACCCGTCCTGGATGCCGTACTCCTCGAAGGCGAAATAGTTGCCCTCGGTGGAATAGCCGATGAGTTCGATCATGGCCCGGTCGCCGGCCACCGCGGGGGCAGCAAGCCCCGCTGCGATCACGAGGCTAGCGGCCAGTCGAGCCGAAACCGCCTGCACCACGTTCAGTGTCATCGAGAGTCTCCCTCTCCGAAAAGCCTACGGCGCTCACCGGCGCCACCACCATCTGCGCGACACGGTCGCCGCGGCGGATTTCGAACGGCTCGCCGCCATGGTTGATGAGGATTACCTTGACCTCGCCGCGATAGTCCGCGTCGATCGTCCCCGGCGTGTTGAGCACCGTCACGCCATGCTTGGCGGCAAGGCCGGAACGCGGCCGCACCTGGGCTTCGTAGCCGGTGGGCAGCGCCATCGCAAAGCCGCAGGGCACGATGGCCCGCGCCCCTGGCGCCATTGTGACGACCTCGGAAATGCCGAGCGCGGCGAGGAGGTCCACTCCCGCCGCCCCCGCTGTCTGTTGCCTGGGCAGATCGAGCCCGCGGCCATGATCGAGATACGTCAGTGCGATGTCGATCCGGCCGCTCATGAAGTGCCGTTACGGCCGGACGACGGCGTAGAGCTCTTCGGGAAGCTCGATGGTGCCGTTGATCAGGTCGAGGAACGGCAGCTTCTTTTCGGCATAGCCGTCGCCGACTTCGTCCATGTTGGTCTCGACCACTTCGGCGCCGCCGAAGCGCAGCGTTAGGTAGCGGTCGGCAAAGAGCTGCTGCAGCATGGCCTTGGTCTGCTCGTCCTGCTCGGCGCCCAGGTCGCCGATCATGCCCTTGGTCTCGATCGCAACGCGAACGGTGCCATCAGGATTGGCGGTGAAGACCGGCTTCGAGCTCGAATCGTCCTCGTCATACTTGAGGTCGTCGAACGCGCCCGACGAGGTCATCACGCAGGTCGCGCTGCCGTCGGCATTCTCGGTCAGGGTCGAGCCCTCTTCCTGGCAGAAGGGCTCGGCGTCCTCGCCCGCGGCGCCTGCCTTGATCATGGGATAGATGTCGGCGCTCATCGTGGTGGTCACGGTCAGGTCGGCGGTGGTGGTAGACGTGACCTTGATGTCCTGGGTCATGTCCACGCAGCCGGCAAGACCAATGGTCAGCGCAAGTACGCCGGCGATTTTGCCGATCGGTGAAAAGTTCATGGTGTGTAAGCCCTCTGGGTTCGCGCGCCCGCCGAACGAGGGCCAGTGTATAAGGCCGGCAACGCAGGGCTTCAAGCGCCGCGCCTGTCTGCCGCCCGATGAATGAATGCCACCTGAACCGCTAGCGGAAGGTTTGAACGATAAGTGCCGCGGCGATCAGCGCCAGCAGCCAGAAGGCTGCGATCAGCAGTCGCCGCGTCGTTTTCCGCTGCGGCGAGCGCTTTTCCGTGTCGTAATCGTCCAGCGCCGCCTCGGCGCGGGTCACCAGCCCCGGCAGCCTGCCGATGGTGTCGAGCGCCACATTGGCGTGGTCGCGCAGATCCTCGATCCGGCCGATCGGCCCGGCTTCCCGCCGCACGAAATCGCCCACCACCGGCTCGGCCACGGTCCAGATGTTGAGTTGCGGGTCGAGCATGCGGCTCACCCCCTCGACCAGCACCATCGATTTCTGCAGCAGCACCAGCTCGGGCCGCGTCTGCATGTCGAACAGCTCGGTCGTCGCGAACAACTGGCCCAGCACCTTGGCCATCGAGATGTCGGTCGCCGTGCGTCCCTGCAGCGGCTCACCGATCGAGCGCAGCGCCAGCGCGAAATCGTCCACCGACTGGTGCCGCGGCACATAGCCGATGTCGAAATGCCGCTGCGCGATCATGCGGTAGTCGCGCGTGATAAAGCCGTAGAGGATGTCGGCGAGGAAGCGCCGCTCCTTGCGCGTGATGCGGCCCATGATGCCGAAATCGACCGCGATGATCCCCTTGCCATGGCGATCGGCGAACAGATTGCCCTGGTGCATGTCGGCATGGAAGAAACCGTCGCGGACCGCATGGCGCAGGAAGCTCTGCAGCAGGATGCGCGCGAGTTCCTTGCGGTCGAGTCCCGCCGCATCGATCGCCTCGACGTCGCGGATCGGAATGCCGTCCACCCAGCTCGTCGTCAGCACGGTTTCGGCCGTGTGATCCCAGCTCACCCCGGGGATGATGAAGCCGTCATCCTCCTTGATATTCTCGGCCATCTCCGAGATCGACGCGGCCTCCAGTCTGAGGTCGAGTTCGAGCCGCGCGGAACGGTCCAGCGTCTTGACGACATCAGTCGGACGCAGGCGCCGCAAGCCGGGCGCCCAGCGCTCGGCCAGCGCCGCACCCGCATACTGCGCCTCGAGATCGGCGCGGAACCGCGCCTTGATCCCCGGCCGTAGGATTTTGACGGCCACGTCCTTGCGCAGCCCGTCCGTCACCAGCACGGCCCGGTGCACCTGCGCGATCGACGCCGCTGCGATCGGCGGAGAGATCTCGGTCAGGTCGGCTGCCCGCTCATGCAGCGCCTCGCTCAGCAGCCCCGGCACCAGCGCGAAGTCGAACGGCTCCATCTTGTCCTGCAGCAGGGCAAGATGCGCCGCCACATCGGCGCCCACGATGTCGGGCCGCGTCGCGAGCGTCTGGCCGATCTTCACATAGGTCGGACCGAGCGCGTAAAGCGCGTGGCGAAGGTTCTCGACCGGCCCGCGCTTTTTCACGCTGCGCCGCTCCAACAGCCGGCCGAGCCGGACGCCGGTCTTCATCACCGGCGGCAGCGCCTTGGGGTCGATCACCGACAGCGCCCCTTCGCGCGCGAGAATGAACCCCGCGCGCAAGAGCCGGAAAGTTGCAGCAAGACCCATGCGCTAGAGCTTCCACGCGGCATGCAGCGCCGCGATGTTGCCGCTCATGGCGGTATGCGTCACGCGCTTGAAGCCCGCCTTTTCGATCATGCCCGAAAACTTGGCGGGCGGCGGGAACTTGCGGATGGACTCAACGAGATACTGGTAGGGCTGCGCGTCGCCCGTCACCACGCGCCCGATCGGCGGGATCGCGCGGTCGCTCCACTCCTTGTAGAGCCGGTCGAAGCCGGGAATGTCGACGGCCGAGAATTCGAGCACGAGGAAGCGCCCGCCGCGCTTGAGCACACGAAACGCCTCGCTCAGGGCCCGCTCGATGCGTGGCACGTTCCTGATCCCGAAGGCGATCGTGTAGGCGTCGAAATACTCGTCCTCGAACGGCAGCTCTTCGGCATTGGCCTCGACGAACTTCGCCTGCATGCCGAAGCGCCAGTCCTTGGCCCGCTCGGCGCCCACCCGCAGCATGTCGGCATTGATATCGCTGACGGTCACCTCGGCGTAGCCCACCGACGCATTGAGGATGCGCTCGGCGATGTCGCCGGTGCCGCCTGCCATGTCGAGCACCCGATAGGGCACGCTGCCGGTCTTGGGCGGCGCGAGCCGTGCCACCATGGCGTCCTTCCAGAGCCGGTGCACGCCACCCGACATCAGGTCGTTCATCAGGTCGTAGCGGTCGGCCACGTCGTGGAACACCTTGTCGACCAGCGCCTGCTTCTCGTCGAGCGGCACGGTGCGTTCGCCGAAATGCGTGGTTTCAGCCATTGTTGTCAGCCTTTGTCGGTTGGCCGTCTCTATATAGAAGACGGTGCCGGGTTGGAATTGACCATAGCGGCGCACTGTTAAGGGACCTCACGTGCCGGAACTGCCCGAAGTCGAAACCGTTCGCCGCGGCCTTGCGCCCTATCTTGAAGGCGCGCGCATCGAGAAGGTTGTCCTCAACCGCAAGGACCTGCGCTTTCCCTTCCCGCGTGGCTTCGTTACGGCGCTTGAGGGCGAGATCATCACCGCCGTCGGCCGCCGCGCGAAATACCTGCTCTTCCGCCTCTCCGGCGGCAAAACCTGGCTCGGCCATCTGGGCATGACCGGCGCCTTCCGCTTCGCTGAGGGCAAGTTCAAGGAGCCCTCGCGCTACTACGAACCGGGCGAGGACGAAAAGCACGACCACGTCGTCATGCTGCTCACTCACCCGGTTCGCGGCAAGCTGACGCTGATCTATTCGGACGCCCGCCGTTTCGGCTTCATGGACGTGTTCGAGCATGAGGAGGACTCCCCTTATCTGGAGGGCCTCGGTCCCGAGCCGCTCGGCAACCAGTTCAATGCCATCGAGATGGCGGCCCGCTTCCGCGGCAAATCCGCCCCGATGAAGGCGGCCCTGCTCGACCAGCGCGTCGTCGCGGGGCTGGGCAATATCTACGTCTCCGAGGCCCTCTGGCGCGCCCATATCCGGCCTACCACGGAGGCCAAAAAGCTCGTCCTCAAGTCGGGGAAGCCCTCCGCCCGGTTGGAACTGCTCGCCGACGGGGTCCGCGGCGTGCTGACAGACGCCATCGAGGCCGGAGGCTCAACCTTGCGTGATTTCCGCGATGCCGAGGGCAGTTCGGGCTATTTCCAGCACCGTTTCGACGTCTACGATCGCGAAAACCAGCCCTGCCATACCCCTGGCTGCACCGGAACCATCAAGCGTATCGTCCAGTCCGGCCGCTCCACTTTCTTCTGTCCGGTGTGCCAGAAGCCCTGACCTTCTGGCGATGCGGCCGGATTCAAGTTGACGGCACCGTCGCCCCCGACTATATGCACGCCAGCTTTGGCGGCCCGGTGCCGCCGATTTCATTTCATCTCCGGTGTTGCTCGCGACGGAAGCGGCGCGCCGGATAAAGAGGACCGCATGGCCAATACCTCGTCGGCGAAGAAGTCTGCCCGCAAGATCGCGGCGCGCACCGAGATCAACAAGTCGCGTCGTTCGCGCATGCGCACGTTCCTGCGCAAGGTCGAGGAAGCCATCGCCGGCGGCAAGCACGAGGACGCCGTCGCGGCCCTCAAGGCGGCCGAGCCCGAGATCGCCCGCTCGGCGCAGAAGGGTATCGTCCACGCCAATGTCGCGGCGCGGAAAGTCTCCCGCCTCAACAACCGCGTGAAGGCCCTCAAGGCCTGATCCGATCCTCATCGGTGACGTTTGCACGAGGCTCCCGCTTGGGAGCCTTTTGTTTTTCGGGAGACCGGTTCGCTGTCACATGACGCGTGTGTGTCTTCTCTGCGACACCGGGTACCTATCGCACAAACGCTTGAATCTGAGGGCGTTCCGCCGCACCATCGACTGCGGTCTCTCCCGAAGGTGAGATGAATCTTTCTGAATCTCCCCCTTGCCCGAAATCTGGAACGTCGCTCCACAAGTCCCCTGTGCGATTGAATCGTCATTGAGTCACAGAGCCTTGGTTTAGTGCCTCCGGGACCGGCTCCAAAAAACCAAATTCCCGGCACCCAAAATGGCTCTCAGAGTCAAGCTGCCCACCGAAAAAGACTCGTGTTGCACGCCAAAAAACAAGCGGTCTAAGATGCGCCTCGTTGGTTGAGAGCAACGGACTTTCAGGGTCCCGCGTTAGCAGGTGACAGGCGTCAGGAGGCGGCAAAGAATCCATGCGGTTCCACTCTTCACGAGTGAAGCGAAATGGATCGGAGCCTCGGACTTTGCGGCAGTGTTGGGTGTGATCATTTTCATCGTCGCTTTGCGTAGATGAGGCGAAGCCGGGGCGTCCTCCTTCCCGGTCCAGTGTAGCGTGAGTAGGTCCAGTCGCTAGCGTATCGGGCGGCAGGTCAGTGAATTTGTCTGCCGAAACGGCAGGCAGTGTTGGTAACTTCGGAAAGCGAGCCCAGAAGGGCTCCTATCGGCGAGCGGGGCAGATAGGCAATCAGATGGCGGCAGGCATTGGCGGTGCAGGCGAGGGCATGGGGCAAACAAATGGCGGGAGGAGCGGCAACAAACAGGGACTGATAGCGGCGATGGGCGATGGGCGAAGCGAGGGTGAGTTGTTTCAGCGGGTACGTGCCCGCCTCCGCGCCCAGGTTGGCGAGGATATCTTCAACTCCTGGTTCGCCCGTCTCGAGCTCGAAGAGATCGTCGATGGCAAGGCGCATCTGAGCGTTCCCACGCGCTTCCTCTGCTCGTGGATTCAGTCCAACTACGCCGACAAGATTCTCGAGGTCTTCAAGTCCGAGAACTCCGAGATTGGCCGTCTGCACCTGACCGTTCGCGTCAACGGCCAGCCCGTCAAGAAGATCGAGAAGGCCGCCGAGATCGCGGTCGAACCCGAGGCAGATCCGACGCCGCTGGCCAAGCCGCAGCGCGACATCGCAGCTCCCAGGGGCGATGCCCTGGCAGGCTCCGCCCTCGATCCCAAAATGACGTTCGACAATTTCCTGCCCGGCGCCTCCAACGAGATCGCGCTGGGGATCGCCAGGCAGGTCGCGAGTGCGGCCCTCAATGGCACCGTCAGCTTCAATCCGGTCTACATCCATTCGACCGTCGGCCTGGGCAAATCGCATTTGCTCAATGCCATCGCATGGGCTGCCGGCGCGGCCGAGCCGGGTCGCAACATCGTCTATCTGACGGCCGATCACTTCATGTACCATTTCATCACCGCGGTGCAGCGCCAGTCGGCCATTGCGCTCAAGGACTGGCTCCGTCGCGTTGATCTTCTCCTCATCGACGACATGCAGTTCCTGCAGGGCAAGTCGGCCACCGAGTTCGGCCATACGCTGGGGACGCTGCTCACTGGCGCCAAGCAGGTGGTGGTTGCCGGCGACGCGCCGCCGCGCGATCTCGAAATGCTCGATGAGCGCGTGCGGTCGCGCCTCAGCGGCGGGCTCGTCGTGCCGATCACCGGCTTCGACATGGACCTGCGCCGGGCCATCGTGGTCCGCCGTGCCGAGCAGGCACAGGCCCGCTTCGGCGTCCACTTCCCGCCGGCGGTGATCGACTACATTTCGCGTATCGTGGTGAGCCACGGCCGTGACCTCGACGGCGCGGTCAATCGCCTCGTCGCCGCCAACCAGCTCACCAACGAGCCGGTGAGCGTGGCGCTGGCCGAGCGTACGCTGGCCGACCTCGTGCGGGCCCGCGAAGCACGGCGCGTCCGTATCGAGGACATCCTGCGCATCGTCTCGCGCCACTACAAGGTGCCGCGCAACGAGCTCCTCAGTTCGCGCCGCTCGCGCGACGTTGTGCGTCCGCGCCAGATCGCCATGTATCTGGCCAAGTCACTGACCTCGCGCTCGCTGCCCGAGATCGGCCGGCGCTTCGGCGGTCGCGACCACACCACCGTCCTCCACTCGGTCCGCAAGGTCGAGCAGATGATGAAGGACGATGCCGATCTCACCCAGGAGATCGAGCTCCTCAAGCGCATGCTCGAGGAATGACCGGGCGGGGCAATGCCCCGGCCGACTTGCGTTAGTTTGCGTTCTGGAGTTTGCGTCGAGTGTTGCCGCGTATGGTGCTGCGCGTGAGGCGGGCTGTCCGCCATTGGTCCCGTCCCGAGGCATCGGCCTCCAGCGGAGCCGAAAATGAGGCCAGTTGGGAGCGCGTCATGGCGCGCCTCAGGCCTGCCGAGACCGAGGTGGAGCGCCGGATGGCCGAGATCGAGCGCGAGCTCAATCGGCTCGGGCTCGACTAGCCGGAAATGGACCCCAAAATCGCGTGAAAGCGGGTGCCTCCCGGGGCTCCCGCCCTTGCCTTTCGGGCCCCGAATTGCCAAGGTCGCGGCCCGGATTTCCAAGGTTTTTCGCGGCTGCCGGGCCGTCGGGGGTAGCGTAGGATGAAAGTCACACTCGAGCGCAACGCACTTTTGAAGTCGCTGGGCCATGTCCATCGCGTGGTCGAGCGCCGCAACACCTACCCCATCCTCGCCAACGTGCTGCTCAAGGCTGGTGACGGCCGGGTCGATCTGCGCGCCACCGACCTCGACATCGAGGTCACCGAGAGCGTCCCCGCCATGGTCGCAACCGCCGGCACCACCACCGTTCCGGCCCACACCCTCTACGAGATCATCCGCAAGCTCGCCGACGGCGCCGAAGTCCGCCTCGAAACCGAGGGCGGCGAGCAGATGCTGCTCACCTCCGGCCGTTCGCGCTTCCATCTGGCGTGCCTCTCGCCCGACAGCTTCCCCGACCTCAAATCGGGCACCTTCAGCCACGAATTCTCGATGCCCGCCACCACGCTGCGCGAGCTCATCGAGCGCACCCAGTTCGCCATCTCCAACGAGGAGACGCGGTACTACCTCAACGGCATCTATGTGCACACGCTCGAGGTCAACAAGGAGACCGTGCTGCGCGCCGTCGCCACCGACGGTCACCGCATGGCGCGCGCCGAGACGCCGTCGCCGGCGGGCGCCCGCGGCATGCCCGGCATCATCATCCCCAAAAAGACCGTCGGCGAAGTGCTCAAGCTCCTCGACGGCGCCGACGGCGACGTCCAGGTCGAAGTCTCCGACACCAAGATCCGTTTCACGCTCGATGGCGTGGTGCTGCTGAGCAAGCTCATCGAGGGCACCTTCCCCGACTACGACCGGGTCACGCCCAAGAACAACGACAAGCAGCTCAATGTCGACCGCGCCAGCTTCGCCGTCGCCGTCGACCGCGTCTCGACCATCGCGTCCGACCGGGGCGGCAAGGCCGTCAAGCTCTCCGTCAAGGACGGCAATCTCGAACTCTCGGTCACCAACCCCGACCACGGCACCGCCACAGAGGAAATCGCCGTCGAGTTCGAGCCCGAAACCTTCGAGATCGGCTTCAACGCCAAATACCTTCTCGACATCATCGGTCAAATCAAATCCGACAACGCCGTGTTCCTGTTCAACGACGCCGGCTCGCCCACGCTGGTCAAGGAAGATGGCGAAGCCCGGGCCCTCTACGTGCTGATGCCGATGCGCGTGTGAGCAGCGAATAGCCAATAGCGAGTAGCGAATAGGGTTTTCTCGTTCCTTCCCTACTCGCTATTGGCTACTCACTATTCGCTATGACTGCCCGCCACTTTTCGCGCCTGCGTCTGAGCGCCTTCCGCAACTACGCCGCTGCCGCGCTCGATCTCGACGGCCGCCATCTGGTGCTGACCGGGCCCAATGGCGCGGGCAAGACCAACCTGCTCGAGGCCGTTTCGCTGCTTTCGCCCGGTCGTGGCCTGCGCCGCGCCAGCTTCGATACGGTGGGCAACCAGGCGTCCGACCAGCCCTGGGCGGTCGCCGCCACCATCGAGACCCCAGACGGCCCGGCCGATATCGGCACCGGCGCCGCCACTGAGGGCGGCCGCCGTGTGCGCATCAACGGCGCCAACGCGCGCTCGATCGAGGAGATGAGCGACTACCTCCGCCTCCTCTGGCTCACCCCGTCCATGGACGGTCTGTTCACCGGCCCCGCCGGCGATCGCCGCCGCTTTCTCGACCGGCTGGTCACCACCCTCGTGCCGTCGCACTCCTCGACCGCCAGCTCCTATGAATCGGCCATGCGGCAGCGCAACAGGCTGCTCGAGGAGAGCGCCGATCCGCTCTGGCTCAACGCCCTCGAAGCCGAAATGGCCGCGCACGCCGCTGCGCTGCATTTCGCCCGTGCCGACGCCGTGGCGCACCTCCGCGCCATGATCGAAGCCGGCGCGCCCGATCCCGCCTTCCCGGCCGCCGCGGTGGCCCTCACGCCGCTCTTCGACGATCGCCACGAGCCGGCCTCCTCGCCCGATCTCGAAGCCGAGCTCAAGGCGCTCTGGGCCGGCACCCGCGCGCTCGATCGCGCCGCCGGCCGTACCGTCAGCGGACCCCACCGCGTCGATTTCGACGTGCTCTACGCGCAGAAGGGCATGCCCGCCGCCCTCGGCTCCACCGGCGAGCAGAAGGCGCTGCTGGTGGGGCTCATCCTCGCCCATGCGCGCCTCGTCGCCGCGCGCACCGGCATCACGCCCTTCCTGCTGCTCGACGAGATCGCCGCCCATCTCGATCCCGATCGCCGCGCCGCGCTGTTTGCCGCTCTGGATGCACTCGGCACCCAGTGCCTGATGACCGGCACCGACCCCATGCTGTTCGATGCCCTCGGCGACCGCGCCCAGCGCGTCACCGTGCGCGACGGCCGGCTCAATGCCTAGCGCCGTCCACGCCTTGCTGCTCGAGGCCATGCGAGAACGGCGGCCGGTCGCCTGCGTCTATCAGGGCCATCGGCGCGAAATCTGTCCGGTGATGCTGGGCCGCACCGGTCTCGAGGAAAAGGCGCTCGTCTTCCAGTTCGGCGGCACGACGAGCAAAGGGCCAATCGGCAAAGCCGACTGGAAATGCTTCAAACTTGCGGAGATCACCGATGTCGTCCTGATCGACGGTCGCTGGCACTCGGGCAGCGAGCACTCCGAAGCCCAGCACTGCATGAAAATGGTCGAATACGACGTCAATCCAGCCAGTCCCTATAGTCCGGCGTTCAAGCTGAAATAGCTTCGGCTCTGCGTCCGGTGCCGTCCCCTGCACCAGCCGGAATTGCGGGATGGATTGGGGCGGTCCGGCACGCCCAAATCCCCTTGAAATCGGGCCAAAAATCGCCATTTCCATTGGGTAACTTCCCCCGATCCGCTAGACCGGTTTGACCCAGCGTTTCCCGCTGATTCGGAGCACATTTGACCACGCCCGCTGAACCCGCTGCCGCGCCGAACGAAAACGAATACGGCGCCGATTCCATCAAGGTGCTGAAGGGGCTGGATGCCGTTCGCAAGCGTCCCGGCATGTATATCGGCGATACCGACGATGGCTCGGGCCTGCACCACATGGTCTACGAGGTCGTCGACAACGCCATCGACGAGGCCCTTGCCGGCCACGCCGATCTCGTCACGGTCACGCTCAACCCGGACGGCTCCTGCTCGGTCAACGACAATGGGCGTGGCATTCCCACCGCCATCCACAAGAGCGAAGGCGTGTCGGCGGCCGAGGTCATCATGACCCAGCTCCATGCCGGCGGAAAGTTCGACCAGAACTCCTACAAGGTCTCGGGCGGTCTCCACGGCGTGGGCGTGTCGGTGGTCAACGCGCTCTCGATCTGGCTCAGGCTCAACATCCGCCGCGACGGCGAAATCCACGAAATGAGCTTCACCCATGGCGACGCCGACGCGCCGCTCAGGCAGGTGGGCAGCTACGCCCAGGTCATGACCGCGGGCACCTATGAAGGGCGCTCGGGCACCGAGGTGACCTTCTTGCCCAGCCCCGCCACCTTCACCATGGTGGAGTTCGACTACAAGACGCTCGAGCACCGCCTGCGCGAACTCGCCTTCCTCAATTCGGGCGTGCGCATCATTCTGCGCGACTTCCGCCATCCCGAAAAGGTCGAGACCGAGCTGCATTACGAAGGCGGCCTCGAAGCCTTCGTGCGCTATCTCGACGGCGCCAAGACCCCGCTCATTGGAGCGCCGATCTACCTGACGCAGGACAAAGACGGCATCACCGTCGAGCTCTCAATGTGGTGGAATGATTCCTACCACGAGAACGTGCTCTGCTTCACCAACAACATCCCGCAGCGCGATGGCGGCACGCACCTTGCCGGCTTCCGCGCGGCGCTGACGCGCCAGGTCACGACCTATGCCGAGACCTCGGGCATCCTCAAGCGCGAGAAGGTTGCCCTGTCGGGCGAGGACGCGCGCGAAGGCCTGACCGCGGTGCTTTCGGTCAAGGTGCCCGATCCGAAATTCTCGTCGCAGACCAAGGACAAGCTGGTCTCCTCGGAAGTCCGTCCGGCCGTCGAGAATGTCGTCAACGACAAGCTGCAGCAATGGTTCGAGGAGCATCCGGCCGAGGCGCGCACCGTCGTCGGCAAGGTCGCCGAAGCCGCTGCCGCCCGCGAGGCGGCGCGCAAGGCGCGCGAGCTTACCCGCCGTAAGTCGGCGCTCGATGTCAACTTCCTCGCCGGCAAGCTCAAGGACTGCTCCGAGAAGGACCCGGCCAAGTCGGAACTGTTCCTGGTGGAAGGCGATTCCGCCGGCGGCTCCGCCACGCAGGGGCGCGACCGCGGCAATCAGGCCGTGCTGCCGCTGCGCGGCAAGATCCTCAACGTCGAGCGCGCCCGCTTCGATCGCATGCTCGGGTCCGAGCAGATCGGCAATCTGGTGATGGCGCTGGGCACCTCGATCGGCCGCGAAGAGTTCAACATCGACAAGCTGCGCTACCATCGCATCATCATCATGACCGATGCCGATGTCGACGGCGCGCATATCCGCACGCTACTGCTCACCTTCTTCTACCGGCAGATGCGCGAGCTGATCGACCGCGGCCACATCTACATCGCCCAGCCGCCGCTCTACAAAGTGAAACGCGGTTCTTCCGAGCAGTATCTCAAGGACGAACGGGCGCTCGAGGACTATCTCATCACCGGTGGCACCGACGAGGCGCGGTTCACCACGCAGGCCGGCAGTGTCCACGCCGGTGCCGATCTTCTCGATATCGCCAATCAGGCGCGCGACATCGTCCATCAGGTCGAAAGCTTCAACACCCGCTATTCGCGTGCCATCCTCGAGCAAGCCGCCATCGTCGGCGCGCTCGATCCCGACGCCATCGCTGATCCGGCGCGCTTTCCCGAGATCGCGCAGCGTCTCGCCAACCGCATGGACCGCGTGTCCGACGAGGTCGAGCGCGGCTGGGTGGCGGAGTCCGACGGGCAGGGCGGTATCGTGCTGTCGCGCGTCGTGCGCGGCGTCACCGAGCGCCACGAGCTTGATGCGGGCCTTCTTGCTTCGGCCGATGCGCGCAAGATGCGCCAGATGATCGAGCGCACCGGCGATCTCTATCGTGGCGTCGCTTCGATCGTCCGCAAGGACGCCACCACGCCGGTCTACGGTCCCTCCTCACTGTTCGCCGCCGTGTCCGGCGCCGGCCGCAAGGGTATATCGCTGCAGCGCTACAAGGGACTGGGCGAAATGAACCCCGGGCAGCTCTGGGAAACCACGCTCGATCCGAACGTGCGTACCCTGCTCAAGGTCGAGATCAAGGATTCTGACGACCACGATCGCCTCTTCTCCGAGCTCATGGGCGACCTGGTCGAGCCGCGCCGCGAGTTCATCCAGGCCAACGCCCTCAACGTCGCGAACCTCGACATCTAGGGCCGCGCCGGTTCCGATCCGGCAACACACTGTTCCAGCGCGCCGCACCAGTCGCGCCGGCGGCAAGCACCTAGATAGAGCCGGAACAAGGGATATCACCCATGAAGAAAATCGGCTTCCTCTCCTTCGGCCACTGGTCGCCTTCCCCTCATTCGGGTACGCGCTCTGCCTCAGACGCGCTGCTGCAGTCGATCGACCTTGCCGTCGCGGCCGAGGACGTTGGCGCCGACGGCGCCTATTTCCGCGTCCACCATTTCGCCCGCCAGCTCGGCTCGCCCTTCCCGCTGCTCGCCGCGGCGGGGGCGAAGACCAGGCGCATCGAGATCGGCACCGCCGTCATCGACATGCGCTACGAGAACCCGCTCTACATGGCCGAGGATGCCGGCGCCGCCGACCTCATTGCTGGCGGCCGCCTGCAGCTCGGCATCTCGCGGGGTTCGCCCGAGCAGGTCATCGATGGCTTCCGCCACTTCGGCTACGTCCCCGCCGAGGGGCAGACCGATGCCGACATGGCGCGCGGCCACGCCGAAGTCTTCCTCGACGTGCTGAAGGGCGAAGGCTTTGCCGAACCCAATCCGCGGCCGATGTTCCCCAATCCGCCGGGCCTGCTGCGCCTCGAGCCCTTCTCGGAGGGTCTGCGCGAACGCATCTGGTGGGGTGCCGCCTCGACGCCCACCGTGCAATGGGCCGCCAAGATGGGGATGAACCTCCAGAGCTCGACGCTGGTCTTCGACGAAACCGGCAAGCCGTTTCACGTGCAGCAGGCCGAGCAGATCCGCGCCTACAAGGAGGCCTGGACAGAAGCGGGCCACACCCGCACGCCGCGCATCTCGGTCAGTCGCTCGATCTTCCCGCTGGTCAACGATCTTGACCAGGCCTATTTCGGCCGCGGCGCGAGCGAGGATCATTTCGGCTATATCGAGCCCACGAAGCGTGCCGCCTTCGGCCGCTCCTACGCCGACACGCCCGACAATCTCATCGAGCAGCTCCGCGGCGACGAGGGTATCCAGGAAGCCGACACCATCCTGCTGACCGTGCCCAACCAGCTCGGCGTCGACTACAACGCCCACGTCATCGAGTCGGTGGTCAAGCACGTCGCCCCGGCGCTGGGCTGGCGCTGAACCCGTCCTGCAGATGTCATCCCCGCGCCGGCTGGAACCCGCCGTCGCCGGGATGACAATCGGGGCGTGCTACCTGGCCAGCGACGCCGCGCCCATCCGCGAGCTGACGGCCAGTACCGTCGACAGATCCTCGTCCGCCATGAGCATGTCCTTGGGGTAGAGCGGGACCCCGCTCGCCCCGACCATCACGCCGTCCTCGAACACTCCGGCGCCGGTCTTCCCCGCATCGTCGAAATATTCGATCCGCGATCCCACCACGCGATACTCGCCCTGGTGACGGATCGCGCCGCCCGCGATCAGCGCCAGGTAGCGCCCATTGGGCAGTAGCAGCTTGCGGACCGCGCCGTCGGCGCTGCTCCACATGCCCACATGATCGTCCGCCAGCATTCCTAGCCCCTCAGCCGTTCATCCAGCGCCGGTTGCGGTCGCCGCGCCCGGCGCGGTCGCCGATCTCGCGGATGGCCCTGTCCATGCTCGAAAGAGCGGCCTCGATCCTGGCCAGGGTGCTCAGGAGGGTGGAGAGAACTGTCATTTCGGGCCTCGCTTCTTGATCGGCGTCTCGTTCGTCGCCAGTGACGCTCATATGCATCCCGCTGGCCCGAAAGCGGTAGATCGATCCTCCCGGATCATTGCACGATCCTCCAAAATCAGAAAATCACGCGTGACTCGACGACCCAAGATGCTATCTCAGCATCGCAGCAAACATAGGATCCCGGCCATGCTCGACCTCAAAGACCTCCAGGCAGCAATTGCACGCTTCGCGCCAGCCGACGGGCTCCATGCAACGCCAATTCCCGGCCTGACGCTCATCCGCTTCTCGCGGCCATCCGAGCCCTGTCATGGACTCGTCCAGCCCGCCCTCTGCATCGTCGCGCAGGGCCGCAAGCGCACGGTCGCCGGCGATCGCGTCCTGGGCTACGACGCCGAGCAGTTCCTGGTCGTCACCGCCGACACACCCATCATCGGCCAGATCACCGAGGCGAGCCCCGAGGAGCCCTATCTCTGCCTCAAGCTCGACCTTTCGCCCGCAGCGATCACCGAACTGCTGATCGATGTGGGTGGCATCACCGGCGGTGCGGCCGAGGCCGACGCCAGCTTGTCGGTCAGCCGCGTGACCCCCGAGCTGGTCGATGGCGCCGCGCGGCTGGTTCGCCTGCTGAGCTCCCCGGACGACATCCGCGTCCTCGCCCCCATGGTCATCCGCGAGATCCTCTACCGCGTGCTGCAGACCGACCAGGCAACCCGATTGCAGCAGATTGCTCTGGCCGAGAGCCGCCTGCAGCAGATCAATCGCGCCATCGGCTGGATCAAGACCAACTATCGCGACAGCTTCGCCATCGAAACCGTGGCGGCCGAGGCTCGCATGAGCCCGTCCTCGCTTCACGTCCACTTCAAGGCCGTCACCGCCATGAGCCCGCTGCAGTACCAAAAGCAGCTCCGCCTGCAGGAAGCCCGCCGGCTGATGCTGGCCGAAGCCCTTGATGCCGCCACCGCCGGCCATCGCGTCGGCTACGACAGCCCCAGCCAGTTCTCGCGCGAATACGCGCGCACTTTCGGCGCTCCGCCCCTGCGCGACGTCGCCCGTCTCAAAGCCGGCGACCTGATGGCCGCTGGCTGAGGTGCGGCCAACCTCCCCGCGATGCGGGGAAGGAACCGGCGAAGCCGCTGGAGAGGGCTGCTCCGACCCTGGCCCCGGTTCCTGTTGCCGCCCGGCCACAAGGGTTAACCAACCCTTTTAAGCCCACATAAACCGGCCACATTTAGCCTCAAGAACGATGGGGTTCGCGCCGGCCGAAAGCCGGGCTGCGCTTGGTCTTGCGAGTCCCCGCATTTTCCGCTTGGAGTCTGCCGGTTGGCCATGCGCAAGAAGAACGCCGGGGCTCTGTTTATGGATTTCGAGATTTCGCCCGACGACCGGATCGGTGGCGCTTCGTCCCGTTCCCGCGGCCGCGCGAAACCCGTTGCCAAGGCCAAGGCGAAAAAGTCGGCGCGAGGCCAGCGCATCGAGCCGGGCTTTGCCGATTTCGACTCCGGCTATTATTCCGACGATGAGCCGCCCCAGCGCGCGCGCGGCCGTGCCCCGGCACCCAAGCAGAAAAAGCCCGCCCGCTCCCGCCGCGAGCGCAAGGGCTTCAGCCTCTGGGGCCTGTTCGGCAAGCTCATCTACTGGTGCATCACGCTGCTGATCATCGGTGGCATCGCCGCCGGCGGCGTCGTCTACTACTACTGGATGCAGATGCCCTCGATGACGACTTGGGCTGTGCCCGAGCGTCCGCCCAACATCCGCGTCCTCGCCTCCGACGGGCAGTTGATCTCCAATCGCGGCAAGTCCGGCGGCGAAGCGGTCTCGTTGCACGAGCTGCCCGAATACGTGCCCGCGGCCTTCGTCGCCATCGAAGACCGGCGCTTCTACGAACACTTCGGCATCGACGTCATCGGCCTTGCCTCGGTCGCTGTCGAGTCCATCCAGGCCGGCGACATCACCCGCGGCGCCTCGACCATCACCCAGCAGGTCGCCAAGAACCTGTTCCTCACCCCCAAGCAGGATCTCGAGCGCAAGGTGCAGGAAGGTCTGCTCGCGCTCTGGCTGGAACGCAATTACAGCAAGGACCAGATCCTCGAGCTCTACATCAATCGCGTGAACTTCGGCCACGAGAAGTACGGCATCGAAGCCGCCGCGCAGTTCTACTTCGGCAAGTCGGCGCGCAATCTGTCGCTCGGCGAGGCCGCCATTCTCGCCGGCTCCCTGCAGGCGCCGTCGCGTCTCAACCCCAAGGGCGATCCGGCGCGCGTCCAGGCCCGCCAGAAGCTCGTTCTCTCGGCCATGGCCAAGAGCGGCTACATCTCCGAGGCCGAAGCACAGGCTGCCACCATCGATCCGGCGCAGTCGGTGCGCACCAAGGTCATGGGTGCCGAGTCCTACGTCGCTGACTGGGTCGAGGGGCTCGTCACCGCCTATGTCGGCGACATCAAGCAGGACGTCATCGTCTACACCACCATCAACTGGGAGCTGCAGAAGGAAGCCGAATTCCTCATCAAGGAAGCGGTGACCACCGAAGGCCCCAAGTTCGGCTTCAGCCAGGGCGCGCTCGTCTCGATCGATGCCGATGGTGCGGTGCGCGCCGTTGTCGGCGGCGCCGACTACCAGCAGAGCCAGTACAATCGCGCCGTCACGTCGCGCCGTCAGCCGGGCTCAACCTTCAAGCCCTTCGTCTACATGGCGGCGATGGAGGCCGGTTACACGCCCGACACCATCGCTCAGGACGCCCCCATCAACATCAATGGCTGGCAGCCCGAGAATGCCGACGGCAAGTACATGGGCGAGATCACGCTGCGTCAGGGCCTCGCCTATTCGCGCAACACCATCTCGGCCCAGCTGGCCCAGATCGTTGGTCCCGACAAGGTCGTCGAGGCTGCCCAGCGCATGGGCATCTCCGCGCCGCTCCAGGCCGTGCCCTCTATCGCGCTGGGTACGCAGGAAGTGTCTCTGCTCGAGCTGACTGCCGGCTATGCCCCCTTCGCCAATGGCGGCCAGGGCGTCATCGCCAATGTCATCACCCGTATCGAAACCGCCGACGGCAAGGTCCTCTACGACGCCGTTCCAGCCGGCCCCGGCCAGGTGGTGAGCCCGCTCGTCGTGGGCGAAATGAACGACATGCTGTCCACCGCCCTCGAGATCGGCACCGGCAAGCGCGCCAGCCTTTCGGGCTGGCAGATCGGCGGCAAGACCGGCACCTCGCAGAAGGCACGCGACGCGCTCTTTGTGGGCTACACCAACCGCATGGTTACCGGCGTCTGGCTGGGCAATGACGACGACAAGCCCACCAAGCTCGCGGGCGGCACGGTTCCCACGCAGATCTGGTCCGATTTCATGTCCAAGGCGCATGTCGGCCTGCCGCCCTCCAACCTGCCCGACATGACCTCGGCCGCCATCCCCGCCGACCAGCTCACCGGCGCCGATCCGATCGGCCAGATGGTCGATGCCAATGGCAATCCGGTGCCGCAGCAGTCGGCCGGCGGCGAAGTCATCGGCGCCGCGCCGACCGATATGGGCATCGCGCCGCTCGAGCCGCAGCAGCCGGCCCAGGACGAGCCGCGTTCGGCCAAAACCATCGGTGACCTGCTCTCAGGCATCTTCGGCGGCGGCTGATCAGTCAGCTTAGGTTCATCTGCGCCGCGCTAGGGTGGATCATCGTCCGACTCATTGTGGGAGCAACGCCATGAAATACGCCGCCCTCGTCGCCGCTCTCCTCGCCCTGTCCGCCACCAATGTGGGCGCGCAGGAGCCGCTCCCCGCAGTCAGCTTCGGCGAACCCGGCTATGGTGGCTCGGGCTGCCCTGACGGCACCGGCATCGCCATTCGCGGCTTCTCCAACCAGGCCGCCGCCTATGTGTTCGACGCCTACAAGGTCGGCGACAACGGTCGCGCCGTCGATCGCAAGACCTGCGCCATCGCTATCCCGGTGGACGTGCCCGCCGGCGTTTCCGTCGCCGTCCGCACCGTCGGCTTCCGCGGCGCTGCCAAGCTCCCCGGCGGCCTTGACGCCACCATCAGCGTCGAAGCCTTCTCGGCCGGCGAAACCGGCGAGATCAACGAGCTGCCGCTCAACGGCGCGATGGATTCGGGCTATCTCCGCTTCGTCACCGTGCCCGACGACCAGCTCAAATGGTCCGATTGCGGCACCGACATCAATCTGCGCGTCAACACCTCGTTGCGCACGCGCGGCACCGAAGACGCTGCCGTCTCCCTCAATGCCCTGATCATCTATCCGCTGGCGACCAAGGCCTGCTGACGCGGCGGGATTTGGCATCCGCGCCAACTCCGCTTATCTTCCCCTACTCCTCGCCGCCGTCGAATCCGAACTGAGCCGCTAGCCCTCGATCCCGTACACCATCAGCTGCCGGCCATGGACGCGCAGCCATTCGCGGCCGCGTTCCATCGTGGGAAGCGTGCGCTCGACCACGTCCCAGAAGTCCTGCGAATGGTTCATCTCGATGAGGTGGGCGATCTCGTGCGCTGCAACATAGTCGAGCACATGGGGCGGCGCGAGGATCAGCCGCCAGTTGAAGTTGAGTTTGCCGGTCGACGAGCACGAGCCCCAGCGCGTGCTTTGCGAGCGCATCGAAATCGACTTGAACGACACGCCCAGATTGCCCGCATGCACCGTGCAGCGCCTCTCGAGCTCCGCCGAGGCTTCGTCCTTGAGCCAGTCCGTCAGCCGCCTTGCGCGATGCTCGGCATCGCCGGGCACCAGCAGCGCCAGTTCGCCCTCATGCTCGCCCACTTCCACCACGCCGCGCACCCGGCCGGTGGGGACGATCCGGTGGTTGATCCCGCGCAGCGGCACGATGGCGCCGCGCACGAACGCCACCGGCTTGGCCGACAGCTCGATTCGTTCGGCCAGCCACTCGGTGTGGCGGTCGAGGAACGCCTTGGCCTCGCCCCAGCGGCCGAATTTCGGGACGGTCAGCAGCGGCTTGCCATTGTTGGGCAGGCTCAGGCGGTAGCTCTTGGCACGGTCGGAGACCTTCACCGAGATGGTGACGGGTGCGCCGTCGATCACCACTTCGGCGGCCGGCGGCCAGCGCTTCTGCAACAGGGGGATCATGGCGAAAGGCTAGCCGCTTCGCCGCCATGCGAGAAGCCACCAAAAGACGAAAAAGGCGCCCCCGGGACGGGAGACGCCAGTTGCAACCCGATCGGATCGGGGTTGCCGGGAAGACAGTGGAGGGGGAGGCGGGATGCGGACATGGGCGTGCCGCATCCCGGTTTGGTCCAGTCAATGGCCGCTGGGGCCTTCGCCGCTGCCGAAGCCGCGGTTGCCGCTGCGGTCACGCATGAAGCGGTCGAACTCCTCGCGGTCCTTGGCCATGCGGAGGTTCCGCATATACTCGTGGAACGCGTGGATCTCCTCGTCGAGGCGCTTGCGCTCCTCTTCGAGCCGCTTGAGCTGCTCGGCGCGGTAGTCGTCGAACGCGGCATTGCCGCTCGACTGGCGCCAGCCGCCGTGGCGGTGGTTGTTGTTGTGGTTGCCGAAGTTCTGGTCGCGGCACCAGGCCTTGGACTTCTGAGCCCAGGCCTCCGCCTTTTCGGCCGACCCGCCAAACATCTCGCCCCACAGAATGTAGGCAAGCATGGCGAGGCCGAGCGGCCACCAGACGACGAACCCCAAAACCATCAGGGCGATGGTCAAGGGGCCCCATTGCGGTTTGATAATCGCGGTGTTCATTGTCTTTCTCCCAGTCACGAACGACTGGGATGTGGCCCCAGCGTTCACGGGATCAAGAAAGTGACTCACCGATTCTTGCTCTTGAAAGGGTCCGGAACGATTCCCATGCCCGGACATGAGACATGAGCCAGGGCACCGATTATCGCGCGTTTCTCCCCGGAAACTGGCGCCCGCTGCGCCTTGCGACCCTAGTTGGCCTGCGCTGGCTGGCCATCATCGGGCAGACCGTCGGCGTTCTGTTCGTCGATTGGGGGCTGGGCTACCCGCTGCCGCTGGTCGAGTGCCTGTCGGTCATTGCCCTCTCGGTGGTGGTCAATCTCGCGTTGATCCTGCGTTTCGGCGCCAATGACCGGCCCTCGGCCACCATCGCCACGCTGCAACTCGGCTACGATCTGCTGCAGCTCGGCGCCCTTTTGTCGCTCACCGGCGGCCTCGAGAATCCGTTCTCGCTGCTGCTCCTGGCACCCGTGTCGGTGTCGGCGACGACGCTGCCGCAACGCTCCACCCTCATCCTTGCCGGCATCGCCATCGTCGTCGCCTCGGCCATTTCGATCATCCATATGGCGCTGCCCTGGGACCCCGAGCGCCGGATCACTTTCGATCGCGTCTACATCGTAGGCGTCTGGGTCTCGATCGTATGCGGCGTCGTCTTCGTCGCCGCCTACACCAACCGCGTCGCTCACGAGGCCCGACAGCTCGCCGACGCGCTCACCGCCACCGAACTCGCCTTGTCCCGTCACGAGCAGTTGAGCGCGCTGGATGGCCTGGCCGCCGCCGCCGCCCACGAGCTCGGCACGCCGCTCTCCACCATCGCCCTCGCGGCCAAGGAGATGAAGGCCGACATTCCGCCCGGGCCGCTCGCCGACGATGTCGACCTCATCATCGCGCAGTCGGCGCGCTGCCGCGCCATTCTTGCTAAGCTCCGCTCCCTGCGCAGCGGTGAATCCGGCGACCCCTTCGCCGCCCTACCCGTGGGCGAGCTCATTGAGGAAGTGGCCAAGCCACTGGAAGGCCTCGGCAAATCGATCTTCATCGAGGTTTCCGACGATTCCGGCGAGCCGGTCTTCAAGCGCAGCGCCGGCCTTCTCTATGGTCTCGGCAATCTCATCGAAAACGCCACGCATTTCGCCAAAACGCGCGTCGATGTCGATGCAAGCTGGGACCGCGGCGTCGTCACCGTCGTCATCGCCGACGATGGCCCCGGTTTTGCCGAGGATCTGCTGGCCCGTCTGGGCGAGCCCTATCTCACCACCCGCGCCCGCAACACCGCACCCGAAGGCGATGCGCCGGGCGGCCTCGGGCTTGGCATCTTCATCGCCAAGACGCTGCTCGAGCGCAGCGGCGGGCGCCTTGCCTTCGGCAATGCCAAGGACGGCGGCGCGCGGGTGACCATCACCTGGCCGCGCGCCGCAATCGACAACTCACGTTAGGGTGGGAAGGCTGGAGTTTTGGCGCTCAAGCGCCTAAATGAGCAGCAAATGAGCAATGTCGACGAACTCCTCGCGGCGGCCAACGACCGCACCCTGCTCCTTGTCGATGATGACAAGGCCTTTCTCACCCGCCTCGAGCGCGCCATGGAAAAGCGCGGCTTCGAGGTGCGCAGCGCCGACACGGTCGCCGCGGGCCTGAGCGCCGTCGAAGCGGCCCCGCCCGCCTTCGCCGTGGTCGATCTCCGCCTCGAGGACGGCAACGGCCTCGACGTTGTCGATGCCCTCCACAAGAAGCGGGCCGATGCCCGTGTCGTCGTCCTCACCGGCTACGGCAATATCGCCACCGCGGTCACCGCCGTGAAGCTCGGCGCTGTCGACTATCTCAGCAAGCCCGCCGACGCCGACGACGTCATCAATGCCCTTCTCGCCACCGGCGAGAATGCGCCCGCGCCGCCCGAGAACCCCATGTCGGCCGATCGTGTCCGCTGGGAGCACATCCAGCGCGTCTACGAGCTGTGCGACCGCAATGTCTCGGAGACCGCGCGCCGCCTCAACATGCACCGCCGCACCCTGCAGCGCATCCTCGCCAAGCGCGCCCCCAAGTAAGCAGTAGCGAATAGGGAAACGACGCCGTTGCGACCGCCCTCTATTCGCTACTCGCTTTTGGCTACTCACCCGACATCGCCCCTTCACATCACCCGGAGCTCGCCATGACCGTGACAATCCACTTCCACGGCGCGTCGGGCACCGTCACCGGCTCGTGCTACCGCGTCGTTCATCCCGCGGGCCAGTTCCTCGTCGATTGCGGCATGTTCCAGGGCAACAAATCGGTCCGTGACCTCAACTACAAGCCGCTGCCCTTCGACCCGCGCGGCATCGACTTCCTGCTGCTCACCCATGCGCATATCGATCACGCCGGGCTCCTCCCCAAGCTCACCGCCAATGGCTATCGCAAGCCCATCTGGTGCACGCCCCCGACCTCCGGCCTGCTCGAATACCTGCTGCCCGATGCCGCCGGTATCCAGGAGAGCGAGGCTGAGCAGGAAACGCGCAAGCGTGGCCGCCGCGAGGAAGCGCCGGCCACCCCGCTCTACACCATGGAAGATGCCAGCAAGGCGCTCGATCTGCGCGAGACCGTCGACTACGAGAAATGGATCGAACCGGGCAAGGGTGTCCGCGCCCGCTACTGGAACGCCGGTCACATTCTCGGCTCAGCGTCCATCGAGGTCGAAGTGCTCGACGGCGACGGCAAGCCGGTCCGCATCCTATTTTCGGGAGACATCGGTCCCGATGAAAAGGTGTTCTACGAGAACCCCGAAGCCCCGTCCGGCTTCGACTACATCCTCTCCGAATCCACCTATGGCGGGCGCGAGCGGCAGGACTACACGCTGCTCGAGCGTCGCGAAGCCCTCAAGGTCGAGATCAACGAGGCGCTGCAGCGCGGCGGCAATCTGGTCATCCCCGCCTTCGCCGTCGAGCGCAGCCAGGAGCTGCTGCACGACATCGGCCTGCTGATCAAGCAAGGCGAGATTTCGCCCTCCGCCGTGTTCCTCGACTCGCCCCTCGCGAGCAAGGTCACCGCCGTCTACAAGAAATACGCCACCATGTTCGATGACACCGCGCTCAGTGCGGACGAGCTGTTCTCCGATCCGCGCTTCCACATCGTCGAGGCGGTCGAAGAAAGCAAGGCGATCAACCAGATCAAGGGCGGCGCCATCATCATGTCGGCGTCCGGCATGGCCGACGCCGGCCGCATCAAGCATCATCTGCGCAACAATCTGCCGCGCGCCAATGCCACCGTCCTGTTCGTCGGCTACCAGTCGCCCGGCACCCTCGGCCAGATCATCCTGTCCGGTTCGAAAGCCGTGCGTATCCATGGCGAGGAAGTGCCGGTTCGCGCCCGCATCCGCTCCATGGGCAACTACTCGGCCCACGCCGACCATAGCGAGCTGATGAAGTGGATCGGCGCGCGCCTCCCCGCGCATGGCGCCATCTTCCTCACCCATGGCGAGGACGAGGAGCGCACCGCCCTGCGCCAGGCGCTGCTCGACACCGGCATCGCCGGCGACCAGGTTATCCTGCCACTGCTCGACGATGCGGTGGAGCTACGCGCCGGTGGCGTCGAAGCCGTGGTCAGGCCCGCCGCCCGCCGTATCGATCTCAACCAGATCAATGCCGACTGGCACAATGCCTATGCGAGCTTCATCCTCGATCTGAGCGCCCGGCTGCAGGCTGCGCCGTCCGACGCCGATCGCCTCCGCCTCATGTCCGGCCTCAAGGACAAGCTCGGCGTCGCGCCGGTCATTCCCGTACCGACGCCCATCACCCCGGTCGCCGCCTCTGGAACGGTGATCCACGGCGAGCCGTCGGGGGAATAGCGCCGCGCCACGGGCTAGGCGCGTCGTCCTACCAGGAACCGGGCCAGCCACACCGATAGCGCCACCACCGGCAGCAGCACCGTGAATACGCTGGTGATCCCCCAGTGTTGCGCCACCCAGCCCAGTGCGGCTGGAGCGCCAAGCAGGATCACCTGCGTCGACAACGTCAGCGACATCACGTTGAGCGTTGCCGGCCTGTCGCCGATCTGCGCCGCGGCCGACGTCGTCATCGGATAGGCCGTCGACACGCCCACGCCGATCAGCAGGAAGCCCGCGAGCGCCACCCACAGATTGGGCGCCAGCACCACCATTGCGGTGCCGCACAGCGCCAGCGTTACCAGCACACGCGCCACGCGCACCATGCCATACCGCAGCACGAAGCGGTCGGCATTGAGCCGGCCCAGCGCATGCGCGCTGAGGAACACCGGCAGTGTCAGTGTATCCACCCAGCTCGGTGCGCCAAAGCTGTCGCGCATGTAGATCACCGACCAGTTCCGCAGCGCCCCTTCGAGCAGCGACGGTCCGAGCGTGAACAGCACCAGCAGCAGCACGGCGCCCGTCGGCAGCGCGATCCGCCGCATCACCTGCGCCGCATGCGGCCGCGGCGGGGCAGGGTCGAGCCCGGCCACGATCCACAGCGTCGCCGGCACCAGCGCCACCGCCACGAGGCCCATATGCAGGATGGGCGTCAGCCCAATGCCCTCGGCCAGCGTTCCCAGCAGCGTCGCCAGCAGATAGCCCACGCTCCACACGCCGTGGCACGAATTCATGATCCGCGCGCCGCTTGCCGCCTCGATGCGGTCGGCCTCCACATTGAGCGCCGTGTTGGGCAGCGAGAAGACGAGGCCGTAGCCGATGAAGTATGCAAAGAACAGTGGCGGCCAGGCGATGGCGCCGAGCAGCGCCGTGCCGATCGGCAGCAGCGGCAGGCAGAGGGCAATCACCGGCCGCGTGCCGAACGCTTCGATCAGCCGGCTGCCGAACAGGAACGTCATGATCGCGCCCAGCGGCATGCCGAGGAACAACAGGCCAAGCGTCGCCTCGTCGACGCCCAGCATCTGCTGGATCTGCGGAATGCGCGGATAGAGCCCACCGCTCGCCAGCGCGTGGATGAAGAACACCGCGCGGATGCGGAACACCCGGTCGAGCGTCACAGCGACGGGTCTCCGCTCGATTGCGGGTCCATCAGGAAATGCACACGGTCGGCGCCCAGCCGCACCAGCTTGAGCAGCATCGCCTTGCGCCGTGCCGGCGCCAGCGGGTGTTCGTTGGCGGCGCGCAGGATCTCGGCGCCGTGCAGGTCGGCCGCCATCAGCCCCTCATCGGCGGGGAAGATGTCGGCGTCGAGCTCGGGCGGCTTGGCGAAATAGAAGCGGTCGCAATAGTCCTTGTAGTTGGGCCATTTGGCATCGACACGAAAATCGACCAGCGAGCTCTTGATCTCGACGATCCAGATCTCGCCCTTGGGCCCCACGCCCAGCACGTCCGCCCGCCGTCCATTGGCCAGCGGCACTTCGGCAAAGCAGCAGAAATCGTAGGTCGCGCGGAGCAGCCGCATCACCCCGCGCTGCACCCGCAGCGCCGTCGGCGACTGCCTCAGGTCGACAATCTGGGGCAGCTCAGGCATCGGCCCCTGCAGCGACCGCCGGCCGCCGCTTGCTTTCGAGCGCGCCGCCCAGCAGCAGTCCCGCGACCACGAAGGGCAGTACGGCCAGGTAGCTGACGCGGATGCCGAAATGCTCGGCCACAAAGCCCAGCAGCGGCGGCCCGAGGAAGAACACCACGAACGACACCTGCGCCAGTGCCGCAACGTTCACCGCCGATGGCCGGTCGGTGCGCTGCGCCGCCGCCGATACCGCCAGCGGATACACGCACGAACAGCCCAGCCCGATCATCGCAAAGCCGAGGATCGCCACATAGGGGTGCGGCGCGACGCCGATGAGCAGGCTGCCCACCGCCGCGATCGAGAGCAGCGTCGTCGCCACCGCGCGCGGTCCGAACCGCTCCACCACCGGATCGGCGAACAGCCGCCCCAGCGTCATCATCCCGGTGAATGCGGTCAGGCTCAGTCCGGCGATCAGCGGCGTCACGCCGAACGCGTCGCTCATATAGATCACCGACCAGTCGATGCCCGTCCCTTCGATCAGGAACGCCGCAATGCCGATGATGCACAGCGGCAGCAGCCCCCAATTGGGCAGTGCGATGCGGTGCTCGCCCTCTTCATGCGGCTTGGCGTCGGGCCGGTGCGGCGCGTTCGTCATCCCCGGCAGCAGCACGAGGCAGCACACCACGACCACGAGGAACGCGACGCCGGTATGCACGGTCACCGGTATCTGCGCTTCCCGCACATTGGCGCCGATCAGCGCCGTCACGAAGAAGCCCAGGCTCCACATGCCATGCGCCCGGTTCATCACCCGCTTGTTGATCTGCGCTTCGATCCGGTCCGCCTCCAGGTTGAGGTTGATCTCGAGCAGCCCGGCGAGGACGCCGGCCACGAACAGCGTGCCGAACACCAGATAGGCGCTGGGCAGCCATGGGATCAGCGCGTAGCAGAACGTCGTTCCGATCACCGTCACGAACGCCGTCAGCCGCGCCCCCATCCGGTCGACCCAGCGCGCGCCGAGGCTGAGCGACACCAGCGAGCCGATCGCCATGCCGATCAGCATCAGCCCGAGCTGTGCCTTGTCGAGTCCCAGATTGCTCTGCACGTCGGGCAGCCGCGCCAGCAGCGCGCCGAGCGAGAAGGCGAACAGGAAGAAGCAGGCGAAGACGCGGTAATGCGGTTTGATCATTGTCAGTCGACTTTATGCGGCAGCGGCTTGCGGCCCAGCACGTGGGAGAATGCAAAGCTCAGGATCACCAGCGGCAGGCCGATGCCGAAGCTCCAGGTGATGCCCCAGTGCTGGGCAATGAAGCCGAGCACCGGCGGCGCGACGAGGAAGGTGACGAACGACGTCTGCGCCAGCGCCGCGACATTGACCGCCGCGGGCCGGTCGGTGCGCTGCGCCGCCGCCGACATGGCAAGCGGGAAGATCGCCGAAGAGCCGATGCCCAGCAGCGCAAAGCCCAGCAGCGATGTCCACTCGCCCATCGGATAGAACACCAGCACGATGCCCACCGTCATCACCCCGAGCAGCACGCGCGACACCAGCACCGGCGAATAGCGCTCGACGAAGCCGTCGGCGAAAAACCGCGTGATCGCCTGCGCCAGCGCGCCCAGCGTCACCGCCAGCGCCGCCGTGAACGGCACCGAATTGTAGAGGTCGTGCATGTAGATCACCGACCAGTCCATGTAGCCACCCTCCATCGCCATCGCCGAGAGGGTCACGGCGACCAGCGCCATGATGCCGGCGGTGGGCGCGGCGAATTTCGGCTCGTCCGCATGGCTGCCGGTGCGGGCAGGGGCCGGCTCGAACCGGCCGAGCAGCAGCAGCGTGCCGATGATCGACACCGGGATGATGGCGAACAGGTGCACCTGCGGGCTCAGCCCCCACTGTGCGATCACCCCGCCGACCAGGCCCGCCGCGAAGAAGCCGAAGCTCCAGAAGCCATGCGCGCGGTTCATGATGCGCCGGCCCACAAGGTGCTCGGTGCGGTCCGCCTCGAGATTGAGGATGATCTCGATGCAGCCCAGCGTCAGCCCCACGGGCACCAGCAGCACGAAGAACCAGTAGGGGTTCGGCGCCAGCGACGTGACCGCATAAAACAGCGACAGGATCGGGATCAGGAACAGGATGGCGCGGCGATAGCCGATCTTTTCGAGCAGCGGCGGCGCGAAGGTCAGCGAGATCAGCGTCCCCACCGGCGCGCCGATCAGCCCCAGCCCGAACAGGCCCTCCTCCACCCCCATCGCATTCTTGAGGTCGGCGAAGCGGGGAAAGATGTTCCCCATCGTGAACGAGTAAATGCCGAAGGCGCCAAACACCTTGTGGTGGGGCGCGAGGTCGAGGCCGAACTTCATCGGAAATGGCGCTTTCGTAAGGAGTTGGCGGAACCTAGAGGATTCACGCGCCCCGCGAAAGCTGACCACCTGTCAACGAAATCGTTTCAGATCGAAATCGTTTTCGGAAATTCAGAGAACAACCTGCAGGTCGTCGCTGATCACGTCGATTCCGGTTTCCGGATTGCGCACGATTTCGATTCGCCGGAACTGTCCGCCGCCATGGTCGCTGCCGGTCGAGCGCGACGGGCCGCCTGTCCGGTTGCGCCGGTCGGGGCCGAAATAGGTCGAGGTTTCGTAATAGGTCTGGATGCGGCCTATCTGCCGGGCGATCCGGTCGCTCACATCGACACCGCCGATCGGCAGCGCGATCACGTCGTCGAACCCCATGGCGATGCACTGCTTGACCGTATCGACCGATGGATCGATGGCGAAATAGATCAGCGGCAGGAATCTGAGCTTGAGGCTCGGCGAAAACCGCACCGCGTCCGCCATCGGCTTCAGCGAGCGGACATCCTTGGTGGGCGCGCACAGGAAGAACACCAGCGGCGTCTTGCTCACCTGCCGGTCGGCGCGCGCCAGCCCCTGGTAGCGCTGGACCGATTCGAAGCCCACCGCATGGGCGAGGTCCATGAGCATCGTGCCGGCTCCGTCGCGCGGGCCGACAACAAAGGCTGAAGCTCTCATTGCTGGTCCCCCGAGACCGATGGCATTTCCCGGGTCCAAGAGTCCACCCGGTACGGTGAATAAGGCGTTAAAACCGCTTCATCTCGCCCGCGAACAGCGGTCCGTGCTCCTTGAGCAGCCGGGCCACCCGGTCCAGCACCGTGCGCACCTCCCGCGCGTGCCGCTCCTCATGGTGGCTTACCAGCCATTGCTCGGTTTCGAGTTCGGCGATCGGCGTTCCCACGATCCGCACCAGCCGGTCGTCGCTGTCGCCGGCAAAGCAGGGCAGCACCGTCAGCCCCGCACCCGCCGCCACCAGCTCGCGTACCGAATGGGCGTCGTTGCCGCGCGTTGCGATGCGGTCGCCATGCCGCGCCATCAGCCAGCGCGACGATTGCAGGTCCGCGCCCTCGCCGCCCAACGCCACGAACAGCCCGGCCTTCACCCCATTGATCAGCTTCCGCCCCGAATAGAGGGCATGCGCCACGCGTCCCACCTGCTGCCCGGCAAGGTTGGTTTCCGTCGGCCGCTCGCTGCGCACGCCGATATCGGCATTGCGCCGCCCGATATCGATCTTCTCGTAGGCGGTGACGAACTCGATGCGGAACGGGTCGCTCACATCCCACAGCTCGCCGATGTGCTGGGCGAGGAAGCTGGTGGTCCAGGTGCCCGCCGAGATCCGCACCACCCGGTCGCCGATCTCGCCGTCGCGCCAGCGCACCAGCGAGCGCATCGCGGTCTCCACCTCCTCGGCGCGCCGGAGCAGCTCGTCGCCGGCCCGCGTCAGCGTGTAACCCGAATGTGCCCGGTGAAAGAGCGGTTCGCCGATCTGCTTTTCGAGCGCCGTCACGCGCCGGCCCAGTGTCGCCGCGCTGAGCCTGGTCGTGCCTGTCGCCGCACTCAGCCCGCCCAGCCGGGCCACGTCGAGGAACAGCCGCAGATCGTCCCAGTCTATGTTCATTTCATTTCTGCAAAGCCTGTCGCGTTCCTGTCCGTAGCGCGAACCAAGGCGAGTGCGCAAGTATCATCCGTGCCGCTGATCCAGTGGACCAGCGCTCATTTCATTCCTGTACTAGTCCTGGAAGGATCAAGCCATGCTTGAGCACCTGCGCAACCGCTTCGTCTCCTGGCGCACCTATCGCCGCACCGTCTACGAGCTCAGCCGCCTCGACCAGCGCGCCCTCGCCGACCTCGGCCTCGACCGTCCCACTCTCCCCGCCATCCGCGCCCGCGCCCGCGCCGCCGCCCGCGAGGTCTGCTCGTGAGGCGGTGTGGGAGGCCGCTTGCACCGGCGTTGCCTACGGCGGGCAACGCACTGACGCTGCCTCACCCCCCCAATGTCATGCCAGCGAAAGCTGGGACCCAACGCCCCACTTGCACCAGCCCCTCAATCGTCGTTCGGAGCACGGTGAGAGCTGGATCCCAGCCTTCGCTGGGATGACATCCGGGGAAGGGCGCAGCCTGGGGAAAACGGATCAGTTTGAATCGCGGAGTGCCCAGCATTCCCGGGCCTTTGCCCCCGATTTCGAGCCAACTTACGCACGGTCCTTCCGACCTATTGTATGATGCTCCCAGTCGTCACCGATCCCCGCGCGTACTGACGAGGTGCGGGTGACGAGGGTGGGAGGGCTGCGGTCGCGCAGCCTGGGGTTCGTGTCGGACTGCCGTGGCACATCGATGCCCACGGCGCTCACGCCACGTGCCCGACAGCCCCACCGGCGGAGTGCGCGGAGGCGTCCGGAATTCCGGCGCTTTCCCCTTTCTCGGAGGCGCTATCCGCGCGCTCCGCCCGCGGGGTCGTTTGCCCCGCGGTTCCCCTGCACCGGGACCTCACGGTCACCGGGAGCGTCGTGCCGCCTTGACGGAAGCGCGTCCGCTCCCGTCTCATTGGGGCTCGCGTCGAAGAGGATAGCCAATGCCCATCGCCCCCTGGTCCGAAACTGCCCCGCAGCTCGTCGATGTCGCCATGGGCCGGGCGCCGGCCGACATGCTCATCGTCAACGGCCGCTGGGTGAACGTGCATTCGGGCGAGATCATCCCGGGCACTTCGGTCGCCATCAAGGCCGGCCGGTTCGCCGCCATCGGTCCCGACCTCGACTATACGCGCGGCCCCGACACTACGGTCATCGACGCCGCCGACCGCTATCTCGTCCCGGGCCTCTGCGATGGGCATATGCATGTCGAGAGCGGCATGGTCACCGTGACCGAATTCTGCCGCGCTGTCATTCCGCACGGCACCACCTCCATGTTCATCGACCCGCACGAGATCGCCAATGTGCTCGGCCTTGAGGGCGTGCGCCTCATGCACGACGAAGCCGTCGCCATGCCCACCAATGTCTACGTGCAGATGCCCAGTTGCGTCCCCGCCGCCCCGGGCCTCGAAAACGCCGGCGCCTCGATCGACGAGAACGACGTCGCCGAAGCCATGACCTGGCCCAACATCATCGGTCTGGGCGAAATGATGAACTTCCCCGGCGTCGCCATGGGTGACCGCAAGATGCTCGCCGAGATCGCCGCCACCCAGCGCGCCGGCAAGACCGTGGGCGGCCACTATGCCTCGACCGATCTCGGTCGCGCTTTCTACGGTTACGTCGCGGGTGGCCCCGCTGACGACCATGAGGGCACCCGCCCCATCGACCCCATCGCCCGCGTGCGCCTCGGTATGCGCGCCATGTTGCGTCTCGGTTCGGCCTGGTACGATGTCGGCCCGCAGGTCAAGGCCATCACCGAGAACAAGCTCGACTCGCGAAATGTGATCCTGTGCACCGACGACCGCTTCGCCGCCACGCTGGTCAATGATGGCCACATGGATCACACCGTTCGCCACGCCATCGAGCACGGCGTGCCTCCTATCACCGCCATCCAGATGGCGACGCTCAACACCGCCAGTCATTTCGGCCTCGAGCGCGAGCTCGGCTCCATCACGCCGGGACGCCGCGCCGACGTCGTCATCTCCTCCGACCTCGTCAAGCTGCCCATCGAGATCGTGATCGCCCACGGCCAGGTGCTCGCCGAGAACGGCGTTCTGATTCGCGAGATCGATCCCTATCCCTATCCGGCTTTCGCCAAGGGCACCGTCAAGGTCGGCCGCACCATCGTGCCCGACGACTTCCGTATCGTCGCGCCTGAGGGCAAGAACTCGGTCACCGCGAAGGTCATCGGCATCATCGAGAACCAGGCGCCCACCCGCGCGCTCGAAAAAGTGCTGTTCGTCGAGGACGGCCTCGTCGCGCCCGACCGGATGCAGGACGTGGCGCAGGTCGCCGTCATCGAGCGCCACAAAGGATCTGGCAAGATCGTCAACGCGTTCGTCTCGGGCTTCGGCTACACCGCCGACTGCGCCGTCGCCTCCACCGTCGCGCATGACAGCCACCAGATGATCGTCGTCGGCACCAACCGCGACGACATGGCGCTCGCCGCCAATCGACTGCAGGATGTGGGCGGCGGCTTCATCGTCGTCTCGCAGGGCAGGGAGCTGGCGCTGGTCGAGCTGCCCATCGCCGGCCTCATGTCCGAGGAACGGGCGGAGGTCGTCGCTCAGAAGTCCGAGAAACTGATCGAGGCCATGCGCGCCTGCGGCTGCCTGCTCAACAATGCCGTCATGCAGCACATGTTCCTCGCGCTGCCCGTCATACCCCAGCTTCGCGTCAGCGATCTGGGCCTCGTCGATGTCACGAAGTTCGAGCTCGTGAGCCTGTTCGATTGACGGCGCTCCCGGGGGGACGCAAGCTGGCGCCGTCTCTCGGGAGGAGCAACATGCACCGGATGCTTGCCGCGCTGGCCATCGTGCCGGCGTTCACGTCCCATGCCGGCGCGGTCGACATCTATGTCCCCGACACCGGCCCCGGCATTCGCGTCAATCAGGTCGGCTACCTGCCCAGCGGGCCCAAGCGCGCAACCCTGGTCACCGACAGCGACACCGCCTTGCCCTTCGTCCTGCTCGACGCCTCCGGCGCCACACTGTTCGAAGGCACCACCACACCGCGGGGGCTCGACCCCACGGCCGGCGTCAAGGTGCACACCCTCGACTTCTCGGCGACAACGGCCACCGGGCAAGGCCTCACGATCAGCGTCGATGGCCAGCAGAGCTACCCCTTCGATATCAGCGCCGATCTCTACGCTACCCTTGTCGTCGATGCGATGAGCTACTTCTATCCCGTCCGCTCGGGCATTGCGATCGACGCCGCCATTGCCGGCGACGGCTATGGCCGACCGGCGGGCCATATCGGCATCGCGCCCAACAAGGGCGACATCGCCGTCGGCTGCCAGCCCGCCGCGGTCAGCCAGGCGATCTATGGCGAACCCTGGACCTGCGACTACACCCTCGATGTCTCGGGCGGCTGGTACGATGGCGGCGACCACGGCAAGTACGTCGTCAATGGCGGCATCGCCGCCGGCCAGCTCATGGCCGCCTTCCGCCGTGCCTCGCGCTCGGGCGAGCCCGTGCGCATCCGCGATGGCAAGCTGCGCATCCCCGAGCACGGCAACCGCATCCCCGACGTGCTCGACGAGGTCCGCTGGGAGCTCGACTGGATGCTCCGGATGATGGTGCCCGACGGCGAGCCATTGGCCGGCATGCTGCACCACAAGGTGCACGACAGCGAATGGACCGGCATTCCATTGCTGCCGTCCGACGACGACAAGCCGCGCGAGCTGCATCGTCCGTCCACGGCCGCGACGCTCAACTTCGCGGCGGTCGCCGCGGCAGCCTCGCGCTATCTCGCACGCTTCGACAAGCCCTATGTCGACAAGCTGCGCGCCGCCGCCATCAAGGCCTACGCCGCCGCCAAGGCGCATCCCGATCTCTACGCGCCGGCCGCCGACGGCAATGCCGGCGGCGGACCCTATGACGACACCGATGTGAGCGACGAATTCTACTGGGCCGCCGGCGAGCTCTACATCGCCACCGGCGACAAGGCCTATCTCTCCGACCTCATGGTCTCGCCGCACTGGATGGGCGAGGTCTTCGCGCCCGAGGGCTTTGGCTGGCAGGGTGTCGCCGGCTTCGCGCGCCTGGCGCTGGCCCGCGAGCCCAACCGCTTCTCCGGTCCCGACTCGGCGGCCATGCGCCAGTCGGTGCTCGATGGGGCCGATCGGCTCCTCGCGCTCCAGGCCAAGGAGCCGTTCGGCCAGAGCTACACACCGACGTCGGGCAGGTACGACTGGGGCTCGAACCACCTCGTGATCCAGAACGCCCTCGTCCTCGCTTCCGCCTATGACATCTCCGGCCGCGAGAAATACCGCGACGGTGCCCTCGAGGCGATGGACTACATCTTCGGCCGCAATGCCCTCAACCTGAGCTACGTCACCGGCTATGGCGACAGGTTCGCGCGCAACCAGCACTCTCGCTGGTTCGCCAGGTCCGCCGATGCCGCTTTGCCGGAACCACCCAGGGGCGCGCTCGCCGGCGGGCCTAACTCGTCCATCCAGGATCCCGTGGCGCAACGGCTCTTCGGCGAGCATGGCTGCGCGCCGCAGCTGTGCTATGTCGACGATATCGGCGCATGGAGCGTCAACGAGATCGCCATCAACTGGAATGCCGCTCTGAGCCAGCTCGCCTCCTGGCTCGCCGACCAGTAGCGCAAAGAAAAGGGACGCCCCCATAGGGGACGTCCCACTTTGTGTCTGCTGCAACGACCGGAAGAACGTTCCGCGTCAGACTTTCGTGAAGCACACTTTGCCGGTGCCGGCCTTCACAATGCCCAGCTGCGTCGCAGCCGCCTTGCTCAGGTCGATGACCCGGCCGCCATGATACGGCCCGCGGTCGTTAATCTTCACCGTCACCGTCTTCCCCGTCTTCTCGTTGGTCACCTTGAGTTTGGTGCCGAAGGGGAGCGTCTTGTGCGCTGCGGTCATCGCGTTCTGGTTGTAGGTCTCGCCCGAGGCGGACTTCTTGCCGTGGAACCCAGGCCCATACCAGGAGGCTGTGCCGCAATTATTGCCGGCCGCCAGAGTTTCCCCTGTCACGAACGAAAGACAACCCGTGACGAGGGCGGCGGCGACAACGATGTGCTTAATCAACTACTACTGACTCACGCTAGTTAACGACCGGCGCGGGGTAGAAAGGGCCTGTGGCGACAATGTGGGAGGAATCGGGCGCAAAAAGGCGGTTAAGGAACTGTTGCCGATCTGCCGCACGCGACATTGGCTCGATTGACACAATATTTAGTGGCCGGAACGCCGTTCCCGCCGATTCAGGCACACGATGTTCCGATTTGCGTCGCGCCTGCGACACGAAGGCCGTTCCATGAGTTTTCGGCCGTCACACCGGCCCCGCCGCCTGAATCAGGCGGCGCGCTCCACTAAATTTGACCAATTGATAAAAATTCCGGCTGTGCTAGCGTTCCTAGTCTGGAACGGTTCTTAACGCCGTTCCTCACCTGTTCCGGATGGAGGATGCGGATGGGCGAGGGGATGCTGAAGGACGGAATCGCGCCTGGGCGCCTGCCGCCCACGCAATATGCGATCAATTTCGGCGATTTGCACCCGCCGCTCGACCGGCACGAGGCCTTCGTCGAAGCCGATCGCTGCTATTTCTGCTACGACGCGCCCTGCCAGACGGCCTGCCCGACCAGCATCGATATCCCGATGTTCATCCGCGAGATCCTGACGGGCAATCCGCTGGGCGCGGCCGAGACCATCTTCGAGCAGAACATCCTTGGCGGCATGTGCGCCCGTGTCTGCCCCACCGAGCAATTGTGCGAGGAAGCCTGCGTCCGCGAGGCGGCGGAGGGCAAGCCGGTCAAGATCGGCCAGCTCCAGCGCTATGCCACCGACGCGGCGATGGCTGCCGACGCGCAGTTCTTCACCCGCGCCGCGCCCAGCGGTAAGCGTGTCGCCGTCGTCGGCGCCGGCCCCGCCGGCTTGTCTGCCGCCCATCGGCTCGCGCTGCATGGCCACGACGTCATCGTCTACGACGCGCGTCCCAAGGCGGGCGGCCTCAACGAATATGGCATTGCCTCCTACAAGACGCCCGGCGGCTTCGCGCAGGCTGAGGTGGATTACGTCACCGCCATTGGCGGTATCACCATCGAGACCGGCAAGAGCCTCGGCCAGGATTTCACGCTGAGCGACCTCGCGGGCACGTTCGACGCCGTCTTCCTCGGCATGGGTCTCGGCGGCGTCAATGCGCTGCGCGCCGAAGGCGAGGACGCCTCGGGCGTCGACAACGCCATCGACTTCATCGCAACGCTCCGTCAGTCGAGCGACCTGTCGAGCCTGCCCATCGGCCGTCGCGTCGTCGTCATCGGCGGCGGCATGACCGCTGTCGACGCGGCCGTACAGTCCAAGCTCCTCGGCGCCGAGGAAGTGACGATGGTCTATCGCCGCGGCAAGGAACAGATGAACGCCTCCGGCTTCGAGCAGGATCTTGCCGCCAGCAAGGGTGTCAGCATCCGGCACTGGCTTGCGCCAAGGCGCGTCGTCGCCGCCGCCGGCAAGGTCACCGGCATCGAGCTCAGCTACATGGCGCTCGACGGCAACGGCAATCTGAAGCCGTCGGGCGAAACGACGACCATCGCCTGTGACCAGGTGTTCAAGGCCATCGGCCAGACCCTCGCCACCGATGGCGAAGGCGTGACCCTGGTCGGCGGCAAGATCGAGGTCGACGCGGAAGGCCGCACCACCATGGCCAAGGTCTGGGCCGGCGGCGACTGCGCCACGGGCGGCGACGATCTCACGGTCACCGCCGTCGCCGAAGGCCGCGACGCGGCCGAAAGCATCCACAGGTTCCTCAGCGGAAACTAGGAGGGTTCCCCATGGCAGACCTTCGCAACAATTTCGTCGGCATCAAATCGCCCAATCCGTTCTGGCTCGCCTCGGCGCCGCCGACGGACAAGGAGTACAATGTCGAGCGCGCCTTCAAGGCGGGCTGGGGCGGCGTCGTCTGGAAGACGCTCGGCGAAGAAGGCCCGCCCGTCGTCAATGTCAACGGCCCGCGCTATGGCGCCATCTGGGCCGGCGACCGCCGGCTGATGGGGTTCAACAATATCGAGCTCATCACCGACCGCGACCTGCAGCGCAATTTGCGCGAGATCAAGGCGGTCAAGATGCGCTGGCCCGATCGCGCCGTCGTCGCCTCCATCATGGTGCCGTGCGAGGAGGACGCCTGGAAGGCCATCCTGCCGCTCGTCGAGAAAACCGGCGCTGACGGCATCGAGCTCAATTTCGGCTGCCCGCACGGCATGAGCGAGCGCGGCATGGGTGCCGCGGTCGGCCAGGTGCCCGAATATGTCGCCATGGTCGTGCGCTGGTGCAAGCAGTTCAGCCGCATGCCGGTCATCACCAAGCTCACCCCCAATGTCACTGACATCCGGCGCCCGGCGCGCGCCGCCCACGAGGCCGGCACCGATGCGGTGAGCCTCATCAACACCATCAACTCCATCACCAATGTCGATCTCGACCTGATGGCGCCCATGCCCACCATCGACGGCAAAGGCACGCATGGCGGCTATTGCGGCCCTGCGGCCAAGCCCATCGCGCTCCATATGGTTGCCGAGATCGCACGCGACCCGCAGACGCTGGGCCTGCCCATCTCGGGCATCGGCGGCATCACCACCTGGCGCGACGCGGCCGAGTTCATGGCGCTGGGCGCCGGCAATGTGCAGGTCTGCACCGCCGCCATGGTCTATGGCTTCAAGATCGTCGAGGAGATGATCTCGGGGCTCGGCAACTGGATGGACGAGAAGGGCTACCGCACGCTCGACGATTTCGTCGGCAAGGCGAGCCGCAACGTCACCGACTGGCAGTTCCTCAATCTCGAATACATCACCAAGGCGCGGATCGATCAGGATCTGTGCATCAAATGCGGCCGCTGCCACATCGCCTGCGAGGACACGTCGCACCAGGCCATCATGAAGGAGAAGGACGGCGTCCGGCACTTCGAGGTCATGGACAATGAGTGCGTCGGCTGCAATCTGTGCGTCAACGTCTGCCCGGTCGAAGACTGCATCACCATGGAGCAGTTGCCACCCGGCTCGATCGACGAGCGCACCGGCCGCGTCGTCACCGGCACCTATGCCAACTGGACGACGCACCCCAACAATCCGATGCGCAAGGACGTCGTCGAACCGGCCGAGTAGGCGCCGCGGTAACCAAGCCCTAAGCGAATCCCCCTAAGCTGCCTCCGATTGCCCGGGGGTTATGTGCTGAGTACGGCCGCGATCAATTGGGGGGATGCTCCGCCGCGAGGTCCGGACGCGCAGGCCGATACGCAGGCATTGCGGCGGCTGACCCTGCTGATTCTGGCCGGGCTCGCCTGCACCCTGTTCATTTTCGCTTTCATGCTCCTCGCCTCCTTCCAGGCCGTGAGCCTCATTGACGAGGCGGGACGGGCGCGCGAGGCGGCGCAGGTCAGCCGCTACATCGATGCCCTGCCCGACGGCATGAACGAGGTGACGCTCGACGCCATGGCGACCACCCTGGAATTGCGCGGCGCGCGGCTCACTCAGGCGGCCAACGTCAGATCGACCGAGCTTGCGGTATCCATCGCCGTCGGCAGCGACCGCGTCGTGGCGTGGACGCCACAACTGCTGGGCACCAGCACCTTCGAGATCGTCGCGCCGGCGCGGATCGGCGGCGGCGTGCTGTTCGTGGCGATGGTCGGCATCATCGGCTGGCGCGTCGTCGCGGTGGGTAACGGTCTCGATCGCCGGCGGGCCGCCGCGACGCGGCTCGCCCACACAGATACTCTCACCGGCCTCGGCAATCGCCGTGCCTTCGACGTCGGGCTCGCTTCCCGCCTTACCCATGCGGAGGAGGGCGGACCGGGTGTCGTGCTGGTGATGCTCGACCTCGACGATTTCAAGGCCATCAACGACGCCCTCGGCCACTCTGCGGGCGATGCGGTGCTGCAGATCGTCGGCCGGCATCTGCGTGAAACCGCGGGCCGCGACGATCTCGTGGTGCGACTTGGCGGCGACGAGTTTGCGGTGGTCCGCGACGCCGCCGGGCTCGACGACTATCTTGCCGCGCTCGACCGGCGCTTCGACCAGCCCATTGACATTGGCGGCAGGCGGCTCCGGGTCGCCGCCAGCATCGGCATGGCGCGCAGCGAGGATTTTCCGGGCGCTCCCGCGCGTCTCCTCCAGGCCGCCGACATCGCTCTCTACCGCGCCAAGCGCAACGGTCCGGGCAATGCCGAACTCGCCGTGCCCTCCATCCGCCACGCCGCCTAGAAACGACGCACGGTCTCGGCTAGAACCGCTCGTCCATTGCTCGGATCGCAGCACCTCCCATGACCGCCACTCTCCTCATCGTCGGCCGCTTCCTGCTCGGCGTCTATTTCCTGCAGGCCGGCATCCGCAACTTCATGAAGATCCCGCTGCACACCGACATCCTCACCAAAAAGGGTGTGCCGATGCCGCGTGAATCGCTGCTCGTCGCGCTGGCGGTTCAGGTGCTGGGCGGCATTTCGGTGGCATTCGGCATCTTCCCGGCCATCGGCGCCATCGGCCTCATCGGCTTCACCATTGCAGCCAATGCGCTCTACCACAATTTCTGGGCCTATTCGGGCGCCGAGCGCACCTCGCATCTCAACTCGGTTGTGACCAACCTCGCGATCATCGGCGGCTTCCTTCTCGTCATCGCGACCTCCTGGTGACCACCGCCGCCGCGCCGCGCGAGCGGCTTCTCGCGCATCTGAGCATGCTCGCCTTCTCGGCGCTGATCGCCGGTTCGTTCACCACCGGCGCGCTGGCGGTGCCCTACATCCACCCGATCCCGCTCAACGCCGTGCGCTTCCTGCTCGCGGCCGCGTTGATGGGCCTCGCGGCGTTCGGCCTTGCCCGCCACCGCTTCAGCTTCCCGCCCGCACCCTGGCGCTTCGGCATCATGGGCGTGCTGATGGCGATCTACTTCGTCACCATGTTCATTGCCCTCACCATGACGCTGCCGGTCGCAACATCGGCCGTCTACACGCTGGTGCCGCTGATGACCGCGGTGACGGCCTATTTTCTCGTCGGCCAGCGCTCGGGCGGCCCTGTCATCGTGTCGCTTATCCTCGCCGGCCTCGGCGCTGTGTGGGTGATCTTCCACGGCGACCTCGCGGCGATCCTCAGCTTCGACATCGGCCGCGGCGAGCTGGTCTACTTCATCGGCTGCTTCGCCTATGCCTTCTACACCCCGCTGCTCCGCCGCTTCAGCCGCGGCGAACCCTCGCTTGTGCAGAGCTTCTGGACGCTCAGTGCCACGGCGGTTTGCATCGCGCTTTCGGGTATCCCCGATATCCTCGCGACCGACTGGGCCAACCTGCCGCCGACCGTCTGGTGGACGGTGCTTTATCTGGCGGTCGGCCCCACCGCGATCTGCTTCTTCCTCATCCTGTTCGCTTCGCTGCGGCTCCCGGCGCCCAAGGTCATCGCCTATGGTTATTTGACGCCGGCCTTCGTGATCCTGTTCGAAGCCCTTGCCGGCCATGGCTGGCCGAGCCTCTCCATCGTCGCCGGCGCACTGGTGACGGTGCTCGGCCTCATCGTCCTCGCGGCGGTGCGCGACTAGCTGTCCGGACACGATTTCGCGCGTCCCCGCAGGTTCCCCCTGTTCGAGCGGCCTGCGGAAGCCTATCTCCGACCGACCACCCCCCGCGAGGAGGCCATTTGCCATGACCGAGCCGAGAGCACCAAAAAAGAGCGAAACGCTCGAAATCCGCATCCCTTACCCCACCAAGACCGCCTTCATGGACAAGGCGCGGGCGGAGGGCAGGGCGGCCAGCGAGATCGTGCGCGAGCGGATCGACGCCTATTTGGCCGAGGAAGCGCAGCCCGAGCCGCAGACGCTCAAGGACAAGGTGGTCATCGAAATCCGGCGCAATCTGCGCGGGGCGGGCCTGCTGCTCGCCGGCGCCGGTAGCGCGCTCGCCATTTCCCTGGCGGCATCCCCCGCCAACGCGCTGCCGGGCCGCGGCGCCACGCTCGACGCTCCCTCGGGCGTTACGACCAATATCGGCGATCCCTTGATGATCGTCGTCGACCTGCCGGCCGGCGGGCTCACCGCCACCGAGCTCGGCGAACTCGTCGGCAGGGCCTTTGCCCGCCTCGATACCGACGGCAACGGCCTGATCGTCCCGGGCGAGTAGGCACCCTCAGGGCGCGGCGGTCAGCCCCGCGGCAGCAGCCCGTCCATGAACAGGTGCTCGAGGTAGCGGGCCGCGTCCTCGAAGCGGCCCTCGCCGCCGCGGTCGCGGCCAAGGACCGCCCGCACCTGCACGTCGAAATCGGCGTAGTGCTGCGTCGTGGCCCAGATCGAAAAGATCAGGTGGTAGGGATCGGTACGGGCGATCTTGCCCTGTTCCATCCAGTCGAGCAGGACGCGCGCCTTGTCGTCGACCAGTTCCCTGAGCTCGCTCTCGAGCACGTCGATGGCGTGCGGTGCCCCCTGCAGCATCTCATTGGCGAACAGGCGGCTCTCGCGCGGATAATCGCGCGCCATTTCGAGCTTGCGGCGGATGTAGCTCCTGAGCTCGGGGATCGGGTCGCCCTCCGAATCGAGCTCGCGCAGCGGATCGAGCCACAGGTCGAGCATCGAGGTGAGCAGGCGGCGGTGGATCTCTTCCTTGCTGGCGAAATAGTAGAGCAGATTGGGTTTGCTCATCCCCGCCGCGTCGGCGATCTGGTCGATCGTTGCGCCGCGAAAGCCGTGCAGCGAGAAGACGTTGAGCGCCGCATCGAGAATGAGATCCTGCTTCTCGCGCTGGATGCGCGTTTTCGGCCTCGGCTTGCCTGGCACCGGCATCAGCGCTGTTCTCCGGGAAGCCCGTGAGCGAGCATTTTCACCTTGATCGGCTTTGTGGGAGTGCTAACATTTTTTCCAACTGGTCAAAAATCCAGTGAGCACGTCTCAGCGTCAAGAACAATATAGCTGAGTGCTGAAATCAAGTTTTAGCCGAGGGGAGCATCCGCGTGTCCAGCCGTCAAAACGTTGCGCCGAACGATCTGAGCGCGTTCTGGATGCCCTTCACGTCCAACCGCCAGTTCAAGAAAGCGCCCCGCATGCTCGTGGGCGCCAAAGACATGCACTACACGACGTCCGATGGCCGCCAGGTGCTCGACGGCACGGCGGGACTGTGGTGCGTGAACGCAGGCCACTGCCGCCCCCGGATCGCCCAGGCGATCGGCGAACAGGCGGCCGAGATGGACTACGCGCCCGCCTTCCAGATGGGCCATCCCAAGGCGTTCGAGCTGGCCAATGCGCTGGTCGGCATCGCGCCCGAGGGCATGAACCATGTCCTCTATACCAACTCAGGCTCCGAATCGGTCGAGACGGCGCTCAAGGTGGCGCTCGCCTATCACCGGGTGAAGGGCGACGGGTCACGCTTCCGCCTCATCGGCCGCGAACGCGGCTATCATGGTGTCAATTTCGGCGGCATCTCGGTGGGCGGCATCGTCAGCAACCGCAAGATGTTCGGCACGCTGCTGACCGGTGTCGACCACCTGCCGCACACCCACACGCCGGGCAAGAACCAGTACACCCGCGGTGAGCGCGAGGAGGGGGCCAACCTCGCCGACGAGCTCGAACGGATCGTCACGCTGCACGACGCTTCGACCATCGCGGCTGTCATCGTCGAGCCGGTGGCCGGCTCGACCGGCGTCTTGATCCCGCCCAAGGGCTATCTGCAGAAGCTGCGCGACATCACCAAAAAGCACGGCATCCTGCTGATCTTCGACGAAGTGATCACCGGCTTCGGCCGGCTTGGAACGCCGTTCGCCGCCGACTATTTCGGCGTGATCCCCGACATGATCGTCACGGCCAAGGGCCTGACCAACGGCACCATCCCGATGGGCGCGGTGCTGGTGACCTCGGAGATCCACGACGCCTTCATGCAGGGCCCCGAGCACATGATCGAGTTCTTCCACGGCTACACCTATTCGGGGAACCCGGTGGCGTCGGCGGCGGGCCTGGCAACGCTCGAGGTCTATAAGGAAGAAGGGCTGCTCACCAAAGGCGGCGGCGAGATCGGCAAATATTGGGAAGACGCGCTGCACTCGCTCAAGGGCCTGCCGCACGTCATCGATATCCGCAATCTGGGCCTTGTGGGCGCCGTCGAGCTCGAGCCGATTGCGGGCCAGCCGACCAAGCGCGCCTTCTCGGCCTTCGTGAAAGCCTTCGAAGCGGGCATCCTGATCCGCACCACCGGCGACATCATCGCCATGAGCCCGCCTTTGATCGTAGAGAAGTCGCACATCGACACGCTGATCGGCACGCTCTCGACAATCCTCAAGGGCCTCGAGTGATGGACATCATCCACAACGCCATCGGCGGCAAGCTGGTCAAGTCGCAGAGCGGCCGCACGCAGCCGGTCTTCAATCCCGCGACCGGCGAGCCGACGGCGACGCTGCCGCTCTCCATCATCGACGAGATCAACGCCGCGGTCGCCAGCGCCAAGGCGGCGCAGCCCGCCTGGGGCGCCACGACGCCGATGAAGCGCGCCCGCATCATGTTCAAGTTCAAGGAGCTGCTCGAAAAGCACGCCGACGAGCTGGCGCGCGAGATCTCGCGCGAACACGGCAAGGTGCATGACGATGCGATGGGCGAACTCGCCCGCGGCATCGACTGCGTCGACTATGCCTGCGGCATTCCGCAACTGCTCAAGGGCGAGTTCTCGCGCAATGTGGGGCCCTCGATCGACACCTATTCCGACCGTCAGCCGCTCGGCGTCGTCGCGGGTATAACGCCGTTCAACTTCCCGGCGATGGTGCCGATGTGGATGTACCCCATCGCCATCGCCTGCGGGAACACCTTCGTGCTCAAGCCGTCCGAGCGCGATCCGTCGGCGCCCATGTTCGCCTGGAAGCTGCTGATGGAGGCGGGTCTGCCCGAGGGCGTGCTCAATGTCGTCCACGGCGACAAGGAAGCCGTCGACACTCTGCTCGACCATCCCGACATCAAGGCCGTGAGCTTCGTCGGCTCGACGCCCATCGCCGAGTATGTCTATCGGCGCGGCACGCAGGCCGGCAAGCGCGTGCAGGCGCTGGGCGGCGCAAAGAACCACATGGTGATCCTGCCCGACGCCGACATGGATCAGGCTGCCGACGCGCTGATGGGCGCCGGCTACGGCTCGGCGGGCGAGCGCTGCATGGCCATCTCGGT
>MKUZ01000007.1:0-12701 GCA_001899065.1 Devosia sp. 66-22 | reverse complement strand
CCCGCCGATGCGCTGGTGGCCAAGCTCAAGCCGCGCGTCGAGGCGCTCAAGATCGGCCCCGCGACCGACAAGGACGCGCAGATGGGGCCCATCGTCAGCAAGATGCAGCGCGACAAGATCGTCGGCTACATCGACGCGGGTGTCGAAGCCGGCGCCGAGCTGGTGGTGGATGGCCGCGGCTTCTCGCTGCAGGGCTACGAGAACGGCTTCTTCGTCGGTGGAACGCTGTTCGACCGCGTGACGCCCGACATGAAGATCTACCGCGAGGAGATTTTCGGGCCGGTGCTCTCGGTGGTCCGCGCCCAGTCCTACCAGGATGCGGTCGACCTGATCCACGGTCACGAATACGCTAACGGCACCGCGATCTTCACCCGCGATGGCGACGCTGCCCGCGACTTCGCCGACAAGATCGAAGTGGGCATGGTAGGCATCAACGTACCCATCCCGGTGCCCGTCGCCTATCACAGCTTTGGCGGCTGGAAGCGCTCGATCTTCGGCGACCACGGCATCTACGGTCCCGAAGGCGTGCATTTCTACACGCGGCTCAAGACGGTGACGACGCGCTGGCCCGCCGGCATCAAGTCGGGCGCCGAATTCAGCTTCCCGAGCCAGAAATAAGAGCAGTCCATGGCGTCTCCCGGTGAAAATCTTCGCATCAATCCGGACCGCCTTTGGGACACGATCCACGAGCTGGCTGAGATCGGGCCGGGTGTCGCCGGTGGTTCCAATCGCCAGACGCTGACCGACGACGACGCCAAGGGGAGAACTCTGTTCCAGTCGTGGTGCGAAGACGCCGGCATGAGCATGGGCCTCGACCAGATGGGCACCATGTTCGCGCGGCGCGAGGGCACCGACCCCTCGCTCGACCCGGTCTATATCGGCAGCCATCTCGACACGCAGCCGACCGGCGGACGCTATGACGGCGTGCTCGGCGTGCTGAGCGGCCTCGAAGTGATCCGCACGCTCAACGATCTCGGCATCAGGACGAGGCGGCCCATCGTCGTGGTCAACTGGACCAATGAGGAGGGCGCGCGCTTTGCCCCGGCCATGCTCGCCTCGGGCGTCTTCGCCGGCATCCACACGCTCGACTACGCCTATGGCCGCAAGGACATGGACGGCAGGACTTTCGGCGAGGAGCTCAGGCGCATCGGCTGGGTCGGCGATGAGCCGGTCGGTTCGCGGAAAATGCACGCCTATTTCGAGTATCACATCGAGCAGGGGCCGATCCTCGAGGCCGAGGACAATCAAATCGGCGTCGTCACGCACGGGCAGGGCCTGTGGTGGCTCGAATTCACACTGACCGGCAAGGAGGCGCACACCGGCTCGACGCCGATGGCCATGCGCGTCAATGCGGGCCTCGCCATGGCACGCATCTTCGAAATGGTGCAGGACGTCGCCATGAGCGAGCAGCCGGGTGCCGTCGGCGGCGTGGGGCAGGTGAAGTTTGCGCCCAATTCGCGCAACGTGCTGCCGGGGACCGTCGTGTTCACGGTCGACATCCGCTCGCCCGAGCAGGCCAAGCTCGACCGCATGCGTGCACGCATCGAGGCAGAGGCGCCAAAAATCTGCGACGCGCTGGGCGTGAAATGCTCGGTCGAGGCCGTGGGGCATTTCGACCCGGTGACGTTCGACCCGACGCTTGTGGCCCGCGTGCGCGGCGCGGCCGAAAGACTCGGCTACAGCCACATGAACATCATCTCGGGCGCCGGCCACGACGCGTGCTGGACCAACCGCGTGGCGCCCTCCGTGATGATCATGTGCCCCTGCGTCGACGGCCTCAGCCACAACGAGGCTGAGGACATCAGCAAGGACTGGGCCGCCGCCGGCGCCGACGTGCTGTTCCACGCCGTGGTCGAGACGGCGGAGATTGTGGAGTGAGCGGCCCATCAGCACTGCTGGGGGCATCGTCCCTGTGGGACGAGGGGCGCGTTGGGAGCATGAAATGACCATCATCAAGAACGGCACGATCGTCACCGCCGATCTCACCTACCGGGCCGACATCCGGATCGAGGGAGAGACGATCGTCGAGATCGGGCAGAACCTCACCGGCGGCGAGGTGCTTGATGCGACCGGCTGCTACATCATGCCGGGCGGCATCGACCCGCATACCCATCTCGAAATGCCGTTCATGGGCACCTATTCGACCGACGATTTCGAGAGCGGCACGCGTGCCGCGCTGTCGGGCGGCACAACCATGGTGGTCGATTTCTGCCTGCCCAGTCCCAACCAGTCGCTGCTCGAAGCGCTCCAGATGTGGGACAACAAGACGGCCAAGGCGAACGCCGACTATTCGTTCCATATGGCCATCACCTGGTGGGGCGAACAGGTGTGGCGCGAGATGGCCGACGTGGTCGATCGCGGCATCACCTCGTTCAAACACTTCATGGCATATAAGGGCGCGCTGATGGTGAACGACGACGAGATGTTCGCCTCGTTCCAGCGCTGCGCCGATTTGGGCGCGCTGCCGCTCGTCCATGCCGAGAACGGCGACGTCGTCGCCACCATGACGCAGAAGCTGCTCGACGCCGGCAACAACGGTCCCGAGGCGCACGCCTATTCGCGTCCGCCCGAAGTCGAAGGCGAGGCAACTAACCGTGCCATCATGATCGCCGACATGGCCGGCGTGCCGGTCTATATCGTCCACACGTCCTGCGAGCAGGCGCATGAAGCGATCCGCCGGGCGCGGCAGAAGGGCATGCGCGTTTTTGGCGAGCCGTTGATCCAGCATCTCGTGCTCGACGAGACCGAGTACTTCAACAAGGACTGGGACTACGCGGCGCGCCGCGTGATGAGCCCGCCCTTCCGCAACAAGCAGCATCAGGATTCGCTGTGGGCCGGCCTGCAGTCGGGCTCCCTCCAGGTGGTGGCGACCGACCACTGCGCCTTCACAACGCAGCAGAAGCGCGCCGGCGTCGGCAACTTCGCCCGCATTCCCAATGGCACGGGCGGTCTCGAAGACCGCATGCCGGTGCTGTGGAGCGCTGGCGTCAACACCGGCCGGCTGACGATGAACGAATTCGTCGCGGTGACCTCGACCAACATCGCCAAGATCCTCGGGCTCTACCCCAGGAAGGGAGCGGTGCTTGTGGGCGCCGATGCCGATCTCGTCGTGTGGGACCCCAAGCGGAGCAAGACCATCTCGGCCAAGGCGCAGCAATCGGCCATCGACTACAACGTGTTCGAGGGCATCGAGGTGACCGGCCTGCCGCGCTTCACCCTGACTCGCGGTCAGGTCGCCATCGTCGAGAGCGAGGTGAAGACAGAGCAGGGCCACGGCAAGTTCGTCGGCCGGCAGCCGAACAATCCTGTCAATCGCGCGCTCTCGACCTGGAAAGAAATCACCGCTCCCCGCAAGGTCGAACGGACCGGCATTCCGGCGACGGGAGTGTAAGCTGAGCAGCGTTGTCTCCGCCAAAGGCCTCGGGCTGACGTTCAAGACCAATGACGGCGACGTTGTCGCGCTGTCGGACGTCAATCTCGATATCGAGAAGGGCGAGTTCGTCTCGTTCATCGGTCCGTCCGGCTGCGGCAAGACGACGTTCCTGCGCGTCATCGCCGATCTCGAGCAGCCGACCTCCGGCTCGATCTCGATCAATGGCATGACGCCCGAACAGGCGCGCAAGTCGCGCGCCTATGGCTATGTGTTCCAGGCGCCGGCCCTGTTCCCGTGGCGCACAATCGAAAAGAACGTTGCTCTGCCGCTCGAGATCATGGGCTATTCGGACACCGAGCGGCGCGAGCGCATCGCGCGCACGATGGAGCTGGTGAACCTGTCGGGGTTCGAGCGCAAATATCCCTGGCAGCTGTCGGGCGGCATGCAGCAGCGCGCCTCGATCGCCCGCGCCCTCGCCTTCGACGCCGATCTGCTGCTGATGGACGAACCCTTCGGCGCGCTCGACGAGATCGTGCGCGACCATCTCAACTCCGAGCTGCTCAAGCTCTTCGCGCGGACCAAGAAGACCATCGCCTTCGTCACCCATTCGATCCCCGAGGCGGTCTACCTGTCGACCAAGATCGTGGTGATGTCGCCGCGACCCGGCCGCGTCACCGACATCATCGAGTCGCCGCTGCCGCCGGGCGAGCGCCCGCTCGAAATCCGCGAGGCGCCCGAGTTCCTTGCCGTAGCCCATCGCGTGCGCGAAGGGCTGCGCGCCGGCCACTCCTACGAGGAGCACGTCTGATGCACGGCCGGGGCCCCGGGATCGTGTCGGCCTGCCTCGGCCTGGCGCTTGCCGCGCTGCTCGCCACGTCGTCGCCAACTCTGGGTCAATCGGCCTCGGACCTGCAGTTTGAGACCAGCAAGGAGGATCCTCCGGGACGTGCTGGCTTCACGGTTACGATGCACGACGTCCATTCGGGACGCAAAGTGAAGCTGACCGTCGCCTACGAGCTGGAGGCGGGCAAATGACGGCGTTGGCGCGCGGCAACACCATTCCCGTGCTGATCCTCGTCGCCGTTCTTCTCGTCGTCTGGTACATCGGCGCCGTCTGGCTCAATGCGCCCGTCATCCTCGACCGGCTGTCGCGCGAGGGCGTGACACCCGACTTCTTCGACCTGGTGCTGCGCACCTGGACCTATACAAGGCCGATCCTGCCGGCGCCGCACCAGGTGGCGATCGATCTGTTCAACAGCACGCTGACGCTGGCGCCGTCCAACAAGCGCAGCCTGTTCTATCACGCCTGGATCACGCTCTCGGCGACGCTGCTCGGTTTCGTGCTGGGCACCGTGCTGGGCATCCTGCTGGCCGTCTTCATCGTCCACAATGCGGCGGCCAATCGCTCGCTGATGCCCTGGATCATCGCCAGCCAGACCGTGCCAATCCTCGCCGTCGCGCCCGTCATCGTGGTGCTGTTCTTCAACCTGCTGACCGGCCAGAATCTCATCGCGCAGGCGCTGCGGCTCAATGCCGACGGCGCCCAGCTGGCGAGCAAGGGCGTCATCTCGATGTATCTGAGCTTCTTCCCGGTCGTCGTCGGCATGGTGAAGGGGCTGCGCAGTCCGGAACTTATCCAGCTCGACCTGATGCGCACCTACAACGCGACCGTCCTTCAGACGCTGCGGCTGCTGCGCTGGCCGGCAGCGGTGCCCTTTCTGTTCGCCTCGATGAAGGTCGGCGTGGCCGCGAGCCTCGTGGGCGCCATCGTCGCCGAGCTGCCCACCGGTGCCCAGTCCGGTATCGGCGCCAAGCTGCTGATCGGTTCCTATAACGGCCAAACCATCCAGATCTGGTCGGCGCTGATCCTTGCCTCCATCCTCGCCGGCCTGCTCGTCGCCATCGTCGGGATGATCGAGCGCGTGGTCGTGCAATCGATGGGGGCGCGGGCATGAGCCGGCTCGACCCTGTTCTCGCCCTGCTTGCCGCGCTCGCCGCCATCGGCTCCCTGCTGCTGCCCGTGGGCACGGTCGGGGAGGTGCCCATCGCCAGCTGGACGAGCGTGGCGCATGTCGCCTACTGCGCGGTCGTCCTCGCCGCCGTGGGCCTCTTCCGGTTACGCCTGCCCGCCTGGGCCAGCGGCGTCATCGCCGCCGCCGGCATCGTCCTCGTCCTTGGCTGGCTCGACGCCGTCGACCTGGCCGGGGGAGGCTACTGGCTGCTGCTGGTCAGCGCCTGGCTGATGGCATGGGCTTTCGCCCAGCGGCTCTCCAACGACCTCGCCTCGGCGCGTAACGACTGGGTCGGTCTGCTCGTGCCGCTCGCATTCGGCGTCACCATCCTCGTCGCATGGGAGGCAGGGGTCCGCGGCGGCAACGTGCCACTGGTCATCCTGCCCGCGCCGTCGGCGATCTGGGCCCGCATCGCCGCCAACACGGCGATGCTCTGGGCGGACTTCCAGCAGACCTTCATCAAGGCGGTGCTCATCGGCTACCTCATCGGCAATGCCGTTGGGCTGCTCATCGCCATCGCCATCGACCGCTCGCCGTTTCTCAAGCGCGGCCTGCTGCCCATCGGCAACCTCGTTTCGGCGTTGCCGCTCGTCGGCATCGCACCCATCATGGTGATGTGGTTCGGTTTCGACTGGCCGTCCAAGGCCGCCGTCGTCGTGCTGATGACGTTCTTCCCCATGCTGGTCAATGCGGTGGCCGGCCTCAACGTCACCGTGGCCATGGAGCGCGACCTGATGCGCTCCTACGCGGCCGGCTACTGGCAGACCTTGTGGAAGCTTCGCCTGCCGGCCGCGGCGCCCTTCATCTTCAATGCGCTCAAGATCAACTCGACTCTGGCCCTGATTGGCGCAATCGTAGCCGAGTTCTTCGGGACCCCCATCGTGGGAATGGGCTTCCGGATATCCACGGCCGTCGGCCGCATGGATATCGATCTTGTCTGGGCAGAAATCGCCGTATCGGCCGTCGCGGGATCGGTCTTTTACGGCGTCGTCGCGCTCGCCGAGCGCGCCGTCACGTTCTGGCATCCCTCTATGCGCCAAGCAAAGGCGTGAGAGGCAACAGGAGAGGTAAGGCTATGAAGAAGACTATCCTAACGGCGGGCGTGGTGGCCCTGGCCCTGGCGGCGTTTGCCGGCTCGGCCGCGGCGCAGGACACGCTCCGGCTCAAGCTGAAATGGGTGCCGCAGGCACAGTTCGCCGGCTACTATGTAGCGGCGTCCAAGGGCTACTATGCCGACGAGAACCTCAATGTCGAAATCGACGGCGGTTCGACCGATGTGAGCCCGGTGCAGGCACTTGTCGGCGGCACTGCCGACGTGGTGATCAACTGGGCAGCGGACGCTCTGGCGAGTCGCGAGAAGGGCGTCAACCTCATCAACATCGCGCAGCCCTTCAAGAACTCCGCTCTACTGCTCACCTGCCGCAAGGACATGGGCATCGCCACCAGCGCCGACTTCAAGGGCAAGACGCTGGGCGTCTGGTTCGGCGGCAATGAATATCCCTTCTATGCCTACATGGCCAAGCTCGGCTACCCGACCCAGGGTGGCGCCGACGGCGTGGAAGTGCTCAAGCAGGGCTTCAACGTCGATCCGCTGCTGCAGAAGCAGGCGGCATGCGTCTCCACCATGACCTACAATGAGTATGGTCAGGTGCTCGACGGCGGCCTCAAGCCCGAGGACCTCGTCGTGTTCAACTATCGCGACGAAGGCGTCGGCATGCTCGAGGACGGCCTCTATGTCCTCGAGGACAAGCTGGCCGACCCGACCTTCAAGGATGTGCTCGTCCGCTTCGTGCGCGCCTCGATGAAGGGCTGGAAGGATGCCGTCGAGAACCCGGCCGAGGCCGCGCAGATCGTCGTCGACTCCGATCCATCGGGCGCCGCGACCATCGAGCACCAGACCTATATGATGAGCGAAGTCGCCAAGCTGATCGACCCCGAGTTCAAGGGCGCGCTCAACGTCGATGACTTCAATCAGACGGTGAAGACGCTGCTGTCCGCCTCGGGCAGCGAGACGCCGACGATCTCCAAGGAGCCGGTCGGCGCCTACACCAGCGAGATCACCGACGCCCTGTGATCGCGGTCACATCAGTTCGGTGAGAAGGCGGGGGTAACCCCGCCTTTTTCGTTCCAGGCTACTAGAACGACAGGTTGAGCCCGCCAGCTACAATCGTCTGGCCCAGGCTGCGTCCCACGTTGAAGTTGAAGCGAGCGTCCCCGCCCAGCGCCAAGCCTACTCCGAGCGCCGCGGCCACGGCGCCTCCATTGGAGGCGAGCTGGAGATTGATCGCAAACGCGTCTCCCGGATTGGGGATCGCGTCGCGCATCGCAGCCGCGATCAGCGCCAGTTCTTCCGAGCGTCGAACATCCGCGGCGAGTGCAAAATGATCCACAGGGATGCCGTATCTGCCACTCACACAGCGATTGTGGTAGCAGACGCCACCGCCGCCAGTGGTGGATATGATAGCCAAGTCACCGTCTTGGGACGGCCGAACACCGTCCTGCGCTGTCGCAGGGCTGGATAGTCCGAGAAACAGCACAATCCAAATACTCTTCTTCATGATCGAGCCTCCAAAAGCTCGATCATCTCAATCGTCTCACGAGGTGTCTAGTGATCGGCCGACACGTCGTTCCAGCGCGGATTGGGGCGCTTGGGCGCCGGCTCGCCGACCGTCGTGGTGGCGGGCGGGGGTGCCTTGCTGACGGGGACGATGCGCACCGCCTCGAGCCGCACCTGCAGCGTCACCGGTTCGCTGTTGGTGCCGGGCGGCGCGATGCGCGGCACGTCCCAGCGCACCTCCATCACGCCGTCCGGCGATGCCTTGGCGAGAGCGGTCGGGATGACGAAGCTGCCATTGACGCGCTTGGCGTCCTTGAAGGTGACGATGCCGACGCTCTTGCCGTTGACGCTCACCGTCACCTGGCGCTCCGGCTTGCTCGCATTGGTATTGGCCCAACTCGAGAAGGTGAGTAGCAGATCCTCGTCGGGGATCGGGAATTTGAGCTTGAGGATGCCATAGTCGCCGAACGATTTGATGCCATCGTTCTTGATGGGCATGAAGCCGCACCAGCGGATCGTGTCGCGCTCATAGCCCGGCCGACCCGCCACGAAGGTGACCGGCTCGCCCAACGGATAGAAGTACGAGATCTCGCGCGGGAAGCATGACCAGCTTCGGTCGATGTAGTAGTTGCGATAGTCGTCGGCGACGCGCGGATTGAAGATCATCCACAGCACGGCACCGCCGAAGACGACGACGAACAGCGTGACGATCAGATGCCAGAGGCGGGGCTGGTAGGTCGGCTCCATTGGCTCACATCAGGTAGTAAGAACGCGACATCCAGGTCGGCAGCAGGAACACGTCGAGGATGAGCAGCACCGGCAGCAGCAGGTAGAACACCCATCTCCAGCGGCTGAAGATGAAAGCCGACATGATGAGCACCGGTGCAAGGCCGACCACGAAGCGAAGCATGGAATAGGCATTGGTCGACAGCGGCAGCAGCACGCCGAACAGCGAGAAGATCGCCCAGTCCCACTTGCCTTTCCACGCCATGACCACCGACATCACCATGCCGAAGATCGCCGCGATGCCGAAGGCGAGGTCGGTCGAGATGGTCTTGAAGTTGCCGTTCTTGAACTGCAGCTCAATGGTGAGCCACAGATTCCAGAACGGATTGGCGAAGGCCCGGCCCCAGGCCCGCTGGATGTGCTGGAAGGCGAGCGCGTCGCCCGAGTGGAACCATAGATAGATCGCAAAGATGCTGACCCCGATGGGCACCAGAGCCACGGCCAGCAACAGATCGGTGCGCTTCCACAGCGAGGCGAAGAAGCCGCGCAGGGTGCCCCCATCCTTGATGTGGTTCTGCGCCGCCGCCGCGATGATCGCCGCCATGAAGAGCAGGCCGGTCGAGCGCGTCGCCGACATGAACGCACCGGTGAGGCCGGCGGCGACATAGTCCTTCTGCTTGAGCAGGCTGAACCCTGCGACGGTGAGCAGGATGAACAGCGCCTCGGTATAGAGCGTGGTGAAATAGTAGGAGAACGGCCCCAGGAACAGGAAGAAGCAGAACAGGAAATAGGCGCGGAAGCGGTTCTCGAACAGCGGCCAGCTCAGGATCGCCGCCCATACGGTGAGCAGGCACGTGAAGATCGAGCCGGCGACCAGAACCGTGAGCCCCGTGACCTTGGCGAGGGCCCAGACCAGAATGGAGTAGAAGGGGAAGAACGCCCAGTTGTTGGCGTCGCCCTTGTCGAAGCCGGAGGGCCGCCCCTCATAGCCGTTGAGCGCCAGCCGCTCATAGGCGTTGCAGTCGTAGACGCACAGGGCCCGCAGGTATTTCGTGAAATCCCAGGTGCCGGTGTCGCGGATGTAGACGGCATAGCGCAGCGCCACGCCGATCAGCATCAGATAGAACGGAAGCAGGATGTAGGCCGGAATCCGGAACGTCCACCGGCGCGCGGCGACATTGGTTTCGGTCAGACTGTCGTCCATGCGACGCTTTCCCCAGGGACGGCGGAGGGTGGCCCGTTCTAGCTCATGATTGAGGCTGACCCAAGAACTTCACCAAACGGATAACGTTCCAGAAGCCTGCGCAAGATTTGGGCGCCGTCGCAACCAAACGTCTGGATGGCAATTCTGTGACTCGAGTGAAACGCGTCATGGAGCGTCCCGCAATGAACAGCATCATCTATCTCGTCGGCCTGGTCGTAGTGATCCTCGCCATCCTCAGCTTCTTCGGTCTCCGCTGAGGGTTGCGCAAGATGGCCATGGACACCGAAACCGTCATCGTCGCCGCGCCGGTTGCCGGCGAGCGACAAGAACATCATTCCTACATTGACTGGCCTGCCGTCATCGGCGGCGTCGTGCTCGCTTCGGCGATCTCGCTGGTGCTGCTGGCCTTCGGCTCGGCCATCGGCCTGAGCTTCGCCAACTTCGAGGCCGGCGCTGACGTCAACCCGATCTGGATCGCTATTGCTGCCGCAAGCTGGCTGCTCTGGGTTCAGATCTCGAGCTTCATGGCCGGCGGCTACCTCACCGGCCGCCTGCGCCGCCGCTTCAACGACGCCACCGAGGACGAAAGTGACATCCGCGACGGTGCGCATGGCCTGCTCGTCTGGGCCGGCGCCCTCGTCGTCGGCGCGGTGATCGCCGTCGGCGGCATCGGCGCGGCGGTCAACGCCGTAGGCAGTACCGTCAGCACGCTGACGGCAGCAGCCGCCAATGTTGCCGGCGACGCGGCCGAGGGCGGTCTCGACCCGCAGGCCTATTTTGTCGACACGCTGTTCCGTGCCCCGCCGGGTTCCGTTCCTGCCGTAGGATCGCTGCAGGACTATCGCGGGGAGGCCATGCGCATCCTCGCCAATGGCGCGGTGACGGGCACCGTTTCTGATCCCGACAAGACCTACCTTGCCCAGCTCGTGTCGGCCAACACCGGACTGTCGCCCGAGGACGCCACGACCCGCGTCAATGAGGTGCTCACCGCGGTCGACCAGGTCAGGGCGCAAGCCGCCGACGCCGCGGAAGCGGCCCGCAAATGGACCGTGCTCGGCGCCTTTCTTACGGCCGCTTCGCTGCTGGTCAGCGGCGCCGGTGCCTATTGGGCGGCCATGAAGGGCAGCAATCACCGCGACAAGAACACCGTCATCCCCGGCTTCGGCCGGTTCTGATCAGGAGGCAAGCACATGTGGCGTGGAATTGGACTTTGGCTTTTGGGCGTGCCGATCTGGCTGATCATCATCATCCTGCTGTTCCTGCCGCGCTGAGCGGCACGAGACCGACAACAAGACCGAGATAATCGGCACGGCAAGGCGGAGCTTCGGCTCCGCCTTTTGCTATGGCGCTGCAGCGTGTATGGATCGCGCCCCTCAGGCCAGCAGCGAGTCCGTCGATGATCCTCCCCAAGGAGCGTGATCCCCGTCTCATCACTATCAGGCGGGGCGGGAGCCTGACCGACGCGCATCACCGTCTGCTGGCCCTGTGGGCGGCAGAATGTGCGGAACACGTCCTCCACCACTTCGAAGCCGCGGCCCCGGAGGACGACCGACCGCGTCGCGCGATTGAGATGACCCGCGCCTGGACGCGGGGCGAGGTGAAGATGACAGAGGCGCATGATTTCGCTTTCGTCGCCAATGCCGCCGGTCGCGATCTCAAAGGAGCCGGCAAATTCGCCGCGCTCGCGGCCGGCCAGTCGGTCGCCGTTGCGCATGTGGCGGCCCATGACCTCGGAGCGGCGGCTTATGCGATCAGGGCGGTGCGGGCTGCGGCGGCAAATGGCGAGGAGGAGCGCGCCGGACGCGCCGAGTGCGACTGGCAGCGCGCACGATTGCGTGGCGAGATCCGCGCGCTCGTGCTCGACGACCAGAAAAATCGCAACGCCATCTGCTGGGGCGTCTTCGAGTAGGGGCTAGCCGGCCGCCCGCTGCTGCATCGGCGCAAAAGGCATGCGGTCGTCCTCACCCGCCAGCATCCGGCCGACATGGCTGGCCGGCATCGGGCGCGCGATGAGATAGCCCTGTGCCTCCGTGTAGCCCGACGCATGGACGTTGCGGAGCTGTGCTGCCGTCTCGATGCCCTCGGCCGTCGTGGTGATGCCCATGCGGTGGCCGATCTCGGCGATAGCGCGGATGATCGCCTGAGCGCCCGCGACATTGTCGCTGGCCCGCACGAAAGAGCCGTCGATCTTGATCTTGTCGAAGGGGTAACTCAGCAGATAGCTCAGCGCCGAATAGCCGGTGCCGAAATCGTCGAGCGCGATCTTGAGGCCGAGCGCATGAAGCTGCCGCAGCGCATCGAGATTGGCGACGTTGTTCTCAAAGAACACCGACTCCGTGATCTCGATCTCGACGCGTTCGGGCGCCAGCCCGGCCGCTCCCAGCGCATTCATGATGGTGGCAACGACATTGCCGCGCTGGAACTGCACCGACGACACATTGATCGCGACGCGGATGCCGGGTGGCCATTTGGCTGCCTCGTTGATCGCCTCACGCAATGCCCATTCGCCGATGGGCACGATCATTCCCGTCTCCTCGGCGACGGGGATGAAGCGCGCCGGCGAGATCATGCCCTCGGTGGGGTGGTTCCAGCGCAGCAGCGCCTCAAAGCCGCAGATCACCTGCCGCTTGAGATTGAGGATAGGCTGGAAATGCAGTTCGAACTGGCCGCGCTCGAGTGCCATTGCGAGGTCGCGTTCGAGCTGGCGGCGATCACGCATCGCCTTGTCCATCGCCGGTTCGAAGAAGCAGTAGCTGCCGCGTCGGCCTTTCTTGGCCGCATAGAGCGCTAGATGTCGAAGCTATGAAGGTTGTTCATTCGGAGAGGGAC
>MKUZ01000006.1:49053-262317 GCA_001899065.1 Devosia sp. 66-22 | reverse complement strand
GGTCAATATTGGGCGCCGATCCAGGGTCAAGTTTGCGCGCCGATTGACACTGGCCGTCTCGATCGAACTGACCGCCTGACCGCCTGGGCGTCCCCAGCGCTTCCGCAGGTCAGGGATCGTCGCGATCGCCCGGCATCCGGAACCAGCGCTGCGGCTCGAGCGCGCCCGGTATCGGCGATGCCGGCGCCGGGGAGCGGGCGACGGTGGCGGCGAGACCCTCGGCGCGGCGCAGGCACGCGGCGAAGTCCGGCGCTTCGGTGTTGGGGAGCGGTGCGGACGGGCCGCGCCAGGCGCAGAGGCGGTCCCAGGACTCGGCGCCGGCTACGCGACGCGGAGTGCTGGCCGACCAGAGGCCGCTGTGCAGGTCCGGCGTGTAGGCGCCGAGGAAAGCCGCGCCATGCAGGGCGATGAAGGCCACCGCGTCAAGGATGTACGCCTGCGTCGCTGCCGGCATGCTGAAGTGCAGCCCGACGCGCACCCAGCCCGGCTTGAACAGCTCGTGCCCCTGGTCGATGAGGTCGCGATACATCGCCGATTGCGTCTCCCCGATATGCAGCAATTCGTGGCCGTAGGGGCCGGCGCAGGAGCAGCCGCCGCGGGCCTGGATGCCGAACAGATCGTTGAGGAGGCGAACCACGAAATTGTGGTGCAGCACGCGTCCACCGCTCGTGATGTTGAACGAGAAGATCGGCAGGCGGGTCGCCGTGAGTGGTCCGAGGATCTCGATCGCCGGCTCGCTGCCCCACCGTCGGAATGCACGCGCCACCGCGCTGTGCTCGGCGGCGCGAATGGCATCGGCGCCGATGTCCGATTTGAGCTGTACGACGAGGCCGGCGCGGATGTCCCCGATAATGGCGGGTGTGCCGGCCTCCTCGATCAGCTCGACGTCGGCGAGGTAGTGCTGCTGCGTGGCCGACACATAGCGGACGGTCCCGCCGCCGGGCATCGTTGGCCGCGCGATGCGATGCAGCGTCCGGTCACAGACCAGCACACCCGAAGCACCCGGCCCGCCGAGGAACTTGTGCGGAGAAAAGTAGACGGCGTCGAGATGGTCGCCCTGTCCGGTGCCGCGCATGTCGATGGGAAGATAGGGCCCGCCCGCCGCGTAGTCGACGAAGATGCGGGCGCCGTATTTGTGCGCGACATGGGCAACGGCTGCCGTCTCGGTGATGACGCCGGTTACGTTCGATGCGGCGGAAATGGCCACGTAGCGGTGCGGCCGGCCGGCATGGTCGGCAAGAGCCGCCGCCAGCGACCGGAGGCAGATGTGGCCCGCCTCATCGAGCGGCAGGCGGACCACCGTCGCCAGCGCCTCGCGCCAGGGCAACTCATTAGAATGATGTTCGAATGGGCCGACGAATACGACGGGACGTTCGGCGGGCGGAACCGCAGTCCGGAGGAGCTCGCGTTCCCGGTCGCCCGATGGACCGGCGAGCCCCAGCATTGCGACGAGCTTGTTGACGGCGGCCGTCGTGCCCGAGCCGGTGAAAATCACCGCGTGCTCGTCGCCGGCATTCACCCCGCGCCGTATTGCAGCGCGCGCCTCCTCGCGCAGTCGCGTCGTGGTGGCTCCAGTGTGCGAGGCGTCCGTATGCGTATTGCCGTAGGTGGGCAGCACGTGCTCGCGGATCGCCTGCTCGATGGCCGGCAGGCTGCGGCCCGACGCGGTGAAGTCCGCATAGACGATACGCCGCGCGCCGAACGGACCGGCAAGCGCACTCTCCGCGCCAAGGTCGAGGTTCGGAGCGATCGATGCCAAATTTCGATCACTGTTGAGCATAACATGCTCCAGATTTACTGAAGCATGGTAAGTCGTGCTTTGATCGTGGTCAATATTAGGATGATCGACCGATACCGGAGCGTGTCACTGGCCCTGTTCGAGCCGCAGCGGATACCGCGTGGGGTGGTGGATCGAACGGGTGGCGTTGATCGGGCGACCGTTGCCGTCGAACGCGATCTGCTCGACCGTCAGGACCGCCGCCGGCCGCTTGAGGCCGAGCAGCTTCGCCTCTTCGCCTGTCGCCAGGCGCGACGAGAGGATCGTCTCGCCGCCGAGCGGATGCAGTCCGTAGCGATGCCGCAACTCGTCATAGAGGGAGTGGTTGCTTCCCGCCCAGTCGAGCAGCAGCAGGCCGGGGGTCTTGCGGGACTCGATCCAGTCCTCGGCGATGGCCACGGGCTGGCCGTTGAGCAGGCGGAGGCGCTTGAGGGCGACAACCGGCTCGCCGATGCGTATGTGCAGCGCCGTGGCGAGTCTCTCATCGGCAGGGATCGTTTCGCCGGAGATCAGTTGTGCACCCGGGGTCAGGCCGTGCTGCAACGCCGTGGCGGTGAAGCTGCGCAGCAGCTCGAGCTCGAACGCCTGTGCGTTCGACCTGCCGGTGGCATAAAATCCCTTGCCGGGATGGCTGCGCAGATGACCCTCGGCGACCAGTTCGCGCATCGCCTGGCGCACGGTGATGCGGCTGACGCCATAGCGCTCGACGAGCTCGCGCTCGGACGCGAGCTTGCCCATGGGCGGCACGCTGCCACTGGCGAGCAACTCGAGCAGGCGGTCCTTCACCTGCTTGTAGAGCGGTCGTACGTCCTCGCGGCTGACGCTGTTCATCGCGCCGAAGATTCCTTCATGGCGGTTGCATAGCATCGCCGCGGAAAGCCGGGTGCGAAATTCAACGACGGTTCTCCAACAAAAAGTACCGGCCCCTCTATGCCAACTCATTATGACTGGATATAACCAGATAAGGAGAGGCTGCGATGAAGCTTGCGATCGTCGGCGGAGGGGGAGTGCGGGCGCCGCTGTTCATGCAGTCGGCGCTCAAGCGTGCCCGTCGTCTGAACCTCACCGAAATCTGCCTGATGGACACCGACGCGGCGCAGCTGCCGCTGATCGGCGCGCTCTGCACGGAACTGGCACGGCGCGATGGGTCAGGGGTGGCGATCACGACGACCGACTCGGTGGACGAGGCGTTCGCCGGCGTGAGCTACGTCGTAACGACAGTGCGGCCGGGCGGCGCGCTGGGACGCGTCACCGATGAAAAGATTGCCCGCAAGCATGGCGTATTGGGTCAGGAAACGACCGGCGCCTGCGGCTTTGCCATGGCGCTTCGCTCGATCCCCACGATCCTTGCTTATGCGCAGCGGCTCCGCGAGATCAGCCCGGACGCTTGGCTGTTCAATTTCACCAACCCCGCCGGTCTCGTCAGCCAGGCGCTCAGCGATGCAGGCATCACGCGCTGTGTGGGTATCTGCGACAGCGCCAATGGGGCACAGAATGCGGTCGCCCGCCGCCTCGGCCTCGACCCGCAGGCGGTCGAGGCCGATCTGTTCGGGCTCAACCATCTGTCGTTCACGCGCGAGGCGCGGGTCGACGGCGTCGATCGGTTGCCGGAGGCACTGGCTGACGACGCCTTCCTTGCCGGCACGAACCTCCGCGTGTTCGAGCCGCGCGTGCTGCGCCGGCATGGCATGTGGATCAACGAGTACCTCTACTATTACTACTACATCGACAAGGCGCTCGCCGATCACCGCAACGGGCCGACACGCGGCGAGGAAGTGCTTGAGCTCAACCGGCAATTGCTGGACGAGCTGCAGCTGATCGACGCCGCGCGTCATCCCGAACAGGCGCTGAAGGCCTATTTCGACTACGAGCACCGCCGCTCCGGCAGTTACATGGCGCACGCAACGCAGATCGCGGCCGCTCAAGGCGATGCTCACGCAACTGCGGACGACGGTGAGGGCTATGCCGGAGTCGCGCTGAGCCTGATGGAGGCGCTCGAGGGCAATGGCTCCATCCGCACCGGGCTCAACGTCGTCAATCGCGGCGCCATTGCCGACCTCGACGACGACGACGTCGTGGAGGTGAGCTGCATCGTCGACAGCGACGGTATCCGGCCGGTGCCGGTCGGCCGGATGCCCGAGGCGCAGTCATATCTTGTGCGCAGCGTGAAGCACTACGAACGGCTGGCCGCGAAGGCTGTTCTCGGCAAGGACCGGGCGCTTGCCATCGACGCTCTGGTGGCGCACCCGCTGGTCCTCTCCTACTCGCTCGCAGAAGGTCTGGTCGACGACTTCCTCAGCGCCTACTCCACCTATGCGGAGGGGTGGGCATGAGCGAGCGTTACGACGTCCTGGTCGCCGGCGAGTACTATTGCGACCTGATCTTTGCCGGCCTCGACCGGCTGCCGACGTTGGGCCACGAGGTCGTTGCCAGCGGCCTCACGACGCGGCCGGGCGGCTGCTACAACATGGCGCTGGCGTCGACGCGGCTGGGGCTGCGCACGGCATGGGCCTGCGACTTCGGGACCGACCTCTTCAGTCGCATCGTTCTCGACACGGCGGGGGACGAGGGACTCGATCCCGTCGCCTTCCGGAAATTGAAGCAGCCGGCCCCGATGGTCAGCGCCGCTTTTACGCACAGCAGGGACCGCGGCTTCATCACGCATCGCGGCGCGGCCATCGTCCCGCCTGATGCCGGGCTTCTCGCTCGCCTCGAGCCGCGCTGGCTGCTGCAGAGCTTTCGCCACTCGCCGGACTGGCTGCGCTTCATTCGCGCCGCCAGGGATGGCGGTGTGCAGATCTTCGGCGATTGCAGCGGTGAAACGGCGACACTCGATACGCCCGGGGTGCGCGAGTTCATTGGCCTGTGCGACGTGTTTTCGCCCAATGATGCCGAGGCGATGCAGTTGACGCGCTGCGCGACCGCCGAAGCGGCGCTGGCGGTCCTGGCGGAGATGGCGCCCGCCGTGCTGGTCAAGCGTGGGGCGGGGGGCGTCTCCGCCTGGCTGGCCGGCCAGCGCTATGAGGAGGCCGCGCCGAGCGTCGACGTCGTCGACACCGTTGGCGCGGGCGACGCTTTCGCGGCGGGCTACATCGCTGCTGCCCTTGCCGGCCTGCCGATCGCCGAGCGCCTGCGCAACGCGGTGGCTTGCGGCACGCTGTCGACCACCGGCGCGGGCAGCAGTGCCAACCCCACCGCCTCCGAACTCAGCGCCTTCGTCTTGCAGTCGTTTCCACCAAGCGTGGGCCGGAACGGCCTCACGAGCCTGTCATGAAGAAAGGGAGACTATCATGAAGAGACTTTGGTCCGCCGTGCTGGGACTTGCCCTCAGCGCCGCCACCCCGGCGTTCGCCCAGACCAATCTGGTGTTCGCCTTCTGGGGCGATCCACCCGAAGTGCCGCCGTTCGAGAAGATCGCCAACGACTACATGGCCAAGCATCCCGACGTGAAGATCGAGCTGCAGAACGCGCCATGGTCGGGCTACTTCACCAAGCTCGACGCGCAACTGGCTGCCGGAGGCGGACCGGACGTGTTCTTCATTACCAACGTGCCGAGCTATGCCGCACGCAACACGCTCGAGGATCTCGGGCCCTGGATCGAAAAGACAAAGTTCCCGATCGATCAATACGTCAAGGATTCGCTCCGGATTCACTCGCTCAACGGCAAGCTCTATTCGATCCCGCGCGATAACGCGACGAACGTCCTCTACTACAACATCGACGACTTCGACAAAGCCGGGCTCGCCTATCCCGACGCCACCTGGACCTGGGCCAATCTGCAGGACGCCGCCAGGAAGCTGACAGTGACCGACGGCGGCCGCGTGACACGCTACGGCCTTGTGCTGGAATCCAATTCGTGGCCGATGTTCATCTACCAGAACGGCGGCGCGGTGTTCGATGATCCGGTGCAGCCCACGACCTTCACCATGGCCGACGACAAGGCCGTCGCCGCCATCCAGTGGCTGGGCGACCTGATCAACAAGGACAAATCGGTGCCGAACTTCCAGGAAGCCGGTCAGATGGGCGGTACCGCCTCGATGTTCTCGGCGGACCAGGCATCGATGTCGATCACCAACGCGTCGCGGCTTGGCAGCTATGCCGATGTGCCCTTCAAATGGGCGGCGGCACCGTTGCCGGCGGGTCCCGATGGCATTCGCGCCAACGAAGCGGGCGGGGCCGGCTTTGCGATCAACGCCAACTCCAAGATCAAGGACGCGGCCTGGGAGTTCATGCAGTATCTGAGTGGTCCTGAGGGTCAGATCGCATTCACCTCGGCCGCCGCATCGCCGGCAGTACCGGCGATGATCGGCAATGACGACGTGAAGGCTGCCTTCAAGGCGCCCTTCGCCGATGTGTTCCTGTCCGAGACGGCGCTGGGCCGGGTCTTCCCGCAGTTCCCAACCTATGTCGACATCACCAACAAGCTGATCCAGCCTGCGCTCGACAAGGTGTGGAACGGTGAATCCACGGCGGCAGAGTCGCTGGGCGCCATCAAGGATCAGGCGAACGCGGCGCTCAAGGCGCAGTAGGGTCCCTCCCGACGTCGGGACGGCTGTGCAAGCAGCCGCCCCGGCGACGGAGGCGAATGCAGGCAGCAGGGTTTCGGAGTTTTCGACGATGCGCATCATCGATAGCCACGTGCATTACGGGTTCTGGGACAAGCTCTTCACGCGCAGCGCGGAGGAAGGGTTCCTCGAAGTGCTGTGGGAGCATTGCCAGGAAGTGGGCGTGGAGAAGGTTGCGCTGCTCGCCAATCCGGGGCGCCGCGGCAACGAGATGCTGAGCCGGGCGCTCGAGGCGCGGCCCGACTTCGTGATCGCCATGGGTCGGCTCGAGCTCGACAACGATCCGGTGAGCGCGGTGGAGGATTTCTACCAGCGCGGCTTCCACGGCATCAAGACCATCGGCGTCTCCAAGAACTACGATCACGCCGACTACATGCCTTATTATGAAGCGGCCGCGGCGCGTGGCCTCAGAATTCTGTTCCACACCGGTATCCAGGGTGGACCCGCCGACTACCTCGAAGGCGGCAAGGAAGACGCCTGGAAGGCGCCGCCGGCCGCCGGCTGCGACGCCGAAGACGCGCTGGTGATGCGGCTCAAGAAGGACATCTCGCGCGAGCGCTTCGGCTTCTCGAGTGCGCGCATGCAGCCGATCTATCTCGATACCATCGCCTTCTACTTCCCCGAGCTCTTCATCATCGGCGCCCATCTGGGGTGGCCTGACTATCGAACCGCCTGCGCGGTGGCGCGCTGGCGGCCCCGGCTCTACTTCGACATCTCCGGTGGCGACGTGGTCCACAACCACATTGTGGAGGGTGGCTATATCGGCAAGGAAATTGCCCCGCGCAAGCTGCTCTATGGCTCGGACTCTGACCACCGCCGTCTCAAGGGCGACGTGGCGCGCTGGAAGGCGGCATTCGACAAGATGGGGCTGACCGCCGACGAGCAGGACCAGATTTTCTATCGCAACGCCGCCCGCATCTTCGGTTTCGAGAAATAGCGGCATGGTGGCCGACCGCTTCGCTCCCCCCGAACGAAACGGCGACCGCAACCGCGCGGCGGGCCCGGCACGATGAGCGTGTCGGGCAAGCCGTCCCTTGGCAGCCAGGCCCGGCGCGAAGAGGGCGTCGCCTGGCTGTTCCTCGCGCCCAGTCTGGTGCTGTTCGCCGTCTTCACCGGGCTGCCGGTTATCTCGGCCTTTTTCATCTCCTTCACGCATTGGGATCTGTTCAATCCGCCCCGCCTGGCGCTGTTCGACAACTACATCGCGCTGTGGAACGATCCGATCTTTCGGCAGGTGCTCGGCAACACCGGCTACTACGTGGCGCTCGCCGTACCGCTGCAGATGCTGCTCGGGCTGCTGTGTGCGCTCGGGCTCAACCGCGGCGTGCCGGGGCAGGGCGTCTTCCGCGTGATCTACTTCCTGCCGGTCGTCACCAGCACCGTGGCCGCCGGTCTCGTCTGGGCCTGGCTGTTCAACTCCAATTTCGGGCTCATCAATATGGGCCTGTCCCTGTTGGGCGCGAGCGAGCTGCCCAAATGGCTGGTCTCCTCGCGATGGGCGATGCCGGCGGTGATCGCCGTCTCGGTCTGGCAGGGGCTGGGCTACGCGATGGTGCTGTTTCTCGCCGGCCTGCAGAACATCCGGCGCGACGTCTACGAGGCGGCGGCGATCGACGGTGCCACGGGGCTGACGCGCCTGTGGTACATAACCCTGCCGCTGCTCTCGCCGATGACGTTCTTCGTCCTCATCATCTCGATCATCGGCAGCTTCCAGGTGTTCGAGCTGGTCTATGTGATGACCAAGGCTGGACCGTCGAACGCCACCAATACACTTGTGTTCTTCATCTACCAGAATGGATTCATGTTCTATCAGATGGGGATAGCCAGCGCTGCGGCGATGGTGCTGTTCCTCATCGTCCTCGCGCTGACCCTTGTGCAGTACCGGCTGCAGAACCGCTGGGTGCACTATGAATAGCGCACGCAGCACGCCGACGGCGGTCGACTGGCTGATCTTCCTCCTGCTCCTTGCCGGCGCGCTGCTGATGTGCGGACCGTTCATCTGGATGATCTCGACGTCGCTGAAACCGTCGGCCGAGGTGTTCCGCTTTCCGCCGACCCTCCTGAGCGCCGATCCCCAGCCGGGCAATTACGCGCGCATCTTCTCGACAATCCCGTTCGGGCAGGCGATCGGCAATAGCGTCATCGTTGCGACGAGCGTCACGCTGCTCCAGCTCGTCGTGTGCTCGATGGCGGCCTACGCCTTCGCCTGCCTGCGTTTCCGCGGACGCGAGGTGCTTTTCCTCATTTACCTGGCCGCGCTGATGGTGCCCTCGCAGGTGACGCTGATCCCCAACTTCATCCTGATCCGCAACCTGGGCTGGATCGACACCTATCAGGGATTGATCCTGCCCTACGCCTTCTCGAGCTTCGGTACGTTCCTGCTGCGGCAATACATGAAGACCATCCCGGCCGAACTGATCGAGGCGGCGCGGATCGACGGCGCCAACCACCTGCAGATCTACGCCGGCGTGGTCCTGCCCCTGTCGCTGCCGGCACTGGGCGCCCTGGCGATCTTCACCTTCGTTGCGCAGTGGAACAATTTCCTCTGGCCATTGATCACGACCAGCAAGCCGAGCATGCAGGTGACGACGGTGGCGCTCGCGTCGCTGCAGGGGCAGTTCAACACCGACTGGCCGCTGCTGATGACCGGCAGCGTGCTCGCGATCGTGCCGATGCTGATCGTCTTCGCCCTCGGCAACCGCTCCTTCATCTCCGGCATCACCACCGGCAGCTTTGGCGGACGCTAGGGGCTATTCCTTGAAAAGCAAATCCTTGTCGCTCGAATAGCGCACGATCAGCGGCACGGCGGCGCCGCCGAGCACGAAGGCATCGCGTCCGAAGCGTCCTTCAAGCACCGCAAAGGGTTCGGGTCGGGCGGCGGTGGATTGCGCAAGGTTGCGGCGCATCGAGCGGGCAATGGCCTTGCGCGTGACCACCGAGACGTCGCCATCGATCACGATGGTGTCGATATCGAGCATGCCGATCGCCTGCCGAACGGTGGCAGTGATTGCCGCCGCTGCCGTCTCGACCCACTGCGCCGGCCCGGGCTGCTCGATCTCGCCGGCCGCCGCAATCAGGAGCGCGTCCCGCAGCTGCGGTGGGACGGCATTGAGCGAAGCCATTTCGTTGAGGGTCGGGGCGTCGCCGGCGGGAGGCACGACGGCTGCAAGCTCACCGATCATTCCGGCGAGGCCATTGCGGCCGGCATGGAGATGATGGTCGAGCACGAGGCCGCCGCTGATGCTTCCGCCGATATGGACGTAGAGGAAGTCCGATCTTCCCAGGCCGGCCCCGAAGGTCAGCTCCGCCCCGGCGGCGACGGTGCCGTCGGCGAGCAGATAGACCGGCCAGTCGAAATGCGCGTCGATCTCCGCGCGCAGGTCGACAGTGGTCCACAGGTCCGCAATGTCGCGCACCAGCCCGAGCCGCGCCGCCCAGCCGGTCCCGTGAAACGGCGAGGCGATGCCGAGGCCCGCGATCCGCGCGGTCGCGATGCGGGGATGGCGGCTCAGCATCGATTCAATCGCGGCGACGACGCCCCGGACCACGGCCTCGGGGCTGAGCGGGCTGAGGGGCAGGGTCGCGCGGTCCACGACGTTGCCCAGGAAATCGATCAGGACGAGATCGCACCCCTTCGCATCGAGCGACAGGCCGAGCGACCATGCGCCGGAGGCATTGAGTTCATAGGGGACGGATGGCTGGCCGACACCGCCCCGCCGCGGCTTGCCACGCAGCAGAAGCTCGTTCGCCGCCGCGCCGTTGACGATCGAGGTGATCGTCTGCGGCGCCAGCCCGGTCAAATGGGTGAGCTCGACCTTGGACAACTCGCCGTGCAGGCGGATCAGCGACAGGATCAGCCGCTCGTTATAGACACGAGCCTCTGCCTGCGTGCTGCCGCCGCTCCGCCAGGCGGCGGCCTTTTCGACGTTGTAGTAGCTGCTGCCCGTCATGCGGGTGACTGGAAATCCTCGAAACGCACCGGGCATAGCAGAGGCATTGGCGAACGCCAACAATTTATTGCGGCCAATAGAATAATGTAGTCCCGGAGCGGCGTTGCTGATACTGAGCAACGCAGGTGCAGGAGGGCAAATTGAAGAACGTGCGGACCATACTCTGCTTTGGCGACTCCAATACCTATGGCGCGGTGCCGACGCTGGCGCGCACCGGCCGCCATCGCTTTGCCCGCGATCGCCGCTGGACCGGCGTGATGGCGCGGCAGCTCGGCGCGGGGTGGCACGTCATCGAGGAGGGGCATCCGAGCCGCACGACGGTGCATGCCGATCCGATCGAGGGCGCTCACAAGAACGGCCTCGCGGCGCTCCCGGTCTGCCTGGAGTCGCATATGCCGGTCGACATCGTGATCGTCATGCTCGGCACCAATGACTTCAAGGCCAGGTTCTCCGTAAGTCCTGGAGATATCTCGGATTCTCTGGAAGTGATCGTACGTGCCGTACAGGGCAGCGAGGCAGGGCCGAACGGCAATGCGCCGCGGATATTGGTTGTCGCGCCGCCGCCGATGGCGGAGGTCGACTGGTTCGCCGACATGTTCCGGGGTGGCGCCGAGAAGTCGCGCCGGCTCACCCCATTGGTGGCCGAAATGTGCGAGCGTCGCCGCGTCGCCTTCCTCGACGCCGGCGCCATCGTCGAGGCCAGCGCGGTCGACGGCATCCATCTTGATGCCGAGGCGCATCGCAGCCTCGGGGCCGCAATCGCGGCCGCTGTGCAGGGCATCTTCGACTAGCTCATATAAATTCTTCCGCTAGAAGAAAGTTTTTGACTCGCTCTGTTCGTCGTGCCTAGATGCGACCGATCAGAGGGTGGCCGTCCGGGGAGATGAGGGGCGCCATCCCGACACCAGAGGGAGGAATTCATGCGTTTCGATCAAGCTGGCGGCACGCGCTGGACCGTGGGGGCCTGCGGTCTTCTGCTGGGGCTCGGCATGGCCGCGTTGAGCGCCGCGGCCGCGCTGGCGCAGGACGGCCCGCCGGGCATCACAGAGCCGACCAAGTTCGCGCCCTTCGATCCCAATGCGGCGGCCTGCAGCCCGCCGCCCGGCTTGGCGCGCGTCCTCGCCTTCGCGCAGGACAATGAGCGCGAATTCATGCAGGGCGTCGACTTCGGGCTGAGCGAAGCGGCTGCCGATCGCGGCCTCGAATATCGTCGCGCGACGGCCAACAACGACGCCGCAAAGATGGTCGAACAGGTTCAGTTGTTCCGCGCCTCCAAGGTTGGCGCCGTGATCGCCGCGCCCGTCGATCCCGCGTCGCTGGCCTACAGCCTGCAGCAGGTGATGTGGGATGGCGGCTATGTCAGCACCATCGTGCCGCCGCCGGCCACGCTGCTGCTCAATGCGCCGCAATACGAAACCGGCAAGGTGCTCACCGACGCCGCGATCGCCTATATCAACGACCATCTGGGCGGCAAGGCGAACGTCGTCCTGCTGACCCAGGATCAGATCGAATTCCTGGCGCCACGCTTCCGCGCCATGCGCGACGGTCTCTCCAAGCTTCCCGGCGTCACCATCGTCGCCGATGTCACGCCCGACCCTGTCAACAAGGAGGGCGGCTTTGCGACAATGAGCACGATCCTGCAGGCGCATCCCAACGTCGACGTCGTGCTCGGTGCCGACACGGTGGTGCTCGGAGCGCTCGCCGCCCTCGAGGCTGCCGGCAAGGCCCGGCCGGACCAGTTCCTGGGCGGCATCGATGGTGAGCCCGAGGCCGTTGCGGCAATCAAGAAGGGCGGCGGCCCTTACAAGGCGTCGATCTCGCTCTCGTCGCCGGTGTTCGGCTACGCCCTGGGCAACTTCGCCGCCGACTGGCTGGACGGCAAGAGCGTGCCGCAGGCGATGGACATTCTGCCCAGCGCGCTCACCGGCGACAACATCGCGCAATACGAAGCCGACCTGAAGGATCCCGGCGCCGTGTTCGCCGACCCCGCGCGCCGCGACGACTATCTCAAGATGTATGGCAACATCTGCTACGATACGCGCGACCAGTACGTGAACTTCCCCTGGTCGTCGGAAATGTAGCCGGGCCCGCACACTCTCCCCTCCGCTCCCGGTCCCCGGGAGCGGTCGTCAACTCGCAGCAGGGCCACATGACGACAGCCATCACCGCCACGAGCCCTCGCATGCGCCCATCGATCTTCGATACTCTGCTGCCGGGAACCTATGCGCCCGGTGAAGCATCGGGCCGCCTCGGCCTCGCCATCGTCGCGGTGGCGCTCGTTGTGCTGTTCTCGCTGCTCAATTCGGCGTTCTTCAATCTCGACAACTTCGTCACCATCGGGGTGAACTCCACCTCCATCATGATCGCCGTGATCGGCACCTCGGCCCTGCTGATCGCGGGCTATGTCGACCTGTCCATCGGCTCGATGGTGGCCCTCGTGGGAATCGTTGTCGCCAAGGTCGCCGTCGCCACGCAGAGCATGGAGCTGGCCGCCGCCACCGGCATCGGCCTTGGTGCCGCGCTTGGTCTTCTGAACGGCATTCTTGTCCGCCGCCTCAGCATCTCGCCGCTCATCGTGACGCTCGCCATGCTCGCCCTCTATGGCGGCCTCGCCTACGTCGTCAGCAGTACGGCGGTGTACGGGTTCCCGCAGGCACTGCTCGATCTCGGGCGCGGCCGGCTGTTCGGCGTCCAGTACACGGTGCTCATCGCTCTCGCCGTGTTCATCGCCGGCTCGTTCCTGCTGACGCGAACCCGGACTGGCCTGCGCGTCTACGCGATCGGGGGCGATGCTCGCGCCGCGGAACTGTGCGGTATTCCCGTCGGCCGAACGATCATTGGGCTCTATGCCGTCAACGGCGCGCTCATCGGCCTCGTCGCCGTGCTGCTCGCCGGCAGGCTTGGCTCGATCCCGCCGACGATCGGTGTCCGCTTCGAGCTGGACGTGCTCACGGCAGCCATCCTGGGCGGCGTCGCCTTCTCGGGTGGCGCAGGGCGACCCATCGGCATCGCCATTGGTGTCGCGACGATCGGCATCCTCAACGCAGGCCTCATCTTCGTCGGGCTCCAGTCCTGGTGGCAGAACGTCGCCGTCGGGGGGCTATTGCTGGTCGCGCTGCTCGCCGACCAGATCGCGATCAGCCTCAAGCGCTCAGGCAAGGCCGGGCAGTCGCTGGGCTTTGCGGCCGCCCCGCCGTCCCCGCCGCCCACTGTCGGGACCGCGATCCCGTCGAGCGGCGGCGAAGCTGTGTTCGAGATCGTCGGCGCACGCAAAGCCTATGGTGCGGTCGTCGCCCTCGAAGAGGGCTCGTTTCGGGTCGGCAAAGGGGAGATAGTCTGTCTCCTCGGCGACAATGGCGCTGGCAAGTCGACGCTGGTCAAGATCATCTCGGGCGCCATCCGGCCGGATCAGGGCACCATGACGCTCGAAGGGCGGGAGGTGAAGTTCTCCAGCCCGCAGAGCGCGCGCCAGGCCGGCCTCGAGACTGTGTACCAGGACCTCGCGCTCTGCCCGAACCTGTCGATCGTGCACAACATGATGCTCGGCCGCGAGCCGATGCGCCGCTGGCTCGGCCTCGTTCCGATCCGCGACGATCGTCGCGCCGCCGAGGAGTGCCGCGCACGGCTGCTCGCGCTCGGCGTCACGCTGCATGACGACAGCACGTTGGTCAGGTCGCTCTCGGGCGGCCAGCGCCAGTCCATCGCCATCGCGCGTGCCCTGGGCGATCATGTCAAACTCATCTGTCTCGACGAGCCCACCGCCGCGCTGGGCGTCAAGCAGACCGCGCAAGTCGTGGGTCTCATCCGCTCGATTGCAGGCGCCGGCACCGGGGTGATCCTGGTGACGCATGACATGGCCACGGTCCGCGCACTCGCCAATCGCATCGTGGTGCTCCGCCTCGGCCGCGTGGTGTATGACGGCGCGGTGGCGCGCCTCAGCACCGACGACCTCTGGACGCTCATGGCAGGGGCTGCCGGCGACGGCCCTGGGTCCTGAGCCCATGAGCTTGCACATGCGGACGGGTAGAGAGGTGCAGACCGCGACAGGGGCAGTGCCCCGGTAGTGACACCCTCAGAGGATGCGGTGCTTCTCGAACACGGCGGCCAGCGACTGGCCGGCGGCGAGCTCCTCGCGCACCGTCGACTCCGCGCGCACCTTCTGCAGCGCCTTTGCAATGGCCTCATCGGCGACGGCCTGCGGCGCCACGACAACACCGTCGAGGTCGCCGATGATGAAGTCGCCGGTGTTTATCCGCACGCCGCCCACGTCCACCGGAACATCGCGCCAGATCATCTTGCCGCGGTGCTTGGTATCGACCGGATTGCGGCCGCGCGAGAACACTGAAAAGCCCATCGCCCGGATAAGCCGTGCATCGCGCACGCTGCCATCAGTGATGAGCCGGCGGCCTTGAGGTATTTGGCGCGGGTCGACAGCAGCTCGCCCCAGGCGTGATGCGCAGATTGTCGGCACAGGACAGGACGATCACCTCGTCCTCTCGCAGCGAGTCGACCAGCTCTATCTCGTGCTCGTAGACGTTCACGCCGTCGTCGTCGTGGTAGATCGGCAGGTAGATTCCGGTGCGGGCGAAGCCCACCAGAACCGTCTCGTCGGCGAGTGGCGTGAAACCGGGGGCCATGGCCTGGTTGCAATAGCCAAGGGCATCGAGCGTGTCGGAAACGACCGCGGAATACAGTTCATTCCTGCACGCCGCGAGCAAATCGGATCTAGTCAATTTCGGCCTCGTCCTTCACTGCCGCTGGCCGGCAACATTACCCGGCGAAGAAAGCAGGGTGGCGCCAGTCAATACTGGCGCCACGGATTGACAATGCAGGCGTCGTCCGGCGCGAACGCCATGCCTGTTGTGCCAGCATAGTAGTGAGGTCCGTCGCCGGTGCTGTAAAGCTAGCCGGATTTCGTTGAGCGGAACGATCCGGCGAACCGTGAGACGCTGCCCGCAGGCTTCGGCGGCGAGCGCTCCCGGTCATTTCGTAAAACGAAACATCGCGTCCCGCGCCCTCTATGGCGAAACCGGCCAAAGCGTAGCACAATTCGCGCCATGCAACACGAAGGCACAACACGGCCAGTCCCGACCGAAGGCAGGCATCTGGCGGGCGACCGGCGCTATCTCGTCAAGCCGCTGCACAAGGCCCTCAGGGTGCTGCGCATCGTGTGCGAATCCACCAGCCACCTGACGCTGCGCGATGTGGCCGAGATCGCCGAGCTGCCCAAGACCACTGTCTACCGCTACCTCCATACGCTCACTGTGCTGGAGATGGTCGACTACAACCCGGTCACCGAGACCTTCTCAGCCGGATCTGGCCTGTGGTGGCTGATGCAGTCGGCCGACCCCTATTCACGCATCCGCCATGTGAGCGCGGCGGAACGGCGGAAGCTGCGCGAGACCTTCAATGAGACGGTGAATCTGGGCGTCCTCACCGGCGGAGAGGTGATCTATCTGGAAATCGTCGAGAGCGACCGCTCGCTGCGCATGCAGGCGGCGCCCGGGACGCGCGACCAGATTCACTCCACGGCGCTGGGCAAGGCCCTGCTGGCGTTTCGTCCGCGGTCGCAATGGGACATCCTGCTGCCCGAGCGGCTCGTCAGAAAGACGCACAACACTCTCGTCGAGCGCGTCGACCTCCATGCCGAACTCGAGCGCGTGCGCCAGATCGGCTTCGCCGTCGAGCGCGGCGAGAACGAGGACGGAGCCACCTGCGTCGCCGCTCCCATTCTCGACGCCAACAATGTCTCGCTGGCCGCGATCAGTATCTCGGCGCCCGACAGCCGCATGAGCCAGCAGCTCGTCGCGAAGATATCGGCAAGCCTGGTCGAGGCGTGCAGTCGCATAGAACAGCAATACAACAGGGCGCTCTGAACGGCGTCGCAGATTAGGTGCCGGCTCCCTTGCGCCTTCGGGCGTCGGCATGCCGGTCCACCCTCCCGGATCGCGTCGCACCCACGGCAGACCCGCAGTCGGCTCAGCCTGCATCCTCGGCTCTCGCGTGGCGCCGCAATCGGTCAGCCGCGACAGGACGCCGCTGCCCGCATGGCCGCGCCTTGACTCCACCGGGGATATGAGCAAAGGTCAACTTGTTAGACAACAAGTTGGGTGGGGAGATGGGGAAGATTCTTGTCGCGGCGTGCGAGCAGGAAATCTCGTCGTTTAATCCGCTGCCTAGCGAGTATGCGGACTTCAACATCCTCCGCAACGACGCGCTTTTCAAGGCCAATGCTGAGGCCGATACATGCGTTCGCGGCTTCATGGATGTGTTCCGGAGTCGCAAAGATGTCGAACTGGTTGGGGTCTATGGCGCCTCGGCCTGCAGCGCCGGACCGCTGTCGGAAGCCGGTTTTTCGCGGGTTGCCGGCGAGCTGATCGAGGGGATCGACCGGGCGATGGCGCCCGACGTGGTGGCCATCTACCTGTCGATGCACGGCGCCATGGGCGCGGTCAGCGAACTCGATCCGGAGGGCTACATCCTCGAGCGCGTGCGGGCGCGCGTCGGCCCGCATATCCCCATCGTCGTCTCGCTCGACCTGCACGGCCTGCTGACCGACAAGATGCTGCGGAACTGCGACGCCATCGCGGTCTACCACACCTATCCGCATAACGACTTCACAAGTACCGGCCAGCGCGCCGGCCGGCTGATGGAAGCCATCCTCGATCGCGGCGCCCGCCCGGTGATGGCGCGCATCTTCATCCCGGCGCTGGTCCGCGGCCCCGAACTGATCACCGCGACCGGCCTTTATGGCAGGATCATCGACCGCGCCATCGAGATGGAGCAGTCGGGCGAAGCGCTTTCCGCCGCCGTAATGATCGGCAACCCGTTCACCGATGCGCCAGAGCTTGGATCGCAGACGCTTGTCGTCACCGACAACGATTTGCCCGGGGCCGAACGGCTGGCGCGCGAGCTGGCCGACGCGTTCTGGAAGCACCACGAGGTCATGCTTGCCGATCTCGTCGCGCTGCCCGACGCCATCGCCGATGCACTGAAGCAGCCCGGCCCTGTGACCTTCACGGACGCGGCGGACGCGCCGAGCAGCGGCGCCTCCGGCGACAGCAACAGCATTCTCGCGGGGCTTCTCGCGGCCGGCTATCGCGGCCGCGTCATCATGCCCATCGTCGATGCACCGGCGGCCAGGGCCGCGCACGCGGCGGGCGTCGGGGCGACGATCCGCGTCGCGCTCGGCGGCACCATAGATCCGGCGCGCTTCCCGCCGCTCGAGCTCGATGTCGAAGTCGAGCGGCTGGGCAATGGCGAGTATCGGCACGAGGTTTCGCGCATGCCGGCCCATGCCGGTCCGACCGCCGTGCTGCGCCACGGCAACATCCTTATCGTCGTGGTCTCGCGTTCGGTCTTCATGATGGACCGCGCGATCTACCTCGAGCATGGCGTCGACATCGATGCCGCCGATATCATCGTGGTGAAGTCGCCGGGCGCCGCGATCCGCTACTTCGCCTTTGCCAGCCGGAACTATGTTCTCGACATCCCGGGCGCGACGTCGGCCAATCTCAAGACGCTCGGCCACCGGGTCTGCCCGCGGCCCATGTTCCCGCTCGACGAGAACGTCACCTTCAAGCCACAGGTTCAGCTTTATCCCGAGCATTTGCGGGCACGCGCATGAGCGTCGCCCCCGCATGGCGTGACAGGCTCCGATGATCTGCGCGCAGCAGCCCAGGACCCGCCTCGTGCACCTGCCCACGCCGCTCGAGGCAGCGCCGCGCCTGTCGGACGCGCTGGGCGTCGACCTGTGGATCAAGCGCGAGGATCTTGCCGGCCTGTGCGTCGGCGGGAACAAGTCGCGTCTGCTCGAATTCGTGCTCGGCTCGCTGCGCACGACCGGCGTCGACACGCTCATTGCCCATGCGGCGCGCCAGTCGAATAAGCTGCGCGACATCGCTGCCGCTGCCGCACGTTGCGGTATGCAGGCCGTGCTGCTGATCCCGGCCGACGACGAGGCGGACCACGAAGCGCCGCAGGGCAATCGCCTGCTCTTCGACATTCTCGGCGCCGACGTGCGGGTTGTTCCCGCCGGCCTCGACCACGGCGCCGTCCTCGCGTTGCAGGAGGATGTGCGTGCCGAGCTCGCTGCCCGGGGCCGGCGCCCGGCTATCCTCGATCGCGCGCTCGACTATGGCGTGGACGCCACCATCGCCTATGTCGATGCAGCCGAAGAGCTGGTCGGGCAGTTCGCCGCCCTCGGCGGCGCGCCGCATTCCGTCTTCATCGCCGTCGGCGCCGGGATGACGGTGGCGGGGCTCGCCCTGGGGCTCAAGCATCTCGGTGCACCGACGCAGGTCGTGGGCGTCTGCGTCGCCGGCACCGCAGCGGACCTCGATGCTACGATCCGGCACCATGCGGCGCGTGCCGCCGAACGGCTCGGCATCGCAACGCAGCTCGAGGCCGGTGACGTCGTTCTCGTCGATGACTATGCCGCGACCGGCTACGGCGTGCTGACCCCGGCCCTGACCGCCGTGATCCACCGCTTCGCCCGCGAGCACGGAGTCGTGCTCGACCCCGTCTACAACGCCAAGGTGGCGCTGGCGCTCACCGAGCGCGCCGCCGTGGGACAAGTCCCCGCCGGTGCGAAAGTTGTCATGTTCAACACCGGCGGCACGCCCGCCATCTATCAGTACGCAGCCGGCCTCGCCGGCACCCTGGAGTGACGTCAATGACTGCGAGCGATGACATTCGCGTTCGTCTCGGTGCCGAAGCGGTCATCAATCTGACCGGCACGCTCACCACCCTCGGCGGCATCAGTGCGCGTCCCGAAGCAATCGCGGCGGCCGCCGAGATCCTGGGCCGGGGCGTCGACATCGTCGGACTGCAGGCGGCGGCGAGCCGAGCCATCGCCGAGGTGATGGAGACCGAGGCGGGCTTCGTGTCGGCGTGCAGTGCCGCGGGCATCTGCATGGCGATCGCCGGGGCGATGACGGGCGACCGCATGGCCGCGATCGAGCGCCTCCCCGATACCACGGGAATGAAGAACGAGGTCGTGGTGCAGGTCGGGCACCTCGTCAATTACGGTCATCCCATCGAGCAGGACGTTCGCCTGACCGGCGCGCGCGTCGTGCCGTTCGGTGCCGTGAACTCGGCGACGCAGAGCCAGCTCGAGGGCGCCATCGGTCCCAATACCGCGGCGGCCCTCTATGTCGTCAGCCACCACTGCGCGCCCGACGGGCAGCTCCCGATCGCCGACTTCGTGCGCGTCTGCCACGCACGCGGCGTGCCGGTCATCGTCGACCTTGCCGCCGAGTACGACATCCACAGCTACCTGCGCGCGGGCGCCGACATCACCATCCACAGCGCCCACAAATTCCTCGGTGGTGCGACCGCCGGCGTGGTTGCCGGCCGCAAGGAGCTGGTCCGCGCTGCCTTCCTCCAGGGCTACGGCATCGGCCGGCCGATGAAGGTGGGCAAGGAGGGGATCGCCGCCGCCATCGTGGCGCTCCGCGCCTTTGCCGCCGGTGATCGCGCGGCCGAGCGCGCGGCGCTGCTCGTGCCACTCAACCATTGGCGCGTCGCGCTGGAGAACGTCGCCGGCATCGCCACCGATCTCGATCCCGATCCGACGGGCAACCCGTTCGACCGGCTGCGCATCACGGTGCTGCCCGATGCCGGGTTCGATGCCGTCGATGTCGTGCACGCGCTGGAGGTCGGAACACCTCCCATTCGCGTCCGCACCCACCAGCTTTCGCATGGCTCGTTCATCCTCGACGCGCGCTCGCTCGGAGCCGGCGAACTGCAGCCCGTGACGGAGCGGCTCCTTGCTGCCATCGAGCAAGCCCGTCGCAGCCGGGCCGAGGGCCGCACCGACGATGTGCAGGCCTGGAAGGTCAAGCATGCCGCGGCGCTGCGCAACTGGCCGGACCTCAATGCCGAGGTGGTGCAGTGAGCGTCCTCACCGAAACCGCGTCGCGCGTGCCGCGAACGCCGGGCCTGTGGGACAGGATGTCCAACGACGCCCGCTTCCTGGCGTTGATCTTCCTGCTGCCGGCAATCGTGGTGCTGACCTGCGTGGTGCTCTACCCCTTCGCCTATGCGCTGGTGTTGAGCTTCCAGGACAAGTCGCCGGGCATTCCGGGTCGCTTCATCGGGTTCAGCAACTACATCACGCTGCTCAAGGACCCCGACTTCATCCAGACCCTGGCCAACACCGCCTGGTACACGGTGATCGCGGTTGTCATCAAATTCCTGATCGGCCTCGCCTCAGCGATCGTCCTCAACCAGGACCGGCCGTTCAACAATGTCTACCGCACGGTCCTGTTCATCCCGTGGGCCATCCCCACGGTCGTCTGCGCCCTGATCTGGGAGTGGGTCTTCAACGAGTTCAACGGCCTGCTCAACATCGTGCTGGTCAATCTGGGTTTCATCGATCATGGCATCGCCTGGCTCGCCGAACCCAAGCTCGCCATGTGGGCGGTGATCGCGGTCGTCGTCTGGAGCGGGACGCCGTTCTACACGATGCACTTCCTTGCCGGGCTCCAGGCGATCCCCAAGGACCTTTACGAGGCCGCCGAGATCGATGGCGCCGGCGTGGTGCAGAAGTTCTGGAACGTCACCATCCCCTCGATGCTCCCGGTCTTCACCATCACCGTGATGCTGTCGACGGTCTTCACCGCGACCGGCATCACCGTCGTGAACATCCTCACCAACGGTGCGCCGGCGGGCCTGACGCAGATCCTGCCCAATGAGAGCTACAACGTCACCTCGGCCGGCCAGATGGGCCTGGGGTCGGCCATCAACATGGTGATGTTCCCCTTCCTGGTGCTCGTCATCATCGTCCTCACCCGCCGCCTCCTCAAAGACGGGAACAACTGAGATGGTCCTCTCCCATGCAGCCTCCCGCCGGCTCGTCAACCTCGTCAGCGGCATCGTGCTGTTCGTCCTCATGGTGTGGACGGTGGCGCCGCTCTATTGGATGGTCGCCACCTCGCTCAAGAGCAACACCGAGATCTACGGCGCGGCGGCGACGCTGTGGCCAAAGGCGCTGACCTTCGACAACTACACCACGCTCTTTGCCGAGACGAACTTCCCCATCTACTTCCGCAACAGCGTGATCGTCGCGCTGGCGACCGTGGTCCTGTCGCTGGTGATCTCCGCCCTCGGCGCCTACGCCCTCACGCGCCTGCGGTTCCGCGGCCGGCGCGTCCTCGCCCAAGGGCTGGTCTACACCTACCTCATGCCCAGTTCGCTGCTGTTCATCCCGCTGCTGATCATCGTGCGCAATGTGGGCCTGCAGAACACCATGGAAGGGCTGGTGCTCTCCTATCTGGGCTTCACCGTGCCGTTCTGCACCTGGCTGCTGATGGGCTACTTCATCTCGATCCCCGTCGAGCTCGAGGAAAGCGCCATGATCGACGGCTGCAGCCGGCTCGGCGTGCTGTGGCGCATCGTGCTGCCGCTCACGCTGCCCGCACTGGCGATCGTTGCGTTCTTCTCGTTCACCCTGTCGTGGAACGAGTTCATCTACGCCTCGGTGCTCGTCACCGACGCCAATGTGCGCACCATCCCCACCGGCATTCCCGACTTCGTCGTCGCCGACGTCTTCTTCTGGGGCCCGATGATGGCGTCGACGCTGATCAGCACGCTGCCGCCGCTGATCGTCTACTTCGTGTTCCAGCGCTTCCTGATCTCCGGGCTCACGCTCGGGGCAGTCAAGGGATGAAGACGTTCCTTAGTCCATCGAAACCGAGAGGGTACAAATGACAACCAAGTCCTATACCAGACGTGACTTCGGCAAACTTGGCCTCGCGACCGCCGTCGGCCTTGCCGCTCCCTTCGTGCTGACGCGCCGGGCCTTCGCCCGCGACGCCAAGCTCGTCTTCTGGCTGCAGCCGAACTTCAACCAGGCCGCCGACGACCTGCTGATCGCCCAGACGCTCGAATACGCCAAGGCGCAGGGCCTCAGCGAGAGCGATGTGCAGATCGAGAAGATCCCGGGCGGCGAAATCGCCAAGCGCATGGCCGCGGCGCTCGAGATCGGCGCACCCCCGGATGTAACCCGCGTCAACGACGCGGACCTCACCTCGTGGGGCTCCGGCGGACATCTGCTCGACGTGACCTCGATCGTCGACGAGATGAAAACCCAGAAGGGCGGCATCAACGAGAACGTCCTTCCACAAACGGTGTTCGACGGCGCGACGCGTGCAGTGCCCATGGGCATCAGCCCGGCGGCGGCACATGTGCGCCTCGATAAGTTCCGCGAAGCCGGATACGACGCGCTGCCCGACACCTGGGAGGGGTTCATCGAGGCGGCTCGCAAGATCTCGCAGCCGCCCTTCTACGCCTACGGCATGGCGCTGGGCCTCACTCCGTCGGACAGCCTTGGCGATGTGATGTCGGTGGTGGCCGCCTATGGCGGCAGCCTCGTCGACGCGCAGAACCGGCCGTCGATCCAGAGCGATGCCACCATCGCCGCGTTCACGCTCATCAACCAGATGTACAACGAGTTCAGCATCATCCCCAAGGGGACCGTGAGCTGGGACAATTCGGGCAACAACAAAGCCTTCATGTCGGGGCAGGTGGCCTACGCCCTCAACGAGACGAGCATCTATTCGAGCATGATCGTCGACAAGAACGAGTTCCTCGACGCCACCACTCTCGAGCTGCCGCCCGGCGGACCCGCCGGCCGTCACATCACCGCCTACACCAACTACTACGGCGTGTTCAAAGCGGCGCCGAATCCGGAACTGGCGATGGGCCTCGTCCGCCACTTCATGCAGCCCGACAACTACTCCAAGTTCGTCGTCGGTGCCGGCGGCCGCTATTTGCCGATCTATCCGGCGCAGCTCGAGGACCCGTTCTGGGGCGAGCATCCGGCGTACAACGGCCTGCGCAAGGCGGTGACCGAGGGACGCTCGATCGTCTTCCCGGGCCGGCCGTCTCCCGCGCTCAGCGAGATCGTCAATCGCAGCCTCATCGTCGAGGCCGTGCAGGGCATGCTGGTCAAGGGCATCGAGCCGGCGCGCGCCGCCGAGAACGCGCAGAACGCCATGCTGGAAGTGTTCCAGCGCCATGGCGAGGCGGCCTGACACCAGCCCACTGCGCCTGAAACTGCACCGGGCGGCCCACGATGGGCCGCCCGGTTTGCGTCGGCGGAGGAGAAACGGTCAGCCGTCGACCGGGCGGGCCAGATGCGCGACGCAGTCGCCGCGTTCGACGCGCGCCGGATGACGCTGGCACACCACGTCGCCGGCGCCCTCGAAGCGCAGCACGATGGGCGCGCGGTCGGGATTCTCGGGAAAGATCAGTTCGCCGCAGATGTCGCCTGCGGCCACGCTGTCGCTCAGCCGCCTCGCGGGCACGAACACGCCGGCGTCGGGCGCGTAGACATAGGCGCTTGGGCCGAAGATGCGCAGCGCCTGCGGCGGGGGCAGGGCGGGGAGCGTCGCATCGGTCGCGCCGAAGAAGGCGAGCAGCCGGTGCACGGCGCCCTCGACAAGGCCGATCCCGTCCTGGGTCAGCGAACCCGTGCCGCCATATTCGCCATTGAGATAGATCTTGCCGTGCTGGCGTGTGGCGGTCGACATGCCAGCGCCCGACGAGGCGGGCAGCTCGAAGATCATCACATGCCTGAGCCCGAGCGCCTTCACGGCATCGAGGCTGCGCTGCTTCAGCTCCGGCGCGGCATCGGCGGCGAAATGCGTGCTGGCATGCGGGCGATAGGCGAGGCTCGAGCCGCCGCCGTGGAAGTCGGCCACCACGTCGACCAGGGGCACCAGATGGTTGTGCACATAGTGGGCGATCTTTGCGGTCGGGCCGCCATCCGGATCGCCGGGGAAGGCCCGGTTGAGATTGCCGTCGTCCAGCGGGCTGGTGCGCAGCCCCGCCATCGCGGCCGGCGTGTTGAGCGAGGGCAGGATGATGAGGCGGCCGCTGATATCCTCGGCGCGCATCTCGCGGACAAGCCGCGTCAGGACCACCTGGCCCTCATATTCGTCGCCATGCGTGCCGGCGACCAGCATGATCCCGGGGCCCGGCCCGTTGTTCAGCACCGCAATGGGAACAGGGATCACGCCATAGGCGCTGCGGGTCACCGAATGGGGCACGCGCAGCCAGCCCACCTGCTTGCCGGGAGCATTGAAGTCGACCGTTGCCGTCACCTGCGTCATCGCACCGGCTCCCTCGTTTGCGACCTGCCGCTCAGGCAGGCTGTGGCCCGTCGGCCCACCAGGCCCCGCGCAGCACCACGCCCTCGGCCACGAAGCGGCGATCGCCCATGAGCTTGCCGCCGATGCTGTCGGTGAATTCGGCGGGCCCCTTGCGGATATCGAGAATGGTCGCATCGCCGGCGCTGCCCACGGCAAGGTTGCCCAGTTCCGGGTGGCGGCAGACGACGGCCGGCGTGTGGGTCGCGGCGCGGATCACCTCGACCAGCGGCAGCCCCATCACCAGGAGCTTGGACATCGTCTCGAGCACGTCATAGGCCGGGCCATCGATGCACTGGGCGTGCACGTCGCTCGAGATGACGTCTGGCAGGAAGCCGTCCGCCAGCATCTTCTCGGCCACCTTGAAGCCGAACGAGCCGCTGCCATGGCCGATATCCATGATCACGCCGCGTTCGCGCGCCGCGAGCATGCAGTCGCGGATCGCGCCCGCGCTGGTCAGCGGCGAGTTCGATTTGGGGGTACAGAAATGCGTCAGCACATCGCCCCGCCGGAGCGGGTCGACGATGTCCTCGATCCGCGGCGGCATGCCGGCGCCGATATGCGCCATGACCGGCAGGTCGCCGGCGAGCTCGGCGGCGCGAATGCCCATGTGGAGCGGCATGGCGCCCAGATGCGCCGTGCTCGACGCGCCCACGCGTACCTTGACGCCGACGACGGCCCCGGCATTGGCCTTGGCGGCATCGACGCAGTGCTTGATGTCGAGCAGTCGCAGATCTTCCGCTTCGCCGATCGTCAGCCGGCCGGCATCGGCGAAGATGCCGACGACGCTGAGGTTGAGGAAGGCGAGGATGCGCGGCGCGGATAGTGGCGCGACATGGCGGAGCAGCCCGCCGATATTGTTGGCGCCGCAGCTTCCCGCATCGACGGCCGTGGTCATGCCCGAGCGGCGCGCCACCACATTGGGATCGACCCCGAGGAAGGTGCCCCCCCAGTAGACGTGCGTGTGGAGATCGATCAGCCCCGGCACGACATACTTGCCCGACACGTCGCGCGTCTGCGGCGCGTCGCTGTCGCTGATCGCCGGCGCAATGGCCGCGACCTTGCCTCCGCTGAACGCCACGTCCATCGGTGCATCGATCCCCTGCGAGGGGTCGATGACGTGCCCACCCTTGAGGATCAGATCGTAGCTGGCCATGTGCTCGGCTCCGGCGTTCAGGCTGCGCGTTCGAGTGCGTAGAGCTCCGCGGCGGCGGCGGCGGTGCGGTGGCGCTGCTCGCCCACGAGGTTGCTCTGCAGCGGCGCAACAGGACCCATATCGGCGACGCCGGCAAGGGTGACGGCATCGTGGATCGTGCGCGCCGGGCCGAACGTGTCGCGGCAGTCCTCGAGCGGGATGAACGTCTCGCGCAGCTCGGCGGCACGCTTCAGGTCGCCCGCCTGCAGCGCGTGCAGGATCGCCATCGACAGGCGCGGCGCCACCGCGATCGAGCCAGATGTAAAACTTGTCAGGCCGAAAGTGGTGAAGTGGTCGATGACCGGCCGCTCGCCGATGCCGCTGATGATGCGCCGCTTGTCCATCACGTCCATAAGGGCGCGCAGGAAGTCGTCGGCCTTCGCATCCGCCCGGACCACCGCATATTTGACGTAGGCGACGACGCCGTCTTCGACCAGTTGTCCGGCGAGTTTGGGGTCCACGCAGCCATCGTGCTTGGCATACATCAGCACCGGTGCGGCCAGCTTGTCGGACAGATGCCGCAAGGCGGTGGCCATGCCGGCGTCGGTGTAGCTGCCCTTGGCGGCAGGCAGCGCCATCGCCATGGGGAAGTTGAGATCGCGAACAACCGGGGCCTGGTCGACAATTCGTCCGAAGTCGGGACCGACCGCCGGGATCACCCAGCAGTCCGGGGCGGTGTTCTCGGCTAGAAACTCCAGGGTATCAGCATAGGTGCTGACCGGAATATTGTAGAAATTCGCATTGCCACCGTACATAAGGGAACGTACGCCAGCCGCCTGCAGGTGGTCGATCAGCGCGATGTTCTGCTCGCGCGCGAGACCGAACTCAGCGGTCTGTGCCAGCGGGGGCACGGCTATGACCGAGGCGGCCAGATGCGCGAATGTGACAGGTGCCGTCTTCATAGTCCCCTCGCAAACTTGTATAATTGTCTAATATATATGCAACAAGAGGTGGTCAAGTGACGAGGCGGAAGGCGGTCCAGATTGCCGGCACCCAGGCCGGCGCCCTGCAGCCAAAGGGACCTGGCGTGCTCGAAAAATATCGCCCCGCTCAACGAGTTAGGCTTGCCGACCAGCTTTATGAGCAGGTGCTGCAGGGAATTGTTTCGGGCGAATATGCCGAGGGAACGCGGCTTCCCTCCGAGAATCAGTTGTCCGACGCATTCGGCGTGTCGCGCCCGATCGTGCGCGAGGCGCTGTTCCGCCTTCAGGTCGACGGGCTGGTCGTTGCGCGGCAAGGGTCAGGGACCTATGTGCAGCGCCGCCCGAGCGCGGAGTTTTTCCAGCACGCGCCGGCCGGCGCCGTCGCCGAAGTGCTGCGCTTTTTCGAGCTGCGCATCGCCGTCGAGGGCGAGGCCGCCTTCCATGCCGCCCAGCGCCGGACCGAGAGCGACCTCAACCGGATAAATGCCAGCAACAAGCGGCTCGAGGCGGTCATCACCGCCGGCGAGGTCGGCGTCAGCGAGGACATCGACCTGCACGAAGCCATCGCCCAGGCCGCCCATAACGATCTGTTCCTCGAAACGCTGCGTCACCTGACAACTTTGTTCGATGCGAGCCTGCGGCTGACCCGTGGCCTGTCGCTCAAGAAACAGGCGTCGCGCCAGCGGCTCGTGCAGGACGAGCACGCCGCCATCGTCTTCGCCATTTCCGAAGGCAATCCCGACAGCGCCCGCACCGCCATGCGCCATCACATCGACAATGCGCGGATCCGTCTGGTGTCGGGAAACCAGGAGCCCTGATCAGGCCGGCTTGATCAGAAGGATCGCTTCGATCTCGACCGAAATGCCGTGGGGCAGGGAGCCCATCCCGACCGCCGACCGCGCGTGGCGCCCGGCGTCGCCGAACACCTCGACGAACAGGTCCGAGCAGCCATTGATGACGGCGGGGTGCTGCTTGAAGTCGGCCGTCGCATAGACCATGCCCAGCAGCTTCACCACGCCCTCGACCCGGTCCAGCGTCCCCAGCGCCGCCTGTGCCACCGCCAGCAATTGCAGTCCCGTCAGCCGCGCCCGCCGGTACGCCTCTTCCACCGACACCGCCGTCGGCACCATCCCCGTCAGGCGCTCGCCGTTCTCGGCCGGTCCCTGGCCCGACAGATAGAGGAACGGCCCCGCGAGCTTGTAGGGCACGAAGTTTCCGCTGGGCGCGGTAAGGCTGGGCAGGGTAATGCCCCGTTCGGCGAGGCGTGCTTCGATCTGCATGGTCGGCTCCAACAGGCGAGGGCTCAGGGCGTCCAGCGATAGCGCTCGAGCGTATCGAGGTTGAGCTCTATCCCAAGTCCGGGCTTGTCGGGGATGGCGACGAAGCCGTCAACCGGCCGGATCGGCTCGACCAGCAGATCGGTGCGAAGCGGGTTCTGTGTCGCGTTGTATTCGAGATAAGGCGCCTCGCGCTGGATCGCGAGCACGTGCAGCGTCGCCGCCACGAGGATGTCCGTCGACCAGCAGTGCGGGATGATCTGCACCCCGCGCGCTTCCGCATGCGCAATGATGCGCAGCATCTCCGAGATGCCGCCCACCCGCGCGACGTCCGGCTGCACGATGCGCAGGCCGCCCCGATCCATGAGGTCGAGATAGGGGTGCTGCGTTGTTTCCTTCTCGCCGGTGGCGATCGGCGTCGGCGACGCGGCGACCAGCGCGGCGAAGCCGCGCAGATCGTCCGGCGCGAGCGGCTCCTCGAGGAACGCCACGCCGGACTCGGCGAGCGCCCGTCCCAGATAGAGCGCGTCGTTGAACGGCATCGCGACGCCGATATCGAACATGATGTCGATGTCGTCGCCGACCGCTTCGCGGATGGACGCCGCGGCCCTGGCATCGCTGCGTGGATTCTCTCCGAGCGCGCCCCAGCCGAACTTCATCGCCCGATAGCCGGCGTCGCGGTGCTTCCGCGCCTGCGCCAGCGTCGCGCCGAGGCTGTCCTGCGCGAGATCGCTCGCATAGGCCTTCACCAGCGCGCGCCGCGCGCCTCCCAGCAGCCGGTGCACCGGCAGGCCCGCGGCCTGGCCCAGTATGTCCCACAGCGCGATGTCGATGCCGCTGATCGCATGCATCAGCGCGCCACGCCGGCCATAGGTGGCGGTGTGCCTGTACATCTTGTCCCACAGCCGGCCGATGTCGCGCGGGTCCTCGCCGATCAGCAGATTGCGCAACCCATTGGCCGACACCGAGCACAGCGGCGCATCAATGATCGCCTGGCTCACCAGCGGATTGGTATGGACCTCGCCGGTTCCCACCAGCCCGTCATCGGTCCGGATCTGGATGATCAGCACGGATTGGCAGCCGTCGCCGATCTCCCTGACCTCGGGGAGTCGGAGCGGAATCGTCTCGATTTCGGTGATCTTCATTTGACCTGCGGGGTGCTGAATACGGGGCGTGCCGATCTCTACATGTCAACATTCTTAATTTTGTTTGACAAGTATACATGTCGGTTTAGTGTGCGCGCACGGGACGGGCCTGCCCAGCGTGGGCGGGAGCCCGCGGGGTTCAAATGGGAGTGCAACGCATGCGCAGGCTAGGATTGATCCTCTCCACCGCCGTCATGTTGGTGGGGACAACGGGCGCGTTGGCCGCCGATCTGACGATCTGGTGGACCAAAGGCACCACTGAAGTCGAGGACAACACCCTCAAGGACATCGTCGCCCGCTGGGAGAAGGAAACCGGCAAGACCGCCGAACTGAGCTTCTACGCGACCGGCGACACGGAAGCCAAAGTGCTCACCGCGCTCAAGGCCGGCAGTCCGCCGGACCTGACCTTCGATTTCGGCTTCGACCTCGCCTACACGCCCACCTGGGCGTTCGAGGACCAGCTGGCGGACCTGACCAGCGTCATCGAGCCGGTCAAGGCCGAGTTCCAGCAGGGCGCGCTCGATTCCGTCTACCTGCTCAACGGCGCGACCGGCCAGCGCGCCTATTATGCCGCGCCGTGGGTGCAGATGACCCCGCATGTCCACTACTGGAAGGACATGCTGGAGACGGCCGGCTTCGGCGAAGCCGACCTGCCCAAGGACTGGCAGCCCTTCTGGGACTTCTGGTGCGACGCCGTCGCGCCCGCGCTGCGCGACAAGGGCGAGCGCGTCTACGGCATCGGGCAGGGCAGCTCGACCACCTCGAACGATCCCTATCTCATCATGCACATCTACCTGAACGCCTTCGGCGCGCAGGTCGTGGCGCCCGATGGCACGCTGCAGATCTCGCAGCCCGAAACGCGCGAGAAGGTGATCGCCGCGCTCAACAGCTACGTGAAGCCGATCAAGGCCGGCTGCGTGCCGCCCGACGCGGTGAACTGGGGTGGCGCCGACGACAACACGTCCTTCCTCAACCGGAAGAACCTCGTCGCGATGAACCCGACTCTCTCCATCCCGCTGTCGCAGAAGGCCGACAATCCGGACGTCTATGCCAACGCCCTGCGAACCGTGCCGTGGCCGAATGGCGCCGACGGTGCGCCCACGCCGACCATCATCTCGGTCAAGCAGATCCTGTCGTTCAAGGCCTCGCCCAACCCCGACAACGCCAAGTCGTTCCTGGCGCTGCTGCTCAAGCCTGAAACCATCGGGCCGATGCTGCAGGCCAATGGCGGCCGCTGGGTGCCGGTGATGCCCAAGCTGCTCGCCGATCCGTTCTACTCGCAGTCCACCGATCCGCATGTCGCGGCGATGTACAAGCAGTTCACCGAGTCGGCGACCACGCCGCTGCCGCACACCTACAACCGGCTCTATGCCAAGGTGATGCAGGAGCAGCTCTGGCAGAAGGCGATGGGACGCATCGTCATCGACGGCTGGGAAACCGACAAGGCCGTCGACGAGCTGGCCGAACGCATGACTGCCTTGCTGGCTGAATGACGACGCCTGCGACCAACAATGCTCTGGCCCCGTCGGCGGATCTCCGCCGGCGGGGTCAGCTCCTGAGCTTCGAAGAGGCGTGGGCGCTCTTTTTCATCCTGCCCTTTGCGCTCGTCTTCGTGCTGTTCATTGCCTACCCGATCGCCTACGCGCTCTATCTGGGCTCCGACCTCAGCGCTTATCCGCGCGTCCTCACCGACCCGATCTACCTGCTGACGCTGCAGAACACGTTCGTGTTCATCGTCTTCGGCGTCGGGTTGAAGATGCTGCTGGCGCTGGCCCTGTCGAGCTTCTTCGTGCTGCCCGGCCGCGGCGTCCGCATCATCAGCGCGCTGTTCCTCTTGCCCTGGGTGGCGCCGCACATCCCCTCGATCCTCTCCATCCGCTGGATGCTCAATTCCGATTGGGGGATGATCAACACCCTCATCTTCAAGCTGTTCCATGTCGACGGACCGGCCTGGCTGACCCAGCCGAGCTACGGCATGCTCTCGATCATCACGGTCCACATCTGGAAATACCTGCCGTTCTGGACGATGATCATCGTGGCGGCGCGCCTGGGCATCCCCAAGGACCTCTACGAAGCGGCCAAGATCGACGGCGCCTCGCCCAGTCAGCAGTTCCGCTACGTCACCTTCCCCGCCATTGCAGGCGTCTTCCTCACCAGCACCATGCTCTCGGCCATCTGGTCGCTCGGCGACTTCAACAGCATCTATCTGCTGACCGGCGGCGGGCCGATGGAGCGCACCAATACGCTCGCGACGATGGGCATCCGCTACGCTTTCCGCAAAGCCGACTTCGAGGCCGGCATCGTGACCATGATGTCGGCGCTGCCCGTGCTCGTGCCGCTGATCATCGTGCTGCTCCGCCGTTTGAGGGAGCAGCGATGAGCGACGCCAGCACGGCCCTCCCCAGACGGCTCCACGAAAACGTCCTGCTCGGCGTTCTCGGCCTCGTCATCGTCGTGTGGTCGCTGCTGCCCATCTACCACATGGTGGTGCTCTCGCTGACGCCGCCGCGCGAGGGCTTTGCCGGCCATCTGTGGCCGGTCAATCCGACGCTCGCCAACTACGTCACCGTGCTCACCCAGGCCGACTACTATCTGGCGCAGTTCTGGCAGCAGCTCGGCAACAGTGCCCTCATCGCCGTCGCCGCGACGGCGATCGTCCTCGCCTGCAGCCTGATGGCGAGCTTCGCCATCAGCCGGCTGCGGCCGCGCTTCGGCTCGCTCGTCTCCTACCTGGCGCTCGTCGCCTACTTCGTGCCGGCGACCTTCCTGGCCATTCCGTTCTATCAGGTGATGGGCACCTATGGCCTGCTCGGCAACCAGCTCGCGCTCGTCCTGTGCGTCGTGGCCTTCGCCACGCCCTATGCGATCTGGGTGCTGCAGCAGAACGCGCATACGCTGCCCGACGAGCTCGACGACGCGGCCCGGATCGACGGGGCCGGCCCGCTGCAGATGTTCACGCTCATCTATGTGCCGCTGATGCTGCCCACCATCGTCGCCGTGGGCGCCTTCGCCCTCATGCTGTCGTGGAACGAGTATCTCTACGCGTTCCTGCTGCTGTCCGATGAGTCGCGCTTCACCATCCCCGTGATGCTGGGCCAGTTCATGGCCGACGACGCAGCGCCCTGGCCGTTGCTGATGACCTCGGGCGTCATCTACATGCTGCCACCGACCGCGCTCTATTATGTCGCGCGGCAGTTCCAGTCGTCGGGTATGATGTCGGGCAGCGTAAAGGGCTGATCGAATGTCGCTCTATCCTCCGCCGCAGCCGCTCGAGAGCGAAGTCTTCGTCGATGTGGTTGCCGCGCTCGGGCTCGCGCCGCGCTCCTCGCCATGGCTCCGCTCGGCCGGGCTGCCGGACATGCACTCGTTCCTCGAGGGCCCGGTGTTCGACAGCGCCGGCAATCTCTACGTCGTCGACTCCGCCTTCGGCCGGATTTTCCGGGTGGACCCCGCCAGGCAGGTCAGCATCGTCGTCGACTATGCCGGCGTGCCGAACGGCCTGGCCATGGGCGGCGACGGCGACATCTACATCGCCGATCGCGAAAACGGCATCCTCCGGCTCGATCTGTCGACGCGCAGCGTCAGCCCGGTGGTGACCCGCGCGCAGCTCGGCCCCGATTTCAAGGGCCCCAACGACCTGGTGTTCGACAGCCGCGGCAATCTCTATTTCACCGACCAGGGCGACACCGATCTCAACGATCCGACCGGCCGCGTGTTTCGCCGCAACCTCGACGGCTCGCTCGACCGCCTCTTGTCCAACGTCCCCAGTCCCAACGGCATTGCGCTGTCGCCCGACGAGACGCGCCTCTACGTCGCGGTCACCTTCGGCCAGCAGGTCTGGCACATGCCGCTCAGCGCCGACGGCAGGATCATCAAGGTGGGCGTGTTCCAGAGCTTCAGCGGTGGCTTCAGCGGGCCGGACGGTCTTGCCGTGGACCACGAGGGTGGGCTGGCCGTCTGCCAGAACCGCACCGGCTCGGTCTGGCTGTTCGATCCATTGGGCGTGCCGACCTACCGGATCAGGTCCTGCCGCGGGCTGCTCACCACCAATGCCACCTACGGTCCGGACGGCCGGACACTGTTCATCACCGAGTCCGAAACCGGCGCCATTCTCACGGCCACGATCCCCACGACGCCGGCCCCCTAGCAGGGCCACGCCCGAATCCGGGCAGTTGACAAGCCGGCCAGACACCGTAAAGTGAAACCGGTTTCACCCGGCGGGAGACGGATGAAGATCGACCTGACAATTCTGGCGCCCTATGTCGGCTTCCTCGCCGAAGGCGCCCTGCTGACCGCCGAGGTCTGCGCCGTCGCGCTCGTGGGCAGCGTGATCCTGGGCATGCTGGTGGCGATTGCGCGTACCTCGCAACTGGCCTGGGTACGTGGCCTGGCCTTCGCCTATGTCGACCTCTTCCGCAACATCCCGTTCCTCGTCCAGCTCTTCTTCTTCTATTACGGCCTGCCCGAGATCGGCATCTACATCGATGCCTTCACCACCGGCGTCATCGCCCTTTCCATCTCCGGCGGCGCCTACGCCTCCGACGCCATCCGCGCCGGCATCCTTGCCATCGACAACGGCATCATCGAAGCGGCGGAAGTCAGCGGCCTGCCGCGCCGGGTCATCTTCACGCGCATCGTGCTGCCCATCGCGCTGCGCACTTCGGTGCGGCCGCTCGGCTCGGTGCTGATCAACATGATCCTGACGAGCTCCATCCTCTCGACCATCACGCTCAACGAGCTGACCGGCAACGCCCGCATCGTCACGTCAGAGACGTTCCGGCCGTTCGAGGTCTATGTCGTGCTGCTGCTCGTCTATGCCGCACTCACCTACCTTGTCTCGATCGCGATCAGCCTGCTGCATCGCTGGCTCAACCGCGACATGCAGCCCGAGGTGAACTGATGCGCTACACCGAGTTCACCCCATTCGACCTGTGGCTGCTCACGCAGGGCCTTGGCGTCACCATCGGCCTGTTCCTCGCCACCTCGCTGCTCGGCGTGCTCATTGGCGTCGTCTGGGGCGTCATTCGCTTCTACCGCGTGCCGGTGCTCACCCAGCTCATCACCTTCGTGTCGGAAATCCTCAAGAACTCGCCCGTGCTGGTGCAGCTCTTCCTGGTCTTCTTCGGCTTCCCCGGCCTGCTCAAGATGAACGTGACACCGGTCACCGCCGCGCTCATCACGCTGTCGGCCAACACGGCGGCGTTCGTCTATGTCATCGCCGTCTCGGCCATCGAGTCGATCGGCCGCGACCAGATCGAAGCGGCCCGCGTCTTCGGCCTCACGCGCTGGCAGGTGCTGCGCCATGTGATCGCGCCACAGGCCGCCGCCTTCTCCATCGGGCCGCTCACGGCGCTGCTGGTCAACCAGTTGCAGGTGACATCGCTGATCTCGGTGATCGGCGTGATGGACCTCGCCAAGATCGGCGCCAACCTCAACCTCAGGACCCTCAAGCCCTTCATCGTGTGGACGGCCGTGGGCATCCTCTACTATCTCGCCGCCAAGCTCGTCGCCATGCTCGGCTCGGCGCTCGAAAAACGCCTGCGCGCCCACAGCGCCTTCCGGGGCCTCTAGTCCATGCTGAAAGTCGAAAACGTCAAGAAGGCCTTTGGCGACGTCATCGTCCTCGACGGCGTCAACCTCACCGTCAGTCCCGGCGAGGTGGTGTCGATCCTCGGCTCCTCGGGCTCGGGCAAGTCGACGCTGATCCGCTGCATCAACGGCCTCGAAAAGCTCAATGATGGCCGCATCACCGTCGACGATTTCGACGTCAGCAAGCCGCGCGACCTCGCCGAGGCGCGCAAGCGCTCCGGAACCGTGTTCCAGCTGTTCAATCTCTACCCGCATATGACGGCGCTGCAGAATATCACGCTCGCGCCGGTCGAGGTCTTGAAGCGCCCAAAGGCCGAGGCGGAAGCAGAGGGCAGGGCGCTGCTCGCCTCTGTCGGCCTCGGCGACCGCGCCGATGCCTATCCCTCACAGCTTTCGGGTGGACAGCGGCAGCGTGTCGGCATCTGCCGGGCGCTGGCGATGAAACCGCGCTACCTGCTGCTCGACGAGGTGACGTCGGCGCTCGACCCCGAGATGACGGCCGAGGTCCTGGCGATCCTCGCCAAGCTCGCGACCGACGGGACAACGATGCTGTTCGTCACCCACGAAATCGAGTTCGCCCGACAGATTTCCGACCGCATCGTCTTCCTCGAGAAGGGGAAGCTGCTGGTCGACCTGCCGGCCGAGCAATTCTTCGCGCCCGATGGCGGTCTCGCACAGCCGCGCGTCGCGCAGTTCCTGTCCAAGATGCGGAAAGACTGATGCTGCTGCTTGCCAATGCCGAGGCCTGGCCCGGCTTCCCCACCACGGTCGAGATGCTGAGGTCCGGCGCCGACAGCCTCACCGCCATGGTCGAGGGGATCACCAAGGTCGAGGCCGAACCCAGGGTGCGCAGCGTCGGCTATGGCGGCTGGCCCAACATGCTGGGCGTCATGGAGTGCGATGCCGGCGTGATGGACGGCAATACGCGCCAGATCGGCGCCGTCGGCGCCGTCCCCAACACGCTGCCGGTGGCGAAGCTCGCCCATGAGGTCATGAAGCAGCTGCCGCATGTAATGCTCACCGGCGAGGGCGCGCGACGCTTTGCGACTGAAACCGGTTTCTCCGTTGACGACGTCCTTATGGCCGACAGCAAGCGCGTCTGGTGGGAGCGGCTCGTCAAGGAAATGACGCCGGAGCAGGCGGCGGCCTTCCCCGACACGCCGCTCGCGCCGCTGCTCAAGACCATCACCGATCCCGAACGCGTCCGCGACACGACCGTGTGGCTTTCGGCGGACACGGCGCGGGGGATACACGCGGCGACCTCCACCTCCGGCTGGGCCTGGAAGTATCCCGGCCGTCTCGGCGACAGCCCGATTCCTGGAGCGGGGTTCTATGCCGACAGCCGCTACGGCGCGGCGGCCTGCACCCATACCGGCGAGATGACGATACGTTGCGCAACCTCGCGCACCATCGTTCTCGCCATGAAACTCGGCTACTCGCTCGGCGATGCCATCAAGCTCGCCGTCGATGAGCTGAACGAGTTGACCGGTGGTTTCCTTGGCGGCGTGGTGATCCACGCCCTCGATGCCAGGGGCAACCATGAGGTCGTGAATTTCCAGTGCGAGGGCGAGATTCGCTACTGGCTCTGGGAAAGCTCGATGCCGGAACCTGAGCTCCGGCCCGCGAGAACGGCGTGACAAACGGAGGAACATCCCAATGAAGAAGCTCATGACTACCCTGGCCGCGCTGGCGCTCGTCGCTGCCTCGGCCCTGCCGGCCACCGCCGGTATGCTCGACGACATCCGTGCGCGTGGCGTGGTGCGGATCGGCGTGTCGCTGGGCGGCGAGCCCATCGGCTTCCGCGATGCGCAGAACAATCCGGTCGGCTATGACGTCGACGTCGCCACCATGATCGGCGAGAAGCTGGGCCTGCCCGTCGAGTTCACCGACGTGTCGGGTGACGCGCGCATCTCGATGCTGGTCTCCGGCCAGCTCGACATCGTGGTCGCCAACACCTCGGCGACGCTCAAGCGGGCCGAGTCGGTCAACTTCACGATCCCCTACAACCGCGCCGGTCTGCGCGTGATCGTGCAGGCGGATTCGGGCATCACCTCGCTCGAAGGCCTCGCCGGCAAGAAGATCGTTGTCGGTCGCGGCACCACCGGCGAGACGTTCATCAAGGACGCCGTCCCGACCGCCGAGCTCGTCTACGTCGACCAGTTCGCCCCCGATGGCGTGTTGCAGCTCCAGCAGAAGCGCGTCGACGCCGCGATCGAAGATTCGTCGCTGCTCGACTACCTCGCCACGCAGAACCCCTCGCTGGTGACGCTGCCGGGCCTCTACTCGAACGATCCGATCGGCATCGCGGTCGCCAAGGGCGACATCGAGTTCGTCCGCTGGCTCGACATGTTCGTGTCCGACTACATCCAGTCGGGCGCCTACGAAGCCAACTACAAGAAGTGGTGGGGCGAAACCGCCAACCCGCCGGCCCTCAACCCCATCTGGTAAGGGGCTGATCAATCGGGGTCGCCTTCGGGCGGCCCCGAAACGTCTCAGGCTGCGGTGCTGCGCGCGATGAACCGCGTCGGGATCAGCACGGGCGGCATGCCCGGCTGGAAATGTCCGGGCTCAGCGATCATCCGCACCATCTCGCGCACGAACACCGACTTGTCGTAGCCGATCGAGGCGATCGGATAAGCGTCGAAATCGAGCAGCGACAGATCGTCGAAGCCGTAGAGAGCGAACCGTTTGCCGTCGCCGCGCGCGAACTTTTCGCGATACACATCGAGAATGCCCATCGCCATGGCGTCCGAGGTGCAGAACACGGCATCGGGCAGCGACGGGCCGAGCTCTCCGGCGGCGGCGTGGCCGCTGGCATACGAATAGTCGCCCTGCACCGATTTGCTCAGCCGGATGCCGTGCCGCTTGAGTGCCGCCTTGTAAGCGGCGACGCGCGCCTGTTCGACCAGCGAGGTGGCGCGGCCCGTAACGAGCGCCGCTGTCTTCGCCCCGCGTCCGGCGGCATGCGCGACCGCCTCGTCGATCCCCTGCGCGTCGTCGGGGATGATGGCGGGAGAGAGCCTGTCGTGCCGCCCGTTGAGCATGATCACCTGCTCGGTGCGGAACATCTGCCGCACCGTCGCGGCATCGGCGAAATCGGAAAACACCAGCGCCGCGTCGACATGGTAGGCGACGCCCTGGCGCAGGAACTCGTCGACCTTGGCGACGGAACCGACGCGGATGAGGATCACCTGCTTGCCCACCGCCTGCGTCTGCGCCAGCAGCTCGTCGAACAGGTCGAGGTCGCTGAGGTCGTGGATATGGTTGACCACCACCGCGACCAGGTTGACCGTCTTGGTGGTGAGGCTCTGCGCCAGCAGGTTTACGCGAAAGCCCAACTGCCGCGCTGCCGCCAGCACGCGCTCGCGCTTTTCGTCGGACACCGGCCGGCGCTCGGGCGAAAGCGCCCGCGACGCCACGGCCTTGGAGACGCCGGCAAGGCGCGCCACGTCGGCGATCGTCACCTTGCCCGGCGCCGGATCATCCTTCACTGCCGCACGCTCCAACCGGATTGACGCCCTGAGAATGAGCACCTGCTTAGACATCGGCGCCGCCTCCAGCAAGGGCGTCGTCGCTGTGTCCGGCTGCTATCTGTGCGGCGCTATCTCTCGATGCCTCGCCAGGCCAGCAGGCGCATCGCATTGGCGGTCACCAGCACGGTCGCGCCCGTGTCGGCGAGGATGGCCGGCCACAGTCCCGTCACGCCCATCACGGTCGTGACGAGAAAGAAGCCCTTGAGGCCGAGCGAAATGGCGATGTTCTGCCAGATGTTGCTCGTGGTGGCCCGCGACAGGACGATCATGTTGGCGATGTCGATCACGCGGCCATGCAGCACGGCGGCGTCCGCCGTCTCGAGCGCCACGTCGGTGCCGCCGCCCATCGCGATGCCGACATCGGCCGCCGCGAGCGCGGGGGCATCGTTGATGCCGTCCCCGACCTTGGCGACGACCTTGCCCTGCGCGCGCAGCTCGCCGACGATCTTCTGCTTGTCCTCGGGCAGCAGCTCGGCGCGCGGTTCGAGGCCGAGCTCGGCGGCAATGGCGGAGGCGGTGCGCTTGTTGTCACCGGTGAGCATCACCACCTCGGCGCCGATTCGCTTCAGCGCGGCGATGCCGTCCCTCGCGTCGTCGCGCGGTTCGTCGCGCATGGCGATGGCACCGGCCACCGCGCGATTGACCAGCAGCACCGACACCGTCTTGCCCTCGTCATTGAGCGCGGTGATCCGCGCCTCGAGCTCGGCCGGCAGCTTGAACTTCTCGGCAGCCGCGCGCGGCGAGCCGAGGAACAGCTGATCCTCGCCGACGCGCCCGGTGACACCCTTGCCCCCGACCGCGCCGCCGGCCAGCGCCGCTTCGACCGCGATGCCCTTCTCGGCGGCCTTCGCTAGGATCGCCGTGGCGAGCGGATGGCTCGAGCCGATCTCGAGCGCCGCCGCGAGGCGCAGCACGTCGTGCTCGCTGCGCGCGACGCCGATGACGTCGGTGACCCTGGGCTTGCCCTCGGTCAGCGTGCCGGTCTTGTCGAGCGCCACCTGGTTGACCTTGCCCAGGCCCTCGAGCACCGCGCCGCCCTTCATCAACAGGCCGCGCCGCGCCCCCGCCGAGAGTGCCGCGGCGATGGCGGCGGGCGTCGAGATCACCAGCGCGCACGGGCAGCCGATCAGCAGCACAGCGAGGCCTTTGTAGACCCACTCGCTCCAGCTCTGCCCGGCCACCAGCGGCGGCACGATCGCGATCAGGGCGGCAACGATCATGACGCCCGGCGTGTAGTAGCGCGAGAATTTCTCGATGAACCGCTCGGTCGGCGCCTTCGATTCCTGCGCCTCTTCCACCAGCTTGACGATGCGGGCGATCGTGTTGTCGGCGGCGGCGGCCGTGACCCGGACGCGCAGCGCGCCTTCGGCGTTGATCGTGCCCGCATAGACCTCGTCGCCCTCGGCCTTGCGCTTGGGCATCGACTCGCCGGTGACCGGGGCTTCGTCCACGGCGCTCTCGCCCGACACGATGACGCCGTCGGCCGCAATCCGGTCGCCGGGCCGGACGAGGATGATGCTGTTGACCCTCAGCCTCTCCGCCGGCACCTCCGTGGTGGCGCCATTGGCTTCGACCAGCGCCATCTTGGGCACGAGATCCGCCAGCGCCTTGATGCTGGCGCGCGCTCGGCCGGTGGCGATGCCTTCGAGCAGTTCGCCCACGAGAAACAGGATCACCACGACGGCCGCTTCCTCGCTGGCGCCGATGAACACCGCGCCCACCGCCGCGACCGTCATCAGCGTCTCGATCGTGAACGGCGCGCCGTTGATGGCGCCCATGAAGGCCCGCCGCGCGATCGGGATCAGCCCCACCAGCATCGCTGCCGTGAAGATCCACTGGTGGTAGTCGGGGAAGAAGCGGACGAGGACAAACGCCGCCGCGATGGCGGCGCCGCACAGCAGCGTCAATTGTGCCTTGCGCGCCATCCACCACGGACCATCCGCGCTGCCGTGGTCATGGCCGTGCAGGCCCTCCAGCTTGTCCTGCTGGTCACCGCCGTGATCGTGATCATGGTCGTGATCGTGGTCATGTCCGCCCGCTGCGCTTGGGGTTGCCACAGGGACCTCCGCCTTGGCCAGCGGCGCGGCGCGGTAGCCCACGCTGTCGACTCGCCGGACGATCTCGTCGAGATCGGTCTGCGCCGCGTGGGTCACCTTCATCACCCCGGCGGTCACCGACACCTCTACGTCCGAAACGCCCGAAACCCGGCGCGTCGCCGCGTCGATCTTCTGCGCGCAGGCGGCGCAATCCATTCCGTCCACCCGGAATTTCGTGTCGATCACGGGGTCTGCCATTCGAGTCGCTCCTTCAATTGAGCGCTGGCGTACAACCTCTAGCCACTGGAGGATCAAGGCCCAATCGATCACGAGACGGAGAGGGCCCCCCGGCCCCTTTCACCTCGCGGGCGGGCGCCCTAATCTATAGTCACTGGAGAATAGCAATGAGCGCAGGATTTCCCATCGGGCGCGCCGCCGAACAGAGCGGCGTCAAGGTGCCCACCATCCGCTACTACGAGGAGATCGGCCTGCTTCCGGCGCCGCCGCGCACCGGCAGCAACCGGCGCCTCTATGGCGACGACGAGCTCAAGCGGCTCGCCTTCATCCGCCATGCGCGGGAGCTCGGCTTCGACGTCGACGCCATCCGCACGCTGCTCTCCCTGCAGGACAATCCGCAGCAGTCCTGCGCGGCCGCCGACGCCATCGCCCGTGATCGCCTGCTCGAAGTGCGCGCGCGCATCAGTCGCCTCCGCGCGCTGGAGCGCGAGCTCGAACGGATGGCGGACAATTGCGCGCATGGTCACGTCGGCGAGTGCCGCGTGATCGAAATCCTCGCCGACGGCACGCACGAGCATGGCCGGCTGGGCGACTAGCCGCCGAGGTCGAGCACAAAGCGGAAGGCGATGCTGCCCTCCCACCACATGGGGAAATTGGTGCCCCATTTGTTGTTGTAGAGATTGAAGCGCACGCCTCTGCCGTAGTCGGGTTCTTCCGGCTGGAACGGCATGAACGGTGCGCCCGCCGGCGCGACGAGCGCGCTGTCGAGCGGCGTGACGGTGATCTCGCCGGCCCGTACCGCCTCGACCGCCTGCAACTGCCCGCCGCCGCGGCGAACGATGTTCTTGCCATCGTTCCACAGGCCCATCTTGCGCAGGGCCCAGTCCGCGGCGCCCGCCGGCGTCAGCGACAGGAAGCCCGCCTCGGGCATGCGGTTGGCCGGCTTGTCGCGCAGCACGAGCCTGATCTCGACACGCCGCGCGTCGAGGCCGCGGATCGAAAGCTCCACCCGTGCGGGAGCGCCCAGTTCGGCCTGCGCCCGATCCGGCATCTGGGCGATGCCGCCACCCTTGTGCAGCGGTGCGAACGCCGCTGTCTCCGCCGTGCGAGCCCTGTCGAGCCCCGGCTTGTCGTGGTCGAGCACCGCCCATTCGGCGCGGTGCTGGAGGTAGCTGTCGAGGTGCCGTTGCAGCTCCGTCGAGTCGTAGCTTTCGTGGCGGTAGCCGAGCAGCGAACCGTCCACGCCGGCAATGACAGTGCCGTCCGGCGCCGTGAGCTGCGCAATGTCGCCGGTCGCCGCGTCGAGATCGGCCGTCCAGCCATTGTCGCGAAGGGCCGTGCCGGCGGCGGCGTCGTTCGCTGCCGGAACGTCGAGCTCGCTCAACGCACCCGCGGCAGCCGCACGATCCGCCGGTGCAAGCGACGCCAGCGCCGCGGCGATGTATGCGCGCTGTTCGGTCCACGATTGCTCGGCATAGGCGAAGCGGTAGTCGTTCGCCCGTGCGGCATCGAAATCGGTGCGGTCCCACGCGGTCTCGTCGCGCAGATAGGTCTTGATGTCGACGCCCCAGGTATGTTCGGCCACCAGCGTCAGCCCGCGGCCGAAGGCCCGCCGCTCCGGTGTCGGCTCGTCGAAGCCGTCATGGAGCCGCTGCAGTGCGCGAAACTGCGCCAGCTTGTGCGGGTCGCTCGCGGTGCCGTGGATCCAGCTGTCGCCGATCTCCTGCGTCACCACGGGAAACTGCTCCCGCCGTGCCCACATCTGCGCCCCGAACGCGTCGAGCGTCGAGGCGACGATCTCGGCATCGGGGTGCGCGTGCTGCATCGCGCGCATCACGTCCACCGTCTGGGCCACGCTTTGCGGTCCGATATTGTCGCTCGTATGCGCGAAACTCAGTCCTGTGTCGGGGCCCGCGGGGAAATCCGTCTCGCCGTATGAACCCTGATACATCACGACGATCTCTGCGCCGTCGGGCGCGCGCCAGCGGAAGATCGGCGGCACGTCGGGTACGGGGCTTGCCGTGTTGACGCCCAGATGCAGGAATGTGATTCCAGCCTGTGCCATGGGTGGCACCATGCCCAGCGTGTGCCCGGGCACGTCAGTCATCTTGGCGGCGCTGGTGGTTCGGCCGAAGCGCTTGTCGAGTTCCTGCCCGTAGCTCAGCCCGGCGCGGAACAGGGCAGGGGACATCAGCTCGGTGTGCGTGGTGAAAGGCAGCGCATGCCAGGCGATCAGGCCGCGCTCGACCGCGCGTTCGAGCCGCCTGACCTTGTCCGCATCCTGCGTCGCGAGATGGTCGTGGATCAGCCAGGCGCCCGTCGTCCAGATGAAGGCCGGACGCTCCGGATTCTCGGCGTAGAAATGCTCGCCCGTCGCGATCGCCTGCGGAATGAACTGCTCGTGATACTGCCGCCGCACGCGCGCCGCGTGATCGGTGAAGCCGATATCGAGATGGGTCTTGAAGACCAGGTGGATACGCCTGTCGGCCATCGGGGTCAGCCCACCGTGCCCCGAACGACGAGACTCGTATGCAACGTCTCCTGCAGCGCCGGCGCGTCGGGCTCGTTGAGCCGGCGCAGGATCAGCCGCACCAGCGCCCGCACGCGTTCGCTCAGGTCGAACTTCACCGTGGTGAGGTCGTAGCTTTTCCAGTGCGACTGCGCGATATCGTCGAAACCCACCACCTTCACGTCCTCGGGCACGCGTAGTCCCAGCTCATGGCGCAACGCATCGATCACCCCGAACGCGCTGACGTCATTGGAGGCGAAGATCGCGTCGGCGCCATCGCCGACACGGAACAGGTCGATGGTCGCGGCATAGGCGGTATCGTAGCTATAGTCGCCGATGACCACCCTGGGCGGGGGAAGCCCGCGTGCAGCCATCACCGTTCGCAGCATCTTCTCGCGGGCGACGTTGGAGCGCGATTTCACCGCGCCGGAGAGGTAGACGATGCGCCGCGTGTTGTATCCCTGCAGCAGCGCCACCGCCTGGTCGATGCCCCCGTGCTGCAGAACATTGAGCCGATCGTAGAGCGGGCCGTCCTCGCCATCATCCTCCGCATCGGGATGGGGGTAGTGCACGTAGATCGGCACCGCGCGGTCGAGGAACCGGACCAGCGTCGAGGGCCTGACGTTCTCCATGAACGCGATGACGGAGTCGGGGTTGAAGCCGCGCATATAGGCCAGCAGCTTCTCATCCATGCTGAAGTCGGAGCGCGTCTTGAACAGCAGCGTGGCGAAACCTTCGTTCTGGAGCGCGGTGGTCAGCGCGTCGATCTCCTGGCTTTCCCAATAGCTGCACACGTCGGGCACGATAACGCCGATCAGGTGCGTCCTGCCGCTGACGAGAGCCCGCGCCGCGCGGTCGGGGGTATAGTTGAGCTCCTGTGCGATCCTAAGGATCAGCTCCCGTTTTTCCGGCTTGAGCGAGGTGTGCGAGTTGAAGGCGCGCGACACGGCCACGCGGGAGACGTTGGCCTGGCGTGCCACCATTTCGGCGGTTGCCCGCCCACGTGCCATCTGGCCGTCCTTGTCCACCGTCTGCTCCGATTTCGCTGAAAGCGTGTTCAATTCTCTGACCCTGCGGTCACTCACTGTCAAGCGGCGCAGGGTCGATGTTCTAGCCGATAGTGTCACGAGGGCGTCGCAAAGCCGTGGAATTGTTCACGTGCGTCAGAATCGCCCGCCGGGATTCTTGTCGCGTCCTGATTGACGCGAAGTGAAAACGTGTTCATTCTCGGTCGTCTTCTTTGCGGAAGACCAATGCCGGCGACCGGGAAAATCCGGAGCCATCACATGGGAGGAGTTTTGCGATGAGCAATCGTCTGCGGGCCCTGTATCTCGGCCTTGCTACTATCACCACGCTTGTTACGCCCGCTTTCGCCGTCGACCTGACGGTGAGCTGCCGCTGCGTCGAAGGCGGCGCCAACAGCAACGACGCGATCTTTATCAAGACCAAGCTGATCCCCGCCTTCACCGAGAAGATGAAGGCCGAAGGCAAGGAGGTGAACGTCACTCTCAACGAGTTCGGCGGCACCGACGAGCAATACACCCAGCAGCTCGCGCTCGACTTCTCCACCGGCGCCGGCTCGGACGTATCCGGCTTCGACGGCTTCCTCGTCCCGAGCTTCGTTGAAGGCGGCCTGCTGAAGCCGCTCGAGGAAGTGGCTGGCCCCGAGGTCAATTCGTGGGAAGGCTGGTCGCACATCTCCGACGGCATCAAGGCCCTCCTCAGCTACCAGGGCAAGCCCTATGGCATCGCCAAGGGCACCGACGTGCGCATGATCTTCACGCGCAAGGATCTGCTCGAAAAGGCCGGCCTGCCGGCCGATTGGCAACCCGCCAACTGGGCCGAAATTCTCGACGCCGCCCGAAAGCTCAAGGCATCGGGCGTCGAATTCCCGCTGCAGCTCAACGCCGGCGTGGCGATGGGTGAAGCCACCACCATGCAGGGCTACTGGATGGCGCTGCTGGGCACCGGCGAGCAGGTGACCGACGAGAACGGCAAGTTCATCGTCTCGAGCCAGGGCATCCTCGACACGCTCAACCTCTACAAGACAATCTATGTGGACGAGGGCCTGGGCGACCAGCGCGCCCAGCTTCTCGCCGACGGCCGCAACCAGTCCTTCGCCAACTTCCGTGACGGCAAGACGGCGCTCCTCGTCGAGGGCGACTATTTCTGGCGTTCGGTGACGCGGCCGGATGCCGAATTTGGCCTCCCCAACCGCGACGAGGTCGTGGGCTGGGCCAAGATGCCGGCGCAGGAGCCGGGCAAGGGCCTGCGCGGCCAGGACTTCGTCACCATCTCGGGCGGCACGGGCTTCGTGCTCAACCCGGCGACCAAGAACCCGGCCGAGGCGTGGGCCCTCCTCGCCTACATGAACTCGGTCGAAATGCTCGACGAGTTCCAGAAGATCCAGCCGGCGATCCGCGCCCGCGACGATGTGGCGATTCCGAACTCCGAGTTCCTCACCACCACCTCGCAGACGCTGCTGCCGCTCACCACGGCACGGCCGAACGACGCCAACTACAACAAGGTTTCCGCCGAAATTCAGCGCATGACCGAGAGCGTGGTGTCGGGCGAGCTCTCGCCCGAGGATGCCATGGCCCAGTACAAGACCTCGGTCATCGCCATCATTGGCGAGGACAATACCGTCAGCAAGCTCTGATCCTCCCCCCGGGGCTCCTTCCGTTCTCGGAAGGGGCCCCATCCTGGGAAGCTCCCCGTGAAGCAGTTCTCGCTCCTCTCCCGTCGCGTCGCTGCGCTCTTTCTCGCTCCCGGGGCGATCCTCGTCGGGCTGTTCATCCTGCTGCCCTTCTTCTGGGTCATCTTCGTCTCCTTCACCAACCGCACGCTGCTCGGTCGCACGGCGCTCAATCCCGAATTCGTCGGCCTCCAGAACTACGTTCGCCTGTTCGATCCGGCGACGTTCTTCACGCGCGGCCAGTTCGGGTCGTCCCTCATCATCACAACCGAGTTCGTGCTGCTCTCCGCGCTGGTCGGGCAGGCACTGCTCGGGCTCCTTCTCGCCTGGCTCATGCAGGCCATCCGACCCGGCCTCAAGCGCTTCGTCGAGGCCATGGTCATCGGCGCCTGGATCCTGCCCGAGGTGGTGATCGGCTTTGCCTGGTTCGCCTTCCTCGATTACGACAACGGCACGCTCAACATGATCATGCGCGGCCTCGGCCTGCCGCCGGGCGATTTCCTGCTGCAGCAGCCCTTCTGGGTCATCGTCATCTTCAACACCTGGCGCGGCGCCGCCTTCTCGATGATGCTGTTCAACTCGGCCTTCGCCTCGATCCCGCCGAGCTACTTCCAGGCCGCCGACGTCGCGGGCGCCTCGAGCTGGCAGAAATTCCGCGACATCGCGCTGCCGCTGATCCGCGGCCACGTCGTCACCGACCTCATTCTCATCACCATGTGGACGTTCAACGTCTTCACGCCGTTCCTCCTCACCCATGGCGGCCCCGCCTACCGGACGGAACTGCTCTCCATCTACAACTACCGCGTGGCGTTCCGCGACTTCGAGTTCGGCAAGGGGGCGGCCGTGGGCGTCATCATCATGCTGATCAACCTCGTCCTCGCGCTGATCTATCTCAGCATCGGTCGGCGCAAATCGAAGGCCGAGAAGGAGGCCGCGACATGAGCGGCGGCGCCTTCCTGTCGCGCATCGGCTTTTCCGTGCTTGCTGCGCTGCTCGGCGTGCTGTTCGCCCTGCCGTTGATCTGGTTCATCTTCGCGCCGTTCAACGCGCGGGCTGAAATGGGCCTCGCGCTGCCTGATCCGTGGACGCTTAGCAATTTCGCCACCGTCTTCCAGAACAGCTTCGCCGTCCGCGCGCTGTTCAACAGCCTCATCCAGAGTGTCGGCGGGGTCATCCTCATCGGCGCCGCGGCGACCCTCGCGGCCTATGCCCTGTCGCGCTCCACCATCCCGGGCAAGAGCGCCGTCACCTATGTGCTGCTGCTGTTCTCGTCGGTCGTCTCCGGCTCGGCGGCCATGGTGCCCATCTTCCTCATCATCTCGGCGATGGGGCTCATCGACACGCAGCTCGCCGTCATCCTCGTCTTTGCCGGCGGCCTCCTGCCCACCGCAATGTTCATCCTGCGCGATTTCATCGACGGCATTCCCAAAAGCTACGAGGAGAGCGCGATGGTGGCCGGCGCCTCGCCGCTGCAGGCGTTCTTCGACGTCGCGCTGCCGGTCATCCGGCCGGGCATCGTCGTCATCGTGGTGTGGGCCTTCGTCAATATCTGGGGCAGCTTCCTCATCCCCTTCATCCTGTTGCGCTCGAGCGAACAGATGCCGGCCTCGGTCGCGATCTACTCGTTCTACTCGGAAGCCGGCACGCCCATCGTCACGCTGCTGGCCGCCTATGCACTCATCTATTCGCTGCCGGTCGTCCTGCTCTATCTGTTCGTGAGCTGGCGCTTCGGCTTCCGCTTCTTCGGGGGGATTAAGGCCTGATGGCATCCGTCGTCTTCGAGAATGTCACCAAGACCTTCGGCAGTTTCACCGCCGTCGCCGGCGTCGACCTCAGCATCGGCGACGGCGAGTTCGTCTGCCTGCTCGGTCCCTCCGGCTGCGGCAAGACCACCAGCCTGCGCATGATCGCCGGGCTCGAGACGCCTACCTCGGGCAAGATCTTCATCGGCGACCAGGACGTCACCGGCCTCCATCCCAAGGACCGCCAGATCTCGATGGTGTTCCAGGACTACGCGCTCTACCCGCACATGAATCTTGCCGACAACATCGCTTATCCGCTCAAGGTGCGCGGCGAGAGCGTCGAGAAACGCCACGGGCGCGCCCGCGAGGTCGCCGACGTGCTCAAGATCGGCACCCTGCTCAACCGCCTGCCGAGCCAGATTTCGGGCGGCCAGCAGCAGCGCACCTCGCTCGCCCGCGCGCTGGTCTATCCCTCGCGCGTCTATCTGTTCGACGAGCCGCTTTCCAACCTCGACGCCAAGCTCCGGCTCGAGGCGCGCGGCTTCCTCAACCATCTGCAGCGCGACATGGGCATGACCGCCGTCTACGTCACGCACGACCAGGCCGAAGCGATGGCGCTCGCCACGCGCATTGCCGTGATGGATCAGGGCCGCATCGTCCAATATGCGCCGCCCATCGAGATCTATCGCCGGCCCGCGACGACCTTCGTCGCCAATTTCGTCGGCAATCCGCCGATGAACCTCGTACCGGTCGAAGCGGCGCATGGCGATGGTCAGCTGCTCCTGTCGGCCGATGGCCTGGCCCTCGGCGGCCTGCCGATGTCCTCGGGCGTCGCGACGGCGTTGCAGGCGAGCAAGGCGCTGACCCTCGGTATCCGGCCCGAGCATTTGACCGTAGCCGCGCCCGGCGCCGCCAATGCGATCTCCGGCAAGCTTTTTGCCAACGAGAACATGGGGCCCGAAAGCCTCGTCACCATCGAACGCGCCGACGGTTCGCGCGTCACCGCGCGGATCTTCACCGACGATCATATCGAGCTTGGCGCCGACGTAACCCTCGGCTTCTCGCTCGAGCACGTCCACCTGTTCGACAGCACCGGCGCGCGTATCCCGGCCGACGGAGAGATGCCGCTGTGAGCATCTCAGTCACCGCGCATGTCACGCGTGCGGACCAGCAGGCCAATCCCTACTTCTACGTTCCGTTCGATGTCCCGGCCGGCACGACGCGCATCGATGTGACGCTCGCCTATCCCGCTGCCGAGGACTGCGTTATCGATCTGGGCGCGTTCGACCCGCGCGATACCGGCTACCCCACGGCCGAGGGCTTCCGCGGCTGGAGCGGTGGCGCCCGCGACCGCTTCTTCATCGCCACCGACGACGCGACGCCCGGCTATATCCATGGCGACATTCCCGCCGGCCGCTGGAACGTCATTCTTGGGCTCTACAAGGTACCCGAAGCGGGCACCGACGTGACCGTCACCATCGCCCTCGACGCCGCGCCGCGGAGGCTCGAACCGCAGCCGGCGCGGACCTTTCCGGTGCGCTCCGCGCCCGGCTGGTACAAGGGCGATCTCCACTGCCACACCTTTCATTCCGATGCCAAGGGTTCGCCCGAGCTGCTGCATCAGGCGGCCAGGCAGGCCGGCCTCGACTTCCTCGCCATCGCCGACCACAACACCATCACGCAGCGCCGCTACTTCCATCCGGCGTCGACGCCCGACCTGGTCTTCGTGCGAGCCATGGAAATCACCACCGCCGTCGGCCACGCCAATGTCTATGGCGTCGACGCCTGGATCGACTTCCGCATGACGCAGCCCGCCGATGCGCACACGCTGGCGCGTCTGGTGCACGAGAAGGGCGGGCTGCTCTCGATCAATCACGACAAGCCGACCATCCCGTGGGACTACGAGTTCCCCGAAGCGGACTGCCAGGAGGTCTGGCAATCGACCTGGATGGCGTGGAACTGGGTGTCGCTCGATCGCTACCAGCAGCGCCTTGCGAGCGGCATGCGTCTCTCGGCTATCGGCGGATCGGACTACCACCAGCCGGACCGGCTGCTGCCAGAGGGGCCGCTGGTTCTTGCCCGTCCGACGACGGTGTTGTGGCTCGACGAGCTGTCCGAGGACGCGATCCTCGCGGCGATGCAGTCCGGCCGCGGCTATGTCACCGAATCGCCCAGCGGTCCCTCATTGATTCTGACCGTCGACGGCCAGCCGATGGGCTCCACGGTAAGGACGGCCCGTGCGGCACATGTGGAAGTCCGCGGCGCCGGCGGCGACCGCGTCGTCCTGATCGATGCCGGCGGCGAGATCGCGTCGATGGCCATCGGCTCCGACAACTGGCACCAGGATATTGCGATACCCTCCGGTGCGCGCGGCTTCGTTCGCGCCGAGATCGTCGCTGAAGCCGCGCGGGAGCGACTCATCGGCGAATTCCGTGCCGCCACCGGCGGAGCCAGCCTTCCCTGGCAGCTTCGCGACGCCGATGTCACCGATCGGCCTTTCCGTCGCGCCCTCAGCAACCCGGTCTATTTCGCCTCCTAGGCACAAATCTTCACGGCTCCTGACACGAACGGCAGGCTGCGACGTTCTCGTTGCGACTGACGAATCTGGAGCTGGTGAATGGCCGAGCAGCCGCCACACGATCCCTGGAGCGACCCCGCCTTTGAGCTGGCGGTGCGGGAAACGGCGTACTTCCTGTGGGAGCAGGACGGCAAACCCTTTGGCCGCGAGCAGGAATACTGGTTCCGTGCGCTCGAGCGGCAGCTGCGCGAGCGCAATGCCGACCGCGACCTTGCGAACGCGCCGCGCCGAAAAACAACGGGCTGAGGCGGAACCGGGCCGACAGGCATGCGTTCGCACCCGATTGAACGAGGAGTGGCAAATGACCAGCCTGGTGATCATCGCGGCGGCCCTCGTGCTGCTGAACGCCCTGATGGCGGTGGGTTCCGAGCGCTAGCGTCGCGCCGCTGTTGACAATCGGCGGGCAAACCCGGAGAGCGAGCCGCTCTGGGAGACGACCAAGTGACAATAGCGATTATCGGTGGCACCGGCTTCATCGGTCGCGCAGTGGCCGAACGCGCCGTACGGCGGGGCCTGCAGCCCATCGCCATCGCCCGCGGTGAGCACCCGGTCGACCTGCCGCGCGGGGCCGTCTTCGAGGCCGCCGACCGGATGGATCGCGATGCGCTCGTGACGGTTCTGCGCAAGCACCGGGTCGAAACCGTCATCGATATCTATGCGCTCGGCATGCTCAACACCCGCGCCGTTCTCGACGCCATGGGCGAAATCGGCGGCCGCTACATGCTGCTGAGCTCGGTGGACGTCTACGCCAATTACGGCGGCCTGCTGCGCAAGGAATCGCCCGCTGTCCAGCCGCAGCCGGCGACGGAGGACGATCCGCTCCGCGGCTTCCGCTATCCCTATCGCGGCAATCCGCACCGGCCCAAGGGGGTGAGCGCCGAATTGTTCGAGGACTACGACAAGATCGTCCTCGAGGAGGCTGCCCGCGCCGACGCCCGTTTCGCCACCACCGTCATCCGCGCGCCCATGATCTTCGGACCGCGCGACCCGCAGCATCGTTTCGCTTGGGCCATCAAGGCGGCCAGGGCGGGCGGTCTTGCCTACATGGACGAACGGGCGGCCAAATGGCCCAATTCCTACGGCTATGTCGACGATGTTGCCGAGGCGATGCTGCTTGCCGCGCTCGACCCGCGTGGTGCGGGACGGATCTACAATGTCGGGCAGGACTTCGTGCGCACGCCCATCGAATGGCTGCTGAGTTTCGCGGTGGTGCTGAACACGCCGCTCGAAATCGAAACCGTACCGGCCGCGCGCAAGGCGCTGCTGCACGAGCGCGCCGACGCCACGGATCTGCGCTATCCCCTGACGCTCGATACCACCCGCATCCGCCGGGAGCTTGGCTTCTCCGAGCCGACAGAACTTCGCGACGCGCTCCTCGCCACCATCGCTTACGAGGCGCAGCAAGCGCCCCGTTGACTCCCCACGGCACATGTTTAGTGTCACTAAAGGCCGCAGGTCGGGGCGCAGGCAAGCATGGACGCTGATGACATCCGCGAGATGTCCGAGAGTTTCGTCACGTCGGGTGAAAGCCTGGGCGCACGCCTCCGGGCACGCCGCAAGGCCATCGGCAAGACGATGCAGCAGGTGGCCGACGAGGCATCGCTGACCATCGGGTTCATCTCCCAGATCGAACGCGGTATTTCGACACCCTCCCTGGCCTCGCTCTACAATGTCTCCAAGGCGCTCGACGCCTCGGTGGACATGTTCGTGTCGAGGGCGCCGGCGCGCTCGCACTCGGTTGTGAGCCATGCCGGCCAGCGCCCGACGTTCAAGGTCGACGGCACGTCGCGATTCTACGAATTCCTCGAGCGCGGTTTCGCCGACGCCAAGCTCAATGCCTGCCTCTCGCATGTCCCGCCGGGCTACGCCTCCGACATGATGAGCCATGAGGGCGAGGACTTCGTCTATCTGGTCGCCGGTTTCATGCTCTACGAAGTGGACGGGGCCACCTACGAGCTCAGGGCAGGGGACACGCTGCATTTCGACAGCCGTCGCCCGCATCGCGGCACCAATGTCGGCGGCGAGACGGCGATCGAATTGTGGGTCGGCACCATGAGGTTGTTCCCCGAATGAGTCCGCTCGATCCCGCCCTCGCCAGCCGGCTGGCTGCCGCACTCGCGAGCGGCCCGGCCGCCCTGTTCGCAGAGCTGTCCGCGCTCTTCACCGCCGTTCCGGGCGTGCGCACGGCCACCTTCATCGCCGTCGCGCCCGACCGCACGGTGAGCCACCGCATCGGCACGTCCAACCCCATCGACTTCCCGGTCGGCAATGTCGATCCGGTGGGCGACGATCCCTGGAACCGCCGCATCCTGGGCGAGAGGCGCCCGGTCATCGGCAACGATGTTGCCGGCATGGCCGCCTTCATTCCCGAGACCGGCGGTCTCGTCGCCATGGGCTATGGCGCCTGCTCGTGCTTTCCCATCGTCATTGCCGGCGAGACGCGCGGTGTCGTCGCCCTGCTCGGCGATGCCGGCATCTTCACCCCTGCGACGCTCGCGCAGATCGATACGCTTCTACCCATCGCTGCGCTGATCTTCACCTTTGAAGGGATCAGCGAGAGATGACGACGACAACCGGCGTTCTCCGCCGGAAACCTGCAACCTCAACAAGGGAGACTGCCATGCGTTTGTACAAAGCGCTCGTTGCAGTGGCACTGGGCGCGGTGATGACCGCCACCGGCGCCATCGCGGCGACGCCGACCAATACGCTCGTGATCGCCGATGCGATCGACGACATCATCACGCTCGATCCGGCCGAAGTGTCGGAAGTGGGCGGCGTGCTGGCGAGCCAGCAGATCTATCAGCCGCTGGTCAGCTTCGACCCGGCCGATCCGACCAAGATCACCGGCGTGCTGGCGGAAAGCTGGTCGGTGTCGGATGACGGCAAGACCTTCACCTTCAAGATGAACCCTGCCGCCAAGTTCGCCTCGGGCAATCCGGTGACCGCGCAGGACGCCGAATACTCGCTGCGCCGCGTCATCCTGATCGACAGCCGTATCTCGTTCATCCTCAATCAGTTCGGCCTGACCAAGGACAATGTGAACGACAAGATCAAGGCCGTGGACGACACGACCCTGAGCTTCGAAGTCGACCAGAAATACGCCCCTAGCTTCGTGCTCTATGTGCTCTCGTCCTATACGGGCGGCATCGTCGACTCCAAGGTCGTCAAGGAACACGAAGGCAAGCGCGAAGACGGTTCCAACGACTACGGCAACGCCTGGCTCAAGTCCGAGAACTCGGCTGGCTCGGGCCCCTATGTCCTGACCAAGTGGGACCCCAAGGTCTCGATCCTGATGACCCGCAATCCCAATTATTGGGGCACGGCACCGGGCGTCGAGCGGCTCTTCCTGCAGCACATGCCGGAAAGCGCCACGCAGCGTCTCGCGCTCGAAAAGGGTGACATCGACATCGCCAACAAGCTCGGGCCCGACGACATCGGCGCGATCTCCGGCAATGCCGACATCCAGGTGCTCGAGGGTGTGTCGTCGACGATGTACTACTTCGGCCTCAACATGCGGAACCCCGCGCTGAGCAACCCGAAAGTCGTCGAAGCCATCAAGTATCTGGTCGACTACCAGGGCATCGCCGACACCATCGGTAAGGGCACCATCAAGGTGCACCAGAACATGATCCCCGATGGTTTCCTCGGCGGCAATGTCGACTACAACCCCTACTCGCTCAATGTCGAGAAGGCCAAGCAGCTGATCGCCGAGTCCGGCGTCCAGACCCCGATCAAGCTCGCCACCGTCGTGTGGAACGTGCCGCCCTATCCGGACTACGCCCAGGCCGTGCAGGCCACCGCGGCGCAGGCCGGTGTGGAACTCGATCTGCAGGTCGTCGATGGCGGCCCGTGGCTCGATCGCTACCGCTCGCACGATCTCGACATCTGGTTCGGCCTGTGGGGCCCGGACTATCCCGATCCGCACTCGAACGCGAAGGCCTTCGGCAATCACGATCCTTCCGATCCGGACGGCACCAAGGGCAACCTCGCCGACCGCTTCGGCTGGGACTCGGGTGAGATCTCGGACATGGTCGCCGCAGCCGTGCAGGAGCAGGACGTCGAAAAGCGCAAGCAGATGTACTGGGATATGCAGAAGCTGCACACCGACAGCTCGCCCTTCGTCTACATGTTCCAGGACAGCCGCAAGGTTGCCATGCGCTCGAGCGTCAAGGGCGTGGTGCTCGGCATCACCTTCTCGGATGACCGTTACGGCGCCGTGACGAAGCAGTAAGATCAGGGGACCGGGGGCGCGCGCTCCCGGTCCTAACCTCCAGAGGCAATGTGACCGCGACACTCCCCAGACCACTGCAACTGCTGGTCGATTTCGGCACCTGGCTGCTGACCGTCGCGATCACGCTCCTCGGCCTCGCCGCCCTCACCTTCTTCATCGGCCGCGTGCTGCCCATCGATCCGGTGCTGGCCATCGTGGGCGAAAAGGCAACCCCCGAAGTCTACCAGCGCGTCTTTCTCGAGCTCGGCCTCGACAAGCCGATCTGGCAGCAGTTCGCCGAATATGTAGGCAAGATCCTGCGCGGCGATTTCGGCATTTCCTATTCGACGTCGCGGCCGGTCATCACCGACCTCCTCGCGTTCTTCCCCGCCACGCTCGAGCTGGCGACCATCGGCCTCATCATCGGCGTCGTGCTCGGCATCCCCATGGGTGTCGCGTCCGCCTACTGGCACGAGAAATGGCCCGACCATCTGTTCCGCATCGTCGGGCTGATCGGCTATTCGGTGCCGATCTTCTGGCTCAGCCTCGTGGGTCTGTTCGTGTTCTACTACAAGCTCGGCTGGGTGGCGGGCCCGGGGCAGGTCGACGTGTTCTTCACCGGCATCGTCACCCGCTGGACCGGCTCCATCCTCATCGATGCCTCGACGCAGGGCCAGTGGGACGTGTTCTGGAACGCCGTCAGCCACATGATCCTGCCGGCGACGCTCATCGGCTACTACAGCCTCGCCTACATCTCGCGCATGACGCGCTCGGTGATGCTCGACCAGCTCAGCCGCGAATACGTCCTCACCGCGCGCCTCAAGGGCGCCAGCGAGTTCACCGTGGTGATGCGCCATGCGCTGGGCAATGCGGCGATCCCGCTCGTCACCGTCATCGCGCTCAGCTATGGCGGGCTGCTCGAGGGCTCCGTGCTGGTCGAGACGATCTTCTCCTGGCCCGGCATCGGCAACTACATCTATTCGTCGCTGTTCGCCGCCGACATGAACGCCGTCCTCGGCGGCACGCTGCTTGTCGGTGTCGTCTTCGTCCTGCTCAACATGCTTTCGGACGTGCTCTACAGCATCCTCGATCCGCGCTCGCGCCGGAGAACCTCATGAGCGACACCACGCTTCCCGCGCCCCGCAACGCGCTGCGCGCTGCTCAGCTCAAGGAACTGCGCGGCTTTGCCAAGCGCTTCGCCCGCAACCCGCTCGGCATGGTCGGCCTCTTCATCGTCCTGCTGCTGCTGTTCTGTGCGGCCTTCGCACCGTGGATCGCGACGCACGATCCGTACCTGCCCACGCTCACCGCGCGCCTCTCCGCGCCCAGCGCCGAATACTGGTTCGGCGCCGACGAGCTCGGCCGCGACATCTATTCGCGCCTCGTCTACGGCTCGCGCCTGACCCTGCTGATCGTCGGGCTGGTCATCGTCAGCTCGGCGCCCATCGGCCTCCTCATCGGCGTCGTTTCGGGCACCGTCGGCGGCTGGGTCGATGCGGTGTTCATGCGCATCACCGACGTGTTCCTCGCCGTGCCCAAGCTGCTGCTGGCGCTCGCCTTCGTCGCCGCGCTCGGTCCCGGCATCGTCAACGCCGCGCTCGCCATCACCCTCACCGCCTGGCCGCCCTATGCCCGGCTGGCGCGCGCCGAGGCGCTGATCGTGCGCAATTCCGACTACGTCGCCGCCATCCGCCTCGCCGGCGGCAGCGAGTTCCGCATCATCGTGTTCCACGTCATCCCGATGTGCCTGAGCTCGGTGATCGTGCGCATGACCTTCGACATGGCCGGCATCATCCTCACCGCCGCAGGGCTTGGCTTCATCGGCCTCGGCGCACAGCCGCCGCTGCCCGAATGGGGGGCGATGATCTCCACCGGCCGCAAGTTCATCTTCGATCAGTGGTGGGTGGCGACGATCCCCGGCGCCGCGATCTTCATCGTCAGCCTCGGCTTCAATCTGCTCGGCGATGCCCTGCGCGACCTGCTCGATCCGCATCTGAGGCAGCGCAATTGATGAATCTGCTCAATGTGGAGAATCTGCACGTCGCCTTTCGTACCGAAGAGGGCACCTTCCGCGATGCGGTGCGCGGCGTCTCGTTCTCGCTCGGCCGCGAAAAGCTCGGCATCGTCGGCGAGAGCGGCTCCGGCAAGAGCCTCACCGGCCGTTCGATCCTGGGCGTGCTGCCGCCCTATGCGCGGATGAGCGCCGACCGGCTCGAATTCGACAATATCGACCTGCGCGATGCCTCGCCGCGACTGCGCCGCTCGCTGCGCGGCAGCCGCCTCGGCATGATCCTGCAGGACCCCAAATTCTCGCTCAATCCGGTGATGCGCATCGGTGACCAGATCGTCGAGGCGATCCGCATCGGCAACCGCCGCATGAGCGGCCGCGATGCCCGTCGCAAGGCGCTCGAAACGCTTGAGGCGGTGCACATCCGCGAGCCCGAGCGCGTCGCGCGCCTCTATGCGCACGAGCTGTCCGGCGGCATGGGCCAGCGCGTCATGATCGGCATGATGGTGGTGCGCGAGCCCGACCTGCTGGTCGCCGACGAGCCGACCTCGGCGCTCGACGTCTCCGTGCGAACGCAGGTGCTGTCGATCCTCGACGAGCTGGTGACCCGCCGCGGCATGGGCCTCATCTTCATCAGCCACGACCTCAATCTCGTGAGCAAATTCTGCGACCGCGTCATCGTCATGTATGCCGGCCGCATCGTCGAAACGCTGCAGGCCGATCGCCTGCAGGAGGCGCAGCATCCCTATACGCGCGGCCTGCTCTCGTGCCTTCCCTCGATCAACCGTTCGCTCGAGCCGCTGCCGGTGCTGCAGCGCGAGGCGTCCTGGGCGGAGCTCGGCCAATGATGATCGAAATCAAGGACCTGAGCGTCACCTTCGGCAGCTCCACTGCCGTGCGCAACGCCTCCTTCTCGGTCGCCGAGGGCGAGAGCTTCGGGCTCGTCGGCGAGAGCGGGTCGGGCAAGTCGACGATCCTGCGCACCATCATGGGGCTCAACTGGAACTGGTCGGGCACCATCCGTGTCGCCGATCTCGACCCGGCCCGCACGCCGCGCAAGACGCTCGCCCGCGTCGTGCAGATGGTGTTCCAGGACCCCTATGCCTCGCTCCATCCGCGCTATGTCATCGGCCACCAGATCGCCGAGCCGATGGTGATCAACGCCATTCCCAATGTGCAGCGGCGCACCGCCGAGCTGCTCGATCTCATCGGGCTCCCCGCCGACTTCCAGTTCCGCTATCCGCACGAGCTGAGCGGCGGCCAGCGCCAGCGCGTGGCCATCGCCCGGGCGCTCGCGCTCAGCCCGCGGGTGCTGCTGCTCGACGAGCCGACATCGGCGCTCGATGTGTCGATCCAGGCCGAAATCCTCAACCTGCTCAATCGCCTGCGCCGCGAGCTCAACCTCACCTTCGTGCTGGTCAGCCACGACCTCGCGGTGATCTCCTATATGTGCGAGCGGCTGATGGTGATGCGCAATGCCGCGCCGGTCGAGACGCTGACCCGCGAGCAGTTGCGCGCGGGGGATGTCGCCGACGGCTACAGCCGTCAGCTTCTCGCCGCCTCCTAGGTCCCCGCCGAAATCCCCGCCAGCAGTTCGGCATTGCCGCCCGAGGCGGTGGTGTCGATGCAGATGTGGCGCTCGAGGATCAGCCGGCCGGCATCGGCCTCGCTGGCGATCAGCGGCACGATCGGGCCGTCGCGGCGCGCCAGCGCCTGCCGCCATGGCCGCAGTGCTTCGGGCGTACCGAAATGCATGATCGCATCGACGTTGAGCCCGGCCTCGATCACCGCCGGCGACAGCCGCCGTTCGACGCCGCCGATCGCCGCACCGTCCTTGCCCAGCTCCTCGGCGATGCGCGGGCCGCCATAGGCGACAACGAGCACGGCATTGCCATGGGCGAGCGCGAGCTGCGCCTGTCGTCGCGCCGACTCCTCGTCGGGGCCGAGGCAGAGCACGATGCCGCGCGGATGCGTCTCGAGCACGTTGGACTCGCCGGTTGGGCCCGGCATCTTCTGCTTGAGCGTTCGAGCCGTGGCCTTGTCGTAGCCGACACGCACCTGGTCGACGGCAGCGATGGCGAAGCCGACCGACAGCCCCGACAGCACATTGTTGGCGGTCGATGGTGGTGTCTGCTCGAGCGGCCGTGACAGCCGCGGCAGATAGTGCGGTCCGCCGGCCTTGGGTCCGGTGCCCGACAGCCCCTCGCCGCCGAAAGGCTGCGAGCCGACAACCGCGCCGATCTGGTTGCGGTTGACATAGATGTTGCCCGCCTTGATGCGGTGGCTCACATGCTCGACGCGGGCGTCGATGCGCGTGTGGAGCCCGAAGGTGAGGCCGTAGCCCGCCGCGTTGATGTCGGCGATCACCTTGTCGAGCTGGTTGGCCTTGAACGTCGCGACATGCAGTACGGGCCCGAAGATTTCCTCGGTGAGCTCGCCGATGCCGGCGACCTTGAGCACGGCGGGGCCGACAAAGGTGCCGCCGATCGGCGTCGCCAGTTGCTTCAGCACCGCGCCGCGCGCGGCATGGGCCGCGATATGCGCGTCGATCTTGTCCCGGGCGCGCGTGTCGATCACCGGGCCGACATCGGTGGCGAGCACTGCCGGGTCGCCCACCGCGAGCTCGTCCATGGCGCCCAGCAGCATGTCGAGCACCTTGTCGGCGGTCTCTTCCTGCAGATAGAGCACGCGCAGGGCCGAGCAGCGCTGGCCGGCCGACTGGAAGGCCGAGGCGAGGATGTCGCGCACCGCCTGCTCGGGCAGCGCCGTCGAATCGACGATCATCGCATTGAGACCGCCGGTCTCGGCGATCAGCGGCGCCGCCGCATCGAGCCTATCGGCCATGGCGCGGTCGATCGCCTTGGCGGTGGGAAGCGAGCCGGTGAACACCACGCCGCCGACCCGCGGGTCGGAGGTGAGCGCCGCCCCCACGGTACCGCCGCGGCCGGGGACGAGCTGCAGCGCATCGCGGGGCACGCCCGCTTCGTGCAGCAGCTCGACGGCGCGCGCGGCGATCAGTGGCGTCGTCTCGGCCGGCTTGGCGAGCACGGCATTGCCGGCCACCAGCGCGGCAGCGACCTGGCCGGTGAAGATGGCCAGCGGGAAGTTCCACGGCGAAATGCAGGTGACGACGCCAAGCGGCACGCCTTCGCGCAGCCGTTCGGCCTCGACCGCATAGTAGCGCAGGAAGTCGGTCGCTTCGCGGATCTCGCTCACGGCGTCGCTCAGCACCTTGCCGGCCTCGCGCGTGCACAGCACGTAGAGTTCGGCTGCATTGGCCTCGTAGAGCTCGGCGGCGCGGCGCAGGATGGCGGCGCGCTCGGCCACCGGGCGAGCCGCCCAGTCGGGTGCGGCCGCGGTCGCCGCGGCGAGCACGGCGTCGATCGTCTGAGGACCGGCGCCGATGGCTTCGCCGACAAGCTCGCCGGTCGCGGGGCTCTCGATGCGGAAATACTCGACCGCGTCGCCCTCCACGGCGTTGGCCGCGGCGGCCGACCACAGCCTGTCGGCAAAGCCGGCACGCGTCTCGTCGAGCTCGGCCATCGCCAGGGGATCGGTGGTGTCGAAGCCGCGGGAGTTGCGGCGTGACGGCGCGAACAGATCGTCGGGACCGGTGATGCGGCTGGGCTCGCGCACACTCTCGAACGGATCGCGCGCCACCTGCGCGGCGGGCACGTCGCGATCGGCGATCATGTTGACGAACGAGCCGTTGGCGCCGTTCTCGAGCAGGCGCCGCACGAGATAGGCCAGCAAGTCGGCATGGCGGCCGACCGGCGCATAGATTCGCGTTTTAGTGCCGTGCTCGTCCGCCAGGATCTGGTGCAGGCGTTCGCCCATGCCGTGGAGCCGCTGGAACTCGAACTCCGTGGTGGTCGCGCCGAGCTGCTTGGCGAGATAGAGCACGGTAGCAACCGTGTGCGCATTATGCGTCGCGAACTGCGGGTAGATGCGGTTGCGCTTCTCGAGCAGTTTGCGCGCATTGGCGACGTAGCTGACGTCGGTCGCGGCCTTGGCCGTGAACACGGGGAAGCCGTCGAGGCCGAGCACCTGCGCGCGCTTGATCTCGGCGTCCCAATAGGCTCCCTTGACGAGCCGGATCATCACGCGGCGGTCAAGCCGCTCGGCCAGCTCGGCCACCCAGTCGATCACATAGCCGGCGCGCGGCCCATAGGCCTGCACCACCACGCCGAAGCCGTCCCAGCCGGCGAGGCGCGGGTCGGACAGGATGGCTTCGATGATGTCGAGCGACAGGTCGAGCCGGTCGGCTTCCTCGGCGTCGATGTTGAAGCCCATATTGGCGCCGCGCGCCATCACGGCCAGGGCGAGCGCGCGCTCGACCAGTTCGTTCATCACGCGGCCGCGCTTGGCGAATTCGTAGCGCGGATGGAGCGCCGAGAGCTTCACCGACACGCCGGGATTGTCGCGCACCTTGTCGGCGGTGCAGCGCGCCGCGATCACCGCGATCGCCTCGGCATAGGCCGTGCGGTAGCGCTTGGCGTCCGCTTCGGTGCGCGCCGCCTCGCCCAGCATGTCGTAGGAATAGGCGAAGCCCTGCGCCTCCGCCTTGCGCGCCGTGTTGGCCGCTTCCTCGATGGTGCGGCCGAGCACGAACTGGCTGCCCAGGATTTTCATCGCCTGCAGCACCGCGCCGCGGATCACCGGCTCGCCCAGCCGCTGCACGAAATTGCGCACCATGCCGGTAACGCCCGCGCCGGTATCCCTGAGCACTTCGCCGGTGAGGGTGAGGGCGAGGGTGGAGACATTGACCAGGAGCGGGTTTGCCGCATCGAAATGCTCGAGCCAGCGGGCCGAGGCGATCTTGTCCTCGATGAGGTCGTCCATGGTCGTCGTGTCGGGCACGCGCAGCAGCGCTTCGGCGAGGCACATCAGCGCGATGCCCTCGGTGGTCGACAGCGAATACTCGCTGAGGAAGCTCTCGAGCATGCCGGTCGAGAGCCCTGCGCGCACCTTTTCGACGAGCCGCACAGCGTCGGCGGTGATCGCCTGCCGCGCGCCGTCGTCGAGCCCGGCGGCAGCGACCAGGCGGTCGATCGCCGCCGCGTCGGCGGTGAGGGCTTCGCGCATCTCTTGGCGGATGATTTCGAGGGACATGGTCGCTCCGATTCAGTTGTGCCGACAATAGCCGGAGCGGGCAGGCGGGTCACCTCGATGCCACCCACCCACAGGGTGTGACCGATCGTCTGGCAATCGCCGTGACCGTCGGCATCTCGGTCGTCTTCCTCGACCGGTGGGTGGGGGGATTGCCAGGGTCAGGATTTCCCGGTAACGTTCCCGGAAATGGAGAGCGGACCGCCAGAGTCCGTCCCGGGAGGAGATGGTGCGGGGGAGCCGCAGGCAGACAATCGTCGACGTGGCGCAGCGCGCCGGGGTGAGCAAATCCACCGCGGCGCGAGCTCTCTCCAATGCTCCCGAAATCAGCCCGGCGACGCGCGACAAGGTGCTCGCGGCGGCCCGCGCCCTCGGCTATGAGCGCAACCACCTGGCGGTGGGCATGCGCTCGGGCCGCTCGGGCATGCTGGGCCTCGTGATCCCTGATATCGCCAACCCGTTCTGGGCCGAAGTGGCCCGTGGCGCGCAGGATCGCGCCGCCGATGCCGGCGCCTCGCTGCTGGTGTTTTCCTCCGACTGGGACCACGACCGCGAGGCGCGGCACCTGCAGGCGCTGCGCCAGGCGCGGGTCGAGGGCGTGATCATCAATCCGGTCGCCGACAGCTTCGACGATCTGCACCGCTTCGGCCTGCCCTTCGTGCTGATCGGCTCGAGCGCCGAGCGCTTCCCGGACACCTCGAGCGTCGGCTCGGACATCACCCAGGCGGTGCGGCTGGGGCTCGATTACCTGCTGTCCATGGGCCACCGGCGCCCCTGGCTGATGCTGGGGCCGCGCTGGCGCATTGCCCGGGCGCGCTTCCTGCGCGCCGTCAACGACCATTGCCTCGAGCGCGATGTCGACCCGGCGAGCCTGCCCATCGAGGACGGCGAATACACGGTCGAGGGTGGCCATGCCGCCATGACGCGCATCCTCGAAAGGGACAAAAGCCCGCATATCTGCGTGTTTGCCGCCAACGACCTGATGGCGCTCGGCGCCATGATGGCGGCGCGCGATGCGGGGCTGAACTGCCCCGAGCAGGTGTCGGTGCTGGGCTTTGACGGCATTCCCGGCGGCGCCTTCTCCTGGCCCGGCCTCACCACCATCGAGAAGCCCGCGCGCGCCCTCGGCCGCCGCGCGGTCGAGAGTCTCGTCGACGAGATAGCGGGCCGCGCCGATCACAGCCGCATCTACCTCCCATGCCGGTTGATCGAGCGCGGCTCGCTGGCCGATCTATCTGACGCCGCTGTCGGCTCCCGACAGTCCGAACGGGTATGAGGAGACGGGCATGACACTCTTCGGCACGGCCGGCAGCGTCCCGGGAACGTTCCCGGATTGCAACGGATTTGAGCGGAGAAGCCAAGTGATATCCCCGCGAATCTCGGCGAAAGTCAGCACGAATCCGGCCAATGGCACGTCGATTCCGGCACGACGCGCCGCCCTCAAGGATCCGGCGCCATGACGGCCGAGCTCGCTCCCCACAGCAATGGGCCAGCCGGCCGCAGGGCGCGCGGCGACTTCGCCCACAGCTTCCGGCAATGGTGGCCCTATTGGGCGATGCTGCTGCCGGGCGTGATCTTCTTCGTGATCTGGCACTACGTGCCGATCTGGAACGCCAAGATGGCGTTCGAGCAGGTGCGCATCATCCCGCCCAACATCTGGGTGGGGCTCAAGAATTTCCAGCTCCTGTTCTCCTCGCCGGTGTTCTACCAGGTCGTCTGGAACACCATCATCATCTCGACGATGAAGCTGGTCTTCATCTTCCCGGTGCCGATCATCGTGGCGCTGATGCTCAACGAGGTCCGCTCGGGGCCGCTGCGCAAGACCATCCAGTCGGCGGTCTACCTGCCGCACTTCCTCAGCTGGGTGGTGATTTCGGGCATCTTCATCGCGCTGCTCTCGCCCTCGGGCGCGATCAACGACATCGCGCGCGCCGTGGGCCTGCAACCGGTCAACTACATGACCAATACCGGCGCCATCCGCTGGGTGCTGGTGCTGTCGGAAATCTGGCGCTCGGCCGGCTGGGACAGCCTGCTGTACCTCGCCGCCATCATTGCCATCGACCAGTCGCTGTACGAAGCGGCCGAGATCGACGGCGCCAATCGCTGGCAGAAGATCTGGCACATCACAATCCCCGGTATCGCGCCGACGATCGCCACGCTGTTCATCCTCAATATGGGCATGTTCCTCAGCGCCGGGCTCGACCAGGTGTTCAACATGCAGAACGACGTCAATCGCTCGACGATCGACATCATCGACACCTATGTCTACCGCATCGGCCTGCAGACTGGCGAGTATGCGCTGGGCACCGCAGCCGGCCTGTTCAAGGGCGTCATCGGCTTCATCCTGATCATCGTCGCGCATCTGGTGAGCAAGCGGCTCACAGGCCGGGGGGTGTGGTGATGGGTATGCTCGGCGCAAGCGGCCGCCCCCCTATCCGCCCGCTGGGCACCTTCTCCCTCGATGGGAGGAGGCGGCGAAGCCTGATGAGGGTGAGGCCACACGCACCATCGCGAGGCCGGCCATGACCAGCATCGAAGAACCCATCGCGCCGATGGCGCCGGCCAAGGGTGAGTATGTTCATACCCGCGCGGCGATCGGTCGGACGCCGCTCGAGCGGATCGAGTATGCGATCATCGTGACGACGCTGCTCGCCATGGTCGTCGTCACCGTGCAGCCCATCCTCAACCTCCTTGCAGTGTCGTTGTCGGACAATGCGCGCGTGCCGGGGATGAGCGGGCTCACCATCATCCCCGAAGGCTTCTCGCTCGATGTGTGGACCGTGCTCGTCAACCATCCGCGCGTCCAGCAGGGCATGCTCAACTCGATCCTGATCACGGCGGTGGGCGTCGTCATCAACATTGCGCTGACCACGCTGATGGCGTGGGGCCTGTCGCGTCCCGGCCTGCCGGGTCGCCGCGCGGTCTATGTGCTGGTGCTGGTCACGATCGTGTTCGAGCCGGGCATGCTGCCCGACTACTTCTTCAACAAGCAGTTCGGCCTGCTCGACACCTACTGGTCGGTGATCATGTATAAGGCGGTGAACGCCTGGTACCTGATCATCCTCGTGCGCTTCTTCGAGGAGATCCCCGAAGACCTGATCGAGGCGGCACGCATCGACGGCGCCAATCCGTTCCAGACCTTCTACATGGTGGTGCTGCCGCTGGCCAAGCCCGCCATCGCGACCATAGCGCTGTTCTATATCGTGTTTCACTGGAACGAGTTCTTCCGGCCGCTGCTCTATCTCAACGACCAGAACAAATGGCCGCTGCAACTCGTGCTGCGGCAGTTCGTGGTCGAGGGCGACAAGCTCTCGATCGTGGGCCTCGAGGACATGGGCAAATACACCAATGCCAGCCAGATCGACCTGCGTGCCTTCAAGGCCGGCATGATCCTGCTGACCATCGCGCCCATCCTCGTGATCTACCCGCTGATCCTCAAATACTTCACCAAGGGCACCATGACGGGAGCGGTGAAGGGATGAGCGCACTTGGCATGCCCGCCGCCGGTGGATGGGGTCGGCGTCGGACTACCCGACACCCCAGTTCAATCACAACCAACCAAACCAACAAGCATAACAGGAGGACATTCCATGCTTAGACGACACCTGCTGATGGCGGGGACCGCTATCGCGATGACGGCCGTGATGGTCGGCGGCGCGATGGCCCAGGCGACCGTGGTGCGCATCGTGGCCGGCGACCTCGTGCCGGACGATCCGGCATCGGAGACCTACATCAAGAACATCGAGGCCGGCGTCAAAGCCATGGACGGCAGCGATATCGACCTGCAGATCGTGCCGATCGCGGCCTCGTCCTATGCCGACAAGCTGAGCGCGCTGCTGCTGGGCGGCGATATCCCCGACCTGATCTACTTCCAGGGCGGCGACCAGAAGATGGTGGAGCAAGGCATCCTCGCCGACCTCAACCCGCTCATCGCCAGCACCAAGTTCCTCAAGAACGAGCTCTACGGCCACAACGTCGAGCGCATGAAGAACTACCCCTACCTGGTCTACGACTTCCCGCCGCGTGCGCCGCAGCCGGTGATCCGCACCGACTGGCTCGAAAAGCTGGGCGGCAAGAAGCCCGAGACCGTCGACGACTACACCGCCCTGTTCCAGGCGATCCACGATGGCGATCTCGACGGCGACGGCACCCCGGGTAACACGCTGGGCCTCACCGCCTATGTGAACACCAACGAACTCGACGACATCTTCAACCAGGCCTTCGGCGTCACCGGCACCTGGATGAAGGACGCGTCGGGCCAGTGGGTCGCCGCGCGCGTGACCGAGCAGGAGAAGGCCAAGATCGCCTATTACGCCGATCTTGCCGCCAAGGGCCTGTTCGACAAGGAGTACGTCACCAACAAGTTCGACGTGAAGGAAGACAAGTTCTACACCGGCAAGGCTGGCGTGATCTTCGGCTCCTCCGCCGAGACGGTTGGCATCTATGGCGGCAAGATGGCCGCGGCCCATCCGGGCGAGGACATCACGCTGACCCTGCTGCCGGTGCCCTCGGGCCCGGGCGGCCAGGGCCTGCAGGCCGTGGATGTGAGCAAGGAGAGCCGCGGCTGGGCCATCTCGTCGGTGGCGTCGCCCGAGACGCAGGCTGCCGCCATGAAGGTGATGGATTTTCTCGCCAGCCCCGAAGGCCAGGTGGTCGACCGCATGGGCTTTGAAGGCACGCACTACACCAAGGCCGCCGACGGCACGATCACCGTCAACCCGGACATGTCGACCTGGTATGCGCGCTTCTCCTACGCGCCGACCTGGGTGCCGCCGACCGAATGGCGCTCGCAGGCCTCGCTCGACTTCCTGGCGAGCGTCAGCAAGTGGTTCAAGCCGGACAACAGCTTCGTGTGGCCGGCCGAATACGCGCCCGATGTCGACGCTGCCGAGAACGTCTATCGTTCCTGGGTGGCCAAGTTCATCACCGGCGAAGCCGGCATGGACCAGTGGGACACCTATGTCGCCGAGTGGAACGCTGCCGGCGGCCAGCGCCTGACCGACTACGCAAGGACTGTGCTTAAATGACCACGACAGACGAGGGTCTGTCCCTCAAGGGACGGATCCGCGCGCTGCTCTACGGCGTCGCCCTTGGCGACGCCCTCGGTGCCCCGGTCGAGAAACTCTCGGCCGGGGAGATCCGGGCGCGCTACGGCCGTGTCACCTCGCTCGATACGCGGTGGCACAAGATGGATTTGCCCGATGGGGCCCGAAACGGTCGCGTGCGCGGCAACGGCATCGTCACCGACGACACGCTGATGACGCTGGCGTTGATGAACATCTACGCCAATGAGCGGCGGCCGCTCGACGCGTGGGACATGGCGGATGGCATGGTCCGCGAGATCGGCTGGACGCCGCGCTGGATCCCCGAGCTGCAGCGCGAGGCGCTGCTGGTCGAAAGACTGTTCTATCCCGAGAAGTGGATCTACCAGCGCCACCAGCTCTCCGGCGTCGATCCGCGCCAGGGCGGCATCGGCAACATGGTGAACTGCGGCGCGGCGATGTACATCGCGCCCATCGGCGCGGTGAATGCCTGCGATCCACGCGCCGCCTATGATGAGGCGATCGCCTTCGCCGCCGGCCACCAGCAGAGCTTCGGACTCGAGGCGGCGGGCGTGATGGCGGCGGCGGTGGCCGCGGCCTTCGTGCCGGGCACGACGCTCGACGATGTGGTGGAAGCGACGATCACGGTGGCCAAGGACGGCACAAGGCGGGCCATCGTCGACATCGTGTCGGCGGCGCGCAAGCTCAGGGCAGCGGGCAGCGACCATGCCGAGGTAACGGCAGTATTCCACGACATCATCGCCGCCTACTCGCCCATGGGCGACAATGTGAACCACTCGCCCGACAAGGCGGGCATGCCCAGCGACGCCTACCAGCCCAGCCGGCTGCATGCGATCGAGGAGCTGCCGCTGGCGCTCGGCTTTGCCGTGGTCAATTCCGGCGTGTTCCGCAAATCGGTCGAAGACGGCATCAATTCGGGCCGCGACACCGACTCGATCGGCGTGATGGCGGGCGCGATCCTGGGCGTGCTGCACGGCGCGGCGGTGATCGATCCGGCCGACCTCGCTCTGCTCGACCGGGCCAACCGCGTCGACCTGATGGCGGAAGCCGATCGCTTCGCCGATGCCGCCAACGACATCTTCGTCCAGGCGGCGCGGCGGGCCCAGCAGGTGGCGGGCGACCGCACGCAACTGCTCTCTCCAATCGCGGCCGACAAGGTCGCCTGACTCACAATTGAAGGAACCGAAGTGAACACGCGGGATATCTACGAGCGCATCTATGCAGGCTTCATCGCCAAGGCGATCGGCGTGCGGCTGGGCGCTCCGGTCGAGCCGACAATCTGGTCGCTCGAGCGGATCGAGAAGACCTATGGCGAAGTGACGCAATACCTCCACGACTTCAAGAATTTCGCGGCGGACGACGACACCAACGGCCCGGTCTATTTCATCCGCGTGCTGCGCGACTATGGCCTCGACTTCACCGCCGAGCAGGAGGGCCGGACCTGGCTCAACTACGCGGCGGAGGAGCACGGCATGTACTGGTGGGGCGGCTTTGGCCGCTCGACCGAGCACACCGCCTATCTCAACCTGAGGAACGGTATTGCGGCGCCGGCGTCCGGGTCGATCGCGACCAATGGCGCAGCCATCGCCGAACAGATCGGCGGTCAGATCTTCATCGATAGCTGGGGCTGGCTGAACCCGGGCAATCCCAAGCGTGCCGCCGAAATGTCGGCGCGCGCCGCCAGCGTCGCGCATGACGGCAATGGTCTGCATGGCGCGCGCTGGGTGGCGGCGGCGATCGCGCAGGCCTTCGTCGCCACGTCGATCGACGAGATCGTCGCCGCGGCGATGGCGACCATTCCCGGCGACAGCGAATATGCGCGCGTCGCCAAGGCGGTGATCGCTCATCACAAGGCGCACCCCGACGACTGGCGTTCGTGCCAGAAGATGCTGGTCGCCGATTTCGGTTACGACCGCTATCCGGGCGTCTGCCACATCATTCCCAATGCCGGCGTGCTGATCATGGCCGTCCTCTACGGCAAGGGCGACCTGCCGCGCACCGCCGAGATCGCGACGATGGCCGGCTGGGACACCGACTGCAATGCCGGCAACGCGGCGGCGATCGTGGGCACCTTCCAGGGCCTGCAGCCGGGCTGGGACAAATATCGCAAGCCCATCAACGATTTCCTCGTGACCTCGGGCGTGCTGGGAACGGTCAACATCCTCGACATCCCGACCTTCGCGCGCGAGCTGACCGTGTTGGGCCAGCGGCTCAATGGCGAGGCACCCGATCCGCTCTGGGTCGAGGATTTCGAGCGCCGCGGCCTCCGCTTCGACTTCGACGCGCCGGGCTCGACGCATGGCTTCCGCGCCGAAGGGCTCAACCGCATCCTGCTGCGGCACACCGATGAGGTGCATACCGAAGCCTCGCGCGGCGCGCTCGAGATCCAGCTCGACCGGCTCGAGCGCGGCCAGGGTGGACGCGTGTTCTACAAGCCCTGGTATCGCCAGAGCGAATTCAACGACGAGCGCTACCGCCCGATGTTCACGCCGGTGGCCGACAACGGCCAGATCGTCAAGTTCAAACTCAAGCTCGACCCCTGGAACGGCGACGGCAATCTGCGCGTCGTGCCCTATGTGCGTCGCGCCATGAGCGGCACGATCGAGGAGGTCGGCGCCTGGCAGATTCCCGCCAAGGACGACTGGCAGCAATACGAGTTCGCGATCCCCGATGGTTCGGCCGAAGCGGTCGACGAAATCGGCGTGTCGATCGAGTATTTCGGCCGGCTCAAATTCCTCGGCCGCCTGTTCCTCGCCGACTTCGAGGTGAGCGGGCCGGGCAAGGTGACGATCGACCCAAAGCTCGAACAGCTCGAATGGGGCGGCGTCACGCGCTTCACCTGGAACCGCGGCTACTTCACGATGGAAGGCGGCCGGCTGCATGTGCACACCGCGAGCGACGCGGATCTGTGGACCGGCAATGCCTACCTCCGCGACCAGCGCGTCGCCGCCGAACTCACGCCGCTGGCGGGCGGCTCGCACCTCGTGAGCGCACGCGTTCAGGGCACGAGCCGCTTCTATGCGGGCGGCTTCCATGACGGGCAGGTGGTGATCGTCAAGCAGGATCACGGCACGACCGTGCTGGCCGCGGCGCCGTTCAAGCTCGAGTTGGGCCGCGATCATCAGGTCGAGCTCAAGGCGATCGGCGACCGGCTGACTTTGTCGGTCGATGGCAAGGAGCTGCTGTCGGCGAGCGACGGTGCCTATCGCTACGGCATGGCCGGCCTGCGCATTGCGAGCGCGGGGCGGATGAGCGTGGGCCGCCTGGAGATCGAGGACTTTGCCTGAGGCTGTCCACTTCGATCCAACGTCTGAGGGTCCGCTGCGCGGTATTCGCGTGGTGGATCTCAGCCGGCTCGTGGCCGGTAATATGCTCAGCCTGCAGCTCGGCGATTTCGGCGCCGATGTCATCAAGGTCGAGCCGCCCGAGGGCGATCCGCTCAGGCAATGGAAGGACGAGGGGCATGCGCTGTTCTGGAAGGTCTATGGCCGCAACAAGCGGTCGCTGGCGCTGAACCTGCGCGACGCCGCCGGCATGGTGGCGCTGAAGGCGCTGCTCCGGACGGCCGACGTGTTCATCGAGAATTTCCGACCGGGAACGCTCGAGCAGATGGGCCTCGCGCCTGAGACGCTGCTCGCCGACAATCCCGATCTGATCATCGTGCGCATCTCGGGCTTCGGCCAGACCGGACCCTATGCGCACCTGCCGGGCTTCGGTTCGATCGTCGAGGGGATGAGCGGCTTTGCGCATCGCAACGGCTTCCCCGATCGCGAGCCGGTGCTGCCGCCGCTGGCGCTGGCCGACATGATCGCCGGCGTCTATGGCGCCAATGCCGTGAGCATGGCGCTGCTGGCGCGCGAAAAGGGGCTCAGCAGGGGGCAGGTGATTGACCTCAGCCTGCTCGAGCCCATCGTCTCGGTGCTCGGCCCGGAAGCGGCGCTCTATCGCGTGACGGGCAAGACCAAGATGCGCTCGGGCAGCGCCTCCAACACGTCGAGCCCGCGCAACGTGTATCGCGCCCGCGATGGCAAGTACCTTGCCGTCTCCGGCTCGACGCCGCAGGTCGCCAGGCGCATCTTCGAGCTGATCGGGCGGAGCGACATGCTTGCCGATCCGCGCTTTGCCACCAATGAGCAGCGGGTGAAGCATCGCGAACTGGTCGACGAGGCCGTGGGCGCCTGGTTCGCCCAGCACGACCATGACGAAGCGCTCGCGATCATGCGCGAGGCGGGCGCCACCGTCGGGCCGATCTTCTCGCCGGCCGACGCAGCCGACGACCCGCATTTCACCGAACGCGGCGTCACCGTCGAAGCCGACGATGCCGACTATGGTGCGCTGCCGATGCACAACATCGTGCCGCGCATGGGCAGCACGCCGGGCGTGTGGCAGCGACCGGCGCCGGCACTGGGTGAACACAATGCAGAAATCCTGAGGGAGCTCGGACTGTGAGACTGCGCTCGCTGCTCTATGTGCCCGCACATGCGGAGCGCTTCCTCGCCAGGGCGCACGAGCGCGGCGCGGACGCGATCATCCTCGACCTCGAGGATGCGGTGCCCGAGGCCGACAAGGACCGGGCCCGAGATGCCTTGGCGGACGCCGCCGCGGCCGTGTCGCGCAACGGCGCCAAGGTGTTCGTGCGCATCAACAGTGGTGAGCGGCGACGCGCCGATGCCGCAGCGGCGGCACGCGCCGGAGCCACGGGGCTGGTGCTGGCCAAGGCGGAGATCAGCGAGCTCGGTAGCTTCGCGCTGCCGGCTATCGCCATGCTCGAGAGCCCCGGTGCGGTGCTCGATGCGCGGGACTACGCGCGGCATCCCGGCGTGATGGGCCTGCTGGTGGGCAGCGAGGACCTCGCGACCGAGCTGGGCGCGACGCCGACGCCCGAGGTGCTGCGCACGCCCAAGCTGCTGGTGCACTATGCGGCCAAGGCCGAAGGCAAATTGAGCTTCGGTCTGCTGCGCTCGGTGGCCGACTATGCCGATCTGCCGGCGATCGAGGCCGCCGGCCGCGAAGCCCGCGAACATGGCTTCGACGGCGCAACCTGCGTGCACCCGACGGTGGTGCCGCTGCTCAACGCGGCGTTCGCGCCGAGCGCGCAGGAAATTGCCTGGGCCGAGCGGGTGGTTGAAGCGGCCAGGGGCGGGGCGGGCGCCTTCACCGTGGATGGCCGTATGGTGGATGCCCCCATCATCGTGCGGGCGCGCAGGATACTCGGTCTCTGATGCCCTCTCTCGGGTTCAATCCCTACGTCCCGCGGCCCATCGACCGGCCGACAATTGTGCCGCTCGCGCCGGACGCCGATTTGAGCGTGCTCGACGAAGCCAAGATCTTCGCCGTGCCCGACGATCCCGCCGACTGGCCGGCCTGGCGCGCGGCGCTGACGCGCTGGCGCAGCGAGGCGCGTGCCAAGGTCGGCTATGACGATGCGCGCTATCGCGGCACGAACCCCTCGGCGCGGGTGATGAATGTCGCCTGGCTGTGGGACGAGCTGCTCTACGACCACGAGCGGGGTGTGTTCACCGTCGACCGCTATCTCGACGCGGCGGAGCGCGACTTTGGCCTCTTCGACGGCATCACTCTGTGGAACGCCTATCCAGTCCTCGGCATCGACGCGCGCAACCACTTCGCCTATTTCGAGGATGTCGCGGAGCTGCCCGCGGTCGTGGCGCAGTTCCAGGCGCGCGGCGTGCGCGTCTATCTGAGCTACTATCCATGGGAGACGGGCAGCGGCGCCGAGGCGATCGATACGGTGATCGGGCTCGTCAGCAAGCTCGGTGTCGACGGCGTGTTCCTCGACTCCTCCAAAGAAGCAAGCGGCGCGCTGCGCGCTGCGCTCGACGCGATCGACCCGGCGCTGACGCTCGAGGGGGAGAGCAAGGTACCGCTGCCCAGGGTCGCGGCGCAGACCATGAGCTGGGCCCAGTGGTTCGCTGACAGTGCGACGCCCGGTGTGTTGCGCACCAAATGGCTCGAGCGTCGGCACGAGCTGCACCACATCCGTCGCTGGAACCATGAGCATCTCGACGAGCTGCACTCGGCCTGGCTCAACGGCACGGGCGTGCTGGTGTGGGAGGTGGTGTTCGGCGTCTGGGTCGGCTGGTCGCCGCGCGACAAGGCGACGCTCCGGGCGATGTCGGCGGTCTATCGCTCGCGTGCGCCATGGTTCACGAGCGAAGACTGGACGCCGCTGGCCCAGACCGCCGCGCCGCAGCTCGTCGCGAGCAAATGGGTGCATGACGGTGTGCCGTTGTGGACATTGGTCAACCGCGGTGGTGACTATGACGGTCCCTGGATCGAAGGCGAGGGGCTGGTCGACCTGGTGAGCGGCGGTCCGGCTTCGGGTGTGCTGCGCGCAGGCGCAATAGCTGCTGTAGCAAAGGCCCCCTCATCCGGCCGACACCCAGGCATTGCGGTGCCTGCCCGTCTCCCCCTGGGGGAGAAGGTGCCCGATAGGGCGGATGAGGGGGCCCTGGCCTCCACCTTTGCCGCCCGCCCCGCGATCCGCATTCCCGCACCCATCGTGCGTCATTCCGCCGTCCCCGCCGGCATGGTCGCGGTGGATTGGCCCGGCGGCGATCTCGAGGTGACGCACCGCCTGCGCGAGACGGGCCTCTATGGCGAGGCGCCGTTCGTCGACGAATGGAAGCCGCTGCCGCCGCGCCTGCATGCGATGGCGACGATGACGCGCCATGTGCCGGCGCGGCGCTTCGCCATCGGGGTGCATGAGGTCACGGCGGAAGACTTCCATCGCTTCCTGCGCGAGACCGGCTACAGCCCGGCCCGCACGGAGCGCTTTGCGCTCGCGGTGACGGGGCCGGTGACTTATGTCGAGCTGGCCGACGCGCGGGCCTATGCGGCGTGGGCCGGCCTTCGGCTGCCGACCGAGGACGAATGGCAGATCGCGGCGGAGCGCGGGCTGCTCGAACGGTCGGACCCGCTGGTGTGGAACCTCACCGAGAGCGAACATGTCGACGGGCGTTCGCGCTTTCACATCCTCAAGGGCGGCTGTGCGCCGCTGGCGGCGCCCTCCGACTGGTATGTCGAGAGCGGGCCGATGCCGCCCTCGCGCTCGGTGAAGCTGCTGCAATGCGGCGCCGGATTGAACCGATCCGGTCTGATAGGTTTCCGCTGCGCGGTGGATTTGTGAGCGCCGGCCGCAGTACGGCGATTGTGCGGCCTCGCCGTTTGGACTAATCCACGTTAGTAAATATTTACCCCGGCTGAGTCCGGGCGTGGGAGGCATCAGACAAGTGGCGAGCAAGAACAAACCCATCCGCTGGGGCATCATTGGCGCGGGCGGAATTGCCAAGGCGTTCCTCCTCGGCCTCAACGGCACCGACAGCGGCGACCTGGTCGCCATCGGCTCGCGCAACCCCACTAAGGCGTCGCTCAAGACCGACTTCCCCGGCGCGCGCATTCACGGCAGCTACGAAGCGCTGCTCGCCGACCCCGAGGTGGACGCTGTCTACATCGCAACGCCCCACCCCGGCCACGCCGAATGGGGCATCAAGGCCGCGGAGGCCGGCAAGCATGCGCTGATCGAAAAGCCGCTGGGGCTTACGGCCTTCCAGGCCGAAGCGATGTTCGACGCGGCGAAGAAGGCCGGCACCTTCATGGGCGAGGCCTTCATGTACCGCCTCCATCCGCAGACGCAGCTCCTGATCGACGTCGTGACGTCGGGCGTCATCGGCGAGGTGCGCCTGATCAAGACCAGCTTCGGCTTCGCCATGCCGGGCTTCATGCCCGAGCACCGGCTCTACAAGAACGACCTCGCCGGCGGCGGCATCCTCGATGTGGGTTGCTACGTCACCTCGATCTCGCGCCTGATCGCCGGCGCGGCGGCGGGCAAGCCCTTCCTCGATCCGGTCAAGACGCTGGGCGTGGCGCATCTCGGCCTCGAAGGCACCGATGAATGGGCCTCGGCCGTGCTGAAATTCCCCAACGAGATCATCGCCGAGATCAGTTGCTCGGTTTCCGTGCAGCAGGACAATGTGCTGCGCATCATCGGCACGCTGGGTCGCATCGAGGTCAAGGACTTCTGGTTCGTGAGCGGTCCGCGTGACGGCTCGCCGGGCACGTTCGACGTGATCCTGCGCGACGGGAAGAAGCAGACCCATGGCGGCAAGAAGGGCAAGCCCCTCTATGCCTATGAGGCGGACGCCGCGGCCGCCGCAATCCATGCCGGCCGGCAGCAGTTCGATGCACCGGGCATGAGCTGGGCCGACACGCTGGGCAACCTCAGGACGCTCGACAAATGGCGCGCCGACGCCGGGCTCGAATTCAACATCGAGAAGGCGCCAAAGCGCGGCGGCACCACCATTCGCGGCGATAAGCTCAAGGCGCCCAGGGCCGGCGCGCTCGGCAAGCGGCAGATCACCGGCATCAGCCAGCCGACGTCGAAAGTCGCGATGGGCTTTGAGTACTTCCCCAGCTTCGGCGGCGCTTCCATCCTGCTCGATGCGTTCTACGAGCGCGGCGGCAATCTGTTCGACACGGCTTGGGCCTATGGCGCGGGCCGCAGCGAGAAGTTCTTCGGTCAGTGGCAGAAGAGCCGCGGCGTGAAACGCGACTCTTACATCCTGATCGGTAAGGGCATCCACACGCCGCTCAACTACCCCGACCAGATCGGCAGGCAGTTGAGCGAGTCGCTCGACCGCCTGCAGACCGACCATGTCGATATCTATTTCATGCACCGCGACAACGAAGAGGTGCCGGTCGGCGAGTTCGTCGACGCGCTCAATGCCGAGGTGAAGGCCGGGCGCATCAAGGACGCGTTCGGCGGTTCGAACTGGAGCCGCGCCCGCATGGACGCCGCCATCAAATATGCCGGCAAGCACGGACTGATGGCGCCCAATGCGCTGTCCAACAATTTCGCGCTGGCCGAGATGGTGAACCCGGTCTGGGCCGGTTGCGTCGCCGCCTCCGACGACGAATGGAAGGCCTGGCTCAAGCGCCGGAAGATGCCGGTGTTCTCCTGGTCGAGCCAGGCGCGTGGCTTCTTCACCGACGCCGCCGGCCGCGACAAGTTCGACAATGAGGAGATTGTCAACTCCTGGTACAGCCCCAGGAACTTCAAGCGCCGCGATCGCGCCGTGAAGCTCGCGGCCGAGCTCGGTAAAACACCGATCCAGATAGCGCTCGCCTATGTGCTCAACCACACGCTCGAAGTCGTCCCGCTGATCGGCCCGCGCTCGATCGGCGAGCTCGAGAACTCGATCGAGGCGACGGGCATTGAGCTGAGCAGGGAGCAGGTGAAGTGGCTGGAGGGGTGAGCGGACGTCACTAGCGCGGCCGCCGCCGCGGGTGTGGCCTGGTTAGGCGCGGAGCGCCGCGCCTACCAATGGAACTCCTCGACATTCTCCCGCGCACCGAGCAGGAACGCGTCGGCGACGAGCCGCAGGGGAGCGTCGCTGACCTCGGACTTGCCCTTCCTGAGCAGCTTGGCGAAGTGCGCGTAGATCTGCTCGTACTCCTCGGACGGGTTCTCGATGGTCACGTTGCCGTTGATGCGCAGCACCGTGCCGCCCTTTTCGAGCTTGAGTTCGTCGCCCTTGAGCGTCTCGAAGCGGATGGTCCAGATCTCGCCCGACTCCTCGAGCCAGTTGAAGCCGGCGCTCATCTGCGGCTGATGCGCTTCGCCCGACTTGAAGACGATCTCGACATCGACGGGCGTCTGCCGGTTGGCCGGAAATTTGAGGTGCGCCTTTTCGACAAAGACGGGGAAGGGTACGACCTTGGTAAAGATCGACAGGGCATTGATACCGGGGTCGCACACGCCGAAGCCGCCGGGCTCCCACACCCAGTCCTGCCCTGGATGCCATTTGCGCACGCTTTCGCGCCAGTCGATGCGCGCCGTGCGGAGGCCGTTCTTCTTGAGGATTTTGCGCGTGGCGTCGACCGCCTCGTTGTAGCGGCTGTGCCAGGTCTGGAACAGGATTCGCTTCTTCTTCTTGGCGTAGGCGACGAGGTCGTCGAGCTCGCTGATGGTCGGGGTCGGCGGCTTTTCCATCAGCACATGCTTGCCCGCATCGATCGCCTCGCGCACATAGGCGTGGCGCACGCCGGGCGGCGTACAGATGGCGACGAGCTTGACCTCGGGCATCGCCGTATAGAGCTCGGCGGCGGTCTTGAACACCGGCAGGTCGCGATGCTGCACGCCGCGGCCCGACACCGTGGCCGCGACCTCGAAATCGCGGCTCTTGTCGATCACCGGCAGGTGCTGGTCGACGGCGATCTTGCCCACCCCGATGACGGCGATCTTGTGCTTGGCCAAAGTGTACCTCCGCGCTTGGCGGCGGCACTTAAGACGAAACGGCTGTCATTTGAAAGGGCGCGCGGGAAACTGTCAGACAGCCGTTGCCGCATGCAGGGAACTTTAGAAACCGGAAGAATTGCTTTAGACCAGCGGCTTGTTTTGGCGGGCCGCGGAGCTAGCTTCGCGCCAGCTTTTCGAGGAGGGCGCCGGCGGCGCCAGTGACAATGCCCAACCCCAAGATCACCTTCATCGGCGCCGGCTCGACCGTGTTCATGAAGAACATCGTCGGTGACGTGCTGCAGCGGCCGGCATTGGCCGATGCGCGGATCGCGCTGATGGACATCAACCCGCAGCGGCTCGAGGAGAGCGCCGTCATCGCCGGCAAGCTGGTCCAGACGCTGGGCACCAAGGCGACGATCGAGACCTTCGCCGACCAGCGCCGTGCGCTGGAGGGCGCGGACTTTGTCGTCGTCTGCTTCCAGATCGGCGGCTACGACCCCTGCACCATCACCGACTTCGAGGTGCCCAAGAGGTTCGGCCTGCGCCAGACGATCGCCGATACGCTCGGCATCGGCGGCATCATGCGCGGCATCCGCACGGTGCCGCATTTGTGGAGCATCTGCGAGGACATGCTCGCAGTGTGTCCCGAGGCGATCATGCTGCAATATGTCAACCCGATGGCGATCAACACCTGGGCCATCGCCGCGAAGTACCCTACCATCAGGCAGGTCGGCCTTTGCCATTCGGTGCAGGGTACCGCCTATGAGCTGGCGCGCGACCTCGAGATCGATCCGGCGACGCTGCGCTATCGCGCGGCCGGCATCAACCACATGGCGTTCTACCTCAACTTCGAGCAGCGCCTGCCCGACGGCACCTACCGCAATCTCTACCCAGACCTCGTCGCCGCCTATCGCAGCGGCAAGGCGCCCAAGCCCAGCCACTGGAACAGCCGCCAGAACAACACGGTGCGCTACGAGATGCTGACGCGGCTCGGCTACTTCGTCACCGAGAGCAGCGAGCACTTTGCCGAGTATGTGCCGTGGTTCATCAAGGAAGGCCGCGAGGACCTGATCGAGAAATTCTCGATCCCGCTCGATGAGTATCCCAAGCGCTGCATCGAACAGATCGCACGCTGGAAGGAAGAGGCGGAGCGCTACAAGACCGCGAACACCGTCGAGATCCGGGAGAGCCATGAGTATGCCTCCGAGATCATGAACTCGCGCTGGACCGGCCAGCCGAGCGTCATCTACGGCAATGTGCGCAACGATGGGCTGATCACCTCGCTGCCCGATGGCTGCGCCGTGGAGGTGCCGTGTCTCGTCGATCACAACGGCATCCAGCCGACCTATGTCGGCGCGCTGCCGCCGCAGCTCACCGCGCTGATCCGCACCAACATCAACGTGCAGGAACTGACGGTCCAGGCACTGCTGACCGAGAACCGCGAACACATCTACCACGCCGCAATGATGGACCCCCACACCGGCGCCGAGCTCGACCTCGACCAGATCTGGGCGCTGGTCGACGATCTGCTGGCCGTGCACGACGAGTGGTTGCCGGCATGGGCCCGGGTCGGGACCAAGATCGCGGCGGAGTAAGCTGGCGATCCGCACCCAGAGCGTCGGGGCGAGATCCGGTCTCGCCCCGAAGCTCTGACCGCTACTGCGCCACCCCGGTCTTTGCCGCTTTCGCCTCGTCGTACCACCACACCTGCGGGAAGCCGATCGAGAATTCGGGCAGCTTGTCGGGGTGGCTGAAACGGTCCCAGCGCGCGACGCGTTCGTTGCGCAGCGTGTAGCTGGGAATGACGAAGTAGTTGAACAGCAGCACGCGGTCGAGCGCCGCGGTTGCCGCCAGCAGCTCGTCGCGGTCCTTGGCGAACACGATGCGGTCGATCAGCGCGTCGACGCCGGGGTCGGCGATGCCGCCATAATTGGCGCTGTTCTCGTCGGTCGCCGCTTCCGAGCCGAAGAAGAAGTTCTGCTCGTTGCCCGGCGACATCGACTGCGACCAGCCCGAATAGATCATCTCGAAATCGCGCGAGCGGACGCGGTTGATGTACTCGGCCGAATCGACCGGCCGGATGCTGGCCTCGATGCCGATGGAGCGCAGGTTCGTCTGCCACGCCGTCGCCACCGGCTCGATGGTCGGGCCGTTGAGCAGAATCTCGAAGCTGAGCTGCGTGCCGCCGGCATCGACGAGCTGGTTGCCGTTGAGCGTGTAGCCCGCCTCGGTGAGGAGGGCCAGCGCCTGCCGGAGATTCTCGCGCAGCTTGGCGGGATCGCCGGCGACCGGGCTCACATATTCTGACGTGAACACCTCGGGCGGCACCTTGTCCTTCACCGCTTCGAGGATCTCGAGCTCCTGTCCTGCCGGCAGCCCCTTGCTGGCGAAGGGCAGGCCGAAGAAGTAGGAGCTGACGCGCTCATACTGATCGTAGAACAGGGTTTTGTTGAGACTCTCGAAGTCGAAGGCGAGCAGCAACGCGTGGCGCACGCGCGCGTCCTTGAACTTGTCGATCCTTAAATTGGGCATGAAGCCCACCATCACGCCCGAATCCATGTAGGAATTGGGGAACAGCTCCTTGATCACCCTGCCGTCCTGCGCAGCGGGGAAATCGTAGGAATTGGCCCAGCGCGCGGCGCGGTTCTCCAGCCACCAGTCGAACTGGTCGCCCTTGAAGCCTTCGAAGGCGACATCGAGGTCGCGGAAGTATTCGAAGCGGATCAGGTCGAAATTGTACTGGCCGATGCCGATCGGCTCCGCCGCCCCCCACCAATTGGGGTCGCGCTCATAGGTGATCGAGGCGCCGGCAGCGTACTCCTTCATCTTGTACGGGCCCGAACCCATCGGCAGCTCGAGCGTCGAGGCGCCGATGTCGCGCTGCTTGCCGTTGGCGTCGGTGCCCTCCCACCAGTGCTTGGGCAGTACCAGCATCTGGCCGAGGATCGTGGGCAGCTCGCGGTTGTTGGTGGTCGAAAAGAAGAACGTCACCTCGCCCGGCGCCGTCTCCTCCACCTTGCTCACGTCTTGGTAGTACTGCTGCAGATTCGGATTGAGCGTCGTCTGCTTCTCGAATGACCAGATGACGTCGGCGGCGGTGATCGGCTGGCCGTCCTGCCACTTTGCCCGCGCGTTGAGGCGGAAGGTGGTCGATGAGATATCGGGCGGATAGGCCCAGGCCTCGGCGACATGGCCATAGGAGGCATTGGTGTCGTCGAGCGGTGTCTCGGTCAGCGTCTCGTAGACGAGGCCGAGGCCCGTCGCCGGCTCGCCCTCGGGCAGGATCGGGTTGAACGTATCGAAGCTGCCCTGCTCGTCGAGGCGGACGAGGCCGCCCTTGGGCGCATCGACATTGACGTAGTCGAAATGCGCGAAGCCGGCTGGATATTTGGGAGCGCCCAGCAGCGAGGTGGCGTGGTGCCACTCCCCGTTCTGCGCCGGATCGGCGACGGCGGGGGCCGCGGCGAGGAGCAGCGCGGCGGCAAGGAGGGAAGCGCGGAGGATCGGGGTCATTGCGGGCCTCTCTGAGCGGTGGATTTGTCGAAACCTAGCACGTCGTTGTCGGGCGGCGGAACCAGCACATCGGTGAGCGCCGCGCGCATGAGCTGCCGCGTGTAGGCCGATGCGGGGTTGGCGAAGATGTCGGCGGCCGGACCGGCCTCGATCACCTTGCCGTCCTTCATCACGATCAGCTCGTTGGCGAGCGCGCGGATGACGCGCAGGTCGTGCGAGATGAACAGATAGGTGAGCCGGTGCCGCGTCTGCAGCATGCGCAGCAAATCGACCACCTGCGCCTGGACGCTCATGTCGAGCGCCGAGGTCGGCTCGTCGAGCACCACCAGCCTGGGTTCGAGCACGAGGGCGCGGGCGATGGCGACGCGCTGCCGCTGGCCGCCGGAGAACTCGTGCGGGTAGCGGTGCATCATCGCGGCCTCGAGCCCCACTTCGATGAGGGCGCGCGACACCTTGCGCTCGCGTTCGTCCTCGCTGAGCGCCGGCATGTGCACATTGATGCCCTCGGCGATGATCTCGCCGATGGTCATGCGCGGCGACAGTGAGCCGAACGGATCCTGGAACACGATCTGCATGTCCTTGCGGATCGGCCGCATCTCGTTCCAGCCGTGCTTGCTGAGCTCGCTGCCCATGAACACGATGCGGCCCTCGGAGGGCAGCAGGCGCAGCATGGCGCGGCCGAGCGTGGTCTTGCCGCTGCCGCTCTCGCCGACGATGCCCAGCGTCTGGCCCTCGCGCACTTCGAGGCTGACGTCGTCCACCGCCTTGATGTGGCCCACCGTACGGCGCAGCACGCCGCGCTTGATGGGGAACCAGACGCGGAGGTTCTCGGTCGAGGCGATCACCGGCGCGTCGGGATCGGCCAGCGGCGGCGCGCCGCTCGGCTCGGCCGCGAGCAGGTGCCGCGTGTAGCTGTGCTGGGGGTTGCCGAAGACATCGGCCACGTCGCCGCGCTCGACGATCTCGCCCTGCGTCATCACGCATACGGTGTCGGCGAGGTGGCGCACGATGCCCAGGTCGTGCGTGATGAACAGCATGGCCATGCCCAGCCGCCGCTGCATATCCTGGAGCAGGCCGAGGATCTGCGCCTGCACGGTGACGTCGAGCGAGGTCGTCGGCTCGTCGGCGATCAAGAGGTCAGGCTCGTTGGCGAGCGCCATGGCGATCATCACGCGCTGCCGCTGGCCGCCCGACAGCTGGTGCGGATAGTCGTCGAGGCGCGTCTCGGCATTGGGCAGTCCCACCATGTCGAGCAGCCGCAGCGTCTCGGCGCGGGCCGCGGCGCGGCGCAGGCCGCGATGGGTGGTGATGATCTCGCTCACCTGCTGCTCCACCGTGTGCAGCGGATTGAGCGAGCTCATGGGCTCCTGGAACACCATCGAGATGTCGTTGCCGCGAATGCCGCGCAGCTCGCGGTCGCCCATGGTGAGGAGGTCACGGCCCTTGTAGCGGATAGTGCCCTGCACCTCCGCCGACTCCGGCAGGAGCCTCAGGATCGAATTGGCGGTCACCGACTTGCCCGACCCGCTCTCGCCGACGAGAGCGAGGGTCTTGCCGGGCTCGATGCTGAACGAGATGCCGCGCACCGCGTGGATCGTGGTCGTATCCATGTGGAAGCCGATCTGGAGGTCCTCGACCTCGAGCAGCGTACTCATTGGAACACTTTCCGTGGATCGAAGGCATCGCGCACCGCCTCGCCGACGAACACCAGCAGCGACAGCATGAGGGAGATGGTGACGAAGCCGGTGATGGAGAGCCAGGGTGCCTGGAGGTTCTCCTTGCCCTGGCTCAGCAGCTCGCCCAGCGAGGGCGAACCGGGCGGCAGGCCGAAGCCCAGATAGTCGAGCGAGGTGAGCGTGACGATCGAGGCGCCGAGAATGAACGGCATGAAGGTGAGCGTCGCCACCATCGCGTTGGGGAGCAGGTGGCGCCACATGATGGCGACGTTCGAGACGCCGAGCGCTCGGGCGGCCGCGACATACTCGAAATTGCGGGCGCGCAGGAACTCGGCGCGCACCAGCCCCACCAGCGTCACCCAGCCGAACAGCAGCAGGATGGCGAGCAGCGTCCAGAAGCTGGGCGCGATGAAGCTCGACATGATGAGCAGCAGGTAGAGCGAGGGGATCGAGGCCCACACCTCGATGAAGCGCTGCGTGAGGAGGTCGGTCCAGCCGCCGAAATAGCCCGACACGGCGCCAACCAGGACGCCCACGATCGACGAGGTGATGGTGAGCGCGAGGCCGAATAGCACCGAGATGCGGAAGCCGTAGAGCAGGCGCGCCAGCACATCGCGTCCCTGGTCGTCGGTACCCAGCCAGTGCCAGTTGCCGAGGCGGCATTCGGGGTCGGCATCGCCCTGCGGATAGCCGGCGCAGCGCTGCTCGGGCGCCATCGCCCAGGTGGGCGGTGTCGGTGCGGCGCGCGGCAGATTGTTGTCGACGGTGCCGTAGGAGAAGCGGATGGGCGGCCAGGCCATCCAGCCATTGGCCTCGATCTCTGTCCGGTTGAGCGGGTCGCGGAAATTGGTGGTGGCAAGGAAGCCGCCGAACTTGGCTTCGGGGTAATTGACAACGATGGGAAACAGCAGTTCGCCCTTGTAGACAGCGACGATCGGCCGGTCGGACGCGATGAATTCGCTGAACATCGACAGCGCGAACAGTAGAACGAAAATCCACAATGACCATACGCCACGCTTGCTGGCGGCGAAGTTGCGGATACGGCGTTGGGTGATCGGTGAGATACGTGGGCGGGCTGCCACCGGCGGCGCCGCGACATCGGCGGGGGCCCAGACCGGACCGGAGAACGCGAGGCGGTTGGCGAGCCCGGCGATCATACCGCGCGGCTCTCGAAATCGATGCGCGGGTCGACCCACGCATAGACGAGGTCGGAGACGAGCCCGATCACCATGCCCAGCAGCGAGAAGATGTAGAGCGTCGCAAACACCACCGAATAGTCGCGCGCAATGACCGATTGGAAGCCGAGATAGCCCAGCCCGTCGAGCGAAAAGATGGTTTCGATGAGGAGCGAGCCGCCGAAGAAGCTCGCGATGAAGGCGCCGGGGAACGTTGCGATGACGATCAGCATGGCGTTGCGGAACACGTGGCCGTAGAGGATGCGGCCTTCGTTGAGCCCCTTGGCGCGGGCCGTGGTGACATATTGCTTGGAAATCTCCTCGAGGAAGGAGTTCTTGGTGAGCAGCGTCGCCGTGGCGAAGGCACCCAGCGCCATCGCGAAGATGGGCAGGGCAATGTGCCACAGATAGTCGAGGATCTGCTGCCACCAGGGCAGGCTCGCCCAGTTGGACGAGACCAGCCCCTTCAATGGGAAGATGGTCCAGAAACTGCCGCCGGCGAACAGCACGATCAGCAGGATGGCGATGAGGAAGCCGGGCACCGCATAGCCGAGCACGATCACCGACGAGGTCCATACATCGAAGCGCGATCCGTCCTTGACTGCCTTGCGGATGCCGAGCGGGATCGAGATACCGTAACTGAGCACGGTCATCCACACACCCAGCGTGATCGACACCGGCAGCTTCTCCTTGATCAGGTCGATCACCGAGATGTCGCGGAAGAAGCTGTTGCCGAAGTCGAAGCGGACATAGTTCCACAGCATGGTGAAGAAGCGCTCGACCGGCGGCTTGTCGAAGCCGAAACGCTTCTCGATGGCGGCAACCACCTTGGGGTTGAGCCCGCGCGAGCCGCGATAGAGGCTGGTGTTGCCGCCCTGCGTGGTGGCGGCGCTGTTCTGTGCGCCGCCGCCCGGCGAGATCAGGTCGCCCTGGCCGCCCGTGACGGTCGCCATCACCGAGCCGCCCTGGCCCGACATGCGGGCAATGGCCTGCTCGACGGGCCCCCCGGGCGCGAACTGGATGATCACGAACGAGAGCAGCATGATCCCGAACAGTGTGGGGATCATCAGCAGGATACGGCGCAGAATGTACGCGGCCAAATCAGGCTCTCAACTGTCGTGCACCGGAGAGTGGGCCGGCGCAGTGGTCGATTTGTGACACAGCAACGACAGCGAAGCACGCGGCGTTTCAACGCGGGCGCACGAATGTGTGAGTGGGGGCTGGGGGCCTGCGCGGGCCTCAGTCCAGAAACACCTTCACCTGGTCGCTGCGGCCCTTCGCATCCACCACGGAGACGGTGACATAGCCCGGGCCGTCGGGCGTCCAGATGCCCTGGCGGGTGAACGCGGCCTGCTCGAACGGGGCGCCGTTGGCGAAGAAGGTGAAGGGCGGGGCGCCGTTGCGGACCTTCACCACCAGCGGCTGGCCGTCGCCGGCCCCGATGCCGAGGTCGAGGTCCGAGCCGTCCTCGGGGAACGAGATTTCGGGCGAAGGATCGCGGGCGGTGCGGTTGTCGTTGGGGTGGCGGAAGCGGCGGAGCGGTTCGGGCAGGTCCGGATTGGCAGCGAGGATGACGCCATTGGGCGCGGGTGCGAAGGGCTGCGTCGGGCCGATGCGGTCGAACGCCTCGAACAGGATGGGCGCCGCCGCCTTGATGCCCGAAATGCCGGGCACCGGCACGCCGTCGGGGCGGCCCACCCACACGCCGACGACATTCTGGCCGTCATAGCCCACCGCCCAGGCGTCACGGTAGCCATAGGAGGTGCCGGTCTTGAACGCGATGCGCCCGGAGATGCCGTTGACCGGCGGCGGCACGTCGCGAAGGATCGAGCTGACGTACCAGGCCGACACCGGATCGAGCACCGGCGCCTCGTTGCCGGTGGTATCGACATGCGGGCCGACGCCGTCATTGAGATGCACCGGCATGCCGCCGCGCGCGATCGAGGCATACATCGAGACGAGGTCGCGCAGCGTCACGCCCACGCCGCCCAGGCCGATCGCGAGGCCGGGCAGCGTCTGGTCGGGCAGTTTGGGGTCGGCATAGGCCCGCTTCATGCGCGACACGAGCCGCGCCGTGCCCACCGCATCGAGCACGATGACGGCGGGGATGTTGAGCGATTCGAGCAGCGCCTGGTGGATGGTCACCGTGCCGCGGGTGAAATTGTCGAAATTGACCGGGACATAGGCGCCGAACGCCGTGGTGCGGTCCTCGATCAGGCTCTCGGGATGGGCGAGACCGAGCTCGAAGCCGAGCCCGTAGATCAGCGGCTTCAGCGTCGAGCCGGGCGAGCGCACCGCCTTGGTCATGTCGACGAAGCCGTCGGCGCTCGATTTGAACAGGCCGGCCGAACCGACCGAGGCGAGAATGTCGCCGCTCTCCTGGTCGGCGACGAGGATCGCCACCGAGACTTCGTCGCCGAGCGGCGCGGCGCGCGTCGTGCCCAGCTTTTCGAGCGCCTGCTGCAGCTTCTTGTCGAGGGTGAGCGGGATCGTCCGCGCGCTGGGGTCGAGCGCCGTCGCCTCCTGCGCCAGGTGCGCGGCGAGCATGGGGAATTCGCGGCGGGCCGTGGGGATCGGCTCGCCCTTGGCGGCGTCCGCTTCTTCCTGCTGCATCAGCCCCGCGGTCACCATGCGGTCGAGCACGGTGTCGCGTGCGAGCTTGGCGACCGTGGGATTAAGGTCGGGGCGGCGCGCCTCGGGCGATTGCGGCAGCGCCACGAGCAGCGCGGCTTCCGCCGTGGTCAGCCGCGCCGGCTCCTTGCCGAAATAGGCGAGGGAGGCAGCGCGCACGCCCTCGATATTGCCGCCATAGGGGGCGAGCGTCAGGTAGAGCGTCAGGATCTGGTCCTTGCTCAGCTCGCTCTCGAGCCGGTCGGCATGCACCATCTGGCGCAGCTTGGCATCGAGGCTGCGCGTCGAGCCGGTCTCGAGCAGCCGCGCGACCTGCATGGTCAGCGTCGAGCCGCCCGACACGATCTTGCCGCCGGCCATGGTGAACTGCACCGCGGCGCGGGCCATGCCGCTCCAGTCGATGCCGTGATGGGTGGCAAAGCGCTGGTCCTCATAGGCCAGCAGCATGTCGATGAAGCGCCGGTCGACCTGGTCCACGCTGACCGGCAGGCGCCAGCGACCGTCGGTGGTGAACGGACGCAGGAGCTGGCCGTTGCGGTCGACCACCGAGGTCGAGACCGGCAGCGTCGCGAGATCGGGCGTCGCGGGCAATGCCGCTGCGATCTGTTCGATCGTGCCCCGCGTATAGGCGACACCGCCGACGCCGACGCCGGCAGCGGCGATCAGCGCGATCGCCGCCCAGTTCGAGAGGCGCGGCTTGCGGCCGCGCCTCGTGCTTTGCGGGACGGTCGTGCTCATTGCCCGGCCGTCTTGACCTCGATGCTGCCCGGGTCCGTGTTGCCGCGGAACTCGGGGCGATACATGTCCTCCACCGTCGCGCCGGGGAGCACGAAGGTGCCCGGCGAGGTGGCGCGGACCATGTAGGCGGTCGAGAACACATCGACGCCGGACATGTAGCGGAACGCCGCCACATACTGGTCGGTGCGCGACTCCACATGGCTCGGCGAATTGGCGCTGAGCCAGCTGAGCTCACCCACCGCGCCGCCTTCCGCGAGGTTGGCGTTCTCGATCTCGAAGCCGGCGGGGAGCGGGTCCACGGCCAGGTACTGGCCCGAGCCGAGCTGCGTCGGCGTCATGGTCAGCACGACAACGAAGCGGTCGTTCTGGGTAACGTCGCCCATATCGGCTTCGGTGCCGTCGAGATTGTAGAACACGCGATCGATGCGGAAGCCGTTGTCGCTCGCCGGCGGAGGATCGGACGGAATGCCGGTCACCGAGATCTTCATTTCGGTGGCCTTGTTGCCGTTGTTGACCACGGTCACCGGACCGTCGTCGAACTCCTCCTGCAGGTAGCTCCGATACACGGTGCCACCCAGCTCCTGCCCGTCGACCGAGATGCTGCCCTCGGCCGTCTCCTTGGCGAGGGCCGCCGCCGCAATGAGCGTCCAGCCGTCTTCCTGCGTCGAGGTCCAGCGTTCCACGTCGCGCAGGTCGCTGAGCCGGCTTGCGAGCGCCGGGATGTCCACGCCCGTCGGCTGGAACTCGGCGGCGAGGGCCAGTACGGCGGCCGTGTCGCGCAGCTGGCTGCCATAGTCCGGACGATAGCTCGTCCGGTCTTCGCGCTCGGTGAGCATCTCCACGGCCGCCTCGAAGGCCTGGCTGGCGCGGGTGCGGTCGCCATAGAGGGCGAGCGCGGCGCCGAGCTGGGCCTTGGCCAGCGGCGTGGCGAAGCGGTCGAGACGCGCCTCGAAATAGTAGCGCAGGTCGCCGATCGCCGCACGGCCGGCGCGAGCCAGGTCGTAGAGCGCATAGGCGATGTCTTCGCCACCCATCTCGAAGTCGTTGGCATAGCTGAGCTGGTTGCCGATCGAGTCGAGCGCCATGGTCATGGCGAGGTCAGGCACGGCATAGCCCTTGTCCTTGGCGCGGAGCAGGAACTCCGTGACGAAGGAGTCGAGCCACAGATCCGTGGAGCTATAGGCGCCCCACAGGCCGAACGAGCCGGCCGAGTTCTGCTTGCTCAGCACCGAGGCGATGGCGTCCTTGATGCGCTGGTCGATCTCGCCGTCGCTGCCCATGCCGATGCTCTGGGCCACGTCGTTGAGATAGAGCAGCGGCATCGCCCGGCTCGTCGTCTGCTCGGCGCATCCATAGGGATAGCGGTCGAGCGAGAGCAGGAGCTCGGGGACGTCGAGGCGGGCAATCGGACCCACCGCGAGGGTGAGCTGGCCCGAATGCATGATCAGGTGGTCGAGCTTGACCGCCGACAGCTCGACGGTTTCGCCCGGCCCGATCGGGATCAGCTCGGACGTCGTCATCTCGCTGGCCGCGGCGCGGACGCCCAGCGTCAGCTCCTTGACCATGGTGACGCCGTCCGGCTGCGTGATGATCAGCTTGAGATCGTTGTTGCCGATCTGCGTGCCGGTCAGCCCGAGATTGAGTGAGTTGCGGCCACCCTGTTCGAGCGTGAACTTGGTTTCCGCCGCGTCGGTCGACAGGCCCGTCTGGGTGATGAGCTCGACCTTGTACTCGCCGGCCGGGCCCGAGACGTTGTTGACTTCGACGAGCAGCCGCGAGGTGTCGTCGAGGCGGAGGAAGCGCGGCGGGCTCATGGTGACGACCACGGGGTCGCGCACGAACACGTCGGCTTCGGCATGGCCGACCTGGGTGTCGGTCCACGCCATTGCCATCAGCCGGGCCGTGCCGGTGAAGTCGGGCAGGTCGAAGCTGATCTCGGCCATGCCGTCCGCACCCACTTCGACGATGCCCGAATGCAGCGCGAGCAGCACCGAGGTCGCCGGCGGCGTGGAGAGACGCGACAGATCGCCATCGCCGCCCACGCTGAGGTCGCCCGGATCGCCCTGGGTGGGGTCGATCAGGAGGCCATAGAGGTCACGGAACTCCATGCCGAGCTGGCGCTGGCCGAAGTACCAGCCGTCCGGATCGGGGGTCTTGAAGCGCGTGATGTTGAGGATGCCGAGGTCCACTGCGGCAACCGCCACATAGGCCTTCTGGCCCGGCGCGACATTGTCGATCTTGACCCTCGTGGTGAAGGCCTGCCGCGGCAGCGTCTCGGTGGGCACGTCGAACGCCACTTCGAGCTTGCGGTCGGCCGGATCCACATCGGCGAAGGCGAGGCCCAGCGCACGCGCCGGCATCCGCTTCTCGGCCGCATCCGACGGACGATAAAGGATGGCGGTGACGTAAGCGCCCGGCCCCCAGCTCTCGCTGACGGTGAGCGGCACTGTGGTGCCGCCCTCGGGCACGTCGACGGCATGCATCTCGATGATGCGGTCATCGACCACCATCACCAGCGCCGTGCCGGCGAACTGCGGATCGAGCTTGAGGTTGGCGGTTTCGCCCACCTTGTAGGCCGGCTTGTCGAGCACGACGCGGAGCGTATCGGGCGTGTTCGATCCGGCCTGGGCATAGTAGTAGCCGGCGTAGAAATCGTAGCTCGATGAGGTTGCGCCCTCGCCCGTGCTTTCGACTTCGAGCAGGTACTCGCCCCACATCACCGGTGCGGCGATGGAGACCGGACCCGACGCCTTGGCGTCAATGGTGCCGTCGGCGACCTGACGCGTGGTCGTGATCGCTTCCCACCGCCAGGTGCCGTTGTTGCGGTACCACTGGTAGGTCGTGTCGATGCGCGACAGCTTCCACTTGATGCCGGTCTTGTCGATCGCCGCGCCCGCGGGCGAGACGGCGATGACGTCGAACCCGGCCTCGGAATCCTCGGGGATGCCGTCGGCAGTCGAGAACTTTGGCTTGATGCCGATCCGGTCGACATCGGCCAGCACCGGACGGCTGAGCGAGCGCTCGATGGTGCGGCCATTGGTGTCGATGAGGCGCATCAGGATCGTCGCCTCGAGCGGCTTGGTCGAGGCCATCGGCGTCGGCAGCGTCACCTCCGCCGTCGCCTTGCCCGCATCGTCGGTGGTGCCCACAATGCCGAGCGGCTGGCGATCCGACGAGATCGTATCGTCGATGCGGCCGAAGCTGTAGCCGGGGAAGTCAGGCAGCGACATCACCGGACGGACGATCGAGTCCGCCTCGATGCCGAGGCCCGGCGCCGTGGCGCCATAGAGGTAGCGGGCAGTGACCTCGACGGGCGTCATTTCGCCCGGCGCGATCTGCTTGACGTCGGCGCTGATGTCGAACGCCAGCCGCTCCGGCTCGAAGTCTTCGACCAGGAAGCTGACATAGGTGATCGGCGGCGCCTTGGTATCGGCATAGAGCCGGAACCGCCACGAGCCGCGCATCGCGCCATCGTCGAGCGCGTAGGCGAGGTGGTAGCCGCCGGCGCCCTCGTCGCTGAGCACTTCGCGGTCGGCGATCACGCCATCCGGACGCTCGACCTCGACAGTGATCGGCAGGTCATGCAGCGCATTGGCCTTGATGTCGCGCACCAGGGCGGTGAGGAACACCGTTTCGGTCGGCCGATAGACGCCGCGCTCGGTGGCCGCGAAGATGTCCACCGGACCCGGCGTCGGGCGGCCTTCCACACCGCGATCGGTGAGGTCGAAGGCCGACTTGCTGAGATCGAGGAAGGCATAGTCGCTGTCCGTCTCGGCGACGAGCAGTTGCGGCGCGCGGCCGCCTTCGCCGCGGCCGAGGCCGGGGGCGAAATCGGCGCGGCCGTTCGCATCGGTCGTGGCTTCGCCGAGCACTTCATTGTTGCGCGCGACGAGCTTGACCGGCGCGTTGGCGACCGGCTGCGCCGTGGTCAGCGAGCGCACGAAGGCGTGGATGCCGTCTTCGCCGCTGACCGTGGTGAGGCCGAGATCGGTGACGATGAACCACTGCGTGGCCAAGTTGCTCCAGTAGTCTGCCTGCTTGGTGCTGGTGACCTTGGCGGTGACGACATAGGCGCCCGGCTGCAACTGGCCGATGGCGTCGCCCACCGGGATGGCTGTCGTGACCATCTCGTTGGGCTGGCCGTCGGCAAGGTCCACCTTGCCCTCGAAGGTCAGCTCGCCATAGTCGTTGGCGACGTCCTGCGCGGAGTAGGAATAGAGGTCGCCGCCGAAGATGCCGTTGCGGATGGCGGTCGCGATCGAGCGGTCGCCGATGCGGTAGATCATCACGTCGGCCGAGTCGGCGTTGACCGAAGTGATCGGCAGGCCGCCGCCGAGGCCGGCGGGCATCACATAGGCATTGTTGGCGAAGGCCACGAACGGCGTGCGGTCGGGCACATAGACGTTGAGCTCGACATCGGCCTTGAGCGTGTCGCCATCGGCCGAAGGCAGGCCGGCGCGCACCTTCACATTGTAGCGCTTGCCGTGCTCGATGCCGGTGATGCAGAGCTGGCTGTCCTGCGTTTCGACCGCGATCTGGCTGTTGCCTTGGACGGTGATGTAGCTCGACAGGTCAGTCGTCGGCGCGGGCAGCGGGTAGGCGAACACCACGCAGATGCGCGGGCTGGCCGATTCCGAATCCACGGTGTTGGAGACCACGCGGAAGCCGTGCAGCTCGATGGCGCTGTCGAGGCGGGCCTGGAGGTCGGCATCGTCGACCAGCGCGATCGAGGCGCGATAGGTCGCGATCGATTCGCGCCACATCGAGCGGCTCTCGAGCGCGTGGGCGAGCGCCCCGAGGCCCGTGGCGCGATCCTGGACGGATTCGGACTGCAGCAGGCCGTTGATGGCCGCCGAGCTCGCCGTGTAGCCATTGTCATAGGCTTCCGACGAATTGCCGTTCTCGAGCGCGAAATCCGCCTGCGCGAGGGTCGCGTCGGCGAGCTTGTACCAGAGGGCCGGGTCGTTATCGTTGGTGGCGAGGCCGTAGCTGTAGCTCAGCGCCGCGCCGGCCCAGTCCTCGTTGCCGAAGGCCGCATCGCCGTTGGCGATGAAGTCGGGATAGCTCAGGCCCTTGGGCGGAGGGCTGGTGATGGGGAGCTGCTGGGCGAAATAGCGGGCATTGTAGATGAAGTCGGAGGCGGGGAAGGGGATGTCCTTTTCGCGCTCGGCCGCGAGGTCCTCGGCTGTCGGCGACAGGGCGATAGTGCCCGAAATGGCGCCGTCGAACGCTGTCGATTGCGGCACGTCGGATTTGAGGAAGCACCAGCCGGCCTTCTCGTTGAAGGTGAAGGCGCGGCAGATTTTGTCGTCCGTGCACGCGGCCGAGCACGCATCGAGGTCCGTATCCTTGATGGTGCTGTAGTCGTAGCCGGGAAGGTCGGTGCCTTCCATCAGCGTGACCGTGCGGTCCGCGGCCAGGGCGCCGGAAAGGCTGCCCAGAACGACAAAAAGTGCCGCGATAAACGGCACGGCAAAGCGATGCAACTGATGCATTTTCCCCAATCCCTCTGGCCCCTTAGGCGATCAGGCCATCCTATGTTTGCGGCTTTTGTGGGTAAAGCGCGCGGCGAGCGGAGGGATTCTTTGCAATTGAGGCAAAGGCTCCCCCGGTGCCTTCGGCGCGGCACATTGCTGACACTGGATGAACGGAGGATGACTGGGGGACTTGTGCGCGCGGCCCGCGGCGCTGCACCAGCCGCGCTCCGACTCTTCCTTCCTCCGGCGGCGCGCTGCTAGAAGGGCGCGCCCAAGGGAGGATCGAGATGTCGCGCGTTCTGCTGTTCACCGGTTGCGTCAACCAGCCTGTCGGCTACGCGAAGACGCCCAACGGCAAGGGGATCGCCTGCTTCTTCATCGATCCCGATACGGGCGCGGTCGAGCCGGGCCCGATCTATACCGACATCGTGAACCCCACCTTCGTCGCGCTCTCGGGCGATGGCAGCAAGCTCGCCGCCATCAGCGAGACCGAGGACCAGCCCACCGACACGCTCAGCGTCTTCGGCGTCAATGCCGCCACCGGCGCGCTGACGCTGCTCGGCCGGCAATCGACGCGCGGCACCACCGCCTGTCACTGCGCCTTCGACGCCTCGGGCACCGTGGTCGCCGCCGCCAACTACACCGAGGGCGTCCAGCCGCCCGGCGACGCGATCAGCGTGCATCGCCTCGACGCGGGCGTGCCGGCACCGGCGCCGACCCGCATCGTCCATGAGGGCCATGGCCCCAATGCCGGGCGGCAGCAGCGGTCGCACGCTCATTGCGTGCGCTGGACGCCCGACCAGGCCTACATCGCCGTGGTCGACCTTGGCATCGACAGCGTGCGGCTCTATCGCGCCACCGATTTCGCGCTCGCCAGCGAAACGAAATTGCCGGCGGGCATCGGGCCGCGCCACATCGCCTTCCATCCGCACAAGCCCATCGCCTACGTGATGACCGAGCTCGAAACCGGTGTCGTCACGCTCGCCTATGCCGACGGTCGTTTCGACATCCTTGCCGTGGCGCCGGCGGGGCCCGGGGCGCAGCACGGTGCCGGCATCGCGGTGGCCCCCGGCGGCACGCACCTGTTCGGCGGCGACCGCGGCAACCACGCGCTCGCCCGCTTCGTCATCGATCCGGTCAGCGGCGTCGCGCGCTATGCCGGCTCGACGCCGACGGGCGGCGTCCATCCGCGCGACCATGCCTTCGGCGCCAATGGCCGGCTGCTCGCCGTCGCCAATGTTCACAGCGACACCGTGCAGGTTTTCACTCATGCCAGCGACGGCACCCTGACGCCGCTCGCCACCATCCCCACCGGCACGCCGACCGCCGTCGCCTTCCTCTAGCGGAACCGCCGCGCGGCCGCCTGGTTGATCACGATGTTGAACTCTTGGCCGTCTTGAGTCGTATCTGCTTCCAGTGACGGGAGACGGACATGGCCGGGACGGCGAACAGGGGCGTGGCGTGGGTAACGGGGGCCGGAACCGGGATCGGACGCGGCATTGCGCGGCGGCTGGCCGAAGACGGCTGGTCGGTCGCCGTCAGCGCCCGCACCGCGCGCGACCTCGATTCGCTGGCGGCCGAAGTGCCCGGCCGCATCACCGCGTTCCAGCTCGATGTCACCGATCCGAAGGCGGCCGACGACACCGGCCGACGGATCGAGGCCGACCTTGGGCCGGTCGACCTCGCCGTGCTCAATGCCGGCAGCTACTTCCCCACCAATGCCCGGAGCTTTTCCGTCGACAACTTCCGCAAGACCGTCGACCTCAATTTGATGGGCACGGTCAACTGCATGGGGCCGATCGTCCCCTCGATGGTCGGCCGTCGCAGCGGCCATATCGCCATCATGGGTTCGCAATCGGCCTTCTCGGGTCTTCCCACCGCCGCGTCCTACGGCGCGACCAAGGCCGCCCTCAACTCGATGGCCGAAGCCTTCAAGCCGGATTTCGACCGCTATGGCGTCGCCATCACCATCATCAATCCGGGCTTCGTGAAGACGCCGCTGACGGCCAAGAACCGCTTCCCCATGCCGTTCCTGATGGAACTCGACGATGCCGTCGAGATCATCCTGCGCGGCCTCGAGCAGAGGCGGTTCGCCATCAACTTCCCCTGGCAGATGACGCTGAGCACCAAGCTCCTCGCCGCGCTGCCCGGCTGGGCGAAATTCGCCATCACCCGGAAGATGTTGCCGAAGGAATGATCGGCTGAAATTCAGCTCTCGACCACTGTCGTCGCCACGCGGGCCTTTGCTGCACGGTGCCGGAACACCGGCACGCCCTTGGCCCAGAGCTTCAGCGCCTCCCAGTGGATGGCGGCGGTCACCTTGAGCGTCATCAGCGGATAGGCGAACAGCGCGCGTAGCAGCGTCGCGTCGGTGAGTGGCTGCCGCGTGCCGGCAAAGCTCGCCTTGAGCAGCAGCCCTTGCGCGTCCGTCTCGTCGATCGCGACGACAACTCTGTCGCCCGGCGGCTCGATGTGGAAATCGTAGGCGCATTCCATCGGCACGAAGGGCGACACATACATCTGCTTGCCGCAGCTCTGGGCGATCGCGGTAGCGCCGGGCGCGACGCGGATCACATAGGTCCGCCGCTCGTGGAAGGTGTTGTGCACCTCGTAGAGAATCGCCCGCAGCTCGGTGCCGTCGTGGCAGAACCACACGGTCAGCGGGTTGAACACATAGCCCAAGATACGTGGATAGCAGAGCATCGTGATCTTCGGCGCGGCGAGCGCGATGCCTGCGGCCCGGAGCTGCGCCGTCACCCAGCTGCGCAGGTCACCACTTCCATCGCCGTGATCGCTGTCGTGGAAGGAGAACACTGCCGCCTTGTTGTGCGCGAACAGCTTCAGCGTCTGCGCCAGGCCATCGATTTCATCGAGGTCGAGCAGCAGCGAGAACACCCGATAAGCGAGCTTGTGCCGCCGGGGCCGCAGCCGCGTGTGGAACACCTTGCCGGCATAGAGCGCCGAGATCATTCGGCGGCCTCGAGCAGGGGCGCGAGCGCGATGCGGTTCGACTCGCCCGCGACCCGCCACGGCCGGCGCACCCCGCCAACCGCCTCGGCCGCCGCGAGGCCCGACTGCAACGCATCCTCGTGGAAGCCGTGGCCGAAATAGGAGCCGGCGAACCAGGTGTGGCGCCGGCCCTGCAGCCGCCAGAGATGCTGCTGTGCCTCCACTGCCTTCCGGTCGAACAACGGATGCGTGTAGTGGAACGAACGGATGAACTTGTCGGCTGCGATCTCGCGCGTCGGGTTGAGCGTCACCAGGATCGGCGCGCGCGTCGGCAGCGATTGCAGCCGGTTCATCCAGTAGGTGACGCAGAGCGGCCGCTCGCCGCTGTCATTGCTCTCGCCGATATAGTTCCAGCTCGACCAGACCCGCTCGCGCTTCGGCATCAGCGCCGCGTCGCAATGCAGCATCGCCTCGTTGGCGGTGTAGTCGAACGCCCCCAGCAGCGAGGCTTCGACCGCGTCAGGGTCGGCCAGCAGCTTCAGCGCCGCGTCGGCATGCGTCGCGATGACGACAGCGTTGAACCAGCTTCGCTCGCCCTGCGCATCGATGACGGTGACGCCGCCATGCTCGCGCCGGATCTGCACCGCGCCGGCACCGAGGCGCACGTCCTGCACCGCGCCGATCATCCGCTGCACATAGTGCGTGCTGCCGCCGGTGACGGTCCGCCATTTCGGCCGGTCGACGAGGTCGAGCAGCCCATGGTGGATGAAGAAACGCACGAAGGCGACCAGCGGATAGTCGCGCATCTGCCGGGCCGTGGTCGACCAGATGGCGGCTCCCATGGGCAGCAAATGGTCCTCGATGAACGCGGAGGTATAGCCGTTGCGGTCGAGATATTCGCCCAGCGTCAGCCGCTCGCAGTCGGCGCGGCCCACCAGCCGGGGCGCCTCGACATAGAACCGGTAGATGTCGCGCACCATCAGCCAGAAGCGCAGGCTCACGCTGTTGCTGCGCTGCCCCAGCAGGCCCTTGAGCCCGGCGCTCGAATACTCGAGCCGGCCGTTGTCGAGCGAGGCCGCGAACGACATCGATGAGCGCTGCGTTGCGACCGACAGGTGCTCGAACAGCGCCGTGAGATTGGGATAGTTCCGCTCGTTGTAGACGATAAAGCCGGTATCCACCGCGACGTCGCCGTCGGCAGTCGGCACCATGACGGTGTTGGAGTGCCCGCCTGGCCGGCCCTCGGCCTCGAACAGCGTCACGCGGTGCTCGCGCGCCAGCAGCCAGGCTGCGCTCAGTCCCGCTATCCCCGATCCGATGACCGCAATGTGGCGGATGGCCTGGGGTTCGCCGCTTCGGTGGTCGGTGCGCACACGGTGCTCCTTGCTTCTGCCACAGCAGATACGGAGCCGGCGAAAAATCGGACGCAGGGCCGACGCAAAAATCGCGTTCCGCCCGTTACTTGCAGCAATCGCTGCACGGAGCCGCCATGACCTATGTCGTCGCCTACATCGCCACCGCCGTGGTTTTCCTCGGGCTCGACGCGCTCTGGCTGAGCCGCGTGGCGCTTGGCCTCTACCGGCGGGAGCTGGGCGGGCTGCTGCTCGAACGGCCTAATCTGCCCATCGCCGCGGCGTTCTACCTGCTCTATGTGGGCGGTATCGTCATTCTCGCCATCGCCCCGGCGCTGGGCGATGGCGGCTGGCCCAGGGTGCTGTTGATGGGTGCGGTGCTCGGCCTCGTCGCCTATGGCACCTACGACATCACCAATCTCTCGACCCTCAAGGGCTGGTCGGTGAAGCTCGCCATCATCGATATCGCCTGGGGCACGGCGCTCACCGCTGTGTCCGCCACAATCGGCTACCTCGTGGTGCAGGCATTTAACCTCTAGTTCGCCGCACCGGCACCATTCTCGCGCCGCGCTTTTGCGGCTAAGGTCGTGCGCGACAAAGGGTTTTGGGGCCGTTTTGGGCAAGATCTTCATCTCGCATTCGTCGGTGAACAACGCCGAGGCGCTCGCCATCCACGACTGGCTGGTCGAGCAGGGCTGGGGCGATGTCTTCCTCGACCTCGACCCCAAGCGCGGCCTCGTCGCCGGTGACCGCTGGCAGGCAGCGCTGAAAGCGGCCGCCGAGCAGTGCGAGCTGATCCTCATCGTCATCAGTCCCGACTGGGCGAAGTCGCGCTGGTGCCTCGCCGAGTTCCTGCTCGCCAAGCAGATGAACAAGCAGATCCTGGGCGTGCTGGCGCGGCCGACGCCGATCGAGGACCTGCCGGTCGAGCTGACGGCCGAGTGGCAGCTCGTCGACCTCAGCGCTCCCGACACGGGGTGGTCCACCACCATCCTGCCGCCGCGCCTCGAACCGGAAACGACAGTGTCTTTTTCGGGCACTGGCCTCGCCCGCCTCCGTTCCGGCCTCGAAAAGGCCGGGCTCGATGCCACAACCTTCGTCTGGCCGCCGGCGCACGATCTCGGCCGTTCGCCCTATCGCGGCCTGCTGCCGCTGGATCAGGACGATGCCGGCATCTTCTTCGGCCGCGACGGCGCGATCGTGCTCACCCTCGATGCGCTGCGCGGGCTTCGCGCCAACGCGGCGCCGCGCTTTGCCACGATTCTGGGCGCCTCGGGCGCCGGCAAATCGAGTTTCCTCCGCGCCGGCATCCTGCCGCGCCTCCATCGCGACAGCCGTCATTTCTATGTGCTGCCCATCGTCCGGCCCGAGCGCGCGGCGCTCACCGGCGAGCACGGCTTTGCCGCCATGCTCGAGGCCGCGCTCAAGGCCCGCAACGTCACGCGCAACCGCGCCGACATCCGCGACGCGGTGAAGGCGGGGGCCGATGCCGTGGCGCCGCTGCTGCGCGGTCTCGCCGTGCCCGCCGATGCCGGCGACGTGGCGAGCGGCGAGCCGCCGACCCTGGTCATCACCGTCGACCAGGCCGAGGAACTGCTGAGCGCCGACAACGCGGAAGCATCGGCGTTCCTCACGTTGCTCGCTGAGCTCGGCCGCCGCGACGATCCGGCGGTGATGGTGCTGTTTACCGTGCGCTCGGACAGCTTCGACCAGCTCCAGTCGCGGCCCGAACTCGCTGCCACCCAGCCGCATCATCTCATTGATCTGCCGCCCGTGCCCGCCGGCAGTTTCGGTGACATCATTCGCGGTCCGGCGCGCCGCGTCTCGGCGGCCGGCCGCAAGCTCCATGTCGACGAGACGCTGGTCGATGCGTTGCTCGGCGACATCGAAGCGGGGGGCACCAAGGATGCGCTGCCGCTCCTCGCCTTCACGCTGGAACGGCTTTATACCGACTACGGCGCCGACGGCGATCTGCAGCTTACCGAATATGAGCGTCTGGGCCGCATCCGCGGCGCCATCGAGGCCGCGGTCGAGCAGGCGCTGGCCCGCGCCGACGGCGATGCGCGCATTCCCAAGGACCGCGCGGCGCGGCTCGCTTTGCTGCGTCGCGGCCTCATTCCGTGGCTCGCCGGCATCGATCCCAACACCGGCTCGCCGCGCCGTCGCGTCGCACGGCTCGCCGAAGTGCCCGAGGAGGCCCGGCCGCTGATCGAGCTGATGGTCGAGCAGCGCCTGCTCGCCACCGATATCGACACGGCGACCAAGGAGCGCACAATCGAGCCGGCGCACGAGGCGCTGCTGCGCCAATGGGGCGCGCTCGATGGCTGGCTGGCGGAGGACTCCGCCGATCTGGCGACCATCGAGGCGCTGCGCCGCGCCGCCACGGAGTGGGACTCCAATGCCCGCGCCAGCGAGTTCGTCGCGCATCGCGGCGCGCGCCTCCAGGCGGTGGAGCAGGTCGCCGGCCAGGACAAGTTCGCAAGCTATCTCACCTCCGTCGACCGCGCCTATCTCAGCGCCGCGCGCAACATGGAGAACAGTGCCGTCAAAAAGGCCCGCGCTGCCCGCACCCGCCTCGCCATCGCCGCTGCGGTGGCGGGCGTCGTGCTCGTGGCCGGCGGCATGGCGGGCTACTTCGTCTGGTCGGCGGGCGAAGCGGCGAAGCGGCAGGCCTCGTCCTATTTCGCGACGGCCCGCTCGGAGGCAGCGCTGCGGCTGGGCCAGTCCGAGGAGGCCGCGCGCTATGCGCTCGATGCCGAGCGGACCATGCCCGATCCCATGCTGCGCACCGCCGCGCTCAATGCCGGTGCGACGCTCTCGCCCTATCTCGTGGGCGTGCTGCCACTCGAAGAGGGCACTGGGTCCATCGAATGGATGGACGATCGGGTGATCGCCCTGGCGGCCCCCGGCGGCCGGCTGCGCACGGCCGATGCGGCGTCCCACGCAATGGCCGACCTCGCGACCATCCCCCCCGACGCCGCCGGCCTCGCCTTCGACGAGAGCGGTACTGGAAGGCTGTTCTTCCGCGATGCCCGCATCACTGACCTCGAGGGCGAGATCATCGCCGCCGCCCCCAATGGCGGTTTCGCGTCGGTGGGCTATCCGGCGGTCAGCGCCGATGCGAAGGTCGCGCTGTTCATCGGACTCATCGGCGATGCGCTCGTCCGCGACTGTCGCTCGCTGCCCTGTGTCGACACCATCCTGGCCCCGCCTCCCGGCAAGTCCTCCGCGAGGACCGGCGTCGTGAGCCCGGACGGCCTGCGCGTCTATGTGGGCTGGGATGCCGATACGGTCGTCGAGTACGCCGGTGGCGCCACGCCCCGCGTCATCGAGCTGCCCAAGGAGCTTGCCGGCGGCGATTTCATGGAGGTGAGGGCCGCGGCGAACGGCAAGCTGGCGATCGCCGCCGGCCCGGCGCTCGTCATCATGGACACCGCCTCATCCACCTATACCACCCTGCCGCGCGGCGCGGGGGGCGATGTCGCCTGGTCGCCCGACGGCAGCCTGCTTGCCGCGGTCTGCGATGCGGCAGTGGTGTGCGTCTATACGGCCGACGGCAAGCGCCAGGCGCGCCTCGTGGGCAACAGCAATCCCAAGGTCGCGCTCGCCTGGAGCCGTGGCGGAACGTATCTGGCCACGAGCGGCAGGGGCGACCCCCTTAGGATCTGGTCGCCACGCACACAGGTCCCCGGTCTTATCTCGACGGTCAACACGACCCTCGGCCCCGACCTCACGGCATTGGCCGTCGATCGCGAGCGAGGCCTGGTCGCGGCCGGTGACAAGGCGGGGTATGTCTCGATCTGGTCCAAGGACGGGAGCGTCGAGCGCTACGCCCGGCCCGAGCAGGTACGGTCTCCCGGCGCGGTCTCCTCGCTTGCCTTCCTCGGCGACGGTCGCCTCGCTGCTGTCTACGAGAACAGCGGTGTCGGTGTCGTCACGCCCGATGGCACCGAAGCCGACCGGCTCTACGTGCCCATCGACAATGCCAGCTTCTCGCGCATCGCGGCGCTGACCGGCGACGTGCGCGCCGCGGTCCCGCTCACCGACAGGCGCGTGCTCGTGCTGTCGGGAGACGAATTGCGGCCGACAATACTCGATGCGGACCCCGATGCCCTCACGCCCTGGGGCCTTGTCGGCGCCGGCACCGACAACACGGCATTCGTGTCGCATTCCGACGGCACCATCCGGCGGCGGAATCTTGGGACCGGGGCGCCGGGCGAGACCATCTACGATGCCGCCCAGCCCGTCTGCGGCCTGCGGCCAACCACGGACAACAACGGCGCCAAGAGCCTTGACGTCAGCCCGGACGGCAAGTGGCTGGTCGCCAATCGCAGCGATGCGGCGGTGGTCCTGCACAATCTGGCCGATCCCGCGCGCCCGCTGTGCCTCACGCTGTTGGCTGCCGACAGCCGCACCGTCGCCTTCTCGCCCGATTCCACCCGGCTGGCGATTCTGAGCGCAACCGATCGTCTCTACGTCTTCGATCTGTCGGCACCCGACAGCGCGGTCATATTGGGCGCTCAGCTCGTCGCCGACCTGCCGTCCTGGCTGGTGCATCCGCTGGGCGACGACTATCTGCGGCAGACCTCGTGGCTGGATTGGCTCGACGACGAGCAGCTGGCGATTGCTGCCGTCAGCGGACAGGTCCTGCGGCTCGCGCTCGATACCGCCTCATGGCGGGCTCGGGTAGACTCACTGTTCTTCACGCCATAGTCTGCCGCCCGATCGGGGAGACACCAATTGCGTCATCGGCTGTGGGCAGGTCTGGGCATTGCGCTGGCATTGAGCACGTCGCTGGCAACGCCGGCGCTGGCCGGCAAGGTGACCCTTGTCGATCCCGCCGAGAGCGCCGCCGCCGTCGTGCCCGGCAGCGAGCCCGGCGTTCTGCGCGACTGGGTGCAGCTCGTCTGGAATCCGGTCGACCGCCGGCTCGATCGTATCGCCTACACGGCATGGGATCCCGTGCCCTCGCTCGGCCTCGAGCTGCAATGGGTGCCCGACGATCCCGCCGCTGCCGGTTCGGGCGCCATAACCGGCAAGGGCACGCTCAGCTTCCGCACGCCCGGCGCCGCCTCCTACGATCCGAGTGCCACGGTGGCGCAGTATCGCGGCACGCTCGTCGATGGCCGCTTCGAGGGCGAGGGCGAGTTCGTCGACAGCGCCGGCTTCGCCTATGTCGGCTCCTGGCGCCGCGGACTGATGGACGGCCATGGCCGCCTCATGCAGGCCAATGGCGACGAGTATGTCGGCGCCTTCCGCGCCGGCCTGCGCGATGGCGCGGGCGTCTTCACCGATGCGAGCGGTCACATCTATCGCGCCGGCTTCACCGCCGGCGTGCCCAATGTCGAAACCCTGTTCGCCCAATCGGAGGACGGCCTGCGCATCGGCATCGTCGCCGAGCGCCGCCCGCACAATTACGAGATCGGGCTCGACCCCATGAGCTACACCTCGCGCTCCGACGGCGAGGTGCTCACCATCCTGCCCGACGACCAGCGCCTGCTCGCGGCCTGGCACGGCACCGAGACCATCAACCTCACCGACGACGAGCAGCGCGCCTTCGACAACATCTCGACCACGCCGAGTTTCCTCGGCCCGGCCGAGCGCTTCGACCCGCTCTCGCTGGTGTTCGAGATCGAGAACGCGACGACCGCCGCCGTCTCGCTGGTGGGCGGCTTCCTCGAGGTCGCCGACAGCAAGCGCAATGGCGAGCCCGCGATGCAGGTGCGACCATTCCCGCGCGATCCGTGCTCGGGCATCATCGAGTTCCTGCCGCGCTTCTTCATCGACAATTTCGGCTGGGTGAGCGCCGACAATGCCGCGCTCAACGTCACCGCCGCCTCGCTCGACGGCCGCAGCGGCGGCTCGTCGCTCAGCGTGCCGCTCGGCTCGATCAGCGACAGCGTCATGGCCGACACAACGGAGCAGCTCAAATCGCTCGGTCTCGACACCGACCTTGTCGCCACCACCAAACTCACCTGCACCGACCCCAATGACGAGCGCCTGTGCCTCGCCGAGCTCAAGCAGTCGGGCCATTTCGGGCAGCTCGCCGAGTTCATCTCGCTCGAATTCTCAACCGTCACCGTCAACATCGCCGGCACGCTCGACTACGACTGGACCGGCTCGGACGGCGTCACCGCGGCCAAGAGCTCGCCCTTTTCGGTCGTCCTCCCCATCGCCTCGGTGGCCAACGATGCCGAGTGCGGCGAGGGCGGCGAGATCATCCCGGTGAGCCACGATCCGTTCATGCTCAGGCTCGACGAGAGCGGCTACCGGATCGCCATTCCATTCGCCGGCGACGTCACGCCCGGTTTCACCTCGCGCTGGCGCATCGAGCTGCAGGCGCCCGAAACCTCCGAGCACGATTTCGCGCTCGTGCTGCTTACTGCCGACGGCCAGCAGATCAGGAGCCGGCCGGTGCATCTCAGCTACTTCATCCCGCCCAGGCACGCCGTCCTCATGGCGGCGCCGGGCGAGTAAGGTCGAACAGGTTCGGCATCGGCACCAGCCGCGCCGCCAGCGTACCCTGCTTGAACACGCGCAGTTCGAGGAATGCGCCCGAGCCGCGCGGCGCGCTCTGGTCGAAAATGAAATTGCCCAGCGAGAACACCGTCTGTGCTGCCCCGCCGCGCAGCGACGCGATGCTGTCGGCGGCCTGGTGCGAGTGGCCGCCCACGATCAGCGTCACGCCGCAGCGCGCCAGCGCATCGGCAATCCGCTGTTCCTCCGCGCCGGGCGCCGTCACATATTCCTCGCCCCAGTGCACCATCGCGACCAGCGGCGGCGCCGCATGGAGGCCGCACACCCAGCCCAGATCGGCCGCATCGGCGATGGCGTCGCCCACCATCTTGCCGCCCACGAAATTGAGCGCCAGCAGCCGGAACGCCCCCATGTCGGTGACGCTGCCATGTGTCAGCGGCGCGATACCGAGCCGCTCGAGCTGCGTCACCGTCTCCGCCAGTCCTTCGGGCCCCAGATCGTTGGCGTGGTTGTTGGCGAGGCTCGCGGCAGCAATGTTGAGGGCGGTCAGCGTCGGCGCCGCGTCCTCGGTCATCACCAGATGCGCGTTGAAGTCGAGCCCCACCACCGGCCGGTCGAGCAGCACGCCCTCGAAATTGACGATGAGGGGCGTGCGCCGCGTGATCCCCAACACCGTGTCGCGCAGCAGTGTCCAGGATTGGGGAGTGCGCAGTGCCGGCAGGAAATAGCGCCCGAGCAGCACGTCGCCTGCGAGCATCGTCCGCGCCTGGTCGGGATAGTCGAACGCCACTCCAGCCGCGGGATCGCGCAGATAGGCGGTCACCACATAGCTCGTCGTCTCCCGCGCGCTGCCGCCATATTCGACCGAATTGCGGTTGGCGAGGATGACCGGCGCGCTGCCCAGCGTCCGCTGCAGCGCGAGCTGGATGTACTGCGCGCCCTTCGAATCCATATGCGCCGGCTGCAGCAGCGGATCGATCCCCGCGGGGTCGCGCGCCGTGATTGCGGCGATCGTCTCCTGGTCGCGGGCCACGGCCTCGCCAATCGGCCGGTAGTGCGAATAGTCCGTCGATTGCACCACCAGCGTCGTCGGTGTCAGCAGCGGCTTCAGCAGCTCCGTCATGGCCTGCCAGTCCGCCTCGGTCGCATTCACCGAAGCGAGCAGCGGGATCACGCGGGCCTCGGGGAAGAAATGCACCGCGAACGGCGCCACGGCCATCACCCCATGCTCGGTCTCGATTGTGGGCAGCGTCTCGACCAGCGCGCTGGTTGCCACCGCCTCGACCCCCGCCGTATCGGAGGCGAGCACACCGAACACCGTGGCCAGGTCCTCGCGCGTCGTGCCGAAGGCCTTGCTCACCTTGTGGAAGTGGTCGGGCGAGATCAGGATGATCCGGTCGTACTGCCCCGCCGACGCCGCCCAGAAGCCGCGCGCGATCAGGTCGGCGGCGAGCAAATGGTGCGGCACGCTGATGCCCGTGACACCCGTGGGCGGCGTGAAGGCCGGCCGCTCCGCCTCGATCGCTTCTGCCAGCGGCACCGGGTCCTGCGCGGGCAGGAAGGGATTGTCCGCCGCAAGTCCCGGCAGGGTCCACAGCACCAGCGCCGCCACAATCGCCATTAACCGCGCCAATTGAATGCCTTGCCCCCGCTTTCCTCTTGCCGTGCCAGCATGGCATGTTGCCGGCCGATTGGGGAACTCGCCGTGAACGCCCGCCGCCTCGCCATCTATGTCGCGCTCCTCATCGTGCTCGCGCTGTCGGGCGTTGCGTTGACCTATTGGGCGCTGTTCGTGTGCGCCCCGCCGCCGCTCCCCGGCGACGAACTGTGGACCATGCGGCAGAATCTGGGCGAGGCCGTCGGCCTCGTGCTGCGGCTGGGCACCAAGGCCTGCTTCACCGGCGATACGATGGGCGGCTTCGGCCTGTGGCTGGGCACGCGCACCACCGGCGTGCTGCTCGTGCTGCTTGCCGGCATCGTGCTGTGGGAGCTTGTCGGCCGCCGGCTCCGCCGCAGTTTCTTCCGCATGAATGGCGGCCACGTCGTACTCGCCGGCCATTATGAGGACCTGCGCGAGCTGGCCCATTCGCGCCGCAGCTTCGCCGGCACGTTCTTCCTCGCGCCCGATCGCATGGCCGCCAACGATCTGGCGCGCCATCGCCCCTTCGCCGAAATCGTCCCGATCGTCTCGCGCAAGCTGCAGCGCCAGCTCGAAGCTCTCGGCGTGGGCAAGGCGCGGCTCCTCGCCGCCGCGACGCGCAACGACCTCACCAATGTCGCCATCGCTGAAGCGGGCCTCGCCACCCGAAGCGAGGGCGAGCTGCTGGTCCGGCTCGAACAGCACGCGGTGCGCGTGTTCTCGAGCCATCGGCTGCGCGTCAAGGCAGCGCAACAGGGGCGCCAGCTCGCCGTCGTCTCGCTCACCCAGCTCCAGGCGCGGCGCGGCATGGCCGCCGCGATGCCCGGCCGCTACACGCTCGACGGCGCGCCGCGCGTCCATATCGCGCTCTGCGGCAGCGGCGACGGCCTGCAGGCCGCGAGCTTTGAGGTGGCGCGGCAGGGCTATGGGCTCGAAACGCATATCCCGTTGATCTCGATCATGCGCACCGGCACCGGCGATTTCGCGCCCGGCGCGCTCGAGCGGCTGCGGAACTCCGGCATCGCCGAGGTCAATGTCACCGATGTGATGACCGCCGCCGCCGATGGCCTCGACCGCTCCATCGGCGCTCTGGTGCACGACGCGCCGCCTTTGCTCGCGGTCCATTGCATCGGCGAGGACAGCGGCGAGGCCGAAGCCATCGCCTTGCGCTGGGAGGAGGCGCTGCTGGCGCTGCACCGGCCTATCCCGCCCATCGTCGCCTATGCCGGCCACGACCATCCGCTCGGCACCACCGGCATGATCCGCGTGGCGAGCGCACAGGACCTGGCGCAGGCGCGCGAAGCCGCTCATCTCATGGATCGCCGCGCCCGCGCGGTGCACCTGCAATATCTCGATGGCGTCAAGACCGCGCGCGGCGAGTCTTTCGGCGTCGCCCCTGCCGAGGTCGACTGGGAGCAGTTGCCCGAAACCTTCCAGGACGACAACCGCAATGTCGCCGACCAGATGGACTACGCGCTGGCGAGCGTGTTCATGCTGGCCGAGCCGGGCGAGGGCAACGCCCGCTTCGATCGCGACGAGACCGAGGTGTTGTCGGGCATCGCCCATGCGCGCTGGATGGCGGCCAAGGGCATTGCGGGCTGGAAGCCCGGGCCGGCGCGCGACGACCGCAGGATGATCCATCCCGACATGATCCCCTATGTCGATCTCGACGAACCCGCCAAGCAGAAGGACCGCGACGTCGTCGACTCCATCCCCGACATGGCGGCCCTCTCGGGCGAAAGCCTCAAGCGCGAACGCCGAATCGGCCTGCCGCGGCCGCTCGAGGGCGAGGCCTACGAAACCTTCCTCGCGGCTCTCCGGCAGGCGCCCAAGGCTTCCCGCGCGGTGGCCGTCTTACCGCTCGATGATGCCGCGATGGTGCGCCTTGCGAGCCGTCTGGTGAACATCGGCGTGTTCGTCGAAGCGCTGCTCGACCAATGGGTGGACGAGCTGCGCGCCGATGATGAGATCGCGCTGCTGCTCGCCGACGTCCTGCATCGTGCCTGGCGCATTCATGTGGTGCAGGACGGCAATGCGCGGCATGCGCTGGCCGAGCTTGTGCCGGAGGTGGCCAATGGACTGGGAGCGATCGATGTCTGTCCGTAACAGGCTTCTCGTCATGGGACCGGTGGCGCTGCTCGCGGCGGCGCTGATGACCTCGTCGGCGCTGGCCATCGCGCCCATCACCAACGCGCAGGAGAAGATCCGCAACGAGATCGCCCAACAGCTCGCGCCGCAGAAATCCTACGCGCTGGTGATCGGCATCTCCCAGTTCGACGATCCCGACTGGCCCGACCTCGAAGGCGTCACCAGTGAAGTCGCGAAGGTGCGCCAGGCGCTCAGCGACCAGCACTTCCAGATCGTGCCCGAGAGCGCCGAAGGCCGCATCGACCACCAGGCGCTCACCGACAAGATCACGCGCTTCTTCGACACCTATGGCAAGGACGCCGGCAACCGCCTCGTCGTCTACATCGCCACGCATGGCTATGCCGATGCCAGCGATCCCGCACCCGAGGGCTATCTCGTCGCGTCCGACGGCGGCGCCCCGCGCGATGGCCGCGTCGTCAATGGCTTCTCGGTCAATCAACTCGACGTGACGCTACGCGATCTCGCGGCGCAGCACGTCTTCCTGTTCTTCAATTCATGCTTTTCGGCCGCCATGCTGCCCGAGCCGACGCGCGCCGCCGCCGAAGAGCGCGTGCAGCGCCGCCTCGGCGACACGCTGAGCCGCGAAACCGCCGACTGGACGCTCGATCTGCTCGCGCACAATGCGCGCCTCGTGCTCACCGCCGGCAGCGCCAGCCAGACCGTGCCCGATGTCGACAATCCCTTTGCCAGGGCCGTGGTCGATGCGCTCGCCGGGCAGGCCGACATGGATGGCGATGGACTGATCCTTGGTACCGAGATCGCGCAGTTCGTGCGCGGCCGCGTGGCGCGCGCCACGCGGCTTGCCGGCCACGCCAACGATCCCGTGTTCGCCGTTGTGCCCAAGCGCGTGCCTCCGCCCGTCGAGCGACCCGACGCGCCGGCCAATGTCGAATATGCACTGCAGGGCGATTTCGTCTTCCTCGCGCCCGATGGTCCCAAGCAGACCGCGCAGGGCGAGAGCGAGCAGGCCGCCATGCTCGAGGACAAGCGCGCGCAGCTTCTCTCCAACCAGTTCATCGCCTGCGTCGACTGCCCCACGATGGTCGAGATCCCCGGCACCGAGGCGCACTATGCGCTGTCCTCCACCGAGGTCACCTACGCGCAGTGGGACGCCTGCTTCCGCGAGAGCATCTGCCGCCGCTACATCCCCGATGACGGTTTCGGCCGCGGCGACCGCCCGGTCGGCGGCGTCACCTGGCTCGACGCGTTGCAGTTCACCACCTGGCTGAGCACCAAGCCCCACGGCAAGGACGAGCCCTGCGACGAGTACCGCCTGCCCACCACCGAGGAGTGGCAGGCCGCCGCGCTCTACTCCACCCACGGTCAGGTCACCTGGGAAGCCGCCGTTGCCGACACCTCGCCGATCTGCTGGGGCTGTGGCGCCGGGCAGGACGGCACCGCCGCGCTCCGCACGGCCTCGTCGCCGGCCAATCCGGCGGGGCTCTACGACATGGTGGGCAATCTCTGGGAATGGGTCGATAGCGATGGCGGCGCCTGCACGCCCGACGCGCTCGACGACCGCTCCTGCGTGCCGGGCCTCGTCATGGGCGGCTCCTACGCCACCCGCGCCGACGCCCTGCCGCAGATCGGCACTGGCGGCGCCGCGCCGCGCACCGGCAACAGCCAGCCCTGGTCCTCACCCACCATCGGCTTCCGCGTCGCCTGCGAAGTGCAGGCCGCGAGCTGAGAAAACCAGTTCTCCACCAAGCGGGGCCGGAGGATTATCGTTTCTCGACTGGATTAGTAGAGTAAGCCAGCATCGACCCTTCAAGCCACGGAGGATCGATTGCCCAAGCTTCTCGATTTCCTGACGTTCAAGGAAAAGCACGACACGCCGCGCGACGCGCGCGCGCCCGACGACCGCCTGCGTCCCGACGAACGCGACGCCGCGGTCCTCGCCGACAAATACCCCGCCGACGGCGCCGACATCGAATCCATCAGCGAGTACCGCCTCGCGAGCCTGATGCAGTACCCGCATTATTGAGGCGAGCGTCGGGGAGGGGCGCGATCCCTCCTGCGATTCCCGAGCGTCGCTACAGCCGATACGCCAGCTTCGGCAGATTGTACGCCAGGTCCGCCGCCACCTCGTAGGCTTCGTCCTCGCGCAGCCGGTGCTCGGCAACGAGCCGCGCGAGATAGGCCACGTCGATGCGCCGCGCCACGTCGTGCCGCGCCGGAATCGAGGGGAAGGCGCGCGTGTCGTCGTTGAAGCCGACGGTGTTGTAGAAGCCCGCCGTTTCCGTCGCGAGTTCGCGGAAGCGCATCATGCCTTCGGGGCTGTCGAAGAACCACCAGGGCGGGCCGAGCCTCAGGCACGGATAGACACCGGCGAGCGGCGCCAGTTCGCGCGAATAGCTCGTCTCGTCGAGCGTGAACAGGATGATCCGGAGGTCCTTCTCCATCCCGAACCGGTCGAGCAGCGGCTTGAGCGCCTGCACATACTCGGTCGGCCCGGGGATATCGAAGCCCTTGTCCGCGCCGAACGCCGCGAACATCGCGGGCGAGTGGTTGCGGCGCGAGCCCGGATGGATCTGGAGCACCAGCCCGTCCTCCACGCTCATCCGCGCCAGCTCGGTCAGCATCTGCGCGCGGAACAGCTCCTTGTCCGCGCTGTCGGCCTTCCGGCTGCGCACCCTGTCGTAGAGCGCCGCTGCCTCGCCCGGCGGCAAATCCGCCGTGGCGGCGCTTGGATGGCCGTGATCGCTCGCCGTGGCGCCCATCGATTTGAAGAAGGCGCGGCGCTTCATGTGGCCATCGAGATAGCCCGTCCAGGTGCCGGTGTCGCAGCCCGTGAGTTCGCCCAGCCGGTCGAGGTCGGCGTGGAACGTCGTCTTGTCGGGGTCGACGATCGTGTCGGGCCGGTAGGTCGGCACCACGCGCCCGCCGGTCCAGCCCGAGGCCTGGATCAGCTTGTGCCATTTGAGCTCGTCGATTGCCGCATCGGTGGTCGCGATGACCTCGAGGTTGAAGCGCTCGAACATGGCGCGCGGCAGGTAGTCGGGTCGCTGCAGGCAGTCGGCGATGGCGTCGTAATGGCTGTCGGCATTGGCCGGCGTCAGCGGCTCGGTCAGCCCGAACAAATCCTGGAACGTGGTGTCGAGCCAGCTTCGCGAGGGCGTGCCGCGGAACAGATAATAGTGCTTTGCGAACAGCCGCCAGATCGTCCGCCCATCGGTCTCGACCGGCCCGCCATCCTTGCGCGGCACGCCGAGCTGGGCGAGGTCGACACCCTGGCTCACCAGCATGCGGGTGACGTAGTGATCGGGGACGATCAGCAGCTGCGCCGGATCGGGGAACGGCAGGTTCTCCGCATACCATTGCGGCTCCGTGTGCCCATGCGGGCTGATCAGCGGCAACTTCCGGATGCTCTTGAACAGCTCGCGCGCGATGTCGCGGGTCGCCGGATCGGCGGGAAAGAAGCGGTCGTCGTGCAGCATGAGGTCACCCGGCTCGTGGACCGAACTAGTATGGAAGCTGTCGTCCTGCGGTCAAGTCGCGGATTCCGTTGGCCAAAAAGGGCGAGGCCGCCGCGTTTTGGGGGAAAACGTGACGGCCTCTTGGGTCAACAATCGTTCGGGGACGCCTCCTCAATGCACGGCGCCGTCATTGGTTCCCCGGCCGCCGGCGTTTTTCTTCTTAACCCCCCATCAACCACCATGACGGTGTCGGGGCGCCGATAAGCCAACCTTAAGTTCCGGCATCTGACACTTGCCGCTTGAACAGGGGCAAGGTCGAAAGCGTGGGCAGCTTATCGGCAATCATGGGTAGTCTGGGCGAACTGGTGCGCGCGCCGTTCCGGCCGACGAACCTGTTCGTGCTGGTGGCGCTGGTCGTCGTCAGCGGCTCCGCCCTCTTCATCGACCGGCAGAACAGCGCGCTCCAGGAGCAGCAGCTCCGCGCCCAGGTGACCCGGCAGGTCTCGGTGATCCGCGCCCGCCTCGAGGGCAACATCAACGGCAATTTGCAGCTCGTGCGCGGCCTCGTCGCCACCGTGGTCACCGAGCCCGGCATGGGCCTGACCCGCTTCGCCCGCCTTGCGAGCCAGGTGCTGGGCGAGGACTCCCAGCTCCGCAGCATCGCCGGCGCCCCCAACCTCAAGGTCACCATGACCTACCCCCTCAAGGGCAATGAGAAGGTGATCGGCCTCGACTACACCAAGAACGACGCGCAGCGCGAAGCCGCCTACCGGGCCCGCGACACCGGCAATCTCGTACTCGCCGGCCCGGTCAATCTCGTTCAGGGCGGCACCGGCTTCATCGGGCGTTTCCCGGTGTTCCTCGGCGACGCGCGCCCCCAGGTCTTCTGGGGCATCGTTTCGGCCGTCGTCGATGCCGAAAAGCTCTACCGCGACAGCGGCCTGCTTGACCCGGCGCTCGGCCTCGACATCGCGCTGCGCGGTCATGATGGCATCGGCGCGCGCGGCGACGTCTTCTTTGGTTCGGACACTCTGCGCGACGACCGGCCGGTCACCGCGGATGTCAAACTGCCGGGCGGCTCGTGGCAGCTGCTGGCGCGCCCGAGCAATGGCTGGGCCGCGCCGCTGCCCAATCCCTGGGGCTTCCGCGCCCTCATCGCGCTGGGGTGCCTCCTCGTCCTCGTGCCGCTGTTCGTGGCGCGCTTCCTCATCGGCGAGCGGCAGGATCACATCCGCGCGCTGGGTGAGCGCGAGCACCAGCTCAAAGTGCTGTCGCGGCGCCTCGGGCTTGCCCTCGATACGTCCAAGGTGGGCGTGTTCGAGTACAATATCGACAGCGACGTGCTGGTCTGGGACGACCGCATGAACGACCTCTACGGCCAGCCGCGCGACGGCGCCGTGCGCACCTATCATCAATGGAAGAACGCCCTGCATCCCGACGACCGCACCCGGGCGCAGCAAGAATTCGCTGACGCCTTGCGCGTCCGCGGCAACTACAATTCCGAGTTCCGCGTCCGTCTCGCCGATGGCGGCGAGCGCGTCATCCGTGCCATCGGCACCTGCTTCCGCGAGACCGACGGATCGTCGCGCGTCGTCGGCGTCAACTGGGACGTGTCGGCCGACGTCGCCAACAAGCAGGCGCTCGAGCGCGCCATGAACGAATCCGAAGCGCGCAATGCCGAACTGGTGGAAGCCACCGCGCGCATCGAGCACACCTCGCTGCACGATGCCCTGACGCAACTCCCCAACCGTCGCTATCTCGACCGCGTGCTCGCCGAGCGCGCCGCGGACTGCGACAGCGACACCGGCGGCCTCGCGCTGCTCCACATCGACCTCGACCGCTTCAAGCAGATCAACGACACGCTCGGCCATGCCGCCGGCGACGCCATGCTGGTGCACGCCGCCAAGGTGCTGCGCGACAATGTGCGGGCCGACGATTTCGTGGCGCGCATCGGCGGCGACGAATTCGTGGTCTTGAGCGCCCTGCGCCGCGGCCGCCGCGACCTCGCACGGCTTGCGAGCCGCATCGTCAACGAAATGCGCAAGCCCGTCCCCTATGACGGGCACGACTGCCGCTGCGGCGTGTCGATCGGCGTCGCCTATCAGCGCGGCCCCAGGGTCGACGACAAGCGCCTGCTGATCGACGCCGATATCGCGCTCTATCGCGCCAAGCGCCGCGGCCGCAACCGCCACGAATTCTTCACCGAAGCCCTGCAGGCCGAAATCGTCTCCACCAAGCAGATGGCCGACGACATCCTCAAGGGCATGGAGGAGGGCCAGTTCGTCGCCTGGTACCAGCCGCAATTCGATGCGCGCACGCTGCGCATCTCGGGTGTCGAGGCGCTGGCGCGCTGGGAACATCCGACGCGCGGCATCGTCTCTCCCGACCAGTTCATGCCCATTGCCGAAGATCTCAATGTCGTCGCCACCATCGACCGCATGATCCTCGAGCAGACGCTCGCCTGGATGAACACCTGGCGCGGCCAGGGCCTCCACGTGCCGCGCGCCTCGGTCAATGTCTCGGGCCGCCGGCTGCGCGACGAGGGCCTCATCAAGAGCCTCAAGAAGCTCGACATCGCGCCGGGCACCATCTCGTTCGAACTGGTCGAGTCGATCTATCTCGACGAGAGCGACGACCTCGTCGCCTTCAATATCGACCAGTTGCGCGAACTGGGCATCGACATCGAAATCGACGATTTCGGCACCGGCTACGCCTCGATCGTGAGCCTGCTCAAGCTCCAGCCCCGCCGCCTCAAGATCGATCGGCAATTGCTGCTGCCGGTGCGCGAATCCGAAGCGCAGCGCCGCCTCATCTCGTCCATCGTCGATATCGGCCATTCGCTCGGCATCAGCGTCATCGCCGAGGGCGTCGAGACCGACGACCATGCGCGCATCGCCACCGAGCTCGATTGCGATTTCCTGCAGGGCTATGCCTTCAGCAAGCCGCTCGCTCCGGGCCAGTTCGAGCGTTTCGTCCTCAATTGGCAGGCGAAGGTCGAGGCCGCCTAGAGCGCCGGTCTACTCGGCGACCGGCACCCAGATCACCTGGTCGATCCGGCTGGCACCCGTCGCCAGCATCACCAGCCGGTCGAAACCCAGCGCAATGCCGCTCGCCTCGGGCATGATCTCGAGCGCGGCGAGGAATTCCTCGTCGAGCGGATAGCGCTCGCCATAGAGACGGGCTTTCTCCTGCATCTCGATGGTGAAGCGGCGGCGTTGCTCGGCCGCATCGGTGAGCTCGCCGAAGCCATTGGCAAGCTCCACCCCGCAGGCATAGATCTCGAACCGCTCGGCGGTTCGCGCGTCGTCGGGCGTGCGCCGCGCCAGCGCCGCTTCGCTGGCGGGGTAGCGGTCGAGGATGGTGATCTGTCCCATGCCGAGCCGGGGTTCGACCTTCTCGGTGAGGATGCGGGTGAACAGATACGACCATTGGATGTCGTCGGGCACCGCGAGGCCGGTGGCCTGCATCTGCGCCGCAAGTGCCGCCGCATCCGTGTTGCCGTCGGCGTCCATCGTGCCCAGCAGGTCGATGCCGGCATGCGTGCGGAACGCGTCGGCGACGCTGATCCGCTCGACCGGCGCGAACGGATCGGCCTCATGCCCGCGCTGGCGCAGTGTCACGGCGCCGGTGGTCTCGGCAGCGATGCGGATCATGGTCACGCAGTCGTCCATGACGGCCGTGTAGGGTTCCCCCGCGCGATACCATTCGAGCATCGTGAACTCGGGATGGTGCCGGGCGCTCCGCTCCCGGTTGCGCCACACATGGCCGAGGCTCGCAATACGCTGCTCGCCGGCCGCGAGGAGCTTTTTCATCGAGAATTCGGGCGAGGTGTGGAGGTAGCGGGTCTCGGCGCCGCCGTCCTCGCCGATCATCGTCGTGGCGAAGGCGTGGAGATGCGTTTCATTGCCCGGCGAGCGCTGCAGGCCGGGCGGATCGACCAGCACGAAGTCCTCGGCGGCCAAATAGCCCCGGATGGCCGCTTCGACCCGGTTGCGGGCCAACAGGATCGGTCGCCGGTCGGCGTGGAGATGGGGCGCCCACCACTGGGAGACGGGGGTTTGGCTCATTTGTCGCTCGGGACTGGCGGATTTGCAGATTTTGCGCTATCGGCGGCGCCGAAAACACAAAGTTCTACCCGCACCGGTGAACGGTTCGGCCGCTCTCTAGGCCCCCTCCGGTGCCGCCACAAGGAAGAAATAATGGTCAAGGTCATCGCCTCGTCGCTGCGTAAAGGCCAGGTGGTCGAGCAGGACGGCAATCTGCACGTCATCCTCACCGCCGAGAACGTCCACCCCGGCAAGGGCAACTCGGTGACCAACGTCACCATGCGCCGCATGTCCGATGGCGTGAAGGTCATCGGCCGCTGGCGCACCGTCGAAATGGTCGAAAAGGCCGATGTCGACGAGCGCGAATATCAGTTCCTCTATAACGACGCCGAGGGCTACCACTTCATGGAGCCCACCAGCTACGAGCAGCTCGCTGTCCCCGAGGACGTCGTGGGCGACCAGAAGATTTTCCTGCAGGACGGCATGAAGGTCTACATGAAGACCTTCGAAGGCGCCGCCCTTGCCATCGAGCTGCCGGCCCGCGTCACGCTCGAGATCACCGAGACCGAACCCGTGGTCAAGGGCCAGACGGCCTCGTCCTCGTTCAAGACCGCAACGCTGTCGAACGGCGCCAAGACCATGGTCCCGCCCCACATCGGCGTCGGCACCCGCGTCGTGGTGATGACCGAAGACGGCTCCTACGTCGAGCGCGCCAAGGACTGAGGGTCAGTCTAGATTCGCCAGTGCGGCATCGACCGTGGCGATGAGGTTGGCGAAGTAGGCGTCGTGCTGTTGATATCCAGCTTCGCGATAGACGTCCCAACTATTGGTGATCGCTGAGCGGGCGTCCACCAGTACCTGCCGGCTCATCACGCGCTCGCCCAGCGTCTTGAGCGCATTGCCCAGATTGTTCTGCGTTGTGGCCCAGTCGAGCGGCACGCGCTCGCGGGAGCGCTCTTCGAGAGCCAGCCGGAAGGCGGCGACAGCTTCCTCGAGTCGTGCAGTACTGCTCTCGCGCCCACCCAGCGTCGCAAGGGCGTGCCCATAGGGCGGACGCGAGCGGGCGCCGCGACTTGCGGCCCCGGCGACGAGTTCATATGTTGAGCTATCGTGCCCTCGCGGCCCGGCCTCCGCGTTCTCCACGCCCAGGACAAGACAATGGAAATCGACACCACTTTGCCGTCCGTCGTGGCGGTCCGCGCCCATATCCCCGACGATGCGTTCACCGCCGCAGGTCTCGGCACGCTGCGCGAAGGCAGCGGCGTGGTGATCGGCGACAAGGGCCTCGTGCTCACCATCGGCTACCTCATCACCGAGGCCGAGGAGGTGTGGCTGACCACCCACGACAATCGCGTGGTGGCCGGCCATGCGCTGGCCTATGACCAGGAGACCGGCTTCGGTCTCGTCCAGGCGCTCGGCGAGCTCGGCCTGCCGGCGCTCGAGCTCGGCGATTCGAGTGCGGCCACCGTCGGCGACCCGGTCGTCTTTGCCGACGGCGCCGGCCGCTCCGTCAAGGCCGCGATCGTGGGCAAGCAGGAATTCGCCGGCTACTGGGAATACCTGCTCGAGGAGGCGATCTTCATCGCCCCGGCGCATCCGTCCTGGGGCGGCGCGGCCCTGCTCGATGCCGAGGGCAGGCTCATCGGCATCGGCTCGCTGCGCCTCCAGATGATGCAGTCCGGCGCCGTCACCGACATCAACATGGCGGTGCCCATCGGCCTGCTGCGCCCCATCCTCGACGACATGCTGACCACCGGCCGCGCCAACCGTCCGCCGCGCCCCTGGCTCGGCGTGTTCTCGGCCGAAAGCAACGGCGAAGTCGTGGTGATGAGCGTCTCCGAAGGCAGCCCCGCGCAACAGGCCGGGCTGCAGCGCGGCGATATCATCTCGGACGTACGCGATGCCGAAGTCGACAGCCTCGCCGATTTCTACCGCAAGGTGTGGACCATCGGCGAAGCGGGCGCAGAAGTGCCCATGCGCATCGTGCGCGACGGCCGCGAATCCTGGCTGCGCGTCAAATCCGCCGACCGCAACAGCTTCCTCAAGCGTCCGTCGCTGCAGTAGCTAGGCCCATAGCCGCAGCAGCGGCCCGTCTGCGCCCTCGACCGGATCGGTCGGGGGCAGGGGCACCTTGTTGATCCGCAGTTCGGCCTCCGGCGTGCTGGCGCGGCAGGTGTCGTAGTGCTCCTGACCGGGTGGGTAGGCACCCGACACCGCAAAGTCTTCCGACTTGCCGATCCGCCGGTGGCCCGTGCCCGCCGGCAGCACCAGCACGTCGCCCGCTTCCACCTCGATCGCCTGGCCCACATCGCCGCCCAGTTGCACGCTGGCCCAGCCGCTGTCGACGCCCAGCACCTCATGCGCGTTGGAGTGGAAATGGTCGTAATCGTAGACGCCGTTGCGCCATGTGCCGCCCCAGCCATTGCTGCGGAACAGTGCGTCGAAGCCGCGCGCCCCGCCTTCCAGCACCCGCCGGTAGATCAGCACCGGCAGTCGGCTGTTGGGCATCGTCGCCCCGGGCCGCAGCAGCAGGATTTCGGGGTCGCTCATTCGGCCGCGGTGCGCAGCTCATGCGCGATGCGGTGCGGCCCCCCGACAGGCTCGGTCACGAAGCGGTCGAGCACATCGTAGGAATTGCCCACGCTCTCGAGCAGCGCGATCGCCATCATCTGCGCCTGCAGCAGGCCGCCAAACTGCGGGCCGCCCGGCGCCACCCGCTCGAGCGCGTCGTCGATCTCGCCCAGCAGCGTCATCAGGCCCTCATGCGCCTCTTCCGCTGCTCCCGCCGTGAGCGAGCTTGGCGTTTCGCCGCGACGCGCCGCCACCGCGGCCTGCCGGAAGCGGTCGGCTTCGGCATTCCAGGCATCGAGCATGGCATGGATGGCAGTGAGGTTCTGATCAGCGCTGGGACGGAACAACATGGCGGGCCTCCGATCGCATGCACTAACGCGCTGGGCATGCGGGAAGTTGCCGGCTCTTGCGGCGCCGCGCATTTCCGCTCAAGACAGCGTTAATGATCCCGTTACCCATCGATGCCGTCCTGCCGGCGCTGCGCGCGGCGCTGCAGCGGAGCCCCCGCGCCGTGCTGGTTGCCGCGCCGGGCGCCGGCAAGACCACGCGCGTGCCGCTGGCGCTGCTCGACGCACCCTGGCGCGGCGATGGCCGCATCGTCATGCTCGAGCCGCGGCGGCTTGCCGCGCGTGCCGCCGCGAGCTTCATGGCGCGCACGCTGGGCGAGGCCGTCGGGCAGACGATCGGCTACCGCGTCCGCCTCGATTCCAGGGTGACCGCTGCCACGCGCATCGAAGTCGTCACCGAGGGCGTGTTCACCCGCATGCTTCTCGACGATCCCGAGCTGTCGGGCGTTGCCGCCGTGATCTTCGACGAGTTCCACGAGCGGAGCCTCGACGCCGATCTCGGCCTCGCGCTGGCGCTCGACGCGACGGCGCTGCGGCCCGATCTGCGGCTATTGGTGATGTCGGCCACCATCGATGGTGCCCGCGTCGCCAGGCTGCTCGGCGAGGCGCCGGTGATCGAGAGCGAGGGCCGCGCCTTCCCGGTCGAGACCCGCTACGTGCCGCCCGATCCGCTGCGCCGGCTGGAGGAACAGATGGCCACCGCCATCCTCGCCGCCATGCGCGAGGAGGAGGGTTCGGTCCTCGCCTTCCTGCCGGGACAGGCGGAGATTTCGCGGACCGCCGAGCGCCTCGAGAACGCTGTTCCAGAAGCGGTCGACATCGCGCCGCTCTACGGCCAGCTTGATGCTGCCGAGCAGGATCGTGCCATCGCGCCGTCGCCCGCCGGCCGCCGCAAGGTGGTGCTGGCGACCTCTATCGCCGAGACGTCGCTGACGATCGAGGGCATCCGCATCGTCGTCGACTCCGGCTTCCGCCGTGTCTCCGCCTACGATCCGGGCACCGGCCTCTCTGCGCTCGTGACGCAGCGCGTCTCGCGCGCCGCCGCCGACCAGCGCCGCGGCCGCGCCGGCCGCACCCAGCCGGGGGTCGCCTACCGTCTGTGGAACGAAGGTCAGACCGGCGCGCTCGCGCCCTATGATACGCCCGAGATACTTGCTGCCGATCTCGCCGGTCTCGCGCTCGACCTCGCAAATTGGGGTGTCACCGATCCGGCGGCGCTCGCCTTCCTCGACCCGCCCCCGGGGCCTGCATGGAGCGAGGCGGTGGCTCTGCTCAGCCAGCTTGACGCCCTGGACGAGGTCGGGCGCATCACGGCCGGAGGGAGAGCGCTGGCGAAGCTGCCGCTCCATCCCCGCCTCGCCCACATGATCGATCGTGCCGAGGACAGGGGCACCGCCGCCGAGCTCGCCGTCCTGCTCACCGAACGTGGGTTGGGCGGCGACGACACCGACCTCGCCCATCGCCTCGCGCGCTTCCGTACCGACCGCTCGCGCCGCGCCGGCGATGCGCGTTCGCTCGCCCGCCGCTGGGGTGGTGCTCCCGGCGCCGATCTCGATGTCGGCCGCAACCTCGCCCGGGCCTTCCCCGATCGCGTCGCGCAGGCAGCGGGTGCCCGGGGCCGCTATCGCCTTGCCAATGGCCGCGGGGCATCGCTCGAGGAAACCGACGTGCTTGCCGCGAGCCCATACCTCGTCGTCACCGAGATCACCGGTGCCGCCGCCACTGGCCGCATCCGCTCGGCCGTCGTCATCTCGCGCGACGACATTGAGGACCTGTTCGCCGGGCATGTCTCGAGCGAGGTCGTGCTGTCCTGGGACAGGTCGAGTTCATCCGTTCGTGCCCGTCGTCGCCGCAGCTACCAGTCGCTGCTGCTGGCCGACGATCCGGTTCCGCCGCCGGACGCGGAGCGCGCCGCACGGCTCCTCGCCGAAAACATCATCGACCGGCTGCCCTGGTCGAAAGACCAGCGCGCGCTCATCTCCCGCGCGCGGTTCCTCCGTCCGGACTTCGCCATCGCGATGGACGATCTCGTCCCCTTGCTGGTAGGCCGCACGGCGCTTGCCGAAATTACGGCCGACGATCTCGCCCCGCTGCTCCCCTTTGCGCTGCGCAGCGAAGTCGAGCGGGCCCTGCCGTCGCATTTCGAGGCGCCCACCGGCAGCCGGGTTCCCATCGACTACGCCGCCGAGGCGGGGCCGAGCATCGAGATCCGCGTGCAGGAGCTCTATGGTCTGGGCACGCATCCCACAGTCGCCAATGGCCGGCTGCCGCTCACGCTCGTGCTGCTCTCGCCGGCGCATCGGCCGATCCAGACCACGCGCGACCTGCCGGGCTTCTGGCGCGGCTCCTGGAAGGACGTCGCCAAGGACATGCGCGGCCGCTATCCGCGCCACCCCTGGCCCGACGACCCCGCAGGCGCGCAGCCCACCACCCGCGCCAAGCCCCGCGAGACATCGGCGTGAACCGCCGGCCTAGATGATCCCTCGCGTCTCCTGCGGCGAATAGCCGAAGCGCCGCTTGTAGCAGGTGGCGAAATACTGGCTCGAGGAGAAGCCGCATGAATGCGCGACCTCCGTCACCGAGGCTTCGGCGCGTTCGCTCAGCCATTTGCGCGCGGCCTCGAGCCGGATCATCTGCAGATAGCGCACCGGCGTCATGTTGGTCAGCGCCTGGCAGTGTTGCGAGAACTGTGTTCTACTGAGCTTGCATTCGGCCGCCATGTTCTCGAGCGTCCAGTCCTCGTCCAGCGCATGCGGCAGCCGCTTGAGAAAAATCTGCACGGTGCGTTTCGAGCTCGCCAGCGCCTCGTCGAGCACCGGCGCCTGGCTTTCGAGCTGGTCGGCGAACTGCAGCAGCATCATCGAGATCATGAGTCGCAGCCGCGCCTCGTCGCCCTCGATGTCGCCCCCGGCGACGATGTCGGCGATGTCGTGGAAGCTGCGCGCCACATCGCGGCTCGCCGTGCTCACATGCTGCTCGTTGCGCGACAGCAGGCGCGTCAGCCGTTCGGTGTCGCGCGCCGGCCAGGCGAGCCAGTCGGGCCACAGCCAGTCCTCATGCGGCCGCCGCACGCCCACATCGAACAGCACCCAGATGATCTGGCTCGCCGCCACATGCGGGTCGCCGAACTGGTGGAGTTGCCAGGGCCGGACCACGAACATCTGCCCCTCGGTCAGGTGATGTGTCTGCCCGTCGACCCTGAGCGCCATCGTGCCGCGTGCCATATAGGCGATCTTGACGCCCTCGTTGCAGTGCTCCTTGAGCCCCCAGTCCTGCGGCGAGGCCGCATCCCAGCCGCCCACCGACAGCACCTGCGGCAACGCGTCGCCCAGCGGCGTGCCCGGATACTTGCGGCGGGTCCAGGCGCTCAGCGTCACCTTGCCGGCCAGCGACGCGTCATAGAGGTCGCGGCAATTGCCGGCATAGAGCAGGGCGCCGGGCTCGGTGAACACCGCGGGGCGCGCCACGGCGCGTTCCTTGAGGTCGGGAGTCATACAGGTTGGTCCTGTGTCCAAAATTTACCACTGTGCCGATTTGAACGCCGCGGGCTCCTCCCTCGGCGATCATCCCTCTGTCGGCCCGTGCCCTCAACCTAGAGAGTCGGGTGCGACAGAGTCAACAAATCCAGGGGTCTGGAGGACGATCGGAGGAGGGCAGCGGAAATCGGTCGGCATGGGCGGCAACCGCCGTCGTCGTTCAAAATCCGCTGCAGCAAGTCGGCAGAAGACGAATCTTCACCCACAATTGTCCCAAATCTCGGACTGGCGGGTAAGTTTCTGCATTGAACGCCCCCGGGCGTTGCCGAATACTGATCGCAAGAACGGGCCCATAAGAGGCCGGCAGCAGGGACTGCCAGGACGGTGCGGCCGAACCGCGCCAGGGGAGAGGCATGAAGCTCGGCATCAATCTGCTGTGCTTGACGGATTTTGTCACCGAAGCGCACCTGCCGGCCATCCGGCAGCTGAAGGCACTCGGCTATGACGGCGTCGAGGTTCCCGTCCTCTCCGGCGATCCGGCGCACTATGCCTGGCTGGGCCGGGAACTGGACGCCATCGGCCTCGAGCGCTGCTGCACCGCCATCGTCCCCAGCCCCGACGCCAACCCCGTCTCGCCCGATGCCGATAATCGCGCCCGCGGCCGGCGGCATCTCGACTGGGCGCTCGATTGCGCCATCGCGCTCGGGGCTGAGAGCCTGGGCGGTCCCATCCACGCGCCCATCGGCCATTTCACCGGTGCCGGTCCCACCGAGGCCGAGCTCGACCACGCCGCCGCGGCGCATCGCGTGCTTGCCACGCGCGCTGAGGCCAACGGCATCTATATCAGCCTCGAGCATCTCAACCGGTTCGAGACCTATTTTCTCAACACCACGGCGCAGTGTCGCGACTATGCCCAGCGCGTCGGCCACAAGGCCCTGCGTATCATGTACGACACCTTCCACGCCAACATCGAAGACGGCGACCAGGTGAAGGCCTACGAAACCGTCGCGCCGCATGTGGGGGTCGTCCACATCTCGGAGAACGACCGCGGCATTCCCGGCCGCGGCCATATCGACTTCAAGTCCATCATGGGCGCTGTCCGCCGCTCGGGCTATGACGGCTGGGTAACGCTTGAGGCGTTCGGCGCAGGACTCCCCGGCATCGCCGCGGCGACGCGCGTCTGGCGCCCGCTGTTCCCCGACTACGACACGCTCTTCACCGAGAGCGCGGCCTTCATCCGCCGGACCTGGCAGGAAGCTGGAGACATGGCGGCATGAGCGACACCCCCGTCATCGAGATGCGCAACATCTCGAAATCCTTCCCCGGCGTCCGCGCCCTGCACGATGTGAGCTTCTCCTGCGCCAGGGGCGAAGTGCATGCGTTGGTGGGCGAGAACGGCGCCGGCAAGTCGACGCTGATCAAGATTCTCTCAGGCGTCTACAATCCCGACAGCGGCACCGTGCTGATCGACGGTAAGGAGCAGCATTTCCGGCACCCGCAGGAATCGCTGCTCGCCGGCATTTCGGTGATCTATCAGGAGTTCTCGCTGCTGCCCGAGCGCACCGTGGCGCAGAACCTGTTCCTCGGCCGCGAGCCGGTGAGGGGCGGCGTCATCGATGGCCGCGCCATGGAAGACGAGACGCGCCGCGTCCTCGGCCTGTTCGGCGCGCGCCACCACATCGAGCCCGACACGACAGTCGCCGATCTCGACGTGGCGAGCCAGCAGCTCGTCGAAATCGCCAAGGCCATCTCGCTGTCGAGCAAGGTCATCGTCATGGACGAGCCGACCGCCGCGCTCAACGAGAGCGAGTGCGAGGTGCTGTTCTCGCTGATCGACCAGCTCCGCGCCGGCGGCACCACCATCATCTACATCACCCACCGCATGCGCGAGGTCACGCGCCTCGCCAACCGGGTCACCGTTATCAAGGACGGCGAGGTCGCGGCGCGCTTCGACCACGTCCCCGACCCTGAAACCATCGTACGCACGATGGTGGGCCGCGACATCGCCGACTACTATCCGCCGCCGGGCACGCCCCAAGAGCGGGGCAATGTCGTTCTGGGTGTGCGCGGCGGCGGCAACGCCTTCCTGCGCAATATCGATTTCGAGCTCCGCGCCGGCGAGATCACCGGCTTCGCCGGTCTCCAGGGCGCGGGCCGCTCGGCTCTGGCCATGGCGCTGTTCGGCGCCGTCCCCTTTACCTCGGGCACCGTCACGCTCGACGGCAAGGGCGTGCGCTTCACGCATCCGCGCGACGCCATCCGCGCCGGAATCGGCGTGCTCCCCGGTGATCGCAAGGCCGAGGGGCTGCTGCTGATGCAGTCGGTGCGCGACAACGGCATGGTCACCGCGCGGAGCTTTGCCAGCTTCCTCGCCAGCCACCGCACCAATGCCCACACCGACCTTGCCGGCATGGACAAGCTGTTCGACCGCATGGAAGTGCGCGCACCCTCCTATGAGCAGGAGATGCGCGTGCTCTCGGGCGGCAACCAGCAGAAGGCCATCGTCGCCCGCTGGCTCGCGCTCAAGCCCAAGGTGCTGATCTTCATCGAGCCCACGCGCGGCATCGACGTCAACGCCAAGGCCGGCATCTACCATTTGATGCGCGATCTCGCCCGTTCCGGCGCGGCCGTGATGATGATCTCGTCCGATCTGCCCGAAATCCTCGGCGCTGCCGACCGCATCGTCGTCATGCGCGAAGGCCGCATCGCCGGCGAGTTCCCGCGCGGCGCCACCGAAGCCGACATCATGCTGAGCGCCACCGGCGAAAAGCACCTCGCGGGAGAAGCGGCATGACCGACACCACGCTGCCCGCTCCCCGCCGCTCCGGCTTCCGCTTCGACCGCTATGCGTCGGGCTTCCTGCTGCTCGCCTCGATCGTGCTCTATGTCGGCCTCGTCGTCGTCAGCGGCCAGACCAAATATCTCTCGGTCGACAATCTCGTCTCGATCCTGGGCCGCTCGATCACGCTGGGCATCACCGCCATCGGCCAGACCTTCGCCATCCTGGTAGCTTCGATCGACCTGAGCGTAGCAAGCCTCATCTCCGCATCCGCCGTCGTCACCTCCGTGGTGATGAATGGTGAGCCCTCGATGATGCTGCCCGCCATCCTCGCCGTGCTCGCGCTCGGCGCCGTCGTCGGGCTCATCAACGGCCTCGTCATCAGCAAGCTCGAGGTCAATCCGCTGATCGCGACGCTGGGCATGTCGCTCATCATCCAGGGCGTGCTCTCGGCCTTCTACAACAACTTCGCCGGCAAGGTGCCGGTCGAGTTCCAGATCTTCGCCTATGGCTCCGTCGGCATCGTTCCTTACTCACTGATCTTCATGTTCGTGCTGGCGGGGCTCGCCTGGTTCGTGCTGCGCTTCACTCGCTTCGGCTCGGACATCTATTCGGTGGGTGGCAACAAGGATGCGGCGCGCAATGCCGGCATCAAGACCTCGGGCGTCATCATCGGCGCCCATGTCGTGTGCTCGCTCTGCGCCGCCATTGCCGGCCTCTATCTCGCCTCGCGCCTCCGTTCGGGCGCGCCTTGGATCGGCGCCGAGGGTGTCTACGATCTCGAGTCGATCGCCGTCGTCGTCATCGGCGGCACCATCCTCGCGGGCGGCCGCGGTGGCATCTGGGGCACCATGGCGGGCGTCATCATCTTCTCGCTCATCGATTCCATCTTCAACGTCATCGGCATGGACGCTTTCGTGAAGCAGGTGGTGCGCGGCATCATCATCGTGGCCGCCGTCGCCTTCTACGCCGTCCGTTCCAAGAGGCCCGTGTCATGACCGAGCAGACCCTTTCGACGCCCGGCTCGGCCCGCCGCCGCCTCCTGCAGATCAATCCGGTCTATGTGCTGCTGGTCGCGCTGCTGGTCGCCATCGTGCTGCTCAACCCCGCCTTCATGGAGCCGCAGGGCTACATGAACTATCTGAAGCGCGCCGCGGCGCTCGCCATCCTCTCGGGCGGGGCGCTCTACGTCATCGTCGCCGGTGGCTTCGACCTCAGTGTCGGCGCCATGATGACGCTCACCGTCATCGGCTCGTCGATGCTGGCCAGCAACGACCCCAATTCCACCTACTGGATCATCCCGCTGATGCTGGGCATCGGCGCGCTGGTCGGCCTCATCAACGGCCTCGTCGTCAGCTATCTGCGCGTTCCCTCGCTCATCGCCACGCTGGGCATGATGATCACGCTGACGGGCGTCGCCTTCGTCTGGTCGGGCGGCGCGCCGCGCGGCTACCTGCCCGACACCTTCCGCTTCTTCGGCCGCTTCAACATCACCGGCGTGCCGCTGGTCAACATCTTCCCCGTGGCGATCATCTGCCTGGTGGTGTTCGGTCTCATCCTCTGGTGGGGCATGCACCGCACCAATCTCGGCCGCATGATCCATGCCATCGGCGACAATCAGCGCGCCGCGCGCCTCGCCGGCGTGCCGGTTGAGCGCGTGCGCATCACCGCCTTCATCGTCTCCTCGATGAGCGCGGTAGTGGCGGGCGTCATCCTCGGCGGTCGCGCCGGCGTGTCGGTCGATATCGGCTCGGGCTACGAGCTGCAGGCCATCACCGCCGCGGTGCTCGGCGGCGCGCAGTTGCTCGGCGGCCGCGGCTCCGTGCCAGCCGCCATGGCGGGCGCGCTGGCGCTCGAAGCGATCTTCACCCTGCTCAATCTGCTCGGGCTGCCGCAGCCCGTCCGGCAGGTGGTGCAGGGCCTCATTCTCATCGGCGCGGTGGCGCTCGCCATGTATCGGCGCAAGCGGACGGGACGATGAGTGGTCGGGCGGTAACGCCCGGAACGACAGGCGGGAAGCAACCGTCTGACAGGGACGACACCGGGAACCTCGAAAGGGAGGATAGTGTGAAGAAACTCGTGATGGCAGTGGCCGGTATGGCCGTGCTGTTCGCGGGGGCGGCTCAGGCCCAGGCCCCCAATTTTGATGATCCGGCCGAATTCGCCAAGCAGAAGGCCCAGCTCACCGGTGCCTTCAACGGTCCGGCCGACAGCCCCTGGCTGCAATATGCCGGCGACGCCATGGCCGACACCGCCAAGTTCAAGAAGGATGGCCCCTGGACCATCTGCTTCTCGAACGCCGGCGTGAACAACCCCTGGCGCGTCGTCGGCTACACCGACATGACCGAAGAAGTGAAGAACCATCCCGAGATCGGGACCTTCACCCATGTCGACGCCGAAGGCTCCGACGACAAGCAGATCGCCGATATCGACGACCTGCTCGCTGGCGGTACCTGCTCGGCCCTGATCGTCTCGCCCAACTCGACCGCCGCGCTCACGCCGGCCGTTGAGAAGGCCTGCGCTTCGGGCCTGCCGGTCATCGTGTTCGACCGCGGCGTCACCACCGACTGCCCGGTCACCTTCGTCCACCCCGTGGGTGGCTACGGCTTCGGCATCCAGGCCGGTGAGCACGTGATCGCCAACACCTCGGCCGGCGCCAACGTCCTGATGCTCCGCATCCTGCCGGGCGTCGACGTGCTCGAAACCCGTGCTTCGGGTGCGCGCAACATGTTCAAGGAAGCCGGCCTCAACATCCTCGGTGAAGAATTCACCGATGGTGACAACGCCAAGACCAAGTCGATCGTCGAAGACTACCTGCAGCGCGGCACCATCGACGCCGTGTGGATGGACGCCGGCGCCACGGCCGTGGCCGCTGTCGAAGCCTTCGAAGACGCTGGCGTGCCGGTCCCCGTCGTCACCGGCGAAGACCAGCAGGACTACCTGCAGAAGTGGAAGGCCCTTGGCTTCAAGGGTATCGCCCCGACCTACCCGACCTATCAGTGGCGCACCGCGATCATCGCCGCGGTCAACACCCTGAAGGGCGAAGCGGTCCCGGGTCCGGAGTGGGTCCTCCCGCAGCCGGCCATCACGCAGGATGTGCTCGACCAGTACATCAACGAAAAGATGCCGCCGCTGCACTACGCCATGTGCGGCTGCGAAGGCATGCCGGGCTACCCGGAAGCCTGGGGCGGCACGAAGTAAGCTTCGCTTGAACCGGAACTATGGGACGGGCGCTCGCAGGGGCGCCCGTTTCGTTTTGGAGCTCAGCCTCGGCTCCGCTCCACGGCGTCGCGCAGCAGCTCCCACATCGGGCTGCCGACGATGCCCAGCTTCCGCACCACGCTCATATGGTCCTCGCCATGCAGCGTCACGCGCTCATGGCTCGCGCCGTGCCGCTCGAGCACATAGGCATAATCCTGCGCCTGCTGGTGGAAGGGCAGGGTCTCCTCGTGCCCCACGGCGATCTCGTAGTGCGTCGATGGCGACGGCACCGACTCGATCGGCGACCAGTGCGCCACCTCTTCGGCCGTCAGTTGCACCTCGGGCTGCAGATAGCTCGTGGTGATCGGTCGCAGGTCGAAGATGCCACTGATCGAGATCACTGACCGCACCGGTGTCGTTGGGAAGCCCTGTTCGTGCGGCGCACGCGAGGCGAGCCAGGTGACCAGGTGCCCGCCCGCCGAATGACCGCTGGCCGAGAGCTTCGTACCGTCGCCGCCGAACGTCGCCGCATTGTCGGCGAGCCAGCCCAGCGCCTCGCGTGTCTCGCGCACCAGATTGGCCATGCGTGCGCCCGGCATCAGCGTGTATTCGACGATGGCGCAGATGGCGCCCGCCGCGGCCACGCCGTCGGCGACGAAGGCATAATCCTCCTTCACCTGCGCGCGCCAGTAGCCGCCATGGATGAACATGTGGATCGGCGCTCCACTGAGCTCACCCGGCGGGAAGAATAGGTCGAGCCGCTGCCGCGGCGCGTCACCATAGGGGATGTCGAGCTGGCTGCGCAGTGTCCGTCGCGTCGCGTTGCTCGACGTCTTGTAGTCCTCGAACTGCTCCTGGAAGTCTGGCACGATGTGGCTGATCTGAAAGAGGTCCTGGTCAGCCATCGGCGTCTCCATTGCTGAGGTGATCGGTAAGGCTCAGGGCGGCGCGCAGCAGCCGCGCCTGCGCATCGTCGCGTTCGGCGCGGCCAGTATTGGGCCGCAGCCGCAGCGTCAACCGCGCGACATCGCCCACCGGCGCGTCGAGTAGCATGCCCTCCTCGTCGCCGCGCCGCGCCGTCAGCGTCAGCAATACGGTCCCGTCGGTGGCCACCAGTCGGGCGGTGGCGTGCGTCTCGTCGCGGAGTTGCGTCAGCAGCGCCTCGGCCGGCCCGTGCAGGGCCGCCACGCCATGCTCGGCGAGCGACAGCCGCACCAGTTCCGGACCGGGCATCAGCGTCCCCGCGAGATCGCGCTGCAGGATGCCGGCAGCCTCCATCCGCCGCGTCACGTCGAACACCGTCGAGCGGGCATAGCCTTCGCGCGTGGCAAAGCCCGCCGCCGTCATCGTATCGGTGCCCGCCAGCCGGTTGAGCAGCCGCGCCAGCATGCCCACGCCCGTCGTCGCGATGACACTCATGGCGTGTCCTCCACCAGCCTGCCGGCCGAACGGTTGTAGCGGTTGCCAGGATAATGGATGCGGAACGAGCGCGGATTGTAGGCCGGCCCGAGCCCGGTCGACAGAATGAGGTCGTCAGGCAGGTCCCAGCGCACATGGTCCTCCGCGAGCACGTCGGCGCGCACCGAGCGCGTCGAGTGCCCTTTGGTGATGATCACTTCGCTGGGCATGTCCACTTCGCGCGGCACCCATTGCCCACACATCGCGGCATAGAGCACCTCCACCGCCCGTCCGCCCATCGCCGGCGGATAGTCGATCGCGGCGAGCTTCACGCGGTTGCGGATGGCGAGCTTGTAGGCAAGGTTCTGGTCGCCGCCCGTATGCGGCGGGATTTCGCCCGGCTTCTTGCCGGCCGCGACAAACGCCCTGAGCGAGCCCAGCCCCTGCTGCCCGCTGTCGCACCATACACCCGAGATGTCGTTGCCCCAGCGCGCCAGCGCATCCTCGATGATGCCACGCGTCACTTCCGGATACCAGAAGGTCCAGCGGATGCCGAGCACGCGAATGCCCGGAAAGCTCCGGAACATCGTTTCAGCTGCCGCGAGCCGCCGCTGCGCCGGCTCCGCCTCCGGGTGCCCCGGCAGCATCAGCACATTGCCCTCGCCCTTGAGCGTCTCGGCCAGCCACAGTGCCGTCGTGCTGCCGATCGCGTGGTCGGAGGTTGTCACGAAGCTCGTGTGCGGCACCCCCGGCGACACGCCGCGGTCCACCAGCACCACCGGCAGCCCGCTGCGATGCACCTCGGCCACCGCGGCATCGACGTCGGGCGACATGATCGCGCTCACCAGCAGCCCGTCGATCCCCGACCGGGCGAGCGTCGCGATGTCATCGGCCTGCCGCGCCGCGTCGTAATTGGCCGTGCGGATGTCGACCCGCTCGACCCGGTTGCCCAGCGCCGAGGCGCCATGCTCCACCGCGTGCATCAGCGCCACGCGCCACGGATTGTCGAGCGAGGCATTGGCAAAGCCGATGCGGAAGCGGCGGCTGCTGCGCCTCACGCTCGGTCGGCTGAGTGCAATGCGCCTGTCCGCGCCGCCGGCCACGCCATGGGCCGGTCGCAGCAGATTGGGCATCCGCTGCTGCCGCGCCTCGTCCTCGCGCGCCACCTGCGCCGCGTGGACGCCCAGGATCGCGCGGACTGCCGGTCCTAGCGCCATTCGCCCTCGCTCGAGCGTCAGTACGCCCTCACCGGCGAGCGCCTTGGCCATCCGGAACAGGCTTGCCCGCGGCAGCCCGGTCGTTGCGATCAACTCGCTCGTCCGCGCCGTGCCGCCGGCCCTAGCCAGCGCCAGCAACAGGCGGATCGCCCCATCGACGCCGTTTCCCCGTTCCTCTCCCATGCGCCGGAGGCAACGAAATCCGGCGCGGCGAGTCAAGGAAATCGTCTCAAATAGCGGACTACCTCGCGAACAACGCGGCTGGATCAGTGGCCGGGCGCGACTATCGTTGGCGCAAAAGGGGAGGACATCATGGGCTCTTATCTGATCAAGAACGTCACCGTCTGGGACGGTATCGAGGATGCAGCCTATCCCGGTGAGGTGCTGGTCGAAGGCAACTACATCACCGGCGTCGCCAGGGGCAGCGAGCACATCGATGCCGGCCGCGCCGCCGAAGTGATCGACGGCAAGGGCCAGTTCCTGATGCCCGGCATGGTCGAAGGCCACTGCCATCTGAGCTTCGTCGGCCCCGCGCGCAACCAGGACCTCGGCGAAATCCCGCCCGAGGAGCATCTGCTGCGCACCATGCGCAATGCGACGTTCCTGCTCGATTGCGGCTTCACCTCGGCCTATTCGGCCGCTTCCGCCAAGCTGCGCCTCGACGTGGTGGTGCGCCAGGAGATCGAGGACGGCTTCCTCGCCGGCCCACGCTACCGCGCCGCCGGCCCCGAGATCACCGTCACCGGCGGCCTCGGCGACGAACGCAAGCACCACACCAATTTCGAGAGCTTCGGCATGATCGCCGACGGTGTCGACGAAATCCGCAGGGCGGTGCGCCTGTGCTGTCGCGAAGGCGTCGACAATGTGAAGTTCAACGTGTCGGGCGATGACTTCGTCTCCAACGCGCCCGCCGAGATCGTCTCCATCTCCGAGGAAGAGCTGACCGTCGGTGTCGCTACCGCGCACGATTTCGGCAAGCGCGTCGCCTGCCATTCGCGTGCTGCCGAATCGGTCAAGCGCGCCGTCCGCGCCGGCGTCGACTGCATCTATCATTGCGACTATGCCGACGAAGAAGCGCTCGACATGCTCGAAGCCGTCAAGGACCGCGTCATCGTCGGCCCGGCCTTCGGCCTCGTCCACAACTCGGTCTATGAGGGTGACGTCGTCGGCATGACGCGCGCCCGCGTCGAGGAGATGAACCTGTTCCGCAAGATCGAGTTCACGATCGCGACCTACCACGAGATGCGCAAGCGCAACATGCGCGTCGTGGTGGGCGGCGACTACGGCTTCACCATCACGCCCATCGGGCAGAACGCGCGCGACATCGGTCACTTCGTCAAGTTCTTCGGCTACACCCCGGCCGAAGCGCTGCGCTGCGCCACCGGCGTCGGCGCCGATCTGATGGGTCACAAGGGTGAGCTGGGCATCGTCAAGCACGGCGCGCTGGCCGATCTCCTCATCGTGGACGGCAATCCGCTCGAGGACCAGGACGTCCTCGTCGGTCCCGCCCGCTTCTCGATGATCATGAAGGACGGCGTCATGCACCGCGACCCGCGCAACAGGAAGCCCGCCTTCTATCGCGACGGCGCCGGCCACAAGCACTCGTCCAGGCCGGTGCAGAAGCAGTGGCTGTCGGTGGACCAGAACCTCGAGCCGGACCTGCCGGCCGGGCAGATCTAGCGCGCCGCGCAAGTTCCCGTTTTGTTTACGGTCGATATCGTCTAGTCTCGCGGCCTGTTCGCGAGACTTCCCTATGCCCAACTACGTCATCGATCCGCCCGCCCAGCCCGTCGTCCCCGTTGCCGGCGACGACGCCGCCTTCTTCCCCGTCCGTCGCATCTTCTGCGTCGGGCGCAATTATGCCGAGCATGCGCGGGAAATGGGCCACGACCCGAGCCGCGAGCCGCCCTTCTTCTTCACCAAGCCTGCCGATGCGCTGGTGATATCGGGCGCCGACACGCCCTATCCGCCGGCCACCCGTGACCTCCACCACGAGATCGAGCTCGTGGTGGCCATCGGTCGCGAGGCGACGGGCATCGATGCCGGCGCAGCGCTCGACCATGTCTGGGGTTACGCTGCGGGCATCGACCTGACCCGCCGTGACCTCCAGGGCGAAGCCAAGAAGCTCGGCCGGCCGTGGGACATGGCCAAGGGCTTCGACGCCTCCGCCCCGATCGGCGATTTGAGCCCCGCGAGCCGCATCGGCCACCCCGACGCCGGACGTATCGAGCTTTCGGTCAATGGCTTCAGCCGCCAGCTCGGCGACATCTCCGGCATGATCTGGTCGGTGCCCGACGCCATCGCCTACCTGTCGGGCTTCGTCACCCTCATGCCGGGCGACCTGATCTTCACCGGCACGCCGTCCGGCGTCGCGGCGGTCAATCGCGGCGACCGCCTCGAGGGGACGATCGATGGCGTCGGCAGCGTTGGAACGACGATCGCCTGATGCCCACCTGGTCTCCCCAGCAGGACGACGCGCTCCTCGCCGTCAGCGAGTGGCTCAAGGACAAGAACGGCCCGCAGGTCTTTCGCCTCTTCGGCTGGGCTGGCACCGGCAAGTCCACGCTCGCCCGCTACCTCGCCGAGGGCGTGCGCTCGGTCAAATATGCCGCCTTCACCGGCAAGGCTGCGCTGGTGATGCGCAAGAAGGGTTGCAAGGGCGCATCCACCATCCACTCGCTGATCTACACGCTGGTGTCGGAAAAGGACGGCGAGCCGCGCTTCGCCCTCGATCCCGAAAGCGAAGTGCTCACCGCCGATCTGATCGTCATCGATGAAGTCTCGATGGTCGATGAGCCGCTGGCCAAGGATCTGTTGAGCTTCGGCACAAAGGTCCTCGTCCTGGGCGATCCGTTCCAGCTTCCTCCGGTGCAGGGCGCGGGCTATTTCACCGCGCACGAGCCCGACGTGATGCTCACCGAAATCCACCGCCAGGCGGCGGACAACCCGATCATTCGCATGTCGATGGAAATCCGCGAGGGCGGCTATCTCGACTATGGCCGCTACGACGACTCGATCGTCATTCCAAAATCCGAGGTCGACCGCGAGGCGGTGGTCGGCGCCGACCAGGTTCTGGTGGGCCGCAACAAGACCCGCGTCGACTACAATGACCGCCTGCGCGAGCTCAAGAACCTGCCCGAGCACGAGCCCGTCGCCGGCGACCGCCTCGTTTGTCTGCGCAACAATCCGCAGAAGCGCCTGCTCAACGGCCAGATCTGGACCGCCGCCGACGTCAAGAAGCGCTCGTCCAACCGCTACTCGATGGATCTGCTGCCCGACGAGGAAACCACCCACACCGGCAAGAAGGGCAAGGTGCACGTCGTCACCCACTCGGCCTTCTTTTCGGGCGAGGAGGATCAGTTGAGCTGGCCCGAGCGGCGGCGCTTCGACGAATTCACCTTCGGCTACTGCCTCACCGTGCACAAGGCGCAGGGCTCGCAGTGGGACAAGGTCTATCTGTTCGACGAGAGTTTCGTCTTCCGCGACGATCGCCGCCGCTGGCTCTATACCGGCGTCACCCGCGCCAGCGAGCAGATCACCGTCGTGGTCTGAACGCCGCTCAGGCCTTCCGGTTCGTGTACCACAGCGCCCAGCCGAGCAGCAGGGCGTAGCCGCCGAAGACGACGATAATCGCGGCAAGGGCTAGCGTGGTTTCGAGCGGCATCTGTCATCTCCGTGCTGTGCTGGCCTCTTGCTCGCACGCGGCAGGACGGGCGGCCTTGATCCAGGTCAAGTCGACGCCGCTTGACTAACTCATAGCTATGTGGCTATACGTCTACTCATAGCCATCCGGATATGGATTTGCGCCATGCCGAACACTGAGGATGTTCTCTTCAAGACCCTCTCCGACCCCACGCGGCGGGGCATCTTCGAACAGCTCTGCCGCGAGGGCGAAAAGACCGTCGGTGCCCTCACCGAGAAGGCCGGCGTTTCGCAGCCCGTCGTCTCCAAGCATCTGGGCGTCCTCAAACAGGCGGGCCTCGTGCGCGACCGGCACGAGGGGCGCAACACCCACTACAGCGCGCAGCTTGGCGCGCTCACGCCGCTCCTCGACTGGACGCGGCAGATGGCCGGCTTTTGGGAAAGTCGCCTCGACAATCTCGAAGACCTGCTCAAGCGCATGGATCAGTAGCCCACTCAACGAGGAGGACCAGCACATGGCCACCAGCAAGACCCAGAAAGCACCCGCCAAGCCCGCCGCCAAAAAGGCCAAGGCCGCGTTCTCCGCCGAGGAGATCGAAGCCATGCAGGCCACCAAGGCCGAGCGCAAGAAGGGCGGCGCCAATGGCGAGGCCGACCTCAAGGCGGCCATCGCCAAGCTCACCGGCACCGACCGCCAGCTGGCCGAAAAGCTCGACGCGATCGTGCGCGCCAATGCGCCCGGCCTCGCCGGCAAGACCTGGTACGGCCTGCCGGCCTGGGCGGGAACGGACGGCAAAGCCGTGTGCTTCTTCACTCCCGGCGTCAAGTTCAAGGAGCGCTACGCCACCGTCGGCTTCGGCACCAGCGCCAGGCTCGACGACGGCAGTATGTGGCCCACCTCGTTCGCCCTGCTCAAGATCGGCGACGCCGAGGAAAAGAAGCTGGCCGCGATGCTCCGAAAGGCCGTCGCCTGACGCGTCCGACAGCGCAAACGCCCGAAATTCTGGGCGCATGGTACGGAGTTATTCCGCTTGGCGCGGCGGTCCCGCCGTGCTTTGTGGCGCGTCCCGGCGCGGGGCGAGTCGAAATCGCCCTCAGTCGGACGACATTCTAGCGAGCGAGGGAGAGATACATGGCTCACGACGACACCGCTTACGGCTCCATCCAGATCCGCGGCGCCCGCGAGAACAATCTCAAGAACGTCTCGCTCGATATTCCCAAGCGCAAGATCACCGTGTTCACCGGTGTGTCGGGCTCGGGCAAATCCTCGCTCGTGTTCGGCACCATCGCGGCCGAAAGCCAGCGGCTCATCAACGAAACCTACCCCGCCTTCGTGCAGCAATTCATGCCGCACTACGGCCAGCCCGACGCGGATTCCCTCGACAACATCTCGGCGGCCATCGTCGTCGACCAGCAGCGGCTGGGCGGCAATTCGCGCTCGACCGTGGCGACGGTCACCGACACCGCGCAGATGCTGCGCGTCGTCTTCTCGCGCGTGGCCCAGCCGCATCTCAGCTCCTACGGCTTCTATTCCTACAACGATCCCCGCGGCATGTGCACAGAGTGCGAGGGCATCGGCCAGGTCGCGGCCATGGACATGAGCGCGGTGCTCGACGAGAGCAAGTCGCTCAATGAGGGCGCATTGCTCCCCAAGGACTTCGCCGTCGATAGCTGGTGGTGGGAGATCTATCGCAACTCCGGCTACTTCGACATGGACAAGCCCATCAGGAAGTACACCAAGGAGGAGCGCGCCAACCTCCTCGACCTCGACGATGGCCGCAAGATCAAGGTCGGCAAGATCGGCCTCACCTATGAGGGTGTGGTGGTCAAGCTCAAGAAGGGCATGGGGTCCAAGGACCCCGAGCAGCTCCAGCCGCATGTGCGCGTCGAGTACGACAAGATCTTCACCCGCAAGCGGTGTCCCGCCTGCCAGGGCGCGCGTCTCAACCAGGCGGCGCTGGGCAGCCGGATCAACAAGAAGAACATCGCCGAGCTGTCGGCCATGCAGGTCAGCGACCTCGCACCCTTTGTGCGCGCCATCAAGGCCAAGGAAGTGCAGCCGATGCTCGACGCGCTCGCGGCACGCCTCGAGAACCTGGTCACCATCGGCCTCGGCTACCTCAGTCTCGATCGCGAGAGCTCGACCCTGTCGGGCGGCGAGAGCCAGCGCGTCAAGATGGTGCGCCATCTCGGCTCCTCGCTCACCGACCTCACCTATGTCTTCGACGAGCCCAGCGTCGGCCTCCACCCGCACGATGTGGGTCGCCTCGCCGGACTGATGACACAGCTCCGCGACAAGGGAAACACCGTTCTGATCGTCGAGCATAAGCCTGACATGATGGCCATCGGCGACCACATCGTCGATATGGGCCCGCTCGCCGGCTCAAAGGGCGGGCAGGTGGTCTACGCGGGCGACTACAAGGGCCTGCTTAAGTCGGGCACGCTCACTGGCGACCACATCCTCAAGCACCAGTCGGTCAAGACCGCGCTGCGCAAGCCGACCGGCAAGCTGAGCGTCAGGAACGCGACGCTCAACAACCTCAAAAAGGTCAGCGTCGACATTCCCGCCGGCACGCTGACTGTCGTCACCGGCGTTGCCGGTGCGGGCAAGTCCTCGCTGATCCAGACGGCGCTGCCGGCGGCCTACCCCGATACGATCATCATCGACCAGACCCTGGCCCGCGGTTCGCGCCGCTCCAACACCGCGACCTATACCGGCATCCTCGACAATGTCCGCAAGGCCTTCGCCAAGGCGACCGGCGAGGATGCGGCGCTGTTTTCGGCCAACTCCAAAGGCGCGTGCCCGGACTGCAACGGGCTGGGCGTCATCTATACCGACCTCGCTCACCTTGATCCCATGATCACGACTTGCGAGACCTGCAACGGCAAGCGCTTCACCGACGAGGTGCTCGAGCACAAGCTGCGCGGCAAGTCGATCAGCGACATCTACGAGATGAACGTCGGCGATGCCGCGGGCTTCTTCACCGAGGGGCCGATCAAGAAGATCCTGCAGGGCCTCGTCGATGTCGGCCTTGGCTACCTGACTCTCGGCCAGCCGCTCTCGACTCTCTCAGGCGGCGAGCGCCAGCGCCTGAAGCTTGCCGCCGAACTTGGCAAGTCGGGCAATATCTACGTGCTCGACGAGCCTACCACGGGCCTTCACATGCACGACGTCGATACGCTGATCGGCCTGTTCGACCGGCTGGTCGATGCCGGCTCGAGTGTCATCGTCATCGAACACAACCTCGACGTGATTTCGCGTGCCGACTGGGTCATCGACCTTGGCCCCGGTGCCGGCCACGATGGCGGCGCCGTGGTGTTCGAGGGCCCCCCGGCCGCTCTCGTCAAGGCAAAGGGGTCGCTGACGGGCGCGTTTCTGGCGAAGCGAGCGGGAACGTCAGCGTAAACAGCGAGCCGCCGTCGATCGCAGTTTCGAACCGCGATTCGCCGCCGAGCTGCTGCGTCAGCGCGCTGATCAGGCGTCGGCCGATTCCCTTGGTCGGCGTCTGCGGATCGAACCCCAGCCCGTTGTCCTCCACCGTCAGCTGGCCGCGTCCCTCGGGCGTGCGCGTGAGGCGCACCGCGACCATGCCCTCGCGGCCGTCGGCGAAGGCATGCTTGAAGGCGTTCGACACCACCTCGTTGAGGATCAGTCCCAGCGGCGTCGCCGCCTCGCGATCGACCGGCAGGTCGTCGAGGTCCTCGGCGACGCTGACGTGTGGATCGTGCCCGGCGCGGATGCTGGCGATCAGCGTCTGCAGATAGTCCTTCACATGCACCGTCTCGAAATTGCCCGAGCGGTAGATATGCTCGTGCACCGCCGACATTGCGGCAATGCGCTGGCCCATATTGGCTTTGATCTCGCGCGGGATCGGCTGCATCTGCAGTAGCGACGACACCGACTGCAGATTGTTCTTCACGCGATGGTGGATCTCGCGGAACAGCACGTCGTTGTGCGCCACCGCCGCGCTCAGCGTGCGCTGCTGCTGCGCACTGCGCCGCAACAGATGCGCCGTCCACAGCGACCCCCCAAACAGCGCCAGCGCAATCGGCACCAGCAGCCACAGGATGATGACGATGGCCGACCACAGCCCGGCAAACGCCGCGTCCTTGGACACCGAACCGAAGGTGATGATGCCCAGTTCCGGGACGTGACGGAAGCCGATCAGTCGCGTCACGCCATCGAGTGCGGAGCGGGCTTCATAGGCCCCGGACGGATTGGACGAAATCAGCTCCCACGAGGCGGAGGCCGTCAGGTCGATCGGCTCGGTGGCGAGCGGATAGCGCGCGACGATGATGCCGTCCTCGCGACCGATCGAGATCACCGATCCTTCCGTCAGCGCCTGCGCGTTGAAGAACGCCTCGAGCGCCTGCACCGGCATGGCGAGCACCACATAGCCCGCATTGACGTCGCCGCCGAGCCGCCGCGCCATCACGATGATCGGGGCGCCCGTTGCACTGTCGAGGTCCTGTCGGGCGATGATCTCGACCGCTGCACCGCTTTGCAGCGCGGCAAAGTACGGCTTGTCGGCGATGCTTGGCGGCAGGGCCGGAGCGCCGCCATTGGGCAGTACGGCGCCGCCTGGATCGTATATGGCAAAGCTGCCGCCCGAGGGGAGGGCCTTGAGGGCGCCGTCGAGTTCGGCCTTCTCGCCCGCATCGAGGATGGCCGGCTCGAACGCCAGCTTGGATTCGAGCAGCCGCAGCGAGGTCAGTCCGCTGCCCAGGAGCCACGAGCTCTGCGTCGCCACAATATCGGCGCTCACCTGCGCGCGCTTCTTGGCAGCCTCGAGCGTGGTGCCGAAGCCCTGCCAGCAGAGGAAGAAAAAGATCGCGAAGATCACGATGATGAGCGTGCTCACCACCGCGATCACCGTGTCGGCGGCTTCCCAGCGCCGATGCGCATAGGGCCACCAGGTGCGTGTCTTGCCGGGATCGGGTGCCGCCATCTCGGGGGCAGCGGCGCTCACGCCGCGCCTCCGGCACTCAGCGTTGCAATCACATTGAGCAGTTGCGGCTCCTGGTATGGCTTGCTCATGAACCGCACGCCGGTGGGCAGTTCACCCGGGACGACCCCGACCTTGCCGGAAATGACGAGCAGTTGGATCGGCGGCCAGCGCCGGCGGACATAATGGGCGAGCCGGATCCCGTCCATCGAGCCGGGCATGTCGACATCGGTGACCACCACCCGCACCTCATTATCCCGCGCCAGGAAGGAAATCGCCTCGTCCGCGCTCGATGCTTCGGCGACGGCATAACCCGCATCTTCGATGCTGCTCACCAAGCCGAGACGAATGATGGGTTCGTCCTCGACCACCAGAACTTTCATGAAATACACCACACCCCAAACCACGGCTTCAATGCCGTGATGGGCATTTGGTTGCAAGTCTCCTGAAGATTCCGAACTTAACCGTCCTGGGGCCTGTCACCGCCCGCCGGCCGGGCCATTCCGCGCAGCAGCCCGACCAGATCGGCCTGCCGGTTCACCCCCGTCTTGGCGAAGATTTCGCGGATCTGGTTGCGCACCGTCGGCTGCGCCACGCCGTTGCCGGAGGCGATTTCGGCGACGGTGGCGCCGCGTCCGAGGGCCCGCGCCACCCGCGCTTCCGTCGGCGTCAGGTCGAACAGCCCCTGGATCACCTCGGCGGTGGGCACGTCGGCAATCACCACCGGCGTCACGAACATCACCACGCTGGCGCGGGAGAACACGTCGCGCGCGAGGCCCCGCACCGGCACGAGATGGAGGATCATCGGCGGCTGGCCGCCGCGCGCCGGCATGGGGATCGACAGCGGCGCGCCCTTGGCATCGACGGCGGCCGCGTCGAGGCCGCGGCGCAGCAGGGCATCGACATTGGTGTCAGCCAGCTCGATCCCTGTCTGGCGGTCGAGGAATACGCCCGGCACCATCGCGTCGAACGCCGCATTGGCGACGAACAGCCGCCCGAGCCCGTCGAGCACCGCCGCCGGCAGGCCCATCATCCCGAGCGCATCGACCGCGCCGCTCGCCCGCTCGAAGGCGAGGCGCGACGCCATGAGGGTGGCGCGGGCCAGATGTGGACGGAGCTGGTCGAGCTGGTCGAGGGCGGCGCGCTCATAGGGGCCGCGCGCAGTGCTGCGTTCGGCATGAACGATGATGGTCTCGCCCGTCGGCATGGGGAGATGCGTGGCGGCCCCCCAGCCCATTCCCGCCGGAGCCCAGAACTCCTGGCGGATGGGATCGGCCTCCCACTCCTCGGGGGTGAAAACGTCGAGCTCGGTCACGAAGCCGGCGAGGTTGAAGTCGAACAGGCGACGCGTGCGCTCGTCCCGGAACTGGTAGCCGCGCTCAAAATAGGTCGGGACGTGGGCTTCGAGCTGGGGTGAGACGAGGTATTTGAGCGTCGCCTGGCGGGCGACGAACAGGATGGTGCCGCGGGCGTCGACGAGATCGGAGATGCGCTGCAGCAGCCGCGGCCAACGCTCGGGGACGGCGCTCGCCTCATAGATGTCATCGATCAAGTCTTCGGCCATCGCCCCTCCAAGCAGTATGGCTGACGAAGCTGCACGCTCAACTGTAGCAAGCGGAAAAAAGACTTCAATCCAAGTGACTTATCAGGCCTGACGCCAAAGGCTAGAATCTTGCCGACATTTCGGAGAATCGCGTCATGGACTATCGCCTGCTTGGCCGCTCGGGCCTCAAGGTTTCGGCTCTCTCGATCGGCACGGCCACCTTTGGCGGCGATGGTCTGTGGGGCTCCACCGACGTCGCCGACGCACAGCGCCAGATCGACCTGTGCCTCGATCAGGGCGTCAATCTGGTCGACACCGCCAATGGCTATGGCGGCGGCAAGTCCGAAACGATCATCGGCGAGGCACTGACCGACGGCCGGCGCGACCGCGTGCTGCTGGCCACCAAGGTCCGCTTCCGTCGCGGCCCCGGCCCCAACGACGAGGGCCTCAGCCGCTGGCACATCATCCGCGAATGCGAGAACTCGCTGCGCCGCATGAAGACCGACGTCATCGATCTCTACCAGGTCCATCAGTGGGACGGCTCGACTCCGCTCGAGGAAACCGTCGAGGCGCTCGATGCTCTCATCCGGCAGGGCAAGGTCCGCTATGTCGGCTGTTCCAACTATTCCGGCTGGCAATTGATGAAGGCGCTGGGCATCGCCGACGCGCAGCGCCAGCAGCGCTTCGTCAGCCAGCAGATCCACTACACGCTTGAGGCGCGCGAGGCCGAATACGAGCTGGTGCCGCTCGGGCTCGATCAGGGCGTCTCGCTGCTCGTCTGGTCGCCGCTCGCGGGCGGCTGGCTGTCGGGCAAGTACACGCGCCACACCGCCCCCGATTCCGGCCGCCACGTCACCGGCTTCCGCGAGCCGCCCATCCGTGACTGGGACAAGCTCTGGGACATCGTCGATGCGATCGTGGATGTCGGCCGCGCCCATGGCGTCTCCGGTGCGCAGGTGGCGCTGGCCTGGCTGCTGCAGCGTCCGGCCGTCGCGTCCGTGATCATCGGCGGCCGCCGGCTCGAGCAGTTCGAGGACAACCTCAAGGCCATGGACCTCAGGCTCGCCCCCGAGGAAATCGCAAGGCTCGACGCGGTCAGCCGCCCGCCGCTGATCTATCCGCACTGGCACCAGAACTGGGCCATCCGCAGCCGCATGTCGCCCACCGAGCATGCCTGGCACGACCAGTATCCGAACCCCTAGGGGTCGATTGACAAACCTTAGAACCATTATAAACTGACGAAAGGTATCAAGATAAATAGCCGTTAACTTTCAGCGGCTTAGCAGCAGGACTCCGCATGCGCCTCACCCGCCAGACCAACTACGCCATTCGCACGCTGGTTTACTGCGCGGCCAATGCCCCCGAGCTGAGCCGCATCGCCGATATCGCCAGGGCGCATTCGATTTCGGAGCTGTTCCTGTTCAAGCTGATCAAGCCGCTGGTCGAAAACGGGCTGATCGAGACGGTGCGCGGCCGCAAGGGCGGTATCCGCCTCGGTCGGCCGGCCAGCGAGATCACGCTGCTCGATACCATCAAGCTCACCGAAGAGAATTTCGCCATGGCGGAGTGCTTCGAGGGCGGCAGCGACGTGGCCTGCCCGCTGGCCGACAGTTGCGACCTCAACAGCGCCCTGCGCGAGGCACTGGGCGCCTTCTTCGAGGTGCTCGATAGCTACACCATCGCCGATCTCGCCAGTAAGCGGAAGCATCTGCGCGACCGCCTCGGCCTCAAGCTTGAGGAACTGACCGACTTCACGCAACATTGAGGCACGCCGGTGCATCCTGCACCGGGCGTCACTGATCCGGGTCCGGCTTGCCTGAAAGACTGCGCGACGCGTTGGGCGTAACGGCTGCCGTGCTTCTCGGCGCGGCCGCCTTCTTCATTTATTGCGGCTGGTGGGTGCTCATCCCCACCAACATCGCCTGGCTCGATTTCGCCGATCGCGCCATGCACCAGCTTGGATGGATGTTCTACCGCGACGCGCCCTGGGGCATCCCGCCCGGCCGCAGTCCGCTGCTGGGCATCGAAATCTCGAACTCGATCGCGCTGGTTGACGGCCTGCCGCTGTTCGCCATTCCCTTCAAGCTCATCGAGCACTGGCTGCCGCGCCCGTTCCAGTACTGGGGCTACTGGCTGCTGCTGAGCTTCGTCCTGCAATCGGCCTTCGCCTGGGGCATCGCACGCGAGCTGGGCGCGGGCAGGGTGGTCGCACTGCTCGCTGCTGCTTTCGTGCTGATCACGCCCACCTATCTGTTCCGCGTGCCCATGCACCTCGCGCTGTCTGGTCACTGGACAATTCTCGCCGCGCTCGTCCTCTATGTGCGACGCGAACCGCCGCGCCTCTGGATGTGGCCGCTCCTGCTCGCGGTGACATCGGCGATTCACGCGACGCTGCTCGCCATGGTGCTGGCGCTCTGGGCCGCGGCGCTCGCGCAGCGCTACTGGACGGGTCGCGGGCGGCTGCCACACCTCGTGGGCGAGATCGCGTTCGGTATCGTCGCCGCCTTCGCGGTGTTGTGGACCGTCGGCTTCTTCGGCACCGGCTCCTATGGCAGCTACGGTTATGGCGACTACAAGCTCAACCTGTTGTGGCCAATCATCTCCTATGGCTGGTCGCAGCTCGTCCCGGACCTGCCGCACACCGGCTACGACTATGAGGGCCTGAGCTTCCTCGGCGTCGGCGTTCTCGCACTGCTCGCCCTCGCACTGCTGAGCGGCGCCGTCGTCCACCTGCGCCACGCAATGTCGCGGCACTGGCTGCCGCTGACGCTCATGCTGCTCGCCCTCATGGTCTTCGGCTTCTCCAAAGATCTCTCCGCCTTCGACAGCGACCTCGTGAGCATTCCGGTTCCCGGCTTCATCGATGCCATCGGCGCCGCCTTCCGCTCCACCGGCCGCTTCGTCTGGCCGCTGCTTTACATCGTCACCATCGGGGCCGTCGTCCTCGTCGCCGGGCGCTTCCGGGCCGCCCTCGCGCTGCCGTTGATGACGGTCGCCTTCGCCGTGCAGGCCTGGGATTCGTCACCCAAATGGAGCGAGTTTGCCGACCGCATGCCGGCGCCGTCCGCGACCTGGCCGGCCGAGCTCCAATCGCCGCTGTGGGAGCGCGCCGCCGCGGCGGGCTACGACCGCATCCGTTCCATCCCGGTCGATGAAGGCTATGGCAGCGACTGGAAGGCGTTCGGCTACTTCGCCGTCACCCACGGCATGGACACCGACATCGCCTATCTCGGTCGCGTCGATAGCGAGGCCCTTGGTGCCCTGCGCACGCGCGAGCAGGAAGTGCTCGCGAGCGGCGCCTTCGAGCCCCGGACCATCTATGTCCTCGACGTCCGTGCGTCGCTCCTGGCTTCCGGCCATGCCGGCCCCGGCGACCTCATCACCGTCGTCGATGGCCGCATCGTCTTCCTGCCGGGCGGCCACGCGCTGGGCGAGGGCCTCGATCGCTGGTCCGGCGATTGATCTGATCGCCCGGGCATGGTCTATGCCCCGCGACATGGCCCCCGCACCTATCCTTGCCCTGCAAGACATCAAGCTGACGCTCGGCTCCACGCAGCTGCTCGAAAGCGCCGAGCTCTCGGTCGTTCCCGGCGACAAGATCGCGCTCGTCGGCCGCAATGGCTCGGGCAAGTCGACGCTGCTCAAGATCGCGGCCGGCGAGATCGAGGCCGATGGCGGCAAGCGCTTCCTCCAGCCCGGCGTCACCATCCGCTATCTGCCACAGGAGCCCGACCTCTCCGGCTTCGCGACGACGCTCGACTACGCGGCCGGTGGGCTCGAGGGCGGCAATGATCCGCATCGCGCCCGCTATCTGCTCGAGCATCTGGGCCTCACCGGCGACGAGGACCCCCGCCGCCTGTCGGGCGGCGAGGCTCGTCGCGCCGCGCTGGCCCGCGTCCTCGCGCCCGAGCCCGACATCGTCCTGCTCGATGAGCCGACCAACCATCTCGACCTGCCGGCAATCGAGTGGCTCGAAGCCGAGCTCGCCGCCCTGCGCTCGGCGCTGGTCATCATCAGCCACGACCGCCGCTTCCTCAGCGACCTCACGCGTTCGACCGTATGGCTCGACCGCGGCACCACGCGCCGCCTCAATCGCGGTTTCTCCGCCTTCGAGGAATGGCGGGACACGGTGCTCGAGGAAGAGGAACTGAACCGCCACAAGCTCGATCGCCAGATCGTACGCGAGGAGCACTGGCTCACCTACGGCGTCACTGCACGGCGCAAGCGCAACGTCCGCCGCCTGCAGGGCCTCTTCGATCTGCGCCAGGAACGCCGCGACCTCAAGCGCCAGGTCGGCAATGTCAAGCTCAGTGTCACCGAGGCCGATGTCTCGGGCAAGATGGTGATCGAGGCCGACGCCGTCAGCAAGTCGTTCGGCGAGCGCACGATCGTCGCCGACTTCTCCACCCGCATCATCCGCGGTGACCGTGTCGGCATCGTCGGCGCCAACGGTGCCGGCAAGACCACGCTGATCAAGCTGCTCACCGGAGTGCTGGAACCCGATTCCGGTCGCATCCGGCTCGGCAGCAATCTCGAGCTCGCTACCCTCGACCAGCGCCGCGCCGCTCTCGATCCGTCCTCGACCCTCAAGGAAGCGCTGACCAATGGCGGGTCCGATACCCTCATCATCAACGGTCAGCCCAAGCATGTGATGGGCTACATGAAGGACTTCCTGTTCACGCCCGAACAGGCGCGCACCGCTGTTGAGAAGCTCTCGGGCGGCGAGCGCGGCCGCCTCGCCCTGGCGCGCCTCCTCGCGCTGCCGTCAAACGTCCTCGTTCTCGACGAGCCGACCAACGATCTCGACCTCGAAACGCTCGACCTGCTGCAGGAAATGCTGGGCGACTATCCGGGCACCGTCATCGTCGTCAGCCACGACCGCGACTTTCTCGATCGCGTCGCGACCTCGGTGATCGTCGCGGAAGGCGAGGGGCGGTGGACGGAGTATGCTGGCGGCTATTCCGACATGGTGGCCCAGCGCGGCTTCGGCGTCACCAAGCCCGAGCTCGAGAAGGCGCCGGCGCGCGGCGGGCGGACCGTGGCGATGGCGCCCATCGCCACCCCGAAAGCGAAGCTCTCCTTCAAGCAGAAGCACGCCCTCGAGACGTTGCCCAAGGAGATCAAGAAGCTCGACGCCGAAATGGAGCGCCTGAACGCGCTTCTCGCCGACCCGGCCCTTTATGCACGCGACCCCAAGGCCTTCGCCGATGCCTCGGCGAAGCTCACTGCGGCGCAGGTCGCCAAGACCAAGGCCGAGGACGAGTGGCTCGAGCTTGAAATGATCCGCGAGGCGATCGAGGGCTAGAACGGGATGTCCGGCATCTGCACCACCTGCAGTGCCTCTGCCTTCTCGCCCCTTATCCGCCGCAGCAACAGCTCGCCCATCTGCCGGCCGGCGAGCGCGATGTCCTCGCTGATCGCATCGACCTGCGGCCGCACCAGCGCGAAGATGCCGCTCATCTGCTTGGTCACGATGTCGGCGTCCCGGCCGATGGTCCTGCCGCTGTCGGTGAGCGCGGCGATGACGGCGAGCGCCACGGCGTCGCCCGGGCACACATAGGCGTCGGGCACATTGCCCTGCTCGATGCGGGCCACGGTGGCCCTGCGGATTTCCTCGGCCGTGTCGTCGAGCGTTACGCGCGTCTCGAACTCGTAGCTGATGCCGGTTTGCGTTGCGGCCTGCATCACGCCGTCGCGCAGGTGCCGGCCGAAGGTGAAGCGCGGCGAAGGCGCGATCATCGACACGTGCCGGCGGCCCTTGGCGGCGAGCCGTCGCACCGCCTCATAGGCGAAGGTGAAGTTGTCGTAGTCCACATAGGGGTGGGTGCCGACGCTTTCGGTGCGCCCATGCGTCACGAACGGGAAGTCGTTCTCGAGCAGCAGGCTCACCCGCGCATCGGCCGGCTCGGTGCGCGAAAAGATCACGCCATCCGCCATCCTGTTGCGCAGCACATACTGCACCGGGTCGAGCGGCGAAGCGCTGCTCGCCGCCGGCGTCACCACGAGGTGATAGGGCGTGCCGCGCAGCGCCTCCGTGATGCCTTCCACCAGCGACGAGCTGAAGTTGAGGATCTCGGAATGCGGATCGAGGATCAGGCTGATCACATGCGTGCGGCCGGTCTTCAGCCGCAGCGCCGTGCGGTCTGGCACATAGCCGATCTCGGCGGCGATCTTCTGCACCCGCTCGCGCGTCTCGGCGGACAGTTCGGGCGCATTGTTGAGGGCGCGCGAGATCGTCGTGATGGCAAGGCCGGTCATTTCGGCGATGGTGCGCAGCGTCGGCCTGCCCGAGCGGGGCGCACCGCGCTTTGCCCGCGGCTTCTCCCGCGGCTCGAGTCCTGACAACCTGCCCTCCGTGCAGCGCCCGGCTGTCCCTCACGGCCCCCGCGCGGCGTGGCCGGCAGGCGCGTGACGCTGCTGGGACGTACCTCAACAGATGATGCAATCGATTTCAAGCCTGCCGCCCGCCCCGGCAACCGGCCAAAAGTCGCATGCACCACAATGCCTTAGACCGGTTGCCCGTCCGTCCTTCCTCCGCGGCGGCCAGCGGGAAGGCTTTTCGCCGATAGTCGACTATTTTGATAGATAAAGCCTCGCGGCGCAGCGCCGGCAGGACTAATGTCAAGCTGCGCTCGTCGGCCAAAGGTAGGCTTGCATGCCACGGCGAAGCGGCGCATAGGACGTTGTACGGGCAGAATTATCTCTGCCGTGAGCGACTTGCAGAAACGGCCGTCCGGCCTATCTCAGGTCAGTGTTTGGCAGGCGCCTCCGGGCGCCCGGTAAACGGAAAGGGACGAAAGATGACTACCTTCGCTTCGCTCGAGCCGCATGCCGGTATTAGCGCCAAACACGTATGCACCTCCAAATGGTGTAGCCGAAACTGGCGAATGTGACCCCGGTCGTTCCGACCCCAGTCACACACCCGTCTCAGAATTTCGCTAACACCCCGGCAGCCGTGCTTCGGCGCCGTCGGAGGCTCGTCCCATGCAGCACGAAATCATTTCACGGCCACCTGCGTCCAGGCCCATAGCGATCGAGGTCGATGGCGAACCGCTCGGCGTCGTCGTCCCCTCCAGCGAGGGCTATCGGTTCCTCGCGGTGCGCTATGCGGCGTTCCCGCTTGATGGCCGCATCTTCGAATCGGTCGAGGAGGCCCGCCTCACGCTGGGCGCCGCCATCCACGCCGACGACGCGGCCTGATCCCGGAAGCGTGTTCTAGCGTCGCGTCCCGGTCCAAAACAAAACCCCCGCCATCGCTGGCGGGGGTTTCGTGTGCAGTTGCTGCTGCTTACTGCGCCGACGAGGTCGCCGGGACCTCGACCGACATCGCCGGCTCTTCGCTCGACGGGGTCATGACTTCCGACAGCGCCGACGAGGCTTCCGAGGCGATCGAGCTCATGGCCGAGGAGGCTTCGGACACGGCCGAGCTCACCGTCGAGGAGGCTTCCGACATCACCGAGCTCACCGCCGATTCGATCGGGGTGGCTTCGCTCGAGGACGGCGCCGGAGCTTCGCTCGAGACGACCGCCGAACTCGACGGCTCGACGGGGGTGACCGGAGTCGGCGTGCCGCGGTTGAAGATCCAGATGAGGCCGACGATCACGATCACGGCCACGATGATGATAATCCAGGTATTGCGGTTCATTTATGCTTGCCCTTGTTGGAGGAGACGAGACCGGGAAGTTGTCTTTCTGTCTTGACGCTTTGCCGCCTCCCGTACGCGCGGCCAGCACTTCTCATCCGTCATTCGCGGCGTTCAGTTCCGCCGGAGTCTTTGCTTCTTCTTGGTTCGAGGTGTCGGCGCCTACCGCATTTTCGACGACCTCGGCAAGAGCCAGCAGGTCGATCGTCCCCACGATGGGATAGGCGGCGAGGCTGCCTTGATTGCCGTTCGGGTGGCCGCCTTGACCCTGCCGGGAGAGCTCGTCGAGCAGGGCGCTGAGCACCGGGCTCGTGGCCACCCCGTCAGCCATTGCCGTTCACCTGGATGCCGTTGCTGTCCACCTTGATCTCCAGCGAAGGCTGCTGCGACTGCTGGTAGAGCATATATCCGCCCAGCACGATGACGATGAGCGCCAATATGCCGATCAGCGCGTAGAGCCCGTTTCTGCTCACTCAAGAACCCCTGAAATTCGACGCATTTCGGGCAGAACGCCGTTCGGCGCCAAAAGGTTCAATTGCCGGGAAATGCCCTGAGGATCGCAAGAAAGCGGGAGATCCCGTCGTCGACAGCCCCGGAGTTGTCCACACTTATGGCGTCGGGGATATCGGCCGGCACCTCGCGCGCCAGCCGGCCGGCGATCTCCGCCGCCGTCTCGCGGCCGCGGCCGGCGAGGCGCTGCGCCCGCACCTGCGGCGTCGCTTCGATCACGACCACTGCCATGCCGGGGAAGGCGTCACGCGCCGCGCCCACCATGGCCCGCGAGCCGTTCATCACCACCACGCGGCCCGCCCCAATATCGTCGCGGATGCTGGCGGGCAGCCCGTAGGAGAGGCCGTGCGCCTCCCAGCTCAGCGCATAGGCGCCATTCGCTGCCTGCAGGGCAAATTCCTCTGGCGTCACCGACTCGTGATCCTCGAGCGCCGCAATTGCCGCGCGCGTCACCACTCGTCGGGGGAACACGAATCGGTCGTCGCCGGCGAGCGCCGCCTTCGCCGCGTTGATCAGCGTATCCTTGCCTGCCCCCGACGGGCCGACCACCAGAACGAGCATCAGCTCACCCGCAGGCCCTGTCGCCACACGCCGCGCACCACCGGCATGTCGCCATGGAGCCGCACCCGCACCAGGTCGGCGCGCTTGCCGGCGGCGATCTCGCCGCGATCGTGCAGATGCGCGGCCCGCGCCGGTGTCGAGGTCACCATGCGGATCGCCGCCGGCAGGCTGATCCCCGCGAGCGCCGGAAGCTGGAAGGCGGCGAGCACGAGCGCGCCCGGCACATAGTCCGAGCTCAGCACGTCGAGGCAGCCTTCCTTCGCGAGATCGACAGCGGCGATGTTGCCCGAATGCGACCCGCCGCGCACCACATTGGGCGCGCCCATCAGCACGGCCAGCCCCGCCTGGTGCGACTGCTCGGCGGCAACCATCGTCGTTGGAAATTCGGCAATGCTCACGCCGTCGGCCACCGATTCGGCCACGTGTTCCATTGTTGCGTCGTCGTGGCTCGCAAAGGCGATGCCCACCTCGCTGCCGCGCTTTAGAATGGCCTTCCGGTGTTTGTCCGAATAGAGCTGCTGCTCGGCCTCGCGCTCGGCAATGAAGGCATCCATCTCGGTGTCGGTGAAGCGCAGCCGTTCCTGGTAATACTGCCGGTACTTGCTGACCGTCTGGTACTGCCGCTGTCCGGGCGTGTGGTCCATCACCGAGGCGAGCTTCACCAGCGGCTGCGCGCAGAAGCGCTCGAAATCGTCGACCACGTCATGCGCCGGCAGTTCGCAGCGCAGGTGGATCAGGTGATCGGCCCGCAGCCGGCCATCGGCAACGCCCGCTTCGATGGCGTCGACCAGCACCTGCACATGGTCGCCCATGCCCGGCATTTCGGGATCGGAGCCGATGCGCACCGCGTCGAACACCGTCGTGATGCCCGAGCCGGCGATCTGCACGTCATGCGCCTGCAGGGCCGCCAGCGGATTCCAGTAGACGCCGGGGCGCGGCCGGTAGTGCCCCTCGAGATGGTCGGTGTGCAGCTCGACAAGGCCCGGGATCAGATAGTCGCCCTCAAGATCCTCGCCCACCTGCGAGGCGCCGGTGTCGATCGCGGCGATCGCGCCATCTTTCATCTGCACGCTGCCGGTCACCACCTCGTCGGCGCGCACGATCCTGGCATTGCGGAAGTTGGTTTCCATCACGCGCCTCTGAGCACATAGTCGGGGTCGAGCCGTTCGAACGCGGCGCCGGGCTCTGGTTCGGCGAAAACCACAAGCCGGTCAAGCTGCACCGGTTCCGCCAGCGCCTCGGCGAACCACGCGGCGGCGCGCTCGCGCATCGCCTCGCGCATCGTCTCGGGCAGCCGGTCGGTGAGCGTCATGTGGAACTGGAACTGCTCGAACACATAGGGATAGCCATAGGCGTCCACCAGTTCGATCTGCCGCGGTGTCAGCGGTGCCCTGAGCCGCCGCGCCCGTTCCGCCTCGCTCGGTGGCTCGCGGAACGGCTCGAACGCGTCGACCACATCCGCCGCCAGAGCGGTGAGCGCGCTCGGTTGCGGTTCGGTGGTCAAGGCGAGGAACCCCTCGATCAGCCGCGGCGCGAGGCCGTCCAGCGTCACCGCGCGATGCTCGTCGGCGAACGCGTCCATTGCCGCATCGAGTTCGGCATAGTCCAGCGCCAGCGACATCGGCGCCTTGATCGTCGCATGGAAACGATAGCGACGGGCCGAGACGGTGTGCTGCGCCAGGTCCGGCTGCGCAAGCCAGTCTTCGGCGCGCCGCCACAGCAGCGAGTCGCGGGCAGGGGCGTAGTAGATCGCGTAGCGGGCAGTCATAAGGAGGAGATGCTCGGTGAAGGAATTGACTGGCTAGTCGGGGCGGATGACGGCATTGTGACATCAAATACGGGCCTGGGTGCAATGGACCGCGAACGTCTCGAAGACCTGTTCCGCACGGCGGTGGCGGCGGCCGATCCCGGTCGCGCCATCGCGGCGTTTCTCCCCGCGCGTCCGCGCGGCAGGACCGTGGTGATCGGCGCCGGCAAGGCCTCGGCGCAGATGGCGCGTGCCTTCGAGCAGCAATGGGGCGAGCCGGTCGACGGCCTCGTCGTCACCCGCTACGGCCACGCCGCCCCCACCGAGCGCATCGAGATCGTCGAGGCCAGCCACCCCGTGCCCGACGAGGCCGGCTATCTCGCCGCCCGCCGCATGATGGCCAAGGTCCACGGCCTCAGCCACGACGATCTCGTCGTGGCCCTCATCTCGGGCGGCGGTTCGGCATTGCTGCCGGCGCCCGGTCCGGGGCTCAGCTTCGAAGACGAGCAGGCGGTCACCCGCGCCCTCCTCGCTTCGGGCATGCCCATCGGCATGATGAACCTCGTGCGCAACGAGATCAGCGGCATCAAGGGCGGTCGCCTCGCGGCGCTCGCCGCGCCTGCCCGTGTCGCGACGCTCGTCGTCTCCGATGTCGCCGGCGACGACCCGGCGCTGGTGGCGTCGGGCCCCACCGTGCCCATCGCCGGCTCGCGCGCCGAAGTCCGCCACCTCGTCGCGCTCTACGGCCTCGAGCTGCCGCCCGCCGCGACCGCGCTGCTCGCCTCGCATAACAACGAACCGCCGCGTCCAGACGACAAGCGCTTTGCCGGCAACACCGTCCACATCGTCGCCTCCTCGGCGCTCTCGCTCGATGCCGCCGCCCAGCGGGCGAAAGGGCACGGCCTCGCGGCGCACATTCTCTCCGACGCCGTCGAGGGCGAATCGCGCGACGTCGCCAGCGTCATGGCCGCCATCGCCCGCGAGATCGGCCTCCGCGATCGTCCGTTCGCGCGGCCCTGCGTGCTGCTTTCTGGCGGCGAGACGACGGTCACCGTGCGCGGCAAGGGTAAGGGCGGCCGCAACGCCGAGTTCCTGCTCGCTTTCGCCCTCGCCATCGACGGTGTCGGCGGCATCACCGCGCTCGCGGCCGACACCGACGGTATCGATGGCTCGGAGGACAATGCCGGCGCCTTCGCCGACGGCACCTCCGCCGCCCGCATGCGCGCCGCCGGCATCGACCCGCGTGCGCATCTCGCCAACAACGATGCCTGGACCGCTTTCCACGCCATCGGCGATCTGCTCGTCACCGGCCCGACCGGCACCAACGTCAACGACTTCCGCGCTATCCTCGTGAGGTAACGTGGCGGCGTGCCCGCTTCAGGTCCTGACGTGCCGCGTGTTCATATTGGGCAGCAGGATCGTCAGCAGCCCAAGCAGCGGCAGATAGCTCGTCACCACGAACACGAAGTCGATGCCGCGCACGTCCGCCAGCAGCCCCAGCGCCGCCGCGGCAATGCCGCCGCTGCCGAAGGCGAAGCCGAAGAAGATGCCCGCGATCATCCCCACGCGTCCCGGCATCAGCTCCTGTGCGAACACCACGATCGCCGAGAACGCCGACGAGAAGATGATGCCGATCACGATCGAGAGCACGATCGTCCAGGTGTAGTCGGCATAGGGCAGGGCCAGCGTGAACGGCAGCACGCCCAGGATCGAGAACCAGATCACGAACTTGGCGCCCCAGCGGTCGCCGATCGGCCCGCCGAGGAACACGCCCACCGCCGATGCGCCGAGGAACAGGAACAGCAGCAGTTGGCTTGTCTGCACGTCCACCGCGAACTTATCGATCAGATAGAACGTGTAGTAGCTCGAGATCGCCGCCATGTAGATGTTCTTGGTGAACGTCAGCAGCGTCAGCACGATCAGCGCAATCAGCGTCGTGCGCTTGTCGAAGGGCAGGGCGGTGCTGACCGGCGGCCGCTTCGCTGCCTGCCGGCGATGCTCGGCATACCAGCGCCCCACAAAGGTGAGGATCACCATGCCGATGAGCGCCGCTACAGCGAACCAGGCCACCGAGCTCTGGCCGCGCGGCAGCACGATAAACGCGGCGAGCAGCGGTCCTACCGCCGACCCCACATTGCCGCCGAGCTGGAACGTCGACTGCGCAAAGCCGTGCCGGCCGCCCGAGGCGAGCCGCGCCACGCGCGAGCTTTCGGGATGGAACACCGCCGAGCCGAAGCCGATCAGCGCCGAGCCGAGCAGCAGCAGCCAGTAATCCTGCGCGTAACCCAGCACAATCAGGCCCACCAGCGTCGAGCCCATGCCCGCGGCGATCGAATAGGGCAGCGGCCGCTTGTCGGTGTAGATGCCGATCACCGGTTGCAGCAGCGACGCCGTCACCTGGAACGTGAAGGTGAGGAGGCCGATCTGCACGAAATCGAGCCCGTAGCTGTCCTTGAGGATGGGATAGATCGCCGACAGCAGCGACTGCATGATGTCGTTGATCAGGTGGCAGGCGGCCACCGCGAAGATCACGGCAAAGGCCGTCTTGTTGGCGGCGTGCGCGGCGGGTAGGGCAGTCGTGGTCACGGCAAGTCTCTTGAGGGCGGGCCCGGTCTAGCACCGGCAGCCTCCCCTTACGCCCTCAAACTTCGCCTGCCGAGTCCACAATTTGGGACAAGCGTTCGGCGTTGACCGCCTGCCGCCGTCTGTGCAGTTTGCCGCCATCATGGCGTCTCCCCACACTCCCGACATCCGCTCCCTCTGGGGGCTCGACTATTCCCGGCTCATCATCAACCACGGCTCCTACGGCGCCACGCCGCTCGAGGTGCTGGCCAAGCAGGACGACTGGCGCCGCCGCATGGAAGCGGCGCCCACCCTGTTCATGGCCACCGAGCTGCCCGCCGCCATCCGCCGCGCGGCCGCCGCCGTCGGCGCCGCCATCGGCGCTCGCGGCGAGGATCTGGCGCTGGTCGACAACTCCACCGCCGCCATCAACGCCATCCTCAATTCCATCCCCTTCGCCCCCGGCGACGAGATCCTCGTCAACGAACACACCTATGCCGCCGTGGTGAAGGCCGCGCGCCATGTCTGCGCACGCACCGGTGCCGTCATCGTCACCACGGCGCTGCCTTTTCCCAATCCCACCGCCGATACGCTCGTCGCCGCGCATCTGTCGGGCGTCACGCCGCGCACCCGTCTTGCCATTGTCGATCACATCACCTCGCCCAGCGCGCTCGTGCTGCCGCTCGCCGAGATCGTCGCCGGCTACCGCGCCGCCGGCGTGCCCGTGCTTGTCGATGGCGCGCACGGCCCGGGCCAGGTACCGCTCGACCTCGGCGCGCTCGGCGCCGACTACTACGTCGGCAACGGCCACAAATGGTGGATGGGCGCCAAGGGCGCCGGCTTCCTCTGGGCCGCGCCGCAGCACCAGCAGATGCTCCACCCCAATATCATCTCGCATGGCTATGGCAGCGGGTTCGTCGCCGAGTTCGACTGGACCGGCACGCGCGACTGGAGCGCCGCTCTTGTCCTGCCCGACGCTATCGCCTTTCACGACCGCCTCGGCGGGACTGCGCTGATGGCGACCAACCGGGCTGAGGCGCGCGCCGCCGCCGAGAAGCTCGCGGCGCGCTTCGGCACGCGCCCGGCCAATCCGCCGGAGCTCGAGGCCGCGATGTCGCTGGTCGAGCTGCCCATCCGCACCGACGGCAGCGAGCAGCGCGCCCTGGCGCTGAGGCAGATGTTCTACGATCTCGGCTGCGACCTGCCCGTCATCGCGCTCGGCGGCACGGTCTGGCTTCGGCTGTCGGCGCAGGCCTATAATCTGCCCTCCGACTACGACCGGCTCGGCGACCTCGTCGACATGGTCTGCCAAAGGACGGCCTGATGTACGAGACGCTCAACGGCTCCGCCCACCCGCTCGCCTCAAAGGAGATGCAGGTCGTCGCTATCCCCGACGACGAGCGCGTCTGGGTGCCGCAGGCCGAGGGCGTCTGGTTCCGTCCGCTGCTGCTCAATACGGTGCAGGGCCAGTGGTGCAATCTGCTGCGCGTGCGCAAGGCCGGCATCCTCAGCCGCCACCTCCATCCCGCGCCGGTGCATGGCTATGTCGTCAAGGGCCGTTGGCGCTATCTCGAGCACGACTGGGTGGCCGAAACCGGCTCCTATGTGTTCGAGCCGCCCGGCGAGATCCACACCTTGACCGTCCCCGAGGACTGCGAGGAGATGATCACCTTCTTCAACATCTCGACCTGCATGGTCTATCTCGACACAGACAACCGCCAGATCGGCTTCGAGGACGTCTTCACCAAGATCGACATGTGCCGCAGGCACTACACCGCCTCCGGCCTCGGCGCCGACTATGTGGACCAGTTCATCAGATGAGGGGGTCGTCTCGGATGCACTGGGCCTCTGAGTTCTACACCGGCAAAACCGTCCTCGTCGTCGGCGGCAGCTCTGGTATTGGTCGCGGCATCGCTGCGGCCTTCCGCGATGCCGGCGCGACAGTCTTCGCTACCGGCGCTACCGACGCCGAAGTCGACGCCGCCGCGGCGACCGCAGGAATAGCGTTCCACCAGCTCGACGTCCGCAGTGCCGAGGCGGTAGAGGCCTTCGCATCGCAGTTCGGGCCCATTGCCGCGCTTGTCGACTGTGCGGGCGTGAACCTGCGCGCCGCCGAGTTCACCGAGGACGGCTTCACCACCACCCTCGACATCAATCTCACCGGTGCCATGCGCCTCGCCACGGCGTTCCGCCCCAGGCTCGCGGGCGGCGGCGCCATGCTCGCCATCGGCTCGCTCTATTCGTTCCTCGGCGCGCCCCATGCGCCGGCCTATGCCGCCAGCAAGGCCGGGCTCGTCGGGCTCGTCAAGTCGCTGGCCGTCGCCTTCGCGCCCGAGGGCACTCGCGTCAACGCCCTCGCGCCGGGCTGGATCGAAACGGCGATGACCGCCGTGCCGCGCGCCAATCCGGCGCGCTTCGCCGAGCTCAGCGCCCGCATCCCCATCGGCCGCTGGGGCACGCCCGACGACCTCGCGCCGCCGGCACTGTTCCTGTGTTCACCGCTGGCCGCCTACATCACTGGCGCGGTGCTGTCCGTCGATGGAGGTTACCTTGTCGCCTGACTCGCCCTCGATCCACCCAGAGGCCCACCTCGTCCACCGCATCGGCTGGCTGCGCGCCGCCGTGCTCGGCGCCAATGACGGCATCGTCTCGGTCGCCTCCATCCTCGTCGGCGTCGCCGCATCCGGCGTCGACCACGAGGCCGTGGTGATCTCCGGCCTCGCCGGCCTCGTCGCCGGCGCCATGTCGATGGCGGCGGGAGAATATGTGTCGGTCTCCTCGCAGTCCGACACCGAGCGCGCCGACCTCGCGCGCGAAAAGGCCGAGCTCGAAATCCACTGGGACGACGAGCTCGAGGAACTGGCCACCATCTATGAGCGTCGCGGCCTCGACCCGCAGACCGCCCACGCCGTCGCCCGGCAGTTGATGGAAAAGGACGCTCTCGGCGCCCATGCCCGCGACGAGTTGGGGATCACCGAAGTGTCGAGCGCGAATCCGATCCAGGCCGCGCTCACCTCCGCGGCGACCTTCACCGTCGGTGCCGCGCTGCCGCTCCTCGCCGCCTGGCTGGTCACCGGCACCGCCACCCTGTGGGTCGTCACCGGCGTCACGCTCGTCGTCCTCGCCATTCTCGGCGCGCTCGGCGCCCGCACCGGCGGCGCCCCGCTCCTGCGCGGCACCCTCCGCGTCCTCGTCTGGGGCGCCCTCGCCATGGCCTTCACCGCCGCCGTGGGTGCGCTGTTCGGGACGGTGGTGGGGTAGCCCGGCGCGAGGGGAGGTCCGCTTGCGATCGGTCGGTCTCTATGTCCCCGCCGCGGTCAAAAGCCTCCCATCCGCATCCGACAGCTTCAGCCGCGCCCCCTTCGCGAGGCTCTCGACCTGTTCCACCGTCGTGGCCGAGGCGATCGCCGCGCCCACGCCGGGCTGCGCCGCGATCCAGGCCAGCGCCACCTCCGCCGGCTTCGCGCCCGTTCGGGTGCTCACCTCGTCCAGTGCCGCAAGGATGCGCAGACCGCGTTCGTTGATGTACTTGCTCACCACATTGGCGCCGCGCGGCGACTTGTCGGCGTCGGCCGCGCTGCGGTACTTGCCGCTGAGGAAGCCGCGCGCCAGCGAGAAATAGCCGATGCCCGATACGTCGTTGTCGACGCACATCTGCTGCACCCGGCCAAACCCTTCTCGGTCGGCGAGGTTGTACTCGTTCTGCACCGTCTCGTAGCGCGCCCAGCCGTTCCGCGTCGAGATATCGAGCGCTTCGCCCAGCAGCGCCGCGTCCTGGTTGGACGAGCCGAGCCAGCGCACCTTGCCCGCCTGCACCAGCCGGTCGAACGCGCCCAGCGTCTCCTCCTGCGGCGTCTCGGGGTCGGGCCAGTGGCTCTGGTAGAGGTCGATCACATCGGTCTGCAGCCGCTTGAGCGAATGCTCCACCTCCTCGGTGATCCATTTGGCGGTGAGGTCGCGCCTGCCCCGGCCCATATCCGAGCCCACCTTGGTCATCACGATGACCCTGTCGCGGTTGCCCCGCGCCGTCAACCATTTGCCAAGGATCGTCTCCGACTTGCCCTTGCCGTAGACATCCGCCGTGTCGAACGCATTGAGCCCGTGGTCGACGAACGCATCGAGCACGCGGAACGCGTCGTTCTCCTCGAGGGTCCAGCCCAGCACATTGCAGCCGAAGATCACCGGCTCGGTTTCGAGGTCCGTACGGCCCAGTCTGCGCTTGTCCATGTCTTTCTCCTTCAGGCCGTCTTCGGCGCGATCAGATCCCATTTGTTGCCATAGAGGTCCTCGAACACCGCCACGCTGCCATAGGCCTCGTGTCGCGGTGCCTCGTGGAACCTTACGCCCGCGTCAACGAGCCGGGCATGATCCCGTTCGAAATCATCGGTCTCGAGGAAGAAACCGACCCGCCCGCCCGCCTGGTTGCCGATGGCTGCCTCCTGCCGCTCGCCATCGGCGCGGGCCAGCAGCAGGCGTGCCCCGCCGGCGCCGCCCACCACCACCCAGCGCTTGCCGCCGCCCAGCGGCGTATCGGCGATCAACTCGAGCCCCAGAGTGTTGCGATAGAAGGCGATGGCGCGGTCATAGTCATCCACGACCAGCGCGACAGTTGCGACCTTGAGGCTCATTTCTGCCGCTTTTCCTCCACGGAATTGACCAATTGGTCAAATGCCACAAACATTTAGCACACCCGGCGTTCCGTCACGGCCGGCTCCGGTGGCAAAAAATCGTGAAATCTCACCAGCATGGCGGGTGATTATTCCCGTTGCGTGACAAGGAGAAAAACGCTTTGGTGCGCGCCAAGCTCGGGAACAACACTGCCCGGGCGCAATAATCTTCGGGAGAAACACCATCATGAAATTGATGAAAACGCTGATGACGGCGGCGACCCTTGTCGCTCTGCTCGGCGGCAGCGCCTATGCCAAGCAGCTCGTCTACTGCTCGGAAGGTTCGCCGGAAGGCTTCGATCCCGCGCTGTGGAGCGCCGGCACGACGTTCGACGCGTCCTCGCGCGCCGTCTATGACCGCCTCGTCGACTTCGAACTGGGCGGTTCCGCCATCGTCCCGTCCCTCGCCGAAAGCTGGGACATTTCGGAAGACGGCACGCAGATCACCTTCCACCTGCGCAAAGGCGTCAAGTGGCAGACCACCGACTACTTCACCCCGACGCGCGAGTTCAACGCCGATGACGTCGTCTGGTCGTTCCAGCGCCAGGCCGATCCGGCGAGCCCGTGGGCGACTTACGTCGACGGCGCGTCCTACCAGTATTTCGACTCGACCGGCTTCAAGGCCGCGTTCAAGTCGGTGGAGAAGGTCGACGACTACACTGTGAAGTTCACCTTCAACTCGGCCGATTCGACCGTGTTCGTGAACTTCCCGATGGACTTCCTCTCGATCGGTTCGGCCGAATACGCCGCCCAGCTCGAAGCTGCCGGCAATATGGGCCAGTTCAACACCCTGCCGGTCGGCACGGGCGGCTTCCAGTATGTCGACTACCAGACCGACACTGTCATCCGCTACAAGGCGCACCCGGACCATTGGTCGGGCAAGGAAAAGATCGACGACCTGATCTTCGCCATCACCAAGGAACCCGCCGCCGCGCAGGAAGCCCTCAAGGCCGGCCAGTGCGACGTGATCCCCTATCCGATCCCGGGCGACGTCGATGCGCTGAGCCAGGATCCCAACATCGTCGTCTCGCAGACGCCGGGTGAGAATGTGGGCTTCATCGCCTACAACACCCAGCAGGCTCCGTTCGACAAGAAGGAAGTCCGTCAGGCCCTGAACATGGCCGTCAACAAGGAAGCCATCCTTGAGGGCGTCTATGCCGGCAAGGCCCAGCTCGCGATCAACCCGCTCCCGGCCTCGTCCTGGGCGTCTGATCCGGCCGGCACCATCGGCACCTACGATCCTGAAGCGGCCAAGAAGATGCTGGCCGATGCCGGTGTCGAAAACCTCAGCCTCAAGCTGTGGTGGATGCCCGTCGCCCGTCCGTACAACCCGAACGGCAAGCGTATGGGTGAGCTGCTGCAGGCCGACTGGAGCGCCATCGGCGTCAACGTCGAGCTCGTCAGCATGGACTGGCCGGTCTACCTCGAGGAGTCCTCCAAGGTCGACCGCGACGGTGCCGTGATGATCGGCTGGGGCGCCGACAACGCCGACCCGGACAACTTCCTGGGCGTGCTGCTCTCCTGCGCCGCGGTTGGTTCCAACAACCGCGCCCAGTGGTGCAACGAGGACTACGACGCGCTGATCCAGAAGGCCAAGGGCACCTTTGACCAGGCCGAGCGCGCCGCGATCTACTTCGAAGCCGAGAAGATCTTCCACGAAGAAGCTCCGTGGCTGCTGCTCGCGCACTCGAACCAGTATCTCGCGCACTCCAAGCGCGTCCTGAACTTCAAGCAGGACCCGCTGGGCTTCCACCGCTTCGACGGCGTGGACGTCGCCGAGTAATCGACTGCAGGGGGCGTCGTTCGCGACGCCCCCTGTCCTTACCGGTCTCCCGATAGTTCGCCCTGAGGGGTCTGAGACCGGATGCAGTAAGGTGCCACCCGCCAGGTCGGGTCGGCTTTCGGGGCCAGCATGCTACGATTTTTGCTCAAGAGGCTTGCGCTTCTCATTCCGACTTTTATCGGCGTGACGATCGTTGCCTTCTTCTTCATCCGCATCCTGCCCGGCGACCCCGTCCAGGTGCTCGCCGGCGAACGCGGGGTCAGCCCCGAGCGGCACGCCGAGGTGCTGCGCCAGCTCGGTTTCGACCTGCCGCTATGGCAGCAATACTTCAATTATCTGGGCGACATCTTCCGCGGCGACTTCGGCACCTCCTTCGCCAGCAAGCGGCCCGTCATCTACGAATTCTTCTCGCGCTTCCCCGCGACGGTCGAGCTGTCGTTGTGCGCCATCATCCTGGCCACGGTCCTGGGCGTTCCCGCCGGCATCGTGGCGGCCGTCAATCGCGGCAAGTGGATCGACCAGGCGACGATGGGCACCGCTCTCGTCGGCTACTCCATGCCCATCTTCTGGTGGGGCCTGCTGCTCATCATCTTCTTTTCGGGCTACCTGCACTGGACCCCTGTCTCGGGCCGCATCGCGCTCAGTTACTATTTCAAGCCGGTCACCGGCTTCATGCTCATCGACAGCCTGCTGTCGGGCCAGAAGGGCGCCTTCCTGTCGGCGCTGCACTATCTGATCCTGCCCACTGTCGTGCTCGCCACCATCCCGCTCGCAGTGATCGCGCGGCAGACGCGCTCGGCGATGCTCGAAGTGCTGGGCGAGGACTATGTCCGCACCGCCCGCGCCAAGGGCCTGCCGCCGCGCCGCGTCGTGGCGCTGCATGCGCTGCGCAATGCGCTGATCCCCGTCGTCACCACCATCGGCCTCCAGGTCGGCGTGCTGATGGCCGGCGCCATTCTCACCGAAACGGTGTTCTCCTGGCCCGGCATCGGCAAGTGGATGATCGAATCCGTCAACAAGCGCGACTACTTCGTGGTCCAGAGCGGCCTGCTGCTGATCGCGCTCATCATCATGACCGTCAATTTGATCGTCGATGTGCTCTACGCGGTCATCAATCCGCGCATCAGGCATCAGTGAGGCGCACGCGATGACCGACATCACCTCTCCCTCGCCTGCTCCCGCACCGGCCGCCGCTCACCGGCTCGCCGGCCTGCGCGAAGTCTGGTTCTACTTCTCCCACAGCCGCGGCGCCGTCGTCGGGCTCGTCGTCTTCGTCGCGCTCGTGCTGGTGGCGCTGCTTGCGCCCTGGATCGCTCCGCACGACCCCGTGTTCCAGTATCGCGATGCCTTCCTCACGCCGCCCGTCTGGCAGGAGGGCGGCGATCCGCGCTTCCTGCTGGGCACCGACGCCATCGGTCGCGACATTCTCTCGCGCCTGATGCATGGCGCGCGCTACTCGCTGCTCATCGGCGCCGTCGTCGTCTCGCTCTCCCTGGTGGGCGGCATCATCCTCGGCCTCCTCGCCGGCTATTTCCGCGGCTGGGTCGATGCGCTCATCATGCGCGTCATGGACATCATCCTCGCCTTCCCCTCGCTGCTCCTCGCCCTGGTGCTGGTGACGGTGATCGGCCCCGGCCTGTTCAATGCCATGCTCGCCATTGCGCTGGTGCTGCAGCCGCATTTCGCGCGCCTCACCCGCGCCGCGGTCATCTCCGAGACCAACCGCGAATATGTGACCTCCGCCCGCCTCGCCGGTGCCGGCCATGTCCGGCTGATGTTCTCGACCATCCTGCCCAATTGCCTCGCGCCGCTCATCGTCCAGGCCACGCTCAGCTTCTCGAGCGCCATCCTCGACGCCGCTGCGCTCGGCTTCCTCGGCCTCGGCGCCCAGCCGCCCATCCCCGAATGGGGGACCATGCTCGCCGACAGCCGCGAGTTCATCACCCGCGCCTGGTGGGTCATCACCATCCCCGGCATCGCCATCCTCGTCACCGTGCTCGCCATCAACCTCATCGGCGATGGCTTGCGCGATGCCCTCGATCCCAAGCTGAAGCGGAGCTGATCGGCATGCCCCTGCTTGAGATCAAGAACCTCACTGTCGCGTTCGATACCTCCGTGGGCCTGTTCAAGGCCGTCGAGGGCATCGACCTGCATGTCGATGCGCGCGAAGTCCTCGCCATCGTCGGCGAATCCGGCTCGGGCAAGTCGGTCGAAATGCTCGCCTTGATGGGCCTCTTGCCACCCAGCGCCACCGTCACCGCCGACCGCATGACCTTCGACGGCAAGGACATGCTGACAATGTCGCGGACCGACCGCCGCAAGATCGTCGGCAAGGACATCGCGATGATCTTCCAGGAACCCATCGCCTCGCTCAATCCGTGCTTCACCATCGGCTTTCAGCTCGAGGAGACGCTGCGCTTCCACCTCGGCATGGACCGGCGCGCCCGGCGCGCTCGCGCCATCGAGCTGCTCGAGCAGGTGGGCATCACCGACGGGGCCGATCGCCTCGGCGCCTTCCCGCACCAGATGTCGGGCGGCCAGTGCCAGCGCGTCATGATCGCTATGGCCATCGCCTGCAATCCCAAGCTGCTGATCGCCGACGAGCCCACCACCGCGCTCGACGTCACCATCCAGAAGCAGATCCTCGATCTGCTGGTTCGCCTCCAGGCCGAACACGGCATGGCGCTCATCATGATCACCCACAATATCGGCGTCGTCGCCGAGACTGCTGATCGTGTCGTCGTGCAGTATCGCGGCCACAAGATGGAGGAGTCCGACGTGCTGACCCTCTTCACCGCCCCCAAATCCGCCTATACCCGCGCGCTGCTCTCGGCGCTGCCCGAGAACGCCACCGGCGACCGGCTGCCCACCGTGGGCGACTTCACCCGCGAGGCTGCCGCCCAATGACCACCCCCGTCCTCGAAACCCGCCACGTCTCGCGCGACTACACCGTGGGCGGTGGCATGTTCGGCAGCCGCCGCATCATCCACGCCGTCAAGGACGCCAGCCTCAAGGTCGAAAAGGGCAAGACCCTCGCCATCGTCGGCGAGTCCGGCTCGGGCAAGTCGACGCTCGCCCGCATCCTCACCCTGATCGACGCGCCGACATCCGGTGAGCTGTTCGTCGAGGGCGAGCAAATCGACATCCGCCGCCACGGCGTGTCCAAGCAGCTGCGCCGCAAGGTGCAGATGGTGTTCCAGAACCCCTATGGGTCGCTCAATCCGCGCCAGAAGATCGGCGACGTCCTCGCCGAGCCGCTCGCCATCAACACCGACATGCCCGGCTCCGAGCGCGCCGACCGTGCCATGACCATGCTGCGCAAGGTTGGGCTTGGTCCCGAACACTTCAACCGCTATCCGCACATGTTCTCGGGCGGCCAGCGCCAGCGCATCGCCATCGCCCGCGCGCTCATGCTCAATCCCTCGCTGCTCGTGCTCGACGAGCCGGTGTCGGCGCTCGATCTCTCGGTCCAGGCGCAGATCCTCAATCTACTGGCCGACCTGCAGGACGAGTTTCAGCTCACCTATGTCTTCATCAGCCACGATCTCTCGGTGGTGCGCTACATCGCCGACGAGGTGATGGTGATGTATCTGGGCGACGTGGTGGAGCAGGGGACGCGCGACGCCGTCTTCGCCGATCCGCAGCACGCCTACACGCGCTCGCTGTTCGCCGCCACGCCCCGCGCCGACGTCGACAGCATCAAGGCACGACTCGCCCGCCGCGAGGCCAGCGTCACGGCCTGAGCCGGCTGGGGTCAGCGGCGCTCGCGGCAATCCGTTGAATTTTCGGCAAATTATCATATTAGCCGGGTATTAAGTCAGACCGCTTACCTTTCCTGCTCCTGAGCAGAGGGGAAACGGTTGGCATTGGGCACCACGAACGAGGCTGATCGCGACGCAGCCGCCGCCTCCGTGCCCGAACGCTATCAGCCCTTCGGCCACAGGCCACTGCGCACCTTCGCGCTCGTCGTCGCCTTGCCGGCGCTGCTGCTCTATGTGAGCGGCGCGCTTGTCGTCTTCTTCGCGCTGGTGACGATGGCGACCGAGATCGATCGCCAGGAGGAGATGCGCGGCATCACCGCCATGGCCGCCGCGCTCGAATCTTTCCGCAACGGCGTCAGCGACGCCGCCGCTGACGAAGCCACCTGGAACGAAGCCTTCCTCAATGTCGTGGTCAGCCCGGATCCGGCCTGGATGGATTCCACCTGGGGCGCCACAGCGCGGCTGGGCGCCACCTACAACGACGTCATGGTCACCGACCAGGCGGGCATCGTGCAGTTCGGCGAGAACAATCTGGGGTCGATCCGCGGCGACATCGTCGCGCGCTATCCCGCCGCCGAGGGCATGCTCAAGGAACTCGACGACGCGATCTCGCTGAGCGGCGATGCCGCCGTCGTCTCCCACTTCGCCTCCACCGGCAAGACGCTGGCGGTCCTTGCCGCCGTCTCCATCCACAAGAGCACGCCGGGCGAGGCCGCGGTGCCGCGCCAGCAGCGGCGTATCCTGTGGATCGGCAAGCACGTCACGCCGGGCACGCTGCAGGACATCGCGCTCCGCTACCAGATGCCCATCGCCCAGATGGTCACGGAGGTCGCGCACGGCGAGTCTTCGGTCAACATCGTCGACGGCGGCGGCAACATTGCCGGCACTCTCGCCTGGACGCCCGAACAGCCCGGCGACAGCGCCTTCCGCCACGCCGCGGTCGCGGCCTTCGCCATCTATTTCGGCATCGGCCTTGTACTGCTGTTCGGCCTCGCTGCCCTGCGCCGTGCCATGATCCGCCGCGCCACCCGCATCACCACGGCCTTCGTCGAACAGACCGCGGCCGCCGGCCCGGCCGCCCCCGCCGCTGTCGTCGAAACCGTCAAGCAGGCGACCACCGAGGAAGAGCCCGACTCTCCCATCGCCGGTGTGTCGGCCTCGGTGTTCACCGTCGACTACCAGCCCATCCTCGACCTCCGCTCCGAGACGATGATCGGCGTCGAGACACTGCTGCGCTGGAGCAAGCTCGACAAGTCGCCGCTGCTGCAGGAGGAACTGAGCCCGCGCGACGCCAACGCCATGATGGAGCGCGCCGGCATCATTGCGCTGCGCCACGCCACCGGCGAGCTCGCGCCGCTGCTGGGCGTCACGCTGTCCCTCGCCGTCACGCCGCAGCAGGTGATGAATGCGGTCTTCGCCGAAAAGGTCGCCGGCACGCTGGGCGCGACCAATTTCCAGATGCGGCGGCTGCAGCTCAGCCTCGACGCCGCGCTGATGCCGCCGGCCGAGATGATTGCCGAGCGCATGTCTGAGCTGCGCGGCATGGGCATTTCCATCGCGCTCTCGAACTTCATCTTGAGCGAGCGGACCGTCGACTATCTGCGCCCCGGCTTTGCTGATCGCATCTGCCTCGCGCCGGGCATGGTATCGCTGGTCGATGCCGACCCGGTGCGCTTCAAGCTGATCGAAGCGACCATCGATGCGGCGCGCACGGCATCCTTCGCCGTCACAATCCCCAATGTGCAGCGCAAGGAAGAGGCCGCCAAGCTCCTGCGCCTCGGCTGCCGTGAGTTCCGCGGCTCGCTGCTGGCACCGCCCATGCCCATCGCGGCGCTGACCTCGCTCATCCTCGCGCCGGCGCGGCCGCAGCCGGTCAGGCAGGCAAGCTAGACACGCAGCCGCGGCAGGTGCCGCGCAGCTCGATCGTCATGCGCGCCGGCACGAAGCCCGCGGCCCTGCTCCAGCCGCTCAGCTTCTGCTCCACCGTCGGCTCGGCGAACTCCTCCACCCGTCCGCACGTCTCGCAGATGGCAAAGGCAATCGTGCCGGCTTTGTGGCATTGCGCGTCGGCGCAGCACACGAAGGCGTTGAGCGATTCCAGCCGATGCGCGAGGCCGCGTTCGGTGAGCTTGTCGAGTGCGCGATAGACCTGCAGCGGCGCGCGCAGCCCCTCGTCGCGCAGCTTGTCGAGGATGTCGTAGGCCGACATCGGCGCTTCGGCATGCGCCAGCGTACCCAGCACCAGCTCCTGGTTGCGCGTCAGATCGTCGGCCCACACATGGTCGTGGCCGGAGTGGTCGTGTGCCATCAGTTTCCCTCCATCGCAGGGATCAGCAGGCCGACATTGTGCCTGAACATATCGAGATAGGCGGGCGCCGGTCCATCGGGCTGCGACAGCGCATCGGCATAGAGCTCGCCGCCCAGCGTCACGCCGGTCTCGTCGGCGATCTGCTGGATCAGCCGCGGGTCGCTCATGTTCTCGATGAACAGCGCGCGGACGTCCTCGCTCTTGATCTGGATGATCAGCCGCGCCACGTCCGCCGCCGACGGCTCTGCATCGGTGCTGATCCCTTCGGGCGCGAGGAACGTCACGCCATAGGCGTCGCTGAAGTAGCCGAATGCATCATGCGTCGTGATCACCTTGCGCCTCTCGGCCGGTACCGCCTCGAGCTGCTCGCGCACCGTCGCATCGAGCGCCGTCAGCTCTGCCGCATAGGCCTGCGCGTTGGCCGTGTAGGTCGCGCAGCCATCGGCATCGACGGTGCACAGGCCCCTGGCGATGTTCTGCACGTAGAGAACGCCGTTCAAGAGGCTCTGCCAGGCATGCGGGTCGGTCGCGCCATGATCGTGCCCCTCGTGCTCCCCATGCCCGTCATGGTCCTCGTGCTCTTCCTCCATCGCGTGCGCCGCCACACCATCGCTCGCAACCACCAGCGCTCCCGTGTAGCCGGTCGCTTCGACGAAGCGATCCATCCAGCCCTCGAAACCGAGGCCGTTGACGAAGAAGATGTCGGCGCCCGCCACCGCTGCCGCGTCCGACGGCTTGGGCGTGTAGATGTGGCTGTCGGCATTGGGGCCGACGATCGTCGTCACCGCCACCCGGTCGCCGCCGACGCGGGACACCATGTCGCCCAGGATCGAAAAGCTCGCCACGGCATTGACCTGTGCCGCAAGGGCAGGGGCGGCAGCGAGCGAAAGAACAGCGGCGAGAAACAGCTTCATCATCATGCAATCCTGTGGCGGGTCGGTTGCGTACGGCTGAACAGGACGCCGCGGCGTCCCAGGATCAGCGAGGCGATATAGGCCGCGCCGGCGACGAGGATAATCGACGGCCCGGACGCGACTTCGAGATGGTAGGACAGCAGCAGCCCCAGATAGGACGAGGCGACGCCGATCAGCACCGCGAGACCGGCGACCGCCTCAATGCTGCGCACCCAGAACCGCGCTGCCGCGGCCGGCAGCATCATCAGCCCCACCGACATCAGCGTTCCCAGTGCCTGGAAGCCGCCCACCAGGTTGAGCACGACCAGCGCGAGGAAGATCAGGTGCACCGGTTGCCCTGCTTTGCTGACGCTGCGCAGGAAGGTCGGATCGAGGCATTCGGCGAACAGCGGCCGCCAGATCAGCGCGAGGCCGACAAGGCTGATGCTCGACACCGCGCCGATCAGCAGCAGCGCATCGTTGTTCAGCGCCAGCACCGTGCCGAACAGCACATGCATCAGGTCCACATTGGAGCCGCGCAGGCTCACCAGCAGCACGCCCAGCGCCAGCGAGATCAGGTAGAATGCGGCAAGGCTCGTATCCTCGCGCTGCAGCGTCAGGCGCGACACGAGCCCGGCCAGCAGCGCGACGATGAGTCCCGCCGCGAAGCCGCCGATTGTCATGGGCAGGATCGCGAGGCCGGAAACGAGGAACCCCGCCGCTGCGCCCGGCAGGATCGCATGCGCCATCGCATCGCCCGCAAGGCTCATGCGGCGGAACATCAGGAACACGCCGATCGGCCCGGCGCTGATCGAGAGGATCACCGCGCCCGCGAGTGCGCGCTGCATGAAGCCGAACTGGGCGAACGGCGCGATGAAATACTCGTACATCAGTGCACGTGCCCCGCATGATCGTGCTGGCCGTCCTCGTGCCAGGGGGCGTGCTCGTCCCAGGCTTCGGGCATCGCGCGCGCCCGCTGCAGGTTCTCCGGCCTGAGCGCCACCGGCGTGCGCCCCCATACCACCGGCTCGCGCGCCAGCAGCAGCGTATCGGGGAAATGCCGCCGCACCAGTTCCAGATCGTGCAGCACGGCGATTACCGTGCGGCCCTCCGCGTGCCAGTGTCCCACGAGGTGCATCAGGTCGTGCACCGTCTTCTCGTCGATCGCCGTGAACGGCTCGTCGAGCAGCACCACTGGCGCGTCCTGCAGCAGCACCCGGGCGAACAGTGCGCGCTGCATCTGCCCGCCGCTCAGCGTATCGATCGGCCGCTTGGCGAAGCCGTCGAGGCCTACTGCATGCAGCGCTGCGGCCATCTGCTCCCGGTCGGCGGCATCGAGGCCGCCGAACAGCCCGCGCCGCTTCCATAGCCCCAGCCCGATCAGCTCGCTCACCGTCGCGGGGAAGCTCCTGTCGATTTCGGCGCTCTGCGGCAGGTAGGCGATCTCGCCTTCGCGCACGATTCTGCCGCCGATCGGCGTCAGCGTGCCCATGATCCCTTTGAGCAGCGTCGACTTGCCCGAGCCGTTCGGTCCCACGATCGCCGTCAGCGACCCGCCCACGAACGCGCCGCTCAGATGGTGCACCGCCGGGTGCCCGTCATAGCCCAGCGTCAGATCCTCGATCCGGATGGCGGCGCTCACAGCAGCCCCCACAGCGCCAGCCAGATCAGCGCCACGAGCACCGCAGCCACCGCCAGCCGCCGCCACACGCTCCACTGCGCAAAACCCATCGCCCGCTCCGTTCGTTCGGTGCGATGTAATAAGATAACATATCACCGCAGGTCAAGGGGCGGCGCAGAAGCGGTGGGGGTGTCCGGCTTGCCCCGTGACGACCCTTAGAACTCCACCCCCGCCTGCGCCTTCACGCCGCTGCGGAACGGATGCTTGATCTCGGTCATTTCAGTGACCAGGTCGGCGATCTCGATCAGTTCGTCCTTGGCGTTGCGGCCGGTGACGATGACATGCAGGTCGCGCGGTTTGTTGCGCAGCACCTCGAGCACTTCCTCGAGCGGCAGGTAATCGTAGCGCAGCACGATGTTGAGCTCGTCGAGCAGCACCATCTTGTAGTGCGGGTCGGCGATCATCCGCTTGGCCTCCTCCCACGCAGCGCGGGCCGCCGCGAGGTCGCGCTGGCGGTCCTGCGTGTCCCAGGTGAAGCCCTCGCCCATCGCCCTGATCGTCACCAGGTCGGGGAACTTCTCGAGCACGTCGCGCTCGCCCGTTCCCCAGGCGCCCTTGACGAACTGCACCACGCCAACAGGGAAGCCATGCCCGATCGAGCGGAACACCATTCCAAATGCTGCTGTCGATTTACCCTTGCCCTTGCCGGTGTGGACGATCAAGAGGCCGCGCTCTTCCGTCTTGGTGGCGAGCATGCGGGTGCGCGCTTCTTTCTTCTTGCGCATCTTGTCGGCGTGATACGCATCGCGCTCCGCCTCGCTCATCAGGTCGGTCTTCTTGGTCCGCTCGTCGCTCATGGTGTCTCCAGCCATTCATGCGCGCGATTGCTGCGCGGCCGCCAGTAGCCGCGCTCGCGCGCTTCGTTGAATTTGGCGATCAGCTCGTCATAGCCGAACCGGTTGTTGGCGCGGATGAAGTCGCGCGTCGCCGCGTCCTCGACGAACGCCTCGAAGGCGAGGTCGAAATGATGCGTCTTCACCGCGCCCGTCGTCGCCGCGAAGGCGAACATGTAGTCTACCGTCGCGATGATCTCGAACGCGCCCTTGTAGCCGTGCCGCTTCACCCCATCGATCCACTTGGGGTTGACGACCCGGCTGCGCATCACGTGCGAAATCTCTTCATCGAGCGTGCGCGGCAGCGGCCGCTCCGGCCGCGAATGGTCGTTGTGATAGGCCACCGGCCGCCGCCCGGTCAGCGCCTCCGTCGTCGCCACCAGCCCGCCCTCGAACTGATAATAGTCGTCGCTGTCGAGCAGATCGTGTTCGCGATTGTCCTGATTGTGCACCACCGCCTCGATGTCGCTCAGCCGCGCCGCGAGCCGCTCGCGCTGCGGCACGCCCGCCGCATGCGCGCCATAGGCATACTGCCCCCAATTGAGGAACGCCGCACCCAGGTCCGCCGTCGTCGTCCATGTGCCGCTGTCGATCAGCGCCTGCAGTCCCGCGCCATAGGCGCCGGGCTTTGATCCGAATACGCGGTGCCCTGCCTGCAGCGCCGCCTCCGCCTCGCTGGCGCCATCGCGCATCAGCCCCAGCGCATCGCTCCGCATCCGCGCTGCAATCGGGTTCTGGTCCTCCGGCTCGTCCAGCGCGCCGATCGCGCGGACGGCGCGGTCGAACAGCGCGATCTGCTGCGGGAAGGCATCGCGGAACAGCCCCGAAATGCGCAGCGTCACGTCGACGCGCGGCCGCCCGAGCTTGGCCAGCGGCACGATCTCGTAGCCGCTGACGCGCAGCGACCCCGCATCCCAGGTCGGCCGTGCGCCGATAAAGGCCAGCGCCTGCGCGATGTCGTCGCCGCCGGTGCGCATATTGGAGGTGCCCCACACGCTGAGCGCCAGCGCGCGCAGCGCGTGGCCGTGATCCTGGAAGTGCCGCAGCAGCAGCCCCTCAGCCGACTTCCGGCCCAGCTCCCACGCCGTGGGCGTCGGCACCGCGCGATTGTCGACGCTGTAGAAATTGCGTCCCGTCGGCAGCACGTCGAGCCGCCCGCGCGACGGCGCGCCGGACGGCCCCGGTCGCACGAATCTGCCGGCGAGACTGTCGTGCAGCGCCTGCACCTCGGCCGGTCCCGACGCGCGCAGCCGGGGCCGCATCACCGCTTCGATTTCGGCCATCACCGCGGCCGATGCCGGCCCCGGGGCAGGGCGGCCCTCGATCAGCTCAGCCGCCACCGCCTCCAGATGCTCGACAACATCGCCGACCCGACGCCAGTCGCCCGGGCCGTCCCACGGAGCTCCAAGCTCAGCCGTCAGCGGGTCGAAGCCGAGCGCCAGGTCGTCGGCCAGCGCGCGAATGAGTGACCGGTCCTCGGCCCGTTCGCCGCGCGGCACGCGCGCCAGCGCCGCCAGCAGGTCGCGCTCGAGCCGTCCGGTCGGCGACTGTCCGAACACATGCAACCCATCTCGGATCTGCGCTTCCTTGAGGTCGCACAGGAGCGTGTCGATCTTCCTGAGCGCCTCCATCTCGTCCGCCGGCAGGCCGATGTCCTCGGCGATGCGCGTATCGCGCGAGAAGTCGAGGATGCGCTTGCGTAGATCGCGGAGGCGTCGCCGGTCCATGCCGCTCGCCGCGTAGTACTCGTCGAGCAGCGCTTCGAGGTCCTTGAGCGGACCATAGGTCTCGGCGCGCGTCAGCGGCGGCACCAGATGGTCGATGATCACCGCGCCCGTCCGCCGCTTGGCCTGCGTGCCCTCGCCCGGGTCGTTGACGATGAACGGGTAAAGATGCGGCAGCGTGCCCCATAGCAGCGCCGGATAGGAGGCGCCGTCGAGCGCCGTTGCCTTGCCGGGCAGCCACTCCAGCGAGCCGTGCTTGCCATTGTGGATCACCGCATGCGCGCCGAACGCGTGCCGCAACCAGAGATAGGCCGCGACATAGGCGTGTGGCGGCACGAGGTCGGGATCGTGATAGGCCGCGGTCTCGTCGCGGTCGTAGCCGCGTGCCGGCTGCAGCAGCACCGCGACATTGCCGTGCATCGTGACCGGCAGATGGAACGCCGCTCCACGCACGAACGGATCGGCCTCCGGCTCGCCCCAGCGCGCTGTCACCGCCGCGCGGACGGCCTCGGGCAACTCCGCGAACAGCGCACTGTAGTCCGCGACCGGCCAGGTCACGCCGTCGCCGCGCTCCGGGTGCGCGTTTGTGGGCCCTGCCTGCAGCCGCTCGATCAGTGCATTGCCGTCCGCGGGAACGTCGCCGGCGCCGAGCTCGCGCAGGATGCGCACCGTCGAGGCTGGCGCGTCATAGCCCACGCCATTGGCCAGCCGCCCGTCGCGGATCGGGTAATTGGCGAGCACCAGCGCCACCTTGCGCGTGGTCGCCGGGGTCGCGCGCAGCCGTACCCAGTTCGCCGCCAGCGCCACGGCGCGCGCAATGCCGTCGGCATCGGGCGCATAGGCCGACAACGGGCACTGCGTCGCCGCGTGCCACACGGCCTCCGCCTTGTGGCCGACGAGAATGCCGCCGATCCGCCCGTCGAGCTCGGGCAGCACGATTTGCATCGCGAGGTCCTTGGCGCTCAGCCCGTGGCTGTCGGCCGCCCATTGCGCCTCGGGCCGCCCGCCCTGGACGAGTTGGATCACCGGTGCATCGCAGCCGGCGAACGGATTGAGCTTGTCCTCGAGCCCATCGACCCCCAGCGCGAAGCCGGTGAGATTGAGAATCGCCTGCGGCCGGTGTGCCGCAAACGCCGCCTGCACGAAGCGCACGCAGGCGGCTTCCTTGAGCGTCGAGATCATCAGCGGCAGCGGCGCCAGCCCGCGCCGCTCGATCTCGGCCACCAGCGCCTCCAGCGTCGCCGTGCCCGCCCCCTCGAGCGCCGCGCGATAGAACAGCAGCGGCACCGAAGGCCTGTCGTCCGCCGCGATCGCATCGATAACCCCGCGCCCCGGCAGCCAGTAGCCGAAACGTGCGAATGGCTTGACCTCCGCCGCATCGCTCCCGCGCAGCAGCGCCAGCACGGCATCCGCATTGTCCGGTCCGCCCGCGATGAATAACGCATGCAGCCGGTGCCACTCTTCCGTGGGCACAGTCGAACGCGATTCCAGCGTTGGGTCGGGCACTGCGTCGCCCGGCAGCAGGGCAAGCCGGATGCCCTTGTGGCGCGCCGTAGCCTCGAGCTGGTCGACGCCATAGGCCCAGTAGGCTGCGCCGCCCAGCAGCCGCACGACGACGGCTTCTGCATGCTGCACCGTCTGCTCCAGCCACAGATCGACCGACAGATTATGGGCGAGGCGCAGCGTGTTGGCGAGCCGCACATCGGCTGCCCCCGCGCGGTCCGCTGCGCCCGCCAGCAGCGCCAGCTCGGAATCCGCCGCCGACGCGAAGACGATTCGTCCGGGGCTCTGCCCCAGATCGATCGCCTCGCCGTCCTGCTGCAGGGCCCCGGCCTGTGCCGCGAGCAGGTGCATCGGCCTATTCCGCCGCCACGGCCGCCGGCATTTCGCCCATCAGCCGGGCGCTGATCGCGGCGCGGTCAAGCGGGCTCTCGCCGATCACCACGAGGGCGGTGGCGCGGGCCTCGCCCGGCTTCCACGGCCGGTCGAACCACGTGTTGATGCGCGGACCAACGGCCTGGATGGCGAGGCGGGCGTCGCTGCCGGGGAGGGCGGCAAAGCCCTTGAGCCGCAGCACGTCGTGGGCGCGAATGGCGGCCTCGATGCGGCCGAGCAGCGCGTCGCGGCCGAGGCCATCGGGCAGGGTCACCGAGAACGAGTCGAAATCGTCGTGCTCGTGGCCCTCGCCGCCGTGCTCCAGCTCGTGCGCGCTGTCGCGGCCTTCGAGATGGTCTTCGCTCGCGATGCCCAGCCCCAGCAGCGCCGCGATGTCGACATGGCCGTTGTGGGCGCGCACCAACCCGGTACCCGGCCGAGCCGCGGCCCGCAGCCGGCCTTCGACGGTATCGAGAACGTCGTTCGAGACGAGATCGGCCTTGTTCACCACGAGGAGGTCCGCGGCGACGAGCTGGTCCTTGAACAGCTCGCCCAGCGGCGTCGCGTGGTCGAGCATCGCATCGGCGGCGCGCTGCCGGGCGACCGCCTGTTCATCGGCGGCAAAGCGGCCTTCGCTCAGCGCGGCCGCATCGACGACCGTGACAACGCCGTCAATCGTCACCTGGCTCTTGATCTCGGGCCAGTTGAAGGCACGGATCAGCGGCTGCGGCAAGGCGAGACCGCTGGTTTCGATGATGATGTGGTCGGGGCGCTCGGCGCGCCCCAACAGGGTTTCCATCGTGGGGATGAAATCGTCGGCAACGGTGCAGCAGATGCAGCCATTGCTGAGCTCGATCATGTCCTCCTCGCGACAGGTCTCTTCGCCGCAGGCAGCCAGCACTTCCTTGTCGACGCCGAGGTCGCCGAACTCGTTGATGACGAGCGCGATGCGCTTACCCCTGGCGTGGCCGAGCACATGGCGGATCAGCGTCGTCTTGCCGGCGCCGAGGAAGCCGGTGATGACGGTTACGGGGATCTTGCTCATGCGGTCACCGTGACGGTTGAGGCCGAACGCGAGAAGCGAGCGACGAGGGCGCCGTAGAGCGGCGCGAGGATCAGCCAGAAGCTCAGGCCAACGACCAGCGTGTTGGCAGCGAACGCCGCGGCCAGCGGCGCCGGCACGCCGCTCGAATGGTCGGCCGGCTGCGGCGCGCCGATGATATGCGGCACGACGATGAGCGCGATGCCCACGGCCACGGCGGCGATGTTCTGGAACTTCGCCATGCCGTAGATCGCCGTCGCGGTTGCCGCGGCGGTGCCCCACCACCAGATCTGCCGCGCCACCACATCGGCGGCCGGCATGCCCGGCAGTTCCGGTGGCAGGCCGAAGGCCGGCGCGAACTGGAACACGGCAAAGCCGGCGAGACCCCACAGCACGCCGTTGCGCGCTGTCACCTCAAAGCCTGTCAGCACCGAGGCGGCGCTGAGCACGAAGGCAAAGCCGAGGGCGGCGAACAGGCCGGTGGCCACGGTGTAGAACGTCCGCTCGAACCCGTCGGCGGGCATCCATTCGTCGTCGCCATGCCCATGCGTCGGCGCGGCCGCAGCCGTGTCGTCATGGGCGGGCGTACCCGCTTCGTGGCTATGCGCGGCGGGGGCTTCGGTGCCCTCATAGGCTTCCGCCGCAATGATCAGCGGCACCACGCGCCACTGCTGGAGGGCCGCCATGGCGGCGCCCGAAATGAGTCCCGCAAGCAGGACTGCGAAAAACAGCCGCTGGAAAAGCGCCATCGATGTCTCCTGCGGGCTTAGTGGCAGGGGAAGCCGAGCGCATGGCGCGTATCGTGCGCGCCATTGTGCAGCCGGACATCCTGCGCGAAGCCGATCGTGCCCAGCAGCACGAAGCCGAGCACCAGGGCTATCAAGCCCGCAGCGAGGCGCTGCGAGAGGGAGAGGGAAGCGACGGTCGAAACCGCAGTCGTATTCATGTGACACCCACCGTGTTCACGTTGAAATGGGCTCTGTGCCCGGTTGCGGCTGGCAGGTCTCCTGGCTTGCGGGTCGCTGCGGTCTCCGGCCTTCCCGGTGATCGCTCACCAGTGGCATTGTCGAAGCTCGCTCGCCGCTCACAGTTGCGGGGGCAGCCACGGTATCGGTCCCTGTTGGGTACGCCTCACCGTGTTCCCTTTTGATCCCTTGGCGGTATGGCCGCGGGAACCAGCCCGCTAGCTCTACGCGAGAGTCAGTCCGCCGTCCAGCGCCAGCGGGAGCCGGTTCGCGACCGCGGGGCCTATTCCGCCGCAGCGTCCTCGCCGCCCTCGCCCAGCGCTTCGGGATAGACATAGCCCAGGTTCACCTCGCGCACCGCCACCTTGGCCTGCAGCACTTCGGCCATGTCGGAGGGGAGTTCGGTGTCGCCCGATATCGCGTTCGTCACCGCCTCGGACAGGTCCTCGCGCGTCGGCGCGAAGCGCAGATTGAGCACGCAGCCGCCCGGCAGGTTCGACAGCGCGCCGCTCTCGAAGCCGGCAAAGCCGCCATAGTCCCAATAGAAGCCGAACAGCCTGAACGGCGCGCTATTGATCGCCTGCACCTGTTCGATCGGCATTCCCACCTTGACGCCGCCGGACCGCTGTCGCCCGCCGCCAGCGTGACGCCGGCAAGGTAGGCGATCTTCTCCTCGTCCCACCAGCGCACCTGCATCGTCCGCGCGGGGTCGTTGGGATAGATCGTGGTGGCGATCATCGTCGTGCCCTCGGGGCCGGGCACTTCGCCGGTCACCACATTGTCCTTGCCGAAGGCGGCTTCGATCTCGGCCAGCGTCGCGTTCTGGTTGAACACGCCCTCGCAGCCGATCTCCTCGGCCAGCAGCGGCGCCGTGCCCAGCGTCAGGGCCAGTACGGCGGTGGTTGCAGCGCGAATGATCATGGCAAGTCTCCTCGTCTTCTGGCAGAGCTTAGTCGCATTCCGCGTCTGAACCAGACTTGATTTTCCCATGCCGCTGCTCTCGCCCGCCGTGCTGCCGATCCTGCTGCTGATCGGCTCGAATCTGTTCATGACCTTCGCCTGGTACGGCCACCTCAAATACCCCTCGGCGCCGCTGTGGATCGCGGTGATGGCGAGCTGGGGCATTGCGCTGGTCGAGTACTGGATGGCGGTGCCCGCCAACCGCATCGGCTACGGCACCTACACCGCTGCCGAGCTCAAGGCGATGCAGGAGGTGATCTCGATCACCGTCTTTGTCGGCTTCGCCGTCCTCTATCTGCGGGAGCCGCTGACGCTAAACCACTTCCTTGGTTTCGCCCTGATCGGGGTGGGCGCATTCTTCATCTTCAACGGCCCGTTCAAGTAGTTTCGCGTTCACACGATCAGCAGGATCGCGTGCGCCTCAGGCTCGCGGTCAGTCGCTCGATCACCGGCTGCAGTGCCGCGCCATCCGCCTCGGTGAACTTGAGCTCGTAGCCCGCCAGCGCTGTGCCGCACAGCGGCACCAGCGCCACCGCGAGCTGCCGCGCGCCGTCCACGGCCGTCCAGCGCGCCCAGCGCGGCGCCACCGCCTGCGCCGTGATGGCGAAGCCCTCGTCCGCGCTCGACTGCATAGCGAGCGCCACGGCCTCCTCGAAACCGAGCGGCTCGAGCTCGAGCCCGAACACCTCGAGCGTCGCCGCGCCATCGCGCAGCACCAGCCGCGTGTCGCTCTCCTCGGCGATCGCAAAGCTCGCCGGCAGGTCCACCGAATAGCCCATCAGGCCATTATCATAGGCCCGCCAGTCCGCCGCGCCCGCCGGCGTCGCCGCCGCGAGCAGCAGGGCCGCCAGCAGCGCCCTCATGGCGCGCGCTCCGCGTTGGTCGCGGTCCACTCGCCCCAGCTCTGCCGCAGGGTCTGGTATGCGCTCGACAGGAACAGCGCCGCCATCACGCCCGCCGCGATCAGGTCCGGCGCGCCGCTCTGGAGCAGCGCCACCAGCCCCGCCGCGATCATCACCGCTCCGTTGCCGATCATGGCATTGCGCGAGCCGAGCCAGACGGCGCGCGCCTCGGTATCGCTCTCGCGCCGGGCAAACAGCAGGTAGACCGACAGGCCATTGGCCGCGAGCGCCACAAAGCCGATCAGCCCCATCATCTGGGCCTCGGGCACGCTGCGCACGAAGAACTGATAGAGCGTCGTCACTGCGATCCACGCGCCCATCGCGAACAGCGCGGCGGCCCGGATCAGGGTCGCCATGCTGCGCAGCCGCAGCGGCCGGCCGACGGCCCACACACCGAGCGCACAGCTCGTGCCCAGCGCGGCGAAGCTCAGCGCATCGGCCTTGAGCGCCTGCGAGCCCGCGAGCTGCCCCGCGCTCATTTCGAGGACGAACAGGCCAAGATTGATCGCCGCCACCACCAGCACGCGCCGTTTGGTATCGTCGGTCATGCCCTCGAAGCTGATGTCGTTCCCGGCGGTCACGGATGGCCCTCGATTCGCACGCGCCATCATACACGCCCGCGCCGGTCCGGCCCGCTAGCGGTTCAGCAGATCGTCCCAGACCCAGCCGCTGCGGCCGCGCTCGTCGACCACCTTGTGCCAGCCCTTCTGCGTCTCCACGATGGTGACTTCCGCGCCGCTCGCCAGCGCGAACAGCACCTCGCTGCCCCGCGTCTGCGGCAGCGAGCGCACATTGGCGCCCTGCCGCCCGACCACGGCCGTGCCGCCGCGCACCGGCGCATAGGCCGCCGCCGACGGCTCGTCCGCTTCGGCCGCGGGCTCTTCCGATGGCGCCGGCTCTTCGCTCACGACCGGGTCGGGCACTTCGGCCTCGGCCACCTGCACGGGCGCGGCGGCTGGCTCCTCGGCCACCTGGGCAGGCGCCTCGCCGCCGGTCACGACAGGCATGCCGTCGGGCCCGATCTCGACCGTGCGCACCTTGCGCGCCGTCAACTCGCCCGACACCGTCGTCAGCTCCACATCGAGCGCGGCAAAGGTCTGCGCGATCAGGTCGTTGCGGGTGATGCTGGCCGGCTGCTGCCTGGCCATGGCCGTATCGGCCACCGGTGCCGGGGCGGTCTCGGCCGTCGCGGCCAGCTCAGGCGCCGCCACCGTCGCTTCGGCGGGCGGTGGCGCCTCGATGGGCGCCAGCACGTCCAGCTCGGGCGCATTGGTCTGGCAGATGACGAAGCTGTTCCTGCACGCCTGGGGGATGACGCCCGCCGCGAACCCGGCCAGCGCCAGAATGAAAACTGAGGCTAATCCGGCGCGCCACAATGGACTGTCGCCGATACGCGAGACCCACGATTGAGCCAATTACTGCTGCTCCTGGTCGTCCCGGCCCCGCCACCGCGACTGGTAGTGCGCCCCCGCACCCAGTGGCTCACAAACTCGTCAACGATCTAGGCGAGAATGTGGACAACATGGGGCGATTATGTGCGCGAGACAAGCACCAATGCCGCAGGCAACCGCTATTCACAGGGGTTGCCCGCGTACCCGCCCCGTCCTTCCCCGCATCTGCGGGGGAGGGAAACCATGCGCAGATGGTGGAAAGGGGGGCGCCCGACCAATAGGACGTCGTTCTGCCTAGGCCTTGGCGGCCTTGCGAGCCAGCGGGTATCGCCGGCTGTGATAGAGCGCGAGCATGTCCGCCTTGGCGAAGATGCGATCGCCGATCAGGAGGCGTGCGCCGCGCAGGCTCACCGGCGCGGCCTCCTCGATGGCGAAGCGGAGCGCCTTGGCGGCGGAGCTGAAGCTTCGCGGTCCTTGCGTGACCGCGTTCTGCCGGTCGCTGCCGAGATAGAGCTCGGCCGCGGCCAGGTAATCTTGATGTGTCATTTGAGGTCTTTCGATTGGCTGTCGGGCCGCGCTTCGCGGTCCTGCGAGAGCCAGGCCGGACGCGCCGGAGCGCGCCCGGACGAGGGCAAGCGCCCTAGAGTGCTTGCAGATTGGTAGCAGACTGCTTGCCGTCGCGGCCGGTCTCGAGCTCGTAGCTGACCTTCTGGCCTTCGCGCAGCGTGCCGAGGCCCGCGCGCTCGACCGCGGAGATATGGACAAACGCGTCCTTGCCGCCGCCGGTCGGCTCGATGAAGCCGAAGCCTTTGGTGGTGTTGAAGAATTTTACGGTGCCTTCGACCATGTGATGATCCTTTATGAGGGCGATTCCGGCAGCGACATGCTGGCCGGCGACGATCGGACATTTCTCAGGGGATCACGGGGCCGGCCTAGACCGGACCGTCAACAGCGCGAGACGGTAGCGAGCGTATCCGGCCCATATGCGCTCTCGGCCGGCAGATTACAAGCAGGTAACCCAGTGTACGGAAATGACCGTTACCGCCCGAGGTCTGCCTCGGCCACGATCCGCTCGAAGGCCTCGCTGTCGCTGCGCACGCGATAGAGCAGGGCGCCGTAGCCCTCGTAGGGCAGCAGCGACAGCACCTTGCAGCCGCTTGCGGCGCGCTGCACCGACTGGCCGCCCCCGATCATATGCAGCCGGTCGCCCACCCGGTAGCGATGGGTCGGCTGGAGGGCGACCCGCCGCGCCGGGCGCGCCGATCCGTGCGGCGGCGCAGCCTCATCTTCCGCGCCGCTCACCGTGGGCGACGGTTCCTTGCGCCAGCCACCCCGCTTGGTGGGGATGACGGCGATCGATTTGAGAGCGGGCATCGGCAGGTCCTCGGCAGCGTTCCCCCACGGCGGCCGCCGCGAAGGTCGAACGCGCGGGCCTTACCGCGGTGCCCCGCAATAGCATCGCTTCGCGGTGGGCGCCATCCTCAGTGGCCGGCGCGGGGCAGCGGGTAGCCCACCGCATCGTAGAGCGCCGATATCTCGGCACCCGTATAGCGGACCTCGTCGGCTTCGATCAGGGCGCCGACACGCTGTTCGGCGGACAGTTCCTCTTCGACGAAGCGCACGGCCTCGGCGAGGGTCTCGAAACGATGGTAGCGCAAGGGTGCGCGGCGGTGGCTGGGCGCTGGAAACAGTTCGGCGGGCGCCGCATAGTCGACATTGTCGTTCATCGCATCATCTCCATCACCTGCATGGCCAGAACCAGCATGAGCCCGGTGAACGTCGCACCGGCGAGAAAGGCGAATTTGCGGAAATGCGGGATCGGTCCGGCCGCTGGGGCCGGCGGGGGTGTATCGACGGGCACGGCGGGAGCTTTCGGTTGAGGCCGCGGCTCGCGGCCCCCTCTATGTGGGCCCGATGCGCGACAAGCGCAAGCCGCGTCGGAGACTTGCGTGGTCCTCGGCATCCGGCGCTGCGTTTGAAACGTCGTTCTATTTGCCTTGCAGTCGCCGGCAACGCGCTGGAGTCGCAGCGCAACTTGTCCTAGAGGTGAAAGTCTCCGGCGGATTCCGGCTGGTAGATCACCCTGTCGATCAGGATGCGCCGCGTGCGCTCTGCAACCACCCAGTCGATGACGTCGCCCTTGCGATAGCCGAGGATCGCAGCGCCGATCTCGGACAGCACCGACAGCTTCCCCGAGCGTTCGTCGGCGTCCGGTGGATAGACGAGGGACACCTCCCTCTCTTCGTCGTCGAGGTGCAGCACGAGCCTCGAGTTCATCGTCACCACATCCTCCGTGACGCGCTGCGGGGCGACGACAATGGCGCGTTCGACCTCGTGTTCGAGCGCGACGCTTGCCGGCCCCTGGTCGAGCTCGATCAACTCCTGCAGCCGGGCCTGGTCCATCTCGGTGATGTAGATATCGGCCGCCTCCGCCATGGCGCCCTCGCGCAGCAGCCGGCGATACCGGCCGGCGCTCATTGCCAGTGTCATGAGCGTCGGCGTCTCGCTCCTGGCAATGAAGCCGCAGCGCTCGAAGGCCCGCAGCGAGCGCGTATTGTCCGGGTGGATTTTCGCGATCACGGTGTCGGCGCGCAGGTCTAGGAAAGCCAGCTTCAGGCCTTCGCGGATGGTGCTCGAGCCGATCCTGCGGCCCCAATTGTCATGGTCGCCGATGACGAGGACGATTTCGCAGTCGCGGCCCGCCTTGACCAGGCGGACGAAGCCGACCGGAACATCATCGCGATCATGGGCCATGAAGAACCGGCCGCCCTGGTTGAACAGATGTGTCAGGATCGGCAGCTGCGTCCGATCCACCGCCTGCGCGATGAACCGCGACACACTGCGTGAATCGCTGAGGTAGCGGGTGACGCGTTCATCCTCCAGCCAGTCCATCAGCATCAGCGCGTGTGTCCGCGTGATCTCCGGACGCAACGAAACAAAAGGCCTCTGCATCATCGCCACCTTGGTCGCAATGAAAGCCTGTCACGGCGCAGCCGTGCTGGTTCTCTCGGGTCAGTGCTGAAATTCGGAAAGCACGCCTTAGCAAACTTCCACCCGTAAAGGCCAGCCCCGCCATGCGCCGCATCGCCGCCGCCACCTCCATTCCGTGTGAGCAACCGCCGGCAAGGCCCTGCGGGCGCGATCGACTTCCGCCCCGTCGGCCAGACTTATCCCCGTCCCCTCGCGGCCCCCTTATACTGCGCTCCTCTGCGGCGAACTGGAGTGCCCGATGCCTGCCCGTCCCTCCCGCCATCGCTACGAACGCCTCGCCGCCCTGCAGCGGCGCGTCGATGCGCTCATCTGCGCGCTCGATGTCATCCCCGACCGCCATGCGCCGATGACGCCGCGCTTCGCACAACGCGGCTGGCGGCTCGTCGACGAAGTGCGGCGGGCGCTCCGGCTGACGCCGATTCCGCCGTCCGCGCGCGGCGCACTGCCCGCCGATCTGGTGGTCGAAATCCTGTCAGTTTTGCCCCGTCTCACCGACCTCAAAGCTCTGGGAATCAAGGCCACTCCGCGCGCCGGGCCGGAAAGTTATCCCCGTGCTCTGGAGGCGGAGTAGAATGGCGGTCACCGGGCCGCTGGAAGCAACGTCGCACACGAGCGATGGGCGGTTCGGATCCGGGTGGTGCGAGGGTCGCCTCGCATCAGGCGGAGGATGTCGGGCGGCTGCGGGTGAGACACCCTGCACCCGGGCTCCGGCGCCGCGGCGGACCATGAGCGGTTCGCCGGCAGATGTGGGACGCGCGGCTCATCGCGCCCCCGCATGCACGGCGTCGATGCTGCGGTGAAGTTGGCCGGCCCCCGACCTCCGGTGTCGCTGCCGAGGCGGAAGCCAGAGGCGGCGGCGGCAGGCGGATGCGTTCTGCCTGGAGCCCAAAATCCCGGATGCGAGGCGGGACCGAAGGTCCATTCTTCGCCCACTACCGGCAGACCCGAGGTCCCGCCGCGCCGCTGATCGACAGCGGCGAATTCCCTCTCCGCCCCGGGCGCCGCTTGGCGACCCGCTACTCCCGCACGCCCGATGGAGGAAACTACGATGTCCACACGGCTGCTGCCTTGCCCCGGACACCGATCCTCCCGTCGCCGAATGACATCCGCGACGGTTCTCTCACCAGAAGAGGATTCCACCGGTGTCCGCTTGTCCATCGCGCCCGCGCCAACGCCGGCAGTCGAAGCCGCGCGGATCGCTATTGCGCCGGCGGCGAGAACGTCGCGAGATAGGCGATGACGTTGGCAACGTCGTCGGGGTTGCGCAGGCCGGTGAAGGACATGTTCGAGCCATTGACCACGCTGCGCGGCTTGCTGATGAACTTGGTGAGCGTCTCGATATCCCACACCACGCCGGCCGTTCCCGCTTCGAGCATGGCGGGCGAATAGGTGAAGCCTTGCACCGACGCGGCAGCGCGGCCGATCACATCGTTGAGGGGAGGGCCGTTTTTTGCCGGCTCGTCTCCCACAGCATGGCAGGATGTGCACCTGTCGGCGAACACCTGCTGCCCCAGCGCCGCGTCGCCCGCCGCCAGCGCTCCCCCGGCGCTCATGCTGAGCGCCACAATAGCGATCGCCGTCCGCACCATCTCACGACCTCCCCTGACTGGCCTCGCGACCGAAATCAGCTCCCGGATCGTCGGGTCAGCGTCGGGCAGTATAAGGCGTCTCGAAACGGCCACCAAGACGGCGACCTAAGTCGCCATGCCGTCGGGCACGGCCCGCAATGCACGCCGCGCTCGCGTGCTGCCTCCGCATCGGCTAGCCTGGACGTCAGAGGATTCCGCCATCGCCCGCCTGCCCATCACCCCTTCGATCTCGATCGATGCATCCGAGCTGACGGTCAGCTTCATCCGCGCCTCGGGGCCGGGTGGGCAGAACGTCAACAAGGTGGCGAGCGCGGTGCAGCTCAGGTTCGACCTCGCCAATTCGCCGTCGCTGTCGCCGGCGGTGAAGGCGCGGGCGGCGCGGCTGGCAGGGGCGAAGCTCACGACCGAGGGCGAGGTGGTCATCACCGCCGATCGTCACCGCACGCAGGGGCTCAATCGCGACGACGCGGTGGCGCGGCTGGCCGAGCTGCTCGCCGCGGCGGCGGTGCCGCCCAAGCCGCGGCGCGCCACGCGCCCCACGCTTGCCAGCAAGCAGCGGCGGCTCGAACGCAAGACCCAGCGCGGCGGCGTCAAGAAGCTGCGCACCGCACGGCCGGACATGGAGTAGGCGATGCCCAATCCCGACCGCCCGCAGGCGCCCGGCTATCTCGCCAATCTGATGGCGCGGCTGTTCCACGAGGTAGCGGGCGAAGGGCTGGTTCCGCTCGGCATCGCCCCCCCGATGTTCCCGCTCCTGGTGGAGCTGTGGTTCGGCGATACGCCGGTGTCGCGGGCGAGCCTCGCCGCCACCCAGGAGATGGAGGTGGCCGACATCGATGCGCTGGTCGTGGCGATGGCCGAAGCCGGCCTCATCGAGCGGTTCGCGGCGGACCCGGCCGCGGTGCTGGTGCTGACGGCGAAAGGCGAGGCGGCCAAAGGTCCCGCGGTCGCCGCGGCGCGCCGTGCCAACGCAGCCGCGGCTGCCGTCCTGGACGAAGCCGAGATGGCGCAGTTGCTGGGCCTGATGAACCGCGTCATCGACGCGCTGCAGGGCGCGAAGGGGCAGGGCGGCTAGAACCCGCCGCCGGTCTTGAAGCCGCCGCCGCTGCGGTTGCCGCTCGAGCCCGAGCGTGGCCGCGAAAACGTCGTTCCACCGCCGCCGCCCTTGTTGCCGAAGGTGATGCGGCCCCAGCCGCCGCCCGGTCCGCCATAGCCCTTGCGGTTCGAGCCGCCGCCCGAGAACGAATTGTCGGGCCAGCGGAAATCGCCCCACGGATTATCGCGCCGGTCGTCATCGTCGTCATCATCGTCGCGATCGGGACCGCCGAAGCGCTTGTCGAAGTTCCAGTCGTCGCGCGGGCCGCTCCAGCGCTGGCTGCGCTGCCACTGGTCCCAGTAATTGGCGGCGCTGATGCCGCCGCGCAGGAAGTCGTTGAGCAGGTCGCCCACCAGATCGTCCTTGCCGAAGCTCGAACGCGGGTTGTCGAAGCCCTGTTTCTTGAACTCGTACTGGATGTCCTCGAGCTCGCGCCGCCGCGCCGCCAGCGTCTTCAGCCGCTGTTTCTGGTCGAGCGTCTCCTCGTCCTCCTGCTTGGCGCGCTGGCGCACGTCGTCGATCTGGGCGACAATGGTGTCGTCCTGCCCGGTGCGTGTCTCGCGCGCCTCGGCGAGGAGGGTCTTGAGGTCTTCGCGGCCGAGCGCCTGGGCGAGGCCCTTGATGGCGGCGGCGAACGCCGGGTCGCTGCCCTGCGCCAGCTCGCGCTGCACTTTGAGCGCTTCGTCGCGGTCGTCCTGCAGGCCCACCACGCGCTCGTCGAGCGCGGCGATGTCGGCGGAAATCTTCTCGATCGCCTCGCGGGCTGCCTTGCCGCCCGCCTTGTCGATGGCCTCGTTCTCGAGCGCGGTGAGTTCGTCGCTCGCCGTCTTGGCGTTGTCCTGCTGCCGCTCGGCATGCTCGCGCAGGCGCAGCGGGATTTCGTTCAGCATCGCGAAATTGGGGCGCGCCTCTGGGAAGCCCACCATCCGCGCCACGATGCCGTCGAGCCAGACGACGAGGTTATTGGCGCGATAGGTGCGCGTGCCGTAGCCGGCGTTCCACAGATACATGAACAGCGGGTCGTCGCGATAGGGCCGGCCCTTCTGCTCGCGGTCGGCCTCGGCCTGCGTGGTCTTGCGCAGGCTCTCGCCGGCAATGGCCGCCAGTTCCCGTGCCGCGGCGAGTTTCTGCGCGAAGGCGGAGTCCGACTGGAGCTGCGGCCGCACGCGGTCGCTCAGCGCCTTGAGCTCGTCATTGCGGCGCGTCGCGTCGTCCTGCAACTTCGTGCGCTCGGCGATGGCGGCTGAGATGTCGCCATCCAGCGTGCTGAGCTTGCCCTCGGAGGCCCCCAGTTCCTCGCCATGCGCCTTGAGCATGTCGCGCGCCTTGACCTCGGCGGCGCTGATCTGGCCGCGCAGCTCCGCCTGCGTCGCCGGATCGAGCCGCACCTGCGCCAGGGCGCTCAGCAGTTCGCCTTCCTGCTCGCGCATGCGGGTGATGAGTTCGGCCGAGCGGGCGAGCCGCTTGGCGATTTCGTCCTCCTCGCGGCGGATGTCGCGCAGGGCCTCGTCGAGGGAGCGGAGGGCTTCGGGTCCGGAAACGCTCATCTTGTCACCACCGCGTCACGGCGCCACCGAGCACCTGGATCAGGTAGCTCGGATCGAGATAGCCGAATTCCTTGAGGCCCACGATGTTGCGCTGGATGATGCCGTCATCGCGCTTGTCGGCCTCGACCGCGCGGTAGACGCTCTCGGGCACGCGGATGCCCCAGATATCGACGGTCTCGGTCTGGTTGTTCTCCTCGTTGAGGATGGGCAGCTTCAGCGCCACCCCGTGCGAGTCGATCGCCTCGACCACCACGTAGTAATTGGTCGCCTCGGTGTTGACCTCGGGGAAGGTCCAGAAGCCCGATTTCGCCCCGTCGCGGCTGACGACACGGAGCTGGTATTCCTGCCGCAGCGTGTCGCGAATGCTCGTCAGGTCGGCGATCGCCTGCGTGGCGCCGGCCCGGTCGCCTTCCGCGGCGGCCCGCTTGCCGCGGTCGCGGATCAGCGCTGCGTCGTCGGCGGCCTGCGTCACCTTGGTTTCCTCAAAGATCGTCTGGTAGAGCGCATCCATTTGCGCCGGCATCTGCTCGGCCAGCTCGACGCGCACCTGCTCCTGCTGCGCAGCCCGGTAGGGCGCCCAGACGAGGAAGTAGCCGCCCAGCCCGATCGCCAGCATCAGGAACAGGGCAAAGGCCGCCGGCAGCCAGCGCTTGCGGGCGACGTAGAGCCTGGCGAACGAGACGCCGAGGCTCGGCTTGGGCGGGGTGTAGACGAACCGGCTTTCCTCGAGCGCGGCAACGCCCTGCTTGAGGATGGCGTCGGTCACCTCGATGCCCTGCTGGTGATAGATCGTGCGCAGCCGCTCGATGAGCTGCTTCTCGCGCGCCTCACCTGCGAGCTCGCGCGCCACCAGATCCTGGTTGTGGCGAAGGGTGTCGACGACGTCCATGGCGAGCATGACGTCGTCGAGCGGGGCCTTATCGGCCGTGGTCGCGGCGCTCATCGGTTCAGTTGCGCTCACTGTCGTCCGTTAGTTCGCCTTGGCCTCGAGCAGCAGGGCGTTGCCGTCGGCGGCGAGCTGCGCGAGGCGCTTTTTGCCGTCTTCGACCGCGTCGCGGATCTCGGCGGAATTCTTGGTGGCCTGGACGCGCATCTCGTCGATGATGAGGCGCGACTTCTCCTGGAAGGTGACCACGGAGTCGACGAGTTTCTTGACCGCATCGGCGCGGATAGTCGGGCCATAGCCGGCCTTGACCGCCTCTTCCTGCACCTTGCCGCCGATCTCGGCGAGCGTTTCGAGCGACTTCGACACGCCTTCCTTCATGGCGTTGAGCGTCTCGGTCGACTCATGCAGGCCGAACAACCCCGTGAACGAGGCCGACAGCGCCGTGAACACTGTCTCATTGGTCGAAAAGAACGACACCGACTGCTGGTAGACGCGCTCCTTGGCGTTGGTCGTCTGCATCAGGCGGGCCATGATGACTTCGGACGTCGAGTAGGAGATCGTGAGGTTGTCCGAAAGATCCTTGGCGATCTGGTAGCGGCGTTCCTCGTTCTGCAGGTCGCGCAGCTTCTCGTCGCGCGTCATTTCGAGCCGCGCCCGGTCGGCCGGCGTGCCCTCGGTGAAGGCGGTCAGCGCCGCGGCCGCGGTCTGGAGGTCGGTTTTCTTGTCGTCGAGATGCTTGGTGGCGACGTCGAGCAGTTCGAGCGCCATCACTTCCGCCTGCTTCAGCGCGCCGCGGAAGTCGCGATAGGCTTCGAGGATGATGTGCTCGCGGTCGATTTGGTTTTTCGTCTCCTTGGAGACGTCGAGATAGGTGTCGCGGATCTTGTTGAAGCGCGTCGCGATATCGCCCCGCGACACCTTCATCCACACATTGCCCACGCGCTCCATGAGGTCGAGCTTGCCGTCCTCGAGCTGGTCGACCATGCCCTTGGCGTCGTCGCGGATGGAGTTGAAGCCGTTGGTGATCTCTTCGTAGCGGTTGCCCACATTCATGGCCGCGACCTGCGAGCGGACGACCTCGTTGAAGGCGCTGGCCTGCGTCAGCGTCCGCCCGATCAGGACAACCTTGTTCTCGTCGAGGGCGGTGATCTCGTTGAGCAGGCCCGTGATCGGCTGCTCGGCCGACGATTCCGGCCAGATGCCCAGGTCGCGGATCGCTCCGACGGCCTTGTCGAGATACTGCAGCGGCTTTTCCATGACTTCAGTCGCCATTGGGTCGTTGTCCTTTTTGTCGTGCGGCACGGCGTACCGCCAATTTATGTGACGCTCCCGGCCTCACCAATTGATAGGGACGGGCCCGGTCACTATTTTGCGGGATATGGTGCGAAAAAGACGCATGGAAAGGGCCTGAAAGCCGTGGATTTTGGTGGCCGCTACCTGTTCGGCGCAAAACGGGCCGAAGTGTGGGCGGCGCTGAACGACACCAGGGTGCTCGGAGCGGTGATTCCGGGCTGCCAGGCGATCGCATGGACCTCGGCGTCCACGCTCGACCTCAGCATCAAGGTCAGCCTGGGCATCGTCCATCCGACTTTTGCGGGAGAGCTGGTTCTTTCCAACGTGCTTCCGGCGCAAAGCTACACACTGTCCGGCCGCGGCAAGGGCGGATTGCTCGGCATGGCCCAGGCGGCGGCCGACATCGCCCTTGAGGACGCGCCCGGTGGCACCATGCTAACGTTCGCAGCGGCTGGACACGCCGATGGTGGCATCATGCGGCTGGGCCGCCAGCTCATCGGCAATTCGGCGCAGAAGCTCATCGACGGGTTCTTCGAGTCGATCGGCACCGAGATGGGCGTGGTCGTCACAGCGCTGGAGCGCGAGTAGCGGAAGCGCGCCGCCGTCGTCCACGCGAATTTTGACCAACCGTTCAAAAAACGCGGTTTTCCCTCTTGCGAGCAAGGGAAATGCACGATTGTATCCTTTGCCAACGCGCGGGGGCATGTCACGCGGCAGCACGCCGCTTCCCTGCGTGAACAGGGAGACATTCATGATCAACTTCAACCGGCACCTTGCCGCTTTGGCCGCAGGTGTTGCCGCAACCGCGATGATTGCCGGTGCCGCGCTCGCCGACCCCGCGCTGCTCTATGACGGTGGCGGCAAGTACGACAAGGGCTTCAACGAATCGGCATTCAACGGCGCGACCCGCTGGGCGCAGGAAACCGGCGGCACCTTCGGTGAGATCGACCTCACCGGCGGCGACGCCCAGCGCGAGCAGTCGCTGCGCCAGTTCGCCGAACGCGGCTACTCCCCGATCCTCGTGCCGGGCTTCAACTGGGTCAGCTCGCTGAGCACCGTCGCCGCCGAGTTCCCGGACACCAAGTTCGTGATCATCGACAGCTTCGTCGACCTGCCCAACGTGAAGTCGATCGAGTTCAAGGAGCAGGAAGGCTCGTACCTGGTCGGCGTGATGGCCGCCCTAGCGTCCAAGACCGGCACCGTTGGTGTCATTCCGGCGTTCAACTTCGAACTGCTGGAAGCGTTTGCCTGCGGCTACAAGCAGGGTGCGCTCTCGGTCAACCCGCAGATCAAGGTGCTTCAGAACTACGTCGGCACGGCCTTCGAGGCCTTTAACGACGTGGCCAAGGCGACCGAAGTCGCCAACACGCAGATCGACCAGGGCGCGGACGTCGTGTTCGCCGTGGCCGGCGGCGCCGGCAACGGCGTGCTGCAGGCCGCCGCCGACCGTGGCGTGCTCAGCATCGGCGTCGACCAGAACCAGAACTACATGCATCCGGGCAGCGTGCTGACCTCGATGCAGAAGAAGGTCGACGTTGCGACCTACGAGGCGTTCAAGTCGTTCTCCGAGGGCACGTTCGTTGCCGACCACACCGTTCTTGGCGTTGCCGAGGACGGCGTCGGCCCGGCCTTCGACGACAACAACGCTTCGCTGATCACTCCCGAGATCAAGGCCGCCGTCGATGACGCGACCGCCAAGATCATCTCGGGCGAGATCAAGGTGCACGACTTCCGTTCGGACAAGGCCTGCCCGGTCTGATCCGTCACGGAGGTTTGGACGTCACATGGAAGATAGTCTGAACCAGAACACTGAGCAGCGGCCCGATATGGCCGCTGCTTCTTCTCTGGCGATCGAGCTGATCGGGATCAACAAGCATTTCGGTCCGGTTCACGCCAACCGCGACATCAATCTCCAGATCAAGCGCGGCACGGTGCACGGCATCGTGGGAGAGAACGGCGCCGGCAAATCGACGCTGATGTCCATCCTTTACGGCTTCTACACCGCCGACAGCGGCGAGATCCGGGTCAACGGCGCGCCGCACAGCATCACCGATTCCCGTCACGCCCTCGCACTGGGCATCGGCATGGTGCACCAGCACTTCATGCTGGTCGACAACATGACAGTGCTCGAGAACGTCGTTCTGGGCGCTGAGGATTCGCCGCTGCTGGCGCCCACCTATGCCAAGGCGCGGCAGGTGCTGAAGCGCCTCGCCGACGACTATGAGCTCGAGGTGGACGCCGAAGCGGTCATCGAGGATCTGTCGGTCGGCCAGCAGCAGCGCGTCGAAATTCTCAAGGCGCTCTATCGCGGCGCCGAGGTACTGATCCTCGACGAGCCCACCGGCGTGCTGACGCCGGCCGAGGCCGATCATCTGTTCCGCATCCTTCGCACCCTCCGCGACGAGGGCAAGACGATCATCCTGATCACGCACAAGCTGCGCGAGATCATGGCCATCACCGACGAGGTGTCGGTGATGCGCCAGGGCGCGATGGTCAAGACGCTTCAGACCAAGGACACCTCGCCGGGCGAACTCGCCGAGCTGATGGTGGGCCGCCGCGTGCTGCTGCGTGTCGAGAAGGGCCCGGCCAATCCGGGCAAGGTGCTGCTCGAGGTCGAGAACCTCGTGGTCACCGACGACTTCAAGGTGCCGCGCGTCAAGGGCGTGAGCTTCAATGTGCGGGCCGGCGAGATCGTCGGCATTGCCGGTGTTGCCGGCAACGGCCAGTCGGAACTGCTTGAGTCCGTCTCGGGGATGCGCGACCAGCTGCTCGGCGTCGTGCGCCTCAACGGCGCGCCGCTGTCGCTCGAGGGCGACGACGGTGCGGCGCGTGCCCGCGCGGCTGGTCTTGCGCACGTGCCCGAGGATCGGCTGCGCGAAGGGCTCGTGACAGCGTTCTCCGAATGGGAGAACTCGATCCTGGGTTATCAGGACAAGTACGGCAAGGGTCTCGGCCTCGACATCGACCTCGCCCGCAAGACGGCCGACGAGTACATCAAGAAATTCGACATCCGGCCGCCCAGCAAGGATCTCAAGACCGCCAATTTCTCGGGCGGCAACCAGCAGAAGATCGTCCTGGCGCGCGAGATGGAGCGCAATCCCGATGTGCTGATCGTCGGCCAGCCGACGCGCGGCGTCGACATCGGCGCCATCGAGTTCATCCACAACCAGATCATCAAGATGCGCGATGCCGGCAAGGCGATCCTGCTGGTGTCGGTGGAGCTCGACGAGATCCGCTCGCTCAGCGACCGTATCCTCGTGATCTTCGACGGCAAGATCGTCGGCGAGGCCGATCCGGCGACTGCCGACGAGACCGAGCTCGGTCTGCTGATGACCGGCGTGCACAGCGCGACCCCGACCGCCGCCGGAGCGGGAACGCTCAAGAACAATGCCGGAAAGGGCGACGCCTGATGAACAGCCCCTTGCCGCGCTGGGTCGACGTGGCCCTGCTGCCGCTGCTGAACGTCATCATAGCCTTCCTGATCGGCGGGCTCATCGTTCTGTCGGTGGGGCAGAATCCGCTGCGGGCGGTGCAGGTCATGCTGTTTGGCGCGTTCGGCTACGGGACGGGCTTCGGCTACACGCTCTACTACACCACGGACTTTATCTTCGCCGGCCTCGCCGTGTCGCTGGCCATGCATGCCGGCCTGTTCAACATCGGCGCCGAAGGCCAGGCCTATGTGGCGGGGCTGGGCGTGATCCTGATCGCGCTGGCGCTCAACGGCCTCCACTGGACGCTGATGTTCCCGCTGATGATCATCGCCGGCGCGCTGTTCGGCGCCGGATGGGCGTACATTCCGGGCTACCTGCAGGCCAAGCGCGGCAGCCACATCGTGATCACCACGATCCTGTTCAACTTCATCGCGACTTCGATGATGAGCTTCATCATCGCGCGCTTTCTCAAGCCGCCGACGGTCGCCTCCGACGAGAGCGCGCCGATCGAAATGGTCAGCCGCGTGCTCAAGCTCAATACCTTCATTCCCTATTTCAAGACGGCGCCGGTCAACGTCACGGTGTTTCTCGCGATCGGCGGGCTGTTCGCCTTCTACTGGCTGATCTGGCGGACCAAGTTCGGCTACGCAGTGCGCGCGCTGGGCCACAACCAGGCGGCGGCCAACTATGCGGGCATCTCGAACCAGAAGATGATCATGCTGGTGATGGCGCTCTCGGGCGCGATCGTGGCGATGATCGCGGTGAACAATGTCGGCGGCGTGCATGGCCGGCTGATCATGAACTACGTCAACGGCGCGGGCTTTGTCGGTATTGCCGTGGCCTTCATGGGCAAGGGGCACCCCATCGGCGTGGGCCTGTCCGCGCTGCTGTTCGGCGTGCTCTACCAGGGCGGCAGCGAGCTGGCGTTCTCCATGCCCGGCATCACGCGCGAGATGATCGTCACCATCCAGGCGCTGGTGATCCTGTTCACGGGCGCGATGGGCGACATGCTCCGCACGCCGCTGGCCCGGCTGTTCAGCGCGGCGACTCCTTCCGGGGGAGCGCGCTGATGGACCTCATCGATATTGTCAACATCCTCGCGCAGACGGTTCGCCTCGCGACGCCCCTCATCCTCGCCTGTCTCGCCGGCCTCTATTCGGAGCGCGCCGGCATCGTCGACATCGGCCTCGAGGGCAAGCTCCTGGCCTCGGCATTCACGGCGGCGACGGTTGCGGCGCTGACGGGATCGCCCTGGCTGGCCCTGCTGGCGGGCATCGGCGGCGCGCTGCTGTTCTCGGGCGTGCACGGGCTCGCTTCGATCAACTTCAAGGGCAACCAGACCATCTCGGGCGTCGCGCTCAACTTCCTCGCGGCGGGCCTGACGACATATCTGGGCACGAGCTGGTTCAAGCGCGGCGGCTTCACACCGCAGCTCTCGGCCGATCAGCGCTTTGGTCCGCTGCAACTGCCATTCGCGGCTGAACTGCGGAACGTGCCCATCATCGGGCCGATCTATTCCGGCCTGATCTCGGGCTACAGCCTCATCACCTATTTCGCGATCCTGGCCGTGCCGATCACCGCCTGGGTGCTGTTCCGCACGCGCTTCGGCCTCAGGCTGCGCGCCGTGGGCGAAAACCCCAAGGCGATCGACACGGCCGGTATTTCGGTGACGCTGCTGCGCTATCAGGCGCTGATCATCACGGCCGTACTGGTGGGCATCGGCGGCGCGTATCTGTCGATCGCGGCGGGCGCCGGCTTCATTCCCAACATGGCGGCGGGCCGCGGCTATATCGCGCTCGCGGCGCTGATCTTCGCCAAGTGGAAGCCGTGGCCGGCGCTGCTCGTCTGCCTGATGTTCGGGTTCCTCGACGCGGTGCAGCTGCGCCTGCAGGGCATCAAATTCCCCTATATCGGCGAGATCCCCGTGCAGGCGATCCAGGTGCTGCCCTACATCCTCACGGTGATCCTGCTCGCCGGCTTCATCGGGCGCGCCGTCGCGCCCAAGGCCGCGGGCCTTCCCTACACCAAGGAGCGGTAGGTGGCTTCCGACGCAGAACTGTTCGCCGCCGCCGAAGCGGTGCGCGCGCGGGCCTATGCCCCTTACTCACGCTTCCATGTGGGCGCGGCGATCCTCGCCGACGACGGCAAGATCTATGCCGGCGCCAATGTCGAGAACGCCGCCTATCCGATCGGCAATTGCGCCGAAGCCTCCGCCATCGCTGCGATGATCGCGGGGGGCGGCAAGCGCATCACGCGCCTCTATGTGACGGGCCCGGGCACGGCGCCGGTGACGCCCTGCGGCGGCTGCCGCCAGCGTATCCGCGAATTCGCCGACCAGGACGTGGTGGTGATCAGCCACGGCGTCGACGGTGCGCCGCTCAGCCAGACCGTGGCGCAACTGCTGCCCCATTCGTTCGGGCCGGAGTATCTACCCAAATGAGCTTGCGAGTGGCACGGAACCGTCGCGGAGTCGCCTCGTTATGATGGGCAAAGCCGACGACCCCGCCCTCAGGTCGACGGCCCGTGAGATAGGTGCCCGCCCCGACGGAGTGTCGACGGAGGGCATCTATCTTTGCTATTTTGGGCCATCCGGATTTCGCACGAGCACCAACAACCGAGCCGTGCCGGCGCCGGGCCGCGCGAGCGGCTGATGGCGGCGTCATTGGAGGCGATATGAGTCTGAGAGTTGTCGACCGCCCGACGGACGCGTCCGCGTCCAGACCAACGGGGCCACTGACCCCGCCCGAGCGCAATCCGGGCTTCCCGCTCGACCTCGACTGGGTCGGTCGCGTGCGGATGAATCGCTCGGCGCTCGAGCGCCGCGCCGCGACGATCGGCGCCCGCCGCACGGTCAAGAAGGACTGGCAGGTCGCCTGGCTGCTGCGCGCCATCACGCTGATGGATCTGACGACGCTCAATTCCGACGACACGCCGGGCCGCGTCGAGCGGCTCTGCGCCAAGGCCCGGCACCCGGTCCGGCAGGATATCCTCGACGGCCTCGGCGTGGGTAACCTCGACGTGCGCCCGGCCGCGGTGTGCGTCTATCATTCCTTCGTCAAGACCGCCGTCGATGCCCTCAAGGGGACCGGCATCAATGTGGCGGCCGTGTCCACCGCCTTTCCGCACGGTCTCGCGCCGCTCTCGACGCGACTGGCCGAGATCGAAGCCTCGGTCGCCGATGGCGCCAACGAGATCGATATCGTTATCGAGCGGGGCATGGTGCTGCGCGGCGACTGGCAGGCCCTCTACGATGAGGTTCGCGCCATGCGCAAAGCGTGCGGTGACGCGCACATCAAGACAATCCTCGGCACGGGCGAGCTTGCGACGCAGACCAATGTCGCAAAGGCCTCGCTGGTCTGCATGCTGGCCGGCGCCGACTTCATCAAGACCTCTACAGGCAAGGAGAAGGTCAACGCCAACCTTCAGACGTCGCTGTCGATGGTCCGCATGATCCGCTGGTTCCGCGACGAGACGGGCATCGAGATCGGCTACAAGCCGGCAGGCGGCATCGCCGCCGCCAAGACGGCGCTCGACTACATGGCGCTCATGAAGGAGGAACTGGGCACGCACTGGCTCGAGCCCCACCTCTTCCGCTTCGGCGCGTCCAGCCTCCTGACCGATATCGAGCGCCAGCTCGAACACGGCCTCACCGGCCACTACGCGGCCGACTACCGCATGCCGATGGTGTGACATGAACAAGATCGCCGAAATCTTCCAGTCGCTCGATTACGGTCCGGCCCCCGAGAGTCCGGAGCCGGCGCTGGCCTGGCTCGCGAGCAAGGGCGGCAAGTTCGGGCACTTCATCAACGGCAAATGGACCAAGCCGGGCAAAACCTTCGCCTCGGACAATCCGGCGAACGGCAGGAAGCTCGCCGACGTGACCGACGGTTCGGCGGCTGACGTGGACAGGGCCGTCAAGGCGGCGCGTGCTGCGTTCCCGGCGTGGAGCGCTCTCTCGGGCTACGAACGCGGCAAGTACCTCTATGCCATCGCGCGCCTCGTGCAGAAGCACAGCCGCCTGTTCGCGGTGCTGGAAAGCATGGACAACGGCAAGCCGATCCGCGAGAGCCGGGACATCGATATTCCGCTCGTCGCACGGCACTTCTATCATCACGCCGGCTGGGCGCAGCACCTCGAGCGCGAACTGCCGGGCATGGTGCCTTACGGTGTGTGCGGTCAGATCATTCCCTGGAATTTTCCGCTGCTCATGCTGGCGTGGAAGATTGCGCCGGCGCTTGCCGCCGGCAACACCGTTGTGCTGAAGCCGGCCGAGTTCACCTCGCTCACCGCGCTGCTGTTTGCCGAGATCGTCGAGAGGGCGAAGCTGCCGCCTGGCGTGGTCAACATCGTCACCGGGCAGGGCGATACCGGCGCGGCAATCGTCAATCATCCCGATGTCGACAAGATCGCTTTCACCGGCTCCACCGAGGTGGGGAAGATCATCCGCGCCGCAACGGCGGGGTCGGGCAAGGGGTTGTCGCTCGAGCTCGGCGGCAAGTCGCCTTACATCGTCTTCGACGACGCCGATCTCGACAGCGCCATAGAGGGGCTGGTCGATGCCATCTGGTTCAACCAGGGGCAGGTGTGCTGCGCCGGCTCGCGCCTCCTGATCCAGGAGAGCGTCGAGGAACGCTTCATCGCCAAGCTCAAGGCGCGCATGGCAACGCTGCGCGTCGGCGATCCGCTCGACAAGGCCGTCGATATCGGCGCGCTGGTTGCCCCGGTGCAGGTCGAACGCATCCGCGACCTGATGAAGCGTGGTGTCGCCGAAGGCGGGCAGTACTACGAGCCGGACTACGACCTGCCGGAAGGTGGCTGCTTCCTTAAACCGACGCTGGTGACCGGGGTCTCGCCGAGCCACACGCTGGTGACCGAGGAGATCTTCGGGCCGGTGCTGGTGGCGATGAGCTTCCGCACCCCCGAAGAGGCCGTGCAGCTTGCCAACAACACCAAATACGGTCTCGCGGCGACGATCTGGACCGAGAACGTGAACCTCGCGCTCGACATCGCGCCCAAGATCAAGGCGGGCGTGGTCTGGGTGAACAGCACCAACAATTTCGACGCGGCCGTCGGCTTCGGCGGCTACAAGGAATCGGGCTATGGCCGCGAGGGCGGCAAGGAAGGCATGGCGGTCTATCTGAAGCCCGCCTGGGAGAAGGGGCTGAAGCCCTTCGCCGCCCCGAAGGCAACCGAGCGTGGCGGCGAACTCGACGCCGGCGGGATCGACCAGACCGCCAAGATGTATATCGGCGGCAAACAGGCGCGGCCGGACTCCGGATACTCGCGCCCCGTGTACGGGCCAGGCGGTGAGATCGTCGGCGAAGTGGGTGACGGCAACCGCAAGGACATCCGCAATGCGGTTGAGGCGGCGCGCGCTGCGCTCGGCTGGGGCACCGCGACGGCGCACAGTCGCAGCCAGATTCTCTACTTCCTCGCCGAGAATCTGGAATACCGTTCGGACGAATTTGCGCGCCGCATCCGCGCGCAGACCGGCGAATCTCTGGCCTTGGCGCAGAAGGAAGTTGCGGCCTCGGTCGAACGGCTGTTCGCCTTTGCCGGCTGGGTCGACAAGTACGATGGCGCGGTTCACAATCCGCCGGTCCGCATGATCGCCGTGGCCATGGTCGAGCCGATCGGCGTCATGGGCATCGTGGCACCGCCGAGCCGGCCGCTGCTGGGCTCGATCGCGCTGCTGGCCCCGGCGCTCGCCATGGGCAACCCGGTGGTGCTGGTGCCTTCCGAGACGGCGCCGCTGTCGGTCACCGACCTCTACCAGGTGATCGAAACTTCGGACGTGCCGGCGGGCGTCATCAACATCGTCACCGGCGCTTCGGCGGCGCTGGCCAAGACGATGGCCGAGCACGACGGTATCGATGCCATGTGGTTCGCCGGTGACGCGGCAACCTCGGCAATGGTCGAAAAAGCGAGCGCCGGCAATCTCAAGCAGACCTGGACCTCGCGCGGGCTCTATTACGATCTGAGCGACAAGACGAAGTTCGAAGGCGACTACTTCCTCCGCCGCGCCACGCAGGTCAAGAACGTCTGGGTGCCCTACGGGGCGTGACAGATGGTCTTCCTTCCGCAAGAAGTCATCGTCCGCAAGCGCGATGGGGAAGTCCTCACCAGGGGTGAGATCGGGCAGTTCATCGCCGGGCTGACCGATGGTTCGGTGAGTCACGCTCAGGCCGCTGCCTTCGCGATGGCGGTGTTCTTCCGCAACATGACGCTCGACGAGCGCGTGGCGCTGACGGAAGCGATGCGCGACTCTGGAACGGTGCTCGATTGGTCCGATCTCGACGGTCCGGTGGTCGACAAGCACTCGACCGGTGGTGTTGGCGATAATGTGAGCCTGATGCTCGCCCCGATCCTTGCCGCGTGCGGCGTCTATGTGCCGATGATCTCGGGGCGCGGCTTGGGACACACGGGCGGGACGCTCGACAAGTTCGACTCGATCCCCGGCTATACGACGCAGCCCGACAACGAGCTGTTCCGCAGGGTGACGAAGGAAGCGGGCTGCGCCATCATCGGACAGACGGCCGATCTCGCTCCGGCCGACAAGATTCTCTATTCGATCCGCGATGTGACGGGGACGATCGAGAACGTCTCGCTGATCACTGCCTCGATCCTGAGCAAGAAGCTGGCGGCCGGGCTTGGCGCGCTGATCCTCGACGTGAAATCGGGTTCGGGCGCGTTCATGCCCACGCTCGATAAGTCGCGCGAGCTGGCCGAAAGCCTCGTCAATGTGGCCAACGGTGCCGGGACAAGGACGGCGGCGTTGATCACCGACATGAACGAGCCGCTAGCGACCGCGGCGGGCAATGCCCTCGAGATTCGGAATGCGGTGGAGTTCCTCACGGGCAAGCACCGCGACCCGCGGCTGCTCGAAGTGACGTTGGCGCTAAGCGCCGCCGCGCTGGAGCTCACCGGGTTCAGCGGCAATGCGCGGCACGCTGTGCACGCGGCGCTGTCGACGGGCAAGGCCAAGGAGCACTTCAGCCAGATGGTGACGATGCTCGGCGGACCCGCGGACTTCGTCGAGAAGATGGACAGCCATCTCGAGGCGGCGCCGATCGTGCGGGACGTCTTCGCGCCAAATCCGGGCGTCGTCGGCGCCATCGATACGCGCGGCGTCGGCATGGCCGTTGTCGCACTTGGCGGCGGCCGCCGGATGCCAACAGACACGATCGACCATGCGGTCGGCTTCGACCGGCTGGCGGGGCTTGGCGCCAGGGTCGATAGCGAGACGCCGATCGCGCGGCTCCATGCCCGCGACGAAGCCACCGCGGCCGACGCAGAGCGACGGCTGATCGTGGCTTACAGGCTCGGCGACAGCGCGCCCAAGCACCCGCTCATCCCCGAGCGGATCGATTTCAGGGAAGGTGCGTGATGCCCAGAGCCATTGTCTGCATTCTCGACAGCTTCGGCATCGGCGGTGCGCCCGATGCGGCCGACTACAGCGATGGCCATGGACACAATGACCTTGGGTCCGACACCCTGGGCCACATCGCGGAGCATTACGACCTCAAGCTCCCCAACATGGACGCACTGGGGTTGGGCGCGGCAGCGAAGCTGTCGACTGGTCGCGTGCCGCGCGGGCTCACCGATCAGCCCAAGGGGGGGCGCTGGGGCGTCGGCCGCGAAGTGAGCAAAGGCAAGGATACCCCGTCGGGCCATTGGGAGATCGCCGGCGTACCGGTGCCGTTCGCCTGGGGCTACTTCCCGCAGACGATCCCGAGCTTCCCCGCCGAGCTCACCGAAGCGCTGATCAGGACCGCCAACCTGCCCGGTATCCTCGGCAACAAACACGCCTCGGGCGTGCCCGTGATCCAGGAATATGGCGAGGAGTCGATCCGGACCGGCAAGCCCATCTGCTACACTTCGATCGACTCGGTGTTCCAGATCGCCGCGAGCGAGGAGCATTTCGGGCTGCAGCGGCTCTATGAGGTCTGCGAGGAGGCCTTCAAGCTCACCGCGCCCATGATGATCGGGCGCGTTATCGCGCGGCCGTTCACCGGCGAGACCCGCGATACATTCAAGCGCACGGGCAATCGGCGGGATTTTGCCATCTCGCCGCCCGAGCCGACACTGCTCGACCGTGCCAAGGCGGCGGGAAGGCAGGTCTTCGCCATCGGCAAGATTTCGGACATCTATGCGGGCTCAGGCGTGACCCACAAGATCAAGGCCTCCGGCAACATGGTGCTGTTCGACCGCACGCTCGAGGCGCTCGAGATGGCGCGCGACGGCGACTACGTGATGACCAATTTCGTCGACTTCGACCAGGAGTTTGGCCACCGCCGCGATATTCCGGGCTATGCCGGGGCACTTGAGGCGTTCGACGCGCGGTTGCCCGAGCTGATCGCCAGGCTTCGGCCCGACGATCTGCTGGTGCTGACGGCGGACCATGGCAACGATCCGAGCTGGGTTGGCACCGACCATACGCGCGAGCAGGTGCCGATCCTCTGCTTTTCCCCCAGCCTCAGCGCCGGGACCGTTGGACTCCGCACGACATTTGCGGATATTGGCGAGAGCGTCGCCCACTGGCTCGGTCTGGCACCGGGCAGGCATGGGCGGTCGTTCCTCTAGTCACGCGCGCGGGGTTCCCATGGCCAAAGTTACTGTCATCGACCACCCCATGATCCAGCACAAGCTGACGATCATGCGCGACAAGGACACCTCGATCGCCGGCTTCCGGCGGCTGCTGCGCGAGATCGCGCACCTCATGTGCTACGAGGTTACGCGCGATCTCGAGCTCGAGATGATCCCCATCGAAACGCCGCTCGCCAAGATCGAGGCGCCGACCATCAAGGGCAAGAAGCTGGTGTTCGCATCGATCCTGCGGGCCGGCAACGGTCTGCTCGACGGCATGCTCGACCTCGTGCCGGCGGCACGCGTCGCACACATCGGCATCTATCGCGACCACGAAACGCTGCAGCCGGTGGAGTACTACTTCAAGGCGCCGAGCGAGCTCGACAACCGCCTGATCATCGTCGTCGACCCGATGCTGGCCACCGCCAATTCATCCATTGCGGCGATCGACAAGCTCAAGGAGCGCGGCGCCAACAATATCCGCTTCCTGTGCCTGCTGGCGGCGCCCGAGGGCATCGACAAGTTCATCCACGCCCACCCCGACGTGCCGGTGTTCACCGCTGCGATCGACGACCATCTCAACGAGAAGGGCTACATCGTGCCCGGGCTGGGCGACGCGGGCGACCGCATGTACGGAACCCGCTGATTGGCGAGCCGCCGCGACATCACCTTCGGTGGCGCGGCGCTTCTCGCATCGGGGATAGCCGGCGGCCCGGCCCATGCCGTGGGTTCGCATCGAGGCGTGTCGGACGGTCCCCTGATGACGACGCCGCGCGCAACTCACGCCGCCGTCGCCCGTCCGGACGGGGGGGTTCTGTGCATTGGCGGCTTTTCGTCCGAGGGCCGCGCACTTGCAACGACCGATCTGTTCGATCCGAGGTCACGTGCTTTCGTTGCCGGCCCTGAGTTGCGTCGGTCCCGCATTCAGCCAATTGCCGCTGGGATGGCGGATGATCGCGTCCTGGTGGTCGGCGGCGAATGGGACCGCGAGGTCTCGACGGCCGAGATTTGCGAGCCCGGCAGCGGCTTCCGTCACCTCGCCGATCTGACCGACCGACGGACCGCCGGAGCGCTCGCGCTGCTGCATGATGGACGCGTGCTGATCTGCGGTGGATCGCGCCCCGGCTATCGGATGACCGCGAGCGCGGAGCTGCTTGATCCTGCCACTGGCATGTCCGTGCCGGTCGGGCCGATGCTGACCGAACGTGCCGGGCATACCGCGACGACGCTTGCCGACGGTCGGGTCCTGGTTGCGGGTGGCGGCGAGGGAGACAAGGTGCTCGCCTCTACCGAAATCTTCGATCCTCGATCGGAGAGCTTCTCGGCTGGCCCGGATCTCGCCGCGGCGCGCCTCAAGCACGGTGTCGGCCGCCTGGCCGACGGCCGCATCCTGATTGTCGGTGGGCAGGGGGCGGACACCGACGTTTCCCGCGCGGCCGGCTGGCCGCGTGCGAGCTCTACGACGGGCAGGTCGTGACGGCGGGCGCCGCCATGGCTGCGTCGCGCTACAAGCTCGAGGGCGGCATCGCCATCTTCCCCGACGGACGGCTCATTGTCGCTAGCGGAGCAGCCTTCGCCGAGGTGCTGGCGGATGGCGCGTTCAAGCGGCTCGACGGGAACTTCGACGCATCTCGCGAATTCATGACGGCCACCGCGATCTCCAGCGACGAGGCGCTGATCGCCGGCGGGTACGACCAGGACATCCGTACGACACGTCGAACCTGGTTTGCGAGTCTGGCTACTTCGACTTGAGCGGCAGGCCCAGCGAGATCAGTTCCTTGCGGAGCGCCTTGGTGTCGCCGGTGAAATGAAAGGTCTGCATTCCGAACCGCTTGGCTGATGCGATGTTGACCTCGCTATCATCGATGAAGACGCAGGTCTCGGGAGCGAGGCCGTAGCGTTCACAGAACAGACGGTAGATGCGCGGGTCTGGTTTGACGAGCTTCTCGATGCCGGAGACGACCACGCCGTCGAACTTTTCGAGGAATGGCCACTCGCCCAGGCAGCCGATCCATTTCTCACGCGAGAAATTGGTGATGGCGAAGGTGGGCACTTCGGCGGCGATCAGTTCGTCATGGATGTCGATCGTCCCGTGGATGAACGGGCCGACCGTTTCCCACCAGCGGGTGTCGAACGCCTGGATCTCCCGCCAGTACTTCGGGAAACGCGAGATCAGCCGCGCCGTACCCTCGGCGAAATTGTCGCCCGCGTCGAACTCGAGGTTCCAGTCTTTGGTGCAGATGTTGTCGTAGAACCACTGGGCTTCCTCCTCGCTCGGAAAGAGCTTGCGGAAGAGCAGCATGGGATCCCACTCGACAAAGACATTGCCCAGGTCGAAGACAGGAATGGGTGGGGTATCGGCCATGGACGCCTCGCGGGTGGGTGCGCGCAGGCTATGGCATGGCACCGACAGGTCGGCAAGCCGTCAGGTCTGGTTGGTGCAGCCGTTGGCGGCGACGTTCTGCGTGTCGAGGTCGATCGGTTCGCTGCTGCCGAAGCGCGGCAGGAAGTAGTTCGTGTGCCGCAGGTTGATCGCCGTGGTGAACACCGCGCCCAGCACGGGCAGGTAGGAGTAGGTCACTTCGGCGGCGATGACGCAGCCGCCGCGAGAGACCTGGTTCATCCTGGTCGACGTGGCGATCGAGGCGTCGGAATAGGCGGCATTGAGCGTCTTGGCGCTGCCCGTATTGGCGGTGCTCCACAGGGTCTTGGTATCGCCGTTGTTCTTGACCTGCACCAGGCTGACCACGATCTTGAGTCCGCTGGTCGTGTAAGGGCTCATGATGCCGGTCGAGGCATTCATGTAGTCGGTCAGCTTTCCGCCGGTGCCGGTGCTGAGCGCCCCTTCCTTCTCGGGGTCCCACTGGGCGACAAGGTCGCCGATGGTCGACGAGATGGAACTTACGCGCTTGTCGACGGTGAACAGGGCGGCGGCCTCGATCGAGCCGAGATAGAGCGTGATCAGCAGCGGCACGATGAGGGCGAACTCCACCGCTGCCACAGCTCTGTCGTCGCGACGGATCCGACGGAGCGAGAGAACAGCGTTCTGCAGCGCAGTGACGATCATCAGAACGGCTCGTTGCGGAAGACGCGTGTGGCTGCGAGCAGCCGCGTGCTGTCGGGCTGGTTGGACAGATTGAAGTAAGGCAGGTTGATGAGCAGCGGCCAGCGAAAATAGGCGGTGACCTGAACCACCTGCCGGCGCGCGCCGGGGACGTAGACTTCGTCGACGTCGAGCCTGCACACGGTCTTGCCGTCCTCATCCACCTCGCACGTCGTCGTGGGGACCGTGCCGGTATCGGCCGAACTGAAGTCGTCGATCACGTCGACGCGGATGCTCACGCCGCTGCAGTCGGGACCGAACAGGCGGAAAGTGTAGCCGCAGAGCAGGCCCCGGAAATCGCCGATATCGAAGGTTTGCGCCTGCCCGGTCTTGATCTGGCGGCTTGCATCCTCGACCGCGCCGTCGAGCACCTGGCCCGCAAGGAACACCATCGTTGTCTCGAGGATAGCGTAGATGATGGTGAAAAACGGCAGCGCGAGAATGCCGAACTCGATGGCAGTCACGCCGCGTTCGTCGCGCGCAAAGGCGTGCCCGCGCGAAACTGCGGGTGAAATCAACCGGCGAAGGAGAGTCGGTCGCTGCGCCATGAGGATGAGTGAATGTTGCAACGCCTGCAACGTAGGCAGTCCTGGCTAACCAGTCGTTAGGCCGCTGGCGCAGATTGGCGCCATAGCGACGGCATGGTTAGCGGGACGTTACTGCCGCGGCTGTGCGGCCCGATCCAGAAGGCTGGTCGATTCGAAGGAGTTGTTGCTGAACCCGGTATCGTCACCCAGCGTGATCGTGGGCTGGCAGACCGGCTGGCAGGCTAGCGTCTGGCGCGAGGTGCCCATGAAGACCGTGACGGTATCGGCTTGCCCCTGCACGACGGAAACGACGGTGTCGGCTACGGGGTTGCCGGCGGAGTCGAGGACGATGAGATTGGTCTGCCCGTAGCTACGGCCGGTTAGCACCAGAGTCTGAGGGTCCTGGATGGTGACGTCGGCGACGCCGGGGTTGCCGATGATCACCGTAGCCGCCGGAGCGCTGATGCGAAGGATGCGCGCCATGTTGACCTTGACGCTGATCGGATCAGTCGTCTCGGCGAGCGCTGGCCCGCCGCAAAGCAGGAGTCCCAAAACGATGGCGGCAATCGAACGCTTGAGGAACATGGCACAAACCCGGACTGGTACTCTCAGGGAGGCAGTTTCGCGCAGAATGGTGAACAAAGAGCGAAGAGATGGGGCATGTCGTTGCATTCTGCGCGCCTAGAACATCGATCCGCGTGGGAAGTGTAAAGTTGCAACAATCGGCGTAAGGAATCGCTTGCCATGCCCGCATTACCGGGATTCCGGCCCGATTGCCGGGCGGGCGATTAACTCTATCTCAACCAGCCGAGACTAGGTTTTCAGTCCAATTCGGTGCGCAAGGCGCCGGATGAACTGCGCAAAGCAGATGACGTGTGCAAGGAGCCTGGAATGAATATTGTTGCTCGTTTCGCAAACGACGAGTCCGGTGCGACCGCGATTGAGTATGGCCTGATTGCCGCGCTCATCGCCGTCGGTATCATCGCTGCCGCCACCACGCTGGGCGGCTCGCTGTCCGGCCTGTTCTCGAACATCAGCACCAAGCTGAATACGGTTGTCGTTCCGGGCTGAGCTCGGACCGAGACTTCTGGATTACGAAAGGGGGCTGCATGCCCCCTTTTTGCTGCCCGGCGTTGTCGTCGGGCGTTGGCTATTTCCACCTTGTTAACCATACCCGTCCCACAATCGGTTTGGCCAAGGTGCGACCCGCGCTGGCCACGATGCCGGTAGGTCCATGCTCTCCTTGCTTCTCGCCCTGGTCTTTCCGGCGCTGATGGCCTACGCGGCCTTCTCCGACCTGTTCACCATGCGCATCTCCAACTGGCTCGTGATCGCCGTGGGCGTCGCCTATTTCGCGTTGGCTCTGGTTGCCCAGCTCGATTGGGCGCTGGTTGGCTGGGCCTCGATAACCGCCGCGGCCACTCTGGCAGTGGCCTTTGCCTTCTTTGCTTTCGGCTGGATCGGCGGCGGCGACGCCAAGCTGGTCGCGGCGACTGTACTGTGGACCGGGCTTGGGCTGCTGCTGCAATACGTAATCTACGCGGCACTGCTGGGCGGGGCGCTCACTCTGATCATTCTGGCGCTGCGGCGCTATCCGCTGCCCCCGCGGCTCGCCAGCCAGGCGTGGCTCGACCGGCTCCACAATCCGAAGACCGGCGTGCCCTACGGCATCGCACTCGCGATTGCGGCTATCCTGGTCTACCCGCAGACCGCGATCTTCGCCCGGCTGATGAACCTCTAGGTGTGCGTTTCGCATCCTGCACTGGAACAAGGTTCGGTTAACCCTGAATCCAAAGCATCGATTAACCAAACTTTGACCCTTCGGGGCCATCATCGCCCGGTATTTCTGATCGCGTTCGGCGCGAGTTCAGTGGAGTTGGCCGATGAGAATGTCGCGGATCTTGCTACTGCTGGTGGCGTTGATGGCCGGCGGATTGGCGGCCTTCCTCGCGACGCGTGGTGGTACGCCGCCGCCTGATCCTGCGGTCCCCACTCAGCCGGAAATCATCGAAGAAGCACGCACGAAGGTGCTGGTCGCTGTCGCGCCGATCGGCGTCGGCGAGCGGCTCTCGGCGACGAATATGGCCTGGCAGGATTGGCCGGAGAACTCCGTGCGCGAGGACTACATTCAAGAGCAGGCCGTTCCCGACGCGCTCACCGAAATGCAGGGGGTGGTCGCGCGCTTCGAGATTTTCGAGGGCGACCCGATCCGGCAGCAGAAGCTGATCCGTACGGACCAGGGCTACCTGTCCGCGGTGCTCGACAAGGGCATGCGCGGCGTTTCCATCTCGGTGGCAGCCGAAGCCGCGTCGGGCGGCTTCATTGTCCCCAACGACCATGTCGACGTGATCCTGACGCGCGGTAGCGGCATCGCCGAGACAGCCGTCTCGAACGTGCGCGTGCTCGCGATCAACACGCGCTTAGGCGAGGTTGGCGGCACCGGCGGTCCGGCGGACCCGGCCAATCCGCGCGCCGAAATCTTCGGCGGAACCGCGATCGCCACTCTCGAGCTCGATCCTGGCCAGGCCGAGACCGTGATCAATGCGCGCCAATTGGGCACGCTGTCGCTCACCCTCCGCTCGATCGTGGATTTCGCGCAGAACGCCGAGGACACGGCGCAGCGCAACGCCCCAATCAAGATCATCCGTGGTGGCCGCGAGGCCAACGTGATGACAGGGACCGCCGCCGGCGGTGGCTCGGGCGATGTCACCGTCGATCCTGCCAGCTACACGCCGTCCGATATCCGCGGCCCCATCACCACCGCCGAACCTGCTCAGCAAGAGGTTCTGGAGTGACGTACGAGGACAACATGACCATCGCCACTCCCAACAGTCTTCGCGGCCGCAGGATGAACCTGATCCGCGCCATCGCCGCGATAGTGCTGAGCGCAGCGCTTGCCGCTCCAGTGGCCGCGGCGAGCATGCCGTATCTGCGCATTCCCAACAAGGCTGCGGGCTCCATGCAGACGGTCTCGCTCGAGGTCAACAAGTCGATCCTCGTCGACCTGCCGACCAATGCGGGCGAGGTGATCGCGAGCCAGCCGAGCGTAGCGACCGTCGTCATGCGGTCGAAGACGCGGGCGATCGTCCAGGGCATTTCGGGCGGCACCACTAACATCTTCTTCCTCGATCCCGCAGGCAACAACATCGCCGTGCTCGATCTCAAGGTCGTGCAGCCGGTTTCGGAGGTCGGCGTGGCGCTCGAAGAGACGCTGGCCCGGGTGATCCCCGGTTCCAACATCCGCGTCCAGACCCTGTCCGACAACGCCATTGATGGCACGACGCACTTCCTGCTTACAGGTACGGTCCGCACGGCCGAGGACAAGGCGGTCGCCGAGGCGATGGCCAACCAGCTTTCCGATGGCGAGGACGAGGCCGGAAGCCTGATTCAGGTCGTTGGACCGCAGCAGGTCATGCTGAAGGTGACAGTGGCCGAGGTGCAGCGCGACGTCGCCAAGGAGCTTGGCGTCAACTTCTCGAGCACGTTCTCGGTCGCCGGCCTCAGCGGCTCGTTCAACAACGGCATCTCGGGGCTGCCCGCAGGTGGTGGTGCAGTCAATATCCCGCTTCCCGGCGGCTCCTCGATCAGCGGTTCGATCGATGTTGCCGTGCGCGCGCTCGAGCAGCGCGGTGCGCTGCGGAGCCTCGCAACGCCTGTTCTGACCGCGCTTTCGGGGCAGCCTGCAACGTTCCTTGCCGGCGGCGAGTTGCCGTACAACCGCGTTGTCGACGGCAACGTGGTGACGGACTTCAAGCCTTACGGCATCGAGCTCGCCTTTACCCCGGCCATCAAGTCCGACGGCACCATCAGCCTTGCGGTCGCAAGCTCGGTCTCGGAGCCGAGCGGGAGTCAGGGCGCAATCAACAAGCGCGATGTGTCGACCAGCGTCGTGCTCGCTCCGGGCCAGACGCTGTCGATCGCGGGCCTGCTGAGCGAGCGGGCGCGGCACGACATCGATCGCCTGCCTGGATTGGGCGACATTCCGATCCTGGGCGCATTGTTCCGCTCGCGCGAGTACCGCAGCCAGCGCACCGAGCTCGTGTTCCTGGTGACGCCCTACTACGCCTGGGCGGACAAGGAGCGGCCGGAGCTGCCGACGGACAATACGGAAATGGCCGGTGACGCTGAAGCGATCTTCCTTGGCCGCCTCGAGAAGATCTACGGCGTCGGCGATGACGGAATGCGCGGCAGCTACAACGGGTCTGTCGGATTTGTTCTCGACTGATCACCGCCCAGTAACCGGCGTGATGGAGAGTTAAGTCATGAGTTTTCTGACGTCCAGCAAGGAACCCACCCCGGTCGACGAGCCGGTCGGCGAGGTGGCGACCGGCGCGCGACTGTTGCCGCGCATCACGATCCAGGCCTTCTGCGAGCACTCGCAGACGGCCGAGCTCGTCGAAGCGGCAGTGCATGATCGGCGAATGTCCAAGGTTGCGCTGACCACTCACAATGGCGGGCTTGAGGGCGCGATCGAAAGCTACAAGTCGAATCCAACGCCCAATCTGATCATTGTCGAGACATCGCTGCCCACCGAGGAGATCCCCGGTGCCCTCGACCGCCTTGCCGAAGTCTGCGACGCCTCGACCCGCCTGATTGTGCTGGGTCACGTCAATGACGTGCTGCTTTATCGCGAGCTGATCCGCTCGGGCGTCTCCGAATATCTCGTGCTGCCCACCAGCGCGCAGTCGATCGTCAACGCCATATCCGATCTGTTCGCGGCCGAGGGCGCGGCGCCGATCGGCCGCACCATCGCGTTCGTGTCGGCGAAGGGCGGTTCGGGCAGCTCGACCGTCTCCCACAATGTGGCCTGGGCCATCAGCCAGAGCCTGCGTCAGGACGTGCTGATCCTCGACCTCGACCTGCCATTCGGCACGGCCGGGCTCAACTTCAACCAGGACCCGCCGCACGGTATTGCGGACGCGGTGACGGCCTCGGGCAAGGTCGATCCCACGATGCTCGACCGCTTGATGAGCAAGGCGGCCAATCACATCAATCTGCTGACCGCTCCGGCAATGCTCGACAAGACGTTCGACTTCGGCGAGCGCGACTTCGAGCAGGTCGTGGAACTCGCGCAGAAGACGACCCCGGTGGTGGTGCTCGATGTGCCGCACACCTGGAACGCCTGGGTGCGCCATACTCTTGCGACGGTCGATGAAATCGTCGTCGTCGCCGAGCCCGATCTTGCCAATCTGCGCAACGCCAAGAACCTCGCCGACACGATCAAGGCACTGCGTCCCACCGAGAGCGAGCCGCTCCTCGTGGTCAACAAGCTGGGCGTGCCCAAGCGGCCCGAGATTGCCGCGCAGGAGTTCGCCAATTCGATCGAATGCCGGCTGATCGGACAGATTCCCTTCGACGCCATGACCTTTGGCACCGCGGCCAACAACGGTCAGATGATCGCCGAGGTGTCGGCGAACAACCGCACCAACGACATCTTCCGGGCAATCGGCATGCAGGTGACCGGCCGGTCCATTCCCGAGGCGGCGGCCAAGTCCTCGAGTCTCAAACTGCCGTCCTTCCTGAAGCGTAAGAAGGCCTCGTAATGTTCGGCAAGCGCCAGTCCTTCGGCGGCAATACCCCGGGAGCGGCCGAGCCGCCACGCCCGCAGCCGTCGGCTCCGTCATCGCTGCCAGCCGTGCCTGCTGCACGACCCGTCGACGTGCCCAAGCCCGTCGTCGATGCAAGCCTCAACCGGCTGCGCAGCGACGATATCGTGGACGTGCGCAGCGCTGAGGCGATCCAGCGCGACAAAGAATACTTCCAGACCAAGTCGGCGATCTTCAATGCGCTGATCGACTCGATCGATCTCAGCCAACTGGCCACGATGGACCAGGAGGCGGCGCGCGAGGAAATCCGCGACATCGTCGCCGAAATCATCGCCCTCAAGTCGATCGTCATGTCGATCTCTGAGCAGGAGGACCTGCTCGAGGACATCTGTAACGACGTTCTCGGCTATGGCCCGCTCGAGCCGTTGCTGGCGCGCGACGACATTGCCGACATCATGGTGAACGGCAGCCAGAAGTGCTACATCGAAGTCGGCGGCAAGGTGAAGCTCACCAATGTGCGCTTCCGCGACGACAGTCACCTGATGAATGTGTGTCAGCGCATCGTCAGCCAGGTTGGCCGTCGTGTCGATGAGAGTTCGCCTATCTGCGACGCGCGCCTGCCTGATGGGTCCCGCGTCAACGTCATCGCTCCGCCGCTCGCGATCGATGGCGCCGCACTCACCATCCGTAAGTTCAAGAAGGACAAGCTGACCCTACAGCAGCTCGTCAAATACAACTCAATCTCGCCCGAAGGCGCCGAAGTCCTCCGTATCCTGGGTCGCGTGCGTGCCAATGTGCTGATCTCGGGCGGTACCGGCTCGGGCAAGACGACGCTGCTCAACTGCCTCACCGCCTTCATCGAGAAGGACGAGCGCGTCATCACCTGCGAGGACTCGGCCGAACTGCAGCTCCAGCAGCCGCATGTTGTGCGTCTCGAAACCCGCCCGCCCAATCTCGAGGGCGAAGGCGAGATCACCATGCGCGATCTGGTCAAGAACTGCCTGCGTATGCGGCCCGAGCGCATCATCGTGGGCGAAGTCCGCGGACCGGAAGCCTTCGACCTCCTGCAGGCTATGAACACCGGTCACGATGGCTCGATGGGCACGCTCCACGCCAACAGCCCGCGTGAAGCGCTGAGCCGTCTCGAATCGATGATCACGATGGGCGGCTATTCGCTCCCCAGCCGCACAATCCGCGAGATGATCACCTCATCGATCGACGTCATCGTCCAGGCAGCACGTCTGCGCGACGGTTCGCGTCGCATCACCCACATCTCCGAAGTGCTCGGCATGGAAGGCGAAGTGATCGTGACGCAGGACATCTTCCTCTACGACATCCTGGGCGAGGATTCGGGCGGCAACCTGATTGGCCGCCACCGCTCGACCGGTATCACCAAGCCGCAATTCACCGAACGCGCCCGCTACTTCAACGAAGAGGCCAATCTGGTCGAAGCGCTGGAGAAGTCCAACGTCGAGCAGCATAGCCTGCTCAACAACTGAGTTCTGAGTAATGGAAGTCCTGCTCTACGCAATTCTGGCCATCGTGGGCGTCGGGGCAGCGGGTTTTGCGCTGATCCCTTCGCTCGCCGGATCGAGCCGCGCCGACAAGCGCATGAAGGCACTGCAGGGCGATATCCAGGCCAACCGGCGCAACGCGGATGCCGTGCGCACGCGCGACACGCGGCGCAAGCAGATCCAGGACACGCTCAAGGCGCAGAACGATGCGCTGGGCAAGGCCAGGAAGAACGTCCCGCTGCAGGATCAGATCTATCAGGCCGGCATGAAGATTCAGGCCAAGACCTGGATCCGCAACCAGATCATCGTCGGCATCGTGCTGGCGCTTGTCTGCTTCCTGCTGCAGGTCGACTGGTATTTCGCGCTCGTCTTCGGCGCCGCCGGCGGCTACCTGCTGCCCAAATTCTGGATGGGCAGGCGCCGCAAGAAGCACCAGGCCGCCTATCTCGACGAGCTGCCCAACGCGGTGGAAGCCATTGTGCGCGGCGTGAAGTCGGGTCTGCCGCTCAACGATTCGATGCGCCTCGTGGCCAAGGAGGCCAAGGAGCCGATCAAGACAGAGTTCCAGAAGGTCCTCGACCAGCAGACAATGGGCAAGTCGACCGGCGAAGCGATCCAGACCCTGTTCGACCGCATGCCGCTGCCCGAAGTGAACTTCTTCGTGGTCGTGATCACGGTGCAGCAGCAGGCGGGCGGCAATCTCAGCGAAGCCCTGGGCAACCTCGCCCGCGTGCTGCGCAACCGCAAGAAGATGAAGCAGAAGATCAAGGCGATGTCGTCGGAAGCCAAGGCCTCGGCCGGCATCATCGGCTCGCTGCCCTTCATCGTCGCCATTCTCGTGACGCTGACAACGCCCACCTACATGGTGCCGATGTTCACCACCACCATAGGACTCGTCTGGCTGGCGATCGCCGCGATCATGATGTCGATCGGCGTGTGGATCATGGCCAAGATGGTTTCCTTCGACTTCTGAGGCGGGTATGGGCGCGATCGAAGCACTGATGGCCCGTGAGTTCCTGATCGCCGCATTGGCGGCGGTCTCGGCGGCGGCCGTTGTCTTCACCCTCGGCTTTACCTTCCTCGGCCGCAGCGGCACGAGCGTGAAACAGCGCATCAAGCGCGTGGCGCTCGAGCGCGAGAAGATGCGGGCCGAAGAGATGGCGCGCCTGCGGGGCAGGGGCGGCGACCAGCAGGAGCAGGCGCGCACCATGCGGCGCGCCGCCGGGCGGCAATCGATCCAGAATGTCGTCGAGCGCTTCTCGCTGCAGAAGGCCTTTGCGGATGATGGCACCGGCGATGCGCTCGCAATGGCGGGCCTGCGCGGGCAGTCCGCGCTCAACGCTTATGTGTTCGCGCGCTTCGTGTCGCCCTTCGTGCTCTTCGTGATCGCCTTCATCTATCTGCAGTTCACGGTGTTTGCGGACAAGCCGCTCTACCTCAATGCCATCTACGCGCTGTTCATCGGCCTCATCGGCGCCTACCTGCCTACCCTCTGGCTCAAGAATCGCACCACCAAGCGGCAGGCCTCGATCCGCCGCGCCTGGCCGGATGCGCTCGACCTGATGCTGCTCTGCGTCGAAGCGGGCATGTCGGTCGAGCATGCGTTCAAGCGCGTTGCCAAGGAGATCGGGCTGCAGAGCCCCGAGCTTGCCGAGGAAATCACGCTCACCACGGCCGAGCTGAGCTTCCTCGAGGATCGCACGCGCGCCTACGACAATCTGGGCAAGCGGACGGGCCTCGACATCGTCAAATCGGTGATGACGTCGTTGATCCAGGCCGATCGTTACGGCACCAGCGTGGGAACGTCCCTCCGCGTGATGGCGGAAGAGGGACGCGAGACGCGCATGATGGAGGCCGAAAAGAAGGCTGCCGCGCTGCCGCCCAAGCTCACGGTACCGCTGATCGTGTTCTTCCTGCCGGTGCTGTTCATCGTGATCATCGCGCCGGCGATCATCAAGATGATCTCGCAGGGTTCATTCAGCGCTTTCGGCGGCTAGGCGCTACTCGCCGCCCTTGATCAGGTCCCAGCGGTTCTGCTGCGTCAGCAAGGCGCGAATGTAGGACATGTTGGCTTCGACCTGCTCCGGCGGCAGCTCGCGAGCAAACAGCGCGCGGCTGTCTTCGAACCGCCCCTGCAAGCCGATCACCAGGGCCAGATTCTGCCGGATCTGGCTGGTGGCGCCGCGCATGCCGACGGCCCTACGCAGATGCTGCTCGGCCTTCTCGAGCTCGTTGGTCATCGCGAAAGAGAGGCCCATATTGGCCTCGAGCGATGCCTCGTTCGGCGCAAGCAGCAGGGCCTGCGTGTAGATGGCGCGGGCAGCCGCGTTCTTGCCGCTCTGGTCGTAGATCGCGCCCTTGACCAGAAGTGCGTTCCAGTCGGGCGAGGTCGGATCGATTGCGCTGTCGGCGACGTTGAGCGCCTGGTCGAAGCGGCCGGCCGCGGTCAGTGCCTTGGCGTAGGCAATCTTGATGTCGACGTCGTTGCGGAAGACGGCGACACCGGCTTCGAGCACGCTGACCGCCTGCTCGGGCTGTCCCGCAGCGCGCAGGGCCGCAGCGTAGTAGATCACGGTGACCTTGTCCCGCGGGTGCGCCTTGTAGCGCGCCGCAAGCTGCGCGACCGAGCCTGCGTCGCCTGTGATCGAGCCGGTGGCGATCGGATCAGTCATGCTCGCGCGGTTGGACGCGCAAGCGCTGAGAGCAAGCGTGGCAACACCGGCGAGGAGCACGATGCGCATCGATTTCGCAACGGTCTGGACGCGCATCACACACTCACTGTCGTCCGGCGCCAAGGTGTGCGCCACCCGCCGAGCAATAATTGATTAACCCTAATGGGCGGTTAAGATGTGCCTCTCGGTCCTCCCCGCTTCGGTGTCTCCATGGCTCAGCCCAAAACCCTGCCTCTCATTCTTGTCGAGGAGGGCGGACTGAAAGCTGCCGGACTCAGCAAGGCGCAGCTGCAATGGGCAGCGGACCTCGGATTTGCCGGCCAGCGCGGCAGGCTGACGCCGCTCCCCGCCGAGAGCGGTGCGTTGGGCGGCTATCTGTTCGGCGTCGGCTCGAAGACGGGCCGCCCGGTCCTTCTCACCGGCCTGGCCGCATCTGTCCTCGAGGGAGGCCGCTATCGCCTTGAGGGCGTTGTCGACGATCCGACCTGCGCCGCCCTCGGCTTCCGCCTCGGCGCCTACCGCTTCGACCGCTATCGCAAGGGCAAGGACGCTCCCGAGCTGCTGTTGCCGAAGGGAGCCGACGCCGCGGAAGTGGCGCGCCTTGTCGATGGCGCCTTCCTCGCGCGTGACCTCATCAACACGCCGGCCAACGATCTTGGGCCAAACACCTTCGAACGCGAGATCCGTACCTTCGCGACCCGTCACAAGATGAAGGTGAAAGCGATCGTCGGTGACGATCTGCTGAAGCAGAATTTCCCGATGATCCACGCCGTTGGCCGCGCCAGCTCCGAGCCGCCGCGGCTGATGGACCTGACTTGGGGCCGCGCCGGCGATCCCAAGGTCACGCTGGTCGGTAAGGGTGTCACTTTCGATACGGGCGGGCTCGACATCAAGCCGTCGGCCGGCATGCTGCTGATGAAGAAGGACATGGGTGGTGCCGCCAACGTGCTCGGCCTCGCCCACGCGATTATCGACGCCGGGCTCAGGGTGAGGCTTCGTGTCCTGATCCCCATCGTCGAGAACTCAATCTCCGGCGGGGCCTTCAGGCCCGGCGACGTGTTGCCGTCGCGATCCGGGCAGACCGTTGAGATCGGCAACACCGATGCGGAGGGCCGGCTGGTCCTTGGCGATGCGCTGACGCTGGGCGACGAGGAGAAGCCCGAACTGCTGCTCGACATGGCGACCCTGACCGGTGCTGCGCGCACGGCGCTCGGTCCCGATCTGCCGCCGCTCTACTCCACCGACGACGTCCTCGCCCGTGAGCTGATGGCGGCCGGGCTCGCCAGCGACGATCCGCTCTGGCACATGCCGTTCTGGGCCCCCTACGATCAGATGATGAACTCGAAGATCGCCGACATGAACAATGCCGGCGCCACTCCGTTCGCCGGATCGATTACAGCGGCCATGTTCCTCAAGCGTTTCGTGCGCAACGCCCGGGCGTGGGTTCATCTCGATATTTTCGGCTGGGCCCCCGAAGCGAAGCCCGGCCGGCCCCATGGCGGCACCGACCAAGGCATCCGGGCCGTCTACGGGGTGCTAAAGCAGCGATATAGTTGACAACGTCAACAATATGATTGCCAATGGCTCCAATTTCGCGAGGGGTCATGGCGGACGAGATCGAGGACATCAGGGCCTTCAACCGCTTCTACACGCGGCAGATCGGCCTGCTCGAGGAACACTATGCCGAGGGCCCGCTTAGCCTGCCCGAGGCGCGCGTGCTCTATGAGATCGACGCCCGCGGCCACACGACGGCGGGCGAACTGTACCGCG
>MKUZ01000006.1:0-49024 GCA_001899065.1 Devosia sp. 66-22 | reverse complement strand
GCAGGCCTCACCGCGATGTCGCCCAATCTGGACGATCGGCGCAGCAACAATCTGGCGCTGACCACCGACGGCGACATCATCGTCAACCGCCTCAACAAACGGTCCGACGATGCGGTGGAGCAATTGCTGCACCGGTTGGATGGCAGTGAGCGGCGCGTCCTGGCGGCAGCGATGGGGACTATCAGGCGGCTGCTCGGGGACGAGGCGCTGTCGAGCGGTCCGGTCGTGATCCGCGGCCCTCGCATCGGCGAGCTCGGCTGGCTGATCCACCGGCAGGGCCTGATCTACAACGAGCAGTTCGGCTGGAACATCGAGTTCGAGGCGCTGATTGCCAGCATCTACGCGCAGTATCAATCGGCGCCGGTGGCGCCACCGAAGGAGCTGTGGGTGGCCGAGCAGGACGGCACAATTGTCGGTTCGATCTTTGTGATGCCGTCGGACGGGCTGGCGGGATCGGCCCAGCTCAGGATGCTCTATGTCGAGCCCGCCGCGCGGGGGAAGGGGGTTGGCGCGGCGCTGGTGGCGCAGGCGGTGAGCTTTGCGCGGGGGAGCGGCTACGAGCGGATGCGGCTGTGGACCCACACCAACCAGGTGTCGGCGCGCAAGCTCTATGCCGCGGCCGGCTTCGCTATCGTTGAGACGATGCCTGAGCACAACTTCGGCAAGGAGCTCAGCGGCGAGATCTGGGAAATGCGGTTCTAGTAGCCGCGGCCCCGGTCGACGACATTTGGCAGCGGCTTGCCCGCTTCATGGTCGCGGATGATGCGGCTGAAGTAGCTCACCCCGGCGTCGATATTGCTGATCGCGGCGATGTGCGGCGTGAGATAGGCGTTGTCGAGCCTCCAGAGCGGGCTGTCGGCAGGCAGCGGCTCGGTCTGGAACACATCGAGGCTGGCCGCGCCCAGCGTGCCGTCGCCCAGCGCCCTGACGATATCGGTTTCGACCTGGTGGCCGCCGCGCGCCGCATTGACGATCACCGGGCCGCCATCGAGCTTGCGCCGGAGCTTGCGGAACAGCTCGTAGTTGAGAATGCCCGTCGTTTCGGGGGTGAGCGGCAGCAGGCAGACGAGGATGTCGGTGCGGCCGAGGAAGGCGTCGAGCGCCTCGCCAGAGAATGTCTCGATGTCCTCAATGCTCTTGGGCGAGCGGCTCCAGCCGAGCACCGTGAAGCCCAGGACCTTGAGCTTGTGCACGGCGTCGGTGCCGAGTTCGCCCAGCCCCATCACCCCGACGCTCGTTTCCGATGAGGCCGGCGGATAGAGCTGCTTCCAGCTCCGCGCCGCCTGGTCGCGCTGGAAGCGCGTGCCGAGACGTTGATGGAAAGTGACCTGAGAGGTCACATAGTCGGTCATGCGCTGGGTGAGGTCGGCATCCACGAAGCGCACGACCGGACGATCGGCAGGTAGGCTGGGGTGCTTGAGCAGCGCATCGACGCCGGCCCCGAGCGACAGCACGGCCTTGAGGTTGGTGAGGCCATCGAAGGCGTTGGCCTTGGGCTTCCACACGAAGATGTAGTCGACCGTTACAGGATCGAAACTGTCGGTTTGCCGCAACACCCTGACGCCGGGCAGCGCGTCGGCGTAACGCCGGGCCCAGCCGGCTTCATCGACATCGGACAGGTGGAGCAGCAGCGTGGTCATGGTCCCTCGAAAATCAAAGAGCCGCGTCGGCAAGGACGCGGCTCTGGAATGGTGTACGCCGATGTGCGCCCTTACTGCGCGGCCGAAGATGCCTCGGACGCGGCCGATTCGGCGCTGGAGGCAGGTGGCTCACTCGAGGTCGCCGACTCGCTGGACGCAGCGGGCTCTTCGCTGGACGCGGCCGGCTCTGCACTCGAGACCGCCGGCTCCTCGCTCGAGACGGCAGGCTCGCCCGACGGCTCGTCGGCCGGGGCCGCGTCTTCCGGCGCCGGGAACGGCTTGGGCGAGGCAGACAGGGTCGACAGGAAGGCAATGATGTTGGCACGCTCCTGGTCGTTCTTGACGCCGGCGAACGTCATCTTGGTGCCCGGCATATGCGCCTTGGGCGAGAGCAGGAACTGGTTGAGATGGTCGTAGGTCCAGGTGTCGCCCGCCGCCTGATGCTCCTGCATCACGGCCGAATAGGCAAAGCCCGGATGGCTGCCGATGACGCGCTCGACCACGTCGTAGAGACCGGGACCCGTCTTATTGGCATTGGCTTCGCTGAGGTCGTGGCAGGCGCCGCACTTCTTGGCCTGGTCGGCGCCCTGGGTCGCGTCCGCAGCCGCCAGCAGCGTGCCGATCGAAACCGCCGGCGCTTCCTCACCGCCGCCGCCCTCTTCGCCGCCGCCTTCAGGCTCGGGCAGGGCGTAGCCGGGGCCGGTCGCCGAAGGGTGATAGATCGACTCGGCCAGGAAGCCGACGCCCATCACAAACAGCAGCGTGCCCAGAATGGCGCCAATGATCTTGTTGAGTTCAAACGAATCCATTGCGGTCTCTCAGCCTTCTCCGCCCCGCGTATAGACGAGGGTCAACCTGGCCGCAATCGCCGGTGTTCCAGCGATCCGAGCCCCCTGTACAGAGTGGCGGCAAGATAGTGCGGCGCACTGCCTGCCGCAACCGGATTGCCCGGCCTGCGACAATTGTCCTTTCGTCGGCAATCGGCCGGGAATGCGGGGGTTTGGTTGACTTGGGGCATACCCCGGGTTCATAGACGCGGCCGTCTTGCATTGGGGCACATGATGGTCAAGCAGATCGCTTTCCAGGGCGAACCCGGCGCCTTCTCGCACGCGGCGGCGCATGCACTTTTCCCGAAGGGCGAGCCGGTACCCTGCACCACCTTCGAGGACACCATCTCGGCGGTGCAGCAGGGCAAGGCGGATTATGGCGTCGTGCCGGTCGAGAACTCGCTCTATGGGCGCATCACCGACATCTACCATTTGCTGCCCGAAAGCGGCCTGTTCATCACCGGCGAGCACTTCCTGCGCATCGAGATGAACCTGCTGGGGATCAAGGGGGCGACGCTCAAGGACGTCAAATCCGTGCAGTCGCTGAGCGTGGCGCTCGGCCAGTGCCGCAAGTTCATCCGCAAGCACCGGTTGAAGACGATCAACGGCGTCGACACCGCCGGCAGCGCCCGCGAGATCGCCGAGCGCGGCGACAAATCGGTGGCTGCGATCGCCTCGCGCTATGCCGCCGAGGTCTACGGCCTCGACATCCTCGCCGAGGGGATCGAGGACGCGGCGCACAACACCACCCGCTTTCTCGTGATCTCCAAGGCCCCCGAAACGCCGAAGGCCGGCAAGAAGGTCAAGACCACCTTCGTCTTCCGGGTCCGCAACGTGCCCGCCGCGCTCTACAAGGCGATGGGCGGCTTCGCCACCAATGGCGTCAACATGACCAAGCTCGAAAGCTACATGCTCGACGGTTCGTTCACTGCAACGCAGTTCTACGCCGACATCGAGGGTCACCCCGACGATCGCAGCGTACAACTCGCCTTTGAGGAGCTGCAGTTTTTCACCGACCACTTCCACGTGCTGGGCGTGTATCCCGCGGGCAAAGCGTAAGCGCGGCAAGCGAAAACCTCCACCGGCCGCCCAGGTGCCTCCGCGATCGACATCCGTTGGCGCGCGCGATGCTCACAGCTCCTTCTCCGCCAGCTCCCTGAATCCGTCCGGCACTGATTTGGTGCCTTCGAGAACGACGTTGGCGTAGCCGATGGCTTCCCAGCCGAAGCGGCCTCGGACCTTGTCCATGGCCTTGTCGGCCATCCAGCGGGAGGCGCCGCGTTTGGTGCCGGGGCGGCGGGCTTCGCCGGCGAGGCCCATGGAGAGCTCGAGCTGCAGCACGGGCTGGTAGGCGAGGTGCGAGACCGAGATGGCGAGCAGCGTGATGTAGCGCTCGCCGATATGGTCGTTGAGCGCGGTGGTGACGAGGTCCTCGGCGATCTCGGTGACGATGCCGGTGGCGGCGACGGGAGCATCGAGGGTGAGGCTGCGGGTGATGGCGTGCATGTCGGCAAAGCGCACGCGCACCGTGACGCAGCTTCCGGCGAGCGACTTGGCGCGCAGGCGCGAACAGATGCGGTCGGCGAGCATGCGCAGAGTGGGGCGGATCACCGAGGCGATGGGCAGCTTACGGCCGAGCGCGGCCTGTGCGCCGGCTGAGCGCGCACGGCGGTCCATGTCGATCGAGCGGGGGTCGCGGTTGAAGCTCAGGGCCTTGAGCTTTTCGCTCGCGGCGGGACCGAGCAGGCGTTCGAGCGACTGGCCGGGCGTGGCGGCGAGCTGGCCGATGGTGGTGACGCCGATCGCGGCGAGCCGGGCTTCCGTCTTGGGGCCAACGCCCCACATCAGGCCCACCGGCAGATTGTGGAGGAAATCGAGCTCGGTAGCGGGGTCGATGAAGCACAGACCGTTGGGCTTGGCGACCTGCGAGCCGATCTTGGCGAGGTGCTTGGTGCGCGCCACGCCGATCGAGATGGGGAGGCCCACTTCCTCGCGCACGCGCCTACGCACCGTCTGCGCGATGGCGAGAGGTGGGCCAAACAGGTGCGCCGTGCCTGCCACGTCGGCGAAGGCCTCGTCGATCGAGATGCGCTCGACCAGGGGCGTGTAGTCGTCGAGGATGGCGATCGCCTTGTCGCCCAGCCGCTGGTACTCGTTGAAATGGCCAGGCACGAAGATGAGCTCGGGGCAGAGCTTTTTCGCTTCGCGCCCGGTCATGGCGCCGCGCACGCCGAACTTCTTGGCCTCGTAGGAACAGGCGAGCACGACCCCGCCGCCCACGGCGATCGGCTTGCCCTTGAGCGAGGGATTGAGCATCTGCTCGACCGACGCATAGAACGCGTCGAGATCGGCATGGAGGATGGTCGCCTCGCCGTCCATGGCAGCGCTTCCGATGGAACAAAAAGAGAACATAAGCGATGGCGCGAGTCAAGCGTTGCGGGAATGGCAGCGTCTCACCCGCGCAATTTCGGTCGCGTTTGCCACGCATGCTGATAGAGGGAGCGCTGATTTCCCCGAAAGTCCTGCCATGCATTCCGACGACCAGCCGTCCCCCGCCGCTTTGCCGGCCGTTCATCCCGCATTGAGCGGCGCTTTGTCGGCACAGGGCTACGACACGCTGACGGCCGTGCAACTCGCCATGCTCGAGCAGGATCCGGCGGCCGACCTGCTGGTGTCGGCGCAGACCGGCTCGGGGAAGACCGTGGCGTTCGGGCTCGCGATCGCTCCGACGCTGCTGGGCGAGGGGCGGCATTTTGAGGCGCCGGAGCGGCCGCTGGGTCTCGTGATCGCGCCGACCCGCGAACTGGCACTGCAGGTGCAGCGCGAACTCGACTGGCTCTATGCCGGCGCCGGCGTCGTGACCGCCTCCTGCGTGGGTGGCATGGATCAGCGCACCGAGCGGCGGGCGCTCGAGCGCGGCGCCCACATCGTCGTAGGCACGCCCGGACGACTGCGCGACCACATCACGCGCAACGCACTCGACCTCAGCGCAGTACGCGCCATCGTGCTCGACGAGGCCGATGAGATGCTCGACCTTGGCTTCCGCGAAGACCTCGAATTCATACTCGCGGCGGCCCCACCGGAGCGGCGCACCCTGCTGTTTTCGGCGACGGTGCCACGGGCCATTGCCGAGCTCGCGCAGACCTTCCAGCGCGATGCGGTGCGGGTAACGGCGACGGCGGCGAGCGAACCGCATGCCGATATCGACTATCGTGTCACGCTGGTCGAGGCGGACGAGCGCGAGCATGCCATCATCAACACATTGCTGCTCAACGACACGTCGAGCGCGCTGGTGTTCTGCCACACGCGCGAGGCGGTGCGGCACTTGACGGCGCGGCTCGCCAACCGGGGCTTCGACGTGGTGGCGTTGTCAGGCGAGCTGGCGCAGTCCGAGCGCAGCAGCGCGCTGCAGGCGATGCGCGACGGCCGGGCGCGGGTATGCGTGGCGACCGACGTTGCGGCCCGCGGCATCGACCTGCCCAACCTGGATCTCGTGATCCACGCCGATCTGCCGAGCAACCCCGCGACCCTCCTGCATCGCTCGGGCCGCACGGGTCGCGCCGGCCGCAAGGGCGTGTGTGTGCTGATCGTGCCGCTGCACCGGCGCAAGGCAGCTGAGCGCGTACTGGGCTTCGCCCACCTGGAGGCCAGCTTCCAGCCGGCGCCCGGCATCGCCGAGATCGAGGCGCGCTATCGCCGGCAGATCCTCGAGACGGCGGAAGCGACGCTACCGCCCGACGCCGACGAGAAGCCGTTCATCGAGGAACTGCTGGAGCGGCTGACGCCGGAGCAAATGGCAGCGGCCTATCTCCGCCAGCAACTGGCGGCGCGGCCGGTGCCGGAAGAAATCTCGCCGATGCGGGTGCATCAGTCGCCGGAGCGCGCGCCGCGCAAGAAGCGGTTCGAGGACGTTCCGGTGGAGCGCGAACCGCGTGCGCCCCACATGATGGGCGGCGTGTGGTTCACGCTGTCGCTGGGGCGCAAGCACCGCGCCGATCCCAAATGGCTGCTGCCGATGATCTGCAAGGCCGGCGGCGTGACCAAGCGCGACGTCGGCTCGATCAAGATCCTTGACCACGAGACCCGCTTCGAGATTTCGGCCGACCGGGCGGTCGAGTTCGCTGAGCGGGCGACGGCCGGGACGCTCGAAAAGGGCGTGCGGATTGCAGCGGCGGGCGCGCCCGAGCAGGCGCGTCCCCACAGCAGGCCGCGACACCAAATGGCGGAGCGGGAGCGTCCGAAGCGCTACAATCCCGCAGCGGCCGAAAAGGTGGTGACCGAGGACCCCCGACCGGCGGCCGACGAGGTGCCGCCGCGCAAGGAGAAGCGGAAGCCCGAGCCCAAGTCGAAGGCCAAGTTCAAACCGAAGTACCAGGGCAATCCCAAGGACAAGGGCAAACCCAAATACAAGGGCAAGGCTGACCGCGCCGGCGACGCGCCCCGGCAGCGGGGGCCCAAGCCCTAAGGCTCAGTGTTCGCTGCGGAACTCGACACCCAACTCCTTGAGCGTGCGCCAGGCCACACGACAGGGCTGGCGCGCCGTGCCATCGACCAACAGGTCGAAAGTGTCGGGAATGCCCACCACCGAGCTCACTTCGAGCTTGGCGCCCTTGGCGGACAGATTGCGCACCGTGGCATTGATAGTGGAGCGGCCGCCATTGAAGACGATGCGGGCACCCCGAAGCGTCCTGCGGCGCTGGATCAGCCGGTTGTCAGTGTCGGTTTCGGTCCACATGAGGGGTCTCCCAGTCTGCACTCAGATAAGAGCTGCAATGCGGGAGTACCACATCCGTTTCGCCGCGATTCCCCTAGGGTTTTCGGCAAATTGCGTTAGCGCGCAGGGTTAATGCAGGCCGGGGTCGCGGTGCAGCCACAGATCGATGCGGCCATTGCCGACGCGCACGAATTTGACGTCGTCGACGCGCCAGCCTTTTTCTTCGATCGGCCCGGCAAGATAGGGATTGGCAGCGATGGTGCGGGTCAGCGTCGCGGCGTTGCCCAGGTCGTGGAAATCGCGACCCTTGCAGAACTGCCAGAAATTGATGTCGTAGCTTTGATCGACCGCAGCGACGGCCGCCTTGCGCACGCCCTGCGGCAGCCCGACGGCGAAGGCGGGATCGCAGTCGGCGGCGCCGGCGGTGGGCGCGGCGAGAATCACGAGGGCGGCAAGAAGCGGGCGCAGCATCATGGGCTCCATCTGAGCATGGACTTGCATAGACGCCAATCCTGACCGATATAGGGCCTTGAGAGGTTGGCGCGGACGTGTTCCTCGCCAACCGGGTCAGGTCCGGAAGGAAGCAGCCCCAACGAGACCTTCACGGGTCGTTGCCAGCCTCTCGCCTTCCCACACATTTTCGGCGGGTCCTTTTGCGGTTCATGGTTTGGACCGCTATATACTTCCCATGGCTGACGCGCTGTTCCCTGAAAGCGAGATGTCCCCGCCCGCTCCGAGCGGCGCGGCGCCCTATCTCGTACTGGCGCGGAAGTACCGCCCATCGAGCTTTGCCACGCTGATCGGCCAGGACGCGATGGTGCAGACGCTGCGCAACGCGTTCCGCACCGGCCGCATCCCTCATGCCTTCATGCTCACGGGCATCCGCGGCGTGGGCAAGACCACCACCGCGCGCATCCTGGCGCGGGCGGTGAACTACGAGGACGCGGCCGGGCGGCGCCCCAATCTCGACCTCGAGGGCGAAGGCATCCACGACAGGGCGATCATCGAGGGCCGCCATGTCGACGTCATCGAGATGGACGCCGCCAGCAACACCGGCATCAACGACATCCGCGAGATCATCGATTCGGTGAAGTACGGCCCGGTCTCGGCGCCGTTCAAGGTCTACATCATCGACGAAGTCCACATGCTGTCGACGGCGGCCTTCAACGGACTGCTCAAGACGCTCGAAGAGCCGCCGCCCTATGTGAAGTTCATCTTCGCCACCACCGAGATCCGCAAGGTTCCGGTGACGATCCTTAGCCGCTGCATGCGCTTCGACCTGCGCCGCGTGCCGCCCGAGACCATGTCGGCGCACCTTGTGGACCTGCTCGACAAAGAGGGCATCGGCTACGAGCCCGAGGCGCTGGCGATGATTGTGCGCGCCGGCGAGGGTAGTGTGCGCGACAACCAGTCGCTGCTTGACCAGGCCATCAGCCATGGTGACGGCAAGGTGACCGCCGCGACGGTCAAGGCCATGCTCGGGCTGGGCGACCGCGCCAAATCCATCGACCTGTTCGAGGCGCTGATGCGCGGCGATATCGCCACGGCGCTGACGCTGCTGCGCGAACTCTACGACGCCGGCGCCGACCCGGAAACGGTGGTCGGCGACCTCGCCGATTTCACCAATCTCGTGACGCGCTTCAAGGTTGTGCCCGCTGCGGCCGACGACGTGTCGCTGACCCCAGACGAGCGTGCGCGCGGACCGGCGCTGGCGCAGAAGCTGGGCATGCGCGCGCTGAGCCGCGCCTGGCAAATCCTGTTCAAGGGTGGCGAAGAGATCAAGACCGCTGGCAATGGCCTGCAGGCGGCCGAGATGGTGCTGGTGCGCCTCGCTTATGCGAGCGAACTGCCCAGTCCCGACGAGGTCATCGGCAGGCTGCAGAACGGGCCGACCAGCGGTGGCGCTGGTGCTGGCGGTGCGAGCACGCCATCGATCCCGCATCGCGGTACAGTCAATGCCGGCCCGCAGGCGCTGCGCCTCGACCCGGCCCCGCGCTACGAGACCGCAGCGCAGCCGGTTCCGGTCCCGGTCGCGGCGCCACAGGCGTTCGCGGCTCCGCGCAACTATCTCGAGCTCGTCTCTCTTGCCGGCGAGAAGCGCGACATGCTGCTCAAGATCGCGCTCGAGACGCAGATGCGTCCGGTGTCGTTCCGCGAACGCGCCATCGAGGTGGCGCTGGTGCAGGGGGCGGATCCCGGCATCATTCAGAAGCTGTCGGCGCGATTGCGCGAATGGACCGGACAGGCATGGGGCGTGTCGGTGTCGCGCGCCGCGGCCGAAGGTCCGACCATCCGCGACGTGAAGGAACAGCACCGGGCAAGATCCGAGGCAGAGGCCGTCGAAGACCCGCTGGTCAAGGCCATCCTCGCACGATTCCCCGGTGCGACGGTGAAGGTGACGCTGCAGGAAGAGCAGATCCCCGACACGGCCTATGAAGATGCGTTTTTCGAAGAGCGTGAGGACGACTGATGGCGATGGATTTTCTCGGCATGATGAAGAAGGCCGAAGAGCTGCAGAAGAACATGCAGCAGATGCAGGAGCAGCTCGGCCAGGCGACCGTGGACGGCTCGTCGGGCGGCGGCCTCGTCACGGTCACGCTGTCGGGCAAGGGCGAGATGAAGGGCCTCAAGATTGATCCGTCGCTGTTCAAGGAAGACGATGTCGAGGTGCTCGAAGACTTGATCGTCACCGCCCACAATGAGGCCAAGACCAAGGCCGAGCAGATGATGCAGCAGAAGATGGCCGAAGCCACCGCCGGACTGCCGCTGCCGCCGGGCATGAAACTGCCGTTCTAGTCGATGCAGGCGCACCTTCGACGTGCTGTTGAGTTCGTCTTGGCGGCCGCCATCGTAGGCGTGGTCGGTGTGCTGGCCTATGTCCCGTTGGCGCTGCAGGGCGGATGGCTCGGCGTCACGACCGCGCAGGGGGCGTTTCTGGCTCCGGCTGTGGCGCTGACGTCACTCGTCGTGCTCGTAGCGACATATCTCTCGGACCGGTGGATCTCGGTCGCCTGGCTCCGTATTGCGGTTATGACGCTTGTGCTGGCGCTGCTGACAGGGGCGTTGTCGTATTTTGCATGGCAAGTGGGTGCGTGATGGCTGCCGGACCGGAGATCGAACAGCTTATCCAGCTCCTCGCACGACTGCCCGGGCTCGGGCCGCGGTCGGCGCGGCGGGCGGTACTGCATCTGATCAAAAAGAAAGACCAGTTGATGGTGCCGCTTTCGGCGGCGCTCGATCGTGCCGTTGACGCGGTGAAGGTCTGCGAGGTGTGCGGCAATGTCGACACGCGCTCGCCCTGCGGCATCTGTGCCGATCCGCGCCGCAACAGCGGCATCCTGATCGTGGTCGAGGACGTGGCCGATCTGTGGGCACTAGAGCGGGCGGGCGTCGGTGCGGTGAAATACCACGTGCTGGGCGGCGTGCTGTCGCCGCTCGATGGTGTCGGTCCGGACGACCTGTCGATCGACGAGCTGATCCGCCGCGCGGCGGAGTTCGGCGAAGTCGTCCTCGCCGTGAACGCCACGGTCGAGGGGCAGACGACGGCTCACTATATCACCGATCGGCTGGACGGGTTCGACATCAAGGTCACCCGCCTCGCCCATGGCGTGCCGGTGGGCGGCGAGCTCGACTATCTCGACGAAGGCACGCTGAGCCAGGCGCTCAAGGCCCGTACGGATATGTAGAACGCCGTACTCGCGCGGCGACGCTCCCGACATCTTTTCGCGCTCTCAATCCCCGCTCGAGGCTCAAGGGAGTGCGTTCGATGGCCAACATGACGGCGCGCGAGCAATTGATGCTCGAACTGATCAACCGGGCGCGGATGGATCCGGTGGCCGAGGCCGAGCGCCTCGGTGTGACGCTGGCACCCGGACAGAGCAAGCCGGTCCAGGTGCTTGCCGGCAACGACATGCTGCGGACGGCGGCCTACAATCATTCGGGCTGGATGCTGCTCAACGACGTGTTCGCCAGCACGCAGTTCAAGGGCTCGCAGAGCTTCATCGCCAAGACCGCGCTCGATCGCATGATGGCTTACGGCTACAAGATCAGCGGTCAGCACGTTTATGGCGAGAACATCTCCTGGGTCGGCGCAGATACGGTGCCCGATTTCACCCAGGCGATCTTCGCGCAGCACGCGACCCTATTCGCCGATGGAGCGAGCCGTGCGCGGATACTGCGCTCCAGCTTCCAGGAAGTCGGCATCGGTCAGCAGGCGGGCGGCTTCATCGACGGAGGCCAGCCCTATGTTGCCTCTATGGTGACGCAGGATTTCGTGCGCTCGGGCAGCAAGGTGTTCATCACCGGCGTGATCTACTCCGATATTACCGACAACGATTTCTACGACGTCGGCGAGGGTGTGGCCGCGCGCCGGGTGACCGCCAAGGGCGCGCCAGCCGATATCGCGGGGCCGGGTGGAGGCTATGAGCTGCAGTTCGGTGCAACGGGCATCGCGACCATGAAAGTTGCGCTCGAGAGCGTGACCCTCAAGCTCGACGTCGCGCTGGGCTCGACTAACGTCAAGGTCGACGTGGTCAACGGCAACGAGATATGGACCAATGGCAGCGTGCAGTCGAAGTCGGCCGCCATCACCGAGCTGCACGCGCTTGGCAGGTCGCCGCTGGTGCTGATCGGCAGCAATGCAGCGGAAGAAATCACCGGCAACAGCGCGGCCAACCACTTGCTCGGCCAGGGTGGCAACGACATGATCGTCGGCGGCGCCGGTAAGGATCGCCTCGTTGGCGGCATGGGCGGCGACACGCTGACCGGCGGCGACGGCGCCGATCGGTTCATCTACTCAAAGCGTGGGGAGTCGGCGGCAGCGCCCGACATCATCACCGATTTTGGCAATGGCGTCGACCGCATCGACCTGAGCGACCTGTTTACCGGCAAGCTCAAATATCGCGGCGAAGGGCCGTTCGCCGGCGGGCATGAGGTGAGCGTGTCAGCGTATGGCGCGCACGTCCTCGTTCACGTCAATCTCGACCGCGACCTTGCGGACGTAATGGTGATCGTCCTGGCCAATGTCAGCCTGTCCGAGCTGAGCAAGGGAGATTTCATCCTCTAGCGCACGCCGCGGTTGACGTCGGAATCGTCCTCGCTCCATTCCTCCGGGTCGAGTGCGTCGTCGTCGAGCGGCTCGCCGTCGGACAGCGAGGCCTCGTCGTCTTGCTCGATCGCCTCCAATTCGTCGGAGTCGGGCGACAATGTCTCGCGGTGGTTGAGCGGGTCGTCGGCCATTGTGGGCTCGTCATATTCGAGGTCGGGGTCGCGCTCGAGCGCACCGTTGAGCCGGGCGATCGCGCGGTCGATCTCGTCGAGCAGCCGTCCCGGATCGTTGTCGCCGAAGTCGCCGGGTTCGCGATCGCGCAGGCTGGCGGCCAGTTCGTTCAGGCGCTCAACGCGCTCGGCGGCAGGCCGATCGTCCCCATAGAGCAAATCCTCGATCTCCGCCTGGCTGATCGGCAGTGCGGTCATCATGTCCCCCCACCCGTCCTGCGGGATCACGTCCTGCGGCAGGACACGGCCCGGATGCTGGCTGCTCATCGCTGATCTCCCTAGCGGTTTAGGATGGACAACGTCGCTGCGGCCGGCCGGTTTCCAAGCCGGTCCGGCCGGCGTCGCCTTGATCACGCGGCTCAGGCGGGATCGACCCCGGCCTTAATGCCTGATTCACCAGCGCCCGATTTGTGAGCGACCCCCACGGCCCCTGTCGTTGCCCCGCAAGGGCTTTTTCATCCATTGGGGCTGAGGATGTCATCGTTACCATTCTTGGGGAATTGTCGTGCAGGTCGTCCTGTCTACCCTCTTAGAACACCACGATCTGCGGCTCGTGGCCCTCGCCGCCATCGTGTGCGCCTTGTCGGCCTTCGCCGGCATGACGCTTCTCAACCACGCGCGACGCACCGATGGTGGCATGAAGTTCACGTGGCTCGGAATCGCGGCCGTCTCAGTCGGTTTCGGGATCTGGGGCACCCATTTCATTGCCATGCTCTCCTTTTCGGCGGGAATGCCGACCGGATACGACCTGCCCCTCACCCTGCTGTCGCTGGCAATCGCAGTGGCCATCGTCGGTGCCGGCCTGCTCTACGCGGCGGTGACCACGCGCCGGACGGACGCGATCCTAGCCGGCGCCGTCGTGGGGATCGGCATCTCCGCGATGCACTATGTCGGCATGATGGCCCTGCTGCTCGGCGGCCATATTATCTGGAATGCGTGGCTCGTGGCTGTGTCGCTGGCCCTCGGTATGACGTTTGGCGCCGCTGCCCTGCTCGTGGGCACCTGGGGCGATACGTGGAAATGGCGCGCCCACGGCGCGCTGATCCTCACGGTCGCGATCTGCTCGATGCACTTTACCGCCATGGGCGCGGCCGGTCTGCAGGACTGCTTCCCCATCGTCAGCGCCGAGGACGCAACCCCCATCTGGCTGTCGCTCGTCGTGGCCGCCGGCTCGATCCTTGTGCTGCTTATCGCTCTTGGCGGCATCGCTCTCGACATGCGCGACCGGCGCCGCGCGGTCGAGGAAGCCGACCGTAGGCGCGGCCTTGCCGACGCCGCGGTGGAGGGGCTGCTGGTGGCCAAGGACGGCAACATCGTCACTGCCAATGCCAGTTTCATGGGTCTCGTGGACGCGCCGCAGGCGCAGATCACCGGTCGCCACCTCGCCGACTTCTTCGCGCCGTCCGTCGTCACGGCCCTGACCGAGACGCCCAACACGCCGGTCGAGACCGAGCTGACCAATGCCAGCGGCGCCAAGCTGCCGGTGGAGGCAATCCTGCGCAGTGTCGATTTCGGCGGCACGCCGCATCAGGCCGTCGCCGTGCGCGATCTGTCGGGCCGCAAGAAGGCCGAGCAGCACATCCGCTTCCTTGCCCATCACGATACGCTGACCGGCCTGCCTAACCGCGCCAGCTTCACCCGCGCACTCGACGACGAGATCGCGCATGCCAAGCGGCATGGCCAGAGCTTTGCCGTGCTCGGGTTCGACCTCGACCGCTTCAAGGAAGTCAACGACCTGTTCGGTCACCCTGCCGGGGACGGGCTGCTGCAGCGCGTTGCCCGTGCGATCGAGGGCGTAGTTGAGGGGCGCGGCAGTGCGGCGCGCCTCGGCGGCGATGAGTTCGCTGTGCTGCTCAACGATGTGCATTCGCCCGCCCGCGCTGGCTATGTCGCCGAAATGATCATGGATGCGTTCCGTCGCGACAACGAAGCCAGCGACTCGGGTGCCATGATCTCGGCCTCGATTGGAATCGCGCTCTATCCGAACGATGGTCACGACGCGCAATCGCTGGTGAGCCATGCCGACACCGCGCTCTATCGCGCCAAGCAGGACGGCCGCGGCGTCTATCGCTTCTACGAAACGGCCATGGGCGCCGCCGTGCGCGACCGCCGCCTGATCGAGCACGATTTACGCCACGCCGTGGCGCGCAACCAGCTTCGCCTCGTCTATCAGCCGCAGGTGGACCTCCAGACCGGCGAAGTCACCGGCTTTGAGGCGCTGGTGCGCTGGAACCATCCGGAGCGCGGCGAAGTCTCGCCGGGCGAATTCGTACCGATTGCCGAAGAGAGCGGCCTAATCCTCCAGATCGGCGAATGGGTGCTGCGCACCGCCTGCAGCGAAGCGGCCAAATGGGCAGGCGATCTCACCGTTGCCGTCAATGTGTCGGCCGTGCAGATCCACGCCCCCGCCTTTGCCCACACGTTACACGAGATCCTGCTCGACACCGGCCTCAGGCCGTCGCGGCTCGAGGTGGAGATCACCGAAACCGCGCTGGTCAAGGATATCGCTCGCGCGGTGACGACGCTGCGCCAGATCAAGGCGCTGGGCGTCGAGATCGCGATGGACGATTTCGGCACCGGCTATTCCTCGCTCGCCAATCTGCGCGCTTTCCCGTTCTCCAAGATCAAGGTGGACCAGAGCTTCATCCGCTCGGTGGACACCAATGGCCAGTCCGCGACCATCGTGCGCGCTGTGCTCGGCCTCGGCAGCGGCCTCAATGTGCCGGTGGTGGCCGAGGGCGTCGAACGCCCCGAGGAGCTCGAATTCCTCAAGTCGGAAATCTGCCAGTCGGCGCAGGGCTATCTGCTGAGCCGCCCCAAGGACATCGCCAATTTCCGGGCCATCACGGAGGGGCGCAGCAGGACACTGGAGCCCGAGCGGCCGGAGCTGCGGCTGGTCGGCTAGAACAGCCCGCCGGAGACCTTACGCTCGGGGATGACGGGTGCGGCGACGGCGGGCGCGGGTTCGTCGAGATCGAGCTCGTCGATACGCTGTCCGCGGCGCACCACCTTGCTGGTCGATGTCAGGATCTCGCCGATATCGTTGTTGGCCTGCGCGAAGTGCTTCTGCAGCGCGATCACGCGGTCCTTGAGCCGGCCGACATCGTCGAGCAGCTCGCGCACTTCCTTCTGGATCTTGTGCGCTTCCTCGCGCATGCGCACGTCGCGCAGCAGGCCCTGCACGACCTGGATGGCGAGCATCAGCATCAGCGGCGAGACGATCACCACGCGCTGCCGCATCGCCTTCTGCACGAGGTCGTCGAAGCGCTCATGGATGTCGGCGAAGATCGATTCCGACGGCACGAACATGAAGGCCGTGTCCTGCGTCTCGTCGGGGATCAGATAGTTCTCCGAGATGGTGCGGACGTGGTAGCCGATATCCGTGCGGAAGCCGGCCATCGCCTGCTTGAGCTCGACCTCATTCTGGGCCGTGCGGACGCGCTCCCAGCTCTCGAGCGGGAACTTGGCGTCGACGACGAGCTTGGGCCCGCCATTGGGCATGAACACCACGCAGTCCGGCCGCTTGTTGTTGGAGAGCGTGTACTGGAAGGCGAACGCGCCGGCCGGCAGGTGGTCGGTGATGATCGCCTCCATTCGGCCCTGGCCGAAGGCGCCGCGCGTCTGCTTGTTGGAGAGGATCGACTGCAGGCTCACCACCTCCTTGCCCAGGTCGGCCATGTTCGACTGCGCCTTGTCGATCACCGCCAGCCGCTCGTTGAGCGCGCCGAGGCTTTCGGTGGTCTTGGTGTTGGACTCCTGCAATGCCTGGCCGACGCGCTGGCCCTGGGCGTCGATGCGCTCGTTGACGCTGCGCATCAGGTCGGACGTCCTGTCGCCGAAAATCTGCGCCATGGTCTGCATGCGCGCATTCATCTCGTACTGGCCCTGCAGCATGCCGGCGAGCTTGCCCTCGAGGTCGGCGCTCTTGGCGCGCGCTGCCTCGAGCTCGGCGGCCCGCATTTCGGCTTCAGCCGCGCGCTCGCGGCCGGCGCGGATCGACATCACCACGAGGATCACGAGAAGTCCCGTCACCAGAGTGACGATGGCGTAGATGGCGGCCTCGAGCGTGACGGGGAACTCGCCGAGCGAAAACAGAACCTTGTCCATGGGCGGAGCCTAGCCGATTCGGCTTAACAAGTTCTCGTATTGTTCACGCTGGGTCAACAGCCGGTTGACCCATGGCCGCGACATACCATATTGAGCCCGAAACTCCCCGAAAGGCCGACCTTCCATGGCGAAACGCGAAATCCTTGTGCTGCCCGATGCGCGCCTGCGGGCCATCGCCGAACCGATCGAAAAGGTCGACGCCGAGGTCAAAAAGCTCGCCAAGGACATGCTGGACACCATGTACGACGCGCCCGGCATCGGGCTCGCCGGCCCGCAGATCGGCGAAATGAAGCGCATCGTGGTGATGGACCTCGCCAAGGAAGGCGAAAAGCCCGACCCCATCGTGATGATCAACCCTGAGATCCTGAAGTACTCGGAGGAGACCATCACGTCGGAGGAGGGGTGCCTGTCGATCCCCGAGATCTATTACGATGTCGAGCGCCCGGCCGAGGTGACCGTGAAATACACCGACCTCGACGGCAACGAGGTCGAGCGCGAAGCCAAGGACCGGCTGGCGATCTGCATCCAGCATGAGCTCGATCACCTCGATGGCGTGCTCTATATCGACTACCTCAGCCGCCTGAAGCGCGACCGGGTGCTCAAGAAGTTCCAGAAGGCGGAGAAGCTCGCAAAGAAGGCGAGCTGAAACGAAGCGAGTAGCGAACAGGGCACCGGTTCTTCTGTTTGCCGCTGGCTACTCGCTACCCGCCCACTCACGGAGTGACGCTTGCGCATCATCTTTATGGGCACCCCCGAATTTGCGGTGCCCACACTCACCGAGATCGTCAGCGCCGGCCACGATGTGGTCGCCGTCTATACGCGCGCGCCAAAGCCCGCCGGGCGCGGTCAGGCCGAGCGCAAGTCGCCGGTGCACGAGGCCGCCGAGGGCTTCGGCATTCCCGTCATGACGCCGAAGTCGCTGCGCAATGAAGCCGAGCAGATCGCTTTCGCAGCGTTCGATGCCGATGTGGCTGTCGTTGTCGCCTATGGGTTGATTTTGCCCAAGCCGATCCTTGAAGCGCCGCGGCTCGGCTGCCTCAACCTTCACGGCTCGCTGCTGCCGCGCTGGCGCGGCGCCGCGCCGATCCAGCGTGCGGTGCTGGCGGGCGATGCGCGCACCGGCGCGATGGTGATGCAGATGGACGAGGGGCTCGACACCGGTCCCGTGGCGCTGGTCGACGAAATGCCCATCGGTCCCGATATGACCACCGGCGAACTGCATGACCGGATGATGCTGGTGGGCGCCGATCTCGTAGGTCGCGCGCTCGCAGCGCTGGAGCGCGGTTCGCTCACCTTCACGCCGCAGGCTGAGGAAGACGTCTCCTACGCCAGCAAGATCGACAAGGCCGAGTCGCGGATCGACTGGAGCAAGCCGGCAGCAGAGGTGCACAACCTCATTCGCGGCATGTCGCCATTCCCCGGCGCCTGGTTCGAGCTCGACCTCGGCGGCCAGGTGACGCGCGTCAAGGCGATCCGCTCGACGATCGGTAGCGGCCACGGAGCGCCCGGAACGATCCTTCCCGATTTGACCATTGCCTGCGGCGCAGGCGCCGTGCGCCTCGTCACCGTGCAGCGCGAAGGCAAGGCAGCGATGGATGCCCCGACGTTCCTGCGCGGTGCAGGCCCGCTGCCAGAGCGGGCGCGCTAGTGCCCCGCTACTGCATCAAGCTCGAGTATGATGGAACGCCGTTCGCCGGATGGCAGCGGCAGGCCGATGCGCTCAGCGTGCAGCAGGTTGTCGAAGAGGCCATCGAGAAGATGAGCGGCGAGACAGTCGCGATCCAGGCGGCAGGCCGCACCGATTCGGGCGTGCATGCGCTGGGGCAGGTCGTGAGCTTTGATCTGAGCCGCAAATGGGATGCGTTTCGCATCCGCGAGGCGCTCAACTTCCACACCAAGCCGCATCCGGTGGCGATCGTCGAGGCGGCGGCGGTGCCTGATAGCTTCGAGGCGCGCTTCTCCGCCATCGGCCGCCACTACGAATACCGCATCCTTAGCCGCCGCGGCCGGCCGGCGCTCGATGACCATCGCGTCTGGCACTGCCCGATGGCGCTCGATGCCGATGCCATGCACGCCGCCGCCCAGCTCATCCTGGGCAAGCACGACTTCACCACGTTCCGTGCCTCCGAGTGTCAGGCGAAATCCCCCGAGAAGACGCTCGACCGGCTCGATGTGAGCCGCGAAGGCGAGACGATCGTGGTGCGCGCCAGTGCCCGCAGCTTCCTCCACTCGCAGGTTCGCTCGATGGTAGGGTCGTTGAAGCTCGTGGGCGAGGGCAAGTGGACGCCGCGCGAGTTTCGCGCCGCCCTCGATGCGCGCGACCGCGCCCGCTGCGGTCCGCTGGCGCCGCCCGAGGGCCTCTACCTGGTGCGCGTGGACTACTGAGCCAGCGCTGCCACCGCGTCCGCCACTTCGGGCGGCATTGGGAACAGGAAGCTGATCAGCACGAGGCCGAGCGACACGCCCACCAGTTGCGCAATGAGGAACATCGCGATCTGCAGCGGCGGCAGGGTGACGATCAGGCGGGCGATGTTGACCTCGACGATGATGACCACGACGCCCAGGACGATCAGGGTGAAGTCATTGGCGAGTCCGGCGGCGGCGAGCGCAGCCGAGACCAGCGTGAGAAAAAAGGTCGCCCAGTTGTCGGCCACCAGATAGGGCACGAGCCCATCCATCCGGTTGACCTGCCGCAGTACGATGATCGAAAAGCCGATCTGTAGCAGGAACAGCAGCGCCACGGTGATCACGCCGCGCGCAATGCTGTCGCCCTCATTGCCCAGGATGATCGGCAGCACCGCGTTGAGCGCGGTAACGAGGAGCAGTGCGATGAAGCTGCCCGCAAGGCCCCGATTGTTGAGATCGAAATAGCTCCCGGCCTGCCGGTCGCCCGTCAAAAGGCCGATCACGCCGCGCCCGGCCGCCATCATCTCTTCGGCGAATGTCGAATGCTGCTGCGCCAAGAGGGGACTCGTCAGGCGGGGGAGGGGATCTGCAGGAAGACGATGTAGAGAGCGTTGGGCACGACGACAAGGACCATCAGGCAAAGCAATGCAAATGCGATGGCAACCCCGGTGCGCATACCGGCGAGGACGACGCCGGCCCGCCAGATCAGCGCGACGAGCGCGAGGACCGCGATGAGCTGCGCATTGGGGCCGAGGATGCTCAGCGGAATGGCGAGCACCTGCACCAGCGCCATGAACCAGACAATGGGGACGAACAGCGTCGTCATTGCCACGCCCAGTCTCAGGAAGTGGAAGCTCTGTGCCGTGACCAGCCCGAGCGCCGCAACGCTCACCGCCTGAATGAAGATGCCGATGAGCAGTTGCATCGCGCTCGGCAGGCCCATCGCCGCGGACTGCGCGGCGGCTGACAGGATGATCGCGAGCAGGAACCAGCCGAGCGCGACCGCAAGGCCCATGAGCGTTGGGTTGAACTGTGCCGCCGCCTCGGGTTTGCCGCTGGCGGTGAGGACCAGGCCGCGCCAGGCGCGCGTGAGGTCGCCGATCGGGTTCACGCCAGCAGGCGCCCGGAGGGCAGCACCAGCAGCAGGAAGTTGGCGCCGATGAAGCCGGCGACCACGAGCACGCCGATGAGGATGGAAGCGGGCCACCCGAGCTTGAGGAAGCCCCGCGCGGCAAGCATGTTGACGGCGAGAAGGAGGCCGATGACGAAGCCGGATTGGCCGATGCCGAAGCTCGACAGCACAACGCTCGCGACCTGCAGCACCGCCAGCGCAATGCCGAGGTAGAGGAAGGCTGCAGGCAGCCGTGCAGTGGTGCCGGTGAGCCTCGCACCGATCCAGAACAGCACGAAGGGTACGATCAGGGGGACGAATGCGACGACGCTCAGGTCGCGCAGCAATCCCAGATCCTGCAACGCGCCGGACCACAGGATCAGGGCGATCTGCACGACAGCCAGAATGCCGGCGCCGACGACGCCGAAGTTCCACGTCACCTGCTCGGTCTGGTCGGTCTCGCCTTCCCGGAGCTTGCGGCCATTGCCGGTGCTGAACGCGATGCCGAGGGCTCGTCCGAAATCCATCAGTCTCCCCCCAGATAGCGCTGGATGAAGGTGGCGTAGAGCGCGGTGAGAGCGTGCACGTCGTCGAGCGGCACGCACTCGTCGGCCTTGTGGATGGTGGGACCGGGCAGGCCGCACTCGACCACCGGACAGTATTGCGCGACAAAGCGCGCGTCGGAGGTGCCGCCGCCGGTCGAGAATTCGGGGCGCGCGCCGGTCTGCCCGGCGATCACCTGCGACAGCAGTTCGACCGCCCCCGAGGTCGGCGACAGAAAGGAGCGGGACGCCACGCCCAGCCGCTCGAACTCGATGCGGGTGCCCTCATCGTCCTGGCTTTCGATGGCGTCGCGGATCGATTCCTCGAGGCTCTCGGGCGTCCACTTGTCGTTGTAGCGCACATTGAAGGCGAGGGTGGCGACGGCTGGAATGACGTTCGTCACGGTGTTGCCGACGTCAAAGGACGTGAACTCGAGGTTCGATGCCTGGAAATGCTCGCTACCATCATCAAGCGTACCCGACAGCACGCTGACCAGATTGGCGGCAACGGGCAGCGGATTGAGCGCCTTATGCGGATAGGCGACATGGCCCTGGACGCCGGTGACGGTAATGCGCCCGCTGAACGATCCGCGCCGGCCGATCTTGATCGAGTCGCCGACGCGCGCGGTGGAACTGGGTTCCCCCACGATGGCGAAATCGAAGCGATAGCCCTGGGCGGCCGCCCATTCCATCAGCTTGGCGGTGCCGTTGATGCTCTCATGCTCCTCGTCATTGGTGATGGCGATGGAGATGCGTCCGGCTGCGGGCGCCTGTGCCACGGCCGCGACGAAGGCTGCGATGCCGGACTTCATGTCCACCGCGCCGCGCCCATACATCACGCCGTCGACGACGTCGGCGCCGAACGGCTCATGCGTCCACAAGGCACGATCGCCCGGCGGCACCACGTCGGTATGGCCGTTGAACAGGAGGTGTGGGCCCGAAGTCCCACGGGTCGCGAACAGATTGTCGACCGGATAGCTGCCGCCATCGCCTTCGAAGCGGAGGCGCGTGACGGTGAAGCCGAGCGCCGTCAATGCCCGCTCGAGCACGCCGAGAACGCCGGCCTCGGCGGGTGTCACCGAGGCGCAGCGGATGAGATCGGCGAGTAGGGCGACGGGATCGACCGCCGATGTTGAGGTGGCCATATCCCGTCCCTGTCGTCAGCCCTGCAGCGGATCGGGGCCGTAGCTGTTCGGACCTGCCGTGCCCTTGAGGAAACCGAGCTGCACCAGGATGTAGATCGCATAGATCAGGAAGATCACGCTGACGATCATGTAGACCGGGTTCGTGCTGCCCACAAAGCCGAGCGCCTGCACAAGGCTCCACACCAGGCTGAACACGATCAGGCCGATCGCGTCATAGCCGTTGTTGTCGCGGTCGTGCCGGCGCTTCACGCTGAGCGCGATGTAGGGATAGGCGGTGATGAGGCCGATGATCAGGCTGATCCAGCCCTGCTTCTGCGCATAGGCGGCCATCACGGCCGGGTCCATGAGCTGTTCGATGCTCGGCATCCCGCCGCCCAGAATGGCGCCGAGGATGAAATTGAGGACGATGGCGACCACGATCAGCACGACGACGCCGATCCACCACGCCTGACGATTGATCCGGCCATCCATGCCGGTGAAATTGCCTACCAGATTGTTCATGTCTTCTCCCATGCAAAGCGCACGCTCCTGCCCCCACGCAGTCAGCCGGCGCGCCGCGAATCTTAGTAGAGTCGGAGTCTGGCGGGAAGCGGGTTCTAGTCGGGCTTCGGCGGGGCGCCGTAGCGGTTTTCCTGCGGGTTTCCGGGGAGAATGACGAGGACGATGAAGAGGTAGAGCCCAAACAGCACAAGGAACGCGTCGAGATAGCCCACGATATCGGGAGCATCGGCGAAAGTGTGGATGATCACCGAGGCGAGCAGCAGAATCTGGAAGATCGCCGCATCCACACCGCTCCGTCCGCGATCATGGCGGCGCCGGATGGTCAAATCCGTCCACACCAGCATTGAAATCACGCTCAGACCGACCACGGCGTAGGGGTGGAGGCCCATATAGGGCAGATGCAACACGGTGGGCGGCGTCGTGACCGCGAACACGGCGTCGTAGCTCGTGGCCACCGTCACCCCGGGGACGAAGGTGAGCGCGACCGCTGCGATGGCGAGGATCAGCAGATATCCAACGCTGTGCCCGATGAACATCGAGCGTGGAATGCGACGCCCGTTGGCCTGCTCGGTGAGAGTGGCGGTTGGCTTTGGCGTTCCCTCGAGTGCATGCGACATGGCTTCCTCCCCGGCACCATGTAAGCAAGGGAGCAGGGGGCCGCGCAAGACCTGCCCGCCACGCGACGCGCTGTTCTCCCCGCCGCGAAGGGAGGGGGACTTTGTGGAGAACTCCTCAGTCCCGCAGCAAATCGTTGATCGAGGTCTTGCTGCGGGTCTGTTCGTCGACGCGCTTGACGATGACGGCGCAGTAGAGCGAGGGGCCGGGCTGGCCGTTGGGCAGGGGCTTGCCGGGCAGGTTGCCGGACACGACCACCGAATAGGGCGGCACGCGGCCCATGAAGATTTCGCCGGTCGCGCGATCGATGATCTTGGTCGAAGAACCGATATAGACGCCCATCGAGAGGACCGAGCCCTCGCCGACCACGACGCCTTCCACCACTTCCGAGCGGGCGCCGATGAAGCAATTGTCTTCGATGATGGTGGGGCCGGCCTGCATCGGCTCGAGCACCCCGCCGATGCCGACGCCGCCCGACAGATGGACGTTCTTGCCGATCTGCGCGCACGAGCCGACGGTGGCCCAGCCGTCCACCATCGAGCCCTCGTCGACATAGGCGCCGATATTGACGAAGCTGGGCATCAGGATCACGCCGCGCCCGATATACGAGCCACGTCGGACGATCGAGCCGGGCACAGCGCGGAAGCCGGCCTCGCGGAAACGGTTCTCGCCCCAGCTCTCGAACTTGGAGGGCACCTTGTCCCACCAGGTTGTGCCCCCCGGCCCCTGGATCACGGCATTGTCGTTGAGCCGGAAGCTCAGCAGCACCGCCTTCTTGAGCCACTGATTGACCGTCCAGCCGCCTTCGGAAGCCTTCTCGGCGACGCGCGCCTTGCCGGTATCCAGCAGCTCGAGCGCAGCGTTAACCGCGTCGCGTACGTCGCCCTGGGTCGAGGCGGAAATGCCGGCGCGGGCCTCCCAGGCGGCGTCGATCGTGGCGGCAAGGGCGGCGTGGGCTGACATTGGCTTCTCAATCCGGGGAACTGGCGGGCCGGACATTAGTCGGCAGGGGGACTGTGTCAATCGGCTCGCCCAATGGCCTCGGCCGGTGCACTAGTGTGACGAGCACGAACGAAATCAGCATCAGCAGGTACCACGCACCGAGCTTTTCGAGCCCGACCGGATGCCAGCCGTCTTCCTGGCTCGGATAGAGCCAGGCGCTCGACCACGTCCCGATATTCTCGGCAAACCAGATGAACAGCGCCACCAGTCCGAAGCCGACGAGCAGCGGCATGCGCAGCCGGAAGCGGAACACGCGGTAGTGGACGACGGTGCGCGCATAGATTAGCGCCGCCGCCGCGAACAGCAGCAGCCGGACGTCCCAGACGAAATGATGGGTGAAGAAGTTGGCGTAGATAGCGGCGGCGAGGGCGACGGTGGTCCATAGCGGCCGATAGCGGGTGAAGCGGAAGTCGAAAATGCGGCCGACACGTGCCAGGTAGGAGCCCACCGCAGCGGACATGAAGCCTGAAAACAGCGGCACGCCGCCGATCCGCAGCAGGCTCGCCTCGGGGTAGATCCACGATCCCGCGCCGGTCTTGAAGATTTCCATCGCTGTGCCCACGATATGGAAGATCAGGATCACCTTGGCCTCGTCGAGGGTTTCGAGCCTGAGGCCGAGCATGCCGAACTGGATGAGCACTGCCGCGACAACAAGGAAATCGTAGCGCGCGAGAGGGGCGGTTGTCGGCCACAGGCGGCTGCTCAGCAGCATCAATGCCAGCAGCAGGCCGCCGAACAGGCACGCCCAGCCCTGCTTGAGGCCGAAGACCACGAACTCGACCAGCGCACCCGCTATGCCGCTCGCAGGCAGGCGGCGCAGCACGGCATGCGCGCGGTCGTCGATCCAGCTTTCGACGGAGGTGAATTGCATGGCGGGAGCGTCCCCAATGATTGCGGCGCCACGCGGTGTTAACCCGCCTCTGCCAGCATCAGTCCAACGTATTTATCCATGAGTTTTTCAGCATGGCTCCACGCCGCCGGAACAAGACGCCGCTCAGAACGTCCAAGCAGGACATTGCGGCGGCCAAACGCGCACCGCAGACGCCGCAGACCGCTTCCTCGGCCTATCGCCTCGCCTATGCGGACGACGAGTTCCTGACTTCGGACGACACGCGCGGCGTGCGCTTCCAGCTCGAATATCTCAAGCCCGAGTTCAGCCTGCGCGAGCGCGGCATCCGCTCGACCGTCGTGCTGTTCGGCGGCGCGCGCATTCCGGAGCCAGGCAAGGCGGCCTGGGCGGCGCGCAACGACAAGCAGAAGCGCAATCTCGAACGCGCTAGCAAGTACTACGACGAGGCCCGCAGCTTCGCCCAATACGCCTCGCTCACCTCAGAGGCGCTGGGGTTCCGCGACTATGTCGTGGTTACCGGCGGCGGACCGGGCGTGATGGAGGCGGGAAATCGCGGCGCCAACGATGTCGGCGCGCCCTCGATCGGCTTCAACATCGTCCTGCCGCACGAGCAGGCGCCCAATGCCTATGTCAGCCCGGAGCTGTGCTTCAACTTCCATTACTTCGCGACGCGCAAGATCCACTTTCTGCTGCGCGCCAAGGTGGTGGCGATCTTCCCGGGTGGCTTCGGTACGCTCGATGAGTTCTTCGAAACGCTCACCCTGATCCAGACCGGCCGCATGGAGCGCATTCCGCTGCTGCTGTTTGGAATGGAGTTCTGGCGCAAGGTGATCAACTTCGAGGCACTGGCCGATGCCGGCACGATCTCACCCGACGATCCGGACCTGTTCACCGTCGTGGACACGGCGGAGGAAGGGTGGGACGTGGTCAGGCGGCACTACAATCTGCCCGAGGTCGAGCTCAGGGGCTGAGCCCGCCTAGATCACGCCCTTGAGGAAAGTGGCGAGGTCGTCCGTCACGTGGTGCACGTGCGGACCGGTAGTACGGCCGAGCTCCCAGCTCTCGACCTGGTCGTGCTCGAAATCCTCGGTGGCGACGACCTGCACGGTGACCATGCCTGTCTCGTGCGGCACGAGGAGGTTCTTTTCGAGGTCGTCGAACATTGCGCCGCGCTTCGCGTCGACGCCATGCGCCGCGAAGAACTCGGCATAGGCTTCGGGCAGGGGCTTGGGCTTGTACTTCATCGAGCGGATGTCGAAGATCCCGTCGAACAAGTCGCTGGCGCCCACCTGCCGCAGCACCGACTCGGTGTGCCCCACATCGCCATTGGTGAGGATGAACTTGCGGCCCGGCAGCCGCCCGATCGCCTCCGACAGCAGGGGATGCGCGGCGACGCCCGAATAGTCGATCGCATGCACGGTCCTGAGGAAATGGTCGGGATCCACGGCGTGGTGGATCATCAGGCCATGCAGCGTTGTGCCGTGGTCGCGATAGTACGATTTCTGCAGCGCCCGCGCCTCGGCATAGGGCAGGCCGGTGACGTCGACCATGTAGGTCGAGATCAGCAGGTCGATCTGCGCGAACAGATTGCATTCGCGCGGGTAGAGCGTGTTGTCGAGATCGAACACCCAGTCGGTGACGTGGGCGAAGCGGTCCTTGACGGAATCGTGCAGGGTCATGTCCTCGATTATGTCAGAGAACATGGCGGAATTCATCAGGCCGCTACTGTCCATCGCCCTCGGTGACGCTGTCCTCGTTGCGGCGCAGCCGCTCGTCCTGTTCGGCGCGGCTCTTCTGGTTGAAGCCGCCGCTCACATTGGATTCGGGAGCGTCCTTGTCCTTCTTGAGCGGGCGCTCATTGGCGATCTTGCGCGCGATTTCGTGCGCTTTCTCTTTGCTCGGGGGAAGTTCGGTGGTGGGCATGTCCGCCTCCGGATTTCGCGTCTCCGGTAAACCCGCGATGCTGCCATTGGTTTCTCAACCGGACAAAATCTCGTATGACCGTGCCCGTTCCATCCCCGGGGGCGCCATGCTCGAGATTGCCGAGTTCATCAATCCGACCCCCTCGCCGCTGTGGAAGCTCGCCAAGCAGGCTGGCGTCGATCTGGCCGTAGGCGGCCTCCCCACCGACGATCTGCTCGCTCCCGGCGAACGGCCCTGGGATCTCCGGCCGCTGACCCGGCTCAAGGAGCGCTACGAGGACGGCGGGTTCGCGTTGCGCGTGATCGAGTCGCGGCCGCCCCTCAACAACGCCAAGCGCGGTCTGCCCGGCGGCGAGGCCGAGATCGACACCGTCTGCACGCTGATCGAGAACATGGGGCGGCTCGGCATCCCGGTGTGGTGCTACGAGTGGATGACCGATTTCAACTGGCTGCGCACCCGTACCGACACGCCCTCGCGCGGCGGCTCGGTGGTGACGAGCTTCGATTATGCCGACGTCACGTCTGAGCCCACCGAGGGCGGGCCGATCAGCGAGGAGAGGCTGTGGGAGACCCTCACGCATTTCCTCGAACGCGTCGTGCCCGTTGCCGAGAAGGCCGGGGTGAAGCTCTCTATGCACCCCGACGATCCGCCGCTGTCGCCGATCCGCGGCGTCGGCCGCATCATGCGCTCCATCGACAACTACCAGCGGCTGATCGAAACGGCGCCCAGCGCCGTCAATACGATAACGCTCTGCCAGGGCAATTTCACGCTGATGACCGACGATCTGCCGGCGGTGATCCGCAAATTCGGCAAGAAGATCACCTTTGTCCATTTCCGCGACGTCCGCGGCGTGCCCAGCAGGTTCGAGGAAACCTGGCACGATGCCGGCAAGACCGACATGCTCGCCTGCATGAAGGCTTACAGGGACATTGATTTCTCGGGCGTCCTCCGTCCCGACCACGTGCCCACCGTCGAGGGCGACAGCAATGCCCATGCGGGCTATTCGAGCTTCGGCCGGCTCTACGCCATCGGCTATATCCGCGGGCTGCGCGAGGCGGTCTACGCAGGCTAGCGATTGCGGCGCGGTCGCGCCCCGTCGCTCTTTGACGACCGGGAGGGGAACCGTCCGCTCGAGCGGGCCGGCCTCCCCTCAAGCCCATCGCCGATTACCTTCCGGCCCCTGACGCCACGATGGGATTTTTCACCGCCCGGGCAGCATTTTCTTTGCCCGCCGGCGCGCCCGTGTATGTCTGTGTCCAGACAACTCCTTGTTTTTGTTCATCTTCGATCTCGGACGGCGTCTCAATCAAATGATTGATTGATCCGCCCGGCGGGTATATACAGCGCGCCCCATGAACCAGATTGCGTCCATCGAGCGCCGCCGCGCGCCCACTGACGACCGCCGCGCGGCCATCGCCGAAGCCGCCCGGGCGCTCATCGTTGAAAAGGGCGTGGAGGGCCTGCGTACGCGCGACATCGCCGAGCGTGTCGGCATCAACGTTGCCACCCTCCACTATCATGTGCCCACCAAGGAGGCGCTGATCGAGCTGGTGGCCGAGTCGCTGCAGACGCAGTTCCGCGACCAGCACGTCACCCGGCCGCGCCGCCACCTCGACGTCGCCGAGCGCATGGCGCTCGAATTCATCGACTTCCGCGAGGTCGCCCTCGAGCGGCCCCAGGCCATGCTGGTCTTCTCCGAGCTGATGGAGCGCGCGCGCCGCGACGAGCGTATCGCGGCCGCCATCCTGCCGCTCAAGCGGCGGTGGCGGCAGACCCTTGTCGAACTGCTCAGGGAGGGCGTCGACAGCGGCGTGTTCCGTCCCGACCTCGATCCCGACGCCTGGGCGACGATTATTGTCTCCTCGATGGTGGGCTTTTGTCGAAGCCCGCATAAGGACGCCGACACTTACACGAGGCTCGCCGCCGAACTGCAGCGCGCTATCCGCAATCCAAATTCCGCCAATGCGCCCGCCAAGGACTAGAACATGAGTTCACAGTTTCACGTTCCGCAGAGCAAGGCAGAAGCCGATCCGCGCCGCTGGGTGGCGCTGGCCGTGCTGCTGCTCGCCAACTTCATGAACCTGATGGACGTGACGATCGTCAACGTCGCGCTGCCCAGTCTCAGGACCAACCTCAACGCCGATGCCAGCCAGATCGAGTGGGTGATCGCCGCCTATGTGCTCGCCTTCGCGCTTGGCCTTCTGCCGTTCGGCCGCCTCGGCGACATTGTGGGCCGTACTCACATGTTCCTGTGGGGCGTGGCGGCGTTCTCGCTGGCCTCGGCCTTCTGTGGCCTTGCCCCCTCGATTGAATGGCTGATCGCGGCGCGTGCTCTCCAGGGGCTCGCCGGCGCCATGATGACGCCGCAGGTGCTCGCCATCGCCACGGTGACCTTCCCGCCGGAAGAGCGCGGCCAGTCCTTCTCGCTGTTTGGCCTCAGCGCCGGCCTCGCGGCGGTGGCCGGACCGATCGTGGGCGGCCTGCTGATCGGCGCCAATCTGGGCGGCCTCGATTGGCGCCCGATCTTTCTCGTCAATGTGCCGGTCGGCATTCTCGCCGTGGCGCTGGGCTGGTTCATCATCCCGCGCCCGCCGGGCCACCCCGATCTCAAGAACGACTATCTGGGCATCGTGCTGTTCGGCGCCAGCATCGTGGCGCTGGTCTTTCCGATCATCGAGGGCCGCGCTTATGGCTGGCCCGCCTGGACCTGGGGGATGATGGCGGCGGCGCTGGTGGGGCTCGCCCTGTTCGTGCTGTGGGAGCGGCGCATGGCTGCGGCCAGCCGGCCGCAGCTCCTCAACTACAGCCTCATCACCAATCCGCAGTTTCTGCTGGGGGCGGCGGTGCTCACCGTGTTCTCGTCGGGCATTCCCGGCTTCTTCATGGTGATTTCGCTGCTGCTGCAGGCGGGCTTCGATTTCACCCCGCTCGAATCCGGCCTCACCAACACGCCCTTCTCGGTGGGTGTACTCGTCGTCTCGCTGATCGCCGGACGCTTCGGCCAGAGCTGGCTGCGCACCCGCGCCGCTATCAGCGCGCTGCTGCTTACCGGCGGCATGGTGTGGCTGCACTTCATCATCGCCGGCATCACCGACACCATCGACCCTTGGTGGTTCCTGCCGCCGCTGTTCATGGCCGGCGTCGGCCTCGGCCTCGGCTTCTCCTCGCTGTTTCAGCTCGTGCTTGCGGGCGTTCCGCCGCGCGATGCCGGGGCCGGCGCGGGGTCGCTCCAGGCCTTTCAGCAGGTGGGCGGCGCCGTCGGCGTCGCGCTCATCGGCCAGATCTTCTTTTCGATCCTCGAAGGCGCGCGCGACTGGGGCGCGACATCGATGCACGAGGCCTTCACCGTCTCGGCTGCAACCGCCACCTGGTACCAGATCGGGAGCTTCGGCCTCGTCTTCGTGCTGGTGTTCCTGCTGCGCGGCAAGGGCACCGACCAGGGGCAGGGCGCCCGCGCCCCGGCGCCGCCGGTGCCGATGGAGGCGTGACCTAACGTGCCGGCTGCGCCAGTGGCGAGCGGTCGGCACGAAACGCAAACAGCTTCTCCTGCGCCTTCTGCCCGAGCGGCACGACGAGCGGCAGGATGAGATCGCGGAGGCGCAGGGCGAGCCAGCTCTGCGCCTTCTTCTGTTGGCCGCCCTGCCGGCCGAGGGCGACAGCCGCCTCGACCCGTTCGCGCCGCAGCGACTCGAACCGCCGGAAGGCGGCAAGCGGCGACGCCTCGGCCTCGATGCAGGCGGCGAGCACCAGCGCATCCTCGAGCGCCATCGACGCGCCCTGGCCCGAATGCGGTGTCACCGCATGCGCCGCGTCGCCCATCAGGACGACGCGGTCGGTGAACCAGTCTTTCAGCGAGGGGATGTCGTAGTCGGGATAGGCCGAGGACACTCCCGGTACCGCGGCGAGGATGGCGCTGTTGGCCAAAGGGTCGCCGCGATGCAGCTCGCGCAGGAAGCGCGCAAAGGTTGCGGGGTCCCCGACCCGTATCGTCTCCTCGGCGGAGGGATAGCTGTCGAACCAGTAGACCGGTCCGTCGCCATGCTTGATGTAGCCGAAGAAAGCGCGAGGGCCGAAGGTCATCAGCATGCGGCCGCCCGTCGGCGCGACGGAGGGGACGTCGATGATACCGCCACTGCCGATCAGGCCGTTGAAGACGGGCTTGGGCAGGTGCGGAAGCACCAGCCGTCGCACGACCGAACGCAGTCCATCCGCCGCGGCCAGCAGGTCGACCTGCTGGCGCGCGCCGCCAGCCGACACGGTCACGCCGTCGCTGCTCTCGCTGACCCCATCGATCGCTGCGCCGAAGTGCACCTCGATGCCTTCGGCCAACGCGGCGTCGAGCAGTGTTTCGCTTAGTGCGCCGCGCCTGATGGTGACCGAGGGCGCGCCGAAGGCCTGGGCATGCGCCGCGTAGTCGACGAGCCCGATCTGCCGTCCATGCTCGTTGTGCAACGCGATGCCCGTCGTCACGACGCCCTTCGCGCCGACGACCTCGGCGAGCCCCAGGCCGCGCAGGGCGTTGAGGCCGTTGGGCGCCAGCGTCAGGAAGATGCCTTCCTCGCCCACCTGTCCGCGCTGCCGCCGCTCGAACACGACGGGAGCGTACCCCTTGCGCCTGAGCGCGATGGCGAGGGCCAGCCCGCCGATCCCGGCCCCGGCGATTCCGATGGTGGGCAGGCGTGTCTTGCCGCTTGCCTTCAGGAGCGTTCCATTCGACATTTGTGAAACCATCTGATGATTAGATGATTGAATAATTAGATGATCGAACAAAATAAGTCAAGATCGCCCAAGGCCGCCCTGATCGATGAACTGGGCAGCATGATCGTGCGCTTCCAGGATTCCACGCAGCGCTACGACGAGGCGGTGGGGGAGGTGTATGGCCTCGGGCCCGCCGAGCGGCTGGCGCTCAGCCTGCTCTGGGACGGTCCGCAGTCGGCCAGCGCCATCGCCCGGCACACGCGTCTGACGCCGGCGGCGGTGACGGCGCTGATCGACCGGCTCGAGGCGCGCGGCTATGTGCGCCGCCGACCCGACCCGTCGGATCGGCGCAAGGTGCTGGTGGAGATGGCGGAGGAGACGGCGCGGCTCGCGCGCGATGCCTATCTGCCGATGCAGGAGGCCGGCAATGCCAGTCTGGGCAAGTACACCGAGGCTGAGCTGAGGCTGTTCGCGCGCATCCTCGCCGACTCGCTGGCGATCCAGGAGGCGATGACGCGCGATTTTCTCGCGCGCCACGGCAAGGGCTAGTTAGCGCACGATCAGCGTACCGGCGCCATGCTCGGTGAACAGCTCGACCAGCACCACATGCGGGGTCTTGCCGTTGAGGATCACGACGCCTTCGACACCGTTGTCGAGCGCCTCGAGGCAGGTCTCAACCTTGGGGATCATGCCGCCCGAGATCACGCCCGAAGCGATCAGCTCACGTGCGTCGCGCATGGTCAGCTCTGGAATGAGCTTCTTGTCGGCGTCGAGCACACCGTCAACATCGGTGAGGAACAGCAGGCGCTTGGCGCCCAGCGAGCCGGCGATGGCACCGGCGAAGGTGTCGGCGTTGATGTTGTAGGTGTTGCCGTCGCGGCCGGGTGCGACCGGCGCGATGACAGGGATCATCTCCGACCGTGCCAGATTGTCGAGCAGCGTACGGTCGACTTCCACCGGCTCACCGACAAATCCCAGGTCGAGCACGCGCTCGATGTTGGAGCCGGGATCCTTGAACTTTTTCTCGGCCTTCCGGGCGAAGACCATGTTGCCGTCCTTGCCGCACAGGCCGATGGCCCATTCACCCTCGGCATTGATCAGCGCCACGATCTCCTTGTTGATCGAGCCGGCGAGCACCATCTCGACCACTTCCATGGTCCGCTGGTCGGTGACGCGCAGGCCACCCTCGAATTTGGACTCGATGCCCAGATTCTTGAGCATGTTGGCGATCTGCGGGCCACCACCATGCACGACGATCGGGTTGACGCGCGACTGTTTGAGCAGCGCGATGTCGCGGGCGAAGTTGCGGCCAAGCGCGACGTCGCCCATGGCATGCCCGCCGTACTTCACCACGACAGTCTTGCCCTCGTAGCGCTGCATATAGGGCAGCGCCTGCGACAGGACGGCGGCATCGCGGGAGAACGATTCGATATCGGGCATGTGGCGGCTCGTGGCTTCCATTTGGGCGCAACCCTATAGAGCAAAAGGCGTGACGGAAAAGCGGTTTGTACGCACAAATGCCCGCAATCCGTATGAAGGTTCCCTAGTCGGTCAGCGACTCGATCAGTTTGTTCCCATCCACCAGCCGTTCCGTCCGGTTGGGCACGGCGATGGCGAGCCCCTCGGCATTGATGCTCTGGCCGGCAATCGCCTCGGCATAGCCGGGGAGGGCGGTCGGTAGGGCGCTGGGCATCGCCAGCTCGAGCGATGTCGGCTGCAGCGCCTCGTCGCCGACGAAGGCGACATCGCCCTCGGATGTGAAGCGGGCCGAGCGGACGACGCCGTCGGTCAGCCCGTCGTCGGCGAACTCGGTGCGGTCCATCAGCGGCAGCCCGCTTTCGATGTCCCACAGGCTGAGCCAGAACAGTTCGAGATTGGGCGGATTCCAGAACGAGGAGCGGATCAAGGCGCGCGTGCCGTCGGGCGAGATCGCGACCCAGTCGGTCTTTTCCGGTGTCGAGCCTTCGCCGAAGGCGGCGCGCTCATCGATGGCCGGGCCGCGCCGGGCCGAGAAGTCGGCTGTCCAGATCTCGGTGCGGAAATCGCCCGTGGTGATGGTGACCATCGTGCCGTCCGCGCTCGCGCATACCGTGTGGAGGTCGGCCGAAAATGGCGGTGACAGCTTCGTCGCGCCGCCACCGCGCGTCGCGCCGACACGCCGGCCCGGCTCGACGGTGAGCACGAGGCCCGAGGGATGCTCGAGCCGGCTGACAGCCTCGAAATAGGGATCGGCGAGTCGAATGCACGCCTCCTGTTCGTTGGCGAGCCCTTCGAGCGGCGGGACCGGCCTGGGCTTGCGTTTGACCGGCGATTTGAGGCCGTAGGCGGACCAGCCGCCACTATCGGTCTGGACCAGCAGGCCGGCGGCACCGTTGCGGCGCAGAGCCGTAGGGAGGCTGTCGGCATAGATGAGGTTGCCCACCGAGCCATAGGTGTGGAGCGTCGAGATGGTGACGGAGCGGTCGCTGCCGGCGCTCATCAGCCACTGTGCATCAGGATCGATCGCCGCCACGGCGACGGAGGCGCGATGGCGGTTGCGCGCGATCTCGCCAAAGTACTCGCCCGACAGTTCGTAGATCGCCGCGTCGCCCTTGGCCGCCGCGGTGAGCAGCAGCACCCGCGCCTCGCGGTCGGTCGTGGCGGGAAGCTCGAGGAAGCGCACATTGGTGAAGCCGATCGATTGTGTCTGCGGCAGCAGGCCCGACGCGACGATGTCGGTCTCGAGCTGCTTGAGCGCGGTCATGTCGTAGGCGATCAGCGTCGCCGTCTCGCGCCAGCCTTCCAGCTCGACGGCAAGGTAGCGACCGTCATGGCTGAGATAGCCGCGCACCCGGTAGAGGTAGAAATCGCCCTCATAGGGCGGCTCCCACCAGTCGGTGACCGGCGTGCCGTCGACGTTCCACACGCTGATCTTGACCGGCGTCGCCTCCACCACATCACCGACGGCGAGGAACACTTTCTTGCCGTCCCCGCTGATGGCGATGCTCGTGACCTTCTGCGCGATGCCGTCGACATCCATCGTCGCGAAGCGCTCGACGACCTCGGGCGGTACCACCGGCTCCACTGCCTCGTCGGCAGTTGGCACGGCGCCGCCAGCCTCGACCGGCAGCCAGAAGCTGCGCTGCTGCAGCATTGTCCATAGCCGCGTCTGGGCGCGTGGGTCGCCGCCATCCGCCGCTCGGGCGAGATAGGCGAGACCATCGGCGGAACTCTCTGCGGTGTTGACGAGCTGCGAGCCCTGCCGGAGGTCGGACGTGGCAAGGACCGTTGCCGTCTCTTTGCGGCTTGTTTCGGCGGCCTGCTGCTGGAGGAAGGCATAGACGCTGAGGCCGCTGGCGACCGCTGCGACCACGAGGCTGCCGGCGATCCAGCCGCGTTGCCGGTTGGTGGCGCCGCGCCGGCTCGCGGCGATGAAGGCGGACTGTGTCTCGGTGAGCTGCGGTGCCGTCGCCGGACGCGTGTCGCGCCAGTGCTCGGCCTCGCCGATCGACGCGCCGCGCAGCAACAGCCGCGATGGCCGGCCGGCCGTGTCCCATTCGCCGGCATCCTCGCCATAGCGCGTGTGGGCCCGAATCCAACCGATATCGACGGCAAGCGCACCGGCGAGCCGAGGCAGGGACGCCGTCTCTTCGTCGGGCGTGCGCATGAAGACGTAGTTGAGTCGCTGCAGCCGTTCGGGAACGTCGGTGGCCTCGCGCGTCACCACTGGCAGGATGCGCTTGCCCTTGAGCTCGGCGTGATTGATCTCCCAGTCACACACTTCGGACGAAATCGAGTCCGGACTGATGAGGAACACCATCGTGTCGGCGTTCTCGATCAGGCCGCCCAGCCGCGCCTTCCAGTCCTCGCCCGCCGCGATGTCGTGCTTGTCGAGATAGGGATTGAGCCCCTCGGCGCTCAGCGCCGCATGCAGCCGGTCGGCCGCCGCGGCGTCCTTGCGCGAATAGGAGATGAACACATTCGTCCTGCGCTCGCCCGCGCCCGTCTCGTCCGCCAATTCGTCCCCCAGGATCTCCCCTCCTTCACTATCACGAGCCGATGTGACGGAAACATCGGGCAAATGCGGCAAGGGGTAGGCAGCTTCGCGGACGCGCGATAGGTTGCCAGCCATGGCCGCCGAAACCGCAGAAATCGCCGACCTCATCTCCCGCTGCGCGCTGCGCGACCGCGTGGCGTTCAAGACGCTTTACCAGCGCACCAGCGCGAAACTGTTCGGCGTGACGCTGCGTATCTTGAGGGACCGCTCGGAGGCCGAAGAGGCGCTGCAGGAGGTTTACGTCAAGATCTGGCAACGCGCGGACCGCTACGTCCCGGGCGGCTACAGTCCGATCTCGTGGCTCGTTGCGGTTGCCCGTAACCACGCCCTCGACGTCCTCCGCGCCCGCAAGCCTAGGAGCGAGGACATCGATCTGGCCCTCGATGTGGCCGATGCCGGACCCACCCCCGAAAAGGCGGCGTCCGATCGCTCGGAGCGATCGCGCATCGACAACTGCCTTGGCCAGTTGGACGCCGAGAAAGCCGACGCGGTGCGCGGCGCCTATCTCGACGGCTATTCTTATGAGGAGTTGGCGGACCGCCATAAGGTGCCGCTCAACACCATGCGAACCTGGCTGCGCCGCAGCCTGATGAAACTGAGAGAGTGCCTGTCGGCATGAGCGACGAGAGCAACATTTCCGGACACGACGAGGACAGCGTCCTCGTGGCCGAGTATGTGCTCGGGCTCCTGCCCGAAGCCGAACGCGAGAGTCTGCGCGCCCGCCTCAAGGCTGAGCCCGCGCTGCGGTCCGACCTCGCCTTCTGGCGTAACCGCCTTGCGAGCCTCGATGTCGAGTTCGCCGAGAGCCCCGCGCCATCGGGCGTGTGGCCGCGCATCGAGCAGCGCCTGTTCACCGGACAGGCCAGGGGCGGCTGGTGGAACTCACTGGCGCTGTGGCGCAGCGTTGCCGCCGGCGCGCTGGCCGTTGCGGCGGTCGCGGTCGCCATCAACATGACGGCGCCGCGCCCCGACCCCAAGGCCTTTGCAGCCGAGCTTGTGGCGGCGCTGCATGCCGAGGGCTCCAATGTCAGCTTCGTTGCCCTCTACAACAGCGGCAGCGGCGAACTGCGCATCACGCCGCTTTCTGGCGACCAGCCGAGCGACCGCGACTACGAACTGTGGGCGATCGAGGACGGCCAGGCGGCCAAGTCCATGGGCGTCATCGCGGCCAACATCCGCAACGAGGTCAAGATCGCGCCCGACATCCTCGTCGATTTCGGCGAGGGCACGACGCTGGCCGTCACCCTCGAGGCCAAGGGCGGCTCGCCCACCGGCGTCGCGCAGGGCCCGATCGTCGCGGCCGGCAAGGCAACCCAGATCTAGGAAAGCCTGCTCAATCGCAGCTGCTGCGATTGCTCCCCAAGGACTCGACGCTCACCCGCGTCTCACTGTTGTGTCCGAACGACACGCTGAAGACTTAGGTCACCCACGCGACGGGGGCCGGCGGGGAGAGGGGCTCGGGATCACTCGATCGCTTCCTGCCGGCCCCCACCTCGTCCGGGACAAGACGGTTCTGCCCGATCACAAGTTTCACTTCTGCGTTCAGATAGAACGATATTTTTTCGTGATCGCCATCGGCGAAACCGCACAGCCTTCCTCCGCGTAACTCTGGTGTCTCAACCGGAACATACCGGTCCCCAAAGGAAGGAAGTCACGTGATGAAACTCTCCGCTCTGGCGCTTGGCGCCATGCTTTCCGTTTCGGCTCTCGTCGGCGTTGCCTATGCGGCCAATCCTGATGTCGGCGGTGCGCCGATGTATGAGGACAAGAACATCATCGAGAACGCCGTGAACTCGGCCGATCACACCACTCTCGTCGCCGCCGTGCAGGCTGCGGGTCTCGTCGAGACGCTGTCCGGCCCGGGCCCGTTCACGGTTCTCGCCCCGACCAACGAGGCTTTTGCCGCTCTCCCGGCCGGCACGGTCGAGAACCTGCTGAAGCCCGAGAACAAGGACATGCTGACCAAGATCCTGACCTGCCACGTGATTGCGGCGAAGGCTCTGTCCACCGACATTTCCAAGATGGCGATGGACGATGGCGGCACCCATGAGGTGACGACGGTCGGCGGCTGCAAGCTCTGGCTCAGCGCTGCCGATGGCAAGGTCACCATCAAGGACGAAGCCGGCGGCACTGCGACGGTGACCATCGCCGACGTGCTGCAGTCGAACGGCGTCATCCACGTCATCGACGCGGTCCTGCTGCCCAAGATGTGACGCGGGTACGGGCTGCCGCCTGCCCCCGAACACATGCAATTGACGTGCGCGTGTCCTGCAATGTGCTAGGACACGCGCACCGTCTTCGAGGAGGATGACATGGCAAGGCTGGATCGTCGTTCGCTGCTGCTTGGCGGCACCGCGCTCGCGGGACTTGCCGCGCTTCCCTTCATCGGCCGTGCCCTGGCCGCCGGCACCGGCGCGGTGCCCGGCGACTTCGAGGTCACCCATACCGACGAGGAATGGCTCGCCATCCTCGGCCCCGAGGCATTCGAGATCATGCGCCGGCAGGGGACGGAAATGCCGTGGAGCTCGGCGCTGCTGGACGAGCACCGCGAGGGCGTCTTCAACTGCGCCGGCTGTGACCTGCCGCTGTTCGACTCGGCCACCAAATACGACAGCGGCACCGGCTGGCCGAGCTTTTACCAACCGCTCGACAATGCGGTGGGCACCATGACCGACACCCTCATCGGCTATGAGCGCACCGAGGTTCACTGCCGCCGCTGCGGCGGCCATCTGGGCCACGTCTTCAACGATGGTCCGCCGCCCACCGGGCTGCGCTACTGCATGGACGGGCTTTCCCTCAAATTCGCGCCGCGCGCCGCCTGACCCGAGGCAACCCGAGGGGGCCAGCCGAGTTGACTCCGCAATCCTGGCGTCGGCGGAGTTCCCTCATGCTCAAATGGGCCCTGATCTTTTTCCTGATTTCCCTCGTCGCCGGCTATTTGGGCTTCTACCGGGCGTCGGCCGCCACCGGTACCATCGCCAAGGTGCTGTTCGCTCTGTTTCTGATCGGCGCAGTCATCGTGGTGATCATCGCTCTGATGGCGGCCTCCTTCGTCTTCTAGCCCGGGCGACTGGCCGCCGTGTGGCTTGCGCCGCTACGCGAACTGCTCCATCTGTTGGCGCATGAAGCTCACGCTGATCCAGCCAACCGACGTGCCCGGTCCGCTGCGAGACCGCTTCGGCGCCTACCATCTGATGATCGAGCGGATGCTGGCGGGCGGAGGCTTCGTGTTCGAGACGATCAACCTCGACAAGGGCCAGAGGCTGCCCGATCCGGCGACGCTCGATGCGACGCTTATCATGGGCTCGTCGGCCGGCGTCTATGACAATCATCTCGAATGGATGGAACCGCTGCGCGGCTACATCCGCCGGGCTTATGCCGCGAGAACGCCGATGGTGGGCATCTGCTTCGGCCACCAGATTATGGCCGACGCGCTGGGCGGCGACGTGCGCAAATCTGAGAAGGGCTGGGGCCTCGGCCGCCACGTCTACGACGTGAAGGCGCGGCCGGCGCCGATCGGCGGCAACCTCCCCGAATTCGCCATCGCCTGCTCGCACCAGGATCAGGTGATCGAGCCGCCCAGCGACGCCGAAACCTTTCTCTCGTCGGATTTCACTCCGCATGCCGGCCTGATGTACCGCAACGGCGCGGCCATGAGCCTCCAGCCGCATCCGGAGTTCGAGGACGATTACACCTTGGCGCTGGCCGAACTCCGCCGCGGCAAGGCGCCCGATGCCGTCATCGAAACGGCGCTCACCTCCGTCTCCCGCGCCAGCGACAGCCGCGAGGTCGCGGGATATCTGGGGGCCTTCCTCCGGCGCGGACGCTAGGTCCGCGTCAGGAACTCGATCTCCGCCCGCAGCACGTCGAGCCCCGTCTTTTCCTCGGACGAGGTGACGATGACGCTGGGGTGCGCAGCGGGGCGCTTGGCGATGGTCGCCCTGGTCGCCTCGATGTTCCTTGCGAGATCGGAAGCGGACGGCTTGTCGGCCTTGGTGAGGACGACCTGATAGCTCACCGCCGATTTGTCGAGCTCGTTCATCACGGTCAGGTCGTGCGCCTTGGGGCCGTGGCGGCCATCGACGAGCACGTAGACGCGGCGCAGATTGGGGCGGCCCGTGAGGTAGGAATGGATCAGCCTCGTCCACGCCTCCACCTTGGGTTTGGGCGCCTGCGCGAAGCCGTAGCCGGGCATGTCGACGATGCGCAGCGGCGCGAGGTCGGCCTCAAAGATATTGAGCTCCTGCGTCCGCCCCGGCGTGTTGGACGTGCGGGCCAGATCCTTGGTGCCGGTCAGCGCGTTGATCAACGAGCTCTTGCCCACATTGGAGCGGCCGGCGAAGGCGATCTCGGCGCGATCGGCCGGCGGCAGATCGTCGATCCGCACGCAGCCCTTCACGAACTTGAACGGCCGCGCGAACAGCAGCCGTCCGGCCTCGATGTTGATCTCGTCGGTCATGGCCCTGTCCTTAGAACAAGTCGCTCAGATCGGATAGCCGAAGGCGCGTTTCTCGATGTCGCGCTCGACCAGGGCCTTCGAGAATTCGGGCCAGTTCTTCACCCGGAAGGCGGCGGCGGTCTCGCGATCCTGCTTGACGAGGCCGGGATGGGGCAGCGCGGCGGGAACGCGCACGGTAATGCCCACCTGCGCAGCGGCCGACGAGAAACGGCGCAGCACCGCCTCGGGCGGCACGCTCAGATGGCTCTCATAGCGCAGGATCGGCACGGGGAAGCTGCGCCGTAGCAGCCATTCCTGCCAACGCCCGTACCAGTCCTCCTGCTCCTCGAGCCAGGCGGTGAAATGGTCGGGGTCGAGCCGCACCTTGACGTTGGTCAGGTCGCGGTCGCGGAAGGCGTTGAGGGCGGTCGCCTTGGCCAGCGACACATAGGCATCGATCAGCCGGCGCACGACGACGACGGCGCGCATGCCGGTGCGTCCCAGCAGCTCGCGCTCGACCATGTCGCGCGGCATCGCGGAGGTCGCCTTCACCACCAGCAGCGATCTGCCCTCGGCGCGGGCCTCGGCTTCCGCCGCGTCCAGCGTGGCAGTCGCACCGGCATGACCGTCAACGAAGAGGCCGTCGCGCGCAGCGACGGCCTCGATGTTGCGCAGCAATGCGAAGAGGTGACCGGCACCGGTACGCTGACCGGTGATGATCGTGATCGCATCCACCTCAGGTGGTGGGCTTGGGCGTCTTCCGCAGGCCCAGCGAGGTGAGGATGTTGCCGAACAGGTCCACGTCGGCGCCGTGCCGCTTCATGATGAAGTACTGCTGGCAGATCGACAGGAAGTTGTTCCAGCTCCAGTAGATCACGAGACCGGCGGGGAACGAGCCGAGCATGAACGTGAAGATCACCGGCATCCAGTTGAAGATCATCGCCTGGGTCGGGTCCGGCGGCGGCGGATTGAGCCGCATCTGCACCCACATCGTGACACCCATGATGAGCGGCCAGATGCCCAGGTGGAGCAGGCTGCCCACGAGCGGCAGCGAGGTCGGGTTCCACGGGATCAGCCCGAACAGCGTGAAGACGTTGGTGGGGTCCTGCGCCGCGAGGTCCTGAATCCAGCCGAAGAACGGCGCGTGCCGCATTTCGAGGCTGATGAAGATGACGGTGTAGAGCGCGAAGAACACCGGGATCTGGACGAGGATCGGCCAGCAGCCGGCGAGCGGATTGATCTTCTCTCGCTTGTACAGCTCCATCATCGCCTGCTGCTGTCCGGCGCGGTCTTCCTTGAAGCGTTCCTGGATGCTCTTCATTTCCGGCTGCACGCGCCGCATCGCCGCCATCGAGGCGTAGGAGCGGTTGGCGAGCGGGAAGAACACCAGCTTGACGATAACCGTCAGCGCCAGCATGGCGAGGCCGAAATTGCCCAGGATCCCATTGAGGAAGCGGAGCAGATAGAACATCGGTTTGGTCAGGAAGTGGAACCAGCCCCAGTCGATCAGTAGCTCGAGGCGGTCGAGCTTGAGGCTCGACTCATAGGTGGCGATGACCGCCTCTTCCTTGGCGCCGGCGAACACATAGCTGTGGTCTTCGGCGGTGCCTCCGGTGGCAACGACGATCGGGTTCGTCTCGACGAAGCTCGTCTGGTACTCGTCGCGGTTGTTGCTACGCAGGTAGGTGAACTGCGCATTGATCTGCTGCGTCGGGTCGGCGATCACGGCCGTCGCCCAGTACTTGTCGCCGAAGCCGAGCCAGCCCGTGGTGTTGTCGAGCCGGATCTGCTTGTCGTTCTGCATGTCGGAGTACTTCTTCGACACGAGGTTGTTCGAGCCCAGCACGCCGAGCGGGCCTTCGTGCTGGACGAAGAAGTTCGAGACGTGCGGAGTACCCTCGCGCACGATGCGAGAATAGGGGAACAGCGCGACATCGCTGCCCGAGCTGTTCTCGATGCTCTGGGTGACGGTGAACAGGTAGTTCTCGTCCACCGCGAAGGTGCGGCGGAAAACGAGGCCGTTGCCGTTGTTCCAGCTCAGAACCACCGGCGTGGTCGGCGTCAGCCTGGCGTCCCCTTCGACCGTCCAAACGGTCGTGGCATCAGGCACCTGCGTCGTACCGTTGGCTGCCGCCCAGCCCTGCTCGACATAATAGGCATTGGGCGCGCCCGAGGGCGACAGCAGCGTGATGATCGGCGAGTCCTTGGCGATCGTCTCGGTGTACTTCTTGAGCTGCAGGTCATCGAGCCGGCCGCCGCGCAAATTGATCGAGCCGACGACGGCCGGCGTGTCGATGGCAACGCGCGAGGTCGCGGCGATGGCGCTGGCGCGGTCGGCAAAGCTGACCGGCGTGTCGGTGGCCGGTGTTTCGGCCGGCGTCGTCGCGGTGCCGCTGGCGGGTGCGGACGGCGTCGTCGTAGTGGTCGCGATTCCTGGATTGGCGGCCGCTGCCTGCTCGGCGGCGATCTGTGCCTGGCGCTGCGCCCGCTCGAGCTGCGGACCTGCGACGAAGAACTGCCAGCCGAAAATCACCACCACGCTCAGGACGATCGCGAGGATCATGTTGCGGTTGGTTTCGTTCATCGTCTCTGGTCCCCGGTGTCGCGCGGCTTGGCGTGCACTTTGGCTATGGCGGAAGAAAGGTCGGAAACGACCCTGGAAAAAGGCAAAGTCAAGGCCTCGCGGCGGCCCACCAGCACGTAGTCATGTTGGGCCTGCAATTGTAGCGCGCAAGCCCTGAGGGCCGCGCGCAAACGCCGCTTGATACGGTTTCGTTCGGGGGAGTTGCCGGTCTTCTTGGTCACCGTCAGCCCGACGCCAGGTTCGGCGATATCGGACGCGATGCTCTGCAGCGAGAAGGCGGTGCGGCCCGCTCGGTTCCCGCGCGCGGCATTGAGAAACTGCGCCCGCTTGGTGAGGCGCCTCAGGCCTGTGCTGCGCGGCCCGGCCGTCATCGCGGCCAGTCCCTTAGGCGGAGAGCTTCTTGCGGCCGAGAGCGCGGCGCAGGTTCAGAATCTTGCGGCCGCTCTTGGTCGCCATGCGGGCGCGGAAGCCGTGGCGGCGGGTACGGACGAGCTTGCTCGGCTGGTAGGTACGCTTCATAGTTTCACACCACGCCGGGCGCGGTCCTCTTGGTCTTTTCGATACACGCTGGATCGACGCCGAAACCGCGAGGGGCGGCGGGGCCGTTCCATCGCGCGGCTGAATTGGGCTCGGGCTATACTGAAACCCCCCGGTCAAGTCAACGTTTTCGCCCGCTTGCGCGCCGCTTGTTTGTCGCAGCATCCGCTGCACGGGATTCCGCGCTCCCGGGCTTTTCATCGCCCAGCTCTGGCGTTTTCGTGGCGTTTGACTAGAACCGGGGGAGTTCGGTCCATTCTGCGGCGGTAAAGGTCCGATTTGGCTGAGGTTTTGACCCCCGATCTATGTGTCGTGGGCGCGGGAGCGTCCGGTCTTGCCGTTGCGCAGACGGCGCGCCGGCTCGGCGCCAGCGTCGTGATGGTCGAGCGGGGTACGACCGGCGGCATGAGCATGAAGGCCGGCGCGCTGGCGCTCCGGGCTTTCAGCGCCGCCGCCGACAGGGCCGCCGCGGTCCAGTCCGGCGGGCCTTTCGGGGTCTTTGGCGAGCCCCCTAGGATCAGCTTCCGCAAGGTCCATGACCATGTCGCCGAAATCATCGGCCGCGGCACCGGCGAGGTCGCGCCGGCGCGGCTCGCGGCCGAGGGGATAGAGCTTATCAGGGGCGTCGGGGCCTTCACCGACCCGCGTACCCTGCGGGCCGGCGACACCGACATCCGGGCCCGCCGCTTCGTCATCGCCACCGGCGCGCGGCCGGTCCAACCCGACATTCCCGGTCTGCTCTCGGTGCCCTATTTCACCACCGAGACGATCTTCGACAATACCCGGAAGCTGACCCATCTCGTCATCATCGGGGCCGGCCCGATGGGGCTCGAACTTGCGCTCGCGCACCGCCGGCTCGGCTGCGCGGTAACGGTCATCGAGCCGGGCAGGGGACTCTCCCAGGCCGATCCCGAGCTCGCCGAGATCGCCCTGCGGCGGCTCCGCGACGAGGGCGTCACCCTGCTTGAGGAATCGGCGATTGTTGCGATCCAGGCGCGCAGCCAGGGCATTGGCATCGTCATCCGCAACCGCGAGGAACCCGGCGCGCTCGACGCCTCGCACATCCTCGTCGCCTCGGCCCGAGCTGCAGCGCTGGCCGACCTCAACCTCGAGGCGGCGCGCATCCGCCGCAGCAAGTCGGACGCTGGCGCGCTCTCGCTCAGTGCGTCGCTGCGCACCACCAATCCGAGGATCTGGGCGGTGGGCGAAGCGGCCGGCCACGCGCCCTCGCCGCACCTTGCGAGCATCGAGGCCGATATCGTGGTCCGCGCGGCGTTACTCGGCCTCCAGTCGCGCTATGAGCCCGCCGCCATTCCCCGCCTGACCCTCACCGATCCGCCCATCGCCGAGGTCGGGCTGACCGAGCCGATGGCCCGCGGCCGCTTCCGCACCGGCTTCTCCGTGCTCCGCGCCAGTTACGCCGAGAACGACATGGCCCGCGCCGGCCGCGAGGGCATGGGGGTGGTCAAGCTCATCGTCGCGCGCGCCGGCCACATCCTGGGGGCGGGCATCGCGGGGGCGGGCGCCCCGGAGCTGGCGGCCCTTTTCGCCCTCGCCATCGAGCAGAAAATCCCCGCAAGCCGCCTCGCAGAGCTCGCCGCGCCCTATCCGAGCTACGCCGACCTCGCGCGCCATCTGGGCGCAGCCGCAGCAGCGGCCGCACCCCGCAGCACGCTCGAGAAACGGCTTCTCTCCCTCAATCGCTTGTTGCGATAGGCCAATTTGACTAGATTCCGGGCAAGATGAGCGAACGCCGCGCCATGCCCGGACTCTTCTCCGGGCTCTCCGTCAAGCTGATCGCCACGATCACGCTGGTGATCCTTGCCGTGGAAGTGGTCATCTACCTGCCGTCGGCCGGCAATTTCCGCCAGTCCTGGCTCAACGACCGCCTGCGCATCGGCATCGTCGCCGCCCGCGTGCTCGACACCGTGCCCGACGTGATGAACCTGCCTGCCATGATGACGGACAATCTCCTGACCTCGGCGGGAGCCATCGCCATCGTCTATCGTCGCGCCGGCCAGAGCCAGCTCATCGAACTCGACGAACGGCCGATGCCCAAGGAGGCCGTGACGGTCGATATGCGGCAGACCGACTATGCCACCCTCATCATGGGCGCCATCGACACGCTCACCCATGGCGGCGACCGCGTGCTCCGCATCCTCGGCAATTCCGACGGCACCGTCGACGAGGAGGCCGAGGTCGAAGTGCTGGTCGACGAGAGGCCGCTGCACGACGACCTCATCGCCTATTCGTGGAATATCGTCCTGATCTCGCTGCTGGTCGCCCTGCTCACCGCCGGGGTGCTCTATCTGCTGGTCAGCCGGTTGCTGATCTTTCCAATCCGCCGCCTCACCGAGAACATGGTCGCCTACCGGCGCAACCCGGAAAACGCCACGCTCATCATCGCGCCGACGAAGCGCAAGGACGAGATCGGCATCGTCGAGAACGAGCTGGCGGCGATGGAGACCGACATCTTCTCGATGCTGCGCCAGCGCCGTCACCTCGCCGATCTCGGCCTCGCGGTGGCCAAGATCAACCACGATCTGCGCAACACGCTGACCTCGGCGCAGATGCTGTCCGACCAGGTCGTGGCGCTCGATGATCCCAAGATCCAGCGCCTTGCGCCGCGTCTGCTGCACTCGATCGACAAGGCCGTCGCCTTCGCGCAATCGGTGGTCGAATACGGCCGCCAGAGCGGCGTGCCGCCGCGGCCGCAGCCGGTCGATCTGCGCGCCCTGGTCGACGAGTCGGCCATCGATGCCGGCCTCCGCGGCCACCCAGCGCTCGCCTTCGATAACGCCGTCCCCGACTCTCTCACCATCAAGGTCGATCCCGACCAACTGGCGCGAGTCCTCGTCAATCTGATGAAGAACGCCCGTGAGGCGCTCGAGGCCGCCGGCGACAGGATCGCCGATGCCCGCGTCACCGTGTCCTACGCGCCGGCCGCTGCCGGCTACACCATCTCGATCGCCGACAACGGACCGGGGCTGCCGCCACGCGCTCGCGACAACCTGTTCGTCGCCTTCGAGGGCTCGGCCAAGGCTGGGGGCACCGGTCTGGGCCTCGCGATCGCCCGCGAGCTCGTCGCCGCCCATGGCGGCACCCTCACCTATGTCCCGCTCGACCCCGGCACCCGCTTCGACATCACGCTCCCCGCCGCGACGCTGGTTGCCTGAACCGCCCGCTTGCCAAGCCGAGTCACCCTGTGTATGGGTGGCGCCGCTTCCGGGACCTCACGTCCCCACGACGAAGCCCGCGCGCCCGTAGCTCAGCTGGATAGAGCACCAGACTACGAATCTGGGGGTCAGGAGTTCGAATCTCTTCGGGCGCGCCAACTCAATATCTTCCCCCGAGATTCCGGCTAAGACCTTGAGCGGCAATGCCAGATTCGGAGTTCCAAGTCGTCGATGCGCACATTTCCGAGACGGCCGAGGAAGGCCAGCTTGAGGACGGCGCGGCGGGCTTCGAGATTGCCCGACGCCCAGAGCGACCAAGGGGTTCGCAGCTCAGGTCTGAATCTTCAGCTTTTGCATCTTGAGGTAGAGCGTCTTGCGCGAAATTCCAAGCGCCTCTGCCGTACGCCCGACGCGGTAGTTGTTTGCACGAAGCGCTTGACTGATAGCGGCGGCCTCCGCGCTGTCCCGCTGCGATTGCAGGCTGGGCTCCTCTGGTTGATCCGTCAGGATGCGGGAATGATCGAGCCCCAAGAAATAGCGTTCCGCGCGGTTGCGAACTTCGCGAACATTGCCTGGCCATTTGTGGCCGCTCAGCGCCAATAGGAGCTCCGGGCTGACCGGGGGCGGCGGCACGCCTTCGCGCTCCGCTGCAAGGTTTAGAAAGTACCTGAAGAGGACTTCAGCATCGCCCGCACGCTCACGCAGGGGCGGGATTTCGATGCGCGCGACATCCAGGCGATAGGCTAGGTCCTCTCGGAATTGCCCGCGGTGGCTGCGTTCCACCAGATCCTCTTTGGCTGCTGTGATCACCCGCAGCTTGACGGGAATTTCGCGGTTTGATCCGAGCCGCACCACGCGACGCTCCTGCAGGACACGCAAGAGGCGCGCCTGAGCGGCCATGGGCATGGATTCGATCTCATCGAGAAAGAGTGTGCCGCCATTGGCGTGTTCGATCATCCCGACGCGCTGCTTGCTCGCCCCGGTAAAGGCGCCGGCCTCGTGCCCGAACAACTCGGATTCGAGCACCGACTCTGCCAGGGCCCCGCAATTGACCGCGACGAAGGGGTGGGCCCGGCCAGCTCCGAATTCGTGGAGCACCCGAGCAGCCACTTCTTTGCCTGTACCCGTTTCCCCCACGAGCAGCACATCCACTGAAGTAGCCGCGATCCGGGCCAGGGTTTCACGCAACCGGATCGTAGCGGGTGATTGCCCCAGGATTCGGCCCTCGATGGAGTTGAGATCGCGCGCAGCTGCCTTGAGGCGGCGGTTCTCCAATACGGTGGCGCGGTGCGACAGCGACTGCTTGAGTGATTGTACTAATACCAGCGGGTCGGCGGGTTTTTCGATGAAGTCCCAGGCACCCTGGCGCAGCGCCTGCACCGCGAGTGGCACGTCGCCATGACCGGTCAGGAGTATGAGGGGAATGTCGGGGTCGATGGCCTGAAGCCGCGCCAGGAGCGCAAACCCGTCGACGCCAGGCATGCGCACATCGGACAGGACGACCTGAGTTGCCTGCGGATCGACGACCGCTATGAGCGCCTCCGCTCCCTCGAAAGCGCGCACGGCAAGCCCCTCGATCCGGAAAGACTCCAACAGTGCCTCGCGCACCTCCGGGTCATCGTCGCAAAACAGGACTTCCAGTTCAGGCACCGGGGGACTCCCTTAGTTCCAGCAAAAACGTGCTTCCTTGCGGCGACGAGCCTTCCAGCACCAGCCTGCCCCCAAAATCGCGTGCGATGTTGAACGAGATCGACAGCCCCAGGCCAAGACCTGCGCCGGGAGATTTAGTAGTAAAGAACGGATCGAATATCCGGTCGCGTTCCCCTGCTCCGATACCGGTGCCACTATCGGTGACCCTTATCTCGACGAGCCGCTGTCGCCTGCCGATCGCTACCGCGATGGCGCGGCGGCTCCGGTCGGCCATGGCGTCCATGCTGTTTGTCAGGAGATTGACGAAGACCTGTTCTAGCCGCACCGGCTCGGCCAGCACATCGAAGCTGTCGTCGGCGCAGTGCCGCAGCGTCACGGCGACCTGGTCTTCCTCGATGCGATGGGCGAGGAGCGATAGCGCCTCGTTCAGCGCGCTGAGGACCGATGTGCGTTCAAGTTCTTCTGCCGGAAGTCGCGCGAAGCGGCGGATATGAGAAATCTGGTTGCTCATCCGCTCGACTAAGGCGGCAATCCTGTCCAGCGTGTTCGCTAACGCGGCCGGATCGTCGCGTTGCAATTGGCGCACCCCGTTGAAGGCATAGGAACGTAGTGCGGAAAGCGGCTGATTGAGCTCATGGGCGATGCCGGTCGCCATTTGCCCCAGTGCAGCCAGCTTGGCGGCCTGGATAAGCTCGTCGCGCGTTTGGCGAAATTGATGCAGGGCGGTAGCCAGTTCACCCAGCTCATCGTCGCGGGGTCGAGGACCCGCTCCAATGGGCAGGCCCCGGGAAGCGTTGACTGCCTCCGCCGCAAGCCGCCGAATGCCCGCAACGAGATTACGATGCACGTAAAAGTAGGCGACGGCCCACGCTCCCGCGATGGACAGCGCGACAATAGCAATGAGCAGAACGCGTCCGAAGGCCAGCACGGACTGCACATTCTGCGAAGCCTCGCGTGCTACCGTTTCGCCTTCAGCGACTTCCAGCGCGATCTGGGCATTGAGCGACTCCACCGCGCTCTGTGCCGCCAGGGTGGTCGCATTGATATGCTCGAGTATCCCTAGCTCTTCAAGCTTGAGTGCCGGAACACCCTGTTCCCGGTCTGCCAGCTCGATAATCCTGAGAGCCAACTGGCGCACAGTGATACTGTCAGACCAGTCCGACAGTGCTTTGATGCTGCGCGACAGATCATCGGTGTTGATTGCCACTGAGAACTGACCCAGCAGGCTGGGATTTTTCCATCGAG
>MKUZ01000005.1 GCA_001899065.1 Devosia sp. 66-22 | reverse complement strand
CGGCGAAGGCCGCGGGGTTTATGATTTCGGCTCGTCTGCCATGATGCGTTCGATCCTTGTGGGATCGCATTGCTCGTCCACAAGGAACTGTCGGACACCGCCATCCCAGGTGCGGATATCGGCGAGGAATTCCTTTAGGCTTTCGATGCCCCGGTCGGTGAAGGTCGTGATGCCCTCTTCGCTGCCGTCATAGGCATGGATCATCTCGCCGTAGTCGATGTTGTCTGAGTTGCTGGCAATTTCCTGGACGAGTTCGAGGTTCTCGCCGATCAGCATGGCGACGTATTCGATCGTGTAGACATGGGTCGGTCGCGCCATCAGGCCGCCATCTGCCGTGCGCTGCCGGCGGCGGTCCAGTTCCACGGCAACAGTTCCGGCAGTCGTGAAACGGGAAGGTTGGGCATGCGGGCGAGGACATCCGCCAACCAAGCCTGCGGATCGATATCGTTCATCTTTGCCGTGACGATCAGGGAATACATGAAGGCAGCGCGCTCGCCCCCACGCTGGGAACCGGCGAACAGCCATGCCTTTCTTCCCAGAGCGATCCCACGCAGAGCGCGCTCGGCCGCATTGTTCGAAAGGCAAAGCCTGCCGTCATCGAGGAACCGGGTGAAGGCTTCCCAGCGCCCCTCCTTCTCAAACATGTAGTTGATCGCCTTGGCGACGGGATTGTGCTTGGACATGTGGGTGCGCTGCGCCATCAGCCAGTCGTGCAGTTCCTCGACGAGCGGACGAGCATGTTGTTGGCGTGCTGCGAGCCGGTCCTCGACAGGCAATCCGTTTATGTCGCGTTCGATATCGAAGAAAGCGTCGATGCGGGCCACGGCCTCGAGTGCGACCGGCGATATCTCATGAGCGGGTTTGCCCTTGCGCACGTTGCCGGCGATGTCGGCCAGCTCGAAGAACTTGCGCCGCGCATGACTCCAGCAGAGCGCGCTGATTACCGGTGCAGGGCCGCGGTCCGCACGATAAAGGTCGTTGTAGCCACCATAGGCATCGGTTTGCAGGGTGCCATGCCACCCGGCGAGATGTCGATTTGGATGGGTCTTCTCGCGATCGGGTGAGAAGTGGAAGAGGGCTGCAGGAGGCGCGCCGCCCGCGAAGGGACGGTCATCGCGCACATAAGTCCATAACCGTGCCTGCCGCGTTGCACCTCTGGCCAGCAGCGGCACGGTTGTGTCGTCGCCATGCAGCCGCCCGGCGGCCAGAACATGGGCGCGGATCAGATCATGGATCGGCTGCAGCGCCGTCGCGCAGGCACCGACCTGATCGGCCAGCGTGGAGAGGCTGAGATCGACGCCTTCCCTGGCGTAGCGCTCAGCCTGGCGGTTCAATGGCTGATGTTGGCCGAACTTCTCGAACAGGATCGTCGCCAGCAGGTTCGGTCCCGCCCATCCACGCGGCGTCGCATGGAAAGGTGCCGGTGGCTGGCTGATCTTCTCGCAGTCCCGGCAGGTGAACTTCTCGCGCACCGTCTGGATCACCTTCCACTGGCGCGGAATCGCCTCCAACGTCTCGGTGATGTCTTCGCCCATCTTCACGATCCGGGCCGAGCCGCAGCAGGCGCAGTGCGCCGGAGCCTCGATGATCACGCGTTCGCGCGGCAAGTGCTCGGGAAACGGCTTACGGGCTGGCCGGCGGCGTTCGAAGGCGGAGACATTTGTGATCTTCGCTGCCACGCGTTCCGCGGCGATCTCGTCCTCGGTGGCGTCGGCCTCGAGTTCTTCGAGCTGCAATTCCATCTGGTCGATCAGCCGGGCGCGCCGTTCCGAACTCTGGCCGTACTGCTCGCGGCGCATTTTGGCGATCTCAAGCTTGAGGTGCCGGATCATCGCCTCGGAGGTCGTCATGACGGCGCGCACCTGCGCGAGATCGGCCTCGGCGGAGGCGGCACGCGCTTCCGATGCCGCAAGCGCGGCGCGTAATCTGGCTATCTCCGAAGCAGCATCATCCATGGCCGAAAGCTACCATGTCACATGCTGAAAGCCCAACAAAAACAGAGGAATGATTATGATCAGCCTGCCGCCGCAGGCCGTTGCGTCCAGCGTGGATTGCGCCAATCGATCCCTTCCAGGAGATATCCCAACTGTGCCGCCGAGACCGGCACGGCGGAGCCATTCTCGCTGACCGGCCAGATGAACTTGCCCGCCTCAAGGCGCTTTATGTAGAGCGACATGCCGACGCCGTCATGCCACAGGACCTTGATCAGGTCACCCTTGCGACCTCGGAAGCAGAAGACTTCGCCGCCATGAGGATCGCGGCCAAGACCTTGCTGAACCTTCAGCGCCAGGCTGTTCATACCGCAACGCATATCCGTCACGCCGCCCGCGATCCACACCTTCACCCCGGCCGGAAAGGCGATCATGGCGCGTCCAGAACCGGCAGCAGGCGCGCGAGGATCGTCGGATCAAGCGAGGCCGGAATCGTCAGCCGTCGCCCGTTCGGCAGCCCGATCTCGATCGTCTTGTTGTCCTCAGATCGGAGAGGTGGGGCTACCTCGCAAGATGCCGCCGCTGGCGGCGAAATCGAAAGTGGCACGAAGCCAGTTGGAGCGGAACCGCTCAGAAGGCCACTACGGTATTCCCGACGCCAGCGGGTCAACAATGACCGCGAAAGTCCATATCGCCGTGCCGTCGCCGAGCCTTGCCGAAAACCTTGCAGGCTCTCCTCGACGATCCGGACCTTCTCCTCGTCCGACCAATCCCGCCGGCGGCCAAGATCATCGGCGGACAAAACCTCAATCGGGGAAATGATTGTAGCGCATGACATAAGCCATGGACTTAACGCCAATCAGCAAGTCAGGGCAGACGGCCTTC
>MKUZ01000004.1 GCA_001899065.1 Devosia sp. 66-22 | reverse complement strand
ATCCCGGGTCAGTTCTCAGCGGAAATCAACACCGCCCTCGCCTTCCTCGCAAACCCCTGGTCGCTCTGGGCTTCGGGCAATCGAGAAGCCCGCCGCGCGGTCCTCAAATTGGCCTTCCGCGGCCGTCTCGAATATGTGCGCAACGAGGGACTTAGAACCCCGAATCTGGCCTTGCCGTTCAAGGTCTTAGCGGAATTTCGGGGGAAGATATTGAGTTGGCGCACCCGACACGATTCGAACGTGTGGCCTTTGCCTTCGGAGGGCAACGCTCTATCCAGCTGAGCTACGGGTGCTTGGGGTCACGCATACGCGACCCCGGGATTGAGCGCAAGGCAGGGCCGGCGTCAGTTGAGCGTCAGCGGTTCCGGGTCGGCCCAGAGGCGGTTGAGCTCTTCGAGGAAAAGATCGGCCAGATCGGCTGGCGACGTCGCCAGCTCCTCGTCGGCCGCCATGATCGCGGCAATGCCCTGGGCGAGGGTGTCTTCGAGCCCCTCGGTTTCTTCCGGTCTGTCGGTCATCACGCTTACTCCTGATTGGGAGCCCCGCGCAGAGTGCTAGAAAGCCTATGCGGCCCTCGCTTGATGATTTCGGGGAGAGATTGTGGCGGGGCGGCCGTCAGAACGGCGCCGGCGCCACGAATTCCAGCCGGCGCTGGTCGTCCGGATGGGCAAATCCCAGCATCTCGGCGTGAAGCTGCAGCCGGTCGGCGGCGGCCAGCGCCGCGCCCGCGGCATAAAAGCTGTCGCCCAGGATCGGGTGGCCGAGCGCCACCATGTGAACACGGAGCTGATGCGTCCGGCCGGTCAGCGGAATGAGCTTCATGCGCGTCACGCCGCCGGGCTCGCGCGCCAGCACCTCCCATTCGGTGCGGCTCTGGCGGCCGTTCTCGTGGTCGACGCGCTGCCGTGGCTTGTTCTCCCAATCGGTCGCGAGCGGCAGATCGACCAGCCCGCGGTCGCCCTCGACCTCACCCCAGACGCGGGCCACGTAGCATTTGGCGACCTTGCGGTGCTCGAACTGGCTGCCGAGCGCCCCCAGCGCCTTCTTGTCGTAGGCGAGCAGGATGAGGCCCGAGGTGTCCTTGTCGAGCCGGTGCACGACCTTGGTGTCCGGCCGGTCGGACCGCCGCGCCTGGACGCGGGTCTCGAGACAATCGGCCAGGGAAGGGTCCTTGCCCGGCACCGTCAGCAGGCCGCTCGGCTTGTTGCACACGATCAGCCGCTCGTCCTCGTGGACGATGTCGAGGCCCGGCGGCGGACGATAGTCGAAGGTGGGGGGCAAGGGCGGCATGGGCGGCCTATAGCAGTGCCGGGGCGGTCGCACAAAATCTGCGGTACGTGCCTCATGACCCCTTTCCTGTTCAATTGGGGGCGGTCATGATGATGCCGGCGAGGACGAATGGCGCGTCCTGGCGAGGACAGCGCCCAGCAGGATTTCGGAGGAGACTACCCATGGCCGCAAGGCAGCGTCTGGGCGTCGGGATCATCGGCGCGGGCAACATATCGAGCCAATACTTGAAGGCGATGCGGACGTTTCCGGTCCTCGACATCAGGGGTATCGCCGATATGAGGCCCGACGTGGCCGAGAGGAAGGCGGCCGAATTCGGGGTCAAAGCGGCGAGCGTGGAAGCGCTGCTGGCCGATTCGTCTGTTGAGATCCTGGTGAATCTCACCATTCCGCGGGCCCATGTCGCGGTAGGTTTGCGTGCAATCGCGGCAGGAAAACACGTCTACAGCGAGAAGCCGATCGGAGTGAATTTCGCCGAAGCGAGGACACTGGTCGCGGCGGCCAGGAAGAAGGGCGTGCGGATCGGATCGGCGCCGGACACCTTCCTGGGCGGATCGCACCAGCAGGCGCGCGCCGTCGTCGATAGCGGCAAGCTCGGCACCATCATCGGCGGGACGGCCAGCTTCGGAGTTCCCGGCCATGAGTACTGGCACCCGGACCCGGCCTTCTACTACGATGTCGGCGGCGGACCGGTGCTCGACATGGGCCCCTACTACATCACCGGCCTGGTCAACCTGCTTGGACCGGTCAAGGCGGTGCAGGCGATGAGCCTGACGCCGGCCAAGCAGCGGCCGATCCGCTCGGAGCCCAAAAAGGGCCAGATGATGCCGGTCAAGGTGTTCACGCATGTCACCGGCACGCTGCAATTCGCCAGTGGCGCGTTGGTGCAGGTGTCACTCAGCTTCGATGTGCCCAAGCACACGCATAGGCCGCTGGAGATCTACGGCACGGAAGCCTCGATGCAGGTGCCCGACCCCAACATGTTCGGCGGCGAGGTGAAGATCGCGCGGCCGCGGGCGGAGGACTGGGACGACGTTCCGGTAAGAATCCCATATGCCGACGCCAACTACCGGTCGCTGGGCGTTGCCGACATGGCCTATGCCATCCTCAATGATCGGCCGCACCGCTGCAGTGGCGACCTCGCCCTGCACGTCCTCGAGGTGATGGAGGCCTTCGAGACGGCCAGCAAGAGCGGCCAGATCGTGAGGATCAAGACCAAGGTCGAGCGGCCTGCGCCGATGACCGACTCCCTCAAGCGCGGGAAGATCGCTTAGCTTCGGCTGACCGAGCCTCCGACCATTGACTAGGTCTGGTTCCATTCCGCCGGCTGGGCGCCGATCTTGCCGTCGTCGGGGCGATCGAGGGCTTCGATGCGGTAGACGTCCTCGGCGGTGAGCTCGAAGTCGAAGACGCCGATGTTCTCGGCCATGCGCTCGGGGCTGCTCGACTTGACGTTGACGACCAGCCCTTCCTGCAGGTGCCAGCGGAGGATGATCTGGGCCGGCGTGCGGCCATGGTCGCGCGCAATGGCGGCGATGGCCGGGTTCTCGAGCATGTTGCCGTGCCCGGCGCGGCCATGCGCCCACCACCAGGCGCTGTTGGAGGTACCGGGGCCGAGCGGACTCCAGCTCGCAATGCGGATAGAGCGACGCTGGTGGTATCCGCGCAGGTCGCGCTGCTGGTAGAGGGGATGGAGCTCGATCTGGTTGAGCGCTGGCGCGACACCGGTTTCGGCGATGATCCGCTCGATATGCGGGCGGTCGAAATTGGCGACGCCGATCGAGCGGATGTGACCCTGCTGCTGCAGCTCGACCAGCGTCTTCCACGCCTCGACATAGCGGTCCTCGGCGGGCAGGGGCCAATTGATGAGAAACAGATCGAGCTGCTCGAGCCCGAGCTTGCGCATCGTCTCGTCGAAGGCGCGCAGCGCGAGGTCGCGCCGGTGCGCGCCGTTGCGAAGCTTGGAGGTGACGAAGAGCTCATCGCGGCGCAACCCGCTCTCGCGGATCGCCTGGCCGACGCCATCCTCGTTGCCGAAGGCCTGCGCTGTGTCGATGGCCCGGTAGCCGCCCCGGATGGCGGCACCAACCACGCGCGGGCAGTCGGCCGCCGATATCTGCCACGTGCCGAAGCCGAGCTGCGGCATGAGGTTGCCGTCGCGCAATGCGACTGCTGGAGCGTCCCCCATCTGTCATCCCCCAATGACAATGGGGGACCTTGGCAGAAAGCCGGTGGCGGGTTCAAGACGCTGCGGGACGCCTGCGACGCCGGGGCATCAGCCGCCACCACAGCAAGCCGGTCACGGCGAGCACCAGAGGGATGGCGATCAGCGAGGGTGTCCAGCCGGCATCGGGCCCGAACAGCACCTGGTACATGCGCCGATCGGGCAGGAGAGTGAAGGCGCCGGCAAGCAGCAGCGCCCCCAGATAGAGCGACTTCATCGCCGCCTGGTGCGCCTCGACGTTGCCGCGGCGAATCTCGCGAATCCCCTCCCATAGGCCGTAATAGGTCATCAGCACGAACAGGTGGATGGGCGAGAACGGTCCCACGAGCCTGATCTCGTTGATGAAGATGGCGGCCGTTGCCGCGGTGAACATCAGCAGCGCCCAGATGCGCCCGAGCAGCTTGTGGGTGGGTGTCCCCTTACGGCGAAACAGGATCGCGGCGCCGAGCAGCACGGCGGCGACGGCGGTAATGGCGTGGATCTGTACCGCGAGGGGCGCGGCGAGGAGCGGGGTGAGACTCATGGCGGCTTCCGTTTGCCTTGCCCGCTCCGGATGCGCGGCTAGAGTGCGCGCCGCAAACGCCTCTTCGTGACCGGCAAGGAGACTTCGTGGACGGCAACGCCCTGCAATTGACGCTTCGCGAATTGCGCGAGCACCTGAGCGACCTGCGCGCGCTCGGGGTGATGGCGATCCTCGGCGTGGTGCTCGGATTCGCCGGGCCCTTCGGGACGTTCGAGATCCTGCCGACCGGCGGGCGCATCGCCTATTGGGTGGCGACGGTGTTCGTCACCTACATTTTCGGCTTCGGCATCTCGGTGCTGGTGGACCGCCTCCTCGGCGCCGGACGACCGCTCTGGCTGCGGGTGCCGGTGATGATCGTGCCCGCGGGGATCGGCGCCACGGCGCTGGTGGCGCTGCTTAACCTGACGACCTTCGGGCCGGCCTATGTCAGCTGGGGCGCGGTCCTGGCGCTCACTGTGCAGTGCTTCGCCGTCACGGCGGCAGTGGTGGTGGTGAGCATGATCACCGAACGGCCCGCCGAGACGGGCGTCACGGCGGCGCCCGGTCCGCCGCCCATCCTCGAGCGCGTGCCGCTCCCCCAGCGTGGGGCGCTGCTGGCGTTGATCGTGGAGGACCACTATGTCGATATCGTCACCGAGCGCGGCAAGACGCTGGTGCTGATGCGACTCGCCGACGCCATCCGCGAGACCACGGGCGTCCCCGGCCTCCAGATCCACCGATCGCATTGGGTGGCCAGCGCCGCCGTGGCGAAGGCGCATCGCAGCGACGGCAAGGTGGTGCTCGAGCTGAGCAACGGCCTCCGCCTGCCGGTCAGCCGCGGCTACCTGCCGGCCGCGCGGGACGCGGGGCTCGTCGTCTAGAGATGCCCGACCACTGCTAGGCCTTCGCCCGGGGACGTTTCGCCCTGGACCTGGTTTCGATGGCCGCCGTGCTGCCGCGGGCCTTGATCGAGAAGCCGACATCGACGGTGGGTTGCCTGGGGCGCTTGCCGCCACCACGGATGAGCTCGAGGATGGAACGCGCCGCCCAGGTGCCCATCTCGCGCCGCTCGGTCGACACCGAAGTCAGCGGCGGCACGGCGGCGGTGCAGAAATCGAGATCATTGAAGCCGATGATGGCCACGTCCTCGGGAACGCGGATGCCACGGCGCTGGCATTCGAACAGCGTTCCAAGCGCGAGGTCGTCGTTACAGGTGAAGACGGCACTCACCTCGGGCACATCGGCCAGGATCTGCGCGAACAGCTCGCCGCCCATGGCGACGTCCGACGGACGCGGCGACGCGCCCACGAGCCCTTTGGTGGACAGGCCGAACGCATCCATCTGCCGCTGGTAGCCGGCATGGCGGCGGCGCGCGCGGGGGTCGGCGCGGGCGGTGAGATGCGCGATGCGGCGATGCCCCTGCGCGTGGAGGAAGCGCACCGCGGCAGCGCCTGCCTCGTCGTGATTGAGGCCGATATTGAGGTCGATCGGCGACTCCGTGATGTCCATTGTCTGCACCACCGGAATGCCCGAATTGCGCAGCAGCTGGCGCGAGCGCTCCGTCTGGTCAACGCCGGCGACGATCATCGCCTCCGGGTGATAGCCCATCAGCGTCTCGATTGCCTTCTCCTCCTCACTCTCGGAGTAGCGCACATTGAGCACCAGCACCTGGATGCCCGCCGGATTGAGCACATCCTGGATGGCACCCAGATAGTCGTCAAACACGCCATTGGTGAGCGAGGGCACGATGACGCCAACAATGTGCGTGCGGGTGGAGGCCAGCGCGCTCGCCAGATGATTTGGAATGTAGTTCAACTTGAGCACCGCATCGTCGATGCGCTTGCGCAGTTCCTCCGACACCATCTCGGGGTGGCGGATGGCGCGCGACACGGTGACGGGCGAAACGCCGGCATGGCGCGCCACATCCGCCAAAGTTGCGCGAGTTCTCGTGTTCAAGCCTGCCCCCGGTCGATCCGGTCCTTTCATAGATGAACACCCCGAAGCCCGTCATCGTCATTCTGTCGCATACCCATTTGATAGCGCTTCCAATGTCGATTGACAGCGCTTTCATTTGTCCCTAGCGTCGATATTGGGGAGAGAGAACGCCCGGCATCACCGATGTGGGGGCCGCGATGAAATATGCGCGGTTCGCGAGCGGCGAAGCCATGTCCATCGCCTCCCCACGAGATCCAAGGGAGGATGTAACGTGAAGCTGAATACCATCAAGAAGCTGGCCATCAGCACGACAGCGGGTGCCCTGCTGGCGCTGGCGGCGGGTGCGGGCCCTGCCACCAGGCGTCCGTGTTGAACCGTACATGCCGCGCCTCGAGCGCCGCAAGCTCCATGCACGCCGTCACCTCCGCGAGGTGCTCGCCGAGCAGCGCGAGAATCTCGCCGAACGGCACCGCACCATCGCCGAGCGCGCTGCGGACCAGCCGGAACCCCTCCGGCGTAGGCTGGACATTGTAGTCCTTGAGGTGAACGTGCCGGACATAGGGCGCGACGACCCGGGTGAAGTCGAGGGGCGCCTCGGCCACGGGGAACGAATTGCCGGTGTCGTAGACGATACCAAGGCCTGGACCGAACTCCTCGCATAGCGACACCAACTCGCGGCTGGTGAAGTCCTGGTGGTTCTCGATGCCGATGACCCTGCCCGCAGCTGCCGCCAGCGGCGCGTAGCGCGCGAGCTTCTCGCGGACCGCGGCCACACGCGCAGGCCATGGCGGATCGCTCGTCGCGCGGTCGCCGCACAGCACTCCGGTGAGCGCCACGCGGATCACCGGCGCCTCGAGCACCGCCGCGATCTCGATCAGCCGCGGGATCGGACCCTTCTCGAGACCCGAGCTCACCACCGGTACCATGCCCAGGGCGCCGAGCTCGTCGCGAAGCGTCACGAGTTCGCCGGCGCTCATCGGCAGCAGCCAGCCGTCCCACAGCTCAATCGCTTTCGCGCAAAGCTCAGCGGCGAGCGCGATGAAGCCGCGCACTCCAACCGGTCGCGGATTGGCGCGCGGCGTGCCCCGCACATGGATGCCCAGATGGTACGAGAGTCCGTAGGGATTGAGACCAGTCAGAAGCTGCATCAGCGGGTCAGTTTCCAGCTCCGCACTTCGAACGGCATCAGGCCAAGCTCAGCGCTGCGCCGCTGCGGTTCCTCCATGATCGTGACCGGCGCGGTCGACCACCCGGCGGCCTCGACCTCGAAATCGCCACGACGGCCTGCCGGTTCGTAGACGCGGAACACGAGCCCTCCACCATCTTCGGCTGGCTTCAACCCCGACATCGCGGCGGGGATGCCGCCGACGGCGAGCGGCGTCAGTACGCCCTGCGCCAGTCCCGAAACCTCGCGCGTGAGCAGCGGCTGGTTGAGATCCTCGGCCTCCTCGCGCACGCCGCCCTCATGCCAGTCGCCGGCATGCGGATAGAGCGCATAGGCGAAGCTCTGCGTGCCCTCGTCGGCGAGCGGATCGGGGTTGATCGGCGAGCGCACCAGCGACAGGCCCAGCACATTGCCGCGCACATTGTGCCCGTACTTGGCGCTGTTGAGCAGCGCCACGCCGAAGCCCGGCTCGCTCAGATCGATGAAGCGATGGGCCGCCGCCTCGTACATCGCCTGGTCCCAACTCGTATTTTGGTGCGTCGAGCGGCGCACGACACCATTGGCGCATTCGAACGTCGCGCGCTCATTGCGCGCGGCGACCGGGGTCAGCGTCCGCAGGAACGTGCGACGATCATGCCAGTCGAGCGTTGTCTCGATGTCGAGCCGCGGGCTGTTGGCGAGCAGCACATAGGTCTGCGTGATGGTCGACGCGCGGTAGCGACGGACGAGCCGAACCGCGGCACGCGCTGGACCATGGTCGATGACCTCGATCGACTCGAGCGCAGTGAGGTGCTCACCTCTTTCCGCGTAGTCCTCCTCGATATCCCAGGCGTCCCAGTTGCGCGGCTTGTCGACCGGGTAGACCCAGAGCTGGTTGCCTGTGCCTGCCAGAGCCTCGCGCCCCGTTGGCTTGTGGATGATCGAACGGATGGTTCCGTCATCGTTGAGCGCCACGCTCAGAACGCTGTTCTCGAGGTGTGTCTTGCTAACCGTGAGCCCCTGCGTCGCCGGAATGTCGCGCGGCACGACCGCCACGCCGAGCGCCGCCACCGTCCGATCCGTCGCGCCGATGCGGCGCACCGAGAGCGATGGATTGACGACGAGGAGGCCGTCGCCGTGCCCTGCCTGCAAATGCGCCACGAGCTCATCGAGGGCAGCAATCTGTGCGGCCTTTCCAGCATCGATCACGCCGCCAAGCTCGCGCTCCGCGTCCTGGTAGACCTCGCGGATCGACGAGCCAGGCAGGATGTCGTGGAACTCGTTCTTGAGCACCACCCGCCAGTGCTTTTCCAGCGACTGGGGCGCTTTGCCGCCCAGCAGATGCGCCAGTGATGCCGCCGTCTCGGCGGTGATCAGTGCGCGCTCGGCTTGTCGGTGCAGGCGTTTCACGTTGGACTGCGTGGTGAGCGTGGCGCGATGCAGCTCGAGGTAGATCTCGCCCGACCATACGGACAGCCTGACCTCGGTGCTACGCCTATGCGCGGCGGCGAAGTAGTCGGCGACCAGACCCCAGCGAGCCCTTGGCAGCACCGGGAAGTCGCGGAGCTGCTGCTCGCGCTCGACCATTTCCGGTGTCGTACCGCCGCCGCCGTCGCCATAGCCGATGGCGAGCAGCGAGGTATCGTGCAGCGCCTTCGACTTGAAATTGTGCCAGGTCTGCATGTAGGCGTCCGGCTGCAGCTCGCCATTGTAGCCGCCATAAGGATTTTCGAAGGTGTGCGCCAGGACGCGCGACCCATCGAGGCCTTCCCACCAGAACAGGTCGGCTGGAATCCGGTTCGTCTCAGACCAGTTGACCTTGATGGTAAAGAAGCTCTCGATACCACCCTGCCGCAGCAGTTGCGGCAGAGCACCCGAGAAGCCGAAACAATCCGGCAACCAGCACACGGTGTGGCGCTTGCCAAAGTGCCGTTCGAAATAGCGCTGGCCATAGAGTATTTGTCGCGTCAGCGACTCGCCGGTGGGCATGTTGGTGTCGGGTTCGACCCACATGCCACCGACGGTTTCCCACTGTCCGGACGCGGCGCGTGCCTTGATCTGCTGCAGCAGCGCCGGATCGTCCTCTTCCATCTGCGCGTAGTAATGGGCAGTCGACTGGTTGAAGCGGAAATCCTCGGACGCATCCATGAGGCCGACGGCCGTATGGAAGGTGCGGCGCATCTTGCGGCGCGTCTCGTCGTAGGGCCACAGCCAGGCGAGGTCGATATGTGCATGGCCGGTGAGGATCAGCTCACCCTGCTGCGGATAGCGCTTCTGCAGGTCCCTGAGCGCGGTGACGAGCTGCTCATGCGCCGTCACGACGCTCGCCCGCTGTCCCTGGTCGAGCGCGGCCGGCTTGTCGACGATCTCGGGGAGCTCCCAGATGCGCTGCTGATGCGGCGACGGTGCGGTGCGCGCCACATAGTTCTGCGTGTCGGACGGCCAGTCGAGCGAGCGATGCGCCGCCTCCGCCGCGTCGAGCAGATGCGGCACGACGTCATGACCCGAGAGCGCGACGCAAGCCTCGGCGACCTGCCTGAGCAGCAGGTGGAGGCGGTGCACGGGCAGGTCAAGCCACTGCAAGCCGGCGCGGTTGAGCCGCGGTACGCGTACCGGCACACCAAACGGCTCGCGCGCAGTCGCCTCGGCGGCGATCGCCACCTGCCGGTGGCGGAGCGGAAGCTCGCGGTGATAGGGATCGACGCCGAACGAGACGCTGTCGCGATTGGGGTAGCTCAGCGTCACGAGGCTTTCGCCGCCGAGGTCGAGCAGCAGCCGTGTCTCCTCCAGCGGCCAGTGCTCGGGCACCTCGGCGGTCGCCGCGAATCTGTGCACGCCTCGGCGATCCGGCCAGGCGGCACCGACGACGATGGGCTGCCCGTCGAGCGTCCAGCGCTCCACCGGTATCCCCTCGCGGGCGCGCCAGTATTTGAGCTCGTCGAGCCGAACCCTCAGGCGGTCGAGCCGCTGCTGCAGATTGAGTGCCATCGCCGTCCTCCCGCGCCGAACCTCAGGCCCACTCGCCCTTGCGCATCACGGGAGTGATACTGCCATCCTGCCCGATGCCATCGATATCGATCCTGTCCGAGCCGATCATCCAGTCGATGTGGATCACCGATTTGTTGCCGCCGCGACGCTCGACCTCCTCGGGCGTGATGGTCTCACCACCGATGAAGCAGTCGGAGTAGCACTGGCCGAGCGCGATGTGGCTCGCAGCGTTTTCGTCGAACAGCGTGTTGTAGAACAGGATTCCGCTTTGGCTGATGGGCGACGAGTGCGGCACCAACGCGACCTCGCCGATGCGGCGACCGCCTTCATCGGAGTCCATCGCCTTCTCCAGCACATCGCGACCGCGAGTCGCCTTCACCTCGACGATCCTGCCGGCTTCGAACGTCATCTGAATGTCGGCGATCAGCGTGCCGTTGTAGCTGAGTGGCTTGGTGGCGGACACCACGCCCTCGACGCGCAGCCGGTGCGGCGTGGTGAAGACCTCCTCGGTGGGGATGTTGGCGTTGCAGCGGATACCATTGCGCGCGACGCCGCCGCCGCCCTTCCAGGCGTGCCCATCTGCGAGACCCAGCGTCAGGTCGGTGCCGGGCCCCGAATATTTGAGGGCTGCAAAGTTCTGGCCTGTCAGCCATTCGCACCGCTGATGCAGCGCCTTGTTGTGAGCGTCCCAGGCGGCCACCGGATCGTCGCTGTTGACGCGTGTCGCGGCGAAGATCGCCTCAGCGAGCTTGTGGACAGCGACTTCTTCGGCGTCGTCGGGGAACACCGTCTTCGCCCACGACGCGCCAGGATACGGCACGATCGACCAGTTGATCTCGTGACCTACGATCTTGCTCAGCGCCGGGCGGTAGGCCTTGGAGTTAGCGCGGTTGGCACGGCCAACCTTTTCGGGGTCCTCGTCGCCCAGCAGCATCGGGTTGTCGCCCGAAATGGCGAGGCGGGCAGTGTTCTCGTCGAAGGCCTTGGCAACGCCCTCATAGAGCCAGCCCGGAGCGCGGTCGAAGCTTAGATCGTGGCCGTGCCGGTAGCGTGCCAGCGTCATCTGCTCGTCGGAAAAGATTGTCGTCACCAGGCCGGCGCCGGCCTTGTAGGCATACTCGGCGATCTTGCGCGCCAGCGGCAGGGCGCTGTTCGGCGACGTCAGGAACAGATCCTGTCCCTCGCGCAGTCCGAGCCCTACGGTGACGGCGAGCTGGGCGAGCTTGTCGAGCTTTGCGGGATCGATGGCAGAGGCGGTCATTCAGCAGGCACTTCCGGGTCGATTTGGACCCGGAAGGCCTATCCCCTTGTCCTCTTACCCGCAACCTAGACGTCGTAGGTGACGGAGAAGACCAGCGATGAGGTGTTTGAGAAGCTAGAGTGGGAAAGAGCCCCGCCTGCGCCGTTGGCCGATTGATGGAGCGACAAGCGATTTGCACCCGCTGCTAACATAGCGATAACTGCACCGCTCATCGAGGACATGCCCGAGGCAAATCCGACCTGTGCTGCCTGCAGAACGCCGTCGTTGGCAGATACGGATGGCAGCCCTGCGATTGTCGCTAGTCCCGTCGACGACCCCTTGGCCGTGAGCGTCAGCGAGCCTGTGGCGAACACTGTGCGCCCGATCCGCGTGTAGCGGCCGATCGGCGTCGCTGCGTAGGTCATGCCCACGGCGTTGCCGCCGAAGTTGAGGGCCGGCGTCCAGGTTCCCTCCTCATAGGCCTCGAGCAGCACGAGGCTCTGCCAGGCGCCGGACTGGCGGACGGCGAGCAGTGCTTCGTCGATCACATAGGCGAGCCAGCCGTCGGCGGGGGCACGGAACCGCCAGCCGCCGTCGCGCCAGCAGGCGAAGTCGCCGTCCTTGCCAGCCCAGGCCCCGCTGGCCGAGGGGGCAACGAGATAGGTATCGCCCTCGGCCGGGCTGCCGGGCGGCACCGCGATTGAGCGGCTCTTGACGGTCGGCTGCACGAGCTGGTCGAGCGCGGCCATGGCCTCATTGTAGGTCACTTGCTTTTGGGCCTGCAGCGGGGCGATGTAGGGGAGGTTCAGGCGGGCAGTCGCAGTCATTGGTGATTCCTCGATCGGTTACATGGGCCGTCAGTGTAACCAGGCCCAGAACCACCGTGCGTAACTCGGCCCTTTCGAGGCTCCAAAATGCCAAAAATCGCTGATCTTGAAACACCTTGCGTGGTGATCGACCTCGCGAAAACTGAGGCCAATCTGGCCCGCGTCCAGGCCCACGCAACGGCCAATGGCTATGCTCTTCGCCCCCATATCAAGACGCACAAACTGCCCCGCTTCGCCAAGCGCGCGCTGGAGCTTGGTGCCATCGGCATCACCGCGCAGAAGGTGGGCGAGGCCGAAGTCATGGCCGATGCCGGGCTCACCGATATCTTCGTGCCCTACAACATCCTGGGCGACACCAAGCTCGCGCGCCTGGCCGTGCTCAACGACCGCATCACCATCAGCGTGACGGCGGACAGTCCGGATACCGTCGCGGGTTATGCGCGCACCTTTCTCGGGCGCGCCAAGCCGCTCACGGTGCTCATCGAGTGCGATACAGGCGGCGGACGTTGCGGCGTACAGTTGCCAACGCAGACGCTCGCTCTCGCACGCCAGATCGCGCAGGCGCCCGGTCTCCGGTTCGGCGGCCTGATGACCTATCCGGGACGCGGCAAGTTCGCCGAAGCGGATCGCTGGCTCGCCGACGCCAAGGCGATGATCGAGGCCGCAGGCCTGCCCGTCGACCGCATCACCTCGGGCAACAGCCCCGATATCTGGCACACCGGTGATACCGTCGTGACCGAACGCCGGCCCGGCACCTACATCTATTTCGACCGCTCGCAGGTCGAGTTCGGTGCCGCGACCTTTGCCGACTGCGCGCTCACCGTGCTGGCCACCGTCGTGTCCCGCCCCACCGCCACCCGCGCCGTCATCGATGCGGGCTCGAAGGCGCTGTCGAGCGACACGCTCGGCCTGACCGCGTTCGGCGTTATCCGCAACCGTGAGGAGATCGTCGTTGCATCGCTCAGCGAAGAGCACGGCGTCATCGAGCTTCCAGAGGCTTCAGACTGGCCGCGCGTCGGTGAGCGCATCCACATCATCCCCAACCACGCCTGCGTGGTGACCAATCTGTTCGACGCGGTCCACCTGGTGGACAGTAAGGGCGACGTCGAGGCGGTGCCGGTTGCGGCGCGGGGCAGAGTCGACTAGAACCGCTTCGGGGACGGAGTGGTATCAGAATGGTAGCAGATTGGCATGAGGAGTTTGTCCTCCGCAGCGAATGGCTGCCCGCCGACGATCCGCAGCCCGGCCACTACCGCCTGACGCTCACCAATCGTACCCGATCTGCCATTACCGGCTTTCGGCTCGGCGTCTCGGGCCCGGCGCGGATCAATGCGGCGGCCGGCCTGGTCGACGCGCTGGTGGTCACGCAACTCTCCAACTATGCCGAACTGGCGCCACCGGCGGGCTGCACGCTCGAGCCGGGCGGCGAGTGGACCATCGACGCTGGTCTCGATTATCCGCTTCGCCACTGGACCGACGGGGCAACGACCGGGTTCGTAATCCTGAGCGACGGCAAGACCGTCCCGACAGTTACTTATCCCCCGGCCGTGGCCGGCAGCGAACCCTATCGCCAGGGGACCATGCGGCTCGACGGCATCGATGCGCCGATTGCGGTGATCCCCTGGCCCAACAAGGTCGAGGTGTCGGGCACCCGCTCGGCGCCGCATGGCCTTGCCATCGAGCCCGGCGATTCACCGGCGGCTGCGGCCGCCTACGCCGAACTCACCGGCCTGCTGTTTCCCGGGGAAGGGCTTGTCCGCGCAGCACATGAGGATGGGCTGCCGGTGCTGCTGAGCCGCGACGGAGGGCTTGGGGCCGAGGCCTATCGCCTCCGCTTCACCAGCCATGGCGCCAAGGTGGAAGCCGCCACCGATGCAGGCTTCCTCTATGGCCTGATCACGCTGGGGCAGATGGCCCGTGGCGCGCGCCACGAGCGGCAGCGCCATGTGTTCCCGACCGGCGGCCTGATCGAGGACGCGCCGGCGATGGGGTTCCGGGGCTGCCACCTCGATGTGGCGCGCCGCTTCTATTCGGTCGCCGAGGTCGGCAAGTTTATTGCGCTCCTCGCCTGGAACAAGCTCAACCGCTTTCACTGGCACCTGAGCGACGACGAGGCGTGGCGCGTCGAGATCGACGCCTATCCGCGCCTCACTGAAATCGGCGCCTGGCGCGGTTACGGCATGGCACTGCCGCCGCTCCTGGGGTCAGGCCCCGAGAAGACCGGCGGGTTCTACAGCAAGGGCGACATCGCGCACATCGTGGCGCTTGCCAGCCGCTTCGGCATCGAGGTCATTCCCGAGATCGATGTCCCCGGCCATTGCTACGCCATGCTCGAGGCCCTGCCTGAGCTCAAGGATCCAGGCGAGAACGGGCTCTATCACTCGATCCAATCGTTTCCCAACAACTGCCTTAACCCCGCGATCGAGGGCGTCTACGCGGCGATCGAGACGATCTTTGGCGAGATGGCGGAAATGTTCCCCTCGCGCTGGTTCCATGTGGGCGCGGACGAAGTGCCAAAGGACGCCTGGAGTTCTTCGCCCAAGGCAAATGAGATGCGCGCTCGGCTCGGGGTCACCACCGGTGCCAACGAGCTGCAGGCGCACTTCCTCCAGCGCATCCAGGCGTTCCTCACCTCCAGGGGCAAGGTGACCGGCGCCTGGGAAGAGGCGGCGCATGGCGGCGGGATCGAGAAGTCGCAGTGCTATCTGGTGGGCTGGGTCAATGTCGAGGGCAGCCAGCGCCTGGCAGCAGAAGGCTACGATGTGGTCGTCGCGCCGGGGCAGACCTTCTATATGGACATGGCCAATGGCATCGAATGGCACGAGCCCGGGGCCGGCTGGGCAGGCTGGTCGTCGCCGGAAGAGGCCTACCGCTTCGATCCGACAGCGGGCTGGAGCGCGGCCGAGCGCGAGCACTTTCTCGGTGTCCAGGGGTGCATCTGGTCCGAACCGATGACCGAGCGCGCCGTGTTCGACCGACTGGTCTTCCCGCGCCTGTCGGCGATCGCGGAGACGGGCTGGACAAGGCCGGAGAACAAGGATTTCGGCCGGTTCTCGACCCTTTCGAACCTTATGCCCAACCTCTATGGTCGACGCGAAGCGTGAGGGAAATCAATGTCTGATCTCTTGGTCCGGCTCTATGATCTGCCGGTGTTCGAGGCCGAGGAGAAGGTGCGCAGCGCCGGCATCGTCGTGCGGCGAGGCCTGTCCTTCGAGCGCCACGTCATCCTGGACTGGATCCGCAAGCACTTCTCGGAACCTTGGGTGTCCGAAGCGGCGATGGCGCTCAGCCAGCAGCCGACAACCATCTATGTGGCCGTCCGCGACAATGCCCTGCTGGGCTTTGCCTGCTACGACACCTCGGCGAAAGGCTTCTTCGGGCCGACCGGCGTGGACGAAGCGCAGCGCGGCAACGGGATCGGCGAAGCGCTGCTGATCGCGACGCTCAAGGGCATGCGGGAAGCCGGCTATGCCTATGGCGTGATCGGCGATCCCGGGCCGGTCGCGTTCTACCAGAAGCGGCTCGACGCCCTCGAAATCCCCAAATCAAAGCCTGGCATCTATGCCGGCATGCTGCGCAGCAAAGCGAGCACGTCCGACTAAGCCGGCGTTTACCGCTTCGCGACTAGCTTGGGCTGTCGGCGTCCGTGCGCCGGCACTCGAGGGTGCGCGCGTGCACAAGACATTCGCCGGCATGGTGGAGAAGGCAACGGGCGCCGATGGCGGGCTCGACCTTGCCGCGCTCGACCGGCTGGTCATGGCCGAGATCGGTGCCAACCGGCGTGCCAGCGGCCTTAACCGCATGCGCATGGAGGCCACGATCGACGTGACCGGCCAGGCGATATCGACCTTCGATCGCAATGGCCGGCTGGTCTACTGCAACCGGCAGTTCCTCGAGCTCTACCGGCTGCCGCGGCGGCTGGGCCGGCCAGGTACCAGCTTCGAGGCAGTTCTGCGTGGCCGCGTCGTCGGCGGGACCTACAATGGCGACGATCCGGAACGCTACGTCAGCGAGCGTCTGGAATTCGTCGCACGGCGCATCTTCGCCAATGACGTGTTCACGCTCAATTCGGGCCAGCTCGTTTCGGTAACGCACCAGCCATTGAGCGACGGTGGCTGGGTTTCGGTCCACAAGGACATCACCGAGTTCAACCAGCTCCAGGAGGAGCTGGCGCACCGCGCCTATCACGACTCGCTGACCGGTCTCGCCAACCGCCATCTGCTGCAGCAGCGGCTCGGCCAGTGCGTCGACGAAGCGGCGGGGCTCGGCAGCTTTGCACTGCTGCTGCTCGACCTCGATGGTTTCAAGGCGATCAACGATACGCTCGGCCATGCCGCCGGCGACCAGATGCTGAAGGAAGTTGCGCACCGCATCGAAGCAGCGCTGGACACGCGCGGCATGGCGGCGCGGATGGGTGGCGACGAATTCGCCGTGGTGATGGACGTGGGCGCGGCCGGTCGCGACGCGCACATGTTGGCAGTGCAGCTGATCGATGCGGCGCGGCGGCCGTTCACCATCGACGGTCAGCCCTGCGAGATCGCCTTTTCGATCGGCGTCGCCGTGGCGCCCGATGACGGGCACAATGCCGAGCAACTGCTCAAAAATGCCGATCTAGCTGTCGTTTCCAAGAAGGTTGTTCAGGCGGAGCCAGGGGGTGAGGCCGCCGATGGCGGTATGGGGTCGGAT
>MKUZ01000003.1:19732-22179 GCA_001899065.1 Devosia sp. 66-22 | reverse complement strand
GGCCTCACCCCCTGGCTCCGCCTGAACAACCTTCTTGGAAACGACAGCTAGGCTGCCCTCGGGACATGACCCGATGGCCGACGGCGACATCAATACCAAGACCCGCAGCAAGACCAGGACGGCGCGACCGCCGCTCTACAAGGTGCTGCTCCTCAATGACGACATCACCCCGCGCGATTTCGTGGTGCGCGTCCTCAAGGAGGAGTTCCGCATGAGCGAGGACCAGGCCAGCCGCGTGATGATCACCGCGCACACCAAGGGCTCGTGCGTCGTCGCCGTGTTCACGCGCGAGGTCGCCGAGGACAAGGCGACACGGGCCACCGACATGGCGCGGCAGGAGGGCTATCACCGTAGACAGGGCGTGCAGATGCATCGCCAGTACTCTTGGCGAGAGGCCAGGGGATGAGGTCTTGGCCTTCGATCCGAGCACTGTTGGCGGGACGGGCGTTAGCAGCGCGATCGGCCAGTCGCACATCTATGAGGTGAACGAGATGAGACAGGCGGTATTCAGAATAACGGCGTTCGCCGTTGGCCTGATGGCGATCTGCTTGGTGCCCGGCTGCTCGATGGCGACGGATCGCCCTCGCAGTTTCATCACGATCGCTGCGGAGCAGTTGGCCGCAGCGGGGTTCGTGGGCTCCGCGGTGATTGAACTTTCTCCGGTGTCCGAAGACACCGTAATGACGCGGGAGAGCGCGGTAGGGCTTTACGATCAACTCATCAAAGATGGATTCGAGTTCGTCCCGGGCCAGTCGATTCTCACAAGCGATGTAACTCAGGATCCAAAATGCGCCGTTGAGCCCGGCGACTATTTCTGGATGGAGATGCACGGTCTTAACAATGGCCGCTTCTATGCAACGAACGTGGAACTTGCCAGAGAGTGCACAGTCAGGGCGATTGTTGTCATGGTTTTTCCCACCCGCGGGCCGGGTGACTAAGACTTAGGAACCCCCTGCTCTTCACCGCGGAACCCGAAACCTGACCTAGAGCGACAGCCGGGCGCTGGCGCGCAGCGCCGACAGTCGCTCCGGCTTGACCCGCGCCAGCAGGCTCTCGAGCTTTTCGCCTTCCCCCTTGAGCGCACTGTCCTCATGCGCCGTACGGCCGCGGCCGACCTCGCGCTGCGCCATCGACACGAAGCTGCGCACGCAGTCTTCGGCCACCAGCAGCATGCGCTCCTTCTCCTCGTCGCTCGCCCCTTCCCACTGGCAGGCGATCTGGTGCGATACCACGATGGGGTCGAGCAGCATCGGCCGGTGGCCGCGATAGGCCGGATGCCGTTCGGCGCCATAGGTCGGATGCGGGGTGTTCTTGAAGAACAGCCGGCCCTGTTCGACCAGCACGGAGGTGTCAACCGCGAGCTTCGCCAGTGCCTGCCGGGCGCTTTGCTGGTCGTAGAGCGAATCCCCCAGGAACAGCGTCACATAGAGCGACTGCTGCGCCCGGATCACGTCGTTGGCCCATCGGAGGACGTCGTCCTGGCGGAGCCGGCGCTCCTGCCATTGCGCCCACACCATCGCGCAGGTGCAGATGGCGACGAGCGCCGAGATGAAGGCCGCAATCGCCGCCGGGGGAATTTCGACGCCGTTGATGATCATGTGGGAGCCACTCTTGTGCCGCCGCGCAAAATACCGGGGCCTCACGTCTCAGTGAAGCGGAAACCGCCAGCCCGCCGCGCCGTTCTTTACCAAGACCGCTCCCTTGCCTTGCCACAATTGACTCATACGGGGATAGCGGGGCGCGTATTCAAGGACTTCAAGCAAATGCTTCGTAAAGCCACTCTGGCGGCCGCGGCCGCCGCGATGATCGCCCTGACCGCCGCACCCGCGTTCGCCGGCCCCGCCGAAACGGCGTTCCTGCAGAAGCTGAGCAATACCTGGTCGGGCAAGGGCAGCCTCAAGGGCGCCAATTCCGGCCCGATCGCCTGCAAGGTGGTGTTCACCGCCGGCGGCAAGAGCACCAGATTCCAGGGCCGCTGCAACATTCCGGACATGGCCCAGCAGGCCTTCTCCGGCTCGATCAGCTACAACGACAAGACCAAGCAGTACGAGTCGCGCTCGGCCACCGGAACCGTCCCCGGCGTCCGCAAGGGCGACAAGCTGGTGTTCCGCACCTCGAGCAAGAACATGGCGGGCACCTCGACCTCGACCATGACGATCTCGCCCAGCTCGCTGGTGGTCGATTTCGCGCTGGTCGAAAAGAAGACCGGCGACAAGACCACCTCGCGCATCACCTTCTCGCGCTAAATCAGGCCGTCACGCGATCCGGGAAGCGGAGCTTGGACCGCTCCCTCGGCCACCGGAACCGTCCCCGGCGTCCGCAAGGGCGACAAGCTGGTGCTCCGCACGTCGAGCCGCAACATGGCGGGCACCTCGACCTCGACCATGACCATGACCATCTCGCCAAGCTCGCTGGTGGTCGACTTCGCGCTGGTCGAGAAGAAGACC
>MKUZ01000003.1:0-19714 GCA_001899065.1 Devosia sp. 66-22 | reverse complement strand
CTCGCGCATCACCTTCTCGCGCTAAATCAGGCCGTCACGCGATCCGGGAAGCGGAGCTTGGACCGCTCCCGGTGCTTGGCTGCCTCGATCTCACGGTCCTTGGGCGGCGCATGCGTCTCGAGCTGCTTCAGCATTTTGCGGACGATTTTCTCGATATCCTCGACGGCCGCGTGAAACACGGCCTCGTTGGCCTGCGACGGCTTGTTGAAGCCCGAAACCTTGCGCACGAACTGCAGCGCCGCGTCATGCACCTCGTTCTTGGTCGCCGGCGGCTCGAAGTTGAACAGGGGCTTGATATTACGGCACATGGCTATCTCCACTCGACTCTATTTCATGTGAGGTTTTCGACGCATTGCGTTGAGGAGCCTGCCAAACATGGGCTGGCGGCGCAAAGTTATCCCCGCCCTTCCGGCCGGATGTAAGATGTCATCGTTCAGCTAGCGGAGTGACGATAATTCAAATGCAAATAGAAGGGGTAGCGCTAAAGGTAGCAGAGTTGAAAGAGGTGACAGCACTGCTCGCACTTGAGATAGCCCTCAAGCGCTTTAATCCCAATCAGCCTCGATGGCCCGCCGGGCGCTCGGAGGGGGGACAGTGGCGTCCGGCGACGGGCTCTCTGGTCGCACAGGAACGGATCGGAATTTGCGATCCGGCTCGAATGCCGGGGTGTCTGGCCCAGCTTTCACTCGACGAAGAAATTTGCCGAGCGGCAGCCTCCAGGCGTTGCTGGCAATCCAGCCGGGATAGATACGACAATTGCATGAAGAACCTATTCTCGCCGCTACTGGAGGTGGGCAGATGATCGTGGCGGAACGAGTACTTCGACTGCGAACAGCTGGCGAGGACCTGCCAGTTCCGGTTCGGATAGACACCCCTGAACCAGACCGAACAGCATGGACTTGTCGGTTTACCATAGGATGGCCAGAGGAAACGGTCAGTGGCTACGCCACGGCACTGGACGCCGTTCAAGCGCTGCAGTTCGCGATGGAACGCATAGCTATGCTCTTATACATGAGCCCACATCACCGCTCTGGCGCGTTGTATTTCGACGAACCGGGCGAAGGATATGGCTTTCTCTTGCCCCATGGCAGCCGAGACTTGGCCATAGGTCTGGACAAGACTCTGTAAGGGCGCCCACAGCGCCCTTCCCTTCCGCGCCGCACTCCGCTATGCAGCCGCCTTAACCTGCAGAATCCCGCCCGAAAACGCCCGGCCTCCCGGCTTTTCGGCATGCCCAGAGTTAAGAAGCGAGCCCATGCCAAAACGCACCGATATCAAGTCGATCCTCATCATCGGTGCGGGGCCGATCATTATCGGGCAGGCCTGCGAGTTCGATTACTCCGGCACCCAGGCGTGCAAAGCCCTCAAGGAAGAGGGCTACCGGATCATCCTGGTCAACTCCAATCCGGCGACGATCATGACCGACCCGGACCTGGCGGACGCGACCTATATGGAGCCGATCACCCCCGAGGTGGTGGCCAAGATCATCGAAAAGGAGCGCCCGGACGCGCTGCTGCCCACCATGGGCGGCCAGACGGCGCTCAACTGTGCGCTGAGCCTGCGCAAGATGGGCGTGCTCGAAAAGTTCGGCGTCGAGATGATCGGCGCCGATGCCGAAGCCATCGACAAGGCCGAGGACCGCGAGCTGTTCCGCGACGCCATGAAAAAGATCGGCCTCGCCACGCCGCGCTCGATGCTGGCGCACAACATGATCGAGGCGCTGCAGGCGCTCGAAGTGATCGGCCTGCCCGCCATCATCCGGCCGAGCTTCACGCTGGGCGGCACCGGCGGCGGCATCGCCTACAACAAGGAAGAATATCTCTCCATCATCGAAAGCGGCATCGACGCCTCGCCCACCAATGAGGTGCTGGTCGAAGAGAGCGTGCTGGGCTGGAAAGAGTTCGAGATGGAGGTTGTCCGCGACAAGAAGGACAACTGCATCATCGTGTGCTCGATCGAGAACGTCGACCCGATGGGCGTCCATACCGGCGACTCGATCACCGTGGCTCCGGCGCTGACGCTGACCGACAAGGAATACCAGATCATGCGCGACGCCAGCATCGCTGTGCTGCGCGAGATCGGTGTCGAGACTGGCGGTTCGAACGTGCAGTTCGGCATCAACCCGGCCGACGGCCGCATGGTCGTCATCGAGATGAACCCGCGCGTGTCGCGCTCCTCGGCGCTGGCGTCCAAGGCCACGGGCTTCCCCATCGCCAAGGTCGCGGCGCGCCTCGCCGTCGGCTACACGCTGGACGAGCTCGAAAACGACATCACCGGCGGCGCGACGCCGGCGAGCTTCGAGCCCACGATCGACTACGTCGTCACCAAGATCCCGCGCTTCGCCTTCGAGAAATTCCCCGGCTCCGACAACCGCCTCACCACCTCCATGAAATCGGTGGGCGAGGCCATGGCCATCGGCCGCACCTTCGGCGAGAGCCTGCAGAAGGCGCTGCGCTCGCTCGAGACCGGTCTCACCGGCCTCAACGAAATCGGCATCCCCGGCCTCGGCCTCGATGAGGACGAGAACCGGAACGCCATTCGGGCGGCGGTGTCGGTCGCCACGCCCAACCGGCTGCTCTATGTCGCCGAGGCGATGCGCCTTGGCATGTCCGACGAGGACATCTACGACGCGAGCCGCATGGACATGTGGTTCCTCGAACAGATCCGCGCCATCGTCGAGACGGAGAAGAAGGTTCGCGAATTCGGCCTGCCGGAGGATGCGCCGACGCTGCGTATGCTCAAATCGATGGGCTTCTCCGACCGGCGCCTCGCCGAGCTGGCCGACAAGCAGGCCAGGGACGTGCGCGCGCTGCGCAAGAGCCTCGACGTGCGTCCGGTGTTCAAGCGCATCGACACGTCAGCCGCCGAGTTCGCCTCGCCCACCGCCTACATGTACTCGACCTACGAGGTGCCCTTTGCCGGCGCCGTGGACGACGAGGCCCGCCCTTCCGACCGCAAGAAGGTCGTGATCCTGGGCGGCGGCCCCAACCGCATCGGCCAGGGCATCGAGTTCGACTATTGCTGCTGCCACGCGAGCTTCGCGCTCCGCGATGCGGGCTACGAGACCATCATGGTCAACTGCAATCCGGAGACGGTGTCGACTGACTACGATACCTCGGATCGTCTCTATTTCGAGCCGCTGACCGAAGAGGACGTGATCGAGATTCTCGAGCGCGAGAAGTCGAACGGCACGCTGCATGGCGTCATCGTGCAGTTCGGCGGCCAGACCCCCCTCAACCTCGCCGAGGCGGTGGAGAAGGCCGGCGTCCGCATCCTCGGCACCCAGCCCGAGAGCATCGACCTCGCCGAAGACCGCGACCTGTTCTCAAAGCTGATCAACCGGCTCGAACTGACGCAGCCCAAGAACGGCATCGCCTATTCGCTCGAGCAGGCCCGTATCGTCGCCGAACGGCTCGGCTATCCGCTGGTGATCCGCCCGTCCTACGTGCTGGGCGGCCGCGCCATGCAGATCGTCCGCGCCGCCAACGAGTTCGAGAACTACATCCAGGGCACGCTCACTTCGCTGGTGCCGCCCGACATCCTGCTGCGCTACCCCAATGACAAGACCGGCCAGATCAACTCGGTCCTCTCCGACAACCCGCTGCTGTTCGACTCCTACCTAAGCCGCGCCACCGAAATCGACGTCGACTGCCTCTCCGACGGCACCGACGTGTTCGTCTGCGGTATCATGGAGCACATCGAGGAAGCCGGCATCCATTCGGGCGACAGCGCCTGCTCGCTGCCGCCGCAGAACCTCAGCGACGAGGTCCTCACAGAGCTCAAGCGCCAGACCACCGAGATCGCGCTGGCGCTCAAGGTCGGCGGCTTGATGAACGTGCAGTACGCCCTCAAGGATGGCGTCATCTACATCCTCGAAGTGAACCCGCGTGCCTCGCGCACCGTGCCCTTCGTTGCCAAGGTGGTCGGCCAGCCCATCGCCAAGATCGCCTCGCGCGTCATGGCAGGCGAGAGCCTTGCGAGCTTCAACCTCACCGAGCGCAAGCTCGACCACATCGCGATCAAGGAAGCCGTGTTCCCCTTCAACCGCTTCCCCGGCGTCGATACGGTGCTCGGCCCGGAGATGAAGTCGACCGGCGAAGTGATCGGCCTCGACACCAACTATGCCCTCGCCTTCGCCAAGTCGCAGATGGGCGCGGGCATGAAGGTGCCGCGCGAAGGCACCGTGTTCGTTTCCGTCCGCGACGACGACAAGCCGCTGCTGCGCAGCGCCATGCGCGACCTCCAGGCGGCCGGCTTCAAGATCGTCGCCACCGCCGGCACCTACCGCTATCTGCACGACAACGGCATCATCGCCACCAAGGTCAACAAGGTGGCCGAGGGCCGCCCGCACATCGTCGACATGATGAAGAACGGCGAAGTACAGCTGGTGATCAACACCACAGAAGGCGCCAAGTCGATCAGCGACAGCAAGGAAATCCGCCGCACCGCGCTGATGGGCAAAATCCCCTACTACACCACGATCCCCGGCGCGATCGCCGCCGTCGAAGGCATCATCGGCTATCGCGACGGCAACCTCAGCGTCCGCCCGCTGCAGGACTACTTCCGGGGGGCGTGACGTGACCCGTACCGCCTTCATCATCGGCGGTACGGGACAGATCGGCATCGCGGCGGCGACCGAGCTGCTGCGGCGGAACTGGAACGTCACTCTTGCACACACCGGGCGGCGGGCACCGCAGAACGTGCCGGCGGGTGCTGGCCTCGTGGCCCTCGACCGGAAGGACGCCGCGGCGCTGCGCTCGGTGCTCGGGACAGGCGTCGACGCCCTGATCGACACGATGGCGTTTCGCGGGACCGATGCCGACCAGCTCATTGGCCTGCGCGATCTCTATGGCCACCTGACCGTCATCTCCTCGGCCAGCGTGTACGAGGACGATGCCGGCCGCAGCATTGAGACGGCCGGCACGCTCGGCCTGCCCGTCTTCGACGGTCCCGCCAGGGAGACGCGGCGCGTCGTTGCTCCCGGCCCGCAGTCCTACTCCAGCGCCAAGGTCGAGCTCGAGCAGCGGCTGCTTGCGGCGTCTCTGCCAGTTGCCCTGCTTCGCCCCTGCGCCATCCACGGCGTCAATTCCAAGCACCCGCGCGAATGGTGGTTCGTCAAGCGCATGCTCGATGGTCGTGCGGCCATCCCGCTGGCCGGCGACGCCGACGTGCGCTTCCACACCAGTGCGACGGTCAACATCGCCGCGCTGATCGCCGCGTCGATCGAGCACGGCGGCCAGGTCGTCCTCAACGCCGGCGATCCCGATCCGCCCACGCTGCGCCAGATCGCCGAGACCCTCGCGGGCATGCTTGGGTGGTCCGGCCGGCTCCTGCCCGTTCCAGCCGAAGCCGCTATCGGCCAGACGCCGTTCTCCGTGCCGCACGATTTCACCGTCTCGATGGAGGCGGCGCAGGCGATCGGCTACGCCCCGGCCGCTACCTATGCCGAAGCGCTCGTTCCCTACCTTGCCTGGATGAAGGGCAACGCCGCCGATTGGCAGGCGGCGTTCCCCATGTTCGCTCATTACCCGAGCGATCCCTTCGACTATGCGGCCGAAGACGCGGCCTAGCGCGGCGACGTCAGGCCGTCCGGTGTGCCGGCTTGCCGAACCTCTGCACGAGCGCCTGCGCCGTGAACAGGACAGTGGGAATGCACAGCAGGGCCGTCAGCACGCCCGTGCCTTCGTAGACAGCGTCGTCGCGTCCTGCGACCACAGCGTGTAGAGCGTGTCGACGACCGCGGCGTCGCTGCCGGGAAGGAAGGTCACGTTCGGCGCGCCGACAGCCTTCAGCACATGGTCGAGCAGACCATCGAAGATGCCGAACCAGAGTACGATCATGCTGACGAGCACGGCATAGGCGACGAGGAAGCCGCCGCGTCCGATGCGCCGATAGAGCCACATCAGCACGATCGCCACCACCAGCGTCAGCGCGAAGGGCAGGATCAGCGACGGTCCCATGCGGAAGACATGATGCACCGCGGTCATCAGGATCGTCCCGCCCAGCGCCAGGACGGACAGGTTCTCGGTTGTGGCAGTCGACATCGCGCATCTCCGTTGCGTTCGAATGATCAGCTCGATATCGAACACGGTGTTCGGAACACAACAAACGCGGCATCTGCCTTTGTGCGCTTCCGGACAACCAGGCATCCTTTGTATGGAGGCAGGCGTGGATCGGCGGATCAGGAAGACACGCGAGGCGTTGCACGCCGCGCTCATGAGCCTCGTCGTCGAGCGGGGCTACGACGCCATAACGGTGGAGGACATTCTGGTCGCGGCGGAGTAGGCCGCTCCACCTTCTATACGCACTTTGCCGGCAAGGACGCGCTGCTCGCCTTCGGTTTCGAGCGGCTGCGCGCCGAGCTTGCCGGGTCGGTCGACGGCTCCGCCCCGGAACCCTTCGGCTTCCTGCCGGCGCTGCTGGCCCATGTCCGCCGGCACGCCGGTCTCTATCGCGGCCTGCTGGAGGGCCGCGGCGACCTGATCGTTCACCGGCAGTTTCGTGCGATCCTCGACGAGTACGTCGCCGCCGACCTGAAACGCCGCTCCACTCCGGCGGCCGATCTGGCGCTGCAGGCCTCGTTCTATTGCGGCGGCATCCTCGCGGTGATCGAGGCGTGGCTCGCCTCCTCCCGGCCCGCGAGCGTCGAGCGCATCAATCGTCTGCTCGGGGACCTTCTGCTGCGCCATAGGCTCGTCGGGTCCGCGCGTGAGGTCGTAGCTGGCATCGAGGGCCGCCGGCCTGCTCAGCAGCACCAGCAGCCCCATCACCGGCTCGCCGCGGTCGCGGCGGAGCGGCGCAGTGCCGACGCTGATGATCTCGAAGCCGGCCTCCCGGCACGCCGCCCGCATGGCATCCTCGCCATGCGCATAGCGGAGCGACGGCCGCAGCACCATCGGCTCGGGCCCCTCGTGGCGCTCGAGCGTGAAGGCAAACAGCCCGCCCGGCACGAGCCGGGGAAACACCGACGCAAGGATCGGCGGCAGCGCCCCGCAGTAGTTGAGCACGTCGGCCGCCGTCACCAGGTCGACGCCGCCCGCATGGACGGCGAGGAACGCCGTGAGTTCGGCCTTCTCGAGGCGGTCATAGATACCCTTGCGCTGCGCCAGCTCGACCATCTCGCCCGACAGGTCGATGCCCTCGACAAAGGAGGCGCGGCGCCTCAGGCGCTCGCCCATCAGCCCGGTTCCACAGCCCAGGTCGAGCGCACGGCCGACCTGTTCGATACCGCGACCGGCAAGCGCGTCTTCGATCAGTCGGGAAAGCTGCGCCGGCGCCTGGTAGTCGAGGCCGACCAGCAATTTGGTCTCGAAGCGCGCCGCGTAGTCGTCGAACAGCGATTCGACATAGGCGATTTCGGTGCCGCGCGGCGGTGGGGCCGCGCCAAGCGCCGCGAGCTTGAGCGCGGCGCCGAACTGTCCCTCGGCATCGAGCCGGGCGAGTTCGCGATAGGCGGTGATAGCGCCGGCACCGTCGCCGGCTTCGAGCCGATAGTCGCCGAGCAGGCACCATCCGGCGGCCCATCCGGGCCTGAGTTCCAGCGCCTGCTCCATGAGCTCGGCCGCTGCTGCGTGGTCGGCCTCCTGCGCCAGCACCGCGGCGTAGGAGGCACGGCGATCTGCGACCAGATCACCGGACGAAAGCTGAAAGATGCGCATGAAGGGTCTCGGAAGGAGGCGTGCACCTACTCCAACCGATGGCGAAAGCAAGGGGGATTCGCCCGGCCTTGATCGAGCCATGCATTCCCGCTAGAGGTCGGGCATCATGATGATGACGCGCTACATTTCCGCAGTCTTCCTGCTCGCCTGAGCGGGCCTCCTCGCCATTAGCCGAACCAACCCGCCTCGGGTTGTTCCGGCAGAGCGCAGGCAAGGCCCAGCCGAACCCTTTCGTCCTGCGCCCGGCGCGGGACTGCTCTCATGCGAGATCATCAATGCCTGAACTTTCTCATCCGCTGAGCGACGCTCAGATCGCCTCCTTCATCGCCGATGGCTTCGTGCACATCGACAACGCCTTCTCCGCCGATCTGGCCGCGGAGTGCCGCGCCATCCTGTGGCGGGACACCGGAGCACACCCGGACGATCCCTCCACCTGGACCAGGCCGGTCGTCCGGCTCGGCATGTACGCCCAGCCGCCATTCCGCGCGGCTGCGAATACAACCGTGCTGCGCGCGGCCTATGACCAGCTGGTGGGACAGGGGCGGTGGCTGCCGCCCCAGGCCCTCGGCACGTTCCCCGTCCGCTTCCCCTCGCCCAATGATCCGGGCGATGCCGGCTGGCATGTCGATGTGAGCTTCGGCACCGACACCACCGACTTCATGGAGTGGCGCGCCAATGTAATCTCCACCGGCCGCATGCTGCTGATGCTGTTCGTGTTCTCGGAGGTCGGCGAGGACGACGCCCCGACGCGGATCCGCGCCGGCTCGCACCTCGACATCGCCCGCAAGCTGGCACCGGCCGGCGAGGCGGGTCTGAGCCTGCGGCAGCTCTCTGCCGACGGCTACGCCTCCACCGCCCATCGGCCCGAGGTCTATGCCACGGGGTCGCCCGGCACGGTGTATCTGTGCCACCCGTTCCTCGTGCACGCGGCCCAGCCGCATCGGGGCACGCGGCCCAAATTCATGGCCCAGCCGCCGCTCTTGCCGGCCAGGCCGCTCGCACTCGACCGGCCGGAGGGCGACTACTCGCCAGTCGAGATCGCCATCCGGACGGCACTGGAACGCTAGATGACGGACGGGAAGCTTGCGGACATCGACCGCTACATCGCGAGCTTCCCGCCCGACGCAGCCTTCATCCTCGAACGGCTCCGGGAGACGGTCCACGCGGCCGCTCCCGGGATCACCGAGAGCTTCAAATACGACATGCCGGTGTTCCTGTGGGGCGACAGCCACGTCTTCTATGTAGGCGGCTGGAAGAAGCATGTCGGCCTCTACCCGGTCTACCCGCAGGCGCCGGACCTCGAAGCCGAACTCGCCCCGCTGCGCGCAGGCAAGGACACGGTCAGGCTGGTCTACAGCAAGCCCATCCCCTACCCGCTCGTCACCAGGCTGGTGAAGGCGCGGATCAAGGAACTGAAAGCCAGGCGTTAACAACACTGTTGCGGCTCGAGCCGGTCCCGCCCTCCCCCTCGCACGCGAACGGCTAGACGCCGCGCGACGGCCCGCTTAGCTTCGCAACCCGTCCCGCCCCTCCCCGTTTCCGGCTCGATGCAGCTCAAAGTCTCGTCCTACAATATCCGCAAGGCCGTTGGCCTCGACTGGCGGCGACGGCCCGAGCGCGTGCTCAAGGTGCTGGTCGAGATCGACGCCGACATCGTCGCCCTGCAGGAGGTCGACCGCCGCTTCGGCACGCGGGTGACGGCGCTCGACCCGGCGCTGATCGAGGCCGAGACCGGCTACCGCGCCATCCGCTTCTCCGAGCGGCCGCAGAGCCTGGGACACCACGGCAACGTCATCCTGGCGCGCAAGTCGATCGAGGTAATCGGCGCCCGGCCGATCGTGCTGCCGCATCTCGAACCGCGCGGCGCGGCCGTTGCGGACCTCGACTGCGGCGGCCGCCGGGTGCGCGTCGTCGGCATGCATCTGGGCCTCACGCGCAAATGGCGCGCGCTGCAGACGCAGGCCATCGTCTCCGAGCTCAAAACGCTGGAGGCACGGCTGCCCACCGTGCTGATGGGAGACCTCAATGAGCCCGGGCTCAAATCCGACGTGCTGCGCGCCTTCGAGCACGGCCACTCGATCGCCGCCTGCGGCCCGAGCTTCCACGCCTCGATGCCCGTCGTGCCGCTCGACCGCATCATCGTGACCGAGGACATCGCCATCGCCGAGGCCGGCGTGCACCGCTCGGGCCTGGCGCGCGAGGCCAGCGATCATCTCCCCATTTGGGCCAGGCTCACCCTGCCCGACTGAAGAAGCGTTCGGCCGCAGCGATGGCCCGCTCGACCGCCGCCTCGTCGATGTCGAGATGCGTCACCCAGCGCTGCTGCGCCACGCCGGTGCTGCCCGGATAACCGCCGGTGATGCCGATACCCTCGGCCGCAAGGAAGTCGCTGAACGCTGCCGACCGCGCGCCGGAAACCGTGACCCAGACGAGGTTGGTGTCCGGCGGCGCCACGGTGAGTTCGGGAATGCGTGCGAACCCGTCGGCCAGCCGCTTCGCATTGGCGTGGTCGATCGCCAGCCGCTCCACATTGTGCTCGAGCGCATAAAGCCCGGCCGCGGCGAGGATGCCCACCTGCCGCATGCCGCCGCCCAGCGCCTTGCGGTAGCGGCGCGCCCTGGCGACGAGGTCCGCTTCCCCCACGAGCACACTGCCGATGGGCGCGCCGAGCCCCTTGCTGAGGCAGATCGAGACCGTATCGAACGGCCGGGCGATGTCGGCCACGTCGGCATTCCTGGCGACAGCGGCGTTGAAGACGCGCGCCCCGTCGAGATGCGTGCCAAGCCCGTGACGGCGCGCGAGCCCGGTCGCCTCCCCGATCCAGCTTTGCGGCATGACGCGGCCATGGAAGGTGTTCTCGAGCGCGAGCAGCCGGGTGCGGCTGTAATGCACATCGTCTTCCTTGATTGCCGCCTCGATATCGCCCAGCGCCAGCGTGCCGTCGGGCTGGTGCGGCACCGGTTGCGGCTGGATGCTGCCCAGCCACGCCGCGCCGCCCTGCTCGTGCACGTAGCAATGGGCGTCCATGCCCGCGATATATTCGTCGCCGCGTCCGCAATGGGCCAGCAGCGCCGTGAGGTTGGCCTGCGTGCCGGAGCTGACGAACACGCCCGCTGCCTTGCCCAGCCGCTCGGCGATCGCGGCCTCGAGCCGCTGCACCGTCGGATCGTCGCCGAACATGTCGTCGCCCACCTCCGCCTCGGCCATGGCGCGGCGCATGCCGGCGCTCGGGCGGGTCACGGTGTCGGAGCGGAAGTCGTCGCGGATCGGGGTCATCGGGGCGTCACGGAATCGCTGGTTGATAGGGGTGTGAGTTGACTGGACGCTGCCGCACGATTGACGTAAACGTCAAATTCTCTTGCCATCCTAAGCATCGGGCGCGAGTGGCCTGATGCCTTGGGAAGATCGGGCTCCTCCCGAGCCCTTATGCGTCGTATTGCGATCAACGACCTGTCTCCGCAGGGCACTTGCCCGAGCGGTGTTTGACGTTGGCTGCGACATATTGTGTCCGTTAACTTTTCACGCTAGAACCTCACCGTCGAATATTGCGGCCGACTGTTCGTGCCTGGCGACGCCTAACGCGCCTGCTGACGTCACTACCGAGATTTCGATTGGCGGATCGCCTGAGGGGCAACGCCACGGCAGAGACTGCGAGAGGGACTTATATGGCTACCGGCACTGTTAAATGGTTCAATGGGCAGAAGGGCTACGGCTTCATCCAGCCGGATGAGGGCGGGGCGGATGTGTTCGTGCACATTTCGGCCGTCCAGCGCTCGGGCCTGAATGGCCTCGATGAGGGCCAGAAGGTCAACTACGAGATCGTCAAGGACAAGCGGACCGGCAAGTCTGCTGCCGACAACCTGTCCATGGCTGGCTGACGCCAGACCACGGAACCGGAATCGCGGAAAGGCGTGGCTCGGCGGGCCACGCCTTTTCCTTTGCCCGGACAGGATGTCAGGTTCAGGGGCAAGGCGGCACTTGGCCCCTGAATGAACCCCATCCGCGGCGTGGGGCGGCAAGCCGAGCCAGCGGGCGCGCCGTCCTCTCTCAAGGGGAGCGGGTCCGTGGACCGCGCCAGCCGCTGGATCAATAAACAGTGCAACATCAGATAATTACGGAAAAATCCTCACACATGCCGTAAGCTCGTCCCCGCACGGGCCCGATTTCGATTGTGGCGGAACGCCATCAAGCGGTCATGTTCCGCCGTCATTCCCCTGCCCTGTCCAAAACTCAAACAAAACGCTTCACTAGAACGTCGCTCTCGTCCATGGTGGAAGCCAATTCCAGAGAATTCTTTTAGGAAAGGGAATCAGATGGCCCGTGCCGCTGCCAAAAAAGTGAAGCCCCGCAAGCGCTTGACCGGCGACGAACGCCGCGAATCAATCCTCGAGGCGGCGCTCGGCTGCTTCCTCGAAAAGGGCTATATCGCGACCACCATTAACGACATCCGTGAGGCCTCCGGCGCCACCACGGGCTCGATCTACCACTTCTTCGACGGCAAGGGGGCCCTGGCAACCGCGCTGCTCGAGGACGCCATTGCCGGCTGGTCGGGCGAAAGCCAGGCCGCAGGCGACACCGCCGAGGCCTTTGTGAAGGCCGCCGCCGGCGGGCTGGTCACTTGGGGCCTCAAAAATCCGGAGCTGTTCCGCTTCACCGATGAAATCCGCACGCTGGCCGTGACGGCGCCGGAATTCGCTGAGGTCGCCGACGCCCTGTCCGAGGGCAGCGGCGGACCGACCTATGCCAAGTTCGTCAAGGCCAAGAAGGTCAAGGACCTGCCCTGGCCGGTGGCGCACTCGCTGATCCTCGGCCCTGCCTACAACTATCTGCGCCTTGCCACTGCCGGCCGCGCTCGCGTGGCCGCCAAGCGCGCCTCCGAGGCCATCGCCGACGCCGCCTGGGCTGCGGTGAAGGGTTGATTTCGTCGCGGCGGGGCTCCTTGTCGGGCCCCGCCGTGCCTGCCGCTTGACCGCGGCGCACTGGAAGGGCACTTTCGCCCACGACCCCTGAATTTCCAGTCCGCTGAACGCCAGGCGAGGCGCGAAGCGGACTTTTGACTTTTGAGACGACGGAGACTTCGATGCCGGACAAGATCCCGATGACGCCCAGCGGCCATGTCGCACTCACCGAGGAGTATCGCGTCCGCACGTCCGAGGAACGCCCGCGCATCGTCCGCGACATTGCCGAAGCGCGCGCCCATGGCGACCTCAGCGAGAATGCCGAATATCACGCCGCCAAAGAGCAGCAGAGCCTCAATGAGGGCCGCATCAAGGAGCTGGAATCGCTCCTCGCGCTGGCCGAGATCATCGATGTGAGCAAGCTCTCCGGCTCGACGGTCAAGTTCGGCGCAACGGTCAAGATCGTCGACGAGGACACCGAAAAGGAAGTCAAATACATGATCGTCGGCGACGCCGAGGCGGACGCCGGCAAGGGTCGCATCTCGATTTCCTCGCCCATCGCCCGCGCCCTCATCGGCAAATCCAAGGGCGACAGCGTCGAGGTCCCCGCCCCCGGTGGCACCCGCAGCTACGAGATTCTCGACGTCAGGTTCGTCTAGCGCGATCCGCCCGACGGAGATCCCGGCGTGCCCGATGCGGTGGAGTTCGAGACCTCCTTCCTCGCCATCGCCGCCGGCCATGCCCTGCTGTTCAAAGCCCGAATTGTGGGCGTCGCACCTCGACCGGTACATGGACAGCGGTCACGTCAGCCTCGCTGACGCATAGCTCATCCGTGCCCTCGCGCCCGCCGCGCGGGCAAATCCGTGCTCGCTCTGCCCAAAGCCTGAGCAAAGCCTGCGGGTCTGTGACTTTTCGGTGAGTTGCCAGAGATTCCGGGCGGTTGCGGGCCCGGCCGCCTTGAAAGCGACAGGCTCGGGCAACTACATTAGCAGCCCATAAGAGGGACTTCTCTATGCACTCCAAGGTTGTGATCATCGGGTCGGGGCCGGCCGGATACACGGCGGCCATCTATGCGGCCCGCGCAATGCTTGAGCCGCTGATGATCAACGGCACCCAGCCGGGCGGCCAGCTCACCATCACCACCGATGTCGAGAACTATCCGGGCTTCGCCGATGTGATCCAGGGCCCCTGGCTCATGGAGCAGATGAAGGCGCAGGCCGAGCATGTCGGCACGCGCATCGTCAACGACATGATCGTCGAGGTCGATTTCGACCATCGCCCCTTCCGGCTGATCGGCGACAGCGGCAAGGTCTACACCGCCGATTCCGTCATCGTCGCCACCGGCGCGCAGGCGCGCTGGCTGGGCCTGCCGTCGGAATCGAAATTTCAGGGTTTCGGCGTAAGTGCCTGCGCCACCTGCGATGGTTTCTTCTATCGTGAGAAGCATGTGCTGGTGGTCGGCGGCGGCAACACCGCCGTCGAGGAGGCGCTGTTCCTCACCAATTTCGCCTCCAAGGTGACGGTGATCCACCGCCGCAGCGAGTTCCGCGCCGAACGCATCCTGCAGGACCGGCTGTTCAAGCACCCCAAGATCGAGGTGCGCTGGAATACCGAACTCGCCGATATCACCGGCCAGAACATGCCGCCCTCGGTGACCGGCGCGGTGCTGCGCAACACCCTCAATGGCGAGACAGAAGCGCTGCCCGTCGACGGCATCTTCATCGCCATCGGCCACACCCCGCAGACCTCGATCTTTGCGGGCAAGCTCGACATGAAGCCGGGCGGCTACCTGCAGGTGAAGCCCGGCACCACCGAGACCAACATTCCCGGCGTCTATGCGGCAGGCGACGTGACCGACGACGTTTACCGCCAGGCGGTGACCGCGGCGGGCATGGGCTGCATGGCCGCGCTCGAAGCCGAGCGCTTCCTCGCCGAGGAGCATCTGGCGGAAGCAGCGGAGTAGCCATGCTCGACTGGGACAAGCTCAGGATCTTCCACACCGCGGCGGAATCCGGGAGTTTCACCCATGCCGCCGAGAAGCTGAACATGAGCCAGTCTGCCGTCTCGCGGCAGATTTCGGCGCTTGAAGAGGATCTCGGGCTCAAGCTGTTCATCCGCCACGCGCGCGGGCTGGTCCTGACCGAGGTCGGCGAGCAGCTGTTCCGCACCGCACACCGCATGCAGGCCGAACTGGCAGCGGTCGAGACGCAGATGTCCGAGAGTCAGGACGTCCCGACCGGCCAGTTGATCATCACCACCACGGTCGGCATCGGCTCGACCTGGCTCAGCAGCCGCATCCACGAATTCCTGCGACTCTATCCCGATATCCAGATCGAGATCCGCCTCAACGACGCCGAGCTCGACCTCGCCATGCGCGAAGCGGACGTGGCCATCCGCCTGCACCGTCCGAACCAGTCCGAGATGATCCAGCGCAAGCTGTTCACCGTGCACAACCATTTCTACGTGTCGCTCGACTACCTCGCCGAGCACGGCGAGCCCAGGACGATCGAGGAGCTCGACCAGCACCGGATCATCACCTTCGGCGAGCCGGTGCCGCAGCATTTGGGCGACATCAACTATATCGAACGGCTCGGCCGGTCGGATTCGTCGCCGCGCCGCTCGGCCATGAAGGTCAACGCCATCATGGGCATGATGCAGGCCTGCCGCGCCGGCATCGGCATCGCCATGCTGCCCGACTACGTCACCGAGAGCGAAACGCAGGTCAAACGCGTGCTCTCGGGCGTCGAGCTGCCGGCCTACGAGGCCTATTTCGTCTACCCGCCGGCCCTCAAGAATTCGAAGCGCGTCGGCGTGTTCCGCGACTTCCTCGTCGGCAAGGCCCGCGACTGGCAGTTCTGACCATGTCTCCTGCCGCTATCGGCGCCGCCTTCTGTGCGGCCCTCGTCTCCGGCGACCCGTCGGCGATCACGCCGCTCCTCACGCCCGACCTGGCCGAACGCGCGACAGCACCGGACATCGGCTGGCACAGCGGCGATGTGGCGCCCCTCGCCTGCATGCCCGTCGGCGCCACCGGCAGCGCCGAGCACCCGGAATCGGTTCTGTTCCTGACCTTCCCCGGCGGCGGCACGGCGTCCGACCGCCTGGTCCTCAGCTTCATCGACGGCAAATTGTTCATCGACGACGTCGCCTATGCCGGCGGCGGAACGCTGCGCGAGACGCTCGCGGCACCATAGTTCACGCGCCGTTCAGGCATGCTTTGGCACGTGGGCGACAGCGTAACCTTGGGGGTTCTTATGCGCATCCTTCCTGCCCTTGTCATCGCCGCCTCGCTCGCCGCCCCGCCGGTTTTCGCCGACGAGGACGCGGTGGGCCTCAAGCCCGAGCAGATCGGCCAGATCTTCTGCCTGTCGCGGACCGGCAGCGACGAGGGCGCGATTTCTGGCCTGCTGACGCCCGAGCTGACCGCCGCCATTGCCGATGCCTGGGCCAGGAACGACGCCTGGATCGCTGCCAATCCGCCCGATGAGAAACCGCCACTGGGCGACGGCATCCAGTGGCAGGCCTGGCCCGACTACGCCCCCGACTGCACCGTCGGCCTCGCCACGTTGATGAAGACCGACGCCAAGGTCGAGATCTCCTACGCCTTCCCGGACTCCCCCGACGCCAATTTCACCGACACGCTGCTGCTCAGGCGCGTCGTCAACGAGGCATCGCTGCTCGAGCAGTGGCGCATCGACAACGTCGCCTATGCCACCGGCGGCGACCTCAGGACGGCGCTGACCGAGGCCTTCGAGGCGCCCTGAGCGCAGTTGACGCAGCCTTCCGCCGAGCGCAGAACATTTAGGTGCCCGGCTGCTGCCGGACCGATCCAACAAGGACAGGACCAATGAACCGCGACAGTCGAAGTCGATCTTCGCTGCCGGCGGCGGACTGACCCCTCGGGGCTCCGCGCGCCGGCCTGCCGGTATGCGAGAAGGAGCCCGCACCATGCTGCGCGCATATATTCGTGAGGACGATCGGCTGGTTGCCACCGATCTGGATGTCACCTCCGTTCCGCCCGAGGCGGAACGCGCCGTCTGGTACAACCTCACCAACCACACCAAGGCCGAAGACCAGTTCGTCGAATCGTGTCTGGGGATCGACATCCCCACCCGCGCCGAGATGGACGACATCGAGCCGTCGGCCCGCCTCTACAGCGAGGACGGCGCCGAGTTCATGACCATCACGGCGCTCTCCAATGCCGACACCGAGGAGCCGCAGAAGACCCCGATCAGCTTCGTGCTGCGCAACAACCAGCTGGTGACGGTGCGCTATGCCGATCCGCGGCCGTTCCGGCTGTTCGAGCGGCTGTGCACGCGGCCCACCGCCAATCCCTACACCTCGGGCGAGAAGGTAATGCTCGGCCTGCTTGAGGCGATCATCGACCGGCTGGCGCAATTGCTCGAAACCACCGGCGACGAGATCGACCAGATTTCGCGCGAAGTGTTCCGCAACAAGACCCGCAACGTCACCCGCAAGGCGCGCGATTTGCAGGAGATCATCGAGCGGATCGGCAAGAAGGGCGACGTGCTGAGCCTCGCGCGCGAAAGCCTGGTGTCGATCGGTCGCCTGTCGAGTTTCCACCAGACCAGCGACCGCGGCGACCCGCGCATGCTCAAGGAGCTGCGCCAGGAGCTCAAGGTGCTGCAGCGCGACGCGGCCGCGCTTTCCGACCACGCCGCCTTCCTCAACACCAAGATCAACTTCCTGCTCGATGCGACGCTGGGGCTGATCAATCTCGAGCAGAACAAGATCATCAAGATCTTCTCGGTGGCCGCTGTCGTGTTCCTGCCGCCGACGCTCGTCGCCTCGATCTACGGCATGAACTTCGATTTCATGCCCGAGCTGCATTGGACCGTGGGCTATCCGTTCGCGCTGGGGCTAATGATCCTCGCGGCGCTGCTGCCCTACCTGTTCTTCAAGCGCAAAGGCTGGCTGTGATTGCTAGCATCCTAACGACATGCGCATGCCGCATGGCTGGCATGCACATGTCGGAATTGAGGGACGCACCGCCTCCGACCTATACCGGCGCCGACGCCAGCGGGCACTTCTCCCTCCTCGCCGGCCGGCGTTCCCTCCTTGCACGGGCTTTGCCTGGTGCAAAACTTCGGCCCCGCTCTCCCCTCGAGCGGGGCCTTATTGTTTCCGCGGCAACTGCGAGCCATGCGTCGGCGCCGTCACGAAAAGGTCAAACAGGCTGACCTTCCCCGCGCCCAGCGCATGGCTGGCATACAGAACGACGCATTGCGGGAACGGTCCCGGTCACGCATATTTCGTCTTGTCGATGAGACGCCGCACCGCATCCTCCTCCCGCGGTCCCGCTGACAATCGACACTGGATCGTAGCCGAACCTCCTCCCTCGGCGAAATCCAACGGCAAACGGCGTTTCCTCCTCCCTCGTCCGTTTGCCCCACTTTCATAAGGCTCCATCTTCGGATGGAGCCTCTTTTTTTGCCAAAACGTTTTGACCTCCCCGATTGCAAGGCGGCCACCCATGCAAATGCGCATGGGTGGCCTTCCAACTTCGCGTTTGTGCACGTGCCCGACGCACCGCATAAGCCTCCCCAGGAACGACGGCCTCTCCTCCTCCCTGGCCGGTTCCACGAGATCGCGGCGTTCTCCTCCCTCAGCCGCTTCTCACTGGTCATACGCTTCGGCGGATGATCCGAAGGCCTCGCTCATCCCCTCGAGCGAGGCCTTTTACTTTTTTCAGCCCACAGATCGGCCCGGAGCAACACGCTACGTAAAGCTCATGCCACATGATGTAAAAAATCATCGACATTATATACTTTACAAAAGTAGCGGTGATTCCTAGGTTGGGCGCTGACAGGCCGACGCAGGATTGACGGGAACGAATCGTGTTTGGGCGTGTGCCCAAGAGGTGCGGTGAAACAATTTGTTACCGACCCCACGACTTTCGAACTTGGAAAGCGTGTCTTACGCGTTAGAGTTTAGTGACACGCGAGAGCGTGTGACGTGGTGGAGTGAGCGGGTATCGAACCCGCCGGGACAGATGTGAAGCCCGCCCCGGTGCACCATGCACTCACCCCTACGACGAAGCCCTAAGGGGTGGACTTCGAAGGCACCCGTAGAGGGTACGCCAGTTGGTGAACCGCACAGGGCGGTGTGTGAGCGACTTCTCAGGGCCGGGATCACACCCCCTTTGCACCAACGCCAAGAGCCTGTTCCGATTCAGAAAACCCGTCAACGGGCGCAACTGACTGAAGGGGCCATAGCTTGTGTTTGGCGGGGGTGCTTTCGCTAGATTTAGTATAGAGATTGTGAATAGTGGGGACATCTAGAATGTCAGAACAGAGCCCGCCTACGGACCCCGAATCGGGGGACGAGGTGTTGCGCCGTCTCCTGCAAACCCCTCCACAACCTCATGAATCTAAAAGAGAACGTCTTCGGCGGGAGCAGCAAGAAACCCGCCAAGAAGCCCACCCGACGCCACGCAGGTAATCTGCCGAATCAAGTCAAGTGAGTCTTTTTCGGCAACAGCGGGGAAAACTGCGGTCTGGGCAGGAAATCCCGTGCGCCGACCCTTTGAAATCAAGGGTCTAGCTTTCTTGTTAACGCCCCTGTTGCAACCTATGTTCTGAGGGTCGCCACTCTATGAGCATCTAACGATGGCCTATGAGCCTCATGACGCGCGCGCGGTGGCAAATCTGATCCTTGCCAAAGCGAAGCAGCGCGGTAAATCCCTGACTCTCATGCAGCTCATCAAGCTCGTGTACCTTTGTCACGGCTGGTCATGGGCGATGCTCGGCCGTCCTATGGTCAAGGGCTCGGTTCAGGCGTGGCAGTACGGGCCGGTTTACCCGGAAGTGTATTCTGCTTTCAAAGAGTTCGGGTCGAACCCGATTAGTGCGCCGGCTAGATCGCGATTCTCTGGCGCGATCTACGAAGAAGCGTTTGATAATGACGAGAATGAGCTAATCGAAGCTGTGCTAGACGCATACGGCGATCTGCATGCATTCCAGTTGTCGAACATGATGCACCGCCCCGGCACGCCTTGGACCAACGCCTACAACGCCAACGGCGCTTACAGCGACATAGATGAACGAGAAATCAGGCAGCACTACGAGGCGCTCCGCGACGCGCGGGCATCGTCCTAAAACCGATTTCGACATTATCCGGAAGTCTGCGGAGGCGGAG
>MKUZ01000002.1 GCA_001899065.1 Devosia sp. 66-22 | reverse complement strand
CGCGAGCACATCCTGCTCGCCCGTCAGGTCGGCGTGCCGGCGCTCGTCGTCTTCCTCAACAAGTGCGACATGGTCGACGATCCGGAACTGCTCGAGCTCGTCGAGCTCGAGGTCCGCGAGCTGCTGTCCTCGTACGAGTTCCCGGGCGACGATATCCCGATCATCAAGGGCTCGGCCACCGAAGCTCTGAACGACGGCAATGTCGAGCTGGGAAAGAACGCCGTCCTCAAGCTGATGGACGCGGTTGACGAGTACATCCCGCAGCCGGCCCGTCCGGTCGACCAGCCGTTCCTGATGCCGATCGAAGACGTGTTCTCGATCTCGGGCCGCGGCACCGTGGTGACCGGCCGTGTCGAGCGCGGCATCGTCAAGGTGGGCGAGGAAGTCGAGATCGTCGGTATCAAGGCGACCCAGAAGACCACCGTGACCGGCGTCGAAATGTTCCGCAAGCTGCTCGATCAGGGCCAGGCTGGCGACAACATCGGCGCGCTGATCCGCGGCATTGAGCGGACCCAGGTCGAACGCGGCCAGGTCCTCTGCAAGCCCGGTTCGGTGACCCCGCACACCGAGTTCGTGGCCGAAGCCTACATCCTCACCAAGGAAGAAGGCGGCCGTCACACTCCGTTCTTCGCCAACTACCGTCCGCAGTTCTACTTCCGCACCACCGACGTGACCGGTGTTGTGACCCTGCCGGAAGGCACCGAAATGGTGATGCCGGGCGACAACGTGAATATCTCGGTGCAGCTGATCGTGCCGATCGCCATGGAAGAGAAGCTCCGCTTCGCTATCCGTGAGGGTGGCCGCACCGTGGGTTCGGGCGTCGTCGCCAAGATCCTGAAGTAAGAGTTTTGACCTTACGCGCGGCGCGCGATTTGCGTGCGCCGCGCTTCAATTTGGTTGGGAAAGCAAGATGAACGGTCAAAACATTCGCATCCGCCTCAAGGCGTTTGACCATCGCGTGCTCGATACGTCGACGCGTGAGATTGTCAACACCGCCAAGCGCACGGGTGCGCAGGTCCGCGGACCGATCCCGCTGCCGACGCGGATCGAGAAATTCACCGTCAACCGTTCGCCGCACATCGACAAGAAGTCGCGCGAACAGTTCGAAATCCGTACCCACAAGCGGCTGCTCGACATCGTCGACCCCACGCCGCAGACCGTGGATGCACTCATGAAGCTCGATCTCGCCGCCGGCGTCGACGTCGAAATCAAGCTCTAGGACAAGTTTTCGCGCTGACCATCTATCGGGTCCTCTTGACAGTCCAATGACCCGGTCAGTCGCCAAGGAGAAAAGGTAACAACGATGCGTTCGGGTTTGATCGCACAGAAGCTGGGGATGACCCGCATCTTCAAGGAGGACGGCACGCACGTCCCCGTGACGGTGCTGAGCCTGCAGAACTGCCAGGTGGTCGGTCAGCGTACGGCTGAGAAGGACGGGTACACCGCGCTGCAGCTGGGCGCCGGTACCGTCAAGACCAAGAACATCACCAAGGCTGATCGCGGCCAGTTCGCCGTCGCCAAGGTCGAGCCCAAGCGCCAGATCACGGAGTTCCGTGTCGACGCCGATAACCTCATCGAGGTCGGCGCGACGATGACCGCCGACCACTTCGTCGAGGGCCAGCTGGTGGATGTCACCGGCACCTCGATCGGTAAGGGTTTCGCCGGCGGCATGAAGCGCTGGAACTTTGCCGGCCTGCGCGCCACCCACGGCGTGTCCGTGTCGCACCGTTCGCACGGTTCGACCGGTCAGCGTCAGGATCCGGGCCGCGTGTTCAAGGGCAAGAAGATGGCCGGCCACATGGGCGACCGTCGCGTCACCACCCAGAACCTCAAGGTCGTGCGCACCGATGTGGAGCGCGGGCTGATCATGGTCGAGGGTGCGGTTCCGGGCGCCAAGGGCGGCTGGATCCAGATCCGCGACGCGGTCAAGAAGCCGGCCCACAAGGACGCAGTCACTCCGGGCAAGTTCAAGCCCGCCGCGGCCGCCGCCGGGGAGAGCAACTAATGGATATTCAGGTCACTTCCCTCGACGGCAAGGACGCCGGTTCGCTCACGCTCAAGGACGACATCTTCGGTCTTGAGCCCCGCGCCGACATCCTTCACCGCATGGTGCGCTACCAGGGCCTCAAGGCCATGGCCGGCACGCATGACGTGAAGAACCGCGCCGAGATCGCGCTCACTTCCAAGAAGTGGGGCAACCAGAAGGGCGGCGGTTCCGCTCGTCACGGCTCGCGCCGTGCGCCGCAGTTCCGCGGTGGTGGTCGTGCGTTCGGTCCGACCCCGCGTTCGCACGCGATCGACCTGCCCAAGAAGGTCCGCGCGCTGGCTCTCAAGCACGCCCTCTCGGCCAAGGCCAAGGCGGGTGAACTGACGATCGTCGACACGCTCGCGACCAAGGAAGCAAAGACGGCGGCGCTCCGCACCACCTTCGGCAAGCTCGAATGGTCGAATGCGCTGATCGTTGATGGTGCAACGCTCGACCAGAACTTCGCTCTGGCCGCCCGCAACATCCCCCATATCGACGTGCTGCCCATCCAGGGCATCAACGTTGCCGACATTTTGCGCCGCAACCGGCTGGTCCTGACCAAGGCCGCCGTCGAAGCGCTGGAGGCGCGGTTCGCATGAGCAAGTTTACGAACTACGACATCATTCGCTCGCCGGTGGTCACCGAAAAGTCGACGCTTGCGTCCGAGCACGGCCAGATCGTGTTCGACGTGGCGATCGATGCGACCAAGACCGACATCAAGGCGGCCGTCGAAGGCCTGTTCTCGGTGAAGGTGAAGGCAGTCAACACCCTGGTCCGCAAGGGCAAGGTCAAGCGCTTCCGCAACAGCCTGGGCGTCCGCAACGACACCAAGAAGGCAATCGTAACCCTCGTCGACGGCCAGTCGATCGATATCTCGACCGGCGTCTAAGGGGAGGCAGGAACAATGGGTCTGATTACTTACAATCCCACGTCTCCCGGCCGCCGCGGGCTCATCACGACCGATCGGTCGGAGCTGTGGAAGGGTGAGCCCGTCAAGGGGCTGACCGAAGGGCTGAACAAGAAGGGTGGCCGCAACAACACTGGTCGCACCACCGCTTATCACCGTGGCGGCGGGCACAAGCGCTCGTACCGCATGGTTGATTTCAAGCGCGTGAAGTTCGACGCCGTCGGCACGATCGAGCGTCTGGAATACGATCCCAACCGCACCGCCTGGATCGCCCTGGTGAAGTACGAGGATGGCGAGCTCGCCTACATCGTCGCGCCCCAGCGTCTGGCAGCGGGCGACAAGGTCGTCTCCTCGCTCTCGACCGTCGACGTCAAGCCGGGCAACGCCATGCCGCTCGAGCGCATGCCGGTCGGCACCATCGTGCACAACGTCGAAATGAAACCCCGCAAGGGCGGTCAGATCGCGCGTTCCGCCGGCACCTACGCCCAGTATGTTGGCCGTGACGCCGGCTGGGCGATCCTGCGCCTCAATTCCGGCGAACAGCGCCGCGTGCACGGCTCGTGCCTTGCCACCGTCGGCGCCGTGTCGAACCAGGACCACGCCAACACCGCGATCGGCAAGGCCGGCCGCAACCGCTGGCTCGGCAAGAAGCCGGTCAACCGTGGCGTGACCATGAACCCGGTCGACCACCCGCATGGTGGTGGCGAAGGTCGTACCTCTGGTGGCCGTCACCCGGTGACCCCGTGGGGCAAGCCGACCAAGGGCAAGAGAACCAGAAGCAATAAGGCGACGGACAAGTTCATCGTCCGCAGCCGTCACCTGAAGAAGGGCCGCTAAGTCATGACTCGTTCAGTCTGGAAAGGTCCGTTCGTCGACGGCTACCTGCTCAAGAAGGCCGAGAAGTCACGTTCCGGCGGCCGCAACGAAGTGATCAAGATGTGGAGCCGTCGTTCCACCATCCTGCCGCAGTTCGTTGGCCTCACCTTCGGTGTCCACAACGGCCACAAGCATATCCCGGTCGCCGTCTCGGAAGAGATGATCGGCCACAAGTTTGGCGAGTTCGCGCCGACCCGTACCTACTACGGGCACACGGCCGACAAGAAGGCCAAGAGGAAGTAACATGAGCAAGCCCAAGACCAAGCGCGCGCTCAAGGACAACGAAGCCAAGGCGGTTCTCCGCATGCTTCGCGGCTCGGGCCAGAAGCTCAATCTCGTGGCCGCTTCGATCCGCGGCAAGAAGGTGGAGAAGGCCCTGGCCGAGCTCACTTTCTCGCCCAAGCGCATCGCCGGCTCGGTCAAGAAGACGCTCGAGAGCGCCGTCGCGAACGCCGAGAACAATCACGGCCTCGATCCCGACAGCCTCGTCGTGGCCGAAGCCTATGTCGGTGACTCGCTCGTCATGAAGCGCTTCATGGCCCGCGGCCGCGGCAAGTCGGCCCGCGTCGAGAAGCCCTTTTCGAACCTCACCATCGTGGTTCGCCAAGTTGAGGAGACCGCATAATGGGTCAGAAGATCAACCCGATCGGTCTGCGCCTGGGCATCAATCGCACCTGGGATTCGCGCTGGTATGCGAACAAGGCCGAGTACGGCAAGCTGCTGCAGGAAGACATCAAGATCCGTGAGACCTTGATGGAAGATCTCAAGCAGGCCGCTGTCTCCAAGATCGTCATCGAGCGTCCGCACCGTAAGTGCCGCGTGTCGATCCACACTGCCCGTCCGGGCATCGTGATCGGCAAGAAGGGCGCTGACATCGACAAGATCCGCGCCAAGGTGAAGAAGTTCACCGACAGCGAAGTGCACATCAACATCGTTGAAGTGCGCAAGCCCGAGACCGACGCGACCCTGGTCGCCCAGGGCATCGCCCAGCAGCTCGAGCGCCGCGTGGCTTTCCGCCGCGCCATGAAGCGCGCCGTGCAGACGGCGATCCGCATGGGCGCCGGCGGCATCCGCGTCAACGTCGGCGGCCGCCTCGGCGGTGCCGATATCGCCCGCACCGAGTGGTACCGTGAAGGCCGCGTGCCGCTGCATACGCTGCGCGCCGACATCGACTACGGCGTTGCCGAAGCCGAGACGACCTACGGCATCATCGGCATCAAGGTGTGGATCTTCAAAGGCGAAGTGCTCGAGCACGATCCCATGGCGCATGAGCGCCGCGCCACCGAAGGCGGCGGGGACGGGCAGGGGGCTCCGCGCCGCGAGCGTTCCGACCGTGAGGACGGCGATCGTCCGCCGCGCGGCCGCCGCTCCGAGCGTGAAAACGCTTCGGCGAACTGAGAAGGCATCGGATAAATGCTGCAACCGAAGAAGACTAAATTCCGCAAGGCCCATAAGGGCCGCATCCATGGCGCTGCCAAGGGCGGTTCCGAGCTGGCTTTCGGCCAGTACGGCCTCAAGTCGCAGGAGCCCGAGCGCGTCACGGCTCGCCAGATCGAAGCGGCCCGCCGCGCGATCACCCGCGAGATGAAGCGTGCCGGCCGCGTCTGGATCCGCGTGTTCCCCGACCTTCCGGTGTCCAAGAAGCCGGTCGAAGTCCGCATGGGTAAGGGCAAGGGTTCGGTGGAATTCTGGGCCGCGCGCGTCAAGCCGGGCCGCATCCTGTTCGAGATCGACGGTGTCCCCGCCGATGTCGCCAAGGAAGCTCTGCGCCTCGGCGCGATGAAGCTTCCGATCATCACCCGCGTCGTCGAACGCATTCCGGACTAAGGACGAGACGAAATGGCGAACTCTGATCTGCGGGCCAAGACGCCCGACGAACTGAAGGACCAGCTGCTCGGCCTCAAGAAGGAGCAGTTCAATCTGCGCTTCCAGCGCGCCACGCAGCAGCTCGAAAAGCCCGCGCGGGTCAAGGAAGTGCGTCGCGAGATCGCCCGGATCAAGACGATCCTGGGTGAGAAGTCCGCGGCCAAGTAAGGAGAAACCGATGCCCAAGCGCGTACTGCAGGGGACCGTGGTCTCCGACGTGAACGAGAAGACAGTGGTTGTGCGCGTCGATCGCGCCTTCACCCACCCGGTGATGAAGAAGACCGTGCGGCGGTCCAAGAAGTACCACGCCCATGACGAGGCCAACTCGGCCAAGGTCGGCGACGTGGTGTGGATCGAGGAGACCGCGCCGATCTCCAAGAACAAGCGCTGGACCCTGGTCCAGGGCGCTTAAAGAGAACAAGGTTTTGGTCCGTCGTGAGACGCGACCGGTTTGAACGAGAAGGCATCAAGCCATGATCCAGATGCAGTCCAATCTCGACGTTGCCGACAACTCCGGTGCGCGTCGTGTCATGTGCATCAAGGTGCTCGGCGGTTCGCACCGCAAGTACGCCTCGGTGGGCGATATCATCGTCGTGTCCGTCAAGGACGCGATCCCGCGCGGCCGTGTCAAGAAGGGCCAGGTCATGAAGGCCGTGGTCGTGCGCACCGCAGCCCCGGTTCGCCGGACCGATGGCTCGATCATCCGCTTCGACAACAACGCTGCCGTGCTGATCAACAATCAGGCCGAGCCGATCGGCACGCGTATCTTCGGGCCGGTTCCGCGCGAGCTGCGCAGCAAGAACCACATGAAGATCATCTCGCTCGCGCCGGAGGTGCTGTGATGGCTGCCAAGATCAAGAAGGGCGACAAGGTCGTCATCCTCGCGGGCAAGGACAAGGGCAAGACCGGTAGCGTCACCCAGGTGTTCCCCACCGAGACCCGCGCCACCGTGCAGGGCCTCAACCTGGTCCGCCGGCACACCAAGCAGTCGGCTTCCCAGGACGCCGGAATCTTCACCAAGGAAGCCCCCATCCACCTGAGCAATCTGGCTCTCGCGGACGCCAAGGGCAAGCCGACCCGCGTCGGTTTCAAGATCAACGACGACGGCAAGAAAGTGCGCGTCGCCAAGACCACCGGAGATGTGATCGATGGCTGAGACCGCTTACGTCCCGCGTCTGCGCACGCAGTACGAAGAGTCCATCAGGGCCGACCTGCTCAAGCAGTTCGGCTACAAGAACGTCATGCAGCTGCCCAAGCTTGAGAAGATCGTTCTCAACATGGGTGTCGGCGAGGCCGTCAACGACACCAAGAAGGTGAAGTCGGCTGCTGCGGACCTCGAGAAGATCGCCGGCCAGAAGCCGGTCATCACGCATGCCCGCAAGTCGATCGCCGGCTTCAAGGTGCGCGAGAACATGCCGCTGGGCGTGAAGGTCACCCTTCGCAAGCAGCGCATGTACGAGTTCATGGACCGCCTGGTGAACATCGCGCTCCCCCGCGTGCGCGACTTCCGCGGCCTCAACCCCAATGCCTTCGATGGTCGTGGCAACTACGCCATGGGCATCAAGGAACACATCATCTTCCCGGAAATCTCCTACGACCAGATCGAACAGGTCTGGGGCATGGATATCGTGGTCTGCACGACGGCGAAGACGGATGATGAGGCCCGGGCTCTGCTCAAGGCCTTCAATTTCCCCTTCCGGCAGTAAGAAGGGCGCAAGGACAGAGATATGGCAAAGACCAGCTCCATCGAGAAGAACAACCGCCGCAAGAAGCTTGCCAAGCAGTTTGGCGCCAAGCGCACCAAGCTCAAGGCCATCACCATGGACCAGTCGGCGTCCATGGAAGAGCGTTTTGCTGCAGCCCTCAAGCTCGCCGAGCTCCCGCGCAATTCCGCACCCAACCGCGTGCGCAACCGCTGCGAGTTCTCGGGCCGTCCGCGTGCCTATTACCGCAAGCTCAAGCTGAGCCGTATCGCTCTGCGCGAGCTGGGTAACTTTGGGCAGGTGCCCGGCATGGTCAAGTCGAGCTGGTAAGGAGAGACGAGTATGAGCCTTACTGATCCGATCGGCGATATGCTGACCCGCATCCGCAACGCGCAGATGCGCCGTCGCGACACCGTTGCCACCCCCGCGTCCACCATGCGTGGCCGCGTGCTCGACGTGCTGAAGTCGGAAGGCTTCATCCGCGGCTATTCCGAGCAGAAGACGGACAACGGTCTCAACGAATACGAGATCGAACTGAAGTATTCCGAGAACACTCCGGTGATCCGGACGATCGAGCGTGTCTCGCGTCCCGGCCGCCGCGTCTATGTCTCGGTCAAGAATATCCCCTCGGTCGCGAATGGCCTTGGCGTGTCGATCCTGTCGACCCCCAAGGGCGTGATGGCCGATCATGAAGCGAAGGCCCAGAACCTGGGTGGCGAGGTAGTCTGCCGCGTCTTCTAAGGCGCGACATCGACGATTACTCCGAAGGAAGAAACTGGAATGTCCCGTACAGGCAAGAAGCCCATTGCACCGGTCAGCGGCGTCACCGTCGCGATCAACGACCGCGTTGTCACCGCCAAGGGTCCCAAGGGTGAGCAGTCGCTGACCCTGATGGATATCGTCAACGCCAAGCAGACCGATCAGGGCATCGTGATCGAGCCGGCCAACGACACCACCGAGGCCCGCGCCGCCTGGGGCACCACCCGCGCGCTGATCGCCAACATGGTGGACGGCGTGTCCAAGGGCTTCGAGAAGAAGCTGCAGATCCAGGGCGTTGGTTTCCGCGCCGCCATGCAGGGCAAGGATCTCAAGCTCTCCCTCGGCTTCAGCCACGAAGTCCTGTTCGAGACCCCCAAGGGGATCACCATCGCGACCCCGACCGCCACCGACGTCACCGTGACCGGTGCCGACAAGCAGCAGGTCGGCCAGGTTGCGGCCAACATCCGCGCCTTCCGCAAGCCCGAGCCCTACAAGGGCAAGGGTGTCCGTTACGCCGGCGAATTCGTCGCGCGTAAGGAAGGCAAGAAGAAGTAAGGAGCGCCAGAAAGATGCCCATCACTGTCAAGGGATCGGAACGGCGCAAGGCGCGCGTTCGCAAAGCCATCAAGGCCCGTGCTTTCGGCCGGCCGCGTCTGAGCGTGCACCGCTCCGGCAAGAACATCTATGCCCAGGTCATCGACGACGCGTCCGGACGCACTCTCGCTTCCGCTTCGACGCTCGACAAGGATATCAAGGGCACCAATGGTGGTTCGACCGAGGGTGCCGCCGCTGTCGGCAAGCTCGTCGCCGAGCGCGCCAAGGCGGCCAATGTGTCCGAGGTCATCTTCGACCGCGGCGGTTACCTCTACCATGGCCGCGTGAAGGCCCTGGCGGATGCCGCCCGCGAAGGCGGCCTTTCGTTCTGATCGCGCAAAGGAAGAGACAATGAGAGACGTTCAAGAGCGCGAAAGCGAATTCATCGATCGCCTGGTCCACATCAATCGTGTGGCCAAGGTGGTCAAGGGCGGCAAGCGCTTCGGCTTTGCGGCGCTGGTCGTCGTCGGCGACCAGAAGGGCCGGGTCGGTTTCGGCCACGGCAAGGCGCGCGAAGTTCCCGAGGCCATCCGCAAGGCGACCGAGCAGGCCAAGCGCCAGCTCATCCGCGTGCCGCTGCGTGAGGCCCGTACGCTTCATCACGACGTGATCGGCCGCCATGGCGCCGGCCGCGTCATCCTGCGCGCCGCGGTTCCCGGCACCGGCATCATCGCCGGCGGTCCGATGCGCGCCGTGTTCGAAACCCTGGGCATCAACGACATCGTCGCCAAGTCGCAGGGTACCTCGAACCCCTATAACATGGTCCGCGCCACGTTCGACGCACTGAAGCAGGTCGACAGCCCGCGTTCGGTCGCCGCCCGCCGCGGTCTCAAGGTTTCGGATCTCCAGGCCCGTCGCGGCCAGGAATCCGTGGAGGCGTAAATGGCTGACAAGACCGTAACCGTCGAGCAGATCGCGTCCCCGGCCCGCCGCCAGGCGGACCAGCGCGCGACCCTTGTGGGCCTCGGCCTCAACAAGATCCGTGCGCAGCGGACGCTGAAGGACACGCCGGAAGTGCGCGGTATGATCAACAAGATCCCGCACCTCGTCCGCGTCGTCGGCTAAGAGAAGACAGGAATAGCAAAATGGCGCGTTTGAACGAACTCCGCGACAATCCGGGTGCCAACAAGAAGAAGGTCCGCGTCGGCCGTGGTATCGGCTCGGGCGTCGGCAAGACCGGCGGCCGTGGCGGCAAGGGCCAGAAGGGTCGCTCGGGCGTTGCCATCAACGGCTTCGAAGGCGGCCAGATGCCGCTCCACATGCGCATGCCCAAGCGCGGCTTCAACGTGCCCAACGTGAAGACCTACAATACGGTCCGTCTCGACCGCATCCAGGCCTACATCGACAGCGGCAAGCTGGACCATAAGGGCGTCATCGACGCCGCGGCTCTCGTCAAGGCCGGCGTCATCCGCCGCGCGCGCGACGGTGTCCGGCTCGTGCTCGGCCCCAAGGCCTTCGAGGCCAAGAAGGTGACCTTCAACGTCACTCATGCCAGCGCCGGCGTGGTTGCGGCCATTGAAGCCCTGGGCGGCAAGGTCGACATGCCCAAGGCTGAAGAAACCAAGGCTGACGCCTGATCGCGCCAAGCCCCGCAAGGAGCGCTGCAGGCTTCGCCGCCTGCGGCGCGACCAGGAAAATGAAGCCGGCGGTCCGAACAGCGATCGCAGAGGCGACAGGGAGCACAAATGGCGTCCGCAGCCGAGCAGCTTGCTAGGAACCTCAATTTCTCGACCTTCGCGAAGGCGAAGGCTCTGCAGCAGCGTATCTGGTTCACCCTGGGTGCGCTTCTCGTCTATCGCCTGGGCACTTACATTCCGGTGCCGGGCATCGACCCCGATGCCTATGCCGCGAGCTTCCAGCAGGCCCAGCAGGGCATTGCCGGCATGTTCGACATGTTCGCCGGCGGCGCCGTGCAGCGCATGGCGATCTTCGCGCTCAACCTCATCCCCTACATCACCGCCTCGATCGTCATCCAGGTGATCACCACCGCTTCTCCGCGCCTCGAAGCGCTGAAGAAGGAAGGGGAGGCGGGTCGTCGCAAGCTCAACCAGTACACGCGCTATCTCGCGGTCGTGTTCTGTGCCGTGCAGGCCTATGGCATCGCCATCGGCCTCGAGGGCAGCCAGGGCGTTGTGCTCAATCCGGGCTGGTTCTTCCGCATCTCGACCGTCATCACGCTGGTCGGCGGCACCATGTTCCTGATGTGGCTGGGCGAGCAGATCACCTCGCGCGGCGTCGGCAACGGCATCTCGCTGATCATCTTCGCCGGCATCGTGGCCAACTTGCCCGCAACGATCGTCCAGACCCTCGAGCTCAGCCGCACCGGCGCACTCTCGACCGCCTGGCTGTTCGGCATTCTTGCCATCGCCATCGCCGTTATTGCGGTGATCGTCTTCTTCGAACGCGCCCAGCGGCGACTTTTGATCCAGTATCCAAAGCGCCAGGTCGGCAACAAGATGTTCCAGGGCGACACCTCGCACTTGCCGCTCAAGCTCAATACGTCGGGCGTCATCCCGGTGATCTTTGCGTCGTCGCTGCTCCTCCTGCCGGCAACGATCGCGTCCTTTGCCAGCCAGGGCGATGCGCCGCAGTGGCTCTCGGTGACCGCGGCGCTGCTCGGTCGCGGCCAGCCGCTCTATCTGTTCCTCTATGCGGCGCTGATCGTCTTCTTCGCCTTCTTCTACACCTCGATCGTCTTCAACCCGACCGAGACAGCCGACAATCTCAAGCGCTCCGGCGGCTTCATCCCGGGCATTCGCCCCGGCGAGCGCACTGCCCAGCACATCGACTACGTGCTGACCCGCATCACCCTTGTCGGTGCCGCCTATCTGATGCTCGTCGCGCTCATCCCCGAGATGATCCACAGCCAGCTCAATGTCAGCCAGTTCATCGGCGGCACATCGCTGCTCATCATGGTGACGGTGACGCTCGACACCATCAGCCAGGTCCAGTCCCACCTCATTGCGCAGCAATATGAGGGGCTGGTGAAGAAGTCGCGGCTCGGAGGGCGCAAGCGGTGAGACTGATCCTTTTGGGCCCCCCGGGCGTCGGCAAGGGCACGCAGGCGAAGATCCTCGTCGAGCAGCTCGGCATCCCGCAGCTCTCCACCGGCGACATCCTCCGCTCGGCCATCGCCAACAAGACGCCGCTCGGCGTCCAGGCCAAGGCCATCGTCGACCGCGGCGACCTGGTGTCGGACGAGATCGTCAACGGCATCGTGTCCGAGCGCATCGACCAGCCCGACTGCAGCAGGGGCTTCATCCTCGACGGCTTCCCGAGGACAATTCCGCAGGCCGATGCCCTGGGTGCCATGCTCGAGCAGAAGGGCATGAGGCTCGACGCGGTGGTCGAGATCACTGCCGACACCGATACGCTGGTGTCTCGCGTCGCCAAGCGCGCGCAGGAAACCGGTGGGGCGCGGGCGGACGACACCGCCGAGGTGATCCGCAAGCGTCTCGACGTCTACCGCGAACTGACCGAGCCGCTGGTATCCTACTACCGCGGCAAGGGACTGCTGAAGACCGTGGACGGTATGTCTCCGGTCGAAGAGGTGACGGCGGCCATCCGCCGTGCGCTGGGAGCATAGCTTCCTACGAAATCGGGCCGCTCCGGCAGTTGACTCTGCCGGAATCGGCCACTAGAACCGCGCCAGTCTCAAAGAGCTTCGGGCTGGATTCGGTTCCTCTAAACGGGTGAGGGGTCGGAACCGGTCCCTTGTTGTTACAAAAACGGCCCCTATATCAGCCGGGCCGGCATGAAGGAGAGTCGACGTGGCTCGTATCGCTGGCGTCAATATTCCGACGAACAAGCGTGTGGTTATTGCGCTGCAATACATCCACGGCATCGGCGACAAGTTCGCCGAGGACATCTGCACGAAGGTGGGGATTCCCGCCGAGCGTCGCGTCAATGAGTTGACCGACGCCGAAGTCATCCAGATCCGCGAGACCATCGACCGCGACTATGTCGTGGAGGGCGACCTCCGCCGCAACGTGGCGATGAACATCAAGCGGCTCATGGACCTCGGCAATTATCGTGGCCTGCGCCACCGCCGTGGTCTGCCGGTCCGCGGTCAGCGCACGCACACCAACGCGCGCACCCGCAAGGGCCCGGCCAAGCCGATCGCCGGCAAGAAGAAGTAATTGGGCGGCGAGGCACCTCCTCGCTCACCCGATGTAGCTGCTGGAACTACGGCAGCGCCGATATCGAACCAAAGGAACCAAATTGGCAAAAGCTGAAGGCGCGCGCGTAAAGCGCAAAGAGCGCAAGAACATCACGTCCGGCGTCGCACATGTGAACGCCAGCTTCAACAACACCATGGTGACCATCACCGACGTTCAGGGCAACACGATTTCGTGGTCCTCGTCGGGCGTCATGGGGTTCAAGGGATCGCGCAAGTCGACCCCGTACGCCGCTCAGGTTGCGGCGGAAGATGCGGCAAAGAAGGCCCAGGAACACGGCATGAAGACCCTCGAGGTCGAAGTGCGCGGTCCGGGCTCGGGCCGTGAATCGGCGCTCCGCGCCCTCCAGGCAGCCGGCTTCAACGTCACGTCGATCCGCGACGTCACGTCGATCCCCCACAATGGCTGCCGGCCGCGCAAGCGCCGCCGCGTCTGATTGGGTTTGGCAACCGGCCGTCCTCCCCCACGGCCGGGATGCCCTTTTGGTACTTGCGGCCGAGCGGCGGGCGAGCGCCGCACTTTTGAAAGGACGTTACCGTGACCATCCAGAGGAACTGGCAAGAGCTGATTAAGCCGACCAAGCTGGAGTTCGTGTCGAGCGGCGACAACGCGCGCGTGGCTTCGGTTGTGGCCGAACCGCTTGAGCGCGGCTATGGGCTGACGCTGGGCAACGCGCTGCGCCGCGTGCTGCTCTCCTCGCTCCAGGGTGCTGCCGTCACTGCCATCCAGATCGACGGCATCCTGCACGAGTTCTCGTCGCTGCCGGGCGTGCGCGAGGACATGACCGACCTGGTCCTCAACGTCAAGGAAATCGCCCTCAAGATGGGCGGCGAAGGCCCCAAGCGCCTCACGCTCAACAAGCAGGGCCCGGGCGCCGTGGTCGCCGGCGACATCAAGACCACCGGCGACATCGAAGTGCTGAACCCCGAGCTGGTGATCTGCCACCTCGACGACGGAGCCGAGATCAACATCGAGTTCACCGTCAACACCGGCAAGGGATATGTCTCTGCCGACAAGAACCGTCCCGAGGATGCGCCGATCGGCTATATCCCCGTCGACTCGCTGTTCTCCCCGGTTCGCCGCGTCTCCTACAAGGTCGACGCGACCCGTGCCGGCGAGAGCCTCGACAAGGACAAGCTGACGCTCACCGTCGAGACCAATGGCGCGATCACGCCGGAAGACGCCGTGGCCTACGCCGCGCGCATCCTGCAGGATCAGCTCTCGGTCTTCGTCAATTTCGAAGAGCCCACCAAGGAGAAGGCCCAGGACACCGTTCCCGAGCTCGCCTTCAATCCGGCGCTGCTCAAGAAGGTGGACGAGCTGGAGCTGTCGGTCCGTTCGGCCAACTGCCTCAAGAACGACAACATCGTCTACATCGGCGACCTCATCCAGAAGACCGAGGCGGAGATGCTCCGTACCCCGAACTTCGGCCGCAAGTCGCTCAACGAGATCAAGGAAGTTCTCGCCCAGATGGGTCTCCATCTCGGCATGGATGTGCCGAACTGGCCGCCTGAGAACATCGACGATCTGGCCAAACGCTACGAAGATCACTATTAAGGCTCGCCCGTCGAGAGACGCGCCCGCCTCGGGAGTTTAGAAATGCGCCACGGAAACACCAACCGGAAGCTGAGCCGCACCGCGAGCCATCGCAAGGCGATGTTCGCCAATATGTCGGCCGCGCTGATCAAGCACGAGCAGATCGTGACCACCTTGCCCAAGGCCAAGGAGCTGCGTCCGATCGTCGAGAAGCTGGTCACCCTGGGCAAGCGTGGCGATCTGCACGCCCGCCGCCAGGCCATTGCGCAGATGCGCGATGAGGACCAGGTCCGCAAGCTCTTCGAGACCATCGGCCCGCGCTACAAGGAGCGGAACGGCGGCTACCTGCGTATCCTCAAGGCCGGCTACCGCTACGGCGACAATGCCGCCGTCGCCGTGATCGAGTTTGTCGATCGCGATGTCGATGCCAAGGGCCTGGACTCCGGCCCGGTGCAGGTCCGCGAGGACGAGACGGAAGCCGCATAAGCGTCGCCGTCATAGAGTTTCGAAGGCCCGGACAAGTTCCGGGCCTTTTCGTTTTCGCGAGTGGTGCATACTGGCCTCTCGCGCCCTCCCGGAGCCTCGCCCATGACGTCCTTCGCCCACATCGCCCACACCTACGCCGATGGTCCGCCGCGCCAGGTGCCGGGGCTGGCAGGGCTGCACCGGATGGCGCGGATCCTGCTCGGGGAGCGCGTACCGGCCGACGGTCGCGTGCTGGTATTGGGGGCAGGGGGCGGCATGGAACTCGGGCACTTCGCCGAGGGTCAGGCTGGCTGGAGCTTCGACGGCGTCGATCCGTCGCCGGAGATGCTGGAAGCCGCACGGCGCGCGACCGCACAATGGGCGGACCGCATCCGGCTGCACGAAGGGTACATCGACGCTGCCCCCGACGGGCCGTTCGACGGCGCGGCGTGCCTGCTGACGATGCACTTCGTCCCACGTGACCAGCGCCTTGCGACGCTCTCGGCGGTGCGCCGGCGCCTGCGGCCGGGCGCTCCCTTTGTAATGGCCCACATGAGCTACGCCCAGGACGACCCCAGCCGTGATCGATGGTCGAAGCGAAACGCGGCGTTCAGCGTCTCCAATGGCATGGACGCCGCTATGGTCGAGAAGGGCCGTCAGGGCATCCTCGAACGGCTGCCCATCCTCGCCCCCGATGAGGAGGTCGCGCTGTTCGAGCAGGCGGGCTTTGCCGGCAGCGAGCTGTTCTACGCCGCCTTCGGCTTCCGCGGTTGGGTGGGTTACGGCTCTTAGGTCGCATCATCGTTGCGGTGTTGACGCGATCTGAAGGGCGTCCTTGGGCAGCTCTTTGTTTTGGCATAGCAGCGTGGATAGGTCGTCCTATCTGATCACCTCACGAAGCACAAATCGTCTCATTACTGGCATCTGGCTGATGCGCGTGTGGTCACTCTTCCGAATAGATTGAATAGTCGTCATCGCGTCGGTGTGTTGGAAAAGTAAATATCCAATCGTAGATGCGACCGTTGTCATGACAAAGATTGCGGAAGGGAAAAAGATCAAGAGTCCAATGCGCTGGGTTGTTTGTATCGGATCAATGACAACTACGAAAGCGCCAACAAGAAATCCGACAGCCGCAAGAGCAGTCGCCACTAGTAACCGAGGAACCGTAACCACGGAGAGCTTGCGCAGTTCGTCCTTAGTACTTTGCGTTTCACTCATGGCGGGCCTCCAGCACTAGCTTACCAGCTTAGCACCAACCCGGCCCCTTTGGGGGAGACATCAAGCTTCGCGCTCCTTTGGTGAGGCTGTTTGACTTGCCCCTGTCAGCCCCAACCGCTAAGCCCGCCCATCGTCCTTTGGAGTTGCACCATGACCGACCTCATCCTCGTCACCGGCGCCTCCGGCTTCGTCGGCAAATGGTGCGTGGTCAAGCTCCTGGAGAAGGGCTACCGCGTCCGCGGCACGGTCCGCTCAGAAGCCAAGGCCGCGCAGGTGCGCGAGACTGTGGGCGCCCTCGTTGGCGCTGAGGCGATGGCCCGGCTCGATCTCGTCCAGGCCGATATCCTCGACGACAAGGGCTGGCCCGAGGCCATGGCCGGCGTCGCGGCGGTCATGCATGTCGCCACCGTTATCCGCGGCGACGAACCGCGCGACCAGAGCCTCGTCATCCGGCCCGCGCTCGAAGGCACCGAGCGCATCCTCAAGGCGACACACGCCGCCGGCATCAAGCGGCTGATCGTCACCTCCTCGATCGCTACCGTCGGCTATGGGCACGGCCACACGACCGGCACGCGCACCTATGACGAGACCCATTTCACCAATCTCGACAACATGCGCTGGACCTGGGCCTACTGCATCGGCAAGACCAAGGCGGAGCGTCTCGCCTGGTCGCTCGCCAAGGACTTCGGGCTCGAAATGACCACCATCCACCCGGGCGCCATCATCGGCCCGGCGCTCGATGAGGACGCCTCGATCTCGGTGGGCATGGTCGGCGGCCTGCTCGACAACTCGACCCCCGCGCTGCCCAGCAACGGCTTCTCCATCGTCGATGTCCGCGACGTGGCCGACATGCATGTCGCGGCGCTCGAAAAGCCGGAGTCGATCGGCCAGCGCTACCTCGCCACCGCCGAATACATGCCGTTCCCCGAGGTCGGCCGCGTCGTGCAGGAGCTCTACCCGGACCGCAAGATCGTCAACCGCGCCGCCCCCGACTGGGCCATTCGCCTCGTCGCCATGTTCGGCGGCCCGGCACGCCAGATCATAAACGACATCGGCAACGTCAAGATCTTCGACGGTCGCAAGGGCGAAGCCCTGATGGGCCACGCCTACACTCCGGCCCGCCAGTCCATCAAGGATACGGCCGAGGCCTATGTCAGGTTTGGGCTTAAGCTGAAGATCAGCTGAGGTCGGGACGCCTGACCGTCAGCGCCGCTCGACCAGCGCCGCCATCTCCATCTGTCCATCGGCGCTCAGCCCCTGGGCGACGCCGGCACGATCGGCTTCGGGCCGGTTCTGGCTGGCCTTCCACTTGCCCTGGATGCGGCTGATCTCGATCTCGATGCCGAAGATACCCTTGAGCTGCGCCGCGACATAGGGCCCCGGCGCGTCGCTCACCGCCCACGGATCCGGGCGCTTGCCTTCGTTGATATCGGTAAGTTCGCTGATCTGCGCCATCAGCCACGCCGGATCCTCGATGACGATGGGCCGGCCGCGCGCCTCGACAAGAACATAGTTCCAGGTCGGCACGACCTTGCCGTGTTCCTGCTTGGAAGCATACCAGCTCGGCGTGATGTAGCTCTCGGCGCCCTGGAAGATCACCAGCGCTTCACTGCCTTCGCGGAACGCCGCGAGCTGCTCATTGGCCTTCGCCAGATGCGCTTTGAGGGTGCCGTGCGGACCGCGCGAACGATCGAGCGTGAATGGAACGAGGTTCGCCTCGAGCCCGTTCGCGCTGTGCGTCACGATCGTGCCCAGCCGGTGGCTGTCGATCAGTGCATGCAGCACCTCCAGCCGGTCTTCGCGAAAGGCCGGCGGGCGATACATCAGTGCGCGAGCTCCGGCTGCGCTGCCCTGGCGTTCGCCGGTACGGCGAACAGGTCGTACTCGTCCGATCCCGTCACCACGACGCTCACCTTGTCGCCCGGCTTGATGCCCTGCGCCTTGTCGATGATCACCTGGCCGTCGATATCGGGTGCGTCCCATTTGGAGCGGGCGATGGCACGCCCTTCGGCCGGACGCACATCGTCGACCAGCACGTCGATGGTGCGGCCGACCTTCTTGCTGAGCTGCGCGGTCGAGACGCCCTGCGCCACTTCCATGAGCTGTGCGAAGCGCTCGTCCATCACCTCGTCGGGCACCACGCCCTCAAGCTCATTGGCCGGCGCGCCGGTGACCGGCTCGTACTTGAAGCAGCCGGCGCGATCGATCTCGGCTTCCTCGATCCAGTCGAGCAGGAACTCGAAATCCTCCTCCGTCTCGCCGGGGAAGCCGACGATGAAGTTGGAGCGGATGGTGAGGTCGGGGCAAATCTCGCGCCAGGATTTGATCCGGTCGAGCGTCTTCACCTGGTTGGCCGGGCGGCGCATCGCCTTGAGCACCTGCGGCGAGGCGTGCTGGAAGGGGATGTCGAGATAGGGGAGAATCTTGCCCTCCGCCATCAGCGGGATCACCGCGTCGACATGCGGATAAGGGTAGACGTAGTGAAGCCGCGTCCACACGTCGAGCTGGCCCATCTCCTCGGCCAGCGTCTGGAACTTCGCGGTCACGTCGCGCCCGTGGAACTTGCTGGGCGCGTATTTGAGGTCCACGCCATAGGCCGACGTGTCCTGGCTGATCACCATGATTTCCTTGACGCCCGACTTCACCAGCCGCTCGGCTTCGTACAGCACCGAGGCGAGGGGCCGTGAGCTCAGGTCGCCGCGGATCTGCGGGATGATGCAGAACGAGCAGCGATTGTTGCAGCCCTCGGAAATCTTGAGATAGGCGTAATGCTTGGGCGTCAGCCGGAGCCCGGCTTCGGGCACGAGGTCGACGAATTTGTTGGGCACCGGCGGCAGGTGCGCATGCACCGCGTTCACCACGCTCTCATACTGGTGCGGGCCGGTCACCGCGAGGACATTGGGATGCGTCTCGCGGATCAGCGTCTCCTCGACGCCCAGGCACCCCGTGACGATCACCTTGCCGTTCTCGTTGAGCGCCTCGCCGATCGCCTCGAGACTCTCCTGCTTGGCGCTGTCGAGGAAGCCGCAGGTGTTGACGATCACAACATCCGAGCCGGCATAGTCGCGGGAGAACTCATAGCCCTGCGCCCGCAGGGTGGTGAGGATGCGCTCGGAATCCACGAGAGCCTTCGGGCAGCCAAGGCTGACGAGGCCGATTTTCGGTGCTTGGGTCATTGCGGCGCGGATATAGCCCAAATCCCTGGAAAAGCAATGATCGTCACCTTGCGATGAAGGCAGGGCAGGGCTGCACTCTCCCCGGAGCGGGCAACCTGACGAGAGTTCCGCTCTTTCCGGCCGCGGTGTGCGCCCACGACAAGGCGGGCTGACCTGGCGGCGCCTCCGGGACCCCGGTGGTTCGGCGGAGCACAGAAAAAGCTATGCGGCGCGATGGCGGCTTTCTATGACCGCTGAACGAGCCCCGTGGGGGCGTTCGGTCCCAAGCGCAGACAAGACTAGAACCATGCAGATCATCGCCCCGACCGCCCGGCACGCCCCGCTGCTGCAGCAGCTCATGCGGGCGACCTTCACCGAGACCTTCGGGCCGCTCTATCCGCCGGCCGACCTCGCGGCCTATCTCGACAGCGCCTACGATCTGGAGCGGCTCGCCGCCGAGCTCGCCGATCGGCGCAATCACTGGCAGCTCATCCTCGACGACGCCGGGACGCCGGTGGCCTATCTCGAATGCGTCCCCGCCCACCTGCCGCATCCCGAGCTGCGCCCCGAGCATGGCGAGATCGAGCGCATCTATGTCCTCCAGAGCCAGCAAGGCAGGGGGTTCGGCCGCCTGCTGATGGAGCGGGCCCTCGCGCATCTGGGCGAGCGCTATGGCGATGCGCCGCAATGGCTCGGCGTATGGAGCCAGAATGTCCGCGCCCAGGCCCTCTACCGCGCCTATGGCTTCGAGAAGGCCGGCGAATACATCTTCCCCGTCGGCGACACGCAGGACCTCGAATTCATCTTCCGGCGGCAGCCCTAGAGCTTGGGTCCCGGCGTCCGCCGTGCCGTCCGGCGCGGTCCGCGCGGCGGCGTGATCTCGATATCGGGCGCCGGCACCGTGGCCGGCGTGATCAGGTCGTCGACATCGAGCAGGTCGTCGTCCTCGTCCTGGTCGGCGATGTCGTGGATGGCATCGCGCACATCCTCGAGCAGGGAGGCGGAGCCGGTGCGCGACTGGTTGATCAGGTCCACCGTGCTCTCATTGGCCCGGAAATAGACGAGCAGCATCTCGGCCAGCACACGCAGCAGCAATATGCCGAGCGCGCCATAGGCGACGATCTGCAGCAGCCCCCACAGGCCCGCCCCAAAGCTCTGCGCGAAGGTCGCGAACAAATGCTCGACGCCCCACAACAGGAACGCGAACAGCCCCACCACATAGAGCAGCGGGATGAGCCTGAGGCCCAGCACGCTGTTCATCCGGAACAGGGTGTTGCCCCCGAAAATGCGCTTGAGATCGTCTGACGTCATCGGCTGGCCCCCAATCGGCGAGTCATCCCTAAGATGGGGGGCTTAGGCGGCGCTGACAAGCGATTCCGCCCCACCGGCGGCGACAACCGGCCCGAAGCGCCGCTCGAAGGCCGCCCGCAGCGCCATGTCGACCTCCGGCATGGAAATGATCTGGCCCAGATCCTCGAGGCTCGTCACGCCGCGATCGGCGATTCCGCACGGCACGATCCCGTCGAAGTGGTCGAGATCGGGCGCCACGTTGAGCGCGATGCCATGCGTCGTCACCCATTTGCTGACGCGCACGCCGATGGCCGCGATCTTGCTCTCGCCGCCCGGCCGCCCCGGCTGCTTCACCCAGACGCCGATCCGCCCCTCGCGCGTCTCGCCCACCACATTGAAGGCGTTCAGCGTGTCGCCGATCCAGCCCTCGAGCCCCTGCACGAGGCAGCGCACGTCGCGGCCGCGTTCCCTCAGGTCCAACATCAGATACACCACCCGCTGTCCCGGGCCGTGATAGGTGTACTCGCCGCCACGGCCCGCCTCGTAGACGGGGAAGCGGTTGGGCTGCAGCAGGTCGCGCACCTCCGCCGAGGTCCCCGCCGTATAGAGCGGCGGGTGCTCGACCAGCCACACCAGCTCCCCAGCCTCGCCGCGCGCGATGGCGGCGGCGCGCTCCTTCATGCTCGCGAGCGCAACGGGATAATCGACCGGCCCGGACGCGACGGCCCATTCCGCCGGCCGGCCATCCGCCCGCCGCAGCTTGTCGGGCCCAATGCACATTAACGCTTCGGTAATCATCGGCAGCCGATGCTCGCGAGGGGGCGCCCGGCCTGATTCAGCCGGCGCAGTGTCGGAACTATATATGAACACTCTCGATCAGATTGAAGTCGACATCACGGTTGAACTGGGCTCGGCCACCATGCCGATCCACCATCTGCTGCGCATGGGCCGTGGGGCCATCATCGAGCTCGATTCGACCGAGCATGATCCGCTCCGCATCTATGCCAACAACACGCTCGTCGCCCGCGGCGAGGTGAAAGTCGATGACGGCCATTTGTCGGTCGAAGTGACCGAAAAGATCTTCAAACTGGGCTGATCCGGCCGCTTTGCGCCGCGCGATTTAATCGCTTGCACCCCGCCGCGCGCATTGCTACACGCTCCCTCGCTTCGCCCCCGCGGCGTCGCTCCTACCACTGGCGTGCGGTCGTGGCGGAATTGGTAGACGCGCAGCGTTGAGGTCGCTGTGCCGCAAGGCGTGGAAGTTCGAGTCTTCTCGACCGCACCATCTCCCTGGCTTGGCCGGACCACCGGCACTGGGTTGCTCTGATGCCTCCCACCGTGCTTGCCGCGACAATTCATGATCCTACCGGGCGCCTGGTTGAGGCGGTGCCGTCGCTGGCGGCGCGGTTTGGTGAGGCGTTTGCGGGCGTTGTCTGCAATATCTCCGACCAGACGCATCCCGAGGTCGTCCGGCTGGCGCGCGGGCTTGGCCCGGTGATGCTGCATCCGACCGGGCTTGCGACCGTCGGGCGCGCGCGGCGGGAAGCCGTAGCGCTGGCGCTCGAGCAGGGAGCGCCGCAGCTGCTTTACTCCGATTTCGACCATCTGTGCCGCTGGCTCGAGGGCGATCCTGGCGAACTGGCGGCGCTGCTCTCGGGCCAGCCCGGGGTCGACGTCCTCATCATCGGGCGCTCGGCGCGCGCCTTTGCTGCCGAACCGGCGCGGCTGCGCGAGACCGAGGCGCTGGTCAACCGCGTCTACGCCATGATGACGGGCCGGGCCGCTGACCTGATGTTTGCCGTCCGCCGCCTGTCGCGGCCCGCGGCTGCGGCGATCGTCGCGCAGTCGCAGGTCGACACCCTCGCCAGCGATGCCGACTGGCCGCTGCTCGCCGAGCGGCTGGGGTTCAGCATCGGCACCGCCGCTTCCGACGCCCTCTACTACCGCACCATGGACGAGTATGGCGCGCCCGCCGACAGTGGCGACGGCGACCCCGGCAACTGGATCGCGCGCCTCGAATTCGCCGCGCTCCACGCCGGCGCCATGCGGGCCTATCTGGCGGACCGCTGACGGCCGGGTGTCGGCCAAATGCGACCATCATTTCGTCGCCCGGCGGCGCTAGGCAAGGAGCCTGATGAGGGATTCTGTTAACGTTGTCACAATGAGCTTGGACGCCGCGGACGATTCGTACAGGGTTTTGCCGTGATCCGTGTGCCTGCGTCCCCCGTCGACTCGCCGCTTCTTGCCGTCATCGTCCTCAGCCTCGGTGCGCCTCCCGAACTCACGGACGCCGTTCGATCGCTGCTCGCGCAGGACGCCCCGGCCGAGCTGATCGTCGTCAATTCGGGCGGCGGCGACTCGGCGGCGCGCCTGCCAGCCGGCGGACAGGGGATCCGTCTGATCTCGGTCGACGAGGTCCTCTGGCCCGGCGCCGCGCGCAACCTCGGCATCGGCGCAAGCCGGGCCCCGTTCGTGGCCTTCCTCGCTTCCGACTGCATCGCCGAGCCGGGGTGGGTGGCCGCCCGCATCGACTATCACCTCCAGGGCGCCAGCATGGTCGCCAGCGCCGTGGTCAACGCCCAGCGCGGCAACGTCGCCGCAGCCCTCTCGCATTTGCTGACCTATGCCGGCCGCGACCCGGACATCCACCCCGATCGCGCGGCTCCCTATGGAGCCAGCTATGCCCGCTGGCTGTTCGAGGTGCACGGCCCGTTCCGCGAGGACCTGCGCGTCGGCGAGGACACCGAGTTCCGCCTGCGCCTCGAGGCGTTCCACACGCCCGTCTGGGGCCCGAAGGTGCGCACGGTGCACCGCAATCCCGCGTCCCTCCTGGCGCTCCTCCGCGACCGCTATGTCCGCGGTCGCCGGCAGGGCCAATACTGGCCGCTGCAGCGCCGGGGCGGGCTCGTGCAACGGCTGCGTCGCGGCATGCGCGCGGCCGAGGCCGACCTGTCGATCTTGCCGGCATCGGCATGGCCGTTCGTGCGGCTGCCGCGCCTCCAGCTCGGCGCCGCGCTGTTCGCCTACGAACTGGGCTACCGATCAGGACGGCGGCAAAGCGCAGGCGGGCAGGGGCCCGAAATGCTGGCGCTGGCCCACATGATGGCCCGGCGCTGGCCCAAGGCCCTCGACGCCCTGCGCACGGCAGGCCAGCGGCCGGAGGGCGAATTGGTGCGCCCGGAGCCGACCCTCTATGCCGTGATCTGCAGCAGCCACATGGGGGCGGTCGCCGAGGCGCGGCGGCTCGCATCGGCCGCGGTCGGGCAATGGCCCGACCATCGCGGCCTGTCGCTCCACAACGCGCGGCTGGCGCCTCCGGATGGGCAAGCCGCGCTCGCCGCATGGGACGGCCACATCGCCCGCTTTGGCTCCGATCACGACGCGCTCGCTGGCCGCGTGGCGGCGTTGCTACAGCTCGACCGCCTGGATCACGCGCGGGCGGGCTGCGACGCGCTCGAGGCCGCCTATCCCTATTCGGCCGCCGGCGCCTGGGCACGCGTCGATATCGCCCTCGCGGCGCGCGAGTGGGACGAGGCGCTGGCTGCACTCGACGCCCTTCACGCGCGCTTCGGTCAGCCAGCCGCACTCGAGCGGAAGCTCACCCTGCTCGCTGCCCTCGATCGGCCCGAGGCGGCCGCGCGGGCCGGCGGCGCGCTCGCACAGGTCGATCTCGATGGCTATCTGCGTGCCGCGCCGCTTCTGGCGCGTGTCCAGGGTGCGCCCGGGCTGCTCGCCGAGCTTGCCGGCCGTCACGCGCCGCGCATCGCCGCCTCCGATGCCCTGCTCGCGCGTTATGTGGGCGCGCTCAACAGCAATGGCGCCGCCGACGCCGCGCTGGCGCTTGTCGAGGGCACCCGCCTCGGGCCGGACCAGCGGCGCCCGCTCCGCCTGTCCAGTCTGCTGACGGCAGGGCGCCACGCCGAGGCGTGGGAGCTGTTCAAGCGCGGCAACCGCAGCATTGCGCCCTATGGCGTCGCCACCTTCTCCGCACTGCTGGCCGCGGGGCTCGTCGTCGGCGACGACGAGACGGTTGCCCGGCTGGTTGAGCGGGCATCGGCGTCGGCGCGGCCGGACCTTGCCGGCGAGGCGGCGCTCCAGCGCCGGCGCCTCAGCGATCTCGCGGCGCTGCGCTCGCAGCTGCCGTCGCCGGCGGCGGAGCCTGTCGCGATCGCGGCATCGGCCGGCGAGCCGCAGCGCCTCCTCACGCAGCTTCGCGCGACGCATCCTCGTGCCTTCACCGATCCCACCTTTTGCCTCGACGATGCCCTCGAGGTCGCGGCGGCCATCGCCACCGCAGCGGACCGCCGCAAGCCCCTGTCACTGATCCGCCTGGGGGACGGGGAGGGCACGCTGCTGCCCTACCGCCCCGAACTGCAGGCCTTCGCCCCGATCGACCGGCGGTCCACCGCGGTCGTCTGGTGGGGCGCCGACGCCCGCGCGCTCGACGTCGCCCCTATCGCCCGGATGCTCGAAGCCGCCGTGCGGGACGCGGACATCCTGGGCGTTCCCGATCGTCACCGGCTGCCGCACGCCGGCTCCGCCGTTGCCGGCGATGGTCTCGACGGCGCCGCCAAGAACGCGCGCGGCCTGCTCGCTGTGCTCGATTTCGCCCTCGCCAGCGTGGCGCCGGACACGCTGCTCACCTCCTGCCACGTGCATCAGTCCCTCAGCAGTTGGGGCCTCTGGGACGTCCTGCTGCCGCGCCTCGGGCCGCTGTCCCTCGTCACCTGTCATGGGGAGCTGGCCCCGGCCCTCGCGGCGCGGTTCGGCGCGACGATCGGCACGGTGCATCTCGTGCCTCCCGAGCGCAAGCATGCTGGCCGCTTCGCCTCGCAGGTCGGCGGCCGGCATTATCCGGAGCGGTTCGAGCAATTGCGGCACGAGTTGCGGCGCACGGGTCCGGGGCAGGTGGTGCTCGTCGCGGCAGGCGTCCTCGGCAAGGTCTACTGCCAGTGGATCAAGGCCGCCGGCGGCGTTGCGATCGATGTGGGCAGCGCTGCCGACATGTGGGCCGGCTACTACACGCGCTCGACCGACGAGAATGCGAGCTATGCCGTCCTGCCGGGCGCGGTCGACGGCCTGCGCCGGCTCGCCCGCCACGATCCGCGCGCAGCCGCCATCGTCGGCTAGGTGTCGAAGCTATGAAGGTTGTTCATTCGGAGAGGGACTGAGAAGCTGGGGTTGCGAAGCCAACCA
>MKUZ01000001.1 GCA_001899065.1 Devosia sp. 66-22 | reverse complement strand
TCGGCAGCCGACACGACCAGGATCGCGCCGTCCATCTGGGCGGCGCCGGTGATCATGTTCTTCACATAGTCGGCGTGGCCGGGGCAGTCGACGTGCGCGTAGTGGCGCTTGTCGGTCTCGTACTCGACGTGAGCGGTGTTGATGGTGATCCCGCGCGCCTTCTCTTCCGGCGCCGCGTCGATCGCGTCGTAGGCGCGGAACTGGGCCTGGCCCTTCTCGGCCAGAACCTTGGTGATCGCGGCCGTCAGCGACGTCTTGCCATGGTCGACGTGACCGATGGTGCCGATGTTGCAGTGCGGCTTATTGCGGGAAAACTTTTCCTTAGCCATCGCTATCTCCTAAACAGCCCCGGTGGGCCGGCTTTGGTTTGTTCTACTGTTATCGATCAGGCGTATTTCGCCTGGACTTCCTGGGCCACGGCGTTCGGAACCTGCTCATAGTGGTCGAACGTCATGGTGTACTGGGCGCGCCCCTGTGACATCGAGCGCAGCGAGTTCACGTAGCCAAACATGTTGGCCAGCGGGACCATTGCGTCGATGACCTGAGCGATGCCACGGCCCTCGGTGCCGCGGATCTGGCCGCGGCGGGAGTTGAGGTCGCCGATAACATCGCCGACATAGTCTTCAGGGGTCAGAACTTCAACCCGCATGATCGGCTCGAGGATCTTGGGAGCGGCCTTCTCGATGGCTTCCTTGAAGCCGGCGCGCGCCGCGATTTCGAACGCCAGGACCGACGAGTCGACGTCGTGATAGGCGCCGTCCGTCAGCACGAACTTCACGTCCACGATCGGGAAGCCGATGATCGGGCCTGCGCCCATGACCGACTCCACGCCCTTCTGCACGCCCGGAACGTATTCCTTGGGCACGTTGCCGCCGACAACTTCGGAGGCGAAGGAGAAGCCGGCGCCCGGCTCGTTGGGCTCGATGCGGAACTTGATGCGGGCGAACTGGCCCGAACCACCCGACTGCTTCTTGTGGGTGTAGTCGTGGTCGACCGAGCGGGTGATCGCCTCGCGGTAGGCCACCTGCGGCGCACCGATATTGGCTTCCACCTTGAACTCGCGACGCATGCGGTCGACGATGATGTCGAGATGCAGTTCGCCCATGCCCGAAATGATGGTCTGGCCGGATTCTTCGTCGGTCTTGACGCGGAACGAGGGATCCTCGGCAGCCAGCTTCGCCAGCGCCAGACCCATCTTCTCCTGGTCGGCCTTCGACTTGGGCTCAACCGCGATGTCGATCACCGGCTCGGGGAACTCCATGCGCTCGAGGATCACCTTGTGATTGGGATCCGAGAGCGTGTCGCCCGTCGTGGTATCCTTGAGGCCCACGATCGCGACGATGTCGCCGGCGTAGGCTTCGTTGATCTGCTCACGCGAATTGGCATGCATCTGGAACATGCGGCCGACGCGCTCGCGCTTCTCCTTGACCGTGTTGTCGAGCATGGAGCCCGCTTCCACGTGGCCGGAGTAGATGCGGCAGAAGGTCAACGTACCCATGTGCGGGTCGTTGGCGATCTTGAACGCGAGCATCGACAGCGGCTCGTCGTCGGACGCATGGCGTTCGATCTCGGCATCGGTCTTGACGTCGATGCCCTTGATCGCCGGAATGTCGGTCGGCGCGGGCAGGAAGTCGATCACGGCGTCGAGCAGCGGCTGCACGCCCTTGTTCTTGAAGGACGAGCCACAGAACACCGGGAAGAAGTGCGAGTCGACCGTGCCCTTGCGGATCAGGCGGCGGATCGTGTCCTTGTCCGGGATTTCGCCGTTGAGATAGGCCTCGGTCGCGGCGTCGTCGATCTCGACGATCGTCTCGATGAGCTGCTCACGATACTTCTCGGCCTTCTCCTTGAGGTCGGCCGGAATCTCGATGACGTCCCACTGGGCGCCCAGCTCTTCGTTGCGCCAGACCAGGGCGTTCATCTCGATCAGGTCGACGATGCCCTTGAAGTCGCTTTCGGCGCCGATCGGCAGCGCGCAGATGGCCGTCTTGATGCCCAGGCGCTTGTGCAGCGTGTCGACGCAGAAATAGAAATCGGCGCCGATCTTGTCCATCTTGTTGACGAAGATCAGGCGGGGCACTTCGTACTTGTCGGCCTGGCGCCAGACGGTCTCGGTCTGGGGCTCGACGCCCTGGTTGCCGTCAAGCAGCGCAATGGCGCCGTCGAGCACGCGCAGCGAACGCTCGACTTCGATGGTGAAGTCGACGTGGCCGGGGGTGTCGATGATGTTGAAGCGGTACTGCGTGCCGTCGCGGCCCTTCCAGAACGTGGTCGTGGCAGCGGACGTGATGGTGATGCCGCGGCCGCGCTCCTGCTCCTGCTCCATCCAGTCCATGGTGGCGGCGCCGTCATGGACTTCGCCGATCTTGTGGGACTTGCCGGTGTAGTAGAGGATCCGCTCGGTCGTGGTCGTCTTGCCGGCATCAATGTGGGCCATGATGCCGAAGTTGCGGTAGTGATTGATCGGATATTCGCGGGCCAATTGCTTCTCCCGTTACCAGCGGTAATGCGAGAAGGCACGGTTGGCGTCAGCCATACGGTGCGTGTCTTCGCGTTTCTTGACGGCCTGACCGCGACCGTTGACGGCATCCATGAGCTCGCCCGACAGGCGCTCACGCATGGTGTGCTCGCCACGCTTGCGCGCGGATTCGATGAGCCAGCGGATCGCGAGAGCCTGCTGGCGGTCGGTACGAACTTCGACCGGCACCTGGTAGGTGGCGCCACCGACGCGGCGCGAACGAACTTCGACGGCCGGGCGGATGTTCTCGAGCGCGCTGTGGAACGCGGCGATCGGGTCCTGCTTGGACTTCTGCTGCACGATGTCGAAGGCACCATACACGATCGACTCGGCGACGGACTTCTTGCCGTCTTCCATGAGCGAGTTCATGAACTTGGTGACGACGATATCGCCGTACTTGGGATCGGGGATGACGTCGCGCTTCTCGGCGCGGTGACGACGGGACATTGTTAGGTCTCCTTACTTCGGCCGCTTGGCGCCGTACTTGGAACGACGCTGCTTGCGATCCTTGACGGACTGGGTGTCGAGGACGCCGCGGAGCACGTGGTAGCGAACGCCCGGCAGGTCGCGCACGCGGCCGCCGCGGATCAGCACCACGGAGTGCTCCTGCAGGTTGTGGCCTTCGCCGGGGATGTAGGAAATGACTTCGCGCGAGGTGGTCAGACGGACCTTGGCGACCTTACGCAGGGCCGAGTTCGGCTTCTTGGGGGTGGTCGTGTAGACACGAGAACAGACGCCACGCTTTTGCGGGTTCTGCTCCATCGCCGGGACTTTGTTCCGCTTCGGTTTGGTCGTCCGAGGTTTGCGGATCAACTGATTAATGGTCGGCATTCACGCTCTTTCCATCGCCAAATTCGGGTCCTGAGCCGAAAGCAAACCGAAACGGCGCCCGCTCGTCCCCATCACGGGGCCGCGGCGCCTCAATGCAGCGGACCACTCCCGAAGGAGCGTTCATGCGCACATCAATTTGCTATCGTCTCTGCCTTTGGCAGTGTGTTTGAGCGCCTTGGATGCCCGCACGAGGTGGCAGATACCCGGTTGGCGCTCACGACCGACCGCTAAGGTGGCGCCTCTCTATAGGCGATGACTCGAAGCGTCAAGGATTCTTTCAACAGCTAAATGCATAGCCGCCCTGCCCTTGCCCGAACCGGCCAAACCCGCGGCGCGCCGGGGCTCTTGCAGCTGCTTGCCCGGGCTATCGGACCAGCGCGAGGGCAAAGCCGTCATAGCCCTTGAGGCCGACGGTCTGCAGCGCCGTCGCATCGAGTCGCGGGTGGTCGTGGACGTAGTCGAATGCCGCCCTCGAGCCCCTGACGTTCCGGTCCTCGCTTGACGCATCCGTCACCTTGCCGTCGCGAACGACATTGTCGAGGACGATCACGCTTCCGGGACGGCTGAGCCTTACCGCCCAGTCGAGATATCCAGGATTGTTGGGCTTGTCGGCGTCGATGAAGACCAGATCGAAGGGGCCGGAGACATCGGGCAGCAGGTCCAGCGCCGCGCCCTGCCGCACCTCGACCTGCTCGAGCAGCCCTGCCCTGGCGATATTCTCCCGCGCCACCGCGGCATGCCGCTCCGCATATTCGAGGCTGATCAGATGGCCGTCCGGCGGCAGCGCGCTCGCCAGCCAGACTGTCGAGTAGCCGCCCAGCGTGCCGATTTCGAGGACCCGCTTCGCTCCGGCGATCCTGACCAGCAGGTGCAGGAACTTGCCCTGCGCCGGCGAGACGTCGATCGCCGGCAGGCCGGCCGCGGCGTTCGCCCGCAGAATGGCTTCGAATACCGGGTCGGCCTCGGCAAGGAGACGGTCCGAAACGTAGGAATCGACCGCGGACCAGGTCGCTTCGCCTGTCACATCTGCCTCCATTCGGCTCTGCCGGCCGACGTCGTTCCCATAGCAGGCGGCGGTGCGATCCGGACAGATACTATGATCCACCCCCGTGCAGGCTTTGCTAGGATGTGGCGGGGGGATGCGGCGATGCTCAAGATACTCGGCCGGATCGTGATCGGCTTTTTCGTCCTGCTGGGCCTGATCACGGCGATAGACCTTGCCACCGCCGGTCGCGGGCCGGGCGTGATCGGCGGCACGCCCCTGTTCAACGCCGATGAGACACCCGACAAGTTCATTGGCGGCCGCGACGTCCGCTTCCCCTCCTTCCTGGAGCAGGGCGGCCGCCGCGCCGCGGTCCTCGACGAGGACTACTTCTTCTGCGACCGCCGTCGACATGTCGTCATTCGTATCCCGCGCGGCTTCGTGACCGACTTCGCCTCCATCCCGGGGGTGGCGCGCATCCTGATCGACCGCCTTGGGCCCAGTCTGGAGCCCGCCGGCGTCCATGACTGGCTCTATGCTGCGCATGAGGGAGCGGATCCGGCAGAGACGGAAGCCAACCGCCGGCTTGCCGATGACATCTTCCTCGACGCGCTCACGGACAATGGCGCGGGGCTGGCCACGCGCTGGATCATGTACGCGGCGGTGCGGGTCTTCGGAGGCGAGCCCTACAGCGGGGCCAGGGACTGGGACGGGCGCTTTCGCGACCCCGTCACCAACGACACCTTCACGGCGCCGCTGACCAAAGCGAAGGTCGGGATCGTCGCCCGCAACATCGAATGCGACAACTTCTTCAGCCAGGCGCAGAGCCCCGTGAATGCTCTTGTGGGCTGCTACTCGACCGATGCCAGGCTGCTCTTCGCCGACGACGCGCACGGCGGATGCGATCCAGGGGACGGCATGATCATCCCACGCTAACAAAAAGGGCCCCTTGCGGGGCCCTTCTCAATTCTCGATAGGGTCGGCTCACTCGGCCGGTTCGGCCGGTGCCGGGATCTGGACGGTTTCGGCCTGGCGGCGGCGTTCCTCGAGGATGAGGTCGTCGCGCTTGGTCGCGGTGAGCTTGGCCTTGGAGGTCGCCGCACCGGTACCCGCCGGGATCAGGCGGCCGACGATGACGTTCTCCTTGAGGCCTTCGAGCAGGTCGGCCTTGCCGGACACCGCCGCTTCCGTGAGGACGCGGGTGGTTTCCTGGAAGGACGCGGCCGAGATGAACGACCGGGTCTGCAGCGACGCCTTGGTGATGCCGAGCAGAACCGGGTTGGCCGTCGCCGGCTTCTTGCCGTCGGCAACCAGCTGGTCGTTGAGCTCATCGAAGTCGAGCTTGTCGAGCTGCTCGTCCTTGAGCATGCCCGAGTCGCCCGGATTGACGATCTCGACCTTCTGCAGCATCTGCCGGACGATCACCTCGATATGCTTGTCGTTAATGAGCACGCCCTGGAGGCGATAGACCTCCTGGATCTCATTGACGAGGTAGCGCGCCAGCTCCTCGACGCCCTTGATGGCAAGGATGTCGTGCGGGGCCGGGTTGCCGTCGAGGATGTACTCGCCCTTCTCGATGGAGTCGCCTTCCTGGAGATGGAACGGCTTGCCCTTCGGGATCAGGTACTCCACCGGCTCGAGGCTTCCGTCCTCGGGCTCGATGATGATGCGGCGCTTGTTCTTGTAGTCGCGGCCGAATTTGATCGTGCCGTTGATCTCGGCAATGATCGCATGGTCCTTCGGACGGCGGGCTTCGAACAGTTCGGCCACACGCGGCAGACCGCCGGTGATGTCCTTGGTCTTGGCGCTCTCGAGCGGGATACGCGCGAGCACGTCACCCGCCGACACCTTCTCGCCGGGCTCGACCGCAAGGACCGCGTCGACCGAGAGCAGGTAGCGGGCATCGCGACCACCTTCGACCTTGGCCACGGCACCCTTGCGGGAGACGGTGATGGCGGGCTTGAGGCCCTCACCACGCTGGCTGGTCCGCCAGTCGATGACGACGCGCTTGGTGAAGCCCGTGGTCTCGTCGGTGTTCTCGGCAACCGAGGCACCATCGACCAGGTCCTCGAACGTGACCTCGCCGTCGACTTCGGCCAGCACCGGACGGGTGTACGGATCCCATTCGGCGATACGCTGGCCGCGCTTGACCTCGTCACCATCGTCCACGCGCAGCTTGGCGCCGTACGTCACGCGGTGCGTGGCGCGGTCCTTGCCGTCGGGATCGACGATCGCGATGGTCACGTTGCGGCCCATGGCGACGATGCCGCCCTCGACCTTGGCAACGTTGCGGTTGCGGATGACGACCTTGCCTTCCGCGCCGGCTTCGAGGAACGAGCTGTCGACCACCTGCGCCGTGCCACCGATGTGGAACGTGCGCATGGTGAGCTGGGTACCCGGTTCGCCGATCGACTGCGCCGCGATGACGCCGACGGCTTCGCCGATATTGACCGGCGTGCCGCGAGCGAGGTCGCGACCGTAGCAGGCCGCACAGCAGCCCGTGCGGAGATCGCACACCAGCGGCGAGCGGATCTTCACCGACTGCACGCGGGCTGCCTCGATGGCATCCACGTCCTTTTCGGTGAGCAGCACGTTCTGCTCGACGATGACATTGCCGGTCTCGGGGTGGTTCACAGACTCGGCCGTGGTGCGGCCGAGAATGCGCTGACCCAGAGTGGCCACGACCTGGCCGGCATCGACGATGGCTTCCATCGTGAGGCCGCGTTCGGTGCCGCAATCGAGCTCGGTGATGATCGAGTCCTGCGCCACGTCGACGAGGCGACGGGTCAGGTAACCCGAGTTCGCGGTCTTCAGCGCCGTATCCGCGAGGCCCTTGCGGGCGCCGTGGGTGGAGTTGAAGTACTCGAGAACGTTCAGGCCTTCCTTGAAGTTGGCCGTGATCGGGGTCTCGATGATCGAGCCGTCCGGACGCGCCATCAGGCCGCGCATGCCGGCGAGCTGCTTCATCTGGGCCGGCGAACCACGCGCGCCCGAGTGGCTCATCATGTAGACCGAGTTGATCGGCTTCTGCCGCTTGGTCTCTTTGTCGATCTGAACGGCAGCGATGCCCTTCATCATCTCGTCGGCGATCTTGTCGCCGCACTTGGCCCAGGCGTCGACAACCTTGTTGTACTTCTCGCCCTGGGTGATGAGGCCGTCATTGTACTGCTGCTCGAACTCTTCGACGAGCTTGCGGGTGTCCTCGACGATCTTATGCTTGGACGCGGGGATCACCATGTCGTCCTTGCCGAACGAGATGCCGGCGCGGGCAGCATGCTTGAAGCCGAGGTCCATGATGCGGTCGCAGAAGATCACCGTCTCCTTCTGACCGCAGCCACGGTAGACCGTGTCGATCATCTTGGAGATGGTCTTCTTGGTCATGAGCTGGTTGGCCGTCTCGTAGGGCACCTGCGGCGCCTTGGGGAGAAGCTGACCGAGCATCATGCGGCCGGGCGTCGTCTCGACGATCTTGGTCGTGAACTTGCCCTTGTCGTCCCAGACCTTCACACGCCCCTTGATCTTGGTGTGCATGGTCACGACACCGCTGGCGAGGGCGTGCTCGATCTCGCCCATGTCGGAGAACGCCATGCCCTGCCCCGGCTCGCCCTCGTTCATGAGGGAGAGATGGTAGAGGCCGAGCACGATGTCCTGCGACGGCACAATGATGGGCTGGCCGTTCGCCGGATGCAGGATGTTGTTGGTCGACATCATCAGCACGCGGGCTTCGAGCTGGGCTTCCAGCGAGAGCGGCACGTGCACCGCCATCTGGTCGCCGTCGAAGTCAGCGTTGAAGGCGGCGCACACCAGCGGGTGAAGCTGGATGGCCTTGCCCTCGATGAGGATCGGCTCGAACGCCTGGATGCCAAGGCGGTGAAGCGTGGGCGCGCGGTTCAGCAGAACCGGGTGCTCGCGGATCACTTCGTCAAGGATATCCCAGACCTCGGGCTTTTCCTTTTCGACGAGCTTCTTGGCCTGCTTCACGGTCGAGCTGAAGCCCTTGGCCTCGAGGCGCGAATAGATGAAGGGCTTGAACAGCTCGAGCGCCATCTTCTTGGGCAGGCCGCACTGGTGGAGCTTGAGCTCCGGACCCACGGTGATCACCGAACGGCCCGAATAGTCCACGCGCTTGCCGAGCAGGTTCTGGCGGAACCGGCCCTGCTTGCCCTTGAGCATGTCGCTCAGCGACTTCAGCGGACGCTTGTTCGCACCGGTGATGGTGCGGCCGCGGCGGCCGTTGTCGAACAGCGCATCGACCGCTTCCTGAAGCATGCGCTTCTCGTTACGGATGATGATGTCGGGCGCGCGAAGCTCGATGAGGCGCTTCAGGCGGTTGTTGCGGTTGATGACGCGACGGTAGAGATCGTTGAGGTCCGACGTCGCAAAGCGACCGCCGTCCAGCGGGACGAGCGGGCGCAGCTCGGGCGGAATGACCGGAATGACGGTCATGATCATCCACTCGGGCTTGTTGCCCGAGACGATGAACTGCTCGACGATCTTCAGGCGCTTGGCCAGTTTCTTGGGCTTGAGCTCAGTGGTCGACTCGGCAATCTCGACGCGGAGGTCCGCGGCGATCTTCTCGAGGTCGAGCGCGAGCAGCATGTCGCGAATGGCCTCGGCGCCGATCTTGGCGGTGAAGCTGTCCGCGCCGTACTCGTCCTGCGCGTCGAGATACTGCTCTTCGGTCAGCAGCTCATTGGTGGTGAACGGGGTCAGGCCCGCGTCCAGAACGACGTACTGCTCGAAGTAGAGGATGCGCTCGATGTCCTTGAGCGTCATGTCGAGCAGCAGCGCGATACGGGACGGCAGCGACTTGAGGAACCAGATGTGCGCGACCGGCGCGGCGAGCTCGATGTGGCCCATGCGCTCGCGGCGCACGCGGCTCAGCGTGACCTCGACGCCGCACTTCTCGCAGATGACGCCCTTGAACTTCATGCGCTTGTACTTGCCGCAAAGGCACTCGTAGTCCTTCACCGGCCCGAAGATGCGCGCGCAGAACAGGCCGATCCACTCGGGCTTGTTGCCCGAGACGATGAACTGCTCGACGATCTTCAGGCGCTTGGCCAGTTTCTTGGGCTTGAGCTCAGTGGTCGACTCGGCAATCTCGACGCGGAGGTCCGCGGCGATCTTCTCGAGGTCGAGCGCGAGCAGCATGTCGCGAATGGCCTCGGCGCCGATCTTGGCGGTGAAGCTGTCCGCGCCGTACTCGTCCTGCGCGTCGAGATACTGCTCTTCGGTCAGCAGCTCATTGGTGGTGAACGGGGTCAGGCCCGCGTCCAGAACGACGTACTGCTCGAAGTAGAGGATGCGCTCGATGTCCTTGAGCGTCATGTCGAGCAGCAGCGCGATACGGGACGGCAGCGACTTGAGGAACCAGATGTGCGCGACCGGCGCGGCGAGCTCGATGTGGCCCATGCGCTCGCGGCGCACGCGGCTCAGCGTGACCTCGACGCCGCACTTCTCGCAGATGACGCCCTTGAACTTCATGCGCTTGTACTTGCCGCAAAGGCACTCGTAGTCCTTCACCGGCCCGAAGATGCGCGCGCAGAACAGGCCGTCACGCTCGGGCTTGAACGTGCGGTAGTTGATGGTTTCGGGCTTCTTGATCTCGCCGTACGACCAGCTCAGGATCTTCTCGGGCGAGGCGATCGAGATCTTCATCTGATCGAACATCTGCACCGGGACCTGGGGGTTGAACGGGTCCATCACGTGATTGTGGCTATGCATTCATTTCTCCTCGTCTCCGTCAGGTGCCGCTGGGGAGCAGTGCGGCCCTGACGAGGCGTGTTTCCATCAAAGGGTGAAGTGGCGGATTACTCCGCCGCCTTCTGAGGAGCCTCGAGTTCGGCTTCATGGCCGCCCGGTGCAGGAAGAGCTTCCTCTTCGCTCATCTCAAGTTCGACATTGAGACCGAGCGAGCGGATTTCCTTGACCAGAACGTTGAAGCTCTCGGGAACGCCCGCTTCGAACGTGTCGTCGCCGCGGACAATGGCTTCGTAGACCTTGGTACGGCCGGCCACGTCGTCGGACTTGATGGTCAGCATTTCCTGGAGCGTGTACGCGGCGCCATAAGCTTCGAGCGCCCACACCTCCATTTCGCCGAACCGCTGTCCGCCGAACTGCGCCTTGCCGCCCAGCGGCTGCTGGGTAACGAGCGAGTACGGACCGATCGAACGGGCGTGGATCTTGTCGTCGACCAGGTGGTGCAGCTTGAGCATGTAGATATAGCCCACGGTCACCTTGCGGTCGAAGGCCTCGCCGGTGCGGCCGTCATAGACGGTCGACTGGCCCGAGGCATCGAGCCCTGCCCGCTCCAGCATCTCGACGATGTCGGCTTCCTTCGCGCCGTCGAAGACGGGGGTCGCGATGGAGATGCCTTTCGACAGGTGCTCACCGAGGCGGGCCATGCTGTCGTCGTCGAGATCGGTGACCGACTTGTCGCCCTCGAAGATCTCGTTGATCTGCTTCTTGAGCGGCTTGAGGTCACCCTTCTGCTGGTAGATGCGCAGCATCTCGTTGACCTTCTTGCCGACGCCGGCGCAGGCCCAGCCCAGATGGGTTTCGAGGATCTGGCCGACGTTCATGCGCGAAGGCACGCCCAGCGGGTTGAGCACGATGTCGACGGACGTACCGTCCGCCAGGTACGGCATGTCCTCGACGGGCACGATGCGCGAGACCACGCCCTTGTTGCCGTGACGGCCGGCCATCTTGTCGCCCGGCTGGATCTTGCGCTTGGTGGCGACGAAGACCTTGACCATCTTCATCACGCCCGGCGGAAGTTCGTCACCACGTTGCAGCTTGTCGACCTTGTCGATGAAACGCTGTTCCAGCAGCCGGCGGCTCTCTTCGTACTGAGCGTTGAGAGCTTCCTTCTCCTGCATCAGCTTGTCGTCTTCGACGGCAAACTGCCACCACTTGGAGCGCGGCTGCGCCTCAAAGATCTGGTCGTTGAGCTTGGTGCCCGTGACGTAGCCCTTGGGGCCTGCCGTGGCGGCCTTGCCGAACAGCATCTCCTTGAGACGCGCGTAGACGTTGCGGTCGAGGATCGACTGCTCGTCGTCACGGTCCTTGGCGAGGCGCTCGATTTCCTCGCGCTCGATGGCCATGGCGCGCTCGTCCTTGTCGATGCCGTGGCGGTTGAACACGCGCACTTCAACGACAGTACCAGCATCGCCCGGCGGCACGCGGAGCGAGGTATCGCGAACGTCCGAGGCCTTCTCGCCGAAGATGGCGCGGAGGAGCTTTTCTTCCGGCGTCATCGGGCTTTCACCCTTGGGCGTGATCTTGCCCACGAGGATGTCGCCCGGCCCGACCTCGGCACCGATGTGCACGATGCCCGCTTCGTCGAGGTTCTTGAGGGCCTCTTCCGACACGTTCGGGATGTCGCGCGTGATTTCCTCTGGCCCCAGCTTGGTGTCGCGGGCCATCACTTCGTATTCCTCGATGTGGATCGAGGTGAACACGTCCTGCATGGCGATCTTTTCGCTGAGCAGGATCGAGTCTTCGAAGTTGTAGCCATTCCACGGCATGAAGGCGACGAGCACGTTCCGGCCAAGCGCGAGATCGCCCAGCTCCGTCGACGGGCCATCGGCAACGATGTCGCCGGCTTCGACGTGATCGCCGACGACCACCAGCGGACGCTGGTTGATGCAGGTCGACTGGTTCGAGCGCTGGAACTTCATCAGGTTGTAGATGTCGACGCCCGACTTGGAGGCGTCGGTCTCTTCGGTGGCGCGGATGACGATACGCGTCGCGTCTACCTGGTCGACGATGCCCTTGCGCTTGGCAACGATGGCGGCGCCCGAGTCACGAGCCACGATCGACTCCATGCCCGTGCCGACGAACGGAGCCTCGGCACGCAGCAGCGGCACGGCCTGCTTCTGCATGTTCGAGCCCATCAGGGCACGGTTGGCGTCGTCGTTCTCGAGGAACGGGATCAGCGAAGCGGCGACCGAGATCACCTGCTTGGGCGACACGTCCATGAGGTCGACCGACTCCTTGGGAGTGAGGCCGTTGTCGCCGGCGTGGCGCGCGACGACGAGGTCATGGGCGAACTCGCCCTTGGCGGTCAGCTCGGCGTTGGCCTGGGCGACGTAGTGCTTGGCCTCTTCCATGGCGGACAGATAGACGACCTCGTCGGTCACCTTGCCGTCCACGATCTTGCGGTACGGCGTCTCGATGAAGCCGTACTTGTTGACGTGGGCGTAGGTCGCCAGGTTGTTGATCAGACCGATGTTGGGGCCTTCCGGCGTCTCGATCGGGCAGATACGGCCGTAGTGGGTCGGATGCACGTCGCGGACTTCGAAGCCGGCGCGCTCACGGGTGAGACCGCCCGGCCCAAGAGCAGAGAGGCGGCGCTTGTGCGAGACTTCCGAGAGCGGATTGGTCTGGTCCATGAACTGCGAGAGCTGCGACGAGCCGAAGAACTCGCGCACGGCGGCGGCCGCCGGCTTGGCGTTGATCAGGTCCTGCGGCATGACGGTGTCGATCTCGACCGACGACATGCGCTCCTTGATGGCGCGCTCCATGCGGAGCAGGCCGAGACGGTAGTGGTTCTCCATCAGCTCGCCGACCGAGCGCACGCGGCGGTTGCCGAGATTGTCGATGTCGTCGATCTCGCCCTTGCCGTCGCGCAGGTTGACCAGCGTACGGACCACTTCGACGATGTCTTCCTTGCGCAGCGTGCGCACGGTGTCATCGGCGGTGAGGTCGAGGCGCATGTTCATCTTCACGCGGCCCACGGCCGACAGGTCGTAGCGCTCGCTGTCGAAGAACAGCGACTTGAACATCGCTTCGGCGGTCTCGATGGTCGGCGGCTCGCCCGGACGCATCACGCGGTAGATGTCGAACAGCGCGTCTTCGCGGGACTCGTTCTTGTCGACGGCAAGCGTGTTGCGCAGGTACGCGCCAACGGTGACGTGATCGATATCGAGCAGCGGCAGTTCGTCGAAGCCGGCGTCCATCAGCTTGTTGAGCAGCTTCTCGTCGATCTCGTCGCCGGCCTCGGCGTAGATCTCGCCGGTCTGGAGATTCACGAGGTCCTGGGCGACATAGGTGCCGTAGAGGTCCTCGTTGGTCGCCACGAGATGGGTCGTGCCGTCCGTCGCGATCTTCTTGGCCTGGCGGGCCGAGAGCTTCTTGCCGCCCTCATGCACGACCTTGCCGGTCTTGGCGTCGATCAGGTCGTAGGTCGGCTTGGTGTTCTTCATCGACTCGGGGTCGAAGGGCTTCTTCCAGCCGTCACCCTTCTTGTTCTGCTCGTAGTTGAGCGTCTTGTAGTAGGTCGCGAGGATTTCCTCGGCGTCCATGCCAAGCGCCTTGAGCAGCGAGGTGACCGGAATCTTGCGGCGGCGGTCGATGCGCGCATAGACGATGTCCTTGGCGTCGAACTCGATGTCGAGCCAGGAGCCGCGGTAGGGGATGATGCGGCCGGCGAACAGCAGCTTGCCCGACGAATGGGTCTTGCCCTTGTCGTGGTCGAAGAACACGCCCGGCGAGCGGTGCATCTGGGACACGATCACGCGCTCGGTGCCGTTCACGATGAACGTACCGTTGGACGTCATGAAGGGCATGTCGCCCATGTAGACGTCCTGCTCCTTGATGTCCTTGACGGACTTGGCCTGGGTTTCCTCGTCCACTTCGAACACGATCAGGCGCAGCGTCACCTTGAGGGGCGCGGCGAAGGTCATGTCGCGCTGCCGGCACTCGTCGACGTCGTATTTGGGCTGTTCGAACTCGTACTTCACGAACTCGAGCGAGGCCGTGTTGGAAAAGTCGGTGATTGGGAATACGGACTTGAAGACGGCCTGCAGGCCCTCCTCCGCACGTCCGCCCTTGGGTTCGTCCACGAGGAGGAACTGATCGTAAGAGGCCTTCTGGACCTCGATCAGGTTCGGCATCTGCGTGACTTCGCGAATGCTGCCGAAGGATTTGCGAACCTTCCGGCGGCCGTTGAACGTGGTAGCCATACCCGCTCCTGTCTTTCTCGATGTCTCGGGAAGCAAATGTCCAAAGTTCCGACTATCAGCCGTCGGACCTCAGGAAATCTGCCCTCACGATGGTGTTAGGTAGTCGTTCCGCAACTCAGAAATCGCGCCGAGGCCCTCAATGCGCCCGAGGGTGGCGAGACGAACGTGGTGCCGCTTCTATTCAACTTCGCGGCAAAATTGGGGCGGCGCCGCAGCGCCACCCCGAAAAGCGTAGAACAGCTCTTACTTGAGCTCGACCTTGGCGCCGGCGGCTTCAAGCTTCTTCTTGATGTCTTCGGCTTCGGCCTTGTTGGCACCTTCCTTGACGGTCTTGGGCGCACCTTCGACGAGAGCCTTCGCTTCGCCCAGGCCCAGGCCGGTGATGGCGCGGACTTCCTTGATCACGTTGATCTTGTTGTCGCCGAAGGCGGCCAGAACAACGTCGAACTCGGTCTTCTCTTCGGCGGCAGCCGCCGGAGCAGCACCGGCGCCCGGAGCGGCCGCAACGGCGACCGGAGCGGCGGCGGAGACGCCCCACTTCTCTTCGAGCATCTTGGAGAGTTCCGAAGCCTCGAGGACCGTGAGGGCCGAGAGGTCGTCTACGATTTTGGCGAGATCAGCCATTTGTACTTCCTGTTGTGTGTCGTTTCAGTTCGAACCGAAGGCCCCGTCGGGACCTTCCTTGTGTGAGCCTTAGGCTTCGTTGCCCTTCTCGGCGTGCGCCGAGATGACACGAGCGACGGCGCCGCCAGGCGCCTGCAGGATCGAGGCGATGCGCGTACCGGGCTGCTTGAGCATTCCGGCGATCGTCGCACGCAGCTGATCGAGCGAGGGCATGGTGGCCAGCGCCTTCACCTTGGCCGGGTCGAGACCCGTTTCGCCCATCGCGCCGCCGAGGACTTCGAACTTGGTGTTCTTGTCCGCGAAGGCCGACGCCACTTTCGGCGCCGTCATGGGGTCCTTGGCAAAAGCGATGACGGTCGGACCTTCGAAAAGGGCCGAGATGTCCGCGTTGCTGGTGTCCTTGAGAGCAAGCTTGGCCAGGCGGTTCTTCGCGACCTTCACCGAACCGCCAGCCTGCTTCATCTGCGTGCGCAGAGTCTCCAGGTCAGCGACGGTAAGGCCGGCATTGCGTGCGACGACGATCGACCCAGCCTCGGCGAACGAGGACGTGAGCTGAGCGACGACTTCACGCTTTTCCGCTCTTTCCACTCTTAGTCTCCACATTTGGTCCGGATGTCCGGACCGTCTGCCAATTGCTGCCCTCTCGCGAGGAACAGCGGTTGATGCCTGTCAACCGGATGTCGCTTGAGGGCGAACTGCCCATTCGGCGGCAACTGGCCTGGTTCGAACCGACAAGAACCGGTTCTTACCCCGTCTATTGCAGGCTCCCTTTACTCGGGGGATTAAGAGCTCGCGCTCGCCTTGCAGTCTGGGACAGGACTTAACCTCCATCGCTGGAGGCTTTTTTGGGACGGGCGGGCCCGCCCCAAAACTGATTAGCCGTTCAACGTCGTGGTATCGACGTGGACGCCCGGGCCCATGGTCGAGCTGACGGCGACGCGCTTGACGTAGGTGCCCTTGGCGCCGGTCGGCTTGGCCTTCTGCACCGCGTCGATGAACGCACGGATGTTCTGGAGCAGCGCTTCCTCGGTGAACGAGGCCTTGCCCACGCCACCCTGGATGATGCCGGCCTTCTCGACACGGAACTCCACGGCGCCGCCCTTGGCGGCCTTCACGGCGCCGGCGACATCGGGGGTCACCGTGCCGACCTTGGGGTTCGGCATCAGATTGCGCGGGCCGAGCACCTTACCCAGACGGCCGACCAGCGGCATCATGTCGGGCGTGGCGATCACGCGGTCGAAGTTGATGTTGCCGGCCTGGACCTGCTCCACGAGGTCTTCGGCGCCGACGACGTCGGCACCCGCCTTGCGGGCTTCGTCGGCCTTGGCATCGCGGGCGAACACGGCCACGCGGACCGTCTTGCCGGTGCCGTTGGGCAGGTTCACCACGCCGCGGACCATCTGGTCGGCGTGACGCGGGTCGACGCCCAGGTTCATGGCGACTTCGATCGTCTCGTCGAACTTGGCCTTGGCGCGCGAGCGCACCATGGTGAGGGCTTCGTTCAGAGCGTAGAGCTTCTTGCGGTCGACGCCTTCGGCGGCGGACTTATAGCGCTTGCCTTCGTGTGCCATGGCTTAGCCCTCCACCTGCAGGCCCATCGAACGGGCGGAGCCGGCGATCATCTTGGCCGCGGCGTCGATATCGTAGGCATTGAGGTCCTTGAGCTTGGCCTCGGCGATCTCGCGGATCTGCTTCTGCGTGATGGTGCCCGCGACGTCCTTGCCCGGAAGCTTGGAACCCGAAGCCGGCTTCTTGCCAATCTTGAGGCCGGCGGCCTTCTTGAGCAGGTAGGTCACCGGCGGGAGCTTGGTCTCGAACGAGAAGCTCTTGTCGGCGTAGATGGTGATCACGACCGGAGTGGGCGAGCCCTTCTCCTGGTTCTGCGTGGCGGCGTTGAACGCCTTGCAGAATTCCATGATGTTGAGGCCGCGCTGGCCGAGCGCGGGGCCGATCGGGGGCGACGGGGTCGCCGACCCGGCCGGGACCTGAAGCTTCAGGTAGCCGGTGATTTTCTTTGCCATGTTACGTCCTTCACGTACTTGGTGCCGGCGTCACCCGGCGGCTAGACGCTGTGGTTCGGGCTTTCAGGCAACCTGGCTGGCCACCGTCCCTCCCACAGATTTTCCGGCTCGCGCCGGGCAGAAATCAGACCTTTTCGACCTGACCGTATTCCAGCTCGACATGGTTTGGCTTCGCCAAACCCGCTTTTCTAAGCTGTCGAACTCGAACCTCTAAACTCAGACCTTTTCCACCTGTCCGTACTCGAGTTCGACGGGGGTCGGTCGGCCGAAAATCGATACTTCCACCTTGAGGCGCGAGCGCTCCTCGTCGACCTCTTCCACCACGCCGTTGAAGCTGGCGAACGGACCGTCGGAAACGCGCACCTGCTCGCCCACCTCGAACGAGACGGACGGCTTGGGGTGGTCGACACCCTCCTGCACCTGCTGGAGGATCGCCATGGCTTCCTTCTCCGAGATCGGCATGGGCTTGTCGCCCGAACCGAGGAAACCGGTGACCTTGGGCGTGTTCTTGATCAGGTGGAACGCGTCATTGGTCATGTCCATCTTCACCAGCACGTAGCCGGGAAAGAACTTGCGCTCAGCGTCGACCTTACGGCCGCGGCGCATCTCGACGACCTTCTCGGTCGGGACGATCACGTCCTCGAACAGATGGTCGAGTTTCTTCTGCGCCACCTTCTGGCGAATATCCTCAGCAACCTTCCGCTCGAAGTTGCTGTACGCCTGAACGATGTACCAGCGCATGGCCATGCCGCAAAAAGTCTCCGCTAACCGTCGTCATCCGCCTCAGCGGATGTTGAGAACTGCCTGAATGAGCCACGAGATGAGCTGGTCGGCGAGCAGGAAGAAGATGCTCGCCAGCGCCACCATGGCCAGAACCATGACGGTGGAGATCAGCGTCTCGTTGCGCGTCGGCCACGTCACCTTGCTCACTTCCTGCCGGACTTCCTGCAGGAATTTCACGGGGTTGAGGGCCATCGTTCAACTTTCACCAAAGGGCATTTTGCCCAAAAACAAATACCCGCGCGAGTCGCCCCGGCGGATGAGAGGCGCCTATCTACTGGCTCAGACGGTCAATTGCAACAGCCGCGCGACAGAAACAAGCGCGGCGGCGTCGGGACATCGATCTTGGGTGGTTGTCTTCAGATAGGGCCCGGACACCCGCCGTTCAAGCGCTCCCGTGTCGCTACTGCGCCGGGGCCACCGCCGTTGGAGAATTGAACTTCACGTTGAACCAGCGCAGCGCGAGCCCGAAGCCGATCAGCAGGATGCCGCCGCCCAGCACCGAGAACGGGTTGGCGCCCAGATACTCGAACCACTGGGTGTAGAAATGGATGGCGCCGAATACGGCCGCCGCATTGACCACCCAGCGGCGGTTGGACATCACGCCCCACAGCCCCACGCCGATCAGCAGCACCGCCCACACCACCGAGAACAGCCAGGCCTCGATCGTCGCGTCCCATTGCGCGAGGTGGTCGCCGAAGATCGAGCCGACGAGGAAGGCGAGGTTGATGATGAGGACGCCGGTCCGCGCCATGATAAGGGCGACCCGCTCATAGGCCGAGGGAAGCTGCGTCGCGGCGAAGGTCAGCGCGACCGAGAGCACCGCCAGCACGAGGATGGTCAGCGCCGGTTCCTCGACCCAGGTGAAGTAGCCACCATGCCAGTAGGCCGTCCCGGCCCCGAGCGCGATGGAGAACTGGAGCACCGCCAGCGCGCCGAGGAGGCCTGACGACGCGGCGAAGGCGGCAAGGGCGAGACCCGCCGCCAGCGCGATGTTCACATAGAAACTGCCGTCCGTCAGATAGGAAACGCCGCCGACGATCCCAAGTGCGCCGTTAGTGATGCAAATCTGGGCGAACAGACCCCATTTGGTCTGCTTGTTGAGGATGAGCGCGATGCCGATCACGAACAGGATCGCACCGATCACGATCACCGACTGCGCCGTGGGGAAGAGGAAGCCGCCGCCGAGCGCCACGGCCACCGTGCCGAACCCGAGCAGGATGTTGCTGCCCAGCGAGCCGGTGTCCCGCGCGCCGAGCTTTGACAGCTTGTCGGCCTCCGCCTGGGTGATCTCGCCGCGCGTCACCAGGTCGGTCAGATCGAGCGTGACTTTCATGGAATCCCCCTCAACGCGCTGAAGCCTAGCACATCGGCGCGGGCCACTAGAGGGGCGACGGTGAACCCGGCCTGAACGCCTCCCTTGCGCCCTCCCGCCTTCCGGCGGCATTTTGGCGATGGGGGTAAGAGTGGCAGCAGACAGGGACAGAATCGGGCCGGACGCAGCGATCTGGTCGGCGCGGCGCAGGATGCTCGCGCTCGACGGCGGCGGGACCCGCGGCATCGTCGCCATTGCCTTCCTCGAGCGGATCGAGGCGCTGCTGCGGGTGCGGAGCGGCCGCGGCGCCGCGTTCCGCCTGTCCGACCATTTCGACCTCATCGGCGGCACCTCGACCGGGGCCATCATCGCAGCGGGGCTGGCGCTCGGGCGCAGCGTCGAGCAAATCAAGCAGGTCTATTTCGAACTCGGCCCCGCGGTGTTCCGCAAGCGCTGGCACATTCCGCTGTTCCAGGCGCGCTATGGTTCGGCCCAGCTCGGCGCCATTCTGACGCGCGAGTTCGGCGGCATCACGCTCGAGGACCCCGCGCTCCGGACGCTCCTTGCCGTTGTCACCAAGCGGGTCGACACCGGAAGCCCCTGGATCGTCTCCAATCTCACCACCCAGCCCTACTGGAATGATCGGCCCGATGGGGCGCGGCAGGGCAACCGGCACATCGGGCTCGCGAGCCTTGTGCGGGCGTCGGCCGCCGCGCCGTTCTATTTCGGGCCCGAGCGCATCCCTATTTCCGCCGATGTCACCGGGACATTCGTGGACGGCGCCGTGTCTCCCTACAACAGTCCCACGATCCCCCTGCTCCTCCTCGCCATCGCCTCGCGCTACGGCCTCAACTGGCCGGTGGGCGTCGAGGAGCTGTCGATCGTGTCGGTCGGCACCGGTCGCAGCCGCCCGCCGCCCGCCAGCGCCTGGACGCCGTCAGCCAAGCTCGCCGTCGACGGGCTGCGCGGCGTCATCGAGGACACGATGTCGACCAGCCTGATGCTGATGCAGTGGCTGGGCGCGACGCAATTGCCCGAGCACCTCAACCGCGACGTCGGCACGCTCGCCGGCGAGCCCCTTGGCGGCCGCGAGCTCTTCGCCTTCCAGCGCTTCGACGTTCGCCTCGAGGAAAGCTGGCTCGAAACCTATTTCGGCCTCCCCTTCGAGGCGCGTGAGATCATCCGCCTGCGACAGATCGACGATGCCGGAGCGATGGGCGCGCTCTACGATCTGGCGCGCGAGGTGGCGGAGCGGATGATCAGGGTCGACGGGGAGTGACCCAACCGTCGGCATCTCGGTCGGAAACCTCGACCGATCGACTTAGGGCTGGCTTATGGGTGAATGCCTGGCAGGGGCAGCAGGACTTGAACCCGCGACCCTCGGTTTTGGAGACCGATGCTCTACCAACTGAGCTATACCCCTCCGAGGCGGGGGCCGGTCTAGCTGCAAAGGATGCGGCGCGCAAGACTGTTGTGGGGCGGGCCCTGTGCCGTTCTGACACAAGGCCGTTGCCGGGCGGCCTGCGCGGGATTAGCGTGCTGTCCGCCCGCGGCTCAGCGCGGGCGGACAAGGGGGATTCCCAATGAAAAAGACGCTGGCCATCGCCACGCTGATCGTTGCCACTTCGGCATTTCCGGTCGCGGCCGCCGATGTTGTGATTGTCGACGCCGCTGCCATCGACGGAAAATGCTTCGTGTTCCCGCTGCTGCCCGACTGCGCGGCCCAGTGGAACGATTACTGGCAGGCTAAGGGCTTCCACTACACCACGCCCATCGCCTGGTGGACCTGCAAGCCGGCCGAGGACGGCGCCGGCCATCTGCTCGCCTGCGAGACCAACTGACCCGAGCCCCGGCATCGCGCCGGGGCTCATGCTCTTTCAGCGGATGCGCAGACCGGACTGGCCGTCATCCATGCCGAGGTCCCGGCGCAGGTGCCGGTTCATCGATAGAAGATCGAGGTCGGCATGATCGCGGCGCGAGACGCCGTGCGCGACCCGCGCGAGAAGCCGGCGCCAGGCGCTGGGGCGGCCGAGAACTCTTTCCTGATACAGCATTTGCGCGCTCCATGAGCTGACGTTGCGATGCTCGTGATATGCGCTCGCCGGGGCTCGAAATCGAACTGGATTCCGGGTAGCGTGCATAAGGAGGACTTATGCATGACCGACGCCCTGCCCCCCCTCGCCGCCATCCGCGTCTTCGAGGCCGCGGCGCGCCTGCTCAGCTTCACCAAAGCGGCGGCGGAGCTGGGGATGACGCAGGCCGCGGTGAGTTATCAGGTCAAGCTCCTCGAGGAGCGGCTCGGCGCACCGCTGTTCCTCAGGCAGCCACGCGCGCTGGCGCTGACCGAAGCCGGCCAATGGCTGGCGCCGCGAACGACGGAAGCCTTCGAGCTGCTGCGGGACGCCTATTCCCGTTTCGGCGAACGCGAACAGGCAACGCTGGTGGTCAACACCATGCACACCTTTGCCGCGCAATGGCTGGCGCCGCGCCTGGGCGTCTACCAGCTGGCCCATCCCAAGACGGCGGTGCAGCTCGAAACGACGACCCGGGTCGTCGACTTCTCGCGCGAGGAGGTCGACGTGGTGATCCGCTCGGGCAAGGGGAAATGGCCGGGACTGCTGACCTATAAGCTGATCGACGTGCGCTACACGCTGATGGTGTCGCCGGCGCTGGCCGAGAAGGTGGGCGGCCTGCACAGGCCCGAGGACATGTTCAAGGTCGACCTGATCGATCCGCACGACCCGTGGTGGATCGACTGGTTCAAGGCGTGCGGGCAACCGATCGATAAGCTGAACATGGATCTGGGGCCGATCGGGCTACAGACGATCACCGCAAGCGCAGCGATTGCAGGGCGCGGCGCGGCGCTGCTGGTCAAGGAATTCTTCGAGCAGGAGATTCGGGACGGGCGGCTGTACCAGCCGTTCGACGTGATGGTCGATACCGAGACCGCCTATTGGCTGGCTTTTCCGGAGGGCCGGCGCAACGTGCCCAAAATCAAGGCTTTCCGCGACTGGATCCTGGCCGAGATCGGCCAGCCGGGAGTCTAGCTCGGACGGAAGAGCGTGCCGGGTTTGAGACCACTAGTCAGGCGGCGGTGGATCAGCCGATACCAAGCGGTGTGCTCGGGGTGGACGAAATCGTAACCCTCGGCACGTGCCGTAGGCTGGCCGGCGGAGTACAACACGGCGTTCTGGCGGTACCAGTAGGCGACGCCGCGGTCGTTGCGGAGCTTTGGCCGAACGATGTCGCGGGGGCCATAGCCGTGCGCGGCGAAACGGTCGGCCCAGTAGCTCTGCCACTGTTCGTTGACGTGGTTGTTGCCGCCCTGCCCCGGCACCGCGGCGCTGAACAGCACATTGGGGGCGAGCGCGACGAGGTCGGCGACGAAACTGTCGGCGCGGGCGGGGCTCAGATGCTCGGCCACTTCCATCGAGATGGCGAGATCGAAGGTCTGGCCGGCCCGCAGCGGCTGCTCGAGGTCGGCGGCGCGGATGTCGAGGCCCGGATAGGTTGGCGGCAGCGCCTTGGTCCATTCGCCCTCATAGCCGACCGTAGAAGCGCCCAGGCTGCGCGCGACATCCAGCCAGGTGCCGACGCCGCATCCCACGTCGACGACGCTCTTTGGCCGCACGGCCTCGAACACGATGGGCAGGATCCGGCGCGCGGAATTGTGCGAGCCTACACGCTGCCAGGCGTAGAAGACCTTGGAATAGGACTGCATGAGGAGGTGCTACCGGTTCAGGCTGGAACGTCTGGAGCGGGTGAAGGGAATCGAACCCTCGTATTCAGCTTGGAAGGCTGCTGCTCTACCATTGAGCTACACCCGCAGGCAGAAGAAGGGGTGGTGGGAGAGGTAGGACTCGAACCTACGAAGGCTAAGCCAGCGGATTTACAGTCCGCCCCCTTTGCCACTCGGGACACTCTCCCGTTCCCTTGGGAACTGCCAGCCTTTCGGCCGGGCGAACCAGCGGCTCAGCCGGAACGCGTGCGGTTTATGGTGACGGGGCACTGGCCTGTCAACAGCAATTACGGACAGATGACAGACTGGCGCACCTTCCCCCACAAGCTTGCTGCAACAGGGTAAAGCGAATAGGCCAAGGCTATGAGCAAGAACAAGTTTCCGCCCAAGCCGAAATACGACCCCGATACCGGGCCGGTCTACCTGTACGGCATCCATACGGTGCGGGCGGCGCTCGACAATCCGCGGCGGCAGAAGCGCGAATTGCTGGTGACGCCCAACGCGCTGATGCGGCTCAAGGAGAGCGGGCCGGTCGCCGGGGTCAAGCAGCGCGAGACCACGCCGCGCGAGCTCGACAAGCTCCTGGGCAGCGAGGCCGTGCACCAGGGCGTGGCGCTCGAAGTGGAGCCGGTCAGCCGGTTCGGGCTCAACGATATCGACCCGCTGCGCCTGATCGTGGTGCTCGATCAAGTTACAGATCCTCACAACGTCGGGGCAATATTGCGGACTTCCTGCGCATTTGGCGCCGATGCGCTGATTACGACGCAGCGCTATGCGCCACGGGAGACCGGGGTGATGGCCAAGGCAGCCTCGGGGGCGCTCGACCTCGTGCCGCTGATCGAAGTGCGCAATCTGGGCGACACGCTGGAACTGCTCAAGACGCGCGGCATGCGGGTGGTGGGCTTTGATTCCGAGGCCGCCGCGCCGCTCGCCCCCCGCACGGGCGACGAAGCGTTGGCAATCGTCCTGGGGGCCGAAGGCAAGGGCCTGCGGCAGCGCACGCGGGAACTGTGCGACGAGATGGTTCGGCTCGACATGCCGGGACCGATCAAGTCGCTGAACGTCTCCAACGCGGCCGCGATCGCGCTGTTCGCCGCGACATCGGCCCGCGCCAAATAGGAAGGGGCCGCGACTGGCGCGGCCCCTCCGAAGTGATCGCCGATCCTACTGCGTGCAGCGGATCATGGCCTTGGCGTCAACGCTGAGCATATCGGCCGCAGCCTGCTCGAGCACGATGGTCCGGGTGCCCTGGGCGGCGCGCACGGTGATGCTGAGCTTGCCGTCGGCGAGCGCACCGAAGCTGCCGAAATAGGTCTTGTCGCCATCGCGGAAGGTTGAGCGGGTGATCACGGCGAAGTTTGCCGCGCCGGCCTGATCCACAGTACGGCAGGTGGCCGCATCGACAGCCCAGACACCAACATAGCCGTAGCCTTCCTCGGGATCGCCGAGGACGGCAATGCGGGTGTCGTTGTCGAGCGTGTCGCTACTCGGGATGATCGCCGAGACGGCGGGTGCGGCAGCCGGCGCTTCGGACGACGCGGCGGGCTCGGCGGACGAGGCCGCAGCAGCCGGCTCGGACGACGGGGTCTCGGCGGCCATAGCGGGAGCTTCGGATGACGCCATAGCCTCGGATGACGGCGCCTCGGCGGCCATTGCCGGGGCCTCCGACGAGACTGCAGAGGATGGTGCCTCGGCAGCCATGGCCGGCGCCTCGGACGAAGCCGGAGCCTCGGAGGACGGGGTCTCGGCGGCCATTGCCGGGGCTTCCGACGAGGCTGCAGAGGACGGTGCCTCCGCGGCCATGGCAGGCGCCTCGGACGACATGGCGGACGACGGCGTCTCCGCCGCCATCGCCGGAGCCTCCGAGGAGGCAGCTTCCGAGGACGGCGCCTCGGCCGCCATCATCGGAGCCTCCGAAGAGGCGGCAGCCTCAGACGAGACTTCCGCAGCCATCTCGGGGGCTTCGGAAGAGGCCGGCTCGGCTTCGGAGATGGTCGCGGCGACCGACGCCTCGGAGGACGCTGCAGCGGCTTCGGATGCTGCGGCGGCGGCAGCCTCGGACGAGGCAGCTTCGGCGGCGGCAGCGGCCTCGGACGAGGCGGCAGCTTCCGACGCTGCCAGCTCGGCAGCCATGCTCGAGGCGGCGGCATCGGCGGCAGCCTGCTCGGACGCGGCTTTCTCGGCGGCGGCGGCTTCGGCGGCGGCCGCTTCCGAGCTCGCCTTTTCGGCGGCGGCCTGCGAGGCGGCGGCCTGGTCGGCCGCAGCCTGATCGGCCACGCTGGAACTGGGTTCGCTGGAGGCCGGGCTCGGCGGCGGCGGATTGTTCCCGCAGGCGCTCAACAGCAGGGCAGCAGCCAGCGCGATCGGCACGCCGGCAATCAGGTTACGCTTCATGATGAGGATCCCTCTTCGATCGCAACTTTGTTCCAAGCCGTCCGCGCGGCCTTGAGTTGCATTGATACACGAACAAGTTCGGTTTTGCCGTGACACCATCGTGGCAGCAAACGAATATTTCAACTGGCTCCGACGATCGGCTAAGCAGGCGGAATGTCACGCCCCCGCGTCGCCTTCCATACCTGGCCGGCCGCCGTCTACGCCATCGGCGACGTGCATGGCTGCCTCGAGCAGTTGCTGGCGCTCGAAGCGCGGATCGCCGAGGACGCCCGCGATTTCGAGGGTGAGAAGTGGCTGGTGACGGTGGGCGATCATGTCGATCGCGGCCCGCGCTCGGCCGACGTGATCTCGCATGTGATGGGCCCTGCCCCGGCCAGCTTCCGCCGCTTCGCGCTGATCGGCAATCACGAACAGATGATGCTGGACTTCCTCGGCAACCCGGCCGCGCACGCCTACTGGCTCGATGAAGGCGGGATGGAGACGCTGGCCTCCTACGGAATCGAAATCGACTACCCGCCGCTGCGGACGAGCGAGGCACTTCGGCGGATGCTCGATGAGCGGTTCCCCGTCGACCATCGGCGGTTTCTCGAGGCGCTTCCGAGCTGGCTCTCGCTGCCCGGCTGGCTGTTCGTCCATGCCGGCATCCGGCCGGGCATATCTCTGTCGATGCAGTCGGACGACGACCTGATCTGGATTCGGGCACCGTTCCTGACCTCGCAGCTCACGGGTGGGCTGCGCGTCGTGCACGGGCACACGCCGGGGCGTGATATCATCGCGACGCCGCACCGGATCTGCATCGATACGCATTGCTTCCACACCGGCCGGCTGTCGGCCGTCCGTGTCACCCCGGACGGCAGAACGGCGTTCTTCTCGGTCGATGGACCGATTTCAGGCTGGCGGTAAGACATCTCCGGGAAAGCCGAAGAACGTCATCAGCTCGTAGGTGAAGATTCGCGCTTCGAATGCGGGATCGGACTCCATGATGGTCCGCACTTCATCCTCCGGCACGGCGAACACATAGAGCCCGACAAAGTCGCCGCCGCTTTGCAGCGGCCCGACGATCGAGAGCTTGCCTTCAGCCTGGAGCGCCATGTTGCGCCTGCCATGCTCGATGACAATCCGCTGCTGTTCCGGCGGACGGTCGTCGGGCGGCGTGTAGGCCGCTCCCTTCTTGAGCAGCACGACGACATAGGGCCGGACGGTATCGAGCCGCGCCTGCATGTCGTCGTCGCTGATCTCGACCATGGTTAGAGACCGGCTGCCTTGCGCAGCACGTCGTTGATGCGGTCCTGCCAGCCCGGGCCGTCGTCCTGGAAGTGGTCGAGGACATCGCGGTCGAGGCGCAGCGACACCGTCTCCTTGCCGGAGGGAATGGCATTGGCCTTTGGCGAGACGTTCTCGACTGGCTTGGTGGTGAGCGCCTTGAAGGCGCGCTCAGCCTGCTCGATGGATCCTGTGGGGCGGCGCGGCGGGGCAGCCATGGTGGCTCCGATCAAGTCGTGTGGGGGATGAACTACTGCTTGTACGGTCCCGGTCCTTCCCACGCAACCATGCGCAGCGCGCCCAGGCGGTGCCACGGCGGAGGGCCGGGCATGCGCCCAAGCGCAGCTAGGACCGCGGCAGCGGCATGGGGCCGGCGTGCTCGGCCGGCTCTTCCGCGACAGGGCGGAATTCGAGCAGCGGCAGCGTCCAGTCGAACGGCGCTTCAGGCGGCGGCATGACGCAGGGCGTGAACAGGCTCAGCCCCTCGGCATTGCGGATTTCGAACACGATGCCGGGGCGGCTGAGCTCGGCGCAGCGGGCCCATTGGTCCATCGATATCCAGTCCGCATCCATCGTGGCGCCTCAGATCCAGTAGTGGTCGGCGGCAAACAGCTTGGAGAAGTCCGGCAGCCCGCCGATGTCGTAGCCGCCCTGCCCGCCCGTGTGGGAGATGCTGGACAGAACCGCGTTCAGCCCGTCGAGCATGCCCGCCTGGAACCCCAATTGCGGCATCGACCAGGAGGAGCCGTGCTTGACGCCGTCCTGGAAGTGGAAGGCGTCGGTCTTGGGGCCAGGGATCTGGTCGTCGCCCACATTGTGGTCGGCGTCGTTGCCCTTGCTCTTCTTGGTCTTGGACGAGCCGACCTTGATCGAGGCCACGGTGACCGCCGAATTGTCGTCGCCGTCGGTCGCAATGTACTTGAACTTGACGGTTCCTTTGAAGTCCTTGGTGGGCTTGTAGGTGAAAGAGCCGTCCGCCTTGAGCACGAGCTTGCCCTTGGAGGGACCCGAGACGAGGTGGGCCGCGAGATGGTCGCCGTCATCATGCGTGTCGTTGCGCAGGATGCCCTTGCTGGCCTTGACCACGAGCTTGTGGTTCGACTTGACGGTATAGCTGTCGGTGTTGGCGAGGGGGACCGCGGCGGCAGTCTCGTCGATGATCGAGACGGGCACGGGCGCGATCTGCACCAGCGCGTCGTTGAACTGCAGGAATTCGATGTTGCTCAGCGTGTCGGTGCCGTCGGGCGAGCCGGAGCGCAGGTCGAGCACGGTCCAGGTGCCGTCGCCGTTCTGGCCGAAGGAATAGCTGTTCCTCGCGCCCGAATAGATGGCGGTGTCGCCACCGCCGCGGCCATCGAGCACGTCGTTGCCGCCGCCGCCCGTCAGCTTGTTGGCCGCCGCATTGCCCGAGATCTTATCGGCGCTGTTGGTACCGATGGCGTTTTCGATGAGCGACGCCGAGCTGCCCAGATATTGCAGGGCATTGGCGATGTTGCCGATGGCGACCTTGCCCGCACCGAGGGTTGCGAGCTGCGCCGCGGACGTGGTCGTCCACGCGCCGGGGGCAAGGTCAACCGTCACGCCGGTCGAATAGTTGGCGAAGCTGTAGGTGTCGTTGCCGCCGCCGTCCCAGATCGTCATGAAGATCTTGTTGGCGAGCGGCGAGGCCTGCGCCATGCCGTTGATCGACATGGTGCCCGTCGCCGGATCCCAGCTGTAGACTGTGTCGCCGGCATTGGTCGAGAAGTTCGCGCCATAGAGCTTCTGGATGGCGGCGATGTCGAGCATCATCAGCGTCTGGGGATAGCTGGCATTGCCGTTCGTGTAGCCGGTGCCGGCCGACGCTCCGATGTAGGAGCGGTAGCTCATGACGGTGTATTCGAGCGAGTCGTGGTCGCCGGGGAGAGCGTTGAACGCGCCCTTGGCCTCGTGCGGGTGCTTGAGCCCGAGCGCGTGGCCGGTCTCGTGCAGCATGGTCAGCCAGGCGTAGTTTCCGCGCACCGGCGCGTCGTAGTAGTTCTTGGAGTTGTTGAACCAGACGTCGCCGCCGGTGGCGGAGGTACTGGGATAATAGCCCCAGGCTGTGCCGGTCGCGTCGGACTCGGCAAAGCGCAGGTCGGCATGAGACGTCGAGCTCTCGACCTTCTCGGTGAAGGCGAGCTTGGAAACGCTGGCGTACAGCTTGAGGATGTCGCGGACCGCGCCGGCCTGCTGGGCGGTGAACGCCTCGAAGCCCTTGAGGTTCTCCCCGCTGCCATAGCTGGTGCCGTAGTAGCTGCTCTTGGTCGGGAAACTGAAGGAGAGGCTGCCCGCAGCCCATTTCCTGCCGCTGAGCACACCATCAAGGAGAGGGTCCCCTGTGACCCCGTAGGTGGCGATCGCTGCCATTTTGCCGGCCCCCAGTGACGCGCCTGTCGCGTCGAAGCTGGTGCCGGAGGCTAGGTAGAAGCCCTCAAACAAAGCGGGCGAAAGTCGATACAGTTTTAAGCAAAGGCCATCGATCGGCCGGGTAAGGAGAGGTTTACCAAACGGCTGAACCAAGCCGTAACCCTCACCGCCCACTGTCCCTCGAAACGGAGGGACGCCATGCCAGCACCTGCCCCCGCTATCGGCGGCATCGCCGTTGCCGCTCTCCTCGCCCTTGCCGGCATGACGCCGGCGCGGGCGGAGACCGACGTTCCGCTCGGCTATCTGCTGATGTGCCTTCAGCTGCCGGAGGAGTGCGAAGCCGGTGGCACGAGCACACTGGTGGTCGACGGTGAGGTCGCAGCGACGCTCGAACGCATCAACAGTTCGGTCAATCGCGCGATCACACCACGCGAGGACCAGGGCGCCGATGTCTGGTCGGTGAGCGTTTCGGCCGGCGATTGCGAGGACTATGTGCTCGCCAAGCGCCACGCGCTGATCGCGTCGGGCCTGCCGCCAAGCGCCCTGCGCATTGCCTATGTGCAGACGCCGGCGCAGGAAGGACACGCCATTCTCGTCGTAAAGACCGATACCGAGGACCTTGTCCTCGACAACCTCAGCGGCTCGGTCCGATCACTGAGCGAGAGCGGCTACCACATCATTTCGATGTCAGGACCTGATCCACTGGTGTGGAGCTAGGGCCCCCTCACGGCGCAGGCAGGTGGAACTGGAGATCGTCGAAGATCGCCTGCCAGTAATGAGCGGTGCGGAACTCGATGCGCGTGACAGCACTGAAATCGGCCTGGAAGTACACGGGCCCGAGCGCGGACAGGGTGATGGTCTCCTGGTAGGCCAGATCGTCGCCGCGCCAGGCGAGCACGCGCAATTGCTCGCCCTGGGCCGCGAGGCTCCCCAGCCCGACATAGCCACCGGCAAAATCGAACGGCGTTTCGGAGGAGACCGAGGCCGGTTGCCCCGAGCCGTTGTAGCCCACGAAGGCTCCCGACATCAGAGCGTTGCGGTATCCTTCGGCCTCGTAGAACTTCCAGTAGGCTGCGACGACGTTCTGCCAGTCGAGCCCATGATAGCCCGAGGGGACCTTGGTGATCTCGGCGGGCACGAGGCTCTCGAAGTCCACGACCTCGACGGCTGACGGGCTGGGCAATGTCCGCCCGGCCTCCGACACAACGACGGGTTCCGCCTTTACGTTAACGGTGCGCTCGACGGGGCCACTCGCGCCATCGAAGGCCAAGGTCCATTGCCCCTGCCCGGCGGGAAGGGTGTACCGGCCGCCGTTGAGCGGAACGTCCAGTGTCTCGCCGGCAGGCGATGTCGCGCGGAGCGTCGTCGTGCCCTTTTCGACAGAACCGCTGATGGTGAGGTCGGGCGCAAGCCCCACAGGGAGCGGCGGCGGATCGGCAAACATGTCGGCCGGGGCTCCGGGGAGCAGAAAGAAGCGCGTCTCCTGGACCGCGTTCCCGGTCGTTACGTGCCAGCCATCCGGTATGGCGACGCTGAAGGTGTAGGCTCCGTCCAGCGGGACATCGCTGGTGAGATTGGTCGCGGACATCTCGAAGTTTGCAAAGCCGCTGCCGTTGGAACTGCGCGTGCGGTCCGGCAGCCCCTCGGTCGAACGATCGACCAGAATCCCCACGAGCGGCAGGTCGCCGATGTCGTACTTCCCGTTGCGATTGAGGTCGCGGAAGGTGAAGACCGAGATGTTGAGGGACCCCTCATGGAGGTCGCTGAACGTGGCCGGGGGATAGCGATCGGCCGCCGCCGCTATGATGGTGAAAGCCAGCCACAGAGCAGTGGCTGCGATGGGACCGCGAGAACGCACGACGACATCTCCTGACGAAAAGCCCGCCGCAGGGGGACGCGGCGGGCTCGATCACGCGGACCGGACGAAGCCTACTTGTCCTTCTTGTCCTTCACGCATTTGCCGTCCTCTTCGTGCTCACCCTCTTTGCACACCAGCGGCTCGGGAGGGGTCGACGACACGGACGAACTGCAGCTCGAGCCGTGCGCCGGGTTCTCCGGATCACAACCGCCCGGGTCATTGCCGCCACCGCTGTTGCAGTCGCTGCCAATGGGGACTTCCCTCCCATTGGGGCAGATCTTTGTCGTGGGCTCCTCAGACGAAGACGAAGACGAGGAAGACGACGAGGACGAGGAAGACGATGAGGACTCCTCAGACGATGAGGACGACGAGGATTCCTCAGACGACGAGGATTGCTCGGACGATGACGAGGAAGACGACGACTCCTCTGACGAGGACGATGAGGACTCCTCAGACGACGAGGACGACGAGGACGAGGACGACGAGGACGAGGAGTCGCCACCGTTGCCGTTGCCACCGTTCTCGTTGCCACCGCCTCCGTTCTCGTTGCCGCCGCCACCGTTACCGTTGCCACCGTTGCCGTTGCCGCCGTTCTCGTTGCCGCCGTTCTCGTTGCCGCCGCCACCGTTCTCGTTGCCACCACCACCGTTGCCGTTACCGCCGTTGCCGTTCGGCCCGCTGATTGCGGCTGTCTCAATGCCCTTGTCGCAGAGCTCGAGTGCGATGTGCTCGAGCAGCTTTGTCTGCCCCGGGTGTTGATTGCCACTGAGAACTGACCCAGCAGGCTGGGATTTTTCCATCGAGATTTGACCCATGTGTGACCCTTG